>NZ_JACJFZ010000009.1:0-19904 GCF_014164735.1 Tessaracoccus sp. MC1756 | reverse complement strand
TCATCGTGGTTGATTTCCTTTGAGAGAGCTTTGGTAGGTGAACTCGAAGGATCCCACGGTGACCGCCCTGCCGTCATCGACGGCCACGGCCACTGTGGGAGCTACACCACTCTAGGGGGCTCTACTACCCGCAGTTTCTCCACGTGTTCGCCGCGGAGCGCGATACACCCACCTCCCGGGCTGCGGCAGACAGCGACCAGCCTGCCGCCAGCAGTTCCACGAACCGTTTGCGGGTCAGTGACTTAGGCCGACGCCCCGGCCCCTTCCTTAACCGACGAGATGACATGCGAGAACCCCTTCGCGATCGTCCCCGCTGCAACCACCGCTGGATACCAAAGGCGCCGAAACTGTCTACTTTTCGAGCGCCGTCGACACTCCTTGTCGAACTGCAGGAACGGAACGAACTCGGCCCACGCGTCGGACCACAGCTTCACGATCGCCGGATAGCGGGTGCCCCATTCTTCGGTGAACTCCAGAGAACCGGGTCTCCGCCGCGGAGACGGTGTCGGCGGTGTAGATCGGCCGCAGCGAGCGGGCGATCTTGTCCCAGTCCTGACGGGCGGCGTGGCGGAACGAGCCGCGGATCAGGTGCACCACATAGGTCTGCACAGTCGTTTTCGGCCACGCGTTCCCGACTGAGTCCGGTAGGCCTTTCAGGCCGTCGCAGACCAGCATCAACACGTCCGTGACGGCGCGGTTCTTGATCTCGTTCAGCACCTGCTGCCCGTACTTGGCGCCCTCGCCGCGGTCGCCGACCCACAACCCCAGGATGTCGCGGTTCCCGTCGACAGTCACCGCGAGGGCGACGTGGATCGGCCGGTTCGCGACCTGCCCGGCTAGGGGACGTCCGGCGCTCCTGTGGGCCACCGGCGCACGGATTTCCCCGAGTTTGGGTCGTCCTGGATGAATCGATGTGCGGTGAGGTAATGAGTAGGTCCTGTGGACGGGGGCTGGCCGGCTCCGTGGCGTCGCCAGGCGCGGCTGAGTTCCTGCCCGGTCTGACTGGCCCTGCCGGGGTCACCAGTCCACGCGTTGATTCGGCTGACGAGGCGCTCAGCGCTCTGGGAGTCCAGCAGGAGGAGGGTCTCTGGCCAGTGGTGGGGAGACCGTGCGGCGGTGATTTCGATCAGCCGATCTTCGCTGAGGCCGGCAGGCTGCTCCGTGCGGTCGTGGATCATGGCGCCTGCCTGCGGCACGGTGTTCGCAAGCACCCGGCGCAGGTGTTGAGGTCCGTGGTCGTGGAGGAGTTGGGCCGGGTCGGTGCCCTTGGGGAGGTTGACGCGGTGGGGGTCGAAGCGGTGTCGGGCCAGGAGCCAGAACGCGTTTTCAGCGGCGTGGTCGCCTGCCGGGTCGGCGTCGGTGGCGAGGAGGGTTGCCGGATGGTTGCGTAGTAGGAGTGTTTGTTCTGGGGTGAGGGCGGTGCCGAGGGGTGCGACGCCGATGTAGGTGCCTTCGCCGGCGAGGGTGACGGCGATGGCGTCGATGGGGCCTTCAACGAGCACAGGTATGGCGGTGGGGGTTCGGAGTTCGGCGCCGTAGAGGAGATGTCGCTTCTGAAACACCGCTGTCGCGGGGCTGTTGAGGTATTTGGGTCCCTGTTGATCCGTTGCGTCTGGGTGGCGTCGGCCGATGAACCCGGTGACGATGCCGTGTTGGTTGTGGATGGGGATGATGGCGCGGTTGCGGAAGCGGTCGATGGTGTTGCCGGTGCGGGTGTTGGTGGCGAGGCCGACGGCGAGCATCTCGCCCGTTGTGAAGCCCTGTTTGCGCAGTGCGCTGACCAGGTTCGTCCAGCCGGCGGGTGCGTGTCCGATCCGGAAACGGTGGTCGTCGGAGAGGTCGGTGCGGAACCGTTCGGTGAGGTAGTTGGCGCTCCAGCTGCCGGGCAGTTGCTGTTGGTAGTAGGTGGTGGCTGCTTCGAGGAGTTGTTCGAGGCGTTGTTGGGTGTGTGGTTCGTCGGCCCACCGGTCCATTTCGGCGAAGCCGATGGATAGTTCGAGGGCGGTGAAGTCTGGCTCGGTGGCGAGGCGGAGGCGTGCGGCTCTGGCGAGTTCTTGGTTGCGGGTGGACCAGTCGATTAGCTCGATTCCCTCTGGTGGGATCTGGTCAGGGTGCGGCGGCTCCTCGTCCTCGCTGGGCGGTGTTGCGGTGAGTTGGTGGGTCCGCCAGAGGAGGGCTTGGCAGGCGTCGTCGAACCCGGACAGATCGGTGATGGGGGTGATGATCTGGTTGAGGGGAATGTCGTGGGTGAGTGCGGTGGTGACCTCGGTGGCGAGGTGTGGCCACCAGGGGCTGGCTTCGAGGTCGATGGTTGCCTCGATTCCGATGAGTCCGGGGAGTTCTGCTTCCCAGGCGGGTATGCCGACTGCTGCTGGTGTGTTGGTGAGGTGTCGGGTGAGTCGCCACCATAGGGCGGCGGCGGGGTGTTCGCCTGGGAGGGGTGCTTCGGCGACGGCTTCGGCGAGGAGGGCGGTGATGGGAACGCCTGTGGTGTGGAGGGCTGAGAGGCGGTGGGCCAAGGCGGTGGCGTAGGGGTCGCCGGGGATGTCGTCGCGGATGTCGCGCAGCAGGTCGGTCCACACGGCCGTCGGTGTGGCGAGGCGTTCCTGGAGGGCGAGTTGGTGGCCTCGGGCGGCGGTGCCGAGTTGGGGTGGGCCGGTGGGGCGGCGGTCGTCGGGTTCGACCCCGACGGCGGCGCGCCACACTTCGATATCGGCGATGGTGTGCGGGTTGAGTGAGTGTCCTGGCAGCGCCCATGCTGGCTGCGAGATCGCCGCGGACGCGGTCCGGACCTCGTCGGTGAAGCTGGCGACCTGGTCCGCGCGCGCCGTCAGGTAGGCACCCCAGCGGTCCTTCTTCATCAGGGCGTCTGGGATGGCCGGGAGCCAGGGGAGTGGTCCTGGAGGTTGTGTGGGGAGACGCCAGGTGAGGACGGCTGCCGCGTCTGTGGCACTGGCGACTTCGCGGAGATCGACCGCGTTGCGAAGGAGTTGCACGGGCGTGGTGGTGTCGTCGGCGGCAAGCAGCAGGTGTGCGCGCAGGGTGGGCCAGGCCGGGCTTGCGGTGAGCCCGTCGACGATGTGGTCGGCGTCTCGGTCCAGCTCGGCTGCGGAGGTGGGGTTGTGGAGTTCTGCAGCGAGGTGAAGGGCGTCGGTGTAGCGGGCGACGGCATGTCGGAGGCGGGCGGCGGGGTCGGTTGCCTGACGTTGTTCGGTGGCTGCGGAACGGGCGGATCCGTCGCGGGCCAGCACGGCCTCAATGATGTCGGTGGCGGTTGTGGGCCGCAGCGTGGCGGGATGGATGGGTGCGTTCTCGTCGGTGCCGTCGACGATCTGGATGTAGGTGTGGTTGCTGTGACGGCCGCGGCTCATCGCGACGTAGAGCTGCTGCCTGGTCTCGGTCCCGGTGATGACGGTGTGGGTGGTGTCGACGGTGATGCCTTGGGCGCCGTGGATGGTCACGGCGTAGCCGAGTTCGACATGGTTGGCGACGTAGGCCGAGGGCAGTTCGACGGTGAGTCCGTTGTCGCGATGCTTGGCGTGGATGGCGCCGGCCGGGGTGATGGCGGTGATGGTCCAGTGGTCACCGTTCTTGACCCAGTCGGTGCTGCTGGTGGTGAGGCGTCGGTCGTTGAGGCGGGTGACGATGAGGTCGCCGATCGATGCCCGGTTGTCGTCCGAAAGGAGGACGCTTGGCAGCTCGGCGGTGTTCTGGCCGCTACTGGTGAGGCGGTGGGCGCGGGCCCACTGGTTGAGGGTGGCCACGCTGTGGCGGGTGCCGGCGAGCATGACGGAGTCGAAACCGTTGGCGCGGTCGATCAGCCAGTTGTTGAGCGTGTCGCGGAGGACGGTCTCATCGGTGCCGGCGTGGATGCGGTCGTGGTCGAGGTAGTAGCCCACGGCTTCGGGCCGGCCCTCGCGCAGCGCGAGGGAGGCTGCGGCTTGAGCTGGGTCGGTGAACCGCATGATGGTGGTCAAGTGCACGGCCCCGTGCGTGGTGACGAGGTCTCGGAGCACCCCACCGGCACCCACCGCAGCCAGCTGCTGATCGTCACCGATCAGCCGGACGGAGGCGCCGCGTTCGATGGCGTGGTCGATGATCGTGGCGAGGGTGGGGGTGTCGGCCATGCCCGCTTCGTCGATGATCACCAGCGTGTCCGGGCCGACAGGACCGATGTCCCCAGGGCTGTTGTTGTCGAGGTCGAAGGCGAGTTTGGCCAGTGTGGTGGCGTCACCGAGCTGATCCTTCAGGACGCTGGCGGCGACCGCGGAGGGAGCCAGTCCCACGACGTCGCCGCCACTCTCGCGCCACGCCCGCGCGAGTGCTGCCATGGCGGTGGTCTTCCCCGACCCGGCAGCGGCCAGGGCGACCTGGACCCGGCGCTTGCTGGTGGTCATCTCTCGAACGAGCGCGGTCTGGCCGGCGTTGAGAGCGACACCCTCGGCGGTGGAAAGGAGCAGCGCAAGGGCCACGTCGGCCTCGGTAGCGGCGCGGCCGTCGATGCGCCAGGCGGTGTCGGTGATGCGTTGTTCCGCGTCGATGACGGCCTGGGAGGTGAAGCGTCTGGTGCCGACGTGGGTGTACATCGACTCACCATCGGAGCGTCGCAGCACGGCGGGGTCACTGATCGGATCGGCCCATCCGTCGAGCACCACACACCGACTGGTGGCGGCGACCAACAGCTGGTCGGTGAGGTCCGCGGCCTGCTGCGGAGTGCTGGCGTGGCGGCGTGCCTGACGCGATGCTTCCGCGTGGAGGTGCCACACGTTCCACGACGCACGAGAGCGACCCATCGTCTCCACAATCCCCGCCGCCGCCTGCGCAATCCACCGAGGATCTAGGGGAATCTCAGGACTGGTCGCCTGCTGCACGTTCGCGAGCATCCGTTCTACTCCGCCGGTGCCGAGGACCGCAGTGGCTTCCCTCATCCAGGTGTCGCGTTGCTCTGCCAGGGTCCGGGGTTCGTGCTTGGCCTGCCGGGTCTCCAGGGTCGCCTGCTGCGCCAGCGCGATGGCCTCAGCCGGGGTCGGCGGGCGCAGATGGCGGTGTTGGAACTCGACGGCGAGTTCGCCTTGGCGGGCTTCGATCGCTGCCCGCCGACTCGACCACGCCTCACACAACCCGATCGGTACGCCGATGATCTCCCTAACCGAACGCTTCCCCTCTACTGCTTCACCGCCGGCGGCGAACTGGAGGCCGAGGGTGTGGGTCAGGTGGGCTTCGAGGTGGGTGTTGTACACCTCGCTGACGCTGACCAACCCGGCGAACAGCGGCCTTCCGTCGATCGCCAACCACGTCCCATCCAAGGCCTGAACCTTGTTCGCGATCGCCACATGTGTGTGCAGATTCGGGTCCCCGGCCCGCGAGTCCCGGTGCGTAAACGACGCCGCAATCAGCCCTCGGACGTCGACCTGCCGGACCCCGCCGGCGCC
Source organism: Tessaracoccus sp. MC1756 (assembly GCF_014164735.1). Lineage (NCBI taxonomy): Bacteria > Bacillati > Actinomycetota > Actinomycetes > Propionibacteriales > Propionibacteriaceae > Tessaracoccus > Tessaracoccus sp. MC1756. Next base: position 14,472 of record NZ_JACJFZ010000009.1, on the reverse strand, counting down.
CCGTCGTGAGTACAGAACGCGCTGCTCCAAATAGGTCAGGGCGTCGGTGACGGCGGCACTGTGGGCGGCCTCGATCGCTGCCGCCATCGACTGCGGCGCCACGGCCCACAACGCAGAGACCGACTTCACCGGGGTGAACGTCACGTCATACCCCGCACACGCCGTCGTAGGGTCCCGCGACAGCCGCGCGACCTCCGTCGACAACTCCAACGACGATGGCACCCGCCCCGTCCGCTCCTGAAAAACTGCGGTGGCGAGCTCGTTGCGGATCCCGGCCCGCACATCCACCGGCACCACCGCATCACGCGGCAACCCATTGGCACTGGACCATTGGCTGCAGCGGACCGCCACATCCTTCTGGAAGGTGGAGGCAGCCTCGTAGACCTTGAACGGTGTCCCCAACCTGGCCGCGTCGCGGATCTGTTCGCGAGAGGCACCCACCGGGAGAGCCGCCAGCCGAGCAGCCATGTTCGGGTGATACCCAGCGCCGAAGAGTGCCCTCATCTGCGTCTCGTCAACGAAACTCCCCGTTGCTACGTCGCCCAACCCGGCCAGACCCGAGCCCACCCAACGGCCGGGGATCTCGCCCTTCTCCGTGTAGTAACTCGTCAGCGACGCGTGCCCCTTCTCGGTGGAATCCTGCGCAGCAACCTGCCGGGTCAGGTAGTCATACCCCGACCCCGCAGTCAGCTTGTGCAGAGACGCCGTCACACCCACAAGAACCCGCCCCCGATCCAGGCAGCGCGATCACCGCTCCAGGAATGCAAGAGGTGTGTGCCACTCCACTAGCGGGGGTACGGCCAGTTGAGTGTCTATCAGCGAGGCTGTGGAAGGTGAGGCTCGGGCTGACGCGGTGAGATCACCGAGGCGGGGTTCATAGAGGCATGGACAACTCATCGGGCGAAGACTTCAACACTGATCTGCCGCTGATCGTCGAACAGCTCTTGCTGCAGGCAGAAGAGCACCTGGCAGCCGGCCAACCGACGGAGGCCGATGAGCTGCTCAACCACGCCGAATTCCTCGCCGGAGATGACCGATGAATGGCCGGAAGCTCACCGCTGCGCAGCAGGCCCGCGTGGCCCAGCAGCGGGAGGAGCGGGTCAAGGAACTCCAGGAGCAACTCCAGCACGGCGTTGCGGCGTTGATGACCAGTGACGGGTGGCAGATGTGGCTGTCATTCATCTCGCGGTTTCGCCAGTACTCGGTACGCAACCAGATCCTAATCATGGCGCAGAAGCCCGACGCGACCCAGGTCGCCGGCTACCGTGCGTGGCAAGCGGCAGGCCGTCAGGTCCGCCGCGGCGAGAAAGCGATCTCCGTCCTCGGGCCCTTGACCCGCAAATTGACCGACGATGCTGGTAACCCTGTCCTCGACGACGCGGGCAACCCGCGCCTCGGGATCTATGGTTTCAAGCCGATGCCGGTGTTCGACGTCACCCAAACTGACGGCCCCGACGTCCCGCAATCCCCACCCCAGGAATCGACCGTGTTGCAGGGCGCGGCGCCGGAAGGGATGTGGCACGACCTCGCCCGCTACATCGAATCCAACGGTTTCACTGTGACAAGCACGCCAGACCTTGGCGGCCCGGAGGGCCTCACGCGATTCGACTCTATGGAAGTGCTGGTGCTGGACAGTTTCCCGCCGGCGCATGCCGCGGCCGTTCTGGCCCATGAGGCGGCCCATGTGATGATGCACCGCCCCCTTGGCGGCAACGTCCAGCGGTGCCGTGGGGTGGTGGAGGTGGAAGCGGAGAGTTTCGCCCATGTCGTGGCCGCTGACTACGGCCTCGACACGGCCACCGCATCGTTCACCTACCTCGCTGGGTGGGCGGCATCCGCGGCCCGGCAACGGCAATCCAGGCCTGAAGACGTGATCCTCGAAACAGCCGAGCGAGTACGCCACGCCGTAGTCGACTACCTCACCCACCGAAACCCGGAAGGAACAACCCCAGCGGCTGTGGCCGCATATGCACGTGATCTGCACCGAAGCGTTGAAGGTGTGATCAGCCCGGCCCCACCCCCCACCCCCGGTGCGGGCTCCCGTGCAGCACTCCGTCCAGAACCTCACCAAGCGCGGCCATCCTTGACAGCAATGCGTCAGCGGATCTCGCCATGAATCTTCCCTGACAAGGCCTGCCGAGAACGTGCCGACCGCACCCCGCACGAGGCCTTCAGCGCCGAAAAGAGAAACGCTGCACAACTCTGGACGGGACTGTCCGATTTTCGGTGTGAGTGGCGGTTTCTAGTGGTGGGTGCTGGCCGCGGGAATGCGGTCTGCGAAGGTGAGGGCGAACGGGTTCAGGGCGGGCTTCCAGCGCATGCCCCAGCGGGTCTGGCCGGTGCCCTTGGGGTCCAAGGATCTCACCGTCAGGTACAAGGTCTTCAACGGCGCCTGCTCGTTCGGGAAGTGCCCGCGGGCCCTCACCGCCCTACGGAGGCGAGCATTGAGCGACTCGATCGCGTTGGTGGAGCAGAGGACCTAGCGGATCTCGAGGTCGTAGTCCAGGAACGGCACGAACTCGGCCCAGGCGCTTCGCCAGAGCCGGATCAAGGCCGGGTAAGGTCCAGACCTGTCTGATCCATCTACTGCGCAACAGCTTCTCGATGCTTCGAAGCGGCACTGGCCCGAGCGCAGTCAACCTGAAACCCGTCTACCAAGTCTGCGCGGTGAACGCTTTGAGCAGACCATCCGGGCCGGTCAACGCGATCCCGGCGTCCTTGGCCTGGCGGACCAGCTGTGTGATCGCTTCCCTCTGATCTGGGTTCAGGTCGGCCGACGCCTCCGGCACTCGAGGTGGTGGTTCGGTCACGTCGTCCAGTCTGGCCGACACCACGTGCTTCTCGAGGGTGTTGATGGTGTTCTCGGTCATGATGACTCCTCCTGCCCTTACGGGCACTGGAGCCACTTACACCGTTTGCCTGACAGACCCCGTCGTGGCCAGTGTGGACACGACCGGAGCCGCTTCTGGCGGTGGTCTCCTCATTTCAGGAGCTGATTCAGTGGTGGCTGACGGCTGGTTGACAGGTGGACCGGGAGGTTCTCCTTGAGCTGAGTCGGCTGGTCCCACAGTTGTAGGGCGCAGCAAGCGCTTGATCAGGGTTTGAAGAGCGTGACGCCCTCTGGTAACAGCGGGGGCAAGACGCTCTGAACCATCTTGGCCAGCTCTTCTTGGCGCTGACGCGTCATCCGGTTGGCGGGAGCGGTGATCGAAACCGCAGCGAACGCGGTGTCGGCGTGCAGCAGCGCTACCCCAATACAGGCAATTCCAGGCTCATTCTCTTCATACTCGTACGAATAGCCGTTCTGCCGACAGTGCTCAACAACTTCTCGGAGTCTCTCGGCGGAGACGGGATGATCGGTCGTTGCGGTGTTGCGAACGAAGGCAGGCAGTTGGTCGTAGTCGATCGGGCTCGCTGCGATCAGGGCGCGACCCAAAGCAGTGGAAGCAAGCGGGACGCGCTGTCCCACCACGGACCAGACGCGAATAGTCCGAGACGGCGGTTCCACTTTGTCGAGATAAATGATGTCTCCACCTTCCCAGGAGCCGACATGCACCAGTTCGTTAGCCGTGCGGGACAACTCGAAGATCGCCGGGCGCAGGGCTTGCAGGAGGTGCTGGCGGCTGCTGAACCGACTACCAAGAGACAGCGCAGCCGGTCCCAGCGCGTGGTTGCCATCGGGGAGCTTGATAGTGAATGTCCTGGCGGCCAATGTGCCCAGCGCACGGTGGACAGTCGATTTGTTGAGCCCGGCCGCCGAAGCTAGATCGCTCAGCGATGAACCTGCTGGCCCGGCGTCGGCCAAAACGGTCAGCAGCGTCAACGCTCGGTCGATGGCCTCGACGCGCGGGGGGGCGGCCTCCCCAGGGCTGGAATCAGTCGGTGTCATGACACAAGCTTGGCACCCTTCCCCCAAAACATCCGATATTTGCGATTCCGTTGCCTGGGCGCTCGGGATCTGGCAACATTCTATCTACCGAAACATATGGTTTCGCTAGGTGAAACAGTAGTGGTAGATGCCTTTCTGTCGGGTCTTCTGGCTCGCGACAGATCGTCATCGAGGAATGCGTGCAACGTGTTGATGGCAGAAAAGAGGGTTCGAGTTCATCGAAGAGCTTGTCCGGACGGCTGTCCAGTCCTCAGAGACCAACCCCACAAAAATAGAAGAAACCATGAGATTGGAGACCAACATGCAGGTATTCAGGCGACGCACCTTCCTTACGGGCGCGTCCATCGCAGGGGCCGCCGTGAGCCTTGCAGCATGCAGCAGCGGAGACGCTCCCTCGGCAGGTGACACTGCCAGCACGAATGGTGGCGGTGGAGGCGGAGGCACGCTCTCTGTGACGGCCGCCAACCACCCGTGGACGGATTACATTAAGCCGCGTCTGGGTGAGTTCGAGGAGGCCAACAAGGTCAAGATCGACCTCAGCTCCTATCAAGCGGATCAGCTCTCGACGATGTACAACACGCGCCTTCAGGGGAAGTCCCGTGACCTGGACGTCATGATGTATCGCCCGCTCCAGGAGGGCGTTCAGTTCTCCCGCAACGGCTGGCTCCTGGGGCTCGGAGACCTCTCGGCGGGGGCTGAGTACAAGATCGAGGACTTCCAGGAGTCCATGCTGGGAGTGGGCCAGTACGACGGCACTCAGTACGGGATCCCCATCGTCACGGAGCGGGAAGTCCTCTTCTACCGCAAGGACCTCTTCGAGAAGGCGGGCCTTTCGGTGCCCACCACGATGGAGGAACTGGAAGCCGCCGCTGCTGCACTTCACGACCCGAACGGTCAGCCCTTTGGCTACGCGATGCGCGGCCTGCGCGCCCCGGCCGTAACTCAGTTCTCCGGCTTCCTTTACAGTTTCGGTGGCGACTTCATCACCGACGGCAAGGCCTCGCTGAACACTCCCGAGGCTGTTGCCGCCTACGAGTTCTACGGGAAGATGCTCCGCGAATATGGGCCCGTGGGCGTTGAGTCCATGAGCACTGAGCAGATCAACCCGCTCTTCCAGCAGGGGCGAGTGGCGATGTTCATTGATGCCGAGGTTTTCTGGGCCGAGCTCACCCGCGAAGGCGCATCGACGATCACGCGTGAGCAATTGGGCGTTGCGCCCCTTCCGGCTGGCCCCGCTGGCTCCAAGCCCTATTCAGTCGCCTCTTGGGGCTTGGGCATCAACGCCAACTCTGAGAGGCAGGAGCTCGCCTGGAAATTCGTTGAGTGGGCCACCGGTCCTGAGATGGTGCTCGACCTTCAGAAGAGCGGCATTTTCGGTGCCCGACTGTCGGTCTGGGAGAACCCGGATAGCCTAACCGATATTCCCGAGGACTTTGCGGAGACGCTCAGGGTTTCCACCCAGAACGGCGTTGGTTATGACCGACCCCTTGTGGTGCAGGTTGGGCGTGCGCGGGACATCGCCGGTGCTCCAATTGTGACCTCGATTCAGGGCGGTGACGTCAGGGCTGCCGCAGACACCGCACAGTCTGAGATGGAGCAGTTCCTGGTCGAAGACGCCTCGGCAACCGGCACAGAAGGCTAAGAACTTCGACCTAGTTGAACGGCGCCCGACAGCCCGGGCGCCGTTCAGCGGAAAGTGGACCATGAAGAACAAGACCCGACTCCGACTACTCAAGTGGGGGATGATTGGGCCCGGACTGCTGGCGATCGTCTTTCTCATTGCCTTCCCGATCGTGTATACGATCAACCTGAGCCTGACCGACACCTCAGGACCGGCCTCGCAAGGTCCGCAGCCCTTCACCGGCCTCGACAACTACGTGGAAGCGTTCACAGACGCCAACCGTTTCTGGCCAGCGGTCTGGCGTACGTTCATGTTCTCCGTTACCGCACTTGGCTTGGAGCTCGTGCTGGGCATCGCCATCGCGCTGCTTCTGCGCAAGCCGTTCTGGGGCGGTCGGTTGATGCGCACGATCATCATGTTGCCTCTGGTGACCAGCCCTGTTGCCGTGGGTGCAATCTGGCTACTCATGCTCGATCCGAATATAGGTGTGGCCAACAACTTGCTTCACCTGATCGGAATTCCTCGCCAAGGGTGGCTAACAGACCCGACCCAAGCCCTCTGGGTCCTCATCGGCATTGACGTTTGGCAATGGACTCCCATTGTCATCCTGATCACGATGGCGGGCTTGGCTGGCATGCCGGAGGACCCCGAGGAGGCTGCGCTGGTCGACGGCGCCTCCTTGTGGCAGCGTACCTGGCACGTTGTGCTGCCCTTGATCCGCAACTCCATTGTCGTAGCTGCCGTGCTGCGAGGGATCGACGCGCTCAAGACCTTCGACCTCATCTATGCGACCAAGGGCCCAGGAGGAGGATCATCCAACGAAGCGGAAACTCTGAACGTGCTCGCCTATGGCTACAGCTTCGACTACATGGAGTACGGTCTCGCGGCCGCAATCCTCGTCTTCTTCTTCGTCTTCGTTCTGGCACTCGCCGTCCTAGTTGTCAAGACCACCCTGAAGGAAGAGTGATATGGCCAGCAAACTTCAGCAGGACTTCACCCGCCGGAAATCTGGAGCGGTTCGCAGGCGCCAGGCGATCCGAAACGGAACTAGATTCGGATTGATCATCCTCGTGGGCCTTGTCTTCACCTTTCCCTACATCTGGATGCTCACGGCCTCCCTGAAGAACAACGTGCAGATAAGTGACCCTTCACAAACCTTCTTCTTCGAACCGACGCTGGCCAACTTCTTCCGTGTCTTCGAGACGAACAACTACCTGCTCTATGTGCGCAACTCGGTCATCGTGGCCTTGGTCTCCACGGGGTTCTCACTCCTTCTTGGACTGCCCGCTGCATGGGCTATCGCGAGATTCGGCATGGGCAAGGTGAACGCCGTGATCCTGCTCGCTCGAGTTGTGCCGGCCATCCTCTTGCTCGTTCCCTGGTACTACCTGTTCTCAATGATGGGCATCGTCGGGACCTTCTGGGTATTGATCATCAGCCACATGTTCGTGGGCCTTCCATTGGTGACTTGGATCCTCACCGGCTTCTTCCGCTCAATCCCCCACGAGTTGCATGAAGCAGGCCTAGTCGACGGTCTGACCGAATTCCAGTGTTTCCTCAGGATCTCTCTCCCACTCTCTGTTCCGGGTATCGCCACCGCGTTTATGTTGGCCACGATTTTCAGCTGGAACAACTTTCTGTTTTCACTGGTTCTGGCCGATTCGCAGTCAATGACGCTTCCTGTGGCCCTCTATCAGTTCATGGCTTACGCGTCGATTGACTGGGGCGGACTCATGGCGGCGGCGATGGTGATGAGTGCGCCCATCGCCATCCTCTCCCTCTTTGCGCAGAAATACGTCGTCGGCGGCCTCACAGCGGGCGCCACCAAAGGCTAGTAAAGGAAAAGAATGAAGATCGAAGATGTCCGGATCGTCGTGTCTCGCCCGGGACGGAACTACACGACCGTCATTGTCGAGACCAGTGGCGGACTAGTCGGAGTCGGTGACGCCACCCTTAACGGCCGGGAGCTCTCTGTGGCTGCCTACTTGGAGGAACACATCAAGCCACTGCTGCTAGGTCAAGACGCCTCGCAAATCGAACGCATCTGGCAGTACTTATACAGGGGGGCCTACTGGCGCCGTGGGCCGGTCACCATGACTGCGATCAGTGCCATAGACCAAGCACTGTGGGACCTCGCCGGCAAGAGGATGCAGGTGCCGGTGTATGAACTTCTAGGAGGGCGATCGCGTGACACCTGCATGGTCTACCGTCACGCATCAGGTATGGGACCCCAAGATCTCTATGCTGAGGTGGAACGCTACTTGAAGGAGGGGGCCCAAGCGATTCGTCTCCAGGTGGGGGTTCCGAAGCTTGAGGTCATCTATGGAATCGGAAAAACAGGGCCAGCACAGCTGGATTCCCCTGCGGATGGATTGCCTCTTCAAGAGAAATGGAGCACGCAGGCCTACCTTGCTTACGTCCCCGAGGTCCTGAAGCAGGCGCGGAGTGATTTTGGCCCGGAGGTTCATCTGCTGCATGATGTGCACCACCGGTTGACGCCAATTGAGGCCGCGCGGATGGCCAAAGAAGTTGAGCCAGCCAACCTTTTCTGGCTTGAAGACTTCACCCCGGCGGAGGACCAAGAGGCCGTGCGGCTGGTACGTCGCGCGTCGACCACACCCTTGGCGATCGGCGAAATCTTTAACAGCTTCTATGACACCCAGCACCTGATTACCGAACGCCTCATCGACTACGTGCGCATGTCCGTCACGCACGGTGGTGGTATCTCGCAACTCAAGAAGATCCTCGAAATGGCGTCCTTCTACCAAATCCGCTCGGGGGCACACGGCCCGCAAGACGTGTCCCCCATCGGAATGGCCGCCGCCGTTCACCTTGGTCTGAGTATCCACAACTTCGGCATCCAAGAGTACATGGGCTACTCGCAGTCTGCCCTCGACGTTTTCAGGCCGGGCTTCAGACTTGTAGACGGTCATGGCCTCGACGTTGATGACCGTCCGGGCCTGGGTATCGACTTCGACGAAAACGCGGCTCAGCAGTTCAAGTATGAGCGGTCATACCTTCCAGTCAACACGCGCCTCGATGGCTCAGTCCACGACTGGTGATGAGGAAGGTGGCTGTGAAATGGGACATGGAGCAGCGTGATAGTCGGAGGGTTATTTGTGCGGGCGAGACGATGTTGGTGCTTTCAAGTGTCGATGAGCCGCCCTTTGAACCGGGCGGTCAATGCCGAGTTGCTCTTGCGGGAGCAGAATCCAACGTAGCCCTGATGCTCACGCAACTCGGGGTGAAGACGGACTGGCTGAGCGTGCTGAGCGATGACAGACTCGGCGACATTATCAGGCGGACCCTCGAGAGCCGCGGGGTCAACGTATTGGCACGAGAACTTGGCGCGCAGACTGGCGTCATTCTTCGTGCCCCGCGTGGTCACAACCCGAGGAACTACTATTTCAGGGATGGCTCCGCAGCGAGCCATCTCGAGCCAAACGATGCGGAGGCTCTCGACTGGACCAATGTTGCACTGGTTCACACCACCGGGATCACCGCGGGTCTCTCAGGCTCAGCCCAGGATTTCACGCGGCGACTCATGGAGTTGGGGCGGGAGCACAACGCGCTCGTTAGCTTCGATTTGAACCATCGGCGTGCACTGACATCGCGTCGCACCGGCCCTGTGCTTCTTGATTTGGCCAATCGTAGTGACGTGTTCTTTGCGGGGCGAGACGAGATCCTTGAACTCTTTGGTGTCGAGGGCGATGCCAACATCCGCGCGCTCTTTCCTAGCCCTGACCTCCTCGTTCTCAAGAATGGGGCCCAGCCGGTGTCGGTCCTGGGCAGGGAGTCTCCGCCCTTCGAAGCTGGTCCCGTGCCGATCGAGACGATCGTGGATGAAATCGGAGCGGGTGACGCGTTCGCTGGTGGGTTTCTGAGTGGTTTACTGGAGGGCGCCTCGGTGCCTGAGTCGTTGCGCCGCGCTACAGAGGCGGCTGCCCTCACTCTGCGAGGGCATGATGACACTCCGATTCTCAAGCCCGAAGACGTTAGACGCGTTCGTGGTGAACGTTCATGATGAGTGATTCCGCGCGACCCTTCGGCGTAGCGATCCTCCGGGGGCAGGACAGCAGAGAGGCACTTGCGGCCGCCGAGCGATGCCTCCAGCATGGCATCTCCTACATCGAGGTCGCCCTCCAATCCCACGAGTCTCTGCTGCAGATCACCGCACTACGGGACACCTTTCCGACGGCCACGGTTGGTGCCGGCACCGTCGTGCGCGCGGCGCAAGTGGCGCAGGCCCAACAAGCAGGAGCACAGTTCCTCTTCGCCCCCAACCTGTCCCGGGCGGTATCAACCCAGGCGATCGATAGAGGAGTTCCATACATCCCCGGGGTCGCCACACCGAGTGAAGTCGCGGAGGCGGAGGAGATGGGATGGACACTCCAAAAGATGTTCCCAGCGCAACTTCTGACAGCGGAATGGATCAAAGCTATGCATTCGCCCCTGCCTGGCCCGAAGTTCATCGCAACAGGTGGAGTGGACGCCGACAACGCAGCGTCCTTCCTTCAGGCCGGTGCCATAGGCCTGGGGCTTGGGTCCTGTTTGAAAGACCACAAGCAACTAGAGGATATTGCAGCCCTGCTACGTGAAGCGCAGTAAGACTGCTCAGAGTTGAAAGAGAACGGCATGCAAGAAGCCATAATCTCCGGCGGGAGAGTCCTTCATCACGGGCCTCGCCGGTCCTTACTCCTATTGACCGCCAGTGTTGGTGACGGTGAGATCGAAGGCGTTGGCGAGGCAATCCTCGAAGGGTCTGCCGACACTGTTGAGTCGATCCTCGAACAGATGATCTTGACGGCAGTTGGCAAAACCGTCTGGAGCGCGGAAGAGCTCGAGATGCAGATGCGGGCCGGCTCCTTCTACCCGCCCGGCATGCTCGGGCTCAGCGCGTTGAGCGCCATGGACCAAGCGATTTGGGACCTGAAGGGCAAAGCGCTGGGGATTCCGGTGTGGAAGATGCTCGGGGGTAGTTTCCACACGAGGGTGCCGCTGTATTTCCATGCACAAAGCGGTGATGCTTTCCCGACTTCAGAGCAGGATGCCAGAGACCGCGCCGTCGCCGCAGTAGCTAGTGCGTCGGAGGCGCTGAACAACGGCGCACGAATGGTCAAGACCTGTGTGTTCGGTCCCGTCCAGTCGCTTCCCACGAGGCGGCAACTTCACCTACAGGTGATCTTCCTCCAAGAGTTGCAGGAACTCATCGGACCTGAAGTTGACCTAGCCGTCGATGTCCATGGCCGATACACATACCCAGGCGTTCTAAGGCTACTTGAGGCGCTGGCTGAGCTGCCCCTGGCATTCGTCGAAGAACCGCTGCACCCCGTCGATCGCCTAAGCTACGCCCGAGTCGTTGAACGCAGCCCATTTCCAATCGCGGCCGGTGAACGACTGGGCGAACTCTGGGAGTTCCGGCAAGCACTCGATGATGGAATCACCATTCTGCAACCAGACCTCGCTCACTGCGGAGGCCTCACCGGAGGAATGCGTATCGGCGCACTGGCCCGCACCGCGGGAGCACAGGTCGCACTCCACAACCCCCTCGGCCCCGTCAACCTCGTGGCCAGCATCAACCTCGTAGCATCGCAGTCCAATTTCATGATCCAAGAGACCGTCGATCTCGGGGGCAGCCTACTGGTAGAGCCTCTTCGACTTGAGGACGGAACGATCAACGTCCACGAGCAGCTCAATGCTCCCGGGCTTGGGCTAGTGATCGATCCCCGCAAGCTACTCGGCGGTGGCGGCTCCGATTGGCGTACCCCAGTCTGGCGAGATGAAATCGGAGCAGTACGGCCCTGGTAGCAGACCTGGGCGAACAATCTCACCACTAATCCCGCGCAGTCCTCGGCGTCAGCGACAGGCTCTTCACACAAGGCGGTTGTTTGATGTCAATATTTGCAGGCGTCTGCGCCACGGCGGGCTGTTGCCTGTTCGTGGTGTGTTGGCCCATGCCCTGGTCCTTGCATCCATCAATACGGTGCGCGGACGACGTCCTCCAGATCGCGTCGGCGCGCACTCATGAGCCGAGGCGCTGGCCCCAGTCTTCGTGTTGAGTATTTGGTGAAGTGAGCCTCACCGATTCTGCGTGAAATCCTTCAACCCGGATAGTGAAATACGCCGATGGGGCTCTTTCAGTATGGGACGACCCCGCCGAGCGACTCGATTACCGCCCTAGGTGCGACGCCCGGCGTCACGAGCTGGGTGCATGTCCGGTGGCAAGCGCTCTCCCGGAATCCGTCAAAGCAGAGCTCATCGGTCGACGCGTGGGCTGCCGCCGGCGGCCAAATGTCGAACATCCTCGAGGGACATCATGGACGTGTCGCCTGGCGTGGTCATAGCCAAAGCACCATGAGCGGCGCCCAACTCAAGCGAAGATTGGAGGCTCTCTCCGCTCATCAGTCCGAATATCACCCCGGACGCGAAGGAATCACCGCCGCCGACCCGATCCAAGATCTCGACGTCCCTCCTGTCTGTAGCCTGGAGAATGCCCTCGCTCTTGCTCCAAGCCAGGGCCCCCCAGTCGTTCAGCGACGCGGTCTTCACTGTCCGCAAGGTGGTGGTTACTACCTTGAAATTCTGGAACTCCGACACAACTCGTTTGATCATTTGGTGGAAGGCCTCTACCGGCAGGGCAGCCATGTTAGGGTCGAGTCCCTCAACCTCGAAGCCGAGACCGGCGCAGAAATCCTCCTCGTTGCCCAGCATCACGTCGACGTAACGGGCAAGCTCGCGGTTGACCTCCCGGGCGCGCGCCTGTCCTCCAATCGACTTCCAAAGGCTCGGCCGATAGTTGAGGTCATATGAGACCACCGTGCCGTATCTCTTCGCAACTCGCGCGGCGGTGATGGCTGTCTCAGCGGACTGCTCAGACAAGGCGGCGAATATACCGCCGGTGTGCAGCCAGCGCACACCGAGTTCACCAAAGATGTAATCAAAGTCGGTGTCCTGAGGCGCTAGCTGAGAGATTGCCGTGTGTCCACGGTCGGACACACCCTTGGCTTTGCGGAGACCGTAGCCGCGCTCGGTGAAGTTGAGGCCGTTTCGTGCCGTGCGGCCGGAACCGTCGTCGGGAACCCAGTGGATGAGCGAATTGTCGACTCCACCGCCTTGAACGAGCGACTCGATAAGCCGCCCGACCTCGTTGTCGACCAAGGACGTGATCGCAGCTGAGCGTAGTCCGAAGACCCTCGAAAGGCCGCGGACCACGTTGTACTCGCCGCCGCCTTCCCATACGTCGAAGCGGCGAGCGGCGCGAATACGTGAGTCGCCGGGATCCAAACGGAGCATAATTTCTCCGAGTGAGACCGCGTCATAGCGACACTCGTCGCTGCCCCGGAGTTCGATGACTGCACTCACTTCTCGATGCCCTTTCGAATGGCTGCGGCAGCAACTGCCGCCCTCCGGGATAATTCCGTGATCTGGTCGAAGTCGCGCTGCTTGAGGAGTAGCTCGTTGACCATCCAGGTTCCTCCCACTGCCGGCACGTTCGGAAGACGAAGATAGTCAGACATGTTTGTCGCGGTGACTCCGCCAGTGGGAAGGAACTGCACCTGTGGAAATGGCGCGCGAAGGGCTCTAATGGCTGCCGGTCCACCATAGACGGACGCGGGAAAGAACTTCAGCGTATCGATACCCATACTCAGCGCCATCATGATTTCAGTGGGGGTGACTGCACCCGGCAGCGCCATCACCCCATGCTCCAGGGCGCGCTCAACCACTGATGGCAAGAACCCCGGACTAACGATGAACCTTGCCCCTGCGGCGACGGCGTGATCGACCTGAGCCGGAGACAGGACCGTTCCGGCTCCGACGATCATTCCGTCGATGCCCGACATCTTTTCGATGACCTGCGCAGCCACCGAAGTGCGAAACGTTACCTCGGCGACAGAAACTCCGCCTGCAAGAAGTGCGTCAGCGAGTCGGATTGCGAGTTCAGACTCATCTATCACGATTACGGGTATCACCCCTGTGCTCAGCACGCCACCAACCATCCCGCACACCCCTAAGCGTTTCAGCAGATGAAATCGAGCGTTTCACCTATGGAAACTCTACACCGGATCGGGTCCGTCCGCAGCCGCAGCGGCAATGACTCCCGCCTGACGCGCGCGATGAACTGGGCTCAGTCGATGACCTCGGGACTGAGCTGTTCGCTCATCTAGGTGAGGTCGCGGAAGCGCCACACTGGGCAGTAGGAACCCAGGCACAACAAGAGAACGCCGAACACTGGGGCGGTGCCGACGTTTTCGGCGACATCGGGAAGGTCGGCGGTGTGGTCTAGGAGGGGATCGGACTGGGGTGGACGGAGGTAGCGTCGGGCCAGTCGAGGGCCCTCCTCGGGCGCCGCAAGCCTAGACGGCGTCGCAGACAACGGCTGGTCGATCATGTGCTGCGGGCTGCGCATCCCACCCGGTGAAGCCAGCAGATTGCCGAGGGCCTGCGCGGGTCGATAACGCCATGAGCGGCCATCGTGATGCTCTTTCGAACGAGCCGTGTGGATGAACTCGAAGGATCCCGCTCTAGCCGTCGTGACGTATCGGCCATCCGCTGCCACCTAGGGCTGCACCACTACGAGGAATCTGCTCGAGCGCTCTCGAGGCGGCCGTGCCGACTTCTTCCTCCCCTCTGCCGAACTGTTGGCACCGGCGATCTCAGGCATCGAAGAGGGGAGCGGTCAATTCGTTTCGGCGCGTGCAGATGTGTTGTGGCGTGCCCGCCGGAGAGCCGTCCTGCTACCGTGCCGACGGGGACTATTGCCAACGTGGCTCTTCATAACTAGGGGTTTGGATCCTCCGGCTTCGCGGCTGTCAACGCCGCGTGAATACTGACCCCCAGGGTCAAGTCCAGCGGAGTGGTGTAGCGGTTCCTTCGTCTAGGCGGTTAGGGCGGGGGGTTCGGTCACCTCCTCTTCGGGGTTGTTGATGGTGGTCAGTCGGCAGCGTGCGAGGATGTCGAGGCC
>NZ_JACJFZ010000008.1:0-103785 GCF_014164735.1 Tessaracoccus sp. MC1756 | reverse complement strand
GCACCGCGGCGGCCTTCTCCTCCTCCGAGTACCGACGCGTCGTCGGCTTCCCCGGCACCTGTTCCTTCGGCATGACTCCATCCTCGTTTCCAAGACCAGGAGTCTCCAACAAACTCAGTGCGATTCACACCTAAACATTCAGCAGTCCCGAGCAGCGGGCTGGCGACGTTCATGCCTTGTTGGAGCTACGCAGCCCAAGGCAGAGCCACCTAGCGCTGGTCAGATTGGCTTCGGCGGTACTCACGACGAGGAAATCGTTGCGACATCTGGGCGGGTGAGATACCCAGCACGCTGCCGATGACGTTGGATGGAACTCGTTCCCGCTGCAGTTGGCGGACGAGTTGCGCCAGTTCCTCAGCATGGACGTTGACCAGTCTGGCCTCCTCGTGCACGCTGAGCTGCCGCCAGCGGGGGCGTCGCATCCGTTGTTGGTCGACCGTTTCTTGGCGATGGGCTTTGCAGGCGTCGCAGAGCTTTGCGGCTGTGATGAGAATGGTGTCGCAACTGGAACAAAGGTGAGGCCGGCGACGCGCTGTGGCGCTTCGAATCCGAAGTGAGCCTTCGAGACCGTGACGTTCTCGGTAGGAGTCAGCTTTGATGCCGTGCGCACGGCTCACGTGTTGTCCGAGAGCGGCGAAGCGATCACCGCATTCATGGCAGAGCACGCCAAACTCGTCTACGTCCAGGATTCCGTACTGCCCTCGCCCACTCTGATCCCCTGTGACCGGCTCGAGATAGGTGGGCAATGTGCCGGTGACTCGGAGGCGCTTCTCATGGCGCGCGCAGAGACCCGAGTCACCGGGCTGCTCAGGGCAGCGGTGTGCGGCGCAGCGTGGAGCCATAGAGCGAGGCTAACTGCAGGAGGGTTCAGGGCGGCAGGTGTCCGGCGGGTGCAAGAGGAAGGGTGCCATGCCGGGTCACAAGCTCTAGCTGCTGCTGCTGAGCCATTGGCGTCGGCGTGAGACTTCCAGTCCTCGTGGGGTGAGGTCCAGGTCAGCGTCTTCTCCGAGTGCGTCAGCTACTGTCTGCCGGGCCATTTCGGAGTGTCCGGTTTCGACCATGATGACGGCGAGGTCGAGTCTTGCGGTTTCGGAGTCCGGGTCTGCTTGGAGGGCGATGTTGGCTGCTTGGCGGGCTGCTTCGAAGCGGCCGGCGTGGAGGTGGTGGGTGACGAGAATATGGGCGACGTCGCCGATGGCGCAGACCATGTGGTGGTCGATGCGGTCACCTTCGAGGAGCCAGGTCCAGCCGGCGGGGCGCAGCTGGTCGAATGGACGACCGTCGACGAGTGTCAATGCCATCTCCAGGTCGCCGATGCCGTCAGGCCCAGCGGATAAAGCTCGCGCACGCAGACGTCGGAACAGGTCGACATCGACAAGGAGGTCCTGGACCAGGTAGAGCCCCACTCCCCTGTTCTTTGCTTCGGGGGAGGATTTCGCATCGGGGATGTGTGGCTCGCGGGTGCGGGGGTTGGTGCCTACCCATTGCCGCAGGTTGGAGAGCACGGTGCGGGCCCTTGGTACGGAGAGTCCGAAGGCGTTGGCGATCTGCTCGCCGGTTACTCCGTGTGGGTGGAGTGCGAGGTATGACAGCGCTTCGGTGTAGTAAGCCTTCTGTTTGGCCATGGGCTTGCCGTAGCAGCGGGCCTTGACGGGCCCCAGGAGCGACAGGCGGGGATAGGGGCACCTGTCGGAGAACCATGCCCGCGCGTCGTCGTCGAGCGTGGGATCCCGGCTCTCGAGCTGCTCGACAGCGCCGGCGTTCACGCACGGCGCCAGGACGGCCAGGTCATCGTGAGTGGTTGCCGTCGCAGCGAGGTATGCCTCGTCGGGTTCTGGCAGGAGAGTGGCGATGGCGATGTCGTCGGTTCGCACTGCTCGATGTTCGGCGAGGAGGTTCCCGGTGATGTCTGTCAGGTCGTCGGCAGGCTGCGGGGGAAGGTCGTCTTGCGTTGTGGTGTTGAGGAGGACTGCGCAGCCGGCGGCCTCATCTTCGGTGAGCCCGACGGCGGTCAACTCCATCCCCAGGCCGGTGACTCGGCCCGAGCCGGTCAAGTTCAGCGTGCCGTGATCGCGGCTTCCCGTCACCAGCGCTACGCCGGTGCTTCCGGGGTGTGCCGCGACGAAGTCGGTTGTCTCGGAGTGATGCTCTCGCGGGGTGAGGATGGCACCTGCTCCCCACATTTCGTCCTCGGCCTGGGTTGCTCGACCCTGCCGCGTGGTGTGGCCGCTTCTGGTCGCACGGAGCTGATTGCGCTGTGCGAGGGTGAGGAGTTCGGCGTCGTCGGCGTCGAGTCTTTCTGGGGCCATGGGGACGGCGTCGGCGGCCGGTCCGTGACAAGAGACCCGCACTCCTGCGGACCATGGGTTGACGGCCAGTTCGGCTGCGAGGTACCGCGTGAAGTCGGCGCGCATCACCTCGTCACCGGTGAGGGTCACGTGTCCCAGTGTTTCGAGGTTGATCAGCACGACCCTGTCTGCGCTGTCGGCGCCGATGGTCACCAGGAGCGGGTAGGCGCACGGGCTGTCGCGAATCTCCGGTCCGACATGGTCGGCTGGGACCGAGTTGGGCAGTGACCATCCGTCGGGCTCACGGACCCAGGGTGCCTGCAGCATGTTGTCAGTGATCAGGTGGATGGTGCCTTCGCGTGACACAACGGCAGCCTTGATCTCTAGGGTGCCGTGGAGGCGGCGGAGGACGGCGTCGAGTCGGTTCACCAGCCGGGCGGATAGACCTGCGGCGATGTGGGCGGTCATCTCGATCGGTGCAATATGGGGTTCGGCGACGGCGATGGTCCTGCCGGGTCGGCGGGTGCGGAACTGCTCTCGCCGCCGACGGGCCAGGAGCGAGGCAAGTCCTGCGCCGAGGAAGGAGCCGGCGCCGATTAGTCCTGCCACTTGCCAGTCGAAGGCCGCGTCCGTGTCTGAATCATCGGAGGATGAGGCGAGGGAGTCGGAAAGCTGAGCCGCAGACCTCGAGAGAGCCGGTGAGGCTGTGGGTGACGCCTCCGCAGAGGGACTAGCGGCCTCCGGAGTGCTGATGACGCGGGGAGGTGGAGCAGGGGGCGTCTTGGGGTCCTGCCGGCAGGACGGGATGTTGTCCCCGGTCCTGTTCGGGGTCGGTACAGGTTCGGTGGGCACGGGGAGAGGCTCAGGGGGGCCTTCGACCTGTCGGGTTGGCAGTTTCAGTATCCAGCCCACGTCGATGAAGTCTGGGTCCTCGAGCGCGTAGCCCGTGTGTTGTTCGATGCCCCGGTTGAGTTCGTAGAGTTCCGGCCAGCGCTGCGGGTCCTCCAGATGTTCCTCGGACAGTGACCAGAGACTGTCGCCACGCTCGACAGTCACTGTCGCCGCTTCCGGTGCTGGCTTCGCGTCTTGCGGCCTGGCCAGCTGGGCGGCTATTGGTGCTGCCGGGTTGGCGACCGGGATGGGAGGTGCGGCCACCGATGGTGTTGGGGCAGCGGTCGCGGCGAGGGTGCCGATGGCTGCCATCACCAGGATACGGATGGCCGGTTGAGCAAATGATCCGCCGGGCAACGATGGGGGTTTGATGCCTCGAAGTGCGCCCACGGTTTCGGTGAGGATTATCGCGGTGGTCCATAGCCACAACACCCATGCGGCCGCCCACACCAGGACCAGGAGGAACCGGCCGTTGTCGGGAGTCAGCAGCAAGGTGGACAGCGCACTCCATGACGGGAGGAAGCCCGGCAGCTGACCCAGTTGCAGCAGCAGCCACGGCGCGGCGAACACGGCTGCTGCGATGACGATGGTCGCTGCGAGTCCTCGGACAAGTCTCATTGTTCGCTACTTCCCATGACCGACTTCACGGTGGCTGAGCCCGCCTCGTTTACGGGGAGGCCCGAGATCCCGATGATCGAGAGGAACTGCGTCTCGTAGCGGCCGGTCACGACCACTGTCACCGTGTCCCCACCCCGAACGCTTGTGCTGCCGCGATAGGGCGATCCCGCAACGTAGGCGCTCGCGGCGCGGATGGCGCCGTGAACGTCTGGACGGGCCCTGCCGGAGTCGAGGGTCAGATGTTGTCCTCCGGCCCGCGCCGCTTCGGCGGCAATTGCCCTGGCGTCCTGCGATGCTGCGGTGTGCCCGGCGAAGTCGACCCCGATCCCGACGATCACTATGAACGCGACCAGGGCGACAGCCACCCACACCGACACCATCCCCCGCTCGTCGGGAGCAGAGCTGAAGGTAGAGATTTCGGTGTTGTTCATCAACGGCTCCGATACGTGTCCACGGGCGACGTTTTCGTGGCGGTAACCACTTTCGACAGCGGCATGCCAGGGAGGCCGACTCCGAAGTCGACCTCACAGGACACCGTGACAGAAACATGCGTTGAGCTGCCGAGCGCGGCGCGCAGCCCTCCCGCGTCCACGTCCACGCTCGTGGCGAGACAGGCGATGCCAGATTCGGCGAGAGATGCCCCCGCGACTGACTGTGCTGCCGACGCCGCTGAGGCGGGTTCGCGTTCGATCGAGGCCGCGCGGGCGGCCTGGGCCGCGGCGGAGGAGACGGCCATGCCCGTGAGGGCCTGGCTCGCCAGCACGACTAGGAGTCCGACGATGAGCAGGAGCGCGGGAAGGATGATCGCGGTTTCAACCGCGACCATCATTCCGCGCTGGTCTCGATGCTTCATGGTCATGGTTCGTTGACGTTGACGACCTGCACTTCAGCGATCCTCATCGTTCCTGTGCTGTCCAGGTCCATGGTAAGGATGCCGCTCTCTCCGATGCCAGCCCAGTCGATGACCCAGTGGGAGGTGGCGGTGACGGAGTACTCACCGTCTTTGGCGTAGAGGTGGCCGCAATCCGGGGAGGCCTCGTTGTGGGTCCAGATGCTCTGCCACGGAGTACCGATTTGGCACTCGATGATCGTGCCGTCACCCATGTCCCACTCGACCTTGTCCACGCGGGCGGTGGCCGAGACACTGAAGCCCCGCTCTGACACGGACCGGGTGATCGGGCCCCAGTTCGAGGCAGTGGCACCGTCGACCCACATCCACACGTTCCATCCGACATAACCCAACGCCGCGGGCGAGCGCTGCTCCAATGGCGGGAAGGTGCCCATCTGGATCGGCTGGAGCTGCATCCTTGCCACAGCGCGACGCGCCAACTCTTCCGGGTCCGGAGGTGCAGACAACTCCGCTGTGCCCACCCATCGGTCCCATCCGGTGTTCCAGCCGCCCTCGGTACCGATGCGGCATTCCACGATCAACCCGGTCGTGTTGCCCTCCCAGATCACGTCCGTGATGGGAGGCTGGGTCGGCTTGACACGCGCGTAACACTGCAGATCGGGCCGCCACGGAACGCCGAACTGATAACACGGGATCTGCGCCCCACCCGAGGAGTGGCACACCGATGCAGCAGCGCCTGATTCTCCCCGCTCACGACGCGCAGGCATAGCGGAGCTGCCCTGTGAACCGGGTGTTTCGACGCGCACAACCACAGAGTCCTCATTGACGAAGGCTCCCCCACCCGCCTCGGCTAGAGCAGGAAGAGGTCCAGCCAAGGCTCCTAGAGCGAAGCCCAGGCCCAGCGTCAAGCAACGGGTTAGCATGACTCCACCGGCTCGCTCTGGCCGCCGTTGACCTTCCATCGATCACCCACGAGGACAATGTCGAGTTGAAAGTCAACGAACCGACTACGTTGCGGGTCCAGCACCGAATTGCCGGCTTCGTCGACCATGTCGCTGTTGGTGGAGTCGCTGCAGACGCGCACCTCGACGGACTTTATGCCCTCGACTTCCACCACCGGGCCTACGCCCTTGTAGGTGTACGTTCGCTTACCGACTTGGACGACGCCCTTGCTACGGAAGTCGTTGAGCACATTGGCCTCGGCTGCAGTGTGTTCCCCAGTGGTGATGTCAGCGACCTGCTGGAAGTCAGCGTTGGGGTCGCTACGAACCGCATTCAAGGCACGGAAGTACTCCTCCGCGGCTGCTTGGGCGGCTTCCTGTTCGGGTGACAAGGTGCTCGTCGGGGTGGGGCTGGGCGACGGGCTGGGTGCCTCGGTGCTGGCCGACGGGGTGGGTGTCGGCTGCGCCGAGGTTGTGGTGCTGGCCGCTGGTGTCGGCTCCGGTGTGGGGGTGACTTCCGAAGTTGGGGTGCACGCGGCCATGGCGGCGAGGGCGAGGAGCGCGGCGGGGGCGAGTCGGTGGTACATCGTCGGTCCTTGTCAGGATGAGGTGAGTCGTTGGGTGGGTGCGGTAGCGGTAACCTCGACGGCCACGGGGAAGCCGGGGATCAGCCGGTGTGCGGTGCCGGTGACGGTCGCCGTGGTGGTGATCGCCCCTCGCTGGACAGAGACTGCGTGTGTCTCGAGTGAGCCGTTGTCGGCGGCGGCTTCCGCTGCGGCGTGTCCGTGGGCGTCGGTGGCGTCGAGGGCTGCGGCGGCGCGGGCTGCGTCTTGGGCGGCGGCCTGGGCGGTGGCATGGGCCCAGCTCAACATGGCCCACTGCATTGCCAGCCACAGGACCGACAGCACCAGGGGGAAGAGGATGGACGCGAGGACGCTGGAGCTGAGTCCGCGTTCGTCGCGTCTAGCCGGGGAGGTTGCCCTGCACATAGTTGGTGATCACGGTGATGATGATGACTGCCACGGCAACGGCGCCGGCGAGGAGGATCGCGTTTTCCGTGGACTGGGACAGTCCGCGTTCGTCGCGTCTGGCGGGGGCGGTGAGCGAGGCGATGAGGTGGCTGTAGAGGTAGAGCATGGTGAGTGTCCTTTCGGTCTAGAGCATTCGCAGGAGGGCTGGGGAGATGAGGGTCAGGGCCAGGACGAAGACGAGCAGTGCGACGGGCACGGCGATGCGTTCGGAGGCCTGGTTGGCTCGGCTGATCTGGGTGTTGAGGGTGGCGTTGCGCATGGTGGCGGCGCGGGCGCGTAGGGAGTCGTAGACGCGGGTGCCGTCGGAGCCGCCTAGTCGCATGATGTCGGCCAGGTCGACCAGGTCGGGAAGGTCGAGGGCTTGGCCCATGTCTGCCAGCGCGTCCCAGGGGGACTGGCCGGTGTAGTGGGTGCGGCGCAGCACGGCGGCGATCCGGTCGAAGACCCAGGAGTCTCCGGTGTCGGCGGCGTGGATGAGTGCCTGGGGGACGGTGGCGCCGGAGAGGCGTTCCAGGGCGACCATTTCGACGAAGGCGCCCAGGGCGTAGCTGAACTCTTCGCGTGCTTTGCGTGCCTTATCGCGCAGCTCGTTGCTGGGGAGCAACCACATCATCACCGCAAGCGCCACAGAGCCGATCGCCGGAATACCGAGCGGCATGGACCAACCCAGCATCGCCAGAATAAGGCTGATGACCGGGATCAGGAGCAGGCCGATTGCTGCACTGATGACCTTGGAGCCGTACAGGGACGCTGTGGTGCGGCCCAGCAGCGCCAAATCCTTCTCAGGGGCGGCTCCCCACAGCAGCGCGGGAAGGTGACGCTGCGCCCACTGTCCAATGGTGGTTTCGGTGTCGCGGCGATCCCTGGTCGTGACGGGGTCGGGGATGTGGGTGGCGGGCTGGAGCCGGGCGATGGCATCTTTGAGGTGAACGGTGGCGGGCAGTGCCCAGGCGGTCAGGCAGGCGACGCCACCGAGGATCAGGGCCCCGGACAGCATGGCCAGTTGCAGGCCTGTCATCGTGTCACCGCCTTGCTGGGGAGGTCGTGGCCCATGAACCGCGGTAGGGGTTGGGCACGGGCGATGCGGCCCATCCACGCCAGGACCAGCAGGAACATCGACATGAATCCCAGCAGCAGCAGTTGTCCGATCGGGGTGCGGTAGGGGTCGACGTAGCTGCCGGCGGTGAACAGGCCGAGCAGGAGCAGCGCGGAGATGATGGTGATGATGCGGGCGGCGGTCTTGGCTTTTTGTTGTTCGGTTTCGACCTGGCGGCGGGCCCGCACGTCGGCGTCGATCGATTCGGCCAAACCTTGCATGGCGGAGGCCACGCCCGGTCCCCGTCGCTCGGCGGCCAGGATCAAGGTGGCGACGAACAGGTCGCCGGTGGCGTCGTCGAGTTCGTCGGCGAAACGCCGCAGCGCTTTTCCTGTGGGCCAGTTTGCCCTGACCCTGGCGGCCAGCCGCCCGACCTCAGGGGCCAGCGCAGCGGGGACGGAGCGCGCGGCATGCAAGATCGCCTGCTCCAAGCCCCTACCTGCGGTCAAGACCCCGCTGAGGCCGCGCGCGAAATCGGCCAGGGCACCGAGCCGCTTAACCCTGTTTTCGCGGCGCCCCGACCAGCTGCGATATCCCATCACCGTGACCGCTGGGACCAGGATCAGCGCCACGAGCCACCCGGTCAACAGTGTCAGCACGGCGCCGCCGGCCACCCCCGCCAACGCCAAGGTCTTCTCGGTGGTGCGCAGTTTGGGTTTGCGGGACTTCGGGCGGGCCGGGCGGACTGGTTGCGGAATCAGCGCGTAGATCAAGGCGAGGATGCCGGCGACAAGCAGCGTGCCGGACAGGGAGGCGATCAGCATCATGGGTTCAGCCCCCGTTGTGCGTGGAAGCTGGCGTAGTCGAAACCGAAGCGTTCCAGGTCCCGGAACCGGTCCGGTAGCAGGACCGGGGCGGCCTGATAGGAGCCGGGGGTGGTGGCGAAGATGGTGGTGGTGGCGTAGCCCTTGGCGTCTTCGCCGGGTTCCACCGCGATGATCTCGCTGACCCAGCGCCGTTTCTGCCACCCGCCGCCGGGCAGGGGCACGGATTCGACCTGCAGTTGAACGATCAGGTCGATGTCTTCGGCGATGACGTTGAGGGCGTATTCGCGGGTGATGTTGGCGCCCTCTTGCGTGGCACAGGTGACAAGTTTGCGGATCGCTCCTTCGCCGGAGCGGGCATGCGTGGTGGACATGGACCCGGAGCCCGATTGCATGCATTTGAACATGGTCACGATCTCGGATCCGCGGACCTCACCGACGATGGTGTAGGACAGGTTGGCTCGCAATGAGTCCTCCAGGGCTTCCCGCACCGTGTACTCCCCGGCGCGCCGGCCGTTGAGGCCGATCTCCCCGGAGCCCGGGTTGGCCTGCCACTCATGGACCACCTGATGGTTGCCGGTGTCCTTGAGGTACAGCTCGTACTCGGTTTCAATCGTGCCGATCTGGACATGCGGCGGCAGCTCGTGTGCGAGGGCGCGCAGCATCGTCGTCTTCCCGGTGCCCTGATCCCCCGACACCACCAAGGACAAGCGTGCCTGCACCGCTGCCGAGAGGAACGATGCCGCCAGCGGTGTCAACGATCCCAGCCGCACCAGCTCCTGGAGGCCGGCGTCGACGAGGCGGTTGCGGCGGATGATCACGGTGGGTTTGGAGGTCACCCAGGCGGAGGCGAACAGGCGGGCCCGGTTCGGCAGGGACAGGTGCAGTTTGGTGGCGGCCTCGCTGAACTCGCGCGGTTTGGGTTGGTGGGCGGCCATGAAGGTGAGGTATTCGATGAGCTGTTCGTCGCTGGAGGCCACCGGCGGGGCCTGCACCAACTCCCCGTTGCTGTTTTCGACCAGCACGTTGTCGTGGCCGGAGATGATCACGTTCTCGATCGAGTCGTCATCCAGATAGGGCTGGAGCCGGCCCAGCCGGAACACCGCGTCGAACAGGGCCTGGGCCAACTCGTCTTGATGCAGCAGCGTCCAGGTGGCCTCGCCCCGCACGGTCGCGGTGCGGGACTCCTCCTCCAGTACCTGCCAGATGATCTCGCGGCCCACCTCTTCCCGCACACCGGGCTCGGGATCACGTTCGGACAGTTCCGCAGAGACCCGTTCACGCAGCGACGCCACCAGATCCCAGTCCACCTCGCCCGCAAATACCCGCAGCACCCGCGGCGCCGGCCCCGCCGCAGGAGACATCCGCGGTGGGGTCGCCTGATGCTGGGGTCCCTCGCCGTTGATACGGAAGGTCCCCCGGGTGCGGCCAGGCGGCGGCAGGGGTTGGGTGAACAGCGCCAGCGTGGCCGGCGCAACCGAGGCTGCGGGGGTGAGATCACTCATAGCCGACCTCCTCACGCCGATCAGCGCGCCACCGCAGGCTCTCCGCGGTCTGCCGCAGAGCCCTGCGCAGTTCCGAGGACTTCTTAGTTTCCTTGATGCCATGGCTGAACACCGCGGCCTCGGTGGGGGCCCAAGGCAATGAGACGGTCACGTCGCGTTTGACCACGGATGACACCTCGCGCGCGGTGTAGGGACGCTTCGCGCCGATCAGCGCGACGTGGGTGGGCGCGTCGGTGGGGATCTCGCAGGCTGCGGCAGCCGCCACTGCCACCAGGTCGCTGCGCAGCACCAGCAGCAGCTCGTCCGCAGCGCGGGCCAACGCCATCGGGAAATGCTGATGACCCAGGCGGCCCAGATCCAGCAGGACATCGACGTCCATGCCCGAGAGGGACCGCAGGCGTAGGGCCAGAGCCTGCCACAACTCGGTCAGGCTGCCGGCCTGCGCCGCACCCGCCGGGCCCGACACGAACGAGGCATGATCGGCGATCCGCAGCGGCATCTCCCGCAGCGCGTCATCAAGGCGGCCCTGCCGATGCGCTGCCCACAACTCCACCAGGGTTCCCGGGTGCTGCACCGTGCCGCCGTAGAAGCCAGCCAGAACGGGGGAGCCCCCCACCGGGTCGGCATCGACCAGGAGCACCTCGCCCGGCCACTCCAACGCCAACCCCAACGCCGTCGTGGTCACACCCGGTGACCCGGCGGCCGAAGTGAACGCGAACACGGCCATGCCTAGTTGTCCCGACTATCCAGGACCAGAGCCACCCGTCCCAGCGCCGCCCCCGCCGCAGCCTTGGGCGCGTCGTCCTGGCCGACCTCGACCGAGACGCCGACCTGGCCAGAGGCCTCATCGCGGGCGGTGGCCACCACGGTGCCGGGGATGATGACATCCACCGAACACTGCGGCGCCGGCCCCTCCGCGTCGACCGGGGAAGCTGCGGTGCCGGCGGCGCAGGCGTAGGCGGGTTCGGTCAAGACCACCCGGACCCGGTCACCGACCTGCAGCGGGATCGCCGGCTCGGCGCCCGGTGGCAGCGACAACCCCACGACCGTGCGTCCCGTCCCGGGCACCATCGCCGGGGTCGCAGCGTCAGGTCCGATCAGGGACCCGGCGGCGACATCATGGGCGGCGCGCTGCCCCACCAGGTCCGGCAGCTCTGTGGCCGGAATGTAGCGCAGCTGCTCGTTGGGGGGCATGTGCACGGTGGTGAGCTGGTCGGCAACCATCACCTCGCCACGGGCGATCGCCACCCGGGCCACGACCACTTCAACGTTGTCGCGTCCCGTCAGATAGATCCAAGCCCCGCCGGCGGCACCCAGCAGGATCAGGAGCACCGCCCCCACGGCCAGCGCCGGTCGCCGCCGCGTTCGCACACTGGCAGCCGGCTCGGCCCGCTGCTGGGTCGTGCCGTCAACGGAGGAAACCTGATGCATCGTCACACCCCTATCAACCCCAACTCGCGACACCTACAGCGGCAACCAATCTGCCGCCCGTCCCCTGGCGTGACCTCGGCCGCATCGCCACGAGTCACGACGTCGAGGAGTTGTCAGGAGTCAAACACATCAAGGGGTCACCGCCGGGCCCCCACCCGGAGGCCTGCGGCCCTCCCGACGCGGGTCGGCTGCGGGCACCGATCCAGCGCGCAGGGCCATCGCCAGATGCCGCAAACTCCCTGATTCCGTGGCCTCATCGGCCGCCAGATGCCTCAAATGATCGATCCCCTCCCAGACACGCCTCCCCGCGGTCGAAGCAGTCAGCCCCAACCTGTCAGCGACCTCGACCATCGTCGGCGCGCTCTCGCCCAAGCGACCCATCCGGGCAGCCACCGCGTCGCGCAGCCGTGGCGGGACCAACGCAAGGAGTTGCTGCGCGCGCTCCCGCTCGGTAGCCGCCACCACAAGGTCCTCCGGCGAGGCAGCCACGCTTCCGAAAACCTGCTCCGACTGGCTGTCTCGCAGCTTCTGCTCACCCAGCGTCTCGCTCGCGAACTCCAAACGTGAGGCCGGGCGGGCCAACTCGTGCAAGAACTCGAACCGAGCCGTCGCATACGAGTAGGTCGTCCATGAAGCCTTCTGAGGATCCCACCGGCCGGCTGCCTCCATCAGCGGCACCACAGCACTCTGGATGAACTCCTCTCGGCGGGGCTCAAAGACCTTCTTCGCCCAGTGCCGCACCATCGGCAGACCCGCCTCGGCGATCGCCGTCCTGGCGCGATCCCCCAGCTCCACGAGGCACCCCAGCTCAGCATCAGAGGCATCCCCCACAGCACGGCGAGCCTCCGACACCCCCGCCCGCGCCGCACCCGCCAGCACCCCGGCGTCCCGCAAGCGGGCCAACTCCTCCAGCCCGGCCCGGTCCGACAACACCACCTGCTCCACATCAACCACTCGGGACGATCCCGGTTGCGGTTCAAGTTGCGGCACGACCGGTCCGGTGCTGGACGCGACCGGCAGAGCCGGTCGAGCCGTAGCCGTGATCGTTGGCTCCACCGATCGTGAGGTCACCAGCGGTCGGAAGGACGTGGTCACATCCGACTTCGGCTCAAGCTCAAGGGCAGCAGTGACCAGCTCCGCGGTCTCCCGAAACTCGGGAGGAGTCACCGCCAACGCGGCGACCAGGTTGCCGCCGAAACCAGTACGCACCAGCTGCTCCAGCACCTCGAGTTCCGTGGAGTCGCGGACCGCCAGCTGCAGCGCAACAGTCGCCCGACGCAGACCGTCCATCGGCACCGGCCGGCGCGGCACCATCTCACGCCACACGACGTGGGCACGATCCCACCCGGCGCTACTTGCCTCGACAGCATCCAGCAGCCGCCCTTGCCCCACCCCATCAACGAGTTCATGCCGTTCAAGAAGGAAAACGCCCTGCCGCAGCAGCGCCCGCTGGGTCCAGGCCACCGTCAACGCCGTCTCCGGCGACATGTGCCCAGCCTCAGCGCTGACCGCCAACCCCCAACCGCGTAACGCGGACCCCACCGGGCCACGCCGCGGGTGTCCTTCGAGCAGTTCGCGTTCGACCCCCGACAGTAGAAATCGTTCCGTGGGACTGGCCGACCGGGTCGCGGCCCGTGTGGCCTGCAACGTAGCCAACCGCACAAGGCGATACTCACCCGGTGTGACCTCGTCGCGAGCTCCTGCGCGCTCGACTTCGAACGGAGACTCGGCCTCTCCTGAGCTGTCACCAAACAACGGGGCAAGAGCCGCAGCGCGGCGGATGGCCGGATCCCGGCCATCCAACAAGTCGTTAAACTGGGCCATCAACTCGACCCAGGCACCGGGCAGAATTCCATCGTGGACCAGCCCGGCAGCGCGGACGGCCGCCTCCTGTAGCCCGACCATCTCAGCAGCCCATCTCGGCCGCCAGAGTCGCCAACAACGCCACCAACATGCGGCCAGACGGGGTCAACTCCGCCGAATCCCACTGCGCAGTCAACTGTGCGGCGCGCGCTACGCACTCGCGCACCGTGGTCGGCAACTCCGGCGCAACCTCCGGCTCCCCGCACGCGACATCCGACGCGAGGTACATCCCAGCCGTCACATCCAGCAGCCACCGATCGGCGCATACGTCGTGAACAGCCAGTTCGTTCGCGTGATCCAGGAGGACGAACACTTCGTAATCTCTGGGCATCGACATGAGTCCTCTTTCCTTCAGACGAGGAGCGTTCTCCTCGGTTATGTGATGGCGGCGTCGTCTCCCGATCCACGGTTATCCACAGGAGGCACACGACCCATCGTTCTTAGGAACCCCGGCGGGGACGGTGCTCAGCGACAGGCCAAGGGAGTTCCGCCCGGAGGTGTCGCAGTCGATCCCGTGGCGGCGGGTGAGCTTTCAGTAACTCGGATTCCCTCTCCGCGACGAGGCTCTGAATGGCCGGGCCCATGGCGATGACGCCGGACTCCGACGCCAGCGTCGCGTTCTTCAGGGGGCGTCAGCCGGGCATCAACATTCTCCTCACGGCTGTGTTATCGAGGCCGAGATGCTCGTAGACCTCAAGCCCGCAAAGTGTGGGGCCCTCACGGTGAATACTCTCGATGGTTCTTCTTCAGCTTCGTGACTTCACGCGGCTCGAGGCCGCACAGCGCTGCGGCCTCCGCCGTGGACACGGCCAAGCCCTCAAGCTCGCACAACGCAGCCGACATGCGTTGTTCGGCCAGCTTGGCGACTCGTTCGCGTTCCAGGATCGCCGTTGTGGCCTCCACGACCAGATCCCGGATCCTGGCTTCGCGTGCCAAGTGCTCTGCCCGCCGCTTCTGGAACTGCTGGGCCGCTCGTCGTCTCGCTGTCTGCTTCAAGCTTTGGGACATCAGTGCCTCCTACGAGAAATCACGTCGGATGAGTGCCGGTCGGGATACGCCGCTCGACGTGAAGATCCCGCCAGGGCTCGTTCATGCACAAGGAGCCTCTCCTCCCCAGCGCACGACGCACGCCGGGCAACGCACAAGGGGCCTATCGAACGACAGCAGCCTCAGTCGTCTGTCGAGCGCCTCGTCGCCCGCCGCATTTGCGAGCCTCTCGAGGTCGTCCCTGTACAGCGGTAGCCCGTGGGCCCCGCCGCACAGAGGACACTCCACTCGCACCCAGTAGAGAAGGTCGAAGTCGGAACGCCGCCCAGAGTGGCCCCCGTCGGCGAGATCCTCATTTGTCCGCGATTGGGCATCCGTGCATGGCGCTGTCCGGGTGTGGCTCATACCTCTAAGAACCCCATCGAGGCACGCCCAGCGCGAGGCGATTCCTTAGCGTTATCGAGCGGTTGCGAATCTGCCGTTCAGGAGGACAATGCGGGCGGGCAACGTCGTCCCGTCCTCTTGGTGGCACGTCGACCCGGCCAGGGTTGGCAACGTCTCTGGAGCGATCTTTGAGTCGATCGGGCAATACGCGGGGCCCTCGCATCGGCATTGGCCAAAATCATCTTGGAGGTGCGGTGCGCCACCCACAGTTCGCATGGCGTCAGCGCGTTCCCGGTGGGCAGGAGCACCTCAGCGATGAAGCCTTGGGAGCGTCCCCGCGACCCCCTCAGACGGAAGGTCTCTGCTCTGGCG
Source organism: Tessaracoccus sp. MC1756 (assembly GCF_014164735.1). Classification (NCBI taxonomy): domain Bacteria; kingdom Bacillati; phylum Actinomycetota; class Actinomycetes; order Propionibacteriales; family Propionibacteriaceae; genus Tessaracoccus; species Tessaracoccus sp. MC1756. The sequence continues at coordinate 88,764 of NZ_JACJFZ010000008.1, read as the reverse complement.
ACCGGGGGTGTTGCGCTCATCATCCGGCGCGGCAATGCCGAGAACCCTCGTCAGCACTCGACGCGATTTGTCACCAATTTGTCACCGTTTTCGCCAGCAATAGTAAAACCCCTAGTCACCTAGGGGTTCATTGGTGGGCCTAGCTGGACTTGAACCAGCGACCTCATCCTTATCAGGGATGCGCTCTAACCGCCTGAGCTATAGGCCCGCTTACCGACGACCAACTGTAGCGGATGACTTCCGCTCCCTGCAAACTCAGGCCTGCGGTGAGCAATTGGATGGGGTCACGGCGCGACACGCCAAGAAAACGACGCAAAACCGGCCGTGAGCCCATCCAATTGCTCACGGCCGGGTAGCGGCTGGGAGGTCCTGACGGACCAGGGATCAGTCTTCGGCGAGGGTGACCTCGAGGCCGCCCATCACCGTGGCCGCCAAGTTGTACAGGAAGGCGAACAAAGTGGCCAACGCCGTGATGATGACCACGTTGATGGCCGCGACGATCGAGGAGAACCCGAGGATGCGGTTCACGCTCAGGATCTGGGTCACGTCGAACTCGGTGTCCTGGTCCCCCAGGAGCTGGTTGAGCAGCGTGTTGACGTACTCCAGCGTGCCCGCCCCTGCCAACACGGACCAGATTACGAACGTGGCCACCACGAGCATGATGCCGAAGGCGATCGCGAAGAGGAACGTCGTCTTCATGACGGACCACGGGTCGATCCGTGCCAGACGCAGGCGAGCCTTGCGGGTGCGGCGCGGGCGGCGCGTGGTGCGCACAGGCGCTGCACCCTTCTCAACCTTCGGCTCGGCGACCTCAGCCAGCGGCAGCGGATCCGCGTCCTCGGCCTCACTCGCGCTACGGCGGCCCGGAGGCACGGCGCTGGCGCCACCCCGCGTCGGGGCACCGAGGGGTGCGGGGCCGCCCGGGCGACCCTGCACTGGGGGCTGCTTGGCGCCGGGAGGTGGCACCGGTGCGGTGCGGGCCGTAGGCGCGGAACCGAACGCGGGCGCCACCGGCATCGACGCCCACTCCTGGGCGGCACGGGCCGCGCGTTCGGCGACCCGGGGCGCCACCGACGAGGACTTCCCGTCGTCGGCGGGCTTGCCCTGCTCCGACGGCGCCCCCACGGGGCGCTGTGCGCGGGTGTCCGGCTCAGGAGCCGACTGCGACGACTTCGCCGGCTCAGCCGGCTTGTCCGACCGGTAGGGCGAGAAGTCAAGACCGGGGCGTCCGTCGGCCCCGGGCCAGCGCGGCGCATCACTCATCGACGGTCTCCTCAGGGCTCACTTCCGTAGCCTCCTCGACCACGGTTTCCCCTACGGTACCGTCTGCCGGCTCCTCGGTAGCCACCTCTTCTTCGGTGACCTCAGTTTCGGGGTACAGCGCGATCACACTGACCTCGTCCTCACCGCGGACACCGACGAACTTCACGCCCATGGTGTCGCGGCCCTTCGCAGGCACGTCCGAGACCGCGGAGCGGGTGACCTGACCCGAGACCTTGATCGCGATGACCTCGTCATGCTCACCGACGATCAGGCCACCGACGAGCTTGCCGCGGTCCTCGTTCAGCTTCATGGCCTTGATGCCCAGGCCGCCGCGACCCTGCACGCGGTACTCGCTGACAGAGGTGCGCTTGCCGTAGCCACCGTCGGTGACCGTGAACACGTACTGTTCAGACTGATCCTCATCGGCGCGGAGCACAGCCATCGACAGCAACTCGTCGCCCGAGCGGAACTTCATGCCCGTCACACCGGACGTGGCGCGACCCATCGGACGCAACTGCTCGTCGTCTGCCCGGAAGCGGATGGCCTGGCCCTTGCGCGAGATCAGCAGGACGTCGTCGTACTCGGAAACCAGCGACGCGCCGATCAACTCGTCGCCCTGCTCGCGGAAGTTGATCGCGATGACGCCGGCCTGGCGCGGCGAGTCGTAGGCCTTCAGGTCCGTCTTCTTGACCAGGCCGTTCTTCGTGGCCAGCAGCAGGTACGGCGCATCCTCGTAGGAGTCGATGGTCAACACCTGGGCGATCCGCTCGTCGGGCAGGAAGCTCATCAACCCGGCGACATGGCCGCCCTTGGCGTCGCGACCAGCCTCCGGCAACTGCCACACCTTGCTGCGATATACGCGGCCGAAGTTGGTGAAGAACAGGATCCACTGATGGTTGGTGGTGGTGAAGAGATGCGCCACCTCGTCGTCGGCACGCAGCGACGCACCGCGCACGCCCCTGCCGCCGCGCTTCTGCACGCGGTACAGATCCGCGCGGGTGCGCTTGGCGTAACCGCCGTGCGTGATGGTGACCACGACGTCGTCGTTGGGGATGAAATCCTCATCGGAAAAATCCCCATCAGCCGCGACGATCCGGGTGCGGCGCTCGTCGCCGTACTTGTCGACGATCTCCTGCAACTCGCTTGCGATGATCCGACGCTGCCGGGCCTCGTCGCCAAGGATGTCCTTCAGGTCGGCAATCCGACGCTCCAGCTCGGCCAAGCGGTCGACGATCTTCTGGATTTCCATCGACGCCAGGCGGCGCAGCTGGGTGTCCAGGATGAAGCGCGCCTGCACTTCGTCGATGTCGAGCAGCTCCTGCAGGCCCTGGTTGGCCGCATCAGCGGTGGCGCTGGCGCGGATGAGGGCGATGACCTCGTCGAGCATGTTGAGTGCCTTGACCAGGCCGCGGTCGAGGTGGGCGGCGCGCTCGGCCTCATCCAACTGCCACTGCGTGCGGCGCCGGATGACCTCGAGCTGGTGCTTGATCCACAGCGAGATGAACTGGTCGAGGCGAAGGGTGCGGGGCACCTCCTCGACGATGGCCAGCATGTTGCAGCCGAACGTGTCCTGCAGCGACGTGTGCTTGTACAGGTTGTTCATCACGACACGCGGCTGGGCGTCGCGCTTGAGCACGATCACCAGACGCTGGCCGGTGCGCGCCGACGTGTCGTCGCGGATGTCGGCGATGCCCGTCAGGCGGCCCGAGTTGACGAGGTCTGCGATGCGCAGCGCCAGCGTGTCGGGGTTGGCCATGTAGGGCAGCTCCGTGATGACGAGGAGTTGGCGACCGTTGCGGTCCTCCTCCATGCCTATGACCGCGCGCATCGTCACCGAGCCGCGCCCGGTGCGGTATGCCTCTTCGATGCCCGAACGCCCGACGATCAGTGCGCCGCCGGGGAAGTCTGGCCCTTGGATGCGCTGGATGGCGGCTTCGAGCAGTTCCTCGCGCGACGCGTCGGGGTTGGCCAGCGCCCACTGCACCGCGTCGTTGACCTCACGCAGGTTGTGGCTGGGGATGTTGGTGGCCATGCCCACCGCGATACCCGTGGAGCCGTTGACCAGCAGGTTCGGGAACCGGGCGGGCAACACCGTCGGCTCCAGCTCGCGGTTGTCGTAGTTCGGACGGAAATCGACGGTGTTCTGCTCGATCTCGCGCACCATCTCGACGGCGGGGTTGGCCATCTTGGTCTCGGTGTACCGCATGGCTGCGGCCTTGTCGTTGCCCTGGCTGCCGAAGTTGCCCTGACCCGCCACGAGCGGCAGGCGCATGGCCCACGGCTGCGCGAGACGCACGAGGGCGTCGTAGATCGCGGAGTCACCGTGGGGGTGGTACAGACCCATCACCTCACCGACGACACGGGAGCACTTGTTCCACCCGCGGTCAGGGCGGTAGCCGCCGTCCCACATGGCGTAGAGCACGCGGCGGTGGACGGGCTTCAGCCCGTCGCGCACGTCGGGCAGCGCACGCCCGACGATGACGCTCATCGCGTAGTCGAGGTAGGAGTTCTGGATCTCGACCTGCAGGTCGATGGGATCGATGCGGCCCAGCGCGGGTGCCTTGAGTTCGTCCTTGTCGACGTCGTCAGCCATGCGTCAGTGAACCTTTCGGGAGTTCGGAATGAGGGGTGAAGAGTGGGCCTCGATCAGATGTCGAGGAAGCGGACGTCCTTGGCGTTGCGCTGGATGAACGTGCGGCGCTGTTCGACGTCTTCTCCCATGAGGATCGAGAACATCTGATCCGCCATGGCGGCGTCGTCGAGCGTGACCTGCAGCAGGATCCGGTTCTCCGGGTCCATCGTGGTGTCCCACAGATCATCTGCGTTCATCTCGCCCAGGCCCTTGTAGCGCTGGATGGGGTTGACCTGCGGCAGCTTCTTGCCTTCGGCGAGCCCGGCGTCGCGCAGCGCATCGCGCTCGGTGTCGTTGTAGGCCAGTTCGTGCGCCGAGTTCGACCACCGGATGCGGAACAGCGGCGGCTGCGCGAGGAAGACGTGCCCGGCCTCGATCATGGGACGCAGGAAGCGGAACAACAGCGTCAGCAGCAGCGTGCGGATGTGGGCGCCGTCGACGTCGGCATCAGCCATCAGGATCAGCTTGTGGTAGCGCAGCTTGTTGAGGTCGAAATCCTCCTGCATGCCCGCGCCGAGTGCGTTGATGATGGCCTCGACCTCCTTGTTGGCAAGGATGCGGTCGATGCGGGCCTTCTCCACGTTGAGGATCTTGCCTCGGATGGGAAGGATCGCCTGCGTGCGGGGGTCACGGCCACCGCGGGCGGAACCGCCTGCGGAGTCGCCCTCCACGATGAACAGTTCGCACTCGGAGGGGTCCGTCGACTGGCAGTCCACCAGCTTGCCGGGCAGGCCGGAGCCACCCAGCAGGCCCTTGCGGGAGCGGGCCATGTCGCGGGCCTTGCGGGCGGCGATACGGGCCGCCGCCGCAGCCTGCGACTTGCGGACGATGTCCTTGCCTTCGGCGGGGTTGCGCTCGAACCAGTCGCCCAAGCGGTCGTTGAGGACACGCTGCACGAAGGTGCGGGCCTCGGTGTTGCCCAACTTGGTCTTGGTCTGGCCCTCGAACTGCGGCTCCGAGACCTTGATCGACAGGATGGCGGTGAGGCCTTCGCGGATGTCGTCGCCGGAGACGCGGTCCTCGCGCTTCTTGATGAGGCCCCAGGTCTCACCCCAGCGGTTCACCGTGCCGGTCAGCGCGGCGCGGAAGCCCTCTTCGTGGGTACCGCCCTCATGCGTGTTGATCGTGTTGGCGAAGGTGTAGACGCTGCTCGCGTAGGAAGTGTTCCACTGCATCGCGATCTCGACGCCCATGCCCGCCTCGGGGGCGTGGGCCTCGACGTCGATGACGGTGGGGTGGATGGCCTCTTTGCTGCCGGAGAGGTACTTCACGTAGTCGATGAGGCCGTCGTTGTAGAGGAACTCGTCGTAGGGGGTGTCGACTTCGCCGTCATCCCCCGTGGCTACCTGGCGCTCGGCGCGCAGGTCCAGCAGGGAGAGGCGCAGCCCCTTCGTCAGGAAAGCCATCTCGCGGAAACGGGTGGACAACGTCTCATAGTTGTAGGACGTGGTCTCGAAGATGTCGTGGCCGGGGTAGAACGCGATGGTGGTGCCGGTCTCGTCCGTGGCCTCCATCCGCTCCAACTCCGTGACGGGCGTGCCGTACTCGAACTCCTGGTGCCAGCGGTACCCGTCGCGACGCACGTCGACGATCATGCGCTCCGACAGCGCGTTCACGACGGAGGACCCCACGCCGTGGAGGCCGCCGGAGACCTTGTAGCCCCCGTCGCCGAACTTGCCGCCGGCGTGCAGGACGGTCAGCACGAGCGTGACCGTGGGGATCTTCTCGACGGGGTGCTCCTTGACCGGGATGCCGCGGCCGTTGTCCTTGACGCGGACGCCGCCGCCGTCGAGGAGTTCAACCTCGATGGAGTCGCAGTACCCGGCGAGGGCCTCGTCGACGGAGTTGTCGACGATCTCGTAGACGAGGTGGTGCAGGCCGCGTTCACCGGTGGAACCGATGTACATGCCGGGGCGCTTGCGCACCGCCTCAAGGCCTTCGAGGACGGAGATCTGGTCGGCGTCGTAGGATCCGGAGACGGTGATGTCCGCTGAATCTTGGAGTCCCTCCATCCGCGCTTCGGGGGTGAGGTCCTCATCCATGGTCACGTCGTCCGACACATTGCTCCTGTCCACACAAAGTGGCGCCGGGATTGCCCCAGCGCCGTTGAACGTGCCAATACTACCGTGAGAGCGCGCAAATCGACGCATTCAGGACGCAGGATGGGCGTTCATTCGCATTTCTTGCGCGTTTGGGCGTTCCAACGGGGGCTGAGACGTGGTCCCCTATCCCTCAGGGGGCCGTAGGGCCGCAGATCGACGCGTGATCGAACCGCCGGAGGGCACCGTCGGCCGGCCAGGGGGCAGAATCTGGGACATGGACGAGTTTCCCCTCCCTGCCGCCGAGTTCTACCGCGAACTCCAGTTCGACAACAGCCGCGACTTCTGGCTCACCAACAAGGCGCGCTACGACAACGACGTGCGCGGCCCGCTGACCCGGGTGGTGGCCGCGTTGGCCGAAGAGTTCGGGGAGGCCAAGGTGTACCGCCCCTACAAGGACGTGCGGTTCGCCAAGGACAAGTCGCCCTACAAGACCCACCAGGGCGCGTACGTGGCGATGGCGCCCGCCTGCGGCTTCTACGTGGAGGTCAACGCCGAGGAGGCCTTCGCCGGGGGCGGCTTCTACCGCGCGGAGGCGGAGGCGCTGGCCCGCTTCCGCTCTGCGATCGACGACGAGCGCTCGGGCGGCCAACTCGAGGCGATGGTCGAGGGTCTCGAGCGCGACGGGTGGCTGATCACGGGCCAGACCCTCGCCACTGCGCCGCGGGGCTTCACGAAGGCGCATCCCCGGATCAGGCTGCTGCGGCACCGGTCGCTGAGCGCGATGCGCGAGGTCACGGCCACCGGGGTGGAGGCGTTCGCCGAGGAGGTCCGTGAGATCTGGCGAGGGTCCGCCCCGCTCGTGGACTGGATGGCAGCCCGGCTGAACGACTGAGCCCGGAACCGTCCCGGCTACGCCGTCACACTCTCAGACACGGTCGGGGAGGAAGCGGGGGGCGTCGAGGGAACTTCACTCAGCGACTCCGTCACCGTCTGGCTCGGCACCGGCGTCGGGGAGGGCTCGGGCGAAGGTGCCGGCGGCGTTGACGACGGAGGAGGGGGTGTCGGTGGTGGTGGCGACGAGGTGACGGGGCTCGGCTCAGGCGACTTCGTCGTCGCACTGGCCGAGGGGCTGGGCTTCGGTGCCGCAGACGTCGTGGTGGGCGTGGGTGCCGGTGTCGTCCCGGGAGCAGAGGTGCTGGGCGGGTTCGACGTGTTACCCGGTGCCGGGGTGGAGGGCTTCGGTCCGGCGGCCGACGTGTCGCCGGGCTCGGGCGCGGGCGGCGGCTCCGAGGTAGGACTCACCGAGGGCCGGCCGGGGACCGACGGCGACTGGGAAGGGCTCGGCGAGGGGGAAGGCGACGGTGAAGGTGACGGCGACGCGCTCGACGAGGGCGTTCCGGGGGCCAGCGCCATCATGACCGAGAGGTCGACGACGCCGGGCTTGCCGTTGAGCCACGGGATGGGATCTGTGAACTGCCCGTTCACGATCACCTCGAAGTGCAGGTGACAACCCGTGGAGTACCCGGTGCTGCCGACGCGGCCCACGCCCTGCAGGGCGGAGACCTTCTGCCCCACCTTCACGCCGATGGACGACAGGTGGTTGTAGGTGGTCACGACGCGGTAGCCGCCCAGCCTGCCGTGGTCGATCTTGACCTGCACGCCGTTGCCGCCGGCCCAACCGGTGCCGACCACGGTGCCGGCAGCGGCGGCACCCACCGGGGTGCCACAGGGGGCCGCCCAGTCGTGGCCGGTGTGCAGCTTGTACACGCGTAGCACGGGGTGGAACCGCATACCGAACTTCGACGACGAGCGCCCGCGCACCGGTGGCGAGAGGAGCGCGCCCGCCTTCTGGGTGCCGACGGACTCCACCGTCGTGACGGGGATGGTGGCCGGGGCAACGGGCAGGGGCACGACGACCGGCTCAAGGTCCTCGACCCCGTCTGGCTGAATGACCTCAGGCGTGGGTGCGTTGTGCGGATCGAAGCCGAGGCCTTCACCATCTGGCATCCGCCAGGTCTCATAGCCGCCCTCGACGGCGTAGACGCCCAGCGGATCCGTGAATTCTTCGCCGAACACTTCCTGGACGCTGGCGCGCGCGTGGCCGATGCCCGGAGCGGGTGCCGGTGGGCTCTGGATGATCGCGGCGGGGGCGGGCACTGCTTCGATGACCTGCTCGTCGCTGTTCGCACCGACCAGCGCAACCAGACCCACTGCAACAGCGGCGGCCAACACTGAGGTGGTGCCTCGCAGTTTCATCTTGCTCCCAGCCCCCAAGCCGTCGTCAATGACTACTCAAACCATCGAATCACCTTCGGGGACCAATTGGAAGGGCAACTGAGAATCCAAGGCGTGTAATTCAGCTCAACCACAGCGCCAGGAGGGGAAAGGTGGCGATAATGCCCGCCGATCACGGGAATCAGCCCTCGACGGCCTCGAACTCGACGGTGAGCGCGACGCTGATCTCCACGTCGAGGGGGTCGAGATCCAGGTCGAGGGCGGCGGTGCCGTCGGCCCGCAGGAGCGCCTGCTTGTAGTGCAGCGACGGCGGGGCGCCGCCGTCGGTGATGGCAACCGGCTCCGGCGCCCGCCGTCCGGCCGCCTCGGCGATCCACCTGGCCCGCTGCCGCGCATCCTGGAAGGCGTCGCGGATGGCCTCGGGCTCGATGGCGTCTCGGGTGTCCTGGGTGAGTCTCCACTCGACGTTGTCGACGGTGACGCCGTCGACCGCGGCGAAGCGGCCGAGGAAGTCGCCGAGGTCATCGAGCTCCCACACGATCACGGAACCGTCCAGCTGGGCGACATGCTGCGGCTCGCCCGCGCCCGAGAAGTCGGTCCACGTACGGAGGCCCGACAGGTGGGCCTGATCGCCGTCGTCCTCAGGAGTCAGTTCGTCGAGGAGCGAGCGGACGTGCCTGGCGACGGCCGAGACCTCGCCGATCACGACGTCGTGATCCGCGCCCCGTCGAGCGACGGAGAAGGACACCCGTGCGCACTCGGCGCGCACCTTGATCCGGCTGCTTCCGGTGACCGTGATCTTCATCTGACCAGTACACCACCGGTCGTCGGCCCCCGTGTGCTTGCCGGGCTCTTGGTGAAGCCTGGCAGCGCCGAGCGTGAAGGCACCGCCCACAATCCGGACAGTGTTCAATCTTCCTTGACATTGGATACAGTCGCTATACGCTGGTGAACACCAGAATCTCCGTACTTCAAAGGTGAAATTGAGGAGCATCCACATGGCGTCGAACGGCATTCGCCCCGAGATCCAGACCATTGTCGACAAGATCGACGCACTTCGCCCGATGATCATTGAATCTGCCCGGGAGAGCGATCAGAACCGTCGCATCAACCAGGAGGTGTTCGATGCGGTTGCCGCCACGGGCGCGTTCAACATCTCGGCCCCGCCGAAGTTCGGCGGCCTCGCGGCCAACACGCGTGAGGCACATGCCGTCGCGCGAGCCATGGGGCGTGCCGACGGGAGCCTCGCCTGGGTGGACGGCATCCTGGATTCGGGCGCGTGGGTCGTGAGCCTCATGGACGATCAGGCCCAGCAGGACGTGTGGGGCGAGGACGGCGCGATCGACAAGGAGTTCGTGTCCATCGTCCTCGCCACCACTTCGGAGGCCGAACCGGTCGACGGCGGCTACAGGGTCACCGGCAAGTGGGGCTACGGCACCGGCAGCCTCCACGCCACGTGGTCGCTGCTCGGCGTGCCGCTCAAGAACGACAAGGGCGAAGTGGTCGACGCCGGGCTGGCGCTCATCCCGACCTCCGAGCTGTCCTACGTCGACAACTGGTACGTGGCCGGCATGCGCTCGACGGCCTCCGTCATGCAGGTCGCCGAGGATGTCTTCGTGCCCCAGCACCGCGTGTTCCCGTTGACCGCCGCGGTCGAGGGCGGATACCTCGGAAGCAACGATGATGCGGCCTACAAGACGGTGTTCGTGCCGTCGCTGTTCATGAAGCTCATCGGCCCCCATCTCGGCATGGGCCGGGCCGCGCTTGATTTCGTCATCGAGAAGGCCGAGAGCAAGGCGATCGCGTACACCGGCTACGCCAAGCAGGCGGATTCCGCGCTGTTCCAGACGGCCGTCGCCAAGGCCTCCGTCGAACTGCAGGCCGCCGAACTGGTGGCCGCCGCCGTCGCGGACCAGATCTACCAGGGCGTCGAGGACGACAACTACTACTCCTACCCGGAGCGCCTCGAGATGCGCGCGAAGGCCGGCTGGGTGGTTTCGACCATCACCAAGGTGATCGACGACCTCATCACGGCCCACGGCTCGGCCGGTTTCGCCGAGTCGAGTGCGATTCAGCGCATCTGGCGCGACCAGGCCACCGCTGCCCGACACGGGCACACGCTGGGAGCCAGTGGCTTCGAGGCCTACGGAAAGGCGATCTTCGGGCGCGAGGACGAAGCGCGCTTCGTTCTGCCGATCGTGTGATCGCACCCGTCCCCCAGAGAAAGGCAAGGATATGGTCATGACACTCTCACACCCGACAGTGACGGCACACGACTTCAGGCACGCCTTCCGGGCTCATCCCGCCGGCGTCGCGATCGTGACGGCTGACGCGGGAGACGGCCCCGTCGCCATGACGGTGAGTTCCGTCGCCTCTGTCGCGATAGACCCGCCGACGCTCATGTTCTCCGCCTCGGGCATCTCCTCGAGCACCCCGACGATCCGCAAGGCCGACACCGTCGTGGTCCACCTGCTTTCCGCAGACGATGTGGACCTGGCCAAGTTGTGCGCCCAGAAGGGTTCCCAACGGTTCGGCGACAGCGTTCGCTGGGGCCGGCTGCCGACCGGAGAGCCGTACTACCCGGACACCACCTGGTTGCGGGGGCGCATCGTGGAGTCCGTCGACGTGGCTGGGTCCACGATCATCATCGTCGAGGCGATCGAGGCCAAGCCCCAACTCGAGGACGATACGGCTCCAGAGCCGACGCCGCTCGTCTACCACAACCGCAGCTGGCACATCCTCAACGGCAGGTCCGCCATGCCGGAACCGATGCCCCCGTTCTGCATCGTCTACGGACGAGACGACTGACACCGATCACGAAGGAATACCCCTATGACCAACGAACGTATCAGCCGGATCGCGCCCCCCGTGGTGCCGGGTATCTCGGACAGCACCCGCGTCACCGCGGGTGACCTGCTCTTCATTTCGGGCCAGGTCGGCTTCGAGGAGGACGGGTCGGTCCCCGAGGACTTCGCCCGCGCCATCGAGTTGACCTATGGCGAACTCAAGCGTGCCCTCACCGAGGCCGGGGCCACGTACGCGGACCTGGTGCGCGTCAACGTGTACATCACCCACCTGGACCAGGAGAAGCTCAAGATCTGGCGCGAGACCCGCGACCGGATCGTCGACGCGCCCGCGCCGTCGGCCAGCACCGTCATCGGCGTGTACTCGCTCTACAACGGCGCCACCATCGAGATCGACGCCATCGCAGCGGTCTGATCCTCGTTTCCCAAGGGCCCGGTCAGCTGACAGCTGACCGGGCTCCTACATGTCCAGGGGCACTGCCCCGATGGAGCCGGACAGCCCGCCCGATCTCAGAGCAACAGCCGGCGTGGCAGAGGCTCCCCTCCGCCGACGCCGGCTGCGTGCACTGCGGACCGTGCTGGCCGCTCCCTCAGACCAGTAGGCCCAGGGGGTTCTCGATCCGCCGCTGGAACGCTGCGAGCCATTCGGCGGCCACAGCCCCGTCGACGACGCGGTGATCCGCCGACAGCGTCACCGTCATCACGTTGGCCACTTGGACCTGCCCATCGACCACGACCGCCCGCTGCGATGCTGCGCCGACCGCAAGGATCCCTGAGTGCGGTGGATTGAGGATGGCGCTGAACTCCTTCGTGCCGAACATCCCGAGATTGGACACGGTGAAGGTGCCGCCCTCCAGTTCACGCTGCTTCAAACCACCTGCGCGGGCACGCTCCGCGTAGTCGCGCACAGTTGTCGCGAGCTTGCTGAGCGGCAGGACATCCACGTCCCGCACGACGGGCGTGAGCAACCCGCCCTCCACCGCGACGGCGACCGCGACGTCAACGTGGCGCGCCTTGAGCGTGCCATCGTCGGACCAGACCGCGTTCATGGCCGGGACGTCGCTCATGGCGGCGGCCACCGCCTTGAGGATGAAGTCGTTGACCGAGATCCTGACAGTGGACTGTTCGTTGACCTTCGCGCGTAACGAGAGCAATTCGTCCATTCGACAGTCGGCCACCACATAGAAGTGGGGCACCGACGACTTGCTCTCGGTGAGCCGCCGGGCCACGGCGCGGCGCATGCCCGTGTGGGGCACGAGCTCCCACCGATCCTCGTCCACAGTGCGCGACGAAGGCGAGGACGCGGCCCTGACCTCAACCGGGCGCGACTTCGCAGCGACGAGTCCCTGCACGTCCTTCTTGAGGATGCGACCGTTCGGGCCGCTGCCCTTCGTCCGGGTGAGATCGAGGTCGTGCTCCTTGGCCAGGCGCCGGACCAATGGGCTCGTTAACAGCCTGAGGGGGCGGCCGTCGTCGCGCTTCTGGGGCTCAGGCGTTGCGGGCGTTGGGGTGTCAGCACCGCGCTTCTCCGGCGCAACGGGTGCGACCTGCTCCACATCACCGTCGACCGCGTCACGATCGCTCTCGTTGGCCGAGGGTGCGGTCTCCGTCGGCGCTGCTCCCGCGGAGGAATCCTCCTCGGCACCGGCCTCGGCCATGGCGGCGTCGAGATCCTCACCGGGTGCGGCGAGCACGCCGATGGGGCTGCCGACCGTGACCATGTCGCCCTCAGCGACGAGCGCCCCGGCGAACACGCCGGCCTGCTCGGCCTCCATGTCAATGATGGCCTTGTCCGTCTCGATCTCCACCAGCGCCTGCCCCACGGCGACTTCATCGCCGCGCTTGACGAGCCAGGTCTGGATGCCGGCTGATTCTGTGCCGGCAGCGATCTCCGGCATGCGCAGGATGGTTGCCATCAGAGCTGCCCTCCCGCGTCGGCGCGGAGTTGTTCATAAGCGGTGACGACTTCTTCCACCCCGGCGATGGCGGCACGTTCCAGCACCTTCGAGATGCTGGGGCTCGCCTCGCTGCCGGTGACCCGCTGGACGGGGTGGTCGAGCCAGTCGAAGTAGCGGCGGTGGATCTCATCGGCCAACCAGGCACCGTACGAGGTTCCCCGCGCGCCCTGCTCCACGATCATCACGGCGTTGGTCTTCTTGACCGATGCTTCGATGGTCTCCCAGTCGATCGAGGCACGGTCCAGCCAGCGCAGGTCGATCACCTCAGCGTCGACTCCGGTGATCTCAGCGGCCTCAAGCGCCGTCGCCACCATCGACAGGTAGCTGATGACGGTCACGCCCGAACCTGCGCGTCGGACCGCGGCCTGACCGGGCGGCAGGATGCCGTCCAGATCGGTCGGCGCGGGGAGGACCTGCGGGTAGAGATCGACGTGCTCGATGACCAGCACCGGGTCCTGCAGCGCCAGCGCCGCGTTCATGAGGCCGACATAGTCCTCCGCGGTGGAGGGTGCCACGATGCGCCAACCGGGCGCCGTCGCGAAGATGCCGGCCGGGTCCATGAGGTGTTGCGAACCGTAGCCGGAGCCCATCGCTACCTTGGTGCGCAGCACGAGCGGGACGGGGTTGTCACCGCCGAACATGTGGCGTGCCTTGCCGACCTGGTTGAACACCTGGTCGGCGGCGACCCACATGAAGTCCGGGTACATGAACTCCACGACGGGGCGGTAGCGCCCGTCGAGGGCCAGGCCGCCAGCCAGGCCCATGAAGGCGTTCTCGCTGATGGGCGTGCCCAGCGTCCGGTCCGGGAACTGCTTCGCCAGGTTCTTGGTGGCGCCGTTGGTTCCGCCGCCGAGGCGGTGGACGTCCTCGCCCATGACGACGATGCGCTCATCCTGCTCCATACGCCTCTGCATGACGGCCGCCACGGTGTCGACGAACTTGGCGTCACGGTCGGCGCGGCCAGGCTGCTGGAGTGGCAGGCCGTCCAACTCGCTCGCATCGCCGCGCACGCCTACGTCTACGAAACTCACGTCGGGCCAGAGGCCGGGCCGGATGCGGCGGTTGCCCTCCTTGTCCGGGTCAGGCTCCAGCAGAGCGTCGGCGATCTCCTTCATGACGGCCTTGACGCTCATTCGGAGCTGGTCGACCTCCTCCTGCGTGATGAGGTCGAGCGCCTGCATCTCGCTGGCCACGCGCACGAGCGGGTCGCGCTGGCGCCATTCGGCCTCTTCGGCCTTGGTGCGGTAGCCGAATGCGCTGCCCGGGTAGGGACCGTTCTGGTGGAAGAACCGGTAGACATCGGCCTCGATGACGGTGGGGCCGCCGCCGGAGCGCATGATCGACGCCGCTTCCTCCATTGCCAGGTGGACGGCAAGCGGATCCATGCCGTCAACCTTCCAGGAGGGAATGCTGAAACCCTGTCCGCGGACCGAGAGGCGCGTGTCGGCGGAGATCTCGTCGACCCCGGTGGCCACGGCATAACGGTTGTTCTCGACGAAGAAGCAGGTGGGCAGCTTCCACACTGCGGCGAGGTTCATCGCCTCAAGAATGGAACCGATCTGTGCCGCGCCGTCGCCGAAGTAGTTGATGGTGAGGTCGGTGGTGCCGGAGTGCTTCTGTGCCCACGCGTTGCCCGTGGCCATGGGCGCACCGCCACCCACGATGGCGTTGGTGCCCAGCGCGCCGGCCTCGAACCACTGGAGGTGCATGGATCCGCCGCGGCCACGGCAGTATCCCTCGGCCAGACCCAGGATCTCGGAAAGGGTCCGGTGCAGTACCTCGCGGATGGTGTCCTTGATTGGCTCGCTGGGGTCCAGGGTGGGGCTGACGTGCGTCAGCGCCTTGGCGAGGAACTGGTGGTGCCCGCGGTGCGAACCGTTGACGGCATCGCTGGATCGCAGCGACACGATGGACCCGACCGCGCCACCCTCCTGTCCGATGCTGGAGTGGGCCGGACCGTGGACGAGACCCTCGGCCGCGAGGTCCAGCACCGTCTCCTCGAACGCACGGATGAGGTGTAGCTGGGCGAGCATCGTGCCAAGCAGTTCCGGTGGCGCGGTCTTCCAGTCCTCCGGCGTGGTCTCCAGCTGGACCCACGGCACACCCGTGGACAGCTCAGTTCTCTTTGGCATGGCTTCTCCGTTGACGACCTGCAGTGTTTAGTGGAACTTTACGCCGCATTGAATCCAATAGCAACCATATTGGGGCAAAAGCTGGCCGTCTCGACCGGTCTATGGATACAATCAGGCAGAGAACACGCAAGGGAGCGACTATGGGACTGCCTGGGCTGAGGGGCACCGATCACATCGGCTTCACCGTGCCGGATCTCGATGAGGCCGACGACTTCTTCATACGAGTGCTGGGCTGCCGACCCATCTACGACCTCGGACCGATGCAGGGCGAGGGCGAATGGATGGCAGAGCACCTGAACGTGCATCCCCGCACCGTCGTGAACCGCCTGCGCTTCTACCGTTGCGGCTTCGGCACCAACTTCGAGGTCTTCGAGTACGCCGCCGCCGATGGACAGGCGCCACAGCCGCGCAACAGCGACATCGGCGGTCATCACCTCGCCTTCTACGTCGACGACCTGGACGCCGCTGTCGAGTACCTCCGGGGCGAAGACATCCGCGTACTGGGTGAGCCGACGGTGAGCCGCAACGCCAGCGAGGGTCAACGATGGGTCTACTTCCTGTCGCCGTGGGGCATGCAGTTCGAACTCGTATCCTTCCCTCAGGGAAAGGCTTACGAGAAGGACGCCGACGTGCTCCTCTGGCACCCAGCCAGCCCCGCTGAGTGAGGATGGACATGGAAGAAACATTGGTTCAGCACGACGCCCCGCGCACCAGGGGCGGTGATGCCGGCGCGAAGATCGCCGAGCAGATCCGCGCCGGGATCCTCGCCGGGGAGTTCGCGCCAGGCACAAGGATCCGGCAGGAGGACGTGGCCGCCCGCTTCGGCGCCAGCCGCATTCCGGTGCGCGAGGCGCTGCGGCTGCTCGAGAACGAGGGGCTCGTCACCGTCGTGGCCAACACCGGCGCCTGGGTGGCCAGGCTCACCCTCGCCGAGTGCGAGGAGATCTACCAGATGCGTGAGCGTCTGGAGCCGCTTCTGTTGCGGATGAGCGCGCCCGGGTTGTCCGCTGCTGACGTCGACAACCTCGCAGAGCTGGCCGCCCGCATCAGCGAGCCCGAGGTCGACGCCGAGGCGTTCCTCCTGCTCGATCGTCAGTTCCACCTCGCCACCTACGCCGGCGCCACGACCACCCAGCTGATGGACCTCACCGAGAAGCTGTGGAACACCACCGCACCCTACCGCCGTGCGTACGTCGCGACGTGGGATCCTGCGAACCGTCGGATCGCCAACGACGAGCACCACCTGATCGTCGCGGCCCTGCGCGACCACGACGTCGAAGACGCGGAGCGCGTCCTCGCGGGGCACATCCGTCGCACGCGGCGTCAACTTGCGAAGCACCCGGAACTGTTCGACCACACCACCTGATTCAGGAGACGACCATGGCCATCGCCAGCATCAATCCCACCACCGGCGAACTCGAACGCGAGTTCGACCAGCACACAGAAGACCAGGTAGAGGAGCGGATCGCGGCGGCGCACGCGGCCTACCGCAGCCTCACCACCACGACCTTCGCCGAGCGCGCCCGCTGGATGCACGACGCGGCGGATCTGCTGGACGAAGAGAACGAACAGGTCGCCCGGATGATCGTGGCCGAGATGGGCAAGCCGATCGCGCAGGCGCGCGCAGAGGCGAAGAAATCGGCCGTCAGCATGCGGTTCTACGCTGACAACGCTGAGAAATTCCTCACCGGGCGTGAGATCGACAACCCGGAGACCATGGGTGCCTCCGGCGCCTACACCCGGTACGAGGCCATGGGCGTCGTGCTGGCCGTGATGCCCTGGAACTACCCCATCTGGCAGGTGATGCGCTTCGCGGCCCCGGCGCTGATGGCAGGCAACACCGTGCTACTGAAGCACGCGTCCAACGTGCCGCAGTCGGCGCTGTACATGGAATCACTCTTCGAGCGCACCGGTTTCCCTACTGGTTCCTTCCGCTCACTGCTGGTCCCAGCCCGGTCCGTCGAAGCCATCATCCGCGACCCGCGGGTGGTAGCTGTCACGCTCACGGGCTCCGAGCCGGCCGGCCGCTCGGTGGCCTCGATCGCGGGTTCCGAGGTGAAGCACGCCGTCCTGGAACTGGGCGGGTCCGATCCCTTCATCGTGATGCCGTCGGCAGACATCGAGAAGGCGGCCCAGACGGCGGTAACTGCGCGACTCACCAACAATGGCCAGGCCTGCATCAATGCCAAGCGCTTCATCGTCCACCAAGACATCTACGACCAGTTCGTCGAGCGTTTCACAGACCTGATGGCCGGCGCCAAGGTGGGCGATCCGATGGAGGAGGACACCGTCATCGGGCCGCTCGCCACTCGCTCCGGGGTCGAGGATCTACACGAGCTGGTCACTGACGCCGCTCAGAAGGGCGCGCAGATCCTCACCGGCGGCTCTCCTCAGGAGGGCGGTGGCTACTTCTATCCCCCGACGGTGCTCGCGGGCGTCACGCCCGAGATGCGGCTGTACAAGGAGGAGGCCTTCGGCCCGGCTGCCGCCGTCTACCGGGCAGCCGACCGCGACGAGGCTCTGGAGATCGCCAACGCGACGACGTTCGGCCTGAGCTCCGCGGTGTGGACCGCCGATGACGACGATGTGGACTTCTTCGTCAGGAACCTCGTCGTCGGCGCGGTGTTCGTCAACGGCATGTCGGTGTCCTACCCTGAGCTGCCGTTCGGCGGTACGAAGGATTCGGGCATCGGGCGCGAACTCTCCGCCGAGGGGATCCGGGAGTTCTGCAACCTGAAGTCGGTCTGGGTCGGCTGAACCTGGCCCAACGGGAAGGCCCGTCCGCGATCTCGCGGACGGGCCTTCCTGTTGACGGTCAGAGAGTGCTGGTGGAGCGCACCTGCACCTTGAGGTTGCGCGACGAGTCGCGCGACGACGAGAGCGCCTCGACGGCCTGCTCCAGGTCGAATTCCTCCGTCACCAGCGGGGACAGGTCGATGCCCGTGCGCTCGAGGAAACGGATCGCGTCCGGCCATACGCCCACCGAACCGATGGTGCCGACGATCTTCAGGGCCTTGGACTGGATCAGGCCGAGCGGCGCCGAGGCCTCGTCGCCGACGTTGATACCGATGAACGCCAGGCGCGCGCCGTGACCGGCGATGCGGATGGCTTCGGCCATGACCTTCGGGTTGCCGCTGGCCTCCACGACCACGCTGGGCCCCGCGCCGTCGGTAAGCTGGCTCAGCAACGCCTCCGCCTCGTCAGGGGCGACGGCGTGCGTGGCGCCGAGCTTGATGGCCGCCTCCCGGCGCTTCTCCGAGGGTTCGATCGTGACGACGGTGGCGCCCATGGCAGCGGCAGCCGCCGTCGACACCAAGCCGACTGGGCCGGCGCCGAGCACCGCGACGGTGTCGGCTGCGTTGACGTTGCCCACCTCGAGGAGCGCGTAGTAGCCCACCGTGAAGGTCTCGATGAGGGCGGCGCTTGCGTAGTCGATGCTTTCCGGGATCTTGTGCAGCCACTCGGGACGTGCAACGAAGAACTCAGCGATCGCGCCGCTGATCGAGAACCCGAAGTGGTCCTCACCGATGACGCATTCGCCGACGACGCGGTCGCCCGGCTTCAGATCGGTGACGTCGTCGCCTACCGCGACGACCTCACCGGCCCACTCGTGGCCCGGGATGATCGGGTACTCGAATGGGATGATGTAGCGCCCTTCCAGAAGCTCGATGTCCGAGTGGCAGATGCCCACGGACCGGGCGGCGATGAGGACCTCGTCGGCCGCAATCTGCGGGACGTCGATGTCCGAGACCTCGGGCTTGTCCTTGTCCAGGAATTGCAGTGCCTTCATGGGTACTTCCTTGTCTACTAGCTTGGCAGTGTTTTCAGTAAAGGACTTCGCCGCCAGTGACGGGGGCGATGATCAGGTCAGGAGACTGCAGTTCAGCCGGTCACGCTAACGCGCGACCGGGCTCTGAACTCTCGGGGGCTGACGATTAGGCGGCAACACCTTCGCGGGCCCGCCTGCGGTGGCGAGCGAGCGTGTACAGGACGGCGGCGATGAGGATCATCCCGCCTTGGAGCCAGTACTGCCACGACTGATCCAGCCTCAGGAACACGGTCGCGTTGAGCACCTGGGTAAGGAGCAGCGCCCCGAGTGCACTGCCGATGAAGCTGCCCCGTCCGCCCAGAAGGCTGGTACCGCCGAGCACGACTGCCGTGATGCTGGAGAGGGTGTAGTTCACCCCCTGCGCGGGGTCACCGAGTCCAATCTGCGCCATCAGAATCACAGCACCGAAGAAGGTCATGAAAGAGGTCAGGACGAACGCGCCGACGACCTCGCGGTTCAGCTTCACCCCGACCCGTCGCGCATTGGCCTGATCGGAACCAGTGGCCCGGATGTTCCAGCCCCAGCGGGTGCGGCGGAGGTAGTACTCCAGGATGGCCACTGCCACGATCATCGCGAGAAAGACCAACGGGATGGGCCCGAGCTTCAGCTGCAACACTGCGATGATGTCGCGGTTGATGGACCCGCCAGGGGTCGGACGCAGAATGAAACTCAGACCCTGGAGGGCAATGTAGAGCGTTAGTGTGGCAGCCACCGCCGTGAACCGGCCGAATCTGATGAGGACACCATTGAGGTGACCCACCACGAGAGAAACGAGGATCATAGCGGCAAATCCCAGGATGATGGACCCGACAGCGGACCCGTCGTTGATGAAGAACGAGCCGACCACCACCAAGAGGCCGGCCAAGGGTCCGACTGACAAATCAATGCCTCCGATGAGTAGCGCCACCGTTTGCCCCAACGCGATGAAACCCAGGGCTGTGGTGAGCATGAGCACCGAATTGATGTTGAAGTCATTGAGGTAGCGCTCGTTCACTGTGAAGATATAGGCCGCCAGCGCGATGATGACGAGGACCAACATGGCCGGCGGCGCGTAATCGCCCCGCAGGAAACGGCGAAGGCGGCCGCTGTCGGCGGCCTCGCGCTTGCGCGGCACCTCGATCGAGTGGGTCTGTGCGCTGACCGCGGCGTGCACCATGCGCTCTTCGCTGATGTCGTCCCCGGAGAGAACCTCGACGATCTGACCGCGCGACATCACCAGGACGACATCGCACAGACCCTCGAGCTCCATTGCGTCGGATGAGTTGACGATGACCGGTGTGCCGTTGCTGGATATCTCGCGCAGGATCCCGTACAGCTCCGCGCGGGCCCCGACGTCGACGCCCTGCGTGGGCTCGTCGGCCAGCACCAACTGCGGCTCACTCAGCATCGTGCGCGCCATCACGATCTTCTGCTGATTGCCACCAGATAGCGACGACGCGGGCGCATCGAGCGATCTGGCCTTGACCGAGAGGGAATTCAGCGCTTCCGAAGTCGCGTCGACCTCCTTCTTCCTGCTCAGCAGGGGCCCTGAGGTGAACTTCTTGAGCGCGGCGATGGCGGCGTTGTCACCAACGGTGAAGTCCATGATCAGGCCTTCGCGGTGACGATCTGCTGGCATGTACCCGGATCGGGACAGGAGATCGTTTTGGCGAAGTCGCTGACCATCGATCTCGACCGTGCCAGAGTGTGGCGCCAGGCCCGCGAGTGATCTCAGCAACTCGGGCTGACCGTTGCCGACGACGCCCGAGATGCCGATGATCTGTCCCCGCTTCGCCTGGAACGAGATGTCCTTGAAGCCGGGGCCCGAGAGGCCCTGAACGACGAGATTCGCGGGTGAGTCGGCGGGGGCGTGGTACTTCTCCGGGAAGGTCGACTCCAGCTTGCGTCCCACGATCAGCGCGAGGAGTTCGGCATCAGTCACGTCGCCCACCGGGAGATCCGCGCCGGCGACCTTGCCGTCGCGCAGGACCGTGACCCGATCGGCCAACTGGCGCACCTCCGCCATGCGGTGCGTGATGTAGATCACGGCCGTACCGCGTGAGACGGAGTCCCGCACCAGTTCGAAAAGCATGTCGACCGAGTCACTCCCGAGGGGTGCGGTGGGCTCGTCGAGCACGACCACGCGTGGATCCACGGCCAGCGCCTTGGCGATCTCGAGGAGGTGCTTCTGGGCGACCGTCATGGTCTCCACGCGCTCATCGAGGTGGATCGTGAGGTTGACCCGATCGAGGAGTTCGCGCGCCTTCGCCCGGACGTTGCCACCCTTGAAGAAGGAGTTCGGCAGTGCCACCAGCAGGTTCTCGAGGACGCTGAGGTCCTCCAGCACCGCGGGGTGCTGGTGGACGATGGCGATGCCCTGCTTCGTCGCCGTGATCGGCGTGAGGTGTTCGATTGCCTCACCGTCGATGATGATGGCGCCCTCATCCGCGTGGAGTGAACCCGTCGCGATGTTCATCAACGTGGACTTGCCCGCGCCGTTCTCACCCAGGAGTGCGTGCACTTCGCCTGGCTGGACGGTGAAGGACACATTGGTCAGTGCCGCCACGCCGCCGAAGCGCTTGGTGATGTCACGCATCTCGAGGACGGCCTGGCCCACTCTGGTTTCGTTCATCGCCACGTCCACTGCCACGTCTGCGTCCGTTCTAGTCGTTCGTTCGTAGGGGGGTGTTGGGCCGCCCGTGTCCGGGCGGCCCAACGGGTGGTCAGCCGATGACCTCTGCCTGATCCTCGCCGCTCATCTCTGCGGACAGGTAGACGTCGTCGGGCAGGTTCCGGTCGCACTGGATCGGCTTGGAGGGATCTTCCGAGTCTTCGAAGATGCCCCCGGTCCAGTCCGTGATGTCCGGCTGCGTTCCGCCGCTGGCGATGGCCACGGCGTGCTGGATCGCGAGGCGAACGTTGTCGATACCGGTGTTGACATTGGCCATCTTGAAGGTCGGGTGCTCATCCTTGTTGTCTTCCCAGAAGCAACCCAAGACGTTGGCATCCGAACCCGCCAGAGCGGGGATGGTCTTGCCCTGGTTGGCGAACTGCGGCAACGCGCCGACCAGACCCGGGCCGTAGTCGGTGACGATGACGTCGATCTGGTCGTGTTTGGCGATCGCCGCCGTGAGCACCTGCTGCATGACGGAAGGATCCCAGTTGGTCACCTCGAAGGGCTGTTCACCGATCATCTTGTACTTCGCATCGCTGAGCACCGACTCCAGGCCCTCTCGCTCGCTGATGCCCTGGCTGGAGCCGGCAGGGCCACCGAGGAAGATGATGTTGGCGCCATCGGGGAACTCATTCGCGATCCAGTTGCCCCAGTCGACGCCGTCCTGGTAGAAGTCCGTGCCCACCCACACGTCGTAGTCCTCGCCGGGGGTGCCACCGGGGTCTGCACGGTACGGAACCGTCGTGACGCCGGCTTCATAGGCGCTCCGGATGGCCGGAAGGACTGCCTCGCCGGCGTCGGGGAAGACCACCATGGCGTCGATGCCGGTGGCGGCCATTGCCTGGATGTCCGAGATGGACTTCTGGGTGTCACCCTGTCCGTCGACGTACTCGAACGACGTGACGCTGGGGCACTTCTCGGCCTCGGCGCGGCCTGATGCGGCTGCGATCGCGCGCCAGCCGTTGCCGCCGAAACCGTCGAGAAGCGCGAGTGAGATCTCCTCGTCGCCACACCATTCGGGTCGATCACCGGACTGGGCGGCCGTCTGTTCCCCGTTGCTTGGATCGGTTCCGGGGTTGGCGGTGTCAGCGTCACCGTTGCCGCAAGCCGCGAGGCCGAGGACGCTGGCTGTGAGGAGCGCTGCGAGCTTCATCTTTCTAGTTGAAGTCATCGGATTATCCTTTCGATTACTCCGTGCACCCAGTGGGCGGGAGGTACATGCTGCGTTGGACGGGTTGAGGGAACTAGACGGTGGCCGGCACCGCGGAACGGTCACGGCGGGACTCGAGCCTGCGGCGCACTGCACCCCAGTCCACCGTGTAAAGAGCCACGCCGAGCGCAAGGGCAATGGCTTGGATGAGGGATCGGGCTGCATACGGCATCCCAAACGACAGCGTCAGCTGGTCCAGTTGGGTGAGGAACAGCGCGGAGAGTGCCGCCGCCACCGGGAAACCCTTGCCGCCTCGTAGCGATACGCCCGCCAGCACCACAACCGCCACGGAAGGCAACAGGTAGTTGTTACCCAGATAGGCTGTCGGCTGTGCGGTAAGGCCAGCAAGGATGATGGCGGCCGTCGTGTAGAGCACCTGTGCCCATACATAGGCGGATGCCTTGTGTGTCCGCACACGCAGACCGAGCGCGGCAGCAACTGGAGCGCCCCCGCCCACTGCTTCGAAACGTCGTCCAGCGACGGTCTTCTTCAACAGAAGGCCCACGAAGACGAGCAACACGATGAGGAAGATGACAGAGTTGGGCACTCCCAGAGTCCGTCCTCCCACCAACTCACCCAATGCCCGGGCCGTGACGCGCGGAGTGCCGCCTGAGACGGCGATGACAACTCCGAAGAGGACGGCATTGGTGCCGAGCGTGGCGATAATGGCATTGAGACCGAATCGCCCGACCAGGAGCCCATTGAGCAGGCCCGCAGCCAGAGCCGCGGCATACGCCACCACAACGGCACCTAGCACCTTGGAGTCATCCCCGCTGGGGAGATGTGTCACCAGCATGAGGGTCAGCCCCATCGCCCCAGGGATCGAAAGGTCGAACCCAGCTTGTTGGACGACCAACATCTGGCCCAGACCGGCGATCGCCAGAACCACTGCGAAGGGGAACATCGCCAGGAGTGTTCCCTGAGTGACGCTGGAGGGAGCGAGGAAAGCGGACACCAGGAAAAGAATGATCACAGCGATGACCATGGTGGCGAGTCCCTGCGACACGCGGAAGCGTGCGCTGGTGAGCACCCTCTTCTGCGGTTGTTCCGTCATACTTTCTCCCTTGAAAGTCAGCCGGTCGACTCGACCGGCAGGCCGTTAAACCACACTATACGGCTGTACACGCGCGGGCACAAGGGTCTGATTGGATTCAAACGTCTCTTTTTGGCAACGGTTTCGCGCTCGAACCGGCCAACCGACAGGCCAGAATGCATCCATTCGGTCGACTTTCCTCCGCGTTCTCGGTGGGTGTTCACCGGCACGCTACAGTGGTCGCGTTAGATCGTTGCGGCGGAACAACGAGGCTCCGCTGCTCGCTCATAGGAGGACGAAGATGGACGATGCTCAGAAGCGGCTGGCGCTCGTTGTCGGCGCCAGCGGTATCGCTGGTCAAGCAGTTTCACGCCGGTTGCTTGAGGAGGGCTGGCACGTCGTCGGCCTGACCCGCTCGCAGTCGGTCGTCGAAGGCGCGAAGGCCATCCACGCCGACCTGCTGGAACCGGCCACGCTGCGCGCCCAGCTCGAGGGCCTTGACCCAGAGGTCGTGATCTTCACCGCCTGGATCCGCAAGGATTCGGAAGCGGAAAATATCGAGGTCAACTCAGCGATCCTGCGCAACTTCCTCGACGCGCTACCCCGGCCCGCGGGCAGACGGCATGTGGCACTGATGACCGGGCTCAAGCATTACCTGGGGCCGTTCGATGACTATGCGCGTGCCGTGTCCGCCGACACTCCGTTCCGGGAGGAATCCGGCCGCCTTGATGTGCCCAACTTCTATTACGCCCAGGAGGACGTGCTCTTCGAGGCTGCCGAAACGCAGGGCTTCACCTGGAGCGTCCACCGAGCTCACACCGTGTTCGGCTTCGCCGTCGGCAACGCGATGAACATGGTGCTCACGCTCGGCACCTACGCAGAAATCTGCCGGGAGACCGGACAGCCCTTTGTCTTCCCCGGCTCCGAAACGCAGTGGAACGGCGTCACGGACGCGACGGACGCAGATCTGCTGGCCGATCACCTCATCTGGGCGTCCACCTCCCCCGAGGGCAGCAACGAAGCCTTCAACGTCGCCAACGGCGAGGTCTTCCGCTGGCGCTGGCTGTGGCCGAGGTTGGCAGAGTTCTTCAAGCTGCCCTGGGAAGGATTCGTCGACGCTCCACGTCCCCTGGTCGGGCGCATGGACGATTCCCCGGAAGTGTGGCGCCGAATCGCAGAACGGGAAGGCCTCGTGGAGCCTGACGTCAACCGCCTGGCGTCCTGGTGGCATTCGGATAGCGACCTCGGGCGCCCTCTCGAGTGCTTCACCGACATGTCGAAGAGCCGCCTGCATGGATTCCACGGTTACAAGACCGCCGAACGGAGCTTCACGTCGGCCATCGAGCAGTACCGGGCCGCACGCATCCTGCCCACTTCGTGACGTGAACCAAGCAGCTGGGGTTGGAGCATCTGCTCCAACCCCAGCTGTTTGTTGTGCGCTCAGCGAGTCGCCTGGACGAGCACCTTCACCTGGTCGCCCGTGGGATCCAGGAGCTTCTCGAATCCGGACGCGACGATGTCGTCGATGCTGATCTGGTCGCTGACCGCCTTCTCCACATCGAGACGTCCGCGCGCGATGAGATCGATGATCCGAGGCCAGTCCGTGACGGGATAGCACCAGGTGCCGCCCAGTGTGATGTCGCGCTCGGCGAGGACCATGGGATCGATGGCGGCCGGCTTCGTGTGGAGGCCCGTTTGCGACACGTGCCCCGCAGCGCGAACCGTCTGCAGTGCGAGCTGAAGTGCACGCTCGTTGCCCGAGCATTCGATGACGGCGTCAACCCCAACCCCCTCCGTGCGGTCGCGGAGTTCCTGCTCGACGTCGGCCTCCTGCGGGTTGAACACCTCGCCCACGTCGAGGCTGCGCGCGAGCTGGAGGCGCTTCGGGTTCACCTCCGAGATGTAGACGTTGGCGCCCAGCGCCGAGGCGTACAGCGACGCAAGGACTCCGATGGGCCCTGCGCCCGTGATCAGAACCGAATCGCCGGGACCGACGCCGGCCCGGTCGACGCCGTACGCGGCCACCGCTGTCGGCTCGACCAGTGCGCCCTGGATGTCGGACATCCACTCCGGCATCACGGTGACATGGGTTGCCGGCACCACGCACTCCTCGGCGAGACCGCCCCACTGGAAGCTGAGGCCGATGCACGCCATCCGGCTGCAGAGGTGGCCGCGTCCACGTCGGCACTGGTAGCACTGCCCACAGAACAGCAACGGCATGACTGAAACCCGCTGTCCCACGGAGACACCCTGTACCCCGGATCCGACCTCGAGCACCTCACCTGAGAACTCATGGCCCAGGATTTGCGGAGCGGCCGCCCCGGTGAGGGGATGTGAGTGGCTGGGGATGACGATGGGGCCTACCGCATATTCGTGTAGATCCGTGCCGCAGATGCCACACCACAGTGGGCGCAACCGGACGTCGTATTCCCCGATCCGCGCCGGGGCCTTGACGTCCTCGACGCGCACGTCCTTGGCACCGTGGAAAACTGCTGCTCTCATGCTCGCTCCTTATCTGCGTGACCCTCAGACGAGGATCATGCCGCCTTCGATCGGGATGATCTGGCCGGTGATGTAGTCAGAGTCAGCCGCCGCCAGGAAGATGGCGGTGGGAGCGATGTCGCTCGGCTGCGCCGGCCGTCCCAGGATGATGTCCTTCGACATCGAGGCGAAGTTCGAGTCGCCCTCGCCGATCGCTTCGAGGTCGGCGTCCAGCTTGTCCCAGAGAGGGGTTTCCACGACGCCAGGGGCGAAGCCGTTGACCGTGATCTGGTGCTCGGCCAGCGCTCGGGCGGCGGCCTGGGTCAGCGAGATGACCGCGGCCTTCGTCGCGCTGTAGGGCGCGAAGCTGGCGAAACCCTGTCGACCCGCGATGGATGCCGTGTTGACCACCTTGCCCGGCGTCCCCTGGGCGATGTACTGCTTCGCCGCCTCCTGGGTGCCGATGAGCACGCCTAGTACATTGACCTTCGTCAGCAGGATGAAGTTCTCCTCAGTGATGTCGAGGAACTTCAGCGGGGCGTTCATGCCAGCGTTGTTGAAGAACACATCAAGCTGGCCGAACTTCTCCACCGCCGCGTCGATGGCCGCCCTGACCTCGGCCCTGTCCGTCACGTCACATCGGACGCCCAGGGCTGAGCCTCCGTCGTTGGTGATCTGGGCCGCGACCCGTTCGGCCGCCTCCGCGTTAAGGTCGGCGATGACCACGTTGGCCCCTTCAGCCGCCATCGCCGCGCTGATCCCGGCCCCGATTCCCGAACCGCCCCCGGTGACGATGATTGTCTTACCCGTCAACCTTGCAGTCATTGCGTTGCTCCCTCGCGTACTCGAGCCTCGTCGCTCGTCGGTTGCGTTAACTATAGCTGAACGGTTGATCACTGTCACGGGGCAATTTCGGCATTTTTCGCCCCAGTCAACGCTCTTCGTGTGGTGGTGTTGAACGTGGCCCGGTGTTAGCATGCAGTCACATCGAACGGCACGCAAGGGAGCGTCACCATGGGATTCAAAGTAGAAGGGGTGCACCATGTCGGCATCCCGGTGCGAGACATGAAAAGGTCCTTCGAGTGGTACTCGAGCATGTTCGGCCTCGAACCGGGGCCGGTCAACCACAACGAGGGCCCTGATCTCGAGGTTGGGGTCCAAGTCCCCGGCGCGAAACTCGATTACTCGATGCTTGAAGTGGGCAATGTCCTGATCGAGTTCCTTGAGTACCAGGAGCCCACCGACGGCAAGGACTTCGCGCTGCGCAATTGCGATGTGGGTGCCATGCATGTCTGCCTCCAGGTGGACGACATGGACGCGGCATACGCGTCGCTCACCGAGAAGGGAGCCGTCTTCAATGCTCCGCCGTTCGCCCTGACGGAGGGAAGCCTCGCTGGGTCCCAATGGGCCTATCTGCGCGACCCCGACGGCATCCAGCTCGAGTTGTGGCAGTACCCGAAGAACCGCTGAAATAACGAAAGGGGGCGGGCTGATTGCCCGCCCCCTTTATGTCGTCACCCGAACGACGAGCAACTTCTCACATCGCCGGGTCGAAGAGAACCTTGCCCTCGATCTGGCCCCTGGACAACTTGTCCAACTGCTCAGGAAGTTCCTCGAGCGCGCGCACCGAATCGAGCAGCTCTTCAGCCAGATTCGTCGACGCGAGGATCTCCAGCGATGCCGGCATGTCGT
Organism: Tessaracoccus sp. MC1756; assembly: GCF_014164735.1. Taxonomy (NCBI): domain Bacteria; kingdom Bacillati; phylum Actinomycetota; class Actinomycetes; order Propionibacteriales; family Propionibacteriaceae; genus Tessaracoccus; species Tessaracoccus sp. MC1756. The sequence continues at coordinate 60,800 of NZ_JACJFZ010000008.1, read as the reverse complement.
CGCGACACACGTGGGCCAACGTGGTGCGGATGGTGATCTCGCGGAAGACCAGACGGTGGATGTCCACCTCAGGCATCGTCGTCGGCAACCCCACCTGCAGGAGGGTGCCGCCGTCGCGAGTCAGGTAGATCAACCGATTGAGCTGCCCAGGCGCGCCGCTGGCCTCGATCGTGACATCGCACTGACCGCTCAGTGCGTCCAGACGGGCCTCGTAGTCGTCGCTGTCAACCGCGATCACGCTTGTCGCCCCGAGGCGAAGAGCACGTTCCAGCCTCGGGCCGGAGAAATCGACCACGGTGACATCGACGTCTTCCGCGAGGTGCTTGAGCCCAGCGAGGACGAAGGTCCCAATGGCGCCGGCGCCGACGAGCAACACTTTGTCGCCCGCCTTCGCGCCGCTGCGGCGGGCCGCGTGAAGACCGACGGCGAGTGGCTGGGCGAGCCCGGCCGCGTCGTCGGAAAGGCCGTTAGGGATGGGCACCAGCGTGGATGCCGCGACGGCGACGTACTGCGCCATGCCGCCGTCGACGTTGAGACCGTGGGTCTTGTAGGTGGTGCACAGGTTGGTGCTGCCCTCGAGGCAGCGCGGGCATTCGCCACACGACACTCCTGCCCCGGAGGCGACGCGGGTACCGACAGGGAACTCATCGGTGGCGCCACCCTCGACCACGCCGACGAACTCGTGGCCCAGGACCAACGGGCCGTGGTGGCCGCTGTGTGGGTGGGTGAAGTTCACCGGGAAGATCTTCGGCGCCTTCCACTCGGAGGCGTCCGTGCCGCACACGCCACTGCGCGTGACCCGCAACAGCACCTCGCCTTCCTGCGGGGTTGGGCGGTCTCGGTGTTCGACCCGCACGTCTCCGGCGCCGTGATAGACGGCGACTTTCATCTGCTTACTCATCTCGGGTGCTCACCAGCTCGCCGCGGCCGGCCGCCGTGTTGAGATGCGACTGCGAGTCGCGCAGCGTCGACAGGTCGAACCCGACGGCGTGGTACTTCGGACCGGCGACCAGCAGCTCTTCGGCCGGGAACTTCGTGATGCACTCGGCGCCGTCCTTGGTGACGACGACCATCTCCTCGATGCGCGCGGCTCCGATGCCGTCGGCGGAGGGCCAGTACGTCTCGAGCGCGAAGCACATGCCTTCCTTGATCTCCTCGGGGTGGTCGAGCGAGACGAGGCGCGAGAAGATCGGCTTCTCCCAGATCGACAGGCCCACACCGTGGCCGTACTGCAGCGCGAACGCGGCCTCCTCGTTCGGGAAGCCGAACTCCTGAGCCTTGGGCCACACTCTGGCGATGTCGGCGGTGGTGGCACCCGGGCGCACCAGCGCGATCGCCTGGTCCATGTACTCGCGGGCGATCTTGTACGCGTCGACCTGCGCGCGGCTGGCCGAACCGACGGCGAACGTGCGGTAGTAGCAGGTGCGGTAGCCCTGGTGCGAGTGCAGGATGTCGAAGAATGCAGGGTCGCCCGGGCGGATCAGACGGTCTGAGAACACGTGCGGGTGCGGAGCGCACCGGTTGCCCGAGATGGCGTTGACGCCCTCGACGTATTCAGAGCCGAGGTCGTAGAGCTTCTTCGCCACGAGCCCGACGGTCTCGTTCTCACGAACGCCTGGGCGGAGGAACTCGTAGAGCTCGTCGTAGGCGGCGTCCACCATCGAGCAGGCCTGCGTCAGCAGGAGGATCTCCTCCGGCAGCTTCACGGACCGCGCCTCGAGGAAGACCTGCTGGCCGTCGACGACGTCGATGCCGGCCTTCTGCATGGCGAAGAGGATCGGCAGTTCGATGATGTCGACGCCGACCGGCTCGTTGGCCAGGCCGAACTTCTCCAGCTCGCGCTTGACCTTGCGCGCCACTTCCTCAGCGATCCCGGCGTCCGGATGGAAAGCGCCGCGGAGCGTCGAGATACCCGCGCGGGCCCCGGACTCGGCACGAGGCCGAACGGCGCCGTGATGCGGAGCGTGCGGGTCGGCGTCCATCTCGGTGGTGGTGGTGTGCAGCCAGGGATTGAACAGGTCATGGTGCTTGGCGGCCGAACCGAAATCCCAGACGATGGGGTCGCTGTTACGGGTGATCAGCGAGAACCGGATGGCCTTGTCCATCGCCCAGGTGCCGATGTGCGTGGCCGACATGTAGCGGATGTTCGAGAAATCGAAGGCGAGGAGCGCACCCAGGTCGGACTGCTCCAGGTGCTCCCGCAGGCGCTTGACGCGTCCCTCTCTCAGCGATGCGTTGTCGATCCGCTCTTCCCAGTCGACATTGTTGGTTCCAAAGGTTGGGATCGGCATCTCCGGCACTCCGCTCTCTAGCTTCAAGTGTTCAGGTCCGCAACGCGACGCTGCGTTACTGTTAAGGTACACTAAACTACAGTTCACCCTAAGTCAACCGATTGGTAGGTGGCCTCATGCCGCAGAGCGTAGGATTCGTGGGCCTCGGGACCATGGGTAGTGCCATGGCCCAGCGCCTCGTCGACGCGGGGATCGAGACGCACGTTTGGAACCGTTCGCCAGGCAAGGCTGACGCTCTTGTCCAAGCCGGCGCGCTCGAGGAACGCAGCGTCGCCGACGTCTTCGCCGCCTCGGAGGTCCTCCTGTCCATGCTGTCCAACGACGCCGCGTGCCTGGCAGCCTTCTCGGACGAAGAGTTGAGCGGCGCGGCGGGCAAGATCCACGTCAACATGGCCACCGTTAGTCTCGAGGCGTCGCGTGCATTGGTGAAGAGACACGCTGAACATGGCGTGCGCTACATCGCTGCCCCTGTTCTGGGCAGGCCGGAGGTCGCAGCGGCGGGCAAGCTCAACATCGTCGCCGCTGGGGCAGACGACGACATCACCGCCGTGGCCGGCGTGCTGGAGCACCTCGGCAAGCGGACATGGCGGGTGGGCGATCAGCCTGAGCAGGCGTCGCTGGTCAAGATCGGCGTCAACTACAACCTCATCCACGCGCTTCAGGCTCTGGGCGAGTCCGTCTCGCTCATGGAGCGCGGGGGCATCGACGGGCAGACGTTCGTCGACATCCTCACCGACGTCGCGTTTACGGGGTCGGCCTACGTGGGCTACGGCGCCCTCATTGCACAGAAGAAGTACGTGCCCGCCGCCTTCAGTGTCGACCTGGGTCTCAAGGACCTCGGACTCGCGGAAGCGGCCGCCCACGAGGTGGGCGCCGCGCTGCCCACAGCCCCGGTGATGCGCGCCATGTTCGAAGAGGCGGCTGCGGATCCCGAACTGAAGGACGGCGACTGGTCCATCATCGCCGAAGTGATCCGCCGCACCCCGGCGACGAAGGAGACGACGCAATGATCCGACACGTGGTGACATTCAAGTTCAAGACGGGCCAGGACCGCGGGGCCGCGGCAACCCGGCTGAGAGAGGCGCTTGTCCCGCTCCGGGACCTCATCCCCGGGGTCCAGTCCCTCGAAGTGGGCATCGACGACCAGAGCGTGTCCGGCCACTGGGACGCGGTGCTCATCTCCGTGCACGACTCCAGTGAGGCGCTGGCCGAGTACCAGGGGCACCCCGATCATCGGAAGGCGCTCGCCGTCGTCGCTGAGCTGGTCGAGGCAAAGTCCGTCGTCGATTACGAGGTGCGCTGATGGCCCGGCTGAAGATCGCGGTCGTCGGCGCCGGGGCCAACGGTGGAGCGCTCGCGGCATCTCTCACCGCTGCAGGAGAGGACGTCATCTGCTTCGACCCCTGGGTCGACCACGTCGCCTACGTGCGCCACAACGGCCTGAGGGTCGAGTCGACCGAGGGGCGTACCGTGACCCCGCTCGACATCCGCCACGTCTGCCAGGTGGCCGAACCTCATCCCCTCTTCGATCTGCTGATCATCGGCGTCAAGGCATACGACACGCGCTGGGTCTGCGAACTCATGCGCCTGCATCTCGCCGACGACGGGACGGTCGTCGCCATCCAGAACGGCATCACCCTGGAGACCGTCGCCGATGTCTTCGGCGACGACCGCAGCGTGGGCGCAGTGATCGAGGTGGCAGCCAACCTGATGGTGCCCGGGCACATCGTGCAGGAGGCACCCATTTGGCTCGCCGTGGGCGGCGAGACGCCAGCTTCGCAGCGCCGCGCCGAGGCGGTCGCCCCGGTGTTGAGGACGGGCGCAACAGTCGAAGTGGTCGACGACATCCGCTCCGCGAAATGGATGAAACTCGTCGCCAACGCCTGCGAACTGGTGCCCTCCGCGATCCTGGATCTGCCGCTGGCCGATGCCATCCGCCAGCCTGGCATGTACGACTTCATGCTCGAAGCGGGGCAGGAAGCGCTCGACACGGCGCTGGCCCGGGGACAGCAGATCGTCCCGATCTTCGGGCTCGACGTTGACCCGGCCGTCCTCACCCGGGACCGCTATGTCCGTCACCTGCTCGATGCCGTGCTCGACGGCTACACATCCCCGACGACGCTCACCACGGTCCTGCAGGACTGGCGCAAGGGACGGCGGGCCGAGATCGAGGACCTCAACGGACTCGTCGTCTCCGCAGCCGAAGGACTGGTCGCCACCCCCGCCAACGAGCGCATCCTCCGGCTGGCACTGAACATCGAGGCAGGCGTTGCGCAATCGGGCGTGGCGAACATGGCGGCGCTGGCCGGACATGAGAGGGATGTTCAATATGCTGGGTGACGGTCACCGGGGCAAACCCGCCCCAGGGTCCAAACGAGGACGTGGTTTCGGAGAGGTCTTGATGTCGGATGAATTGGGCGTGCGGCTGCGCGCAGCACGTGAAGCCCGGGGCATGAGCCTTCGCGCGCTCGCGGGCGCCATCGGGGTCTCTCCCAGCCTGCTGTCGCAGGTGGAGACCGGCCGCACCAAGCCGTCGGTCAGCACGCTCTACGCCCTGGTCTCGCAACTCGGCATCTCCACCGACCTGCTCCTGGGACGCGAGGAGGTGCCCGTGGAAGCCTTCACCGACCCGCATGCTTCCATCACACCTCCCGCAAAGAGGCTGCCCATGGACTTCAAGCACCAGCCGGAGAGGGACAATCCCACGCTCGAGATGGACAACGGAGTCAAGTGGGAAAGGCTGTCGTACTTTCCTGAAACTGATGTGGAGGCATTGCGCGCCACCTACCAGCCCGGCGCCTCCAGCTCGACGGAGGGCCGCTTCATGTACCACTTCGGTCTGGAGCACGTGTACATGATCAGCGGGGAATTGACCCTGCACCTCGACCTCGATGCCCATGTCATCAAGGGCGGCGAATCCGCGGTCTTCAACGCCGAACGCCCACACCTCTTCGTCAACGCCAGCAATGAGCCGGCCGTCGGCGTGTGGTACATCTTCGGGCGTGACGCCGCCGCGCAAGCGGCCCTCGGCACCCACCACCTGGCCCCTCCCGCCACCTCGAGCGAAGGACAGGTCGTCAACGCCGTCGACGTGCTGCACAACTTCCGCCAGCCCTGACGGTCGACAGTCACGTCTGCAGCAGAAGCTCGAGGTTGGTTGGGTCAGGACGCAGTTCGCCCAGCTCGATTCGGCGTGCCAGCTCGCAGACCCGCTCGTTGTGCGGTGCCGCCAGTCCATGCTCACGTGACAGGCGCAGCACGTTGCCGTTGATGTCCCCGACCTCGCTGCGACGACCCTTGCCCCAGTCCTGCAGAATCGTCGTCGTGGAAGTGGGCAGCACGAACCCACCCAGGAGCGTCGTGAGCAGCGTCTCGACGACGTCGCCGTCCAGGTCTGCGGGCTTGAGTCCGAAGATCGGGAGGGTGGCGTACCCCTCGGCCTGTCCGGCGGCAAGGGCTTCGCGGCCGGAGCCGAGCATGAACTCGCGCATCTCAGGGATGGCGTCAGCTTCGATCATAGGCAGCCCGAGGATGGCCGTGGTGACCAGGGTCGTGGCGTTGCTGACAATCTTCATCCACTTGGTGGCCACAATGTCGTCGACGACCTCGACGGTGCCGGCCGCGCGCAGGAGGCCCGCGACCTCCTCCTCCCGATGCCGCGTCTCGTCAGAGGTGCTACCGATGGCGAACCACGAGCGGTCCCAGGGTGAGTGACGCTCCACGATTCCGGGCTCGAACATGGCGGAGGTGATCTCAATGACGCAACCCATCGTCCGCCGCTCACCGACGATGTCCTGGATGTCGGCCAGACTCATCCCGTTCTGGACGCCGAGGAGCAGGCCGTCTTCGGCCAGGTACGGCTTGATGAGTTCGGCCGCCCAGCGCGTGTCGTAGGCCTTCATGAGCAGGAACACGATGTCGAAGGGGTGCCGGAGCGTGGCCACCTCGCAGATGTTCAGGACCGCGACACCGGTGACCTGGGTCTCCTGAGGCATCCGCACGGTGATGCCGTCGCGGCGCATGGCCTCGACATGCTCGGGCCACTGCTCTATGAGGGTCACGTCGTGTCCGGCGCGGACAAGGTCGGCAGCGATGGAGGCGCCGTTGGCGCCACACCCCAGGACGGCGATGCGGGGAGATGTCATGTCGGGCTCCTCAGGCGACGGGGATGGAGCGAATCAGGTCGGCGTTGTGGGGTCCGGGCGTCAGCTCCCCCGTCTCGATGCGTTCGGCGATCCGCAGGATCGCCTGGTTGACCGGCGCCTCACCCCCGACCTCCGCCTGCTTGGTCACGATGTAGCCACAGAAGGCGTCGAGTTCGGCCCGTCGTCCCTTGTCCCAGTCCTGCAGGACAGCGACCCGGGTGTCGGGCAGGGAGTAGTGGTCGAGCACCGCTTGGAGCAGGTCGCTGGCGTAGTCATCGGAGTCCGGCACGTCCGCGGCGGTCTTACCGAAGATCGGCAGCATCGTGATGCCGAGCTGCCGCGCCAACCGGTAGGCCTCGCGAGCGGCCTCGTCCATCACCGGACGGATGCCCTCCACCCCGACGGCGCCGAGCAGCGGGAGGCCGAGGATCGCCGATGGCAGCATTTCGGGGATGTTGGCGATGAGCTTCATCCACTTGGAGGCGCGGATGTCGTCGCTGGTCTCGCAGCGGCCCGCGGCTCGAAGGGCGTCGGCGGCGGCGGTGACGCGGTCGTCGACCCCGCCGTCGGCCAGCCCCAGGGTGAACCACGTCACCTCACGGCTGATCTGCCGCACGATCCTTCCCGGTTCGTACATGTTGGCCGCGATGCCCAGGACCGCCCCGACGTTGCGGTCAGCACCCAGGATCTCGCCGACTGCGTCGATGGTCATGCCGTTCTGCAGGCCGACGAAGATTGAATCCTCCCGCATGACGGGCTTGGCCAGCTCGGCCACCCACCGCGTGTCGTAGCTCTTGACCGAGGTGAAGACGATGTCGAACTTCGTGCGCAGCTCGGCTACCTGGCACAGGTGCAGCACTTCGGCCGGGGTCACTTCGGTCTCGTCGGGAAATTCGACGATGATGCCGTCGCGTCGCATGGCTTCGACGTGCTCAGGCCATTGTTCGATCAGTGTGACATCATGCCCGGCGCGGATCATGTCGGCGCTAAGGGCGGCCCCGTTGGCGCCAGTGCCGACGACGGCGATGCGTGGCTTGGTCATATCACTCCATTGTGTCCAATAGGAACGGGAAGTTCCCTGCGGCCTACATGACAGCCTATCCTCACGTGCCGACCGGTGCCTATAGGATACAGAGATCGTCGCCGGAAGGGGTCCAGGATGACCGGGGCACTGGCCCTGCTGCTCTTGGCAGCGTTGATTGCCGGCATTTCGAAGACGAGTTTCGGCGGGCTTGGCGCCATCGCGGTGGCCCTGCTGGCCGTCAGCATGCCCACCAAGGAATCCACGGCCGCCGCCCTGCTGCTCCTCATCGTCGGCGACCTTGTCGCCGTGGCGCGGTACCGCAGGTCGGCAAACTGGGGGATGCTGAAGCGGCTGCTCCCCGCCGTCGTCCCTGGACTCCTGCTCGGCTCAGTTTTCATCTACCTCGTAGACGACCTCATCCTCAAGCGCTCGATCGGAGCGCTGCTGATGATTTCAGTCCTGATCCACATCGTCTTGACGGGTCGTCGCCGCAGGGTCGCGGGAGTCGGCCCCGGGCGACCGTCGACGGCCCTCACGTGGGGCGCGGGCATCGGCGCCGGTTTCACCACGATGACGGCCAACGCCGCCGGCCCGGTGATGGCGCTGTACCTTCAGCTTGCCCGAGTCGACAAGCTCGCGTTCCTCGGCACGTTCAGCTGGTTCTTCTTCATTGTCAACGTCGCCAAGACCCCCTTCACTGCCGCCCTGGGGCTGTTCACTCCGGAGGTCCTGCGTGGCGTGGCGATCGGCACGCCCGTGGTCCTGGTCGGCACGGCGCTGGGGATCCTGGTGATCAGGCACGTGTCGCAGCGGGTCTTCGACGCCGTCACGATCGTCACCTCTCTGGTCGCCGCTGCCGCACTCCTCGTGATCTGAGCGCGCCTACGATGGCAGCCATGCCAAGCTCGCTGGTGATCCTTGCCGACACACACCTGCCGAAGCGTGCCCGCGACCTTCCGCCGGAAGTCTGGGCAGCCATCGAGACCGCCGACGTCGTCCTCCACGCAGGCGACTGGGTCGAGCCGGCGCTCCTCGACGAGGTGGAGCGCCGGGCCGGCGGGCGTCACGTCGGCGTGCACGGCAACAACGACGACGCGGTCCTGCGTCAGCGACTCCCCGAAGTCGCCCGGACGGTCATCGAGGGCGTCCGCTTCGCCGTCGTCCATGAGACGGGGCCGGCGGTTGGGCGCGAGAAACGGATGGACACCGCCTTCCCGGACACCGACGTCCTGGTCTTCGGCCACTCCCACATCCCCTGGGACACCGTCACACCGGCGGGGATGCGGCTGCTGAACCCCGGCTCCCCCACCGACCGTCGCAGACAGCCGGTGGGCACCTTCATGACCGCCACCGTCGATGCGGGGAGGCTCTCCGACGTGACCCTGGTCCCCGTCGACCCGGCCTGGCGGACGGCGGCTCAGCCGTAGGTGTCGCGGGGTCCCCGGCCTTGGACGGACCGCAGCCCCTTCTTCCAGCTGGGGGCCTTCGGGCCGCGGAACTCGACGCGCAGGACGGTCTGCTCGCCCAGCGCCGCGTTGAGTTTGGCCACCAACTGGGACGCGGCGTACCGCATGGCGGTGGCCCACGCCGTCGAGTCGCAGTCGACGATCAGCACCCCCGCGTCATAGTTCACCGGTTTGGAGTGCGCGGCGTTCGACTCGCCCACCAGCTCGGGCCAGCGACGCAACACGGTCGACAGGTTGATCCGCGGCTTCCATCCCCGCTTGCGCACCACCTCGTTCAGCACATCGCCGACGAGCTTGGGGTCGCGGTCGTCCGGGTGCGCGCCGCTGCGCTCCTGCTCGAACACCCGCCTCGTGCGCCGCGGGGTGCGCGGCGCGGCGGGTTCGGGCAGCACGACGCCGTATTCAGAGGCCTCGACGGTGGCGCGGGCGATTTCCGACGCCAACTCGAGCCCCGTGGGATCATGCGGCTCGGACATAGGGCCAGCCTAGTCTCCGCAGCGACGTTCCCGAGCGGGACCTACCCCAGGGTGTTCTCGGCGAGGCTGGCCATCCAGCTGGGCTGCGGCACCGATTCCGGGCTGTCGCCGGCGCTCTGTAGCACCAGGACCCGGATCTTCTCCGGCCCCTCCACGTAGAACGACAGGCCGAGCGCACCGGGCACCGAGCCCCCCTTGAAGCCGATGTACACCGCGCCGGGCACCTCTATGCCCGGGTAGGCGGCCAGGATGCCGCGCACGGGCTTGCCCGGCTCCGTGGCAGCGCGCTGCTGGAGGTTGACGTGGGCCGCGCAGAGGTCCGCGGCGGTGGCGTACCAGTCGATCCCCTCGTCCCAGAACGGGCTGCCCATGGTGGTCTCGTCGTAGGTCAGGTCCCACTCAGGCAGGCCGGAGAGGACAGCGCGTTGGGCCTCGGAGACCGCCTCGGTGGCGTCGTCGTAGCCGTTGGAGGCGGCCGCCCACTTGGCGCGGATGCCCTGGTCGCCACCCATCTGGAAGGCCTCGCGGGTGGTGAGGAACGGCCGGTTGAGCTCCGGGGCGTGGTGCCCCATCGTCTCCAGCTCGGCCTCCACGGCCTCGCGCCCCACGGCGTCGATGAGGAGGTCCGCGGCGGTGTTGTCGCTGTTGGAGATCATCTCCAGCGCTGCCTTCTCGACGGTGACCTTCGTGCCGGCCGGTTCGTTGCGCAGGCTGCCGGTGGGCAGCGACTTGACACTTTCGGTGAGCGTCAACTCCTGCTCCCACGTCAACGTGCCGTTCTCGACGGCCGTGGCGACCGCGCCCAGCACGTAGAGCTTGAACATCGAGGCGATCGGCAACACCGTGTCGGCGTCGCGCTGTTCGATGGGCGTGCACTCGGGGGTATCGCCCGTGCGGGTCACCTCCGCGAGCAGGAACGACGAGGTGGGAGCCTTGTCGAGCAGGAGCTGGGACGCCTCCGCAGGGGTCTGGATCTCCGGCGCCTTCTCGTTGGGCACGAACATGAGGCCGTCGATCTTGCCGTCCTTGAGCGCGATCATCATCAACACGGGCGTGGCCGGCGAATCGAGTTCCGCCGTGCCCTGGGTGTCGGTGCCGTCCCAGCTGACCAGCGTGAAGGGGCCCTCCTCGCGGAGCTGCGCGAACACCTGCCCGACCTGGTCCGCGGGCACCTGGCCGAGGAACTCGTCGCCCAGCCGCTCCTCCGCCTCCTCGGCGGTGGGCCCGGCGTCGGCCGCAAGCAGGTCCAGCACCCACTGTGCCGCTTCGCCGACGGGGGTGTCGGGCAACTCGACCGGCACGGCCTCCTGGGAGGGCGACGCATCGGTCGAAGCCTCTGCGGAGACGGTGGTGGGCTCCGGCGCTGGAGGCGCCGTCGCGCCGGAACAGGCGCTCAGGGCAAGCGCGACGACGGCGGCGAGGGCGAGGCGGGAGTGACGCATAGGGACATGAATACCATGCCCCTCCGCCCTGCTACTTAGCAGGCCCCCGGCGACCCCAGCGGAAGTACGCCAGCGGCAGCAGGCCCATCGAACTGACCGCGCCCAGCGCGGGCAGCCAGACGGCCTTGGGGCCGTTGACCTCGTCCTTGTCGCGCCTGGCGACATCGATCATGGCCGCGATGCGCAGCACCACGTCGGCGGTTCCGCCGAGCCCCATCAGGACCCGCGCCCAACCAGGGAGCTCCTCGAACTTCTTCTTCGCCATGTCACGCTTCTTCGCCATGTCACGCCTCCTACCTGCCAGGTTAGCCCCCGGCAGGACGGAGGGTGACGCTTTGGGGGTCAGGCGACGCGGAGTTTGCCCACGGCCTTCAGCACGCGGCTGGGACCGTCGGTCCAGACACCGGGGAGGTGCGCGTCGTTGGGGAACGCGACGACGAACCAGCCCGGCTGCAGGTTGACGGTGACGGTCGTCGGGCCCTCGTGGAGTCCGAAATCGGTCTCCTCGTCGAACTCGGTCGCCGGGGTCAGCGCGTCGAGCGCCGCGAGCTTGACGGTCTCCTCGCCCTCGAGGACCACGTGCACGTCGGCGAAGCGACGGTGCGCCTCGAACTGGGTCTTCACCTCCGGGTCGGCAGCGTCGTACGAGAAGATGTTGACCGCGCCGATCTCCTCCGCGAGCTCTATGGTGCCGGGCTCGACATCGGTGCCGAGGCCCATGATGGTGTCGAGGATCTGCGCCAATCCGGGAATGTCCGCGTAGCGCGACCTGTGGTCGAGGGTGTCGATGATCATGTGGGGTACCTTCCCGCCGGGCCCCTGCCCGGCGTCAACCAGATCACGGTACCCCCGGCCCTTTCAGCCCCGCGATTCCTCGGGTTGATCGGACAATCCGGACTGCGCATCCTGGGCGGGGGCCACGGTGCCGGCGCTCACCGTGAACCGGCGCTCGGCCGGGAAGTCCGGCACGTCGGCGCCCACGGCGGCCGTGATCAGCACCTGCTCGGCGTCGGCGATGGCGGCGCCCAGCCGCTCGCGTCGGGTCACGTCGAGTTCGGCGAACACGTCGTCCAGCACCAGCACCGGCTCCGTGCCGTCGTCACGCACCAGGGAGAAGCCACCCAACCGCAGTGACAGGGCCAGCGACCAGGACTCCCCGTGCGACGCGTACCCCTTCGCCGGAAGGTCCCCGATGGACAACTCCACGTCGTCGCGCTGCGGCCCCACCAGCGTCATCCCGCGGTGCAGTTCATCTCCGCGAAGCCGGTCCATCGCCTCGAGCAGCCTGCGCTGCAGCTCCGCCCGCACGTCCTCGGACCCCGCCACATCGGCCAGGTCGAGACCGCTCTTGTAGACCGCGTCGATCTGGTTGTTCTTCGGCGCGATGGTCTCGTACGCACGCTGGGCGTAGGGCAGCACGTCGGCCAGCGTGTCGAGCCGGGCGTGCAGGAGCTCGGCGCCCAGCGCCGCGAGCTGCTCGTTCCACACGGCGAGCGTGACGTCCTCGTCCCCGCCCTGCGACACCTGGGAGCGACCGGACATCGACTTCAGCAGCGCGTTGCGTTGCCGCAGCACCCTGTCGAAATCCTGCTTCACCCCGGCCATGCGCGGCCACCGGGTCACGACGAGCGAGTCGAGCCATCCGCGACGGTCCGACGGGTCTCCCCGGACGATGGCGATGTCCATGGGGGAGAACACGACGGTGCGAAGCGCCCCCACCAACTCACGCGGGCGCTGCAGCGGCGCCCGGTTGAGCCGGGCCACGTTCGACTTACCGGGCACCACTTCGAGCTCGAGCCAGATCAACCGGTCGTCGTCGCGGGCGGCCTGCACCCTGGCCCTGATGATCGCCGACGCCGCACCGGCGCGGATCAGCGGCGCCGTCGTCGACACGCGGTGCGACGACATGGTTGACAGGTACTCGATGGCCTCGACCAGGTTGGTCTTGCCCTGGCCGTTGGCGCCGACGAAGACCGTGACGCCGGAGGTCAGCTCGAGGTGGGCCTCGTGGTAGTTCCGGAAATCAGCAAGCGCGAGCTCAGTGACGAACACGTCAGCTGGGCAGGCGCATCAGCATGATGACGTGGCGGTAATCGCCCAACGGGTCCGCATCGATGCTGGGCAGGCCCATGATCAGGCAAGGCTTGCCGGGCAGCGTGAACGAGAAGTGCGCGAACGGTGCGTCGAGCGCGGTGAGCGCATCCAGCAGGTAGTGCGGGTTGAATCCCGCATCCGTGATGGACTGCTCGTCGCCGACGACCTCGATCTGCGCGTCGATGGCCTCCACGGCCTGCGCCTGGTCCCCCGTGGCGGCCTCGAGCGTGATGTGATCTTCGTTGATGCGCATGCGCAGCGGCGTGTTGCGTTCCGCGACGAGGGCGACGCGCTTGACCGCGGCCAGCAGGTCTGCGGTGTCGATGCGGACGCTGACCGTGGCGGAGACGTCCATGAGGTGGCGCACCTTGGGGAACGCCTGGCTGAGCAGGCGCGTGGTGGCCTGGCGCGAACCCTTCGAACCCTCACCGACGAAGCCGGCGAGGCCTTCGCCCTCGGCCTCCGTGGTGGACAGCGAGATGGTGACGGTGTCGCCGGAGGTCATGGACTTGGCGGTGTCAGCCAGCACCTTGCCCGGCACCAGCACGTTGCCCTCGAGGCCCGGGCTGGTGGGGTTCCAGGTGAGTTCCTTCAGCGCCATTCGGTAGCGGTCTGTGGCGAGCAGCGAGAGGTTCTCTCCGTCGATCTCCATCTTCACGCCGGTGAACACGTTGAGGAGCTCGTCGCGGCCCGCGGCCACGAACACCTGGCCGACGGCCTTCTCGAAGACGGCCGCGTCCACGGTGCCGGTCTGCGTGGGCATGTCCGGCAGGGTGGGGTACTCGTCGACGGGCAGCGTCTGCAGCGTGAACCGGGCGGAACCGCAGGTCAGCTCCACCTTGGTGTGGTCTGCATTGAGGTCCACCGGCTTGTTCGGCAACGAACGCGCGATGTCGGAGAGCAGGCGGCCGGAGACCAGCACCTGGCCCTCGTCGCTCACCTGGGCCGGGAGCGTGACCTTGGCCGACGTGGTGGAGTCAAAACTGCTCAGCGTCAGGCCGTCGCCGTCCGCCTCCAGCAGCATGCCTGCCAGGATGGGAGCGGTGGGGCGGTTGGGGAGGCTGCGCGCCACCCATGCCACGGCGTCGGCTAGCGCCTCGCGTTCAACTCGAATCTTCACGTGTCACACCTTTGTCGTTCTACCCAAAAAGCTCGTCGCCAGCATCATACCCAGACGTTGGTTGAACGCGTCGTCAGTCGACGGCGATGGAGTCGAGGATCGCCAGCCTGCTGGCCCGGCGGGCGGGGGCGATCGCGGCCAGGACACCCACGGCGGCGGCGACCACCACGAAGACCAGCAACTGGACCCAGGGGATGACCAGCGTGCCGATGCCCTGGTCGCGCAGGAGCGTCACGAGCGCCGCGCCGAACGCCACCCCCAGCACGACACCCAGGACGGCGCCCAGCGTTGCGACGAGCACGGCCTCGAGCGTGACCATCCGCCGCACCTGGGGCCTGGTCATGCCGACGGCCCTGAGGAGCCCCACCTCGCGCACCCGTTCCATGACGGACAGGCCGAGGGTGTTGACGATCCCCAGCACCGAGATCACCACGGCGAGCGCGAGCAGCGCGTACAGGGTGGCGAAGATCTGGTCGAACTGCGCCACGCGGCTCTCCACGAACTCCTGTACGTCCGACACCACGACGGTGGGCACCTCCTCGGTGACCTCCTCGAGCCCGGCCCTGACCGCGGCCGGGTCCGCGTCGTCGTCGATGAAGACCACCAGTTGCTGGACCATCGACGCATCGGCGACCTCCGCGAACGTGTCCGGGGTCACCACGATGTCGCCGATGGGGAGCGCCGCGCCCTCCTCGTGCAGGCCGGTGACCAGCACGGCGGCAGTGCCCGTGGGGCCGACCAGGTCGATGACCTCGCCGAGCGTGAAGCCGTGTTCATTGGCGTAGTCCGCCGACAGCACGACGGGCGGCTCGCCGCCCTGCTCGCTCAGCGACCCGACGGTCACGTCCAGGCTGGTGCCCCGCTCCAGGCCCTCAGGTGTCAGGCCGAACAGGCTAGTGGGCTCGTCGATCCCCGCGACCTGCGCCGCACCGCGGTACCCGGCGTACACCTCGGACACGCCGTCGACCTCCCTGGCGGCCTCGAAGAGCTTTGCGTCGAAGGGCTGGTAGGCGAGCGGAGCGATGACGAAGTCGCCGCGCTGGTCCTCGGTGAGCTGGTTGCGCAGCGACGTGGTGGTGCTCGCGGCCAGGATGGCGACGGTGGACACCAGCGCAAGGCCGATCATCAGGGTCGCGGCGGTGGCCGCGGTGCGGCGGGGCTGGCGCACGGAGTTCAGCTGCGCCAGCTTGCCCACCTCCCCGAACAGCAGGCGGAAGCCCCTGCCGAAGAGCCAGATCAGCGGCGCCCCGATGACGGCCGCGGCGATCACCATGCCGATCAGCAGCGCGGCGGCCCCGGCGCCGAACCAGATGAGCGGCTGCGGCACGTCGAGCCACAGCGCGATCACCATGGCGGCCACGCCCAACTCGATCAGCGCCACCCCGAGCAGTGGGAGACCGCCGAGGCGCTCGGGCCCGGACTGGGCGGCGCTGGTCATGGCTTCCACTGGGCGGGTCTGCGACGCGCGGCGGGCGGGTAGGTAGGCGGCGATGAGCGTGATGACGACGCCGATGGCGTAGGACGCGATGACGGCCGAGGAGGTGACCGTCGGCGTGATGTCTCCGGGGTCGATGCCGAAGGCGCGCATCAGTCCGAGGATGCCCCAGGCGAGGCCGTAGCCGACGGCCAGGCCCAGGGTGGCGCCGATCAAGCCGATGAACAGCGCCTCGATCAGCACCGTCCCGCTCACCTGGCGGCGGGTGGCGCCGATGGCGCGGTACAGGGCCAGCTCGCGCGCCCGCTGCGCCACCAGGATCGAGAACGTGTTGAGGATCAGCAGCGCCGCCACGAGCAGGGCGATCCCCGCGAAGACCAGCAGGAAGATGTTGACGAAGCCCAGCCCGACGTTGAGTTGCTCCTCGATGCCCTCGGCCAGCTCATCCCCCGTCTCGGCGACGAATCCGTCGGGGAGCACCTCCTGGACTGCGTCTGCCACGGCGTCGGCGTCCGCCTCCGGGGTGGTCTGGACCCACATGGCGTACGAACCGGGCCGCCCCTCCTGTGCGATCTCCTGGATCTCGGGGAGGGTGAAGAACAGGTAGCTCGCGCCGACGGTGCTGCCCGCGCCGTACGTGCCGGTGCCGACCAGCGTGTAGGAGCGGATGCCGGTGCGCGGGGTGGCGACATCGAGCGTCTCGCCGATCACGTACCCCCCGCGTGCCGCGGTGGCGGGGTCGAGGACCACCTCGTCGCCGGCGGTGGGGGCACGGCCATCGATGATCCGGGCGCCGGCCACACCGTCGGAGGACGTGGCGTCCTGCCAGTTCATGCCCAAGCCCGGAGCCCCCGAGAAGGCCAGCACGCGGCCGTCTTCGTCGAGGGGGTACACCTGCGTGTTCGACACCATGGGCTCGACGCGCACCACCCCGTCGATCGCCTCGACGGCGGCGACATCCTCCTCCGTCAACAACGCGGGCGGGACGCCGGGGTTGTTCTCGAACCCCGAGATGCCGGTGGCCTCGAACGAGACGTTGACATCTGCCAGCGACCCTTTGACCAGGGAGTCGAAGCTGGATGACAGCATGTTGGTGAACATGAGCGATCCCGCGACGAACGCCACTCCGAGCACGATCGACAGGGCGCTCATGATGAGGCGCACCTTGCGCGCCCAGACGGATTTCAGGGTGGCCCGCAGCATGGGTCAGTCCAGCAGGGCGCGGCGGGCGATGGAGCGTTCGACGGTGGATTCTTCCTCGACCTCGTCACCGACCGGAGCCTTCATTGAGGCGGCGGTCCCGTCCCGGTACACCACCGGGCCAGCCGCGGCGGGCTGGTCGTGGCGGGGGTAGAGCGTGGCCATCGCGCTGAGCAGCTGATCCTGCGTGGCGCCGCGCATCTCGTGGACGATGCGGCCGTCGGAGAGGAACACGGTGCGGTCCGCGTAGCTGGCGGCGTGGGCGTCATGGGTGACCATGACCACCGTCTGGCCGAACTCGTCCACGGAGCGCCGGAGGAAGCCCAGCACCTCCGCGGCCGACGTGGAGTCCAGGTTGCCGGTGGGCTCATCGCCGAACACGATGTCCGGGCGGTTCATGAGGGCCCGGGCGCACGCCACCCGCTGTTGCTGGCCGCCGGAGAGCTCCGACGGCTTGTGGGTGAGCCGGTCCGCCAGGCCCAGCACGTCGACGATGCGGTCGAACCACTCCGCGTCGACCTTCTTGCCGGCGATCGCCAGCGGCAGCGTGATGTTCTCGCGGGCCGTCAACGTGGGCACCAGGTTGAACGCCTGGAAGATGAAGCCGATGCGGTCGCGGCGCAGCTCCGTCAGCGGGGTGTCGCCGAGCGGGCCGACGGCGGTGTCGCCGATCCAGACCTCGCCCGCCGTCGGTGTGTCAAGGGCGGCCATCAGGTGCATCAGGGTGGACTTGCCGGATCCCGACGGGCCCATGATGGCGGTGAATTCGCCCGCGCGGATCTCGAAATCCACGGAGGACAGTGCCGTCACGACGGCAGAGCCGGTCCCGTAGATCTTGGTGAGGCCCTCGGCCCGCGCTGCGATGCTCACCATTCGAGACTAGCTTGTCGGGAAAGCGTGCTCACCGAGGCTGAGGGCCAGGGCGGCGATCTCCTGGGGCGACTCCTCCCCGCCCAGCACCGCGTCGACCTGCATCGCCCAGCCGGCGGAGTCGTAGGCGACCTGCTCCTGCTCGGCCTCCGACGAGTACCGCTGGGTGGCGGTGGTGCCGTCGATGATCCGGGCGTACCAGCGCCGCTTGGCGTACACCGCGAAATCCGCCGCCACGTACTGCTCGCCGGTGAGGTAGACCACGTCGTAGTGGTCCGCCCTGGCCTCGAAGTACTTCTCCAACTGCCAGCGCCAGTAGCCACCGATGTGGTCCGAGGCGGCCACGGGCCGCTCGCGGTCGCCGGCCAACGCGATGGCCGCCCACGCCGGCAGCGCGCCGGGCGAGTTCGTCAGGCCGGGGGCGCCGAGGTCCGGCACGTAGTGGGTGCGTTCACCGGCCCCCGGCCGACGCACCGCGGTGACGAGGTCGACGGCGAGGCCGGGGTTTGTCGTGAGCGCTGGTTCGTCGTGGTGGCTGACGACCAGCACGCGGGTGACCCCGGGATCGCGGGGCTCCTCGCGCGGGGCGGGCCTCGGGTCCACGTCGATGAGCGGCGTGGCGGGCAGTTCCGTGAACGGTTCCTTCCACCTCTTCGCCAGGTCCGTGAGCGCCTCCGGTTTGGGCGCGAACAGGCCCTCGTTGGCCAACATGCAGGCCGCGGCCGCGGGCGTGTGCAGCGGCGGTGCCCCGTCGATCCAGACGCCGAACGGCCAACCGCGGGAGGCTGCTGCCCACAGGGCCAGCTCCGCCGCCCATTCGTCCGGCGCGACGACGGGCATCGGCTCGTGAATGTGCTTCTGGAGCCAGTTGAGCACGTTGTCCCACCCACCGACGGTGGCGGCGTCGAGGGATCCGTCGTGGACGCTGAACGGCAGCGGCGGCAGGGCCAGCGTCTGGGCCGGGTCCAGCCCGGCGAAGCGCAGGAGTTGGCCGTCGCGCTTCAGCACCTTCCAGCCACGGGCGCCGGCGATGTGGGCGGCGATCGGGTCGTCGGAGATCAGGACCGGGGTGCGGTGCGTCATGCGGACAGGCCTCCGATGAGGTCGATTTCGCGGTCAATGGTGGCGGCGCGCCCGCACTGGGCGCGCACCCGTTCGGCGGCGGCCACGGACAGTTCGGGCATCCGGTGGCGATTGACCAGCAGGTGGCGGATCGCCTCGGCGAAGGCCCACGGGTCCTCAGCGCGGGGCAGCAGGCTCGAGGCGTCGTCGGTGAATTCGGGGATGGCGGCCACCGGGTTGGTGATGGTGACCATGCCGCTGGCCATCGCCTCGCCGAGCATCACGCCCTGGGTGTCGAAGCGTGTCGGGCAGAGGAACACCCCGTGCCGTTGATGCGCGGCGGCCATCTCGATGGGCGAGGAGTAGCGCTCCTCCACTGTCACGTTGCGGTGACGACGCAGGCCGGCCGTCTCGTCCCGGAAGCGGCGGCCGAAGCCGCGCACCGTGACGGTGAGCTCCGCAAAACCTGGTTCCTCCGCCAGCACCTCGAGGGCACGCAGTGCGATGTCGTTGCCGTAGTTGCGCTCCGCGAAGCTGCGCAGCAGCAGCAGCTGGGTCGCCTCTTCGGGCTGCCGCACCCGGGCCACGAAGGTGTCGCCGTCGATGTGGTTGGGGATCACCTGGGCGTTGCCGGCCGCGACGCCGACGTCCTGGGCGGCCAGTTGGCGCTGGAAATCCGAGACGAACACCACGGTGGCCGCAGGGTCGGTGAAGAGCCTGGCGGCCGCCTCGAACCGGGCGCGGTTCAACTCATCCCTTGCGGTGCGGATGGATGCGAGTTCCCGGCTGTCGTGGTTCCCGGCCAGCCGTCGGTAGTCGCGCACCTCGTAGCCGTGGAACCAGACGGCCAGGCGTTGCGCGGGAACCCGGTCGAGCAGCGCGTGGATGGTGCTCGGCTCAGGGGAGTGCGCGAGCACCGGCCGCTCGGCCTCCGCAGCGGCGTCGAGGACGCGTGCGAGTTCCTCCGGGGGGACCGACCACACCGGCAGTTCGCCGTCCGTGCCGGCCTCGGGGGTGCTGCCCGCCCGCAGCGATGAATCCACGACGACACCGCTGAGCCCGGCCGCCTGGTAGGCCTTGGCCCGCGTCCGGACGAATTCGCGGCCACTGCGCCACGGCCTGGGGTACGACGGTGTGAGCAGCACGTAGTCGGCCGAGGCGAGCTGGGCCTCGAACTCGGTCATCGCTTCACCGTGCGCACGACCTTGCGGACGGCGCGCTCGGCGAGATTCGGCTTCGGCGACGCAGGGGGTGCGGCGAGTCGGTTCTTCAGTTCGACGATCTCCCCTTCGGCCTCCTCCACCTTGGAGCGGGCCTCGAACAGTTCGTCGCGCATCTTGGCCAGGGCCTTGAGGGCCGCCTCGTGTTCGGCCTCCTTGGCCGTGAGGCGCTGGGCGACGGCGAAGAGTTCGCCCTCCATGCGGGCAGCGTGCGCGGCAGCCTTCGTCAGCTCTTCGCGGGTGCTGGCCAGTTCGGCCTCCATGCCCCGGTGGAGGTGGTCGTCAATGCGGCTACGGTCGTCGTCGGTCACGCAGGTGAGTGTAACTGCGGGTGCCTGTTCGTTTGTGGCGTTCTGCGTACTCGCCTGAGCGTCTGTCCACACCCGGTGCTTTGATGATCTTTCTGTAGTTACATTCCAGATGTACTCATAGCGCCTGTGGAGTCTGGGGATAACCCACATCGTGGCTTGTCCCACTGGTTCTGAGCTTGTGGACGGTGTGTGGGCAGATCGAAACTACACGTGGAGTATTTGGGGATGAAAATGGGGGTGTGGAGTTATCCACACCCCCATCCACAGCTCGGGACAGCGTGCCGTCAACATGTTGTCCCCAGGTCGCACCGACCCGGGAACATGGCAGATCAGCGGCCGAGGAAACGGCCCAGGAGGCTGACCTTCTGTTCACCGGGATGCTGCCCGTCGCACCACTGGGTAGTGGGCACCCCGCGCTTGACGTCGGAGATGTGCTGGCCGCAGCCGGCCCAGGTGGTCTTGCCGCAGACTTTGCAGTTGACAGGTCGGCACATGGATGAGGTCCTTTCGACGAAATCTGAGCGCCTGCCAGGTGCAGACGATCACTACACCTGAACGATAGCATGATACCCCTGGGGGTATCTACCCCGGGGGGTATAGTGTTCCCCTGTGAGAACAGTGATGGTTGGAGGAGTCGCCGGCGGAATGAGCGCGGCGACGAGGTTGCGACGACTCGACGAGGACATGGAGATCGTGGTCCTTGAGCGGAGTGGTTATGTGTCTTTTGCGAATTGCGGGCTGCCGTACCACGTGAGCGGCATCATCGAGGAGCGCTCGGCCCTGCAGTTGCAGACGCCGGAATCGCTGTGGGACCGGTTCCGGATCGACGTGCGTGTGGGCACGGAGGCCGTGCAGATCGATCGGGCGCGCAAGGTGGTCGTCGTGCGCGACCTGGCCACCGGAGAAGAGTCCGAACTCGGCTATGACAAGCTCGTGCTCTCCCCTGGCGCCCGCCCCGTGCAGCCGCCCATCCCTGGCATCGGTCGCGCGCTGACCCTGCGCAACGTCGAGGACACCGACGCCATGGTGGCCGCGGTGCAGGGTGCCGGGACCGCCGTCGTCATCGGTGGCGGCTTCATCGGCCTGGAGGTCACGGAGAACCTGTTGCACCGCGGCATGAAGGTTGCGCTGGTGGAGGCGCTCGACCAAGTGATGGCCCCGCTCGACCCGGAGATGGTGGCCCCTGTGCACGACCGGTTGCGCGCACACGGTGTGGACCTGCGGCTCGGCTCCGCGGTCACCGCGATCGGCGAGTCCGACGTCACGTTGGCCGACGGCTCGAACCTGCCGGCCGACATCGTGGTGGCCGCCATCGGAGTGCGCCCCGATGTCGAATTGGCCCGGGCCGCCGGGCTGCACATCGGTTCGCTCGGCGGCATCGTCGTCGACTCCCGCAACCTGACCTCGGATTCCTCGATCTACGCCGTCGGTGACGCCGTCCAGAAGGACGACGCCCTGAACGACGACGCGGTTCTGGTGCCGCTGGCGAACACAGCCAACCTTCAGGGCAGGCGCGTAGCCGACGACATCGCGGGCCGTGGCGTTCCCGCCCGGCCCGTCATGGGCACGGCGATCGTGGGGCTGCTCGGCCTGCAGGTCGCCTCCGTCGGTTGGAGCGAGAAGCGGCTCCGGGCCGTGGGCAAGGAACACCTCGTCATCCATACGCACCCCGCCTCGCACGCCACCTACTACCCCGGCGCAGCGACCATGGCTCAAGCTGTTGGTCGATCCCGCCGACGGCCGGATCCTGGGCGCCCAGGGCGTGGGTGAGTCCGGCGTCGACAAGCGCATCGACGTGATCGCGACGGCGATGGCCGGCGGTCTCAAGGCCCCGGAACTGGCGGAGTTGGAGCTGGCCTATGCGCCGCAGTTCGGTTCAGCCAAGGATGCTGTCAACATGTTGGGGTACGTGGCGGAGAACCGCCTCAGCGGCCTGGAGAACTCGATCCAGTGGCACGAGGTGGGGGCTGCGCAGGAGGCCGGCGCCACCGTCGTCGACGTGCGGACACCGGGCGAATTCGAGCGTGGCGCCATCACCGGCGCGGTGAATCTGCCCCTGGACGAGCTGCGTGACCGGATGGATGAGATCCCCGACGGTGACCTCATCGTGCACTGCGGGGTGGGTATCCGCAGCCATGCCGCGGTCTTCATCCTCGGGGACCGGCGGGTGCTGAACCTCGACGGCGGGTACACGACGTGGAAGGCCGGTACCGGGGGCTGAGGTGCACAGCGGTTGCTGAGCCGGCCACCCCCTTGGGCGGGGCGGCCGGCTCAGGCAGCCAACTGGGTCGTCAGGCCAACGAAAGGAAGAGCTTCTCCATCTTCGCCTGGTCCATCCCCTCATCGGGGTGCTCGAGGCACTGCTTCAGGCCGACGGCGATCGTCGAGAAGCCGGCCCGGTCGATGGCCTTGGACACGGCGGCCAGTTGCGTGACGATGTCGTCACAGTCGCGACCGTCCTCGATCATCTTGATGATGCCGCCCAGCTGGCCCTGGGCGCGCTTGAGTCGGCGGACGACGGATTCCATCTCTCCGGGGTTCAACTGCATAGGGGCCTCCTGGTTCACACGGCCACTATACCCCTAGAGGTATGAGGAACCGGCCATCACGCCTGCTTGATCTGGTTCGTGAGTTCGGTGACCTGATTGTAGAGGTCCCTGTCCACGCCGATCTTCTCCGTGATCTTCCGCACGGCATGCAGCACCGTGGAGTGGTCCCGGCCACCGAACTTCGAGCCGATCTTCGGCAGCGACAACTCGGTCATCTCCCGGCAGAGGTACATCGCCACTTGGCGGGCCGACGCGATGGTGGCCACGCGGCTGGCGCCTGTCAGGTCGTCGTGGCTGATGCCGTAGTAGCCCGCCGTGGCCGCCATGATCGTCTGCGCGTCCACAGGGGCCGCGTCCTCGGGCATGAGGTCGTTGAGTACCTGCTGCGTGAGGTCCTCGGTGATCTCCTGCGCGTTGAGGCTGGCCAGGGCGGCGACGCGGGTGAGGGCTCCTTCGAGCTCGCGGATGTTGGTGGGGATGCGCGAGGCGATGAGTTCCAGCACCTGCGTGCCCGCGGTCAGCCGCTGTTGGGCGACCTTCTTGCGGAGGATGGCGATGCGGGTCTCGAGGTCTGGGGGCTGGATGTCGGTCATCAGACCCCATTCGAAGCGCGAGCGGAGCCGGGGTTCGAGCGCCTCCAGCAGCTTCGGCGGCCGGTCCGAGGTCATCACGATCTGCTTCTGGGCGTTGTGCAGGGTGTTGAACGTGTGGAAGAACTCCTCCTGCGTCTGGATCTTGGACTCCAGGAACTGGATGTCGTCGACGAGCAGCACGTCCACGTCGCGGTACGACGAGCGGAACTCGGCGGTGCGGTTGTTGGAGATGGCGTTGATGAAGTCGTTGGTGAGCTCCTCCGTGGAGACGTACTTCACGCGGAGGTTCTCGTAGTAGCTGGTGACGTAGTGGCCGATGGCGTGCAACAGGTGCGTCTTGCCCAGGCCCGAGGGGCCGTAGATCATCAGCGGGTTGTACGACTTACCGGGGGTCTCCGCGACGGCGGCGGCTGCGGCGTGCGCGAAGCGGTTAGACGAGCCGGCGACGAAGGACTCGAAGGTGTAGCGGGGATTCAGCCGCACCTCCTGGGGCTTCGAACGCGGGAGCATGGGCTGCGGCGGTAGTTCCTCCGGCATCTGCGCGGCCGGAGCCGGCTCGTCGGGCACCAGTTCGGGGCTGATCATCACCGCGAGGTGGGTG
This sequence comes from Tessaracoccus sp. MC1756, assembly GCF_014164735.1. Taxonomy (NCBI): domain Bacteria; kingdom Bacillati; phylum Actinomycetota; class Actinomycetes; order Propionibacteriales; family Propionibacteriaceae; genus Tessaracoccus; species Tessaracoccus sp. MC1756. Next base: position 36,901 of record NZ_JACJFZ010000008.1, on the reverse strand, counting down.
GGCTGGCCGAACAGCTCGCTGAGCCGGTCCTCGATCTGTGGGCGGAGTTTCGTCTCCAGGCGTTCGCGGGTGGGTTCATCACCGACGGCGAGCATCAGCGTCGAGCCGTGCATGTCCACCGGCCGGGTTCGGCGTAGCCAGGCGCGAGTAGGGAAATCCGCGGACGTGATCACGTCCTCCCACAGCACCGCCAGGTCTGGCGTCGGTGATTGAGTCACCTCACCCACTTCCCGGGCGGTTCTTCCGCCTCACATCGCACTCGTCCACAGAGTTGTCCACAAGAGGGTATAACTGATCCCGAGCTAAGCCCAATGCTGCCTCACCTGTGGATAACCGGAGACAGACCATACGAAACTAGTCCCCGTGGAACGATCCTGCAAGGAGAATCGGCGTGTTGCCGGAGTGTCGCCTGGACTACAATGATGTAGTTTGCTTAGTTGACTGGCTGCACTGCGCCGGTTTGGCTAACGAGGGGTTATCCACGTATCGTTGACCAGTCGCCATCTCGGCGGCCACTTCCCCCTGCCCGGGCCACGGGCAGCGTTCAACCTTCGATCTTGAGGGAGTAATCCCATGACTAAGCGCACGTTCCAGCCGAGCAACCGTCGTCGGAGCCGCAACCACGGTTTCCGCGCCCGCATGCGTACCCGCGCCGGCCGCGCCATCCTGAGCGCCCGTCGTCGCAAGGGTCGCATCGAGCTGTCGGCCTGACTCTGTGCTGCCGAAATCGCAGCGCCTGAAGAGGCCCAGCGACTTTGGCATCACCGTCAGGCACGGTTCGAGAGCGGCAACGCCGACAGTAGTGGTGCACGTGAGGCACCCGCAGCAGAATCCACCCGAATGCACCCGGGTGGGTTTTGTTGTCTCCAAAAAGGTGGGCAACGCCGTGACGCGTAACCGCGTCAAGCGTCGCCTCCGTCACTTGGCCTCGGCGCTGACAAGCCCGTTCCCCACCGACGTCGTGGTTCGGGCGCTGCCTGGCGCAGCCGTCGACGAGGCACGGCTCGGGTCTGATTTCGCCGACGCCTGGCGCCGCGCGTTCCGGAAGGCCGGTACATGCTGAAGTACCCGCTCATCTGGTTCGTCAAGGGCTGGCGCCGGTTCATCTCCCCCATGTACGGAGATGTCTGCAAGTTCCATCCCACGTGTTCGGCCTACGGGCTGACCGCGTTGGAGACCCACGGGGCCCTCAAGGGCTCCGTGCTGACCATCGGTCGGATCGCCCGCTGCCACCCATGGTCGCAGGGCGGGGTCGACTACGTTCCCGGCACGCCGCAGGCTGCCGCCTGGGAACAAGAGAATTCGCGTAGCACGACGCCTGATCAGGCGTCACATATAGCTGAGGTGGCTTAATGCTCGATCTGTTCGTCTCGCTGAACATCTGGGACAGTTTCTACGGCCTGCTCTCGGCAATGATGCAGCCCCTGTACTGGGCCGTGTCCGGCATCGTGGTGTTCTTCCACCAGGTGCTGAGCCCCGTGTTCGGTGCCAACTCCGGCGTCACGTGGACCCTGGCCATCGTGATGCTCACCGTGCTGATCCGCACGCTTCTCATCCCGCTGTTCGTCAAGCAGATCAACTCTGCCCGCAACATGCAGCTCATGCAGCCCAAGGTCGCCGAACTGCAGAAGAAGTACGGGCACGATCGCGAGCGGCTCGGCCAGGAGACGATGAAGCTCTACAAGGAGGAAGGCGTCAATCCCATGGCGTCCTGCCTCCCGCTCCTGCTGCAGATGCCGATCTTCTTGGCGCTGTTCCGTGTGCTGCAGGGCGTGGCAGACGACACTCCGCGTGGCTACTGGTTCACCAGCCGGCCGGATCTGGTGGATTCGCTGCAGCAGTCGAACATCTGGGGCGCCGGTCTGGCCGAGCGCATCTTCCCCATCGAGAGCTTCGGCGCCACGCAGGTCATCGGCATCTTCCTCGTTGTCGCCATGGTGGCGGTCTTCTTCGTCACGCAGCTCCAGTTGATGCGCAAGAACATGCCGCCGGAGTCGCAGACCGGCCAGGCCGCGCAGATGCAGAAGATGATGCTGTACTTCTTCCCCGTCGTGTACGCCATGTCGGCCACGTTCATCCCCATCGGCGTGCTGGTCTACTGGCTGACGTCCAACCTCTGGACGATGGTGCAGCAGGCCATCCTCATCCACAACAACCCCGCGCCCAACACCCCGGCGTACATCGACTGGGAAGACCGCATGAAGGCCAAGGGCCTGGATCCGGACGAGGTTGTGCGCCAGCGTGCGGACAAGCGCCGCAAGACCAAGCCCGTCGCCACGTCGCGTGTGGTCGGCAGGGCGACCGTTGACGCCGCGACGGACGACCAGGTGGCCGAGGACGCGCCGAAGGTGTCGCGCCAGCAGGTCACGCGTCAGACGGTGCGCACCTCCGAAGACGGACGCCGAGTCGTGCAGCGGCAGCAGCCGCGGCAGCAGGCTCGCTCCAACCGCAAAAAGAAGTAGACCCTCCGGACCCCCGTCGGACGCGGCTGTGTACGCCACGGCCGACGCGGGCCTCCGACCTGAGAGATAAGGATGGACGCAATGTCCGACAAAGACACCGATCTGATGGCCGAGGGCGACCTGGTCGCCGACTACCTTGAAGAGCTCCTCGACATCGCAGACCTGGACGGCGACATCGAGAACTCGGTGCAGGAGGGCCGCGCCTACGTGGCCATCGACACCGATTCCGAGCAGCTCGTGGGCAAGGACGGCGAGGTCCTCGAAGCCCTCCAGGAGTTGGCGCGCCTGGTTGTCATGACCGAAACCGGCAACCGGTCGCGCCTGATGGTCGATGTGGCCGGGTTCCGCGCCCGTCGCCGCGCCGAACTCATCGTGCTGGCCAAGGACGCGATCGCCGCGGTGCAGGAGACCGGTGAGCCTGCGCGCCTCGCGCCCATGAACGCGTACGAGCGCAAGATCGTGCACGACGAGGTGGCAGCTGCCGGCCTCGTGAGCGAGTCTGAGGGCGAAGCCCCCAACCGACGAGTTGTCGTCCAGAAGGCCTGACCAGGCCCTCCCCGTCCTGGTTCGACGGCGGGCTCGGCTGAGTGCCGGGTCCGCCGTCGATTCGTCATTGGCATTGTGAGGAATTATGGAGCCCATGGAATACGACCTGTCTGAACTCGAGCAGACGGTCTCGTCACGCCTTTTCGAGGTATACCCGCAAAGTGAGAAAGAGTTAAGACGATATGTCGATACACTAGCGTCGCGAGGCATTGAGTGGGGACTCATGGGGCCCCGTGAGGGCGACAGGCTGTGGCAGCGGCACGTCGCCAACTCGCTCGCGATTGTGGATGCCATTCCGCATGGGCTGGATGTCGCCGATATCGGCAGCGGAGCGGGGCTGCCGGGGATTCCGCTGTCCATCGTGCGCCCGGACCTCCGCATCACCCTGATCGAGTCGCTCCAGCGCCGGTGTGAGTTCCTTGAGCTCGCGGTTGAAGAGTTGGGGCTCGGTGATCGCGTGGAGGTGCGTCGCGTTCGGGCTGAGGAGGTCAAGGAGCGCTTCGACGTGGTCACCTGTCGAGCCGTCGCTCCCTTGGACAAGCTCCTTCGCTGGACCACTCCCCTGTTCTCCCCTGACGGAATGTTGCTGGCGCTCAAGGGCGCGTCGGCCGAAGACGAGATCCGCAACGCCGCGAACCTGCTGAAGAACACCCGGTTGAGGGCCGACGTTCTGGAGCTGCAGGCGGCTCCCGGCGTGGAGGGGACACGCGCCATCCGGGTGACGCGCGCGGGCGCCTGACGCCTAGGCTCTCCTCGCCGGCCCCCGGCCCCGGAATGTTCCGCCGAGGAGCGATGATGACATCGGAACGGGATGTTTCACGTGAAACCGGCTCGCCGAATCGTGTTCGTCGTGCCGCTTGGGTAGAGTTCTCACGAATCCCCAAGGAGGCCTCTCAATGGCTTTGTTCTTCCGTAAGCGCAAGCAGGTGACGGACGAGAGCGAGTTGTGGAAGGACCACAGCAATGTTTCACGTGAAACACCCCAACAACCACGCCGAGCGCTGAGCAACGCCGCGACGGCCACCCTCGAGGAGGAGTACGGGGATGAGATGGTCGAGTATGCGGCGCCGACGCCCACACTCCCCCGCCCCGCGGAGCCCCGCGTCTTCGTCGTGGCGAACCAGAAGGGCGGAGTGGGCAAGACGACCACGACGGTCAACGTCGCCATGGCACTCGCCCTCGGTGGCCTCAACGTCCTCGTCGTCGACATCGACCCCCAGGGGAACGCGTCAACCGCGCTGGGCATCGAGCACACGTCGGGCACGAAGGGCACCTACGAGGTGTTGACCGAGCAGATCGGCATCATCGAGCATGCCCAGCCATCCCCCCACTCCCCCAACCTGCATGTCCTGCCGGCAGCCATCGATCTGGCGATGGCCGAACTGGAGCTCGTGAATGAGCGTGGCCGCGAGATGCGGATGCGTGACGCGATCCGCACCTACATCGACGAATCCGGGGTCGACTACATCTTCTTTGACTGTCCCCCGTCGCTGGGTCTCCTCACGTTGAACGCGCTGGTGGCCGCAACGGAGATTCTCGTGCCCATCCAGACGGAGTATTACGCGCTCGAGGGCGTCTCGCATCTGATGCACACCATCAACCGTGTCAAGGGCAACCTCAACGACGACCTGCAGCTCAGCACGATCCTGCTTACCATGTACGACCCCCGCACCAACCTCTCGCGTGACGTCGCGGAGGAGGTGCGACGTCACTTCCCGAGCGAGACGCTCGAGGTGGAGATTCCCCGCTCGGTGAAGATCGCGGAGGCACCGAGCTTCGGTCAGACAGTCCTGACATACCAGCCGAAGAACGTGGGCGCCCTCGCGTACCAGGAAGCGGCCGAAGAGATCGCCAACCGCGCAGAAAGGGCTGACGCCTGATGGCAGTTAAGAACACGGGGCTGGGCAGGGGTCTTGGGGACCTGTTCGCCCGCACTGACGGCGAATCCGCACCGGAACAACTCAAGGACGGCTCCATTTACGAGGAGATCCCTCTCCAGAAGATCGGGCCGAACCCACAGCAGCCCCGCACGGTCTTCGACGAGGACGACCTGGCGGAACTCGCTGAATCCATCCGCGCGTTCGGCGTGCTGCAGCCCGTGGTGGTGCGACGCGTGGGTGACGCCTTCGAGCTCATCATGGGAGAGCGGCGTCTACGCGCGAGCAAGCTGGCCAAGCGCAAGACCATCCCCGCCATCATCCGTGGCACTGACGACCAAGCGCTCCTACGTGACGCGCTGCTCGAGAACCTGCACCGGGCAAATCTCAACCCGATCGAGGAGGCCCGCGCCTACGGACAGCTCCTCGACGACTTCGACTGCACCCAGGAGGAGCTCTCGCAGCGCATCCACCGCAGCCGGCCGCAGATCTCCAACACGCTTCGCCTGCTCGGTCTGCCGGAACGTGTGCAGTTGAAGGTTGCTGCGGGAACCATCTCCGCAGGCCACGCGCGTGCACTGCTGGGCCTGGCTGACCCCGACGCGCAGGAGCGTCTCGCAGACCGGATCATCGCTGAGGGACTGTCAGTACGGTCCACCGAGGAGATCGTGGCCCTCGGTCGTAACAGCGCCACTCGGCGGCAGTCGACCCCGCGCGGGCCGCAACTGCCCAGCGAACGCGAGAGGGAGATCTCAGGGCACCTCAGCGACCACTTCGACACGCGGGTGAAGGTCAACATCGGGCGGAACAAGGGCCGCATCACCATTGAGTTCGCGTCGGGGGAGGATCTGGACCGAATCATGGCCATCATGGACGGTCGGAAGATCTAAAGAAATAAAACGACATACCGCTATATCGACAAAACCATAAGGATGGAAAACCGTATGACGGTCAATGAGGGAACCCCGGTCGACAACTCCCAGGAGTTGGTTCTCGACACCGAAGACGTGCAGGGAGTGAGGAGCGCGCTGACCCGCTACCGGATCATGGCCTGGGTTGTAGGCATCCTGCTCGTCGTCCTCGTGTGCGTGGGGATGCCGCTCAAGTACATCTGGGACGACGACCGGGTGGTGCGTTGGACGGGTATTCCGCACGGCTGGCTGTACGCGGTGCTCCTCATCACCGCCTACGACCTGGGGCGCAGGGTGAAGTGGTCGATCAAGTGGTTCCTCGCCATCATGGCGGCGGGCACCGTGCCCTTCCTGAGCTTCGTGGCCGAGCACTTCGCCACGAAGAACGTGCGGGCCACCCTGCGGGCAGCCGAGAGGCCCTGATCCGGAAGGCCCGGCGTCAGGCGGTCTTGCCGAGCTGACGGGCCGAGTAGAGCCCGAAGACGATGGCCCCGGCGGCGAACACCCACCACTGCAAAGCGTAGCCGCGGTGGGTGGGGGAGCCGTCGGCCGTGGGGAGCACCAAGCGTGCCACCTCAAGGCCCTGGGCCTCGGACTCGGCCCCCGGCAGGGTGACGTAGCCGGCGATCAACGGGGAGGGCCACTCCTGCGCGAGCTCCTGGATGCGGACAGAAGGGTAGTCCGCCTGCGCCCTGCCGCTGGCCTCGGGTAGATCCGGGGCGAGGAAGATGCCCTCAACGCTGTGCGTGCCCTGCGGCGGGGCGGGGATACCCTCGCTGGCGTCGGTGGCGTCCACGGAGCCCCGAACGACGGCGATGTACCTGCTGTCGGCCGTCTCCATGAGCGTGAGGACCCGCCAGGGCGACCCGGAGCCGACGGTCACCTCGTACTCGGGCAGGTAGACCCCCGTGAACGTGACCCGCTTGCCGTAGATGTCCTGCACCACACCGTCGGAGGCAACCGCCTCAGACAGCGGGGTGGGGGCCTCTGCGGCGCGCTCAGCGGAGACGTCGCGGGTGGATTCCTGGTAGGACGCCATCTGCCAGACCCCCAGCCACATCATGACAAGCGCCACGACAACGCCCGCCACGATGGCGAGGGTCTGCTTCAGGCGGATGCTCACCGCAGGGTCGCCTGGTCCACCAGCGAGGCGAAGACTTCTCCCAGTTCACGGCCTGCCGCCTCGAACGCCAACGGCGCCAGCGAGGTTTCGGTCATCCCCGGCGCCACGTTGCCCTCGAAGAACACAGGCCCCTCCCCGGTGACCATCATGTCGACGCGCGACAGGTGACGCAGCCCGAGTGCCCGGTGGACAGCGACGGCCAGCTCCTGCGCGGCGGTGAGCACGTCGTCGTCTAGCTGGGCGGGTGTCACGAAGCGGGTGGCGCCCGCCGTGTAGCGGGACTCGTAGTCATAGACGCCGGACTCCGGTCGGATCTCCACCGGGGGGAGGGCGACGGGGCCGTCGCCCTCGTCGAGCACCGTCACGGCGACCTCGGTGCCGCTGAGGTACTGCTCGATCACAGCCACCGCACCGTAGGCGTAGGCCGCCACCAGCGCAGACGGCAACGCGGCCGCGTCGTCGACCTTCGTGACGCCCAGCGCAGAGCCGGACCGCGCGGGCTTCACCATGAGCGGGTAGCCGAGCTGCTGCCCGATGGCCGCCATGAGGACCGGTGCGCCGAGTTCGCGGAAGATGTCGTGGGGCAACGCGATCTGGCGCGGGGCAGCGAGCCCGGCCGCCCTCACCACAGAGGTGGCCACGGACTTGTCGAAGGTCAGCCGGGAAGCGGCGCCAGTGGGGCCGACGAAGGGTACGCCCAGCACCTCCAGCACCTCACGCAGCGCACCGTCCTCGCCCAGGCCGCCGTGCAGCATGGGCACCACGACGGCGTCCTCGCTGCGGCGCATGAGTTCCACCAGATCCGCGTTGACATCGGTCTCCACGACGACCCTGCCGGCGTCGCGCAAAGCCTGCGCCACACGGCGGCCGGACCGCAGCGACACGTCCCGCTCATGGCTGAGGCCACCTGCAATCACGATGACGGTCACAACATCACTCCTTGTCAGCTCAGGTCTGGCGCCGGCCCGGCGGGCATGCGTCGGTCGACGGGAGAGGTGTGCACGCCGAACGTTGCCATCACCTCAAGTTCGCGCCGCACCACGTCGGCGAAACGCTTGACGCCCAGCTGGATGCGCTCAGCCGGGGGGAAGCAGAAGGAGAGGCGAGCATTGCGCGCGCCCTGACCGTCGGCGTAGAAGGCGGACCCGGGGACGAACGCCACCCGGGCGTTCACCCCGCGGGGCAGCATGGCCTGCGAGTCGAGGCCCTCGGGCAGGGTGACCCACACGAAGAAGCCCCCGGCGGGCTGGGTCCAGGAGGTGCCGGTGGGCATCGTCTCGTGGAGCGTGCTGAGCATGGCGTCGCGACGGTCGCGGTACATGTCCCGGAATACCACCACCTGGCGTTTCCAGTCGTGGTTCTTCAGGTAGTTGCCGATGGCGAACTGGCTGAACACGGGCGGGCACAGCGTCGCCGATTCCTGGGCCAGCACCAACTTCTCGCGCACCGCGTGCGGGGCCAGCACCCACCCCACCCGGAAGCCGGGGGCGAAGGTCTTGGAGAAGGAGCCCAGATAGATGACGTCCTCGTCGATGGAGCGCATGGCCGGCGTGGGATCGGCGTCCAGCGAGAGCAGCCCATAGGGGTTGTCCTCCACCACCAGCACCCCGCCTGAGCGGCAGACCTCGAGGATCTCGCGACGGCGTGCCAGGGGCTGCGTCACGCCGGAGGGGTTGTTGAAGTTGGGAATGGTGTAGAGGAACTTGATGCGCCTGCCCTCGGCGGTGAGCCGCGCGATGGTCTCCCTGAGCGCCGCTGGGTTGAGCCCTTCGTCGTCACACGGGACGTGCACCACCTCGGCCTGGTAGCTGAGAAAGGTGCCCAGCGCGCCCACGTACGACGGCGACTCCGCCAGCACGACGTCGCCGGGGTTGCAGAAGATGCGCGTGACCAGGTCGAGGCCCTGCTGCGAACCTGCGGTGATCGCGATGTCGTCGGGATGGGCAGTGATGCCCTCGAGGGCCATGACGTCGAGGATCTGCTCGCGGAACTCCGGCTCGCCTTGGCCGGAGCCGTATTGCATGATCTGCATACCGCGGGTGCGCACCATCTCCGCCATCGAATCCGCGATGTCCAGCAGCGGAAGGTCGGCGATGTTGGGCATGCCACCGGCGAGCGAGACGATCTCCGGCCGGTTGGCAACGGCGAACAGCGCGCGCACGGCTGAGACGCGCATGCCGTTGGTTCGCTCTGCGTAGTTGTCGACGAACCGGTCGAGCCGGGTGTCGTGACGGGTGTTGTCGGTCACTGGCCGATCGCCTCCTTGAAGCGGTCCAGGGTTTCGGCGACCGCGGTTTCGCTCTGTTCGGTGACTGACACGAGCAGCACGCCCACTTCGTCGATCACCTCACCGCACGCCGATTCGCCGGTGTCCTCGGAGACCCCACAGTATCTAGAGCCTCCGGTGGGGGATGGGGTCTGGGCATCGATCTCGATGCCCGCGTTGGCCACGAACTCCGCGACATCCGGCTCAGGCCACGACAGGATGAACACGACGGTGTTCTCGCCGTCGGTGTAGTCTGCCTGCACGATGCGCTGGTTGGCTGGGCCGGGGCCGGTGCTTTCGCTCGATTCGCCGCGCACCAGATCGTCCACCACCAGTGGGGTGTCCAGGGGGAAGGCCGGCGAGGGGCTCGCTGACGGGGAAGGTGTCTGCTCCGGGCGCTCCGCGAGGCTGCCGCCGATCAGCCCACCGGCGAGCAGGAGCACACCCACCCCACCGGCGAGCGCGGGCTTGACCCAGGGGGGCATGGGCGGCCTCGAATCCACCGGAGGCTCAGGCGAAACTGCCGTCCAGCTTTCGGTGGGTCCAGGGTGACCGCCGGGGCTCATCAGAGCAGCTCGTCGATGGCCTTCGTGAGTGCCTTCTTCGTCTTGGCGCCCGAGAGCGAGTTGACGACGCGGCCCTTCTGGAAGAACTGCAGCGTGGGCAGGGACAGCACGCCCTGCTGCGCGGCGAGGTTGGGGTTCGTGTTGGTGTCGACCTTCACGAACTTCACGTCGGTGTACTGGGCGGCCAGTTCATCGAGGATGGGCGACATCTGCTTGCAGGGCGCACACCAGTCTGCCCAGTAGTCGACGATCACCAGGCTGTCAGCCATCAGCACCTCGTCGGCGAACGTATTCTCCGTCACGTCGGTCACTGCCACGGAATTCTCCTTGCACGTTGGTTGAGCGCCGCCTGCTCTGCCGGCGGAGTCGAAAACCCCGTCATTCTACAGAGCAGGCTGCAGTGCAGCTTACGCCTGAGCGTCTGCGAGTTCCTGGAGGTAGCGCTCCGCGTCGAGGGCGGCGGCGCATCCTGAGCCGGCGGCGGTGATCGCCTGACGGTACGTGTGGTCCACCAGATCTCCGCACGCGAAGACGCCAGGCAGGTTGGTGGCCGTGCCGCGACCCTCGACGAGGACGTAGCCCTCGGCGTCGAGGTGCACCTGGCCGTTGACCAGCTGGGAGCGCGGGTCGTGGCCGATGGCGATGAAGACGCCGTTGACCTGGAGGTCGCGGTCCACACCGGTGTTCTTGTCCGTGAGGGTGATCGACTGCACGGAGGTGTCGCCGTTGATGGACTTGATGTGGCTGTTCCACGCGAAGGAGATCTTCGGGTCGCGCATGGCGCGTTCGGCCATGATCTTCGAGGCGCGCAGCTCGTCGCGGCGGTGGACGACGACAACGCTGGAGCCGAAGCGCGACAGGAAGGTGGCCTCCTCCATGGCGGAGTCGCCGCCGCCGATGACGGCGATGGGCTTGTCGCGGAAGAAGGCGCCGTCGCAGGTGGCGCACCAGGACACGCCCCGGCCGGAGAGGCGGTCCTCGTCCGGGAGCCCGAGACGACGGTAGCCCGACCCCATGGCCAGGATGACGGTCTTCGCCCGGTACTCGGTGTCGTCGGAGTCCTTGACGATCTTGACCTCACCGGTCAGGTCGACGGCGGTCACGTCGTCGGTGATCAGCTGGGCACCGAAGCGCTCGGCCTGCTTCCGCATCTCGATCATCAGGTCCGGGCCGTCGATTCCCTCCGCGAAGCCCGGGTAGTTCTCCACCTCGGTGGTGTTCATCAGTGCGCCGCCGGAATCCAGCGCGCCCTCGAAGATGACCGGCTTCAGGTTGGCGCGCGCCGCGTAGATGGCGGCGGTGTAGCCAGCGGGGCCGGAACCGATGATGATGACGTCGTGGATCTCGGACATGCACACTTCCTGGAGGTGGAGGGATTGGCCCCATCCTAGGCGCTGCCGCCAAGATCGCCGCTTCCGTTCAGGAGGCGTTGCGATACCCCCGGGGATAAGGGCGCGGTAAGGGTTGCGCCCTATACCCAGCCGGTCGCCGCAGGACTAGGGTCGGAGCATGTCTGAAGAACTGTCTCGCGAAGATCTGCACGCCGCGCTCGGGGTCCGCAAGGAGATGGGGGCCGACATCGAGCCGGCTCTCGTGGACTCGCTGGCCCGCAAGATCGAGGCGACGGTGGAGCGGCGCTTCCAGGCGGAGATGGTGGCCAGCCGGCAGGAGGCCGAAGCAGCCAGGGCAGGTCAGAGCGGACGGATCGCCGTGGGCATCGTGTCCCTGGTCATGGCCATTCCGCTGACTGCAATCTCAGGATCCATGTCGGGCTTCCTGGGCATGCTGCTCGTGTGGACGGGCATCGTGCTCGTCAATGTCGCCATGGCCCTCCGCAGGCCGCGCCCCTGACCGAAAGAAGCGAGAGAGACGGCCCGTCATGCGACGGGCCGTCTCTCTGTCAGGGGGTCAGTAGTTCCAGCTGGAGCGGTACGCGAAGACGGCGTCGACCGCCTCTTGCGGAACCTCTTCGAGAGTCTTCCAGCGCCACTGCGGGTTGTTGTCCTTGTCGATCAGCAGCGCGCGGACACCCTCGACGAAGTCAACGGTGAGCACCGACTCGGCCAGACGGAGATCCTGGTCGAGGACCTCGCTCAGCCCCAGCCGCTCGGCGCGGAGCAGCGCCCGCATGGCCACGTGGACGGCGAAGGGGGAGCGGGCGCGCAGTTCGCGTGCGGCCTGCCGGGCGGCCTCGTCGGGATGTGATTCCAGCATGCGAGCGATCTCCACCGGATCGTCGGATTCGTAGCACTCCTGGATCCAGGCGGCCTCGAACAGCGGAGCGGGCAGGGGGCCGTCGGCCGATTCGTCGGCCAGGTTCAACAGCAGCGCGTCGCCACCGGTGAACGTGGCGGCCGTGAGAGCGACGTGGCGACCCACCGCCCGTGCGCGCGCCAGGTGCAGCATCATGCCGACGTCAGGGAAGAAGCCGATCTTGGTTTCCGGCATGGCCATGACCGTGTCCGCGTAGACGATGCGACGGTCCGCGTGACCTCCGAGGCCGAGCCCGCCACCCATGGTGATGCCGCGCATGAAGCTGGTCACCGGCTTGGGGTAGTTGGCGATGAGCATATCGAGGGCGTACTCGGTTTCAAGGAAGGTCAGGAAGGCCCCGCCCTGTGCCACGACGGCGGACAGTGCGCGGACGTCAGCGCCGGCGCAGAAGCCGCGGTCGCCGGCCCCGGCGATCTCGACGGCGGTCACGTCGTCGTCGTGGTGCCACTGCGTGAGCGCCTCGTACATCGCCGTCATCATGTCGGCCGTCAGGGCGTTGATCGCCTTCGGACGGTTCAGGGTGATGCGGGCGATGCCATCGGTCACCTCGGTGAGGATGAAATCGGACATGCTGCACAGGTTAACGCCGTCGCGGCATGCAGAAGAAAAGCGGAGGGTTTCAAACCGCTCATGTCATGTTCATGTCAGCCTGAGCGAGGGGTTCATCCTGTGCAGTACGGCCCGGGCCGTGTCCTCGTCGATGACCAGGTCGGTGGCCACGCCCGCGCGCAAGGCTCCCAGCACGGGGGCCGCCTTCGCCAGGCCACTGACGACACAGATCCGACGGGGAATGCGCTGCAGTTCGACCGGGGTCATGCCGGTGGCCCGACGGTTGATCTCCAGGTCACGGTAGGACCCGTCCTCGCGCAGCATGACGGTGCAGATGTCGCCGACCACCCCGTCGCGCACCAGGGAGTCGAGGTCCTCCCGGCTGAGGTAGTTGGAGGCGTAGACGTGGCTCTGCAGTTCGGCGTCGAGGCCGCCGACGCCGAAGAGCGCGACGCTGCACTCGGCGCGGACGGCGAGGATGTGGCGGGTGGAGCGCTCCCGCCACATCGCCTCGCGGGTGCGCGGGTCGTCGAAGAATGCCGGGAGTGCCATCAGTTGCTCCTGTCCACGGAACGCGTTGGCGAAGCGGTGGAGGATGTTGCCGACGTAGGGCAGCCCGGTGGTCTGGGAGTTGGCGCCGCCGTTGAGTCCGATCACGGTGACGCCGCTCACTTCGCGGGGTTTCAGGTGGGCCGCGATCGCCGAGGTGGTGGTGCCCCAGGCCACGCCGACGATGTCGCCGTTGGTCACCGCGTCGCTGACGACGCTGGCGGCCAGACGGGCGACCTGGTCGAGGCGGAAGATGTTGCTCGCGCCGGGACGGACCTGCACCAGGTGGGCGTCCACGTTGAAGTGCTTGCGGAACAGGTCTGCGATCCGGCTCAGTGGGCGGTTTGGATCCGTGATGGAGATGCGCACCAGGCCACGGTCGCGGGCCTCCTTCAGGAGTCGTGAGACGGTGGAGCGTGACACGCCCATCAGATGCGCGATGGCGTCCATCGTCTCTGATTGGACGTAGTACATCTGCGCCACCTTGAGCAATGTTTCGGTTGTCGCCTCCGCCATGCGTTCCCCCTTCTCAGCGGGGTTTGCCTACGTCAGTGGTGCAACCCCTCCCTCATCCTAGAGCGCCGCGTGCACAAACGTGCACCGCTGTTGCAAACATCGTGCAGCGGGGTGAAGCTGGGCAGGAGCAAAGGAGCCCTCATGACCGTCTTGACCCCCCAACAGCGTGCCGCCTCGTTGTCGGCCATGTCGTCAGAAACCTTCGACGTCCTTGTGATCGGCGGCGGTGTGACGGGTGCAGGTATCGCGCTGGACGCAGCCGCGCGAGGCCTGCGCACCGCCGTCATCGAGGGACAGGACTGGGCCTCGGGTACGTCCTCGCGGTCCTCGCGGTTGGTGCACGGCGGCCTGCGCTACCTGTACAACCTGGACTTCAAGCTGGTGGCGGAGGCGCTGAAGGAGCGCGGCCGACTACTGACGGTGATCGCTCCGCACCTCGTCGAGGCCCAGCCGTTCCTGTGGCCGCTGAAGACGCCGGTGATCGAGCGGGCCTACTCCGCCGTCGGCGTGGGGATGTATGACGCGCTCGCCGTCATCGGTGCCGGCTTCAAGAAGACCGTGCCGCTGCAGAAGCACCTGTCCAAGAAGGGCGCCATGCGCCACTTCCCCGACATCAAGCCGTCGGCGCTGACCGGCGCCATCGAGTTCTATGACGCACGGGTCGACGACGCGCGCCTGGTCATCACGCTGATCCGCACCGCCGCCAAGTTCGGCGCCGAGGCTGCAAGCCGCGTCCGGGTCACCGACATCCTCAAGGATGACCGCGGCCACGCCAGCGGTGTGAAGGCGGTGGACCTGGAGAACGGCGACGAGCTGACCATCAAGGCCAAGCGCATCATCAACGCCACCGGCGTGTGGACCGAAGAGACCCAGGACATGGCCGGCGGCACCGGCGGCCTGAAGGTGCTGGCGTCCAAGGGCATCCACATCGTGATCCCGCGCGAGCGGATCAAGGCGAAGGCCGGCATGTTCCTGCGCACCGAGAAGTCTGTGCTGTTCATCATCCCGTGGCAGCACTACTGGGTGATCGGCACCACCGACACCGCCTGGCACGAGCAGTTGAAGCACCCCGTGCCGACCTCGGCCGACATCGACTACGTGCTGGCCCACGCCAACGAGGTGTTGGCCCGACCGCTGACCCGCGACGACATCATCGGCACCTACGCCGGCCTCCGGCCGTTGCTGCAGCCGAAGGTTCTGGACGAGTCGAAGTCGACGAAGGTCTCCCGCGAACACACCGTCACGGAGGTCATCCCGGGCATGGTCGCCATCGCCGGCGGCAAGTTGACCACTTACCGCGTGATGGCTGAGGACGCCGTGGACTTTGCCTTGGGGGAGTCCGACGCCAAGACCCGTCGGTCGGTGACGTTCGACCTCCCGCTGCTGGGTGCCGACGGTCTCGACGCCGTGCGCAACCAGGCGGGTCGCCTGGGCGCCAAGTACGGGTTCGACGCGGACCGGATGCAGCACCTCTTGTCGCGCTACGGATCCGAGCTGCCGGAGCTCCTGGCCACCATCGACGAGGACCCGACCCTGGGTGAGCCCCTCGCGGCCGCCCCGCAGTTCCTCAAGGCAGAGGTGCACCGCGCCTGCACCGTCGAGGGCGCCCTGCACCTGGAGGACATCTTCATTGCCCGGGTGCGCCTCAACTCCGAGGCGCGTGACCGCGGTGGCGCCGCCGTCGACGAGGTCGCCGAGGTCGCGGCTGCCGCTCTGGGTTGGGACGCTGGGAAGACTGAGGAGGAGAAGGCCAACTACCGGGCGCGGATCGCGGCGGAGCTCGCTGCGGAAGAGCAGAGCACCGACGAGGCGGCATCCGCGGAGCGGGTGAAGGCCGAGGACATCGTCTGACGCTTCTGCCCCTGGGTCCTGGCTCCTGAGGCCGGGGTGGCCCCAAATCTAGATTTGGGGCCGTCCGCCACCTCAGATCTGGATCCGGAGGGCGAGGCTCCCGACGCTGGGTGGCCCCAAATCTGGATCTGGGGCGGTCCACCACCTCAGATCCAGATTCGGCGTGGCCGGGATGGGTGGCCTCTCCACCAGCCGGTGGCCCCGCCCGTCGCAGCTTTGGTTGTCGGCCGGAAGTGCCCCTATACTTGCCACGCGCACTTCGGGGCATTAACTCAATTGGTAGAGTGCCACCTTTGCAAGGTGGAAGTTAGGGGTTCGAGTCCCCTATGCTCCACAGCAGAACTCCCTAGTCAAACGCCTTTGACTAGGGAGTTTACTTGTTTCACCTTGGACCCAAGTGCCCTCAGAGGGACACCAGAGAGCTTTCTCGTTGCACGTTCGTTGCACGCCTCAGCCCCGGATGCGAGGGGTTCTTACAGTCATGAGACGTTTTGGATTGATCCGACGGTTACCCAGCAAGCGGTACCAAGCGAGCTTCGAGCATCCTGACCTGGTAGGGCGCGAGCGGGTGAAGGCACCTGTGACCTTCACGCACAAGAGCGACGCCGAGCACTGGCTGCGACTCCAGCAGAGGGCGATCGAACGAGGCGAGTGGCTCTCTCCTGAAGAGGAGGCGGCCCAGAGGCCGGAGTCACACACTCTTCAGGAGACCTATGAACGCTTCCTGGCCCAGCGGCCCCGGCCGCTGGCCCTCTCCACGGCGACGGCCTACGAACAGGACTGGCGGCTGCGGATCGTGCCCCACTGGGGGACCGAACGTGACGTGAAGAGCATCACCCACGATGACGTGTGGCAGTGGCGTCAGGGTCCGCTGGGCGCTGAACGGCGCCGTGACCGGTCCACCCTGGCCTTGTTCAATGAGTTGTTGACGAAGGCCACCCACTGGGGATGGATCGACAAGAACCCCGCCGCGGGGGTGGGTATCCCGCGCCAGACGAAGGCGATGGAGCAGCGTCACGTGTTCGACTTGGACGATGTGCGTCGCTATCTCCAGGCCGCCGAGCCTCAGCACGTGGCGATGCTGGCGACGGTGGCGTTAGGCGGGTTGAGATCGGGCGAGGTCCGAGGTCTGCGTCGAATGGATCTCGATCTGGAGGGGCAGCGCATCTTCATTCGCCAAGCCGTCGAGTACGGCAAGGACGGCGATGCTTACCGCGTGGGTGTGAAGGTTCCCAAGACGTCGGCTGGCATCCGCTCGCTGCCCATGTCGACCACCTTGGTGACGATCCTGCAGGATCACCTGGCGTTGCACCCACGGTCGCCTGAGCAGCTCGTGTTCACCGTCGGAAATGGCAAGCCGATGGGGCCTGCCGAGGCCGACCGGCGTCATAACAGGGCACTGGCCAATATGGGGCTGCGGACCCCGGAGGCGGAGCGGCGCCGGTTGTGGCGGAAGGGTCTTCCGGTGCCGAAGGAGGACCACATCACGCTGCACGACCTTCGTGCTTCGTACGCCGCGTGGCTCTTCAGCGAGGGGTACACGATCGCCGAAGTCATGCTCCTGCTGGGGTGGAGCGATTCCCGCATGGCGCTCGAGGTCTACAGCCGCGTCTTTCCACGCCGAGTCGAGAGCGTTGGCCCCAAGCAGGACGAAGCCCTCAAGGGCCTCACCGTGGTCGTGGCATGAGATGGGGCCGAATCCTCGCGGTGGGCGCGCCCGGCTGGGGTTCATAGGGGTATGAGCGAGAGGATCCGTAGATGAGCACCCGTAACAGCTCTGCCCGCACGTCGAAGGCCGGGGCCCGGCGTTGGGCCTCCCTCCAGGAGGCGGCTGAGTACATCAGAGTCCATCCCAAGACCTTGACCCGACGCTTCAGCGACGGTTCCTTGATTCGGTACCGGGTGGGACGTCGGGTGATGGTGGACCTGGATGAGCTGGACGAGCTCGTGCTTGCTAGCGCCGGCGGCCTCAAGACCTTGGCTGGTTGAGCGAATCGGGTGGGGGCGGCTGCTGGACATGGTCGAGGGTCGCTCGAAACAGGTGTTCAAGACCTGGCTCGCCGCCCGCCCCCAAGCCTGGCGCGACGGGATCGAAGTGGTCGCGATGGACGGATTTACCGGTGTATCCCGCGACTGACTAGGGTCCGCGTGAAGGAGCTCGACCGCTCACCTCGACTGACAGTTCGCCGGTCGACCAAGTGCATGCCCCGAGGGGCTAGTGAGAGTGAGCCTTGCATTTTTTCTCATCAGGGTCACTAATGAGAGTCACGAGCTACGATTCTCTCATTAGGAGGACGCGGAGCACATGGAGAACGGGGACGCCTGGCCGGGCGTTGGATACATCGAGGGGTCGTGGCATGCCGATGATCCGGCTGCCAGCAGGCGCCAGCGTGCCTTGAACCGGGGCACCTTCCGGTTTGCGGTTCCCGCGGTCATTGGCGACCTGGAGCCGCGGGTGGATCCCGCGCTGGCGGGCGATGCGGACCAGGTCTGTGCAGACATCCGGGCGTTCGACGCCGAATCGGCGTCCTGGGGCGTCCCGTTCGCGTCGGTCCTGCTGCGCACCGAGTCCGCCTCGAGTTCGCAGATCGAGAACCTGACCGCCGGAGCGCGGGCGATCGCCCTGGCGTCCCTGGGTGGCAGGACCGGAGCCAACGCCGTGATGATTGCCGCCAACACCGACGCGATGCGGGCAGCCGTCGAGCTGGCCGACAGGATCAGCCCGAACACGATTCGGGCCATGCATGAGCGACTCAACGGCGGGGACGATCCAGCCAATGCCGGCAGGTTCCGCGACGAGACCGTGTGGGTCGGCGGCCGGTCTCCAGTGACCGCCACATTCGTGGCACCCCCGCACGGCCAGGTGGAGCCGGCGATCGACGACCTGTGTTGGTTCGCGCGCCGTACCGATCTGCAGCCCATGGTGCAGGCCGCGGTCGCGCACGCCCAGTTCGAGACCATTCATCCGTTCACAGATGGCAACGGGCGAACCGGCCGGGCTCTCGTGTCGTCGATTCTTCGGCATCGTGGGGTGTCTCCTCGGATGACGGTGCCGATCTCGTCGGGTCTCCTGGCGGACACGGAGGAGTACTTCGCGGCGCTGACCGCGTACCGGGGCGGAGACGTTGCGCCGATCGTCGAGGCCTTCGTCGAGGCCAGTCGTCGGGCCATCGAGAATGCGAACATCCTGCGGTCTGACATCAACGATCTTCGCGGCCGCATTCTGGCTACGGCTGACCGGCGTACTGCGAACCTGATGAAGGTTGCGGATCTGTGTTCGGCCGAGCCGGCGCTCACCGCCGAGATGGTGGCCGACCTCGGAGTATCGGTGCCCAGCGTTTACCGGATCCTTGAGCGTCTGGCCGAGAACGGGGTGATACGTGTCGAGAAGCCGATCGGTGGCGTCAGGGTCTGGACCGTCCCAGACCTGCTCTCGGCACTTGATCGTTTCGCCGAACGGGCAGGACGACGAACGTTCAGCAGTGGCTGACCTGCGCGGCCCTGCCGGAAACGCAGACCTCTAAGCAGCCCTCCAGATGGTGTCGACGGCGCTCGAAAAGTAGACAGTTTCGGCGCTCGAAAAGTGGACACTCATCAACGATTGAGGAGTGATCACTATGGAGGATTGGGCGTTGATCCGCAGGCTGGCGGCCGAGGGTGTGCCGAAGGCGAGGATCGCGAAGAGGTTGGGGGTGTCGAGGACGACGGTGTTGAGGGCCATCGCCTCGGATGCGCCTCCCAGGTATGAACGCAGACCGGCGGAGGTGACCTCGTTCACGCCGTTCGAGGCTCGGGTTCGGGGTCTGCTGGCCGAGACCCCGGAGATGCCGGCGACGGTGGTGGCCGAGCGGGTCGGCTGGACTGGTTCGATCCGCTGGTTCAGGGACAACGTGAACCGGCTCCGCAGCGAGCACCGGGTGGTGGATCCGGCTGACCGGTTGGTGTGGGCCGCAGGTGATGCGGCGCAGTGTGACCTGTGGTTCCCGCCGCGGAAGTTGTTGCTGGAGGATGGGAGCCGGAAGCTGTTGCCGGTGTTGGTGATGACGTTGGCGCACTCGAGGTTCATGCTGGCCCGGATGATCCCGACCCGGACCACTGCTGATCTGTTGCTGGGGATGTGGGCTCTCCTGGGAGAGATCGGCCGGGTTCCACGTCGGTTGATCTGGGACAATGAGGCAGGCATCGGCAGGGGCCGGTTGACGCAGCCGGCTGCGGTGTTCGCCGGTACCTTGGGAACCAGGATCGTGCTTTTGAAGCCGCGTGATCCGGAGTCGAAGGGCATCGTCGAGCGCCGCAACGGGTTCTTTGAGACCTCGTTCATGCCCGGGCGTCACTTCGACTCCCCGGCCGATTTCAACGCCCAGTTGCGTGACTGGCTCACCGTGGCCAACGCCCGCACCGTTCGGACGTTGAAGACCAGCCCAGTCGACCTCCTTCCAGTGGATCTGGCGAAGATGAGAGTATTGCCGCCGTCGGTGCTGCACCTGGGTTGGCGCAACCAGGTCAGGCTGGGCCGCGACTACTACGTCCGCCTCGACAGCTGTGACTACTCCGTTGACCCGTCGGTGATCGGCGCCCGGGTCGACGTGACCGCCGATCTCGACACCGTGAGGGTCCGCTGCGCGGGCAGGCTGGTGGCCGAACACCGCCGCTGCTGGGGCCGGTCGGTGACGATCACCGACCCTGCCCACGTCCAGAGCGCCGCAGCGCTGCGGCGAGCGTTCCAACAACCCCGGCCCGTCGCCCCGGAACCAGATCTGGTTCGGGACCTGGCCGACTACGACCGCGCGTTCGGCTTGGAGGGACTGTGATGAAGCCCACTGACACGCTGAAGCAGATCACCTACCTGGCCCAGGCGCTGAAAGCGCCCAGGATCACCGAAACCGCGGCCCGGCTGGCAGACCACGCCCGTGACGCCGGCTGGAGCCACGAGGACTACCTCGCCGCCGTCCTCGAACGAGAAGTCGCAGCCCGCAACGCCTCCGGCGCCCAACTCCGGATCCGCGCCGCCGGACTTCCCGCAGTCAAGACCGTCGATGACTTCGACTTCGACCAACAACCCAGCGCACGAGCACCGATCCACCAGCTGGCCACCGGCGCCTGGCTGGCCGAGCACCGCAACATCGTGCTGCTGGGGCCGCCAGGAACCGGGAAAACCCACCTCGCTACCGCTCTCGGCGTCGCCGCCGCCCACCAGGGCCACCGGATCCTCTTCGCCACCGCCACCGACTGGATCAGCCGCCTCACCGAAGCCCACAACCGGGGCCGACTCGCCACAGAACTGGCCCGGCTACGTCGCTACGAGCTGATCATCGTCGACGAAGTCGGATACCTGCCCTTCGAACAAGACGCCGCGAACCTGTTCTTCCAACTCGTCTCCAGCCGATACGAACACGCCTCCCTGATCCTGACCAGCAACCTGCCCTTCAGCTCCTGGGCCGGCGTGTTCGGAGACCAAGTCGTCGCCGCGATGATCGACCGCATCGTCCACCACGCCGACGTCATCGCTCTCAAGGGAGCCTCCTACCGACTCCGAGACCGAGGAATCGACACCCTCCCCAGCATCAAAGCCGAACAACAGAACTAGACTCGAAACTGTCCACTCTTCGACCGCCGGAACTGACCAGAATTCAAGCGCCGTCGACACGAGCGACCCTAACCCTGGCCGGCTTCCCGTATTGGTGCGATACCGGGAGGTGGCACCGCTAGGGATCCTGCCAGCAGACGGACGCCGCCGTGCTTCTGATCTCACGATCCGAGGAAGTTTCATCCGCTGCGTTTGCCTAGGCTGGGTAGACCTCCTAGAACAATGGATCCGACGCGCCAGTCGGGGCGGCGCGGCGACTGGCCGCCTGCTGACTGCATGGCCACCTCCCTGAACATCCGTTGGCGGTCTCGCTCGGTCCTCCGCTGGGCAGCCCTCGCTTGTGCTTCGGCTCGAGGCTCGCTTGCGAGCTTCTTCGCCTTGTTAAGCTGCCGCTGGCGCTTTGCCTTCGTGATTCCCCGCTTCCGCCGAGGGCGGGGGGAGTTGGTGTCGTTGGGGGGTCCGGGTTTGTGCGTGGGCATACTCAACAGCTGTATGGGCTGCTCGGCCAAGCGAAGGACGTGGAGGTCATAGTCGTTAGCGATGCCGAGTTCCACCTTCGCGCGTGCGACCTTGAGCCGGTCCGCGTCACGCGGGTCGATGTCGGGTGCAGGTGTGGTGGAGGGGGTCCCGCCCTTCTTGTAGAGGTGACGAATCCTCTCCACCGCGTCATGCTTCAACACTGTGCTTGGTCCTCGCACCGTCTCGCCGGTTGCGCGCACCTTGGCCAACAGTTCCTTGTTGGTGGTGCCCAGTTCTTTGGCCAGCTCGTGGACTCGGATCTTTAGCACGTCGGGCCCCTTCACTCGACACCGGGTCAGCCTCGCAATGAGCGTAGCGCCCTAGGCGTAGCGCACGAGCACGACCGCCCTCAATTGCCGCTGAGAAGGCTTGATCAGAGCGACAACCCTAATTGCCTAGCTCGACGCCGGTAGAGCATCCAACGTTGCTCGAGCGCGTGGTGCTGTGCGTCGTGGAGGAGAAGCCAACTCAAACCGATGATGAGCACGAACGCGGCAAGTGCTGCAATGACCGCGATCCAAGGAGTGTCTGTCACCCAGAAGGTCACCAGGCCGGCTGAAGCGGCAAAGACAGTCCCCACTGCGGCAGCCATCACGTTGTTCACCAGACTGCGAGCCGCGCCGATCCGCACTTGCGTGAAGTCGATCCACCAGAGCAGGTCCTCGGGATCCAGATCATCTGCTGCTGGATACACCGTTCCGGAGATCTCACACGCTTCTTCGGGTTTGCACGCGGTGGGCCACCGCCGCAAGATTTCGAGGGGCGCAGGCGGGGAAGCAGCCGGTTCGGTCGAGTCTGAAGTGGGCTCTGGAAAGGGAGGGCGGATCACAGCTCCATTGAACCCGATACCGTCGATGCGGTGGGTCTCCGCTCGTGGCGTGGCCTTGGCCAGCGACTCTGCCGCATACTCATGCCGCACCTCGCGGTAAATCTTGCCGGTGAGCCGTCGCTGGTAGAGGGATGTCGGCTGCGTCCCCACGCCCGCTGCGACTCATTTCTGGAGCTCTCCAGCGTGGTGACCAACGTGGGCGCCAGGAGTCTCGAGGCCCTCGGTGATGACGCTGATAGGCCTCGTCTTGGTCGGCGGGTGCTGGCAGGCTGTCCGCATGGGGAACCAACGCCGGCCATTGTTCGATGACTTCGAGCGAACCAACAGCAGGCCTTCAACGCACGGCGAGTCGACCTTCGAGTTCATGAACCGCATCGCGGGTGACTACTGGGAGCACCCTCGTGCACTCATGGAGGAGTGGCTCAGCCACGTGCCGAGCGAAGAGGAATACAACGATCTGCGCCAGCGGTTCCGTTCCCGCGACGACGAACAGTTCCGCAGCGCATTCCTTGAGCTCTATCTGCACGAGAGCCTGCTCAGGGCTGGTTACGCTGTCACAATCCATCCCGATGTCCAGAGCACCAGCCGCCGACCGGACTTCCTCGCCCAGCGCGACGACCTCCGATTCTTCATCGAGGCGATCGCGCCCGGCTCGAATCCTGCCTCAAAGGCGGCGGCGAAGCGGCGATCCGTATTGCTCGACACAGTGAACCGATTGGGTGACCCCAACTTCATGTTGATATTGGACGAGCTCAAGGACGGCACCTCGCCACCCTCCTCAGCCCGACTTCGCCACGACCTCCAGCGCTGGCTTGGAAACCTCGACCCCGATGCCCCGTGGGCACCGGATGCAGCCCCAATCCGTCGATGGGAGCACGGCGGTTGGACGGCCACATTCAGAGCGCTCCCGAAGAAGCGAAAGGCCAGAGGCACCAAACCGAATGACCGGACGATTGCTGTCTACGGAAACGCGCAAGTTGAATTCATCGATGATGCACCACCGATAAAGAAGGCCCTAGCGACGAAACACCACGAGTACGGGGACCTCGGGGCGCCCTTCATCATCGCGGTGGGCACATATATCCAAGACAGGGACCGATGGCACAGCAGCAACGCCATGTACGGGCATATCTCATGGCAGATGAGCGAGATGCCGGACGGCTCGATTGCCGCGCGCCAAACACGACAGCCGGATGGCTACTTCGGCGCGCCTCCGGAATGGGCCAACCGCAACGTCTCTGGCGTTCTCGTCATCAACCAGCTCATGCCGTACTTCGTGCAGCAAGCGGAAGCAACGCTATGGCGGCACCCCAATCCGGTCCACGAGCTTCCCGACGCGATTGAGATACCGTGCGACACGATAAACCTCGCCAACAGCACACTGGTTGAAATCCCGGCCCCAATGAGAGCGGACCAATTCCTCGGTCTTCCAGACCCCTGGCCACCCGGCGAGGCATGGCCCGACGACTAGCCTGTGCGTGAATGATCAACGGCCCGAAAGGTTGATTGACCCGTCCGCTCAGTCGCAACGGACTCACCAGCGCCATGGGCCATTGCCTCGTCAGCAACGCCTCCTCTGCCGCGTCTGGCGCCTCACATCGCAGTGATGGATGATGTCGGGCACGGGTATCGAAGCGTGGTGGCCGAATCTTCGGCAGCAGTCCCGTGACTATTTGATGGAAAACAACGGTGACCAGGTCCCGGCCGCCCTGGTCGATGAAATCACCCGGGCAGGCGGCGTCATTCAGCACCGATGCATGGTGGGTCGGCCAGAGTGGTCCAGCCGGGCTATACCTGTCTGACGAGGCGAACGACTGGATCGACGAGGTCGCCAACGGCGAGACCCCAGAATCTCGCGCAGAGGACCGGGTTTCAACATACTGACATGCCGCCGGGAGCGCACGTTCTGAACGCCTACTCACCGATGAAGGAGCCACTGCGGGCGACGATGAAGGCCTCGGAAATTGGCACCAGTCCGCGCCACCCGCCGTCGTCGATGAATGCGACCAGGCGGAGGCGCCCAGCGGATTCATCGTCCCAAATGCTTCGATCGCCACCTGATACTCGGCACCACTGTCCGCGGTGACCAGTTCGCAGTCGGGCTGGTGCCGCCAGCGGCTCTTCAGACGCTCGTTCGGTTCATTGCGAAGTTCCGTGATTCGTCGGTCCAGGATGCGTCGCGCCTCGTGCTTGTCCCTTCCGCCATTCTCAATGCAGTCAGATCGGCAGCGCGCACGACGCACGGATTTGCCACGAAGGCGGGTAGCCTCCGGCGTCGTTGTTCCGAGCTTGACCGCCCTCAATCGCGCGAGCGCGCGACCGAGACCGCCGATGACAGGGACGCTCTGGGTGGGCGGCGCTGGGTCCGCGCGACGGCCGGCGAGGTCACTACTGCGAGCCCCCTAGTTTAGATTTGTCCTGATCCGACAGGCACAGATAGCTCGGAGGTGGTGGATGCCAAGACGTGTGCTTCGGACTGCGAACCGGAGCTACCCGCAGTCTGCCCGGTGAGTGGGATCGCGTAGCTGAAGGCAGTTGCGATATGGAGAAAGAACGTTCGCGGCGTCAGCACACGCGCAATGTCGGAGATGGACGCTGTGATTGTCGAGATCCGAGCCCGATCCTGCTGCGATTTCTGCCATTCAGACGGGTTGCTGACCTATCATGCGATCGTGAAGTCAAGGCGTCCGAGTGACCAAGCGCAGCCCCAAGCGTCTTCGACCGCAGCCTCGACACATGCTGGGTCTAGCGACGCCGAGGCCCCGGGTATATCAAGAGTCATCGGGATCAAGGAAGACCATGGCGCACGACTCCAATTCCGATGAATCACGCGAAGTGAGCGACTCAGACGGAGTTGCAACGGCTGACAAGAGGCCAATCGACCAACGCCGCGGAGGTATCAACTGGACCGCGGTGAGCGCGTTGGCCGCCGTTCTCAGCAGCGTCGTCGCCGTTTATGCCGTCTGGCCCAGCGGCGAAGAGGTGCTGGAATCTCCACCGGTACCTGGGAGCCACGTCCGAGCTGACGCCCTCTGCACACAAAGCACGGAGGAGTTCGTACCTGTCGGGTGGGGCCCTGACCGCCCGCTCTTCCCGGTGATCCAGCGGGCCGGTTTCCTGACTGTCAATTCGACGCCCGATGGTCCGATAGGTGACGAGCGCAATTTCGTCGGCATCAGAGTCGTGGGCGACCGAGAGGAATGGCTCGATCGAATCGAGGTGGTCGAGGGAAACAGCTACCGAGTCAGGATGGCCGTGAACGTCGATGGACCTTCCGAACAGGTGGCTAAAGAAGTCACCGCCAAGTTCAACCTGCCCGCTTGCACGGGCAGACAGATTGGAGTGGCTGGATTCATATCATCGAGCAACACGTTCCCCAGGGAGGTTTATGATGGCGCTACATTCTGGTCGCACGAGGAATTTAGCTTGGCCTATGTCCCGGATTCGGCCGTCTATGAAACCAACCAGTCGCCTGAAGGAGGATTTCACGTACCCGGAAATACTGAGTTATTCACCGCTTTGGGAACGAAGCTCGGAGTGGTCGAGCTTATGGGGGCAATACCCTCAGGGTACGACAATTCCGGATATCTCAGCTTCGAAGTTGAGCCTCAGTTCGGGACGGGCTAGTGCGACGGTGCTGCCGACCATCCGGGTTGGCGTTGGTTAGCACGAGTCGGCATGGAGAACGCCACCCGACTACGCCGATTGAGCTAACGGATGGACAAGAGCTCGCCAGGGCCATCCTTTGGAAGGTGGCCATCGACGGCGTCCTGAACAGCCGGTGGCTGACGCGCCCAGCCGCGAGGCTGGTGTCCAGTGGCAGTCCCCTGCAGTTCTAGGCATGTCCACCCCGCGGGTTGGCCCACTTATCTAGGGGTCTGATGCACCACTCGCTTCGGCATGGGCACCGACTTGACACACTCATCTGCCGCTGGTCGGGGTGGCCGCATGCGGGCCGGAGCGAGCGCTCAGCGTCCATCTACTCGAAGAAGTCTTCGTCTAGTTCCACTGAGTGGTAGGTGTTTGTGACTTGGACACCCACCTCGTAGCGGATCATCAGCGAAGCGAGTCTGTCCCCATCGATAAGGATGAGGCGCATCGGAGTTCGGTCGGCGTAGTCGATTGCCTCCCGCGTGAATCGGGACGTAGTGATGAAGACGCCAGCGTCGCCCTTTCCGCTGAGGGCACCCACGAACCCCTGAAGTGCGGGTCGGCCGATGGAGCTGTCGGCGGCATACCGCTTGGCTTGGACGTAGACGCGGTTGATTCCGAGCGCGTCGGAGTCAATGATCCCGTCGATCCCTTCGTCACCGGATGTTCGGGTCACCTGCGCGCGACCCTCAGCTCCGCCGTATCCCATCGCTACCAAGAGTCTCACCACCGCCCGCTCGAAGAACTCTGGGGCACCCTCGCGGAGCCGGTCCAAGAGGTCGGCCGAAACTGCGTTCTCTACCCGTCTGATTCCCTGCTCGATCTGCTCGATTGGGTCGAGTCCGCCGGGTTCATCTGCCACGGCCTGTGTCGCGGGTCCTGAGCGTACGGAAGCCGTGTAGGGCCGAATCCCCGACTCGTGGTCGTCCGCGAAGGCCCTGAAGTCCCGTTCGCTGAGTGGCCCGGAAGTCTGGACCAGAACTCGACGGCCAGCATCGGTGATCACATAGTGCCCCCGCTTCGGCCGGTTGAGGGCTCCGACGTTTGCAAGGAAGGACAGCGCCCAACCGATCCGGTTCGCGTACATGGGTTGGCCGCTCGAGAGCATCTCCGCGATCTGGTCCGGCCCCAGCTTTGCTTCTGCGGCAGCTAGGGCGTTCAACTCCTGCCGCCCGCGGACCTGTCCATCCTGAAGCGCAATCAGACAGAATCGGAGGAACCCCTCCCACGTTGGCATCCGGCTCATTCCGGCCTCTTTCTGAACTCCTGGACCTGGCTCCCGCTTCACGATACTGGTCTATGAGGCGGTCCTGCGCGGCAACTAGCTGACAACCCCGTCGTCGTCGCTAGAAGGCGCCGAGCGCGAGAAACTCCTCGTCGAAGAGAAGCGCGTTGACGTCGTGACCTACGGGGCCTGCGGTCCCACCCCCGACTTACCCCAGCGTTCCCTGGGCGTCCTTGTAGATCCGAAGCCCGAATATCCGCATCTGCCGCGATGTGTCTGAGAGGTTAAGTCAGCGACCTCGATCACGGGGTCCCCTATTCAACCGAAGCGCTGAAACACCGAGCTAGCGTCACCAAATGCTGAGTCTCGATGGGGTGACGGCTCGTTCCACACTGTAATGGCTGATGTCGCTGCGCGAGAGCGTTAATGCAGGGGGTCTCGATCCGCCGCGTCGCTCCAGCTCTGAAGCTGTAGCCGGCTCGGTCTGAAAATCGGGACCGGGACCAAGGAACAGCATGACGTTTCGTCCGGTGCCCGATGCAACGCGGGATGGCCAGGCAATTCCGTCAATGCGCGTGCTCGGAGCAAACCGTAGCCACTCTGCCACGACTTGGGTCGGCGCGTAGTCGACGAGCTGCCGACCATCCAGCAACACTGGCGCCGAGATCATGTCTGTGAACTGGTCCTTGAAGCGGGCGAATGTCCACCGGCGCCTGCTTTCTCGATCCTCCGCAAAAACGCTGGGCAACTTGGTGGTCAGCTCACGCGAAAAATCGAGGACTTGCATCACGCGCTTCGTCCTGAATCCGCCGACAACTGCTTCGCTATAACTCGAGTGCAGCGCGATTTCCGCGACGGCTGTGTCGAGGCTATCGGCCGCGTAGAACAGACTGATGCCTGCGGGAGCGAGGCGGCCAGCTTCGGAGAGATATGCGGGAGCGGGACCTAGCTCGCCACTCGGCTCATCCTCCACCTTCTCGTGGAGAGCGCTCGCACTCTCAGCCATGCGACCGCGGTAGAGCATTGAACCAACGGGAAGCTCGACGAGGAGATCGGACTCGACGTAGGTGACCAAGGCTTCGAGGAATCTTGCGATGCGAGCAGGAGGCTCATCGTCAACGCCTGGGCGGTCTGGTGATGCAGAAAGGACGAACCTGGACTCATGGCGCACCGTCCTCGAGAAGGAGGCCCAGTCGAGTGCCAACGCATTCAGCGAGCCCCCCACCCAATGATCGGGACCCGAAGCCCCTTTGACCAGACTGTTCACGATCGGCTCAGAATGCTGATCGTCGATAGAGTCTCCGACCGTGTCGTATATGACGTCGCTTGTTTCGTAGAGTGACTCCTCTGACCACGGTTCCCCGTCGAAGTACTGGACATCCGTCGCCAAGGTGTAGAGGAAGTTGGCTGCCTCCCACACTGCAGCGCCCAAATCGTCCATCGCCACCGCGAAGTGAGGCTCATCCTCCTCACCCTGCCGACCGCAGAAGCTGCATTCGAGTTCGGAAGCTAAAGGTTCCAGGCGCCCACGGAGCACGGCATCAGTGATGTGGTCGAGACAGACGGTCTCGCTCATCCCGTCAATGCCATACAAGTCCGACGGCTCAATACCCATACCGAAAGGCTACTGAACTCCGGCACACGCCACCGGAGATGAATTGGTGCCCCTCGCGGCGAATAGGTGGGCAGGATCTGCGACACCTGGCAGCGGCCCCAGCCCGCAACAGGGACCGCGGCGTGCAGGAACGCCATCGCCACCAGCCTGGCGATCCGAGGCATACAACATGCCCGACTTCTTGGTCCAGGCGCCACCGGGTCCGGCCAATCCAACGCAGGATACGGGTCCTCGAGCACCGCGGGCAGGCAGTCTTGATCAGGGCGATGGCTGCCGTGACTCCGGCCTCAGATGGTGTCGACGTGCGCAACGCCCGATCTAGAGTCAATGAAACTAGTAGCCGCGGAGATCGCCTTGGTTGGGCGCGTGGCCACTTCGCGGCCGAATCCGGCCGGCGCGGGAACTGGTGCAAGTGCGTGTTTCCGGTGCGTGTTTCCGGTGCGGTGCAGCGGGTTGGATCGGATCGACTGATCGAGCGGCGTCAAGGCTACGGGAGATGGGTCGCGCGTGGGGTTGCGTGTGCTGTCTTCGCGGGGGTCCTCGGCAGCCCCGAGTTGCGCGGCCACGGCAGTCAACTCGTTTCCGACTGCAGCGATGGTCGGTCTCGCCGGACGTCACGCCTGGGAAGGAGCATTCCGCCCGGTCTGGGTTTCAACGGCTCCATTGCGCGCCGCAGATTGCAACGATCGAAGGCTGCACATGAGCCTCGCATCGCCGGTCGCCGCCCGACCGCAAGGGTGTACGGGGTGTCCCACGTCCGTTTCGATACGCTCTTGTGTTCCTTACGTTGCAACGATACAGTCGAGTGCAAGGTTCAACGTTGAACAGCAAGGACTAAGGGAGTCCACTATGACGCAAGAGGTCGAGCCACCCTTCCAGGGGGCGTGATGGCCGAGCATGACCTTGAGAAATTCCTCACGTTTGACAATGTCAGCAAGGACTACGCAGGCGTCCCGGCGCTGGCGGGGGCCAGTTGGTCGGTGCGCCGCGGCGAGGTGCACGGACTCGTGGGAGAGAACGGAGCTGGCAAGTCCACGTTGATCAAGACCTTGGCCGGCGCCATCCGCCCCACGTCAGGAGACATCATCATCGACGGAGAGCGCCTCGACCACCTCACTCCGCGGTCAGCCATCGAGCGCGGCATCGCCGTGATCTATCAGGAGTTCACTCTCGTTTCCGAGCTGACGGTGGCAGAGAACATCTTCTTGGGGATGTATCCGTTGCGCGGAGGTCTTCTCGATCGCAAGGACATGATCACCAAGACCGTTGAGATTCTGTCTCGGCTGAAGGTCGCCATTGATCCTCAGAAACCGGTTCGTGAACTCACCACCGGCTACCAGCAAATTGTTGAGATCGCCAAGGCTCTCGCCAGGGATGCGCGTGTGCTGGTCATGGATGAGCCCTCCGCCCCGCTGACCATGCACGAGGTAGAGGCGATGGTGCAAGTGGTTCAGACTCTGGCGAGTGAGGGTGTCACGATCATCTACATCTCTCACCGACTTGAAGAGATCTTCAGGCTCACCGACCGCGTCACTGTGCTTCGTGACGGGCGGATCATCAAGACCCTTTTCACAGGCGAGACCGACCGCAACGAGCTCATCCAACTCATGGTGGGCAGGTCCTTGTCCGCCACCTATCCCGAGCGTGAGGCACATCGGGGACACGTGGGATTGGAGCTGCGTGGCCTGACCGGCAACGGGGTCGAAGACATCTCGTTCTCCGTGCACCACGGGGAGATCATCGGCTTGGGGGGTCTCGTGGGCGCTGGCAGGACTGAGGTGGCGAAACTGCTGTTCGGACTTGAGCCTATTGAAGGCGGCGACATTGAAGTTGAAGGCCGCCCGTTCCTCCCGACGAACGTGCGCCAGGCGATTCAGGCAGGCGTGGCGCTTGTGCCCGAGGACCGGAAACGCGAAGGCGCCTTCGTGCATCTTCCGATCCGCGAGAACATGATCCTCCCCTCCATCAGGCGCCTGAGCACGCTGGTTTTCCGAAATCGCAAACGTGAGGCCGCGCTGGTTGAACGCTTCATGGGTGTGCTGCACGTCAGGGCACGGGGTGCGGACCAGTTGGTGAACACGTTGTCGGGCGGCAACCAGCAGAAAGTCGTGCTCGCCAAGTGGTTGGCGATGGACCCCGCGGTCCTGATCTTCGACGAACCGACCCGCGGTATCGATGTCGGCGCGAAGCACGAAATTTACGAACTCATGAACGAGTTGGCTGCCCGAGGCAAGGCGATCGTCATGATCTCATCCGAAATGGAGGAATTGATGGGCATGTCCGACCGAATCGTGGTCCTCTCCAGGGGCCGAAACGCGGGAATTTTGGAGCGGGCCGAGTATAGCCAGGAACGAATCCTGTCGATGGCGAGTGGTGAGTGATGGCAAACAAGGTTCTCACCAGCGCCAAGGGGATCGGCATTCTTCTGGTGCTGGTCGCACTGATCGTGACTTTTAGCGTCCTGTCACCGCAATTTCTTAGTGTGGCGAATTTGTTCAACATCTCGCGCCAGATCGCCACCCTGGGTATCGTCGCCGTCGGTTTCACATTCGTGCTGATCACGGCCGGAATCGACCTTTCCGTGGGATATCAGCTCTCCCTGTACGTGGTGGTGTTGGGGACGCTGATGTCCACGTTCCAGATCCAGTGGGTGCTGGCGATCCTGTTGACCATGGGTCTCGGCGTTATCGTCGGCCTGATCAACGGGGCCGTGATCGCCTTCACGAAGGTGGCGCCGCTGATCATCACGCTATCGATGATGATGGTCCTCAATGGTGTCAGCTACCTGATCTCAGGTGGCCTCCCTATCCTGGGCTTCCCGCCAGAATTCTCGCTTATCAGCACCGGCACCCTGTTGGGTGTGCCGTTTCCCCTGATCCTGATGGTCATCGTCTGGCTCGTCGGGTTGGTCGTACTGAACAAGACCTACTTCGGCCGGAATTTCTATGCCATCGGTTCCAACATCGAAGCGGCACGCCTCTCAGGGGTAAACGTCAAGGGCAACCAGATGCTCGTCTATGCCTTGTGTGGATTGTTCACCTCCGTTGGGGCGGTACTCATGCTCTCCCGGTTGAACTCAGCTCAGTCAGCCACCGGGGCCGGATTCGAGTTCAGTGTTCTTACCGCATGTGTGCTCGGCGGTGTCAGCGTCATGGGCGGCAAGGGCAACCTCTTCGGCGCCTTTGTCGGAGTCCTCATCGTGGGGGTTCTTTCCAACGGTCTGTTGCTTCTCAACGTCAGCGCCTACGTGCAACTAGTCATCACCGGATTGATCCTCGCCGCCGCAGTCATTTACGACACCATGTCGAAGGCCTCGACAGACAGAGCCAAACGCAAGCAATCAATCAATCCGGCAAACGCCTGATTCACACACAAGAGGAGAAGAGTAATGCGCAAGAAGCTAGCTGTTATCGGTATCGCTGCGATGTTGGCCCTCAGTGCCTGTGGCACCGAGACCCCCTCCGAGACCGACACCAAAGTCGCGGATCCGACCGCCCAGGCTACTGATGAACAGGCGACCGTGGGTGTGACCTTCTCGGATCTCGGCAATCCCGTGTGGGCGGAACTTGTTCGTGAGGCCACGAGCTATGGCCAGGAACTGAACCTTGATCTGACCGCCGTGGATGCTCAGGGCGACGCGTCTACCCAGGTCACGCAGATCGAGAACTTCATCCAAAGCGGTGTGGATGCCATCATCATCACCGCCGTTGAGTCCAACTCCCTGACTGACGTCACCAAGAAGGCACAGGATGCAGGCATCAAGGTGGTGGGGTACACCCAAGTGCTTGAGAACTACGACGCTCAATACCTTGTCAACGCCTACGACACGGGTTACGCCAATGGCGAGGTTGCGGCACAGTGGCTGAATGAGAACTACCCCGACCAAGAGGTCGAGTGGGGCCTGATGGACCTGCCGGTGTTCCCCGAGATCATCGACAGGGCCAACGGGATCAAGGACGCGGTCGCCGAAATCGCCCCGCAGGCCAAGCTGGTTGCCACCGCTCCAGCCCTCACAACCGAGGACGGCGTGCGCAACGCGGAGAACTTCCTCCAAGCCAACCCCGACATGAAGATGATCGCCACTATCGGCGGCGGTGGGGCCTCCGGCGGAAACACGGGGATCAAGTCCTCCGGCATCTCTGACTTCGAGTCGTTCGGGCTCTTCGGTATCGATGCTACAGAGCAGGAGATCCAAGCGATCATTGCCGGCGATCCTCAGAAGGCCTCGATCAGCCTGGGAGGCGGCAAGGCCCACGGCCGCACGCTGGTGGACATCACCCGCAGCCTGCTGGACGGCGAGGACATCGAAAAGGACCAGTACATGCCCATCACCGTCATCGATGCCTCCAACGCACAGGAGTACTACGACGAGGTCTACGGCGGCTGAGCCGTCACCCACGGAAAGAAGGAAGCTCAATGAGAGCGCTACGTGCTCACGCACCGCGAGACTACCGTCTCGACGAGATAGAGAAACCAACAGTGGGACCCGACGATGTATTGGCCCGCGTGCTGGCCTGCGGCATCTGCGCTGGGGACACCAAGGCCTTCAACGGCGGCATCAGGATCTGGGGCACCGGGCCGCATGACCGCTATATCGAAGCCCCGGTCACGGGTGGTCACGAATTTGTCGGTGAGGTGGTTGAGGTGGGGGCAAATGTCTCCGGCTTCAAGCCCGGGGACCGGGTAATCGCGGAGAACATCGTTCCCTGCGGCCACTGCGCCTACTGCCGCGCCTCGCAGCACTGGCTGTGCACGGAGTCCGCGGTCTTCGGCTTCAAACAGCACTGCAACGGCGGATTCGCGGAGTACGTGAAGCTGCCCCCCACGTCGATCATCCACCACGTGCCTGAGGGCATGAGCGTGGAACAAGCGGCACTGGTGGAGCCAATCAGTTGCGGCTTCCACGCCATCGAACAAGCCGTAATCACCTCTAGTGATGTCGTGGTGGTCGCCGGGCTGGGTGGTATCGGACTCGCGATGCTGAGCATCGTCGCTGCCCGGCTCCCGCGACTGGTGATCGGTGTGGACGTCCGTCCAGACCGCACCGCGCTAGCTCGGGACTTTGGAGCCGACGTGGTGCTCAACCCCACCGAGTGTGACCTCGCCAGCGAGATCCGGAGTCTGACCGAAGGCCTCGGCTGCGACGTCTACCTCGAGGCCTCCGGGAGCGAGAAGAGCGTCCACCAAGGACTGGACTGCCTCCGCAACCGCGGCCGGTTCGTTCAGATGGGAGTCTTCCCCGACCTTGTGACAGCCGACTGGAACGTCATCGGTGATGGGAAGGAGCTTCGTATCTTCGGCTCACACCTGTCCGGTACTGCTTACCCGTCCGTGATCAAGGGAATCGCAAACGGCACTATCCGAACCGAAGGACTGGTCACGCACTCCTTCACACTGGAGAACTGGCAGAAGGCTTTCGAGACCGCAGAACGCGGCGAAGGAGCCCTCAAGGTACTGCTGACGCCATAGTGGCCGTCAGGCGGGTGGAGCCTTGATAAGCTCCACCCGCCCGGCACCTAATGGGGGAGACTAATGTGAAAACACGGGGCCCAGCGACGCTGCGTGACGTAGCTGCTCACGCGGGCGTGAGCCAGAGCACGGTCTCCAACGTCATCAACAACCCCGTGCGGGTCTCCGAGGCCACTGCGGCCCGCGTGACGGCAGCGATACGCGCACTCAACTACGTTCCCAACGACGCCGCGAGAGCCTTGAGGACCCACGACAGTAGGGCTGTCGGCATCCTCTTGAGCGAGACCACCGGACCCTTCTACACCGCGGTGATCCACGGCGCTGACCAAGTCCTGCTCCGGAATCACTTCGCGAGCCTGGTCGCAAGTTCCTATATGGACGAGAAATCAACCCTGCGCCTCCTTCACCTGTTCGCCGCCCAGCGGATACGAGGCCTGATCGTTAACCCTGTCAGCGCCAAGATCGGTCCTTTGCTGCAACTTGTGGAGCGCGGATTGCCTGTCGTGTTCATCGATGCCGACATTCACCGTGATGACATCTGCTCGGTGTCTGTGGACCACACCGTCGGCGCTCGCCTCGTGGTTGAGCATCTCAAGGCGCTAGGGCGACGCCGAATGGTCTTCGCCCGCGGACGCGAAGAGCTCCCCTCCATTCTTCTGCGCCTCACCGAGGCGCGGCGAGTGTGCAGCGAGCTCGGCCTGGAGTTCGAGGAGATGATTACCTCCGACTACTTCGTGACTGGCGGCCTAGAAGCTGGCGCGATCTTGGGCAGCCGTCCCGCTGCAAGGATGCCCGACGCGGTGTTCTGCGCTAACGACGTTTATGCCATGGGACTGCTGACCAGCTTGGCCCAACGCGGCATTCAGGTGCCGAGTCAAGTGGCGGTTGTGGGATACGACGACACAGACCTCGCCCAGGTTGGCCGCGTGCCCCTAACCACCATCCGGCAGCCAGCCGCTCGCATCGGTGACCAAGCTGCCGCACTGCTCCTGAGCGAGATGACGGAACCCGGAGAACACGCCCACGAAACCGTTCGGTACTACCCAGAACTCATCATCAGAGGCAGCACTGTCGGTTAACGGACGCACTGCGGCTTCTTTTACTCGCCACTTTGTACGGCACGACGGAACGATCCGACGACGAGAACACCGCTCCTCGTCGAGCTGTGGGTCAGCCGTTTGCAGTCTGGTCCAGGACCCCAGGGCGTAGTGACCCGGCACATCAATTTTCCGCAGATCGCAACTAGCCCACGGGGATGTCGACGGCGCTCGAATTCTGGTCAGTTCCGGCGCACTTGTTTCCAGTAGTCATCGCAACGAGGGGTGTTGTGAGGACGCTAGCAGAGCTTTGAAGAGATCCTCGGGAGTCCGGTCACCGAGGATCATCGCGGGCGGCGGTTGAGCTGTTGCTCCACGAACTCCAGATCCGCGCGAGTGTGGATCGACAAGTCTGTGGACTGGGGAAAGTACTGACGCAGAAGCCCGTTGGTGTTCTCGTTGCTGCCTCGCTGCCAGGGACTGGCCGCGTCGCAGAAGTAGACGCGGGTACCGGTATCGAGAGTGACATCGAGGTGCTTGGCCATCTCGGTTCCTTGGTCCCAGGTCAAGGTTCGTCTCAGTTCAGGGGGCAGTTCGCGTAAAACACGCACCAAAGCGGCATGCATCTCGATGGAGTTGAAGGCCCGCAGGTAGATGAGCTTCACGTAGCGGGTCTGTCGCTCGACTAAGGTGCCGATTGCGGAGCGGTTGTAGGGCCCAAGGATCAAGTCACCTTCCTTACGCTGTTGGTTAGGCCGGGGCGTAGCCGCGGCCGCGGACCGACAGCATCGGCTGAGCAAAGCGTCGCCCGGCGCGGGTCTGCCTGGAATGTCCTCGCCGATGATCGCGGCCCGTCCTCAGCGGTGAAGGCGCTGCTTTCCGCAGGATGCCTGTGGCTGGCCGGTAGATCGCCTGGTAGATGGTTTCGGTGGCCACCTGGCGGTGGGGCTCGTCGGGGAAGTCGCGGCGTGACGCGTGAGAGATCTACTGTGGGCTCCACCTGTGGTCCAGCTTGGTGGTCACGTAGCTACACAGCTCAGGGTCGTCCACCAGCTTCAGTGGCCGAGTCCGCTTGCGACGGGTGGCGGCCTGGGCGTGAGCGTGGGAGGTCGGTACTGTCCAGAAGAATGACGGTTGCGCCGCAGTTCACGGCTGATCGTCGAGGGGGATCTGTCGAGCATCCCAGCGATCTCGGTAGGCCCCTTCCCTTGGGATGCCCGATCAGCGATCTGGACTCGCTCGGCCTCGGACAGGAATCGAGGTGAGATCACCCGTACAGCAAGTGGTTCAAGAGGTGGCACAACCTTGACAGTGCCAACCTTGAGCCGCACCGAGGACGTGTCCGGCACCCGCAGGGTCAAGTCCAGCGGAGTGGTGTAGCGGTTCCTTCGTCTAGGCGGTTAGGGCGGGGGGTTCGGTCACCTCCTCTTCGGGGTTGTTGATGGTGGTCAGTCGGCAGCGTGCGAGGATGTCGAGGCC
>NZ_JACJFZ010000007.1:0-119015 GCF_014164735.1 Tessaracoccus sp. MC1756 | reverse complement strand
AAGCCAGCCCAGACCCCACCCAGCCCGGCAGGCCCCACGACCGGGTCCGCCTCGACCACGTCGACACCCAAGGCGTCGTCACCCTGCGCCACGCCGGCCGCCTCCACTACATCGGCATCGGCCGCACCTACAAGGGAACCTGCATCAAACTCCTCATCCAGGACCTCGACATCACCATCATCAACGCCACCACCGGCGAGATCCTGCGCGAGCTCACCCTCGACCCCCACAAGGACTATCAACCCATCGACCCGAAAAAGAAGAAGCCCGAACCCTCACAATGAGGGTTCAGGCTATTCCGATGTCCTGAGACATCACATGGTCGGGGCGACAGGACTCGAACCTGCGGTCTCCTGCTCCCAAAGCAGGCGCGCTAGCCACTACGCTACGCCCCGTGAACAGGGAA
This sequence comes from Tessaracoccus sp. MC1756, assembly GCF_014164735.1. Classification (NCBI taxonomy): domain Bacteria; kingdom Bacillati; phylum Actinomycetota; class Actinomycetes; order Propionibacteriales; family Propionibacteriaceae; genus Tessaracoccus; species Tessaracoccus sp. MC1756. The sequence goes on along the minus strand of NZ_JACJFZ010000007.1, from coordinate 118,609 downwards.
GCACCTAGCCGGAAGCTTCCGGCCAGGTGGATCTCTGCATCGAGCGGATGACGGGAATCGAACCCGCGTAGCTAGTTTGGAAGACTAGGGCTCTACCATTGAGCTACATCCGCAGAACCGCAGACGATTGTATCAGCGATCTGACCGAAGCCTGGAAACCTGCTCATCGGCCACCGTCTCCGGCGCCCTCCAGGCCCAGGAAGTCCCGGATGGCGTCCAGTTCGCGTTGGGTCTGTTCCCGGGCCGCGTCGAGGACTGAGCGCAACACCGGGACCCGACGCTCGGAGTTACTGATCGGCATCCGCTCCGGGAACACCAGGTAGGCGCGCCCCTGCCGTTCGAGCTCGAACAATTCCCCGAGGGTGCGGTTGTAGTTGGCGGGCCGCTCCAGCACTCCGTGGGCGATGGACGGATACTGGCGGAACAGCCGGCGGTAGCCGTGGGGGAACCGGGCCGGCGGCTTGCGGTACCCGCGGGTGCGGGTCATGACGACGAGGAACTTCTCGAAGCCGGCCGCCTTGGCAGCATCCAGGGCGAACCCTCCGGTGGGGCCGAGCGCGCCGTCGCAGTAGACCTCGCCGTCGACGGTGGCCAACGGCATGAAGAACGGCATCGTCGACGAGGCGCGGACACGCTTCATCAGGTCATACATGCGATGGATGTCCTCGCGACCCCAGTAGACCATCTCGCCGTCGTGGCAGCGCATCGCCCCGATCGCCACGCGCGCCGGGTTCCCCTGGAACGTCTCCCAGTCATAGGGGAGCGCCTGGTGGGGGAGGGACGTGCGTTCATAGATCCATTCGGCGTTGAACATGCCCTTGCCCTGCAGCCAGGTGCGCCAGTTGCCGAACTCGGGCTCGGCCGCGAAGTCGACGAAGGATTTCTCGGCGCGCGGGGCGTCGCGCGAGACGTAGTTGGCCACGCAACTCGACCCGGCGGAGATCCCGCCCACCCAGTCTGCGTGGATCCCGGCCTCCAGCAGGACGCTCACGACCCCTGAGGAGAACGATGCGCGCATGCCGCCGCCTTCGAAAATGAGGGCGGTGTCGGTCACGTTGCTGGTCAGCTCGCTCACGGCCCCGACTTTAGCCGGGCGCGGGAGCCCGCGTGTTGGTGGCCGGAGCATCGACCGATAGACTGACGCGCGATTCGAAAATTGACACCTCAGGAGTCCACTCGTGCCCAGCACCGTTGAGAAGCTGAAGCCCACCCGGGTAAAGCTCACCGTCGAGATCCCCTTCGCTGATCTCAAGCCCTACCTTGACAAGGCTTACAAGGAGATCGCCGAGCAGGTGACGATCCCCGGCTTCCGTAAGGGGAAGGTGCCCAACACGGTCATCGACCAGCGGTTCGGCCGCGGCATGGTCCTGCAGGAGGCCATCAACGAGGCCATCCCGGACACCTACAACCAGGCCATCGACGAGCACAAGATCTACCCCATGGCGCAGCCCGAGGTCGACATCACCAAGCTCGAAGACAAGGACGTGGTGGAGTACACCGCCGAGGTGGAGATCCGCCCCGAGGTCGAGCTGCCGGACTTCAACACCATCGAGGCCACCGTCGAGGGCGCGTCCTCCGTCGACGAACTCGTCGAAGAGCGCATCGAACTGCTCCGCAAGCGCTTCGCCACCACCACCGAGGTGGAGCGCGGCGCCGCCGAGGGTGACCTGCTGAAGATCGACCTCAAGGCCACCAAGGACGGCGAGGAACTCGACGACGCCACCGCAGAAGGCATCTCCTACGTGGTCGGCGACGACCAGGGCATGCTCGACGGCCTGGACGAGGCTGTCACCGGCCTGAAGGCCGGCGAGTCCAAGACCTTCACCTCCACCCTCGTGGGCGGCGCCCATCGCGGTGAAGAGGCCGAGATCGAGGTGACCGTCGTCACCGTCTCCGAGCAGGAACTGCCGGAGGTCGACGACGACTTCGCACAGCTCATCTCCGAGTTCGACACCGTCGAGGAGATGAAGGCCGACCTGCGTTCCGGCGCCGAGCAGCAGGTGAACGCCGACCAGATCGCCGACGCCCGCGACAAGGTGCTCGAAGCCATCCTCGAGAAGGTCGACTTCGAACTGCCCGAGAACGTCCTCAAGAAGGAACTCGAAGCCCGCCGTGCCGACATCGAGCGCCAGCTCGCCCGCGGCGGCATGACGGTCGACCAGTACCTGGAGCAGACCGAAGAGGAAGAGGCCGAGACGGTCGAAGAGTTCTGGGCCGAGATGGACAAGCGCGCCACGGATGCGCTGCGCGCCCAGATCGTGCTCGACGTCTACGCCGAGGCCAACTCGATCGATGTCTCCCAGCAGGAGCTCACCGAACTCATCTTCCGCAAGGCGCAGCAGTCCGGCTCCTCGCCCCAGGATGAGATCAACCACATGATGGAGCACAACCACATGCCCGAGTGGATGAACGAGATCCGCCGCGGCAAGGCCCTGGCCTCGATCTGCGCCGCGGCCACCGTGAAGGATGCCGAGGGCAACGCCGTCGACACCTCGCTCGCCTCCGTGGAGACCGAGGAAGCCGGGGAGTGATCCCAGCCACCTCGCGATAAACGCAACGTCGACGCCGCCGGTCCCGCAGGGGACCGGCGGCGTCGTAGCGTCCAGCGCTGAGGGCTGCGCGGACACGCCGTCGGCGAACACGCCCCCGCAGCCTTGGGTCTGCCAGGTTTGCCGGTAGGTTATTGGTGTGACTCAAACTCCAATCGACCCGATCCGGATGGCCGGGCCCGCAGGCGCCGGCCTCGGCATGACAGACAACGTGTATTCCTCGTTGCTGGCCAACCGCATCATTTTCCTCGGTTCAGAGGTGCGCGACGAGAACGCCAACGCGATCTGCGCGCAGATGCTGCTGCTCAACGCGGAAGACCCCACCCAGGACATCTACCTGTACATCAACTCGCCCGGCGGGTCGGTGGACTCCGGCATGGCGATCTTCGACACCATGCAGTGGATCAGCAACGATGTGGCCACCGTCGCCATGGGCCTGGCCGCTTCGATGGGCCAGTTCCTGCTCTCGGCAGGCACCCCCGGCAAGCGCTTCGCGCTGCCGCACAGCCGCATCATGATGCACCAGCCCTCGGGTGGTCTGGGCGGCACCGCCTCAGACATCCGCATCCAGGCGGAGCAGTCTTTGCACATCAAGAAGACCATGGCCAACCTCATCGCTGAGCACACGGGTCAGAGCATCGAGCAGATCGAAGCTGATTCAGACCGTGACCGCTGGTTCACCGCCGAGCAGGCGCTCGAATACGGCTTCATCGACCACGTGTATGAGCGCGCGTCGCAGATCCAGACGGAGGCCCCCAACCAATGATCAACAACACGTTCGCCCTGCCCCAGGGCGCGGCCCCCGTCGGCCCGGACATGAACTACTTCATCCCGCAGTGGGAAGAGCGCACCAGCTACGGCATCCGCCGCGTGGACCCGTACACGAAGCTCTTCGAGGACCGCATCATCTTCCTCGGCACCCCCATCAACGACGACGTGGCCAACGCGGTGATGGCGCAGCTGCTGGTGCTCCAGTCGATGGACCCCGAGCGCGACATCTCGATCTACCTCAACTCGCCCGGCGGCTCGTTCACCGCGCTGACCGCCATCTATGACACGATGCGCTACATCAAGCCCGACATCCAGACGGTGTGCCTCGGCCAGGCCGCTTCGGCCGCCGCCGTGATCCTCGCCGCCGGCACCAAGGGCAAGCGCCTCGCGCTGCCCAACTCGCGCATCCTCATCCACCAGCCGGCCACCGAGGGCGGCTACGGACAGTCCTCGGACCTGGAGATCCAGGCCCGCGAGATCCTGCGCATCCGCTCCCTCATGGAGGAGATGCTCGCCGTCGACACCGGCCAGGAAGTGGCCAAGGTCAGCAAGGACATCGAGCGCGACAAGTACCTGACCGCCCAGGAGGCGATCGAGTACGGCATCATCGACGACATCCTGCCCTCGCTGAAGGGTCTCTGACAGCTCGGACCGGGCCCGCCGGGCAACTGGGTCAATGCGACCCGGATGCCCGGCGGTTCGCTCTTCTCCCGCCCCGCCTGCCGGGTAGGGTGGTGGAACAAGGCAAACAATCAGGAACTGTTGATGGGAGGTGGACGTCGTGGCTCGTATCGGTGAATCCGGCGACCTGTTCAAGTGCAACTTCTGCGGGAAAACGCAGAAGCAGGTGAAGAAGCTGATCGCCGGCCCTGGCGTCTACATCTGCGACGAGTGCATCGGGCTGTGCAACGAGATCATCGAGGAGGAGTTCCCGGACGCCCCCGAAACCGGTCTGGTCAAGGAGCTGCCCAAGCCGCGCGAGATCCGCGACTTCCTCGACACCTACGTCATCGGCCAGGACAGCGCGAAGAAGACGCTGTCGGTGGCCGTGTACAACCATTACAAGCGCATCCAGGCCGAGCACGGCGGCCGCGGTCGCCGCTCTGATTCCGACGACATCGAGGTCGGCAAATCCAACATCCTCCTCATCGGCCCCACTGGCTGCGGCAAGACCTACCTGGCCCAGACCCTCGCGCGCATGCTGAACGTCCCGTTCGCCATGGCGGACGCCACCGCCCTGACGGAGGCCGGCTACGTCGGTGAGGATGTCGAGAACATCCTGCTGAAGCTGATCCAGGCGGCGGATTTCGACATCGCCAAGGCGGAGACCGGCATCATCTACATCGACGAGATCGACAAGGTGGCCCGCAAGTCGGAGAACCCCTCGATCACGCGTGACGTGTCCGGCGAGGGTGTGCAACAGGCGCTGCTCAAGATCCTCGAGGGCACCGTCGCCGCCGTTCCGCCGCAGGGCGGCCGGAAGCACCCCCACCAGGACTTCCTGCAGATCGACACCACCAAGGTGCTGTTCATCGTCGGTGGCGCGTTCGCCGGTCTCGACGAGATCATCAACCAGCGCGTCGGTCGTCGCCCCCTCGGCTTCAACAACAAGGCCGAGGCCCGCCTGCCCGAGGCGGACCCGTTCTCCCAGGTGCGTCCCGAGGACCTGCACAAGTTCGGCCTCATCCCGGAGTTCATCGGTCGCCTGCCCATGCTGACCAGCGTCTCGCCCCTCGACGAGGAGGCTCTCACCCGCATCCTGGTGGAACCCAAGAACGCGTTGGTGCGCCAGTTCCAGAAGCTGTTCGAACTGGACGGCGTGCAGCTCGATTTCGAGGACGGGGCCATCGCCGCCATCGCCGGTCTGGCGCTCGAACGCGGTACCGGTGCCCGCGGGCTCCGGGCCATCCTCGAGGAGTTGCTCCTCGACGTGATGTTCAACGTGCCCTCGGACGAGGACGTGGCCCAGGTGATCGTGACCCGGGAGTCGGTGCTCGGCGAGGAGTCGCCCACGCTCGTCCCGCGTGCCAAGGTCGCGCGTCGTCGGGATCTCTCGGCCTGATCGGCTGCCGCGGAAGCTCTGAAGGATTCCGCGGGGCCAGTAAGGTTGGGCGGGTGAGCCGAGGTTATCGACGTTTCCCGCACCTGCATCAGGACGAGGTCGTCTTCGTCGCAGACGACGACCTGTGGTTGGGGCCGCTTTCGGGCGGCCGCGCCGCACGCATCACCGTGGCGGAAGGCACGCCCCGCAGCCCACGGTTCGCCCCGGACGGGTCGAAGGTCGCCTACGCGGCAACGACCCACGGCCGGTGGGACGCCTACGTCGTCGACCTCGACGGCGGCACCCGCAGGCTCACCTGGCTGGGGACGCGCAGGCTGGTCATCTCAGGGTGGCTGGATGACCAGCACGTCCTCCTCAGCTCGGACCACGAGGGACTCCACCGGGTAGACACCTACCTGTATTCGCTGTCGCTCGACGGTGAGCTGACCCGGTTGCCCTGGGGCGGCGCCACCTCGGCGACCGTGCACAGCAGCGGCAGGGTGGCCGTCGCGTCCATCAACCACCGGGATCCCTCGGGATGGAAGCGCTACCGCGGCGGCATGGCCGCGCGTCTCCACATCGGCGACGGTCAGGGCGACTGGATCCGGGTCCTGCCGGAGGTCGAGGCCGGGCTGCACCACCCCACGTGGGTGGGCGACCGCCTCGTCTTCACCTCGGATCTGGGCGACGCGCCGGACGTGCAGGCCCAGGTGTGGTCGGTGGACCTGAACGGCATGGACCTGCGCAACCACACCGCCCACACCGCTGAGGAGGGTTACGTCCGCGACGCCACCAGCGACGGTCAGGGCGTCGTCTACCACTCGCGCGGCCAACTCTTCCACCTGGCCAGCCTGAAGGCCGAGCCCCAACTGATCGAACTGACCACCGGCATCGGGGCACCGTCGCCGGTGCAGGTGCATCCCACTGACAGGCTCGAGGCGATCGTGCCGGACAACGGCGGCGACGGGTCGCTGCTGGAGTGGCGGGGCGCCGCCTACTACCTCACGCACCGCGGCGGTCCTGCCCGGGCCCTCGCGGACAACGCCGGCGTCCGGGTCAGGGAGCCGCGCTTCCTCGACCACAAGGGCGGCAAGGCGGTGTGGGTGACCGACGCGGAGGGCGAGGACGCCCTCGAGATCCGCCTGCTGGAGGGCGGCGACAAGGCCCGCCGCATCGGAGCGGGCCGCCTCGGCCGCGTCATGACGCTCGAGCCCAATGAGCAGGGCACCCGGATCGCCGTCGGCAGCCACGACGGCACGGTCCACCTCGTCGACGTGGCGCGCGGCAACGTCAAGGAGATCGGCCGGTCCACCGTCGGCGAGGCATCCGGCTTCGCCTGGTCTCCGGACGGCCGCTACCTCGTGTGGCGCAACGCCATCGCGCAGGAGGGCATGCTCGGGCAGCTCGTCGGTTACGACGTCACGGAGAAGCGCACGTTCACCCTGACCAGGGGCCAGTTCAACGACTTCTCGCCGGTGTTCACCGCCGACGGCAAGTACCTCGTGTTCCTGTCGAGCCGCACCATCGACCCCACCTACGACGAACTGACGTTCGACCTCTCCTTCACCAACACCGTGCGTCCGTGGCTGGTGCCACTGAGCGCGGCAGAGCCAGCCCCGTTCGGCCCGTCGCCGGACGGCTGGGCCATCAGCGAAGCCGATGAGGACGACGAGAAGGACGACGACTCCGGGAAGTCGGGCAAGGAAGGCAAGAAGGGCAAGGACGGCAAGGAGTCCGAGCAGGTCTCGGTCGTCTTCGACGTCGGGGGAGTGGAGGACCGGATGGTCCCCTTCCCCGTACCGTCGGGCCGCTACGTGCACCTCCAGGCGACGAAACACGGGTTCGTGTGGCAGTCGCTTCGCTCCGTCGGCGAACTCGGTGCGCTGCGCGCGGGGGTCGAGGGCGAGGTCAAGGATGTCGTCGAGCATTTCTCCCTGAAGACCCGCAAGGTCACCACGGTGGTCGAGGGGTGCGACGGCGCCGGTGTCAGCGGCGACGGCGAGCGTCTGGTCGTCCGCAACGGCGACGAGGTCTGGGTACAGAGTGCCGAGCAGGCCCCCGGCGACGACGAGGACGCCCGGGTCGCCGTCGATCTCGGCCGGCTGCGCCGCGAGATCGATCCCCGCGCCGAGTGGCGGCAGATGTTCGAGGAGAACTCCCGCCTGATGCGCGACCACTTCTGGCGCCCGGATTTCGACGGCACGGACTGGTCTGCCGCGGTGGCGCGCTACCGGCCGCTGCTCGACGTCGTGGCCACGCACGACGACCTCCTGGACGTGCTGTGGGAGACCGTCGGCGAGCTCAACACCTCGCACGCCTATGTGTCGCCTCCTGACGACGACGGTCCCTCTGTCGGCTACCTGGGCGCCACCTTCACCCGCAACGCCAAGGGCGAGGTGGTCATCGCCGACATCCTGCCCGGCGAAACGTCGGACCCCACGGCGCGCTCGCCGCTAAGGGCGGCCGGTGTCGCCGCCGAGCCGGGCGACGTCATCGTCGCCGTCGACGGCAGGCCCACCGCCGACGCGCCGCACATCGGAGCGCTCCTCCAGGGCGCGGCGGAGAAGGTCGTCGAGTTGACGTTGGCCAGGGGGCGCCAGAAGCGCCGGGTCGCCGTCGTACCCACGAGCAACGAGTCGCCGCTGCGCTACCACCAGTGGGTGACCAGCCGCGTGGAGTATGTGCGGGAACGCTCCGGCGGACGCATCGGTTACGTGCACGTACCGGACATGGTGGCCCGCGGCTGGGCGGAGTTCCACCGGCTCATCGACGCCGCGATGGCGTGTGACGGGGTGGTGGTGGACGTGCGCTTCAACGGCGGCGGCCACACCTCAGAACTGGTCATCGAGCGGCTGACGCGCCGGGCCATCGGCTGGGTCGGCGCCCGTCACCACGACGGCGCGAGCACCTACCCCAGCCAGGCCGCGCGCGGCCCCGTGGTGTTCCTCACCAACCCGTTCGCCGGCTCGGACGGCGACATCGTGACCGCCGCCGCGCAGAACCTGGGCCTCGGTCCGGTCGTGGGCGAGCGCAGCTGGGGCGGCGTGGTCGGCATTGACGGCCGGTTCACCCTGGTGGACGGCACCGAGGTGACGCAGCCGCGCTACTGGATCGCGTTCGACCAGCACGGCTTCGGGCTGGAGAACCACGGCGTCGACCCGGACATCGTGGTGGAGGTGGGGCCGGCGGATTGGGAGTCCGACGGCGACAAGCAGCTCGACGCGGCAGTGGATGAGGCGTTGCTGCGCCTGAACGGCACTCCGGCAGCGGTGGCGCCGAGCTTCCCGCCGCCGCGCTTCTGAGCGGGTGAGAGGAAGGCCTCGGAGTCGTGGGACTCCGAGGCCTTCGTCGTTTCAGGGAACTATCACCCGGCGACGGGCGCCAGCTCGATGTCGGCGACGATGTGCTGGCCGTCCTCGACCCACTCCACGTCGCCCACCAGACGGCCCACGGCGCGCAGGTCCGGCTCGATGGTCTTCAACCGCTCGACGGAGCCGGCCGGCCCGCGGAAGACGGCCTTCGCCACCTCTGCCCGCATGGAGACCTTCGCGTTGGACTTCGCGCCGCGGATGGCGATGAGCGCTTCCGCGAGATCTGCCAGCAGCGCGGCGTCGCCGTCGATGGACAACTCCTCCGCGGTGGGCCAGGCGGAGCGGTGCACGGACGAGTCGTTGGTCCAGCGCCACACCTCTTCCGCCACGAACGGCAGGAAGGGTGCGAACAGGCGCACCTGCACGCTCAGCGCGATGGCCAGCGCGGCCTGCGCCGACTTCTTGCCCTCGTCGCTGCCGGTGTAGGCGCGTTCCTTGACCAGTTCCAGGTAGTCGTCGCAGAAAGACCAGAAGAACGTCTCCGTGGCCTCGAGCGCGCCGCTGTAGTCGTAGTCCTCGAACTCCTCAGTGGCCTTCTCCACGACGACGGCCAGGCCGCGTAGCAGAGCCTTGTCCACCGGGTTCGTCACGGCGTCCAGCGTGGCGGGCGCGTCCTGCATCGACAGCACGAACTTGCCGGCGTTGAGGATCTTCATCGCGAGTCGACGGCCCACCTTCATCTGGGTCTCGTCGAACGGTGAATCCTGACCGGGACGGGCCATGGCGGCGCGCCAACGCACCGCGTCGGAGCCGTACTTGACGAGGATGTCGGTGGGCACCACCACGTTGCCCTTCGACTTCGACATCTTCTTGCGGTCCGGGTCCACGACGAAGCCTGAGATGGTGGCGCGCTTCCAGGGGAGCGTGCCGTTCTCGAAGTGCGCGCGCACCACGCGGCTGAACAGCCAGGTGCGGATGATGTCGTGGGCCTGGGGGGCCATGTCCATGGGGAACGTGAGGTTGAACAGCTCCTCATCGCGCTCCCAGCCCGTGGCCAGGTGCGGGGTGAGCGACGACGTGGCCCAGGTGTCCATCACGTCGGGGTCCGCCATGAAGCCGCCGGGCTGGTTGCGCTGCTCCTCGGAGAAGCCCTCTGGGGTGTCGGTCATGGGGTCGATGGGCAGCGAGGCCTCGTCCGCCACGAGGGGGCTCTCGTACCGCGGCTCACCGTCGGCGTCCAGCTCGTACCAGACGGGGAACGGCACGCCGAAGAAGCGCTGGCGCGAGATGAGCCAGTCGCCGTTGAGGCCCGAGACCCAGTTGTCGTAGCGGTGCAACATGTGCTCGGGGGTCCACTCGAGGGCCCGGCCGCGCTCCAGGAGGGTGGCCTTGAGTTCCTCGTCGCGGCCGCCGTTGGTGATGTACCACTGGCGGGTGGCCACGATCTCGAGGGGCTTGTCGCCCTTCTCGTAGAAGTTGGCCATGCGCGTGGTGGGTTTGGGGTCCTCCAGCATGTCGCCCTGCTCGCGCAGCTGGGCGACGGTGGCCTCGCGGGCGGAGAAGGCGGTCTTGCCCGCCAGCCCTTCATAGGCCTCCGTGTTGACGATCCACTCCGGCGTCTCGGCCTGGAAACGGCCGTCGCGGCCGATGACGGTGCGGGTGGGCAGGTTCAGCTCACGCCACCACAGCACGTCGGTGAGGTCGCCGAAGGTACAGCACATGGCGATGCCGGCGCCCTTGTCGGGCTCGGCCGCCGAGTGGGCCAGCACCGGGATCTCGACGCCGAAGATGGGCGAGGTCACCGTCGTGCCGAAGAGGTCCTGGTAGCGCTCGTCGTCCGGGTGGGCGATGAGGGCGCAGACCGACACGATGAGTTCAGGCCTCGTCGTCTCGATCCACACCGGCTCGCCGTCCGGCTTGTGGAAGGCGACGCGGTGGTAGTGGCCGGGGTACTCGCGGGCCTCTAGCTCGGCCTGCGCGACGGCCGTCTGGAACGTCACGTCCCAGAGGGTGGGCGCATGGTCGAGGTAGGCCTCGCCACGGGCGTGGTTGCGCAGGAACGCGCGCTGCGCCACAGACTGGGACTCGGGCGAGATAGTGGTGTAGAGCGTGTTCCAATCCACCGACAGGCCGAGCTGCTTCCACAGGTCCTCGAAGACCTGTTCGTCCACCTGCGTCAGTTCCTGGCACAGCTCGATGAAGTTGCGGCGGCTGATCGGGATCTGCCGCTTCGGGTCCGGCTTCGCGGGCGGCTGGAAGTCGGCGTCGTAGGGCATCGACGGGTCGCAGCGCACGCCGTAGAAGTTCTGCACCCGGCGCTCGGTGGGCAGGCCGTTGTCGTCCCAGCCCATGGGGTAGAAGACTTCTTTCCCCCGCATCCGCTGGTAGCGCGCGATGGTGTCGGTGTGGGTGTAGCTGAAGACGTGTCCCACGTGCAGCGAGCCTGAGACGGTCGGCGGGGGAGTGTCGATGCTGAACACCGCGTCGCGCGACGACGGCCGACGGAAGGCGTAGGTGCCCTCCGTCTGCCATACCTCGCCCCACTTGGCCTCCAGTCCTTCGAGGACGGGCTTGTCGGGCAGGGCACCCTTGGGCGCGGTGGTATCAGTCATGCGCTCGATCTTAGCGAGATTCGCCACGGGTGCCGATCCGGGGAAGGACCGCAAACGGCAGCAGCCCGGACGCTGGACGTCCGGGCCGCTGGTGTCTGTGGTGAGGCGATCAGCGCTGGTAGGGCTCGGGCTTGATGTCGATCTCCTTGCCGCCCTCTTCCCAGGCGGCGGTCACGGCGCTGAGGAAGCCCTCGGCGGTGGGCTCGATGGAGCCGAGGTCCAGGCGCTGGCCGGAGACGACGTAGGCCGGGGTCGCGTCGACGGCGTCGTCGCGGAACTTCTGGTCCGCGTCGTCGACGAACTCCTGGAACGAGCGGGAGTTGTACAGCTCGACGTAGCGGGTCAGGTCTTCACCGGTGATGCCCGCGGCCTGGGGGATGTCGTTGCGGAGCACCTGGTCCGTGTAGCCGGTGTCCTGGAAGTCGAACGCGACACGGTGGAAGTCCTCGAACGCACCCACCTCTGCTGCAGCGGCGGCCGCCACAGCGGTGCGGGACGAGGGGCCGTCCTCGCGGGCCTGATCCAGGAAGTGGGCGGTGCGGATCTCGGTGGTGATGGAGCCATCGGCGACCAGCTGCTCCACGATCGGGCCGAGGGTTGCGTGGGCGCTGGCACACGCGGGGCACTGGTAGTCCTCCCACAGCACGAGGTGCGGCTTGTCCGCGCTGGGGGCATTGCCTTCGAGCGGGATGCCGTAGCCCTCGGTAGCGGCGGGCGGCGTCAGCTGTTCTTCTGCCACCGAGGTGCGGTTGCCGATGGCCTGCACGTTGACGATGGCGAGCACCACGACGACCACCAGGGCCGCCAGGCCGAAACCGAACCCCATGATGCGCTTGTTGCGCTTGTTGCGTTCGTCCATCTCCTGAGCCTGCCGCAGCGCGGCGCGCTTGCTGAGGTTCGAGTTGTTGGCCATGTCGGTGCTCCTTCAGAAATCCAGTGCGGGGCTGCGGGCACCGTGGAGTGCTGCGCGTTCGGAAGTAATGATAACCAGCGCACCCAAGGTGGTTGAATCAGTTACTACACACTGCGGAATCCTACTGGGCGGTGCCCGGCCGAGTAGGCTGGCCCCACCATGACTGAAACCTCACACGCCGCGTTGACGGCGGCCCTGACCAGCCGTTGGCCCGAGCACCGGGTGGCGCCCAGCCTGACCAGGGTCGCCGCACTGATGGACCTCCTCGGTGAACCGCAGCGGGCCTATCCCGTCATCCAGGTGGCCGGCACCAACGGCAAGGGCAGCACCGCCATCATGATCGAGACGCTGCTGCGTTCCGCGGGCCTGCGCACCGGGCGGTTCTCCAGCCCGCACCTGTCGGACGTGCGCGAGCGCATCGTGATCGACGGCGAACCCATCAGCGAGGAACGCTTCGCTGAGGTGTGGGCGGACATCGAACCCTACGTCGGCATGGTCGACGAGCAGCAGCTCGACGGCGTGGCCATGACGTTCTTCGAGGTCATCACCGGCATGGCGTACGCGGCGTTCGCCGATGCCCCCGTCGATGTCGCGGTGATGGAGGTGGGCCTGGGCGGGAGCTGGGACGCCACGTCGGTGGCCGACGCGTCGGTCGCCGTGGTCACGCCCATCGGCATGGACCACACCCACATCCTGGGCAACACGCTGACGGAGATCGCGGGGGAGAAGGCCGGCATCATCAAGCCCGGCGGCACCGCCGTGTTCGCCGGTCAGGCGCCCGAGGCCGCCAAGGTGCTGCTGGCCGCCGCCGTCGAGGCCGGCGCGTCGATGAAGGCCGAGGGTCCGGATTTCGGCCTGCTGGAGCGCGGCCTCGCCGTGGGCGGCCAGTTGCTGCGCATCGAGAGCGTCGGCGGCCCCGTGGCTGATGTCTTCCTGCCTCTCTACGGGGAGCACATGGCGCGCAACGCGGTGCTTGCGGTGGCTGCGGTCGAGGCGTTCCTGGGCGGCAAGCCGCTCAACCCGGAGATCATCGTCGAGGGGCTGGGCGCCGTCGAGGCCCCGGCGCGCCTGGAACTGGTGCGCACCTCGCCGCCGATCGTGATCGACACCGCCCACAACACGCAGGCCGCCCGCGCCACCATCGACGCGGTGGAGGAGAGCTTCGACTTCGCTCCCACCATCGGTGTCGTGGCCATGATGCAGGACAAGGACGCCGCGGAGGTGCTCGAGATCTTCGCGGAGAAGATGGACCAGGTGGTGATCACCCAGGTCTCCTCGACCCCCCGGGCCAGGGGCGTCGACGACCTCGCCGCCGTCGCCGAAACCGTCTGGGAGACCAGCAAGGTGCACCGCGCCGCCAGCATGCGTGAGGCGCTGGACCTGGCTGTCATGTTGGCAGACACCGCCAGCGTCCAGGCCGGTGTGCTCGTCGCGGGGTCCGTCATCGCTGCAGGCGAGGCCCGCGACCTGTTGAAGAAGAAGGACGCCCGGTGACGCTCTCGCCCGACAACCCCATGCGCAGCGCGGCCATGTCGGTGCTGCTCTTCGAGGTGATCATCATCTGGTTGGCCTACATCGGCATGATCCAGGTCTCGGGCATCGATCTCGCGGTCGCGGCCGTCTGGAGCGCCGTGGCCACGCTCCTGTGCATCGGCGGCCTCGCCGGTCTGCGGAAGCGCTGGGGCTATCTCGTGGGATGGGCCGCCCAGGCCGTCCTCATCGGATTGGGCGTTCTCACCCCGTGGATGTACGCCATGGGTATCATCTTCGCGTTGATCTGGGCGACGTGTGTGATCCTCGGCAAGAGGATTGAGGCCCACCGGCATGGAGGTAACCCACAGTGAGCGAAAAGACGCTCGTCATCATCAAACCCGACGTGGTGGAGGCCGGTAACGCAGGCAGGGTACTGGCCCGCTACGAGGAGGCCGGGCTCTCCATCGTCGCGATGGAACTGCGCACCATCGACGGTGCGTTCGCGGACCGGCACTACGAGGAGCACCTCGCGCGGGACTTCTACCCGAACCTGCGCACCTTCATGACCAGCGGCCCCATGATCCCGCTCGTCCTGTGCGGGCCGGACTGCATCTCCCAGGTGCGTGAACTCAACGGGGCCACAGACCCGGCGAAGGCCGAACCGGGCACCATCCGCGCGGATTTCGGCGACAGCGGCCCGCGCAACGCGGTGCACGCCTCTGATTCGGCTGAGTCCGCGGCGCGTGAGATCGCGCTCTGGTTCCCGGCCCTCTGACCCGTAACCCCGAGGTTAGGGTGGGGCTGTGAGCCAGCTTCCCCCGCCCGAACGACAGCCGTCCCCCCAGTGGGGGCCACCCCAGCAGTGGGCGCCGCCGCTGCCTGAGCAGCGACGCGACGTGCCGTTCCCTGCGCCGACGTGGACCCCGGCCCCGCCGTCGATGCCGACGACGCCGGTCGGGTACCACCAGTTCTGGCGCGCGCCGGGGATCGCCCCGTGGCGCCCCCTCGTCGTGGTGCTCATCCTGGCGGTGGCGTTCTTCGGCTTCGCTGTGCTCGCCACGCTGGCCGCCGTGGGCGTCGAGGTGGCCACCGGGGCGGTGGACCCGGACGACCTCATGGGGATGCTCGAGGAGGGCCGTGTCACGCCGGGCCTGGTGCTGGCCAACAGCATCGCCATCGGCCTGTTGCTGCCATTCGCGCTGCTGACCGGCCACCTCGTGAAACAACGCCCCGGCTTCCTGCATTCAGTGGTCGGACGGGTGCGGTGGGGTTGGTTCTGGATCTGCGTCGCCGCGTCGCTGGTGGTGCTCGGGCTCAACATGGGCATCGAACTCTCACTGACGGGGACCGCGGACCTGGAGCTGCAGATCCGGCCACACACCTGGTGGCTGCTCATCGGGCTGATGCTGGTGACGCCGTTCCAGGCAGCGGCAGAGGAGTACCTGCTGCGGGGCGTGGTCTTCCGCACCGTGGGCTCCTGGTTCCGGCCGCCCGTCGTGGGCTTCATCGTCGGCACCGTCCTGAACTCGGCGCTGTTCATGGTGATGCACGGCGCAGCAGACCCGTGGCTCAACGTCTTCTACTTCAGCCTGGGTGCCCTGTTGAGCTGGCTGACGTGGCGCACCGGTGGGCTGGAGGCGGCGGCCGCCGTCCACATCGTCAACAACATGATCGGCTTCTCCATCGTGCCGTTCCAGGACGTCAGCGGCCTGTTCGATCGCTCCGTCGGCGCGGGCGGCCCCGTGATCCTGTGGCAGCTGACCGCCTCGGTGATCCTCGTGGTGCTGCTGGACGTGTTGGCGCGGCGACGTCGACTCGCGACGCTCGGCCGGGGCTAGGCCAAAGTGCACCCCGCAGATATCCTTGACCACGCTATGACTACGATGCCCACTCTGCCCACGCACTCGGTGTTCGACCGCCTCGAGCCGTTGCTGGCGAGCGTCAGCAAGCCCATCCAGTACGTGGGCGGTGAACACAACTCCGTCGTGAAGGACTGGGACAGCGTCAGCGTGCGCTGGTGCCTCTCCTACCCGGACGCCTACGAGGTGGGCCAGCCCAACCAGGGCGTGGCCATCCTCTACGAGATCCTCAACGAACGCGACTGGATCCTCGCGGAGCGCACCTACTCCGTCTGGCCGGACATGGAGAAGGTGCTGCGCGACAACCACATCCCGCAGTTCACGCTCGACGCCCACCGCCCCGTCGGCATGTTCGACCTGCTGGGCGTCTCGTTCTCCACGGAGCTGGGTTACACGAACCTGCTCAACCTCATCGACCTGTCGGGCCTGACGCTGCACGCCGATCAGCGCGGTGAGCATGAGCCGCTCGTCGTCGCCGGCGGGCACGCGGCGTTCAACCCGGAACCCATCGCGGACTTCATCGACGTCGCGGTGCTCGGCGACGGCGAGGAGGCCTCGCTGCACATCTCCGACATCGTGCGGGAATGGAAGGCCGAGGGCCGCGAAGGCGGCCGCGACGGGCTGCTGCTGCGCCTGGCCATGACGGGCGCGTTCTACGTGCCGCGGTTCTACGACGTCGACTACCTCGACGACGGGCGCATCCAACGTGTCGCCCCGAACCGGCCCGAGGTGCCGTTCCAGGTGCGCAAGCACACGCTCATGGATCTCGACGCGTGGCCCTATCCCAAGAAGCCCATCGTCCCCATGGCGGAGACGGTTCACGAGCGCTACTCCGTGGAGATCTTCCGCGGCTGCACCAGGGGCTGCCGCTTCTGCCAGGCCGGCATGATCACGCGCCCCGTCCGCGAACGCAGCATCGAGACCATCGGCGCCATGGTGGAGGGCGGCCTCAAGGCCACCGGCCTGGAGGAGATCGGGCTGCTGTCGCTGTCGTCGGCGGACCACTCCGAGATCGCCGAAGTCACCCGCCAGCTGGCGGACCGGTACGAGGGCAGCAACGTCTCGCTCTCGCTCCCATCCACCCGCGTGGACGCGTTCAATATCGACCTCGCCAACGAACTCTCGCGCAACGGTCGCCGCTCCGGCCTCACGTTCGCCCCCGAGGGCGGCTCGGAGCGCATGCGCAAGGTGATCAACAAGATGGTCAGCGAGGAGGACCTGATCAACACGGTCGCCGCCGCCTTCTCCTCCGGCTGGCGCCAGGTCAAGCTCTATTTCATGTGCGGGCTGCCCACGGAGACCGACGAGGACGTGCTGGCCATCGCAGACCTCGCGCGCCGCGTCATCGAGACCGGCCGCCGGGCCTCCGGCACCAGGGACATCCGCTGCACCGTCTCGATCGGTGGCTTCGTACCGAAGGCCCACACGCCCTTCCAGTGGGCCGGTCAGGCGAGCTCCGAGACCATCAACAGCCGGCTGATGCTCCTCAAGGAGACCATCAAGCAGGACCGCAACTACGGCCGCGCAATCGGTCTTCGCTACCACGAGGGTGAGCCCGGCGTGGTCGAGGGGCTGCTGTCGCGCGGCGACCGCCGCATCGGGCGCGTCATCGAGCGCGTCTGGCGCGAGGGCGGCAAGTTCGACGGTTGGAGCGAGCACTTCTCCTACGAGCGCTGGGTCTCCTCGGCCAACGAGGAGCTGGCGAAATTCGGCATCGACCTGGAGTGGTACACCCAGCGGGAACGCAGCTACGAAGAGGTGCTCCCGTGGGACCACCTGGACGCCGGCCTGGACCGTGACTGGCTCTGGGAGGACTGGCAGGACGCGCTGGACGGCCGCGAGGTCGAGGACTGCCGCTGGACCCCGTGCTTCGACTGCGGCGTGTGCCCGCAGCTGGACACCGAGATCCAGATCGGCCCCACCGGCAAGGTGCTGCTCCCGCTCACCGTCGCCAAGCCCAACCTGGCCTGACCCCCGGCGACCCGCCCCGGGCCGTCGGGTGGCTCAGCGCTCGTGCAGGAACGCTTCCACGAGCTCGTAGAAGACATCGGGACGGTCGCGGCGGATACAGTGCCCGGCACCCGGTACCTCGACGACGCGCACCAGATCGTTGTGGACCTTCGCGGGGTCAGGGGCCATCTCGCCATTGACGGGCACCAGGATCAGCGTCGGCACGCTCAGCCCGGTGAACATCTCCTCCCAGGCGGTGTCGCCCAGGTAGAGACCACGTCGAAGGTATTCACGGTCGACGCGAGCCTTGGATTCCGCCCACGGTTTCAACTCGGTGTCTGTCCACGGCGTCTCCTGCAGCATGCGGGTGACCTCGCCGTCTGGGTCCTCCGTGACCGTCTCCACGAAGGCGAGCTGCTGGCGGGCGAACTCCCGCTCCGCCGCATCCCAGTGCGGGGCGGGCTTGGCCGGGTCCTCCAGCACGAGGCGGCGCACGAGTTCCGGATACTCCTGCGCGACACGAGCGGCGACCAGCCCTCCGAGCGAGTGCCCCACGAGGAACACCGGCCGGCCCAGCTCGCGCAGCACCTCCGTCACGTCGTCGCGCAGCACTTGGGGGACCCGGCCCAACTCCTCGTCGGTGAAGCGGGGGGAGTGGCCGTGCCCGCGCTGGTCGACGGCGAGGATCCGGAAGTCTGATTCCCAGCGGGCGACGGCATCCGGCCAGCAGGTGCCGTCGTCGGTCAGGCCGTGGACGAGGACGAGCGGTGGGCCTGTGGGGTCGCCGTATTCGTGGACGTTGAGCTGCGCCATGACAGGAATCTACCCCCTCCGGTCAGGGCTGAGAGGTCCACAGCGTGTAGGCTGGCGGTCCGTGGCTCAGAGCATTCGTAAACCCGGATTCGACCGTCAGAAGTACCTCGACCTCCAATCGGAGCACATCGACCAGCGACGCAAGCGCTTCGGCGGAAAGCTCTACCTCGAGTTCGGCGGCAAGCTCTTCGACGACCACCACGCGGCACGGGTCCTACCTGGCTTCACCCCCGACAACAAGATCGCGATGCTCAGCACCATCGCCGATGAGGTCGAGATCGTCATGGTCATCTCCTCCCACGACCTCATCCGCAACAAGGTGCGCGCCGACATCGGCATCACTTACGAGGCCGACGTGCTGCGGCTCATCGACGAGTTCCGCACCCACGGGCTCTACGTCGGCTCCGTCGTCATCACGCAGATGGCCGACGACCACCGCCAGGCCCGTAACTTCAAGCGCAAGCTGGAGCGGCTGGGTATCAAGGTGTACCGCCACTACCCGATCAAGGGCTATCCCAACGACATCCCGCTGATCGTGAGCGAGAACGGCTACGGCCGCAACGAGTACATCGAGACCACCCGCGACGTCGTCGTGGTCACCGCCCCGGGCCCGGGCAGCGGCAAGATGGCCACCTGCCTCTCGCAGCTCTACCACGACCACAAGCGCGGCATCGCCTCCGGCTACGCCAAGTACGAGACCTTCCCCATCTGGAACCTGCCCCTCGACCACCCGGTCAACATGGCCTACGAGGCGGCCACGGCAGACCTCGACGACGTCAACATGATCGACCCCTTCCACCTCGCCGCGTACGGCGAGCAGGTCGTCAACTACAACCGCGACGTCGAATCCTTCCCGGTGCTGAAGCTCCTCTTCGAGCAGTTGACGGGAGAGAGCCCCTACCAGTCACCCACGGACATGGGCGTCAACATGGCGGGCATCTGCATCTCCGACGACGCGGTGTGCCGGGAGGCCTCGAAGCAGGAGGTGCTGCGGCGCTATTTCAAGGCGCTCGTGGCCGAACGCCGCGACGAGTCTGAACCCCACCAGTCGGACCGCATCGCCCTGATCATGTCCACCCTCGGCATCACCCGCGACGATCGCCCCGTCGTCGGGCCGGCGCTCGAATTGGAGAAGCGCACCAAGGGCCCGGCCGCCGCCATCCAGCTTCCCGATGGCACCATCGTCACGGGCAAGACCTCGGCGCTGCTCGGGGCCAGTTCCGCCATGCTGCTCAATGCGCTGAAGATGCTCGCCGGCCTCCCAGATGAGGTGCGCCTCCTTGACCCGGAGACCATCGAGCCCATCCAGACCCTCAAGACCCGCCACCTGGGCAGCGCCAACCCGCGCCTCCATACCGACGAGGTGCTCATCGCGTTGTCCGTCGGCGCCCGCTTCGACGAGAACGCACGCCGGGCGCTGGCCGAACTGCAGCAGCTGCGCGGCTGCGACGTGCACGCCTCCGTCATCCTCGGCCCGGTGGACGAGTCCATCTTCCGGAACCTCGGGGTGCATGTCACCTGCGAGCCGGTCTACCAGAGCAAGAAGCTGTACAAGAAGGGCTGACGGCTGGGGCGCGCTCAGGGCGAAGCAGGCGCCCAGCCTTCGGCTGTCCGGAGCAGGTGGCCGGACTGCTCCATCGCCTCAAGCCAGCCCGGCATGGGGTACTCGCCCCAGAGGGAATGGAACAGGTTCGCGTTGCGGGCGATCGCAGCCGCGTGCTCGACGGGTGGGCTGCTCGACGGGTGCCACTGGTGGAACGCCCCGGCCCCGCGGATCCACCACAGGTGGCCTCCGGCCGCGGCCAGCCGCCGGCCGAAGTCGGTGTCCTCGCCGCCGTAGCCCACGTAGCGCTCGTCGAAACCGCCGATGCGGTGCCAGTCGGTGATGCTGGTGGCGATGTTGAGCGACCACAACAGGTTCACATCGGCCGCCAGCAGGTCGTCGGTCTCCGGCACCGTCCGGGCGGGATGGTCGCGCCCGACCTCCGCGAGCCGTTCGACGGTGTGGTCGTCCCCGCTGAGTCCCTCCGGGAGGTACCTCACCCGTCCGGTCACCACTGAGGGGCCGGGCTGCGTGGCGGCGTCCAGCAGACGGGAGGTGTAGTCGGCCACGAATCCCGGTTCCGGAAGGCAGTCCACATCCAGCAGCGCCACCATCGTCGCCCCCGCCTCCTCTGCTGCGGCCACCCCGCGGTTGCGGGCGCCGGCCAGGGGTAGTTCGCCGTCGGCCGGCAACTCGACGAGCACCGTCCGCTCCCTGTCGCCGATCAGGCCTGCGATGGCGGGGTCGCCCATCGCCACCACGACATGGACGAGGGGCCGGGGATCGAGCGCATCGATCCAGCGCAGCTGACGGGTGAGGTGGTCGTGGCGTCCGTGCGCGATGGTGACGATGGCGAGCTCCATCACGGGACCTCGTCCGCGAGCGCGGCTATCGCCGCGGCGGCCCGGGCGGCGCCGTCGCGGGTGGTCCAGCGGTGCCAACCGCAGGACCCTGCGGCCTCGTCGAGCAGCCCCGGCCACTCACGGGCACCCGGCCACTGCGGCAGGGCGACGCAGCACCGCAGGCTCCGCAACGCCTCGACGGTGCCCAGTTGCTCGTCGAACGGCCTGGGCTGGGCGACCACCACCGCGGGGCGACCGGCCGCGGCCACCTCCGCCACGGCGTTCTGCCCGGCATGCGTGACGACGACGTCTGCCCACTCGAGGTCCGCCCAGACGTCTGGGGAGCCCGCCCGTCCCGGGCTGCGGACCTTCCACTCCCAGCCGGGGGTGGCCGCCTCTGCGGCGCGGAGGTCGTCGTCGGTCACGCCGGTGCCGCCGGCGCCCCACACCACCAGCACTCGGCGTCGGCTGCGGGTCAGGGGCGGCGGCACACGGTCGTCGAAGCGGGAGATGGCGCCGACGTACCGGGTCTTCCGGCGCCACCGGAGGGGCCATGTGGGTTCCGGCGCGCTCTCGGGCCAGGGTGCGATCAGCAGGGAGGCCGAATCGTAGGCGGCCTCATGCGGGCGGTCCCTGCGGTCGCCTCGCATGCCCATGACCACGGTGCGTACCCCCATGAGGCGGGACAGGAGCGCCACCTCCGCCGAGACGTCCACGACCATCACGGACACGTCGCCGCGGAGCCGCTCGGCGATCAGCGCCAGCCGCTCGCGGTGCCCGGCGTGGTCGAGCGGAGCCCAGTGGAACACGCCGCCGGCCGTCGGGTCCGCAGGTTCATCCGTGATGTCCCAGGGGAGCTGTACCCACGCTCCGGGCCAGCCCTCGGGGATGGGCATGGATCCGAAGCCCAGTACCTCGCGCCCGAGTTGGCGTGCGATCTGGGTGCCTCGCGTGGCGTGCCCCAACCCCTGGTGATGCACGTACCAACCGATCATGTGAGCTCCTCGTACAGGGCGACGTAGTGGTCGACCATGGCGTCGAGGCCGCAGGCCACCTCGGCATGGCGGCGCACCTCCGCGCGGTCCATTCCGATCACCCGGGCCAGGGCGACGGCCGCCTCCTCCGGGCTCGCCGACGGGTCGACGCACTCCCCACCCGGCGGGCGCACGATCTCCGGCAACCCGCCGCGGGCCAGTGCCAGCACCGGCGTGCCGCACGCCATGGCCTCGGCTGCCACCAACCCGTAGGGCTCGTCCCATTCGGGGGTGACCAGGCACGCGGCCGACGATCCGACGAGCGTGGGCAGCGCGTCGGGCCCGAGGTGGCCCTCGTAGCTGACGTCGTCGCCCAGGAGCGGCTGGAGCGCGGAGCGGAAGTACGCCACGTCGACGATGGGGCCGGCGATCCGCAGCCGACGCCCCAGGTGGCGCGCGATCAGGACGGCGCGGTGGGGAGCCTTCTCCGGGGCGATCCGCCCGGTCCACACGAGATCGTCGCCGCCGGGGCCCGGCAGCCAGACGGAGAGGTCGATGCCGTTGTGGATGACCTGAGCGGCGGTGAACCCGGACCATCGCTCGGACACCCAGCGCGACACCGCCACAGTCCTGGCCCGTGGCGTGAGGCGCAGGGCCGGTTCGAGCCAGGGATGCGGTGGGGTGTGCAGCGTCGTGATGAGGGGCTGGGGGATCGAATCGGACAACACGATCGGCAGGTAGTGCAGCGAGTTGTTGTGCACGACGTCGATGTCGGGGCGACCCGCGAGCGTGCGCAGCGCGTGGGCGTAGGCGATCGTGGCAGTGACCTGCGACTCCGGTGGCATGGCGATGTCGCCGCGCGCGTCGTCGCTGAGGGCGAACCGGGCGACGGGGAGTTCCTCGCAGTCCAGCGTCAGGTCGCTGCCCGGTCCCGCGAACAGCACGACCTCGACGCCACGCTCCCGAAGCCCCTTCGCCAGGTGCCAGGTGAACGATTCCAGGCCGCCTGCGAACGGGGCTGAGATGGGGAACCGGTCGTTGGCGAGGATCGCGACCTTCACGTTCGCACGCGGGCCATGGCCCGCCGGTAGATGTCTGCATGGCAGCCCGCGAGGAACTGTCGCTCCGCGTGGCGCTCGTCCGGATCCGCCCGCCAGGGTGCGGCATCCGGTAGCGCGTCCAGTGCCGCGGCGATGTCGGCGACGCTGGGGCCGTCGTCGCCCACGCGGTAACCGAAGATGCCGGGATGCTGGTCGTGGTAGTGGCCCAGGAGCGGCGCCAGGACGTGGGTGCCGACGTCGTAGCAGGCCTCCAACCACCCGGAATGGGTGCCGAACCGGTAGGGGAGCACTGACAGGTCCAGGCTGAGGAAGTAGTCCCAGAGCTCGTCGTCGGAGTAGTAGTCGTGCACGTGGACCGTGACACCATCCTTCCCCATCAGCCCCTTCAGGTGGGCGGCCACCTCAGCGTC
Organism: Tessaracoccus sp. MC1756; assembly: GCF_014164735.1. Lineage (NCBI taxonomy): Bacteria > Bacillati > Actinomycetota > Actinomycetes > Propionibacteriales > Propionibacteriaceae > Tessaracoccus > Tessaracoccus sp. MC1756. Next base: position 95,487 of record NZ_JACJFZ010000007.1, on the reverse strand, counting down.
GTGGTGGTACTCGCCGGGGGTCATGACGTCGGTGTGGACGTCGATCACCAGCTCCATCTTGCGGGCCGGCACCTCCCGCTCGAGGATGGCGAGGATGGGCAGCGGGTCGATGGAGGCGCGCAGGCTCTTGAGATGGACCCCGATGCGGGGCCGGGCGTGCTGCTGCCTGGGGCGATGCAGCGTGTCCGGGTCCACGACGTGGGGATGCGGCAGCACCGTCGCCTCGCGGTCCCACCGCCGGCGGATCTCCTGCGCGGCCCCCGCGGTGAGCGTGATCAGCTCCGCTGCGGCCGGGATCAGCACATCGAGCGCTTCGTCGTGCGCCAGACGGTCGAGGTGGTGCGGGTTGCGCAGGTCATGGACCGTGTAGACCAGCGGCTTGTCGTTGCGGTCGAGCGCCTCGAGGACGTCGGTCAGGTCCCGTGTGGAGAGGGCGTCGAAGCCGAAGTGGATGTGGAACACATCGAAGCTCTCAGCATTCTGGTCAATCCACTGGGGCGAGAGCAGGGCCGAGGGCCACGCCTTCCCGCCCGGATCTGGGAGCCGCACGACGTCGTGGCCGTTGCAGGGGTCAGCGAGATGCCTGACGTATACGTGCCCCTCAGGTACAGATGCGACTCTGATCAAATCGATCCCCTTCGTCAACGCCGTGCCCCTATTGGAGCGCTTGCCGAGCCGGGCGCGCCACCCCCTTGGGGGTTAGTGCGGACGGTGGAGCTGGTCCTCGATGATCCGGGGCTGGCAGGCGTACAGACCGGCGATGGTCATCGGGACGGCCAACCCCAGCTGCAGCATGATGGGAGGGGTCCATGAGTCGAACAACGTGTAGAGGATGCCGAAGCTGAGCGGGCCGAGGGTGGCGATGGTGTAGCCCACTGACTGGGCGAAGCCGCTGAGCGCAGCCGTGGCCGCTGGGGAATGTGCCCGGGTGCCGAACAGCGCCAGGACCAGCGGGAACGACGCAGTGCCCAGGGCCATGGCGATGGACCAGAAGACGGGCGCGGCGAGCGGCGCGTTCAGCAGCCCGAGGTAGCCGGTGATGAGGAAGGCCATCAGGCACAGGAAGAGGGCGCTGGGGTTGCGCGTGCGGGCTACGTAGGCCGGGATGACGAAGGCCGGGACGATCCCGACGCCGGTGGCGATGCCGAGCATGTAGCCCGCCGTCGTCTGGTCCATGCCGGCCGTGCGGAAGATGGTGGGCAGCCAGCCGAACACCGAGTAGGCCTGCGCCGACTGGACGCCGAACATGATGGCGAGCGCCCAGCCCAGCCTGGTACGCGAAATGGCCGCGAGCGTGATGTCGCGCTCGCCGCCCTTCTTCGGCCGCCCGGCGGCGATCGCGAGCGGCAGCCAGCACAGCAGGGAGGCGAAGGCGATGACCACACCGGCCGCGAGGGAGGCGCGCCAGCCCCCGAAGGCATGGGCCATGGGGACGGTGGCGGTGCTGGCCAGCGTCACGCCGATGGTCAGGGTGAGGGAGTACAGGGCCGTGGCCGTCCCCACCTGGTGGGGGTAGTGCCGGCGCACCAGCGAGGGCAGCAGCACGTTCGCCTGCGCCATGCCCGCCAGCGCCAGGGTGGAGAACGCCAGGAATGCTGCCGAGTCATCGACCAGCAGCCGGCCCGCCTGCCCCACGATCAGTGCGATGAGCGCGACCAGGATCGAGCGGTGCGCCCCGATACGGCGGGCGATCCAGGGGGCCATGGCGCCGAAGATCGCGAAGCAGAGGGTGGGAAGCGACGTGAGCAGACCGGCGGTGAAGCCGTCGAGGCCGATGTCGCGGCTGATCTCGGTCAGGACCGGTCCGACGGAGACCGCGACCGGGCGCAGATTGAACGCCAGAGCCAGCAGCGCGATCAGCGGCCACCAGCGGCGGAGCGCGCTCAAACGAGCTGCCTCTGGGCCAACGACATGGCCATCTGCGGTGCAAGGGGGAGACGGGGGATCAGCGTCGCCTGGAGGGCGTGGTAGATGTCCGGTTTGCCGGGCCATACCGACGTGGCGACGCGGAGCCCGCCGTCGAGCTGATGGTGCCAGGAGCCGTGCTCGGGGTCGATGAAGTGCTCGGCCACATGGTCCCACCAGCGTGCGTAGTCCGCGGCGTAGCGCTTGTCGCCGGTGCGGTGGAACAGGGCGGCCGCCGCACCGATGGCTTCGGCAGCGACCCAGTGCAGCCGGTCCGTCGTGACGGGGGTGCCGTCCCACCCTGTGGTGTAGACGAAGCCCTCGGCCCCGTCGCGGCCCCAGCCGTCCGTGACCGCCCGGTCGTAGAGGTGCTGGGCGGCGTCGAGCCAGGTGCCGTCGGTGTTGTTCGTGGCCGCCTCGAGGTGGAGGAACAGGCGGGCCCATTCGAGCCCGTGGCCGATGGTGGCGCCGTAGGGCCGGAACCGGTCCTCGGGCTGTGCCTCGTTGTACTCGAGCTGCGGCTGCCAGGTGTCGTCATAGTGCTCCGGCAGGCGCCAGTCGTGGACGGCGGCCTGGTGGCGGGCGAAGGAGGCGATCCGCTCGGCCCGTTCCAGCCAACGCTGGTCCCAGGTGGCGTCGGCGGCGGCGAGCATGGCCTCCACGGTGTGCATGTTGGCGTTGATCCCGCGGTAGGGATCCACCGACGACCAGTCCGGCTCGGCGGCATCTGCCACCATGCCGTGCGCCTCGTCCCAGAAGCGTTCGTCGAGGACGGCCAGGGCGTCGTCGAGCAGTTCGCGCCCCCCGGGTAGTCCGGCGACGGAGGCGGAGGAGCCGGCCAGCACCACGAACGCGTGGTCGTAGGCCTGCTTGCCGCCGTCCTTGGCGGAGGTGTGGAACCATCCGCCGTGCCGCGCGTCATGGAGGGCGCCGGTGAGCCCGCTCATCGCGCGGATGGCGAGGGGCCGCGAACCGGGGACCCCCATCAGGTGGCCGAGCGAGTACACGTGCACCATGCGGCAGGTCACCCAGGTCTCGATGGGTCTCGTCGGGTCCGGGACGCCCCGGGCGTCCAGGTAGGCCGCGCCCTGTCCGGCGACCGGCGCGGCGGACCCGAACACCAGGAGCCGCTCGGTTTCGTGCTGCAGCCAGGCACGATGAGTGGGGGCGGTCAGCCAGTCAGTCATGGCGCATACACTACGCCCCATGAGTACTCGCCAACCGCCTGTACAGCAGCCGCCACCGGAGCAGAAACTGCGCCTGCGCTACGCCAAGCGCGGCCCCGCGCGTTTCACGTCCCACCGCGACTTCGGGCGCGCACTGGAGCGGGCCATCCGCAGGGCGGAGCTCCCCATGGCGTACTCGTCCGGTTTCAACCCGCACCCGCGCATCTCCTACGCCAGCCCGTCGCCCACCTCCGCGTCGTCTGAGGCGGAGTACGTGGAACTCGGCCTCAGCGAGGCCTGTGATCCGGCGAAAGTGGTCGGGGCGCTCAACAATGTACTGCCCCAGGGCTTCGAGATGCTCGACGCCGCGGTGGCCGTCAAGGAGTCGCTCGGCGACCTCCTCCAAGCCTCGGACTGGGAGATCCGGCTCAGCTGCGACCCAGATGTGCTGAGCGCCGCCGTGGCGGAGCTGCTCAGCCGCGAGCACCTCACCGTCGAGCGCATGACCAAACGCGGCATGCGGGCCTTCGACGTACGGGAGGCCATCATCACGCTCGAGGTCGTCGACCCCGCCGTGCTGCGCCTGCGCTCCCACATCGGCACGCCGCTGGTGCGGCCGGACGACGTGGTGGCCGCGCTGCGCACCATCGACGAGACCATCCCCAATGAGATGTTGCTCAACCGGCTCAGCCAGGGTCCGCTCAACGAGGGCGACATAGGGGACCCGCTGCGTCCGCACAACTGACGACACGCACACCCGGTGCGACGGTTTTTCGTGATGTGTGGAACAATGAGCGAAGGTCATGGCGCCGCCCGGTGCCACCCTGAGGCAGTGAGACTGCACCGCGGCACAATTCTTCCGCGACTGCTCGCCGGCTTCAGAGGATCACAGTCTTACGGCACAGTCCGCTGTGCCCGGTCCGCGCCTAGTGCGCGTAAGGAGCCGCATGCTCACATCAGAGAACAATGATCAAGTGACGCCGGACAGCGCCACCCCCGCCCCAACGCAGCGCCGCCGTCGCGCCGCCTCCCGCCCCGCTGGTGCCCCCACAGTCGCCGCGGAAGTGCAGGTCGAGGCCCCGGCCGCCGCCCCCCTGAGCACTCCCGCCCAGAGCACCACCCGCCGGGCCACTCCTGATGCCACCCCCGCCCCGGCCGCTTCCGAGCCGGCCGCTGACGCGGCCGTCCCCGAGGCACCGAGCGAAGCCCCCGCCGAGGATCTGGCGCCCAAGCGTCGCCGCGCCTCGACGAAGCCCGCCACGCGCACCACCACCACGCGTCGCCGCAAGGTCGACGTGGAGCCGAAGGCCGAGAGCAGCGAGCCGGCGGAGTCGCCCCGGGCCGAGGCTGCCCAGCCCGAGGCGCAGGCCGCCGCCCCCGCCGCCGAGAAGCGCCCCACCCGTCGCCGCGCCACGCGCAGCACCGCGGCCGCCGCCCCCTCAGAGGCCCAGGGCTCGCCCGCCGAGACCACCACCGAAGCCGTCGAGTCCGCACCCGAGCCCCAGCCCGTACAGGCCGAGGCCCCGGCACCCGTCGAGGCGCCGGCCGAGTCGGCCCAGCCCGCCCGTCGTCGGCGCGCCACCCGCAAGGCGGCAGCCCCCGAAGCTGTGCCCAGCTCGGAGGCCGCCCCCAGCACGGAGGCTGCCGACACGCCTGAGGCAGCCGCCGAGCCCGAGCCTCAGCGCGAGCCCGCCGCCCTGGGCCGTGGACGTCAGTCACGCGCCCTCGGTCGCCGCGGTGAGGCGCGCGCGATCGAGAGCGCCCCGGCCCCTGAGGTCGCGGAAGAGGCTGAGGCGCCCCAGGAGGAAGCTGCTGCTCCCCGTGAGGAGACTCCCCGCGAAGAGGCTGCGCCCAGGGGGCGCCGTCGTCGGGTGAGCCGCCCGGCCGCAGCGCCTGAGCGTCGCGGCACCGCCGCAGATCCCGACGAGGACCCCATCGCAGCGGCGCTCCGTGCGGCCGAGGAGATCGCAGAGGCCCGCAAGGCCGTGCTGAGCGACCCCTTCATGACCGCCGCCGCCCGCGACGCGCAGCTCGCCGCCCTGGCCGGCGCGATCGCGGCAGATTCGGCACAGGCCGAAACCGCCGCCGAAGAGGCCGAGGACGAGGACGACGAGGAAACCGTCGACGCCGACATTGACACGGACGAGTCCGAGTCCGAGTCCGAGTCCGAGACCCAGGACGACGAAAGCTCCGACGACGATTCCGACGAGGAATCCGATGAAGACTCGGCGGACGACGACCGTCCCACGCGTCGCCGCCGTCGCCGGGGTGGCCGTCGCCGCCGTCGTGGTGGCCGCGCTGATTCGGAGGGCGACGACGACTCGTCCGACGAGTCGGACGACGATGACACTGACGCCGCTGATTCGGACGAGCATGCGGACAGCCCGGAGTCTGCCGACGATGCCGACGGCGAAGGCGTTACAGTGCGCCGTCGTCGCCGCCGTCGCCGTCGCAACGGAGAATCCTCCGGTGAGGGCGGCCACGACGACGAGGTCACCGGCATCGAGGGCTCGACGCGCATGGAGGCCAAGCGGCAGCGCCGCAAGGAGTCCCGCGCCGCTGGCCGTCGCCGCGCCCCCATCCTCAGCGAGGCTGAGTTCCTGGCCCGCCGCGAACAGGTGGACCGCAAGCTCGTGATCCGCCAGTCGGAGGACTACACGCAGCTGGCCGTCGTCGAAGACGGCATCCTCGTGGAGCACTACGTGGACAAGGCCTCGGCCGCGTCGCTCATCGGCAACGTCTACGTCGGCAAGGTCCAGAACGTCCTGCCCAGCATGGAGGCCGCGTTCATCGACATCGGCCGTGGCCGCAACGCCGTGCTCTACGCCGGCGAGGTGGACTGGGATGCCTTCCAGGTCAGCGGCGAGAACCGTAAGGTCGAGAACGTCCTGAAGTCCGGCCAGTCCGTTCTGGTGCAGGTCACCAAGGATCCGGTCGGAGCGAAGGGTGCGCGCCTCACCGGCCACATCTCCCTGCCGGGCCGCTACATCGTCTACTCGCCAGGTGGACACCTCTCCGGCATCTCGCGGAAGCTGCCGGACACCGAGCGCAACCGCCTGCGCGGCATCCTCAGCTCGCTGATCTCCGACAACGAGTCGGTCATCGTGCGCACCGCCGCCGAGGGCATTCCGGAGGACGAGCTCGTCCGCGACGTGAACCGCCTGAAGGCGCAGTGGGAGGTCATCGAGAAGGCGTCCAAGAAGGGCGGTGCCCCGCAGGCGCTGTATTCGGAGCCGGACCTGACGCTGCGGATCGTGCGTGACCTCTTCACTGAAGACTTCGGCCAGCTCATCGTCCAGGGCGACGGTGGCCCGGAGGACTCCTACGACGCCATCGCGGCCTACGTGTCACACGTGGCCCCGCACCTGGCTGAGCGCCTCGAGCGCTTCGAGGTCGGGGATGACGGCAAGGACATCTTCGCGAAGTTCAAGATTGACGAGCAGATCGCCAAGGCGCTCGACCGCAAGGTCTTCCTCCCATCGGGTGGTTCGCTCGTCATCGACCGCACCGAGGCCATGACGGTCATCGACGTGAACACCGGCCGCTTCACCGGCGCCGGGGGCAACCTCGAGGCCACGGTCACCAGCAACAACCTGGAGGCTGCGGAAGAGATCGTGCGCCAACTCCGGCTGCGTGACCTGGGCGGCATGATCGTCATCGACTTCATCGACATGGTGTTGCCCAGCAACCGCGACCTCCTGCTGCGCAGGCTGGTCGAGTGCCTGAGCCGTGACCGGACCCGCCACCAGGTTTCGGAGGTCACCAGCCTCGGCCTGGTGCAGCTCACGCGCAAGCGCATCGGCACCGGTCTGCAGGAAGCCTTCACCGAGCCGTGCGAGCATTGCGACGGCTCCGGGTACCACCGCTTCGAAGACCCGGTGGATTCGCAGGCGCCGTCCGACGGTGGCGAGCGCAAGGGCGGCAACCGCCGACGCGGCGGCCGCGGCCGCTGATCAGGGCCATGTAGGGGCGGGTGCCGATGAGCACCCGCCCCTTTCCCATTCCCGCGCGGGACGGCAGGGCTGAACCGCTCCCCGGTTTGGCGATTCTGTCCGCAACGGGTTAACATTGTGCGGTTGCCTTTTTGAGGTACCCCTAACGAACCAACAAGGAGATTCCAGTGGCTGCCAAGTGTGAAGTTTGCGCCAAGGGACCCGGCTTCGGTCACAACAAGCCCTGGTCGAAGAAGAAGACCAACCGTCGCTGGAACCCGAACATTCAGCGCGTCCGCGCCACCGTCAATGGTGCCGCTATGCGCGTCAACGTCTGCACCTCCTGCCTGAAGGCCGGCAAGGTCGCGCGCTGAGCTGAGACATTCAGACAACCGGCGGTCCGCTGAGCGGGCCGCCGGTTTTCTATTGCCTCCGCCTGCCGGGCAGCCCGATGACGCGTGCCCACGCGGCCATCCACGCGGCGCCGGCCCCGGCCACCGCCGCGACGCTGAACATCGCCACCGGCAGGGATGCCGCCGCGAGCAGCCCGGAGATCAGGAGCGGCCCACCGAGTGCCCCGCCCTGGCTGAACATCGCCCAGATGCTCAGGAACTTCGCGCGGCCCCTCGCCGGGGAGAGATCCGCGCCGATCGTCATGTTGATGCCGGCGCCCAGTCCGTTGCCGACGCTCATCACGACCACCGCCGCGACGAAGCCGAACGACGTGGGCCACAGCGCCGTGAGCGCGAAGCCGGAGCCGTAGACGACCAGGCACACCACCAGGGTGAAGGCCCTGCCCATCGCATCCTTGACGTAGCCCCCCGGCATCATCAACAGCAGTTCGATGCCGGAGCCCAGCGCGACGACGAACGAGATCTGCGCCTCGTTCCAGCCGAGGTGGACACCCCACAGGGCGATGAGGATGGGTTGCGCGATGCGCGCCACGGTCAGGGTGGTCATCGCGATGCCGGCCAGGCTCACGGCCGCCCACCGCACCCCGACGGTGGCCTCGGCTTGTTCGTGCGCCGCCCGGTTGCGCCGGACCTGGGCGTCGAAGTCGCGGTTGAGCTTCTTGATGTACAACATGCCGGTGGCCACCACCGCCATGACGGCGCCCAGGACGAAGACGGACCACAGGGGGAGCCACAGCAGCAGGAGAGCCCCGCACAGCGGGCCGACGAGGTTGCCGGCCCTCATGGTGCCGCCCAGCGCCGTCATGGCGAGGCCACGCTGGGCCTCCGGGACCGTCTCCGCCAGTACCGCCTGGCGCGCCAAGTTCCACGCGACGGCGGCGGGCGTCTGCAATACGAGCGCGCCCACGAACAGCGCCAGGGAGAACGACGACGGGTAGGCCAGCGCCACCACGCTGAGGCCGAAGAGGACCGCCGAGGAGATCGTGGCCAGCGTCATGGCCTTCTTGTCGCCCACCTTGTCGATGACGGCCCCCACCGGCACGGTGACGATGAGCGCGACGGCGCCGAAAAGTGCCATGGTGGCGCTGGCGAACGACTCCGAAGCGCCGAGCTGGAGCAGGGCCAGCACCATGACGGGCAGCATGGCCCCCGCGCCGACCGCGAACAGGAAGGACGGCATGAGGACCGGCCAGAAGATCAGGCGGTACATGATGGCCGATCGTACTGTCCGCGGCGCTCGGTAGGGTTATGCGCATGTGGCGCACCACCATCTACCGCGAACTGAACCGACGTCTCGGAGACGTGGTCGGTGGGCCCACGGCCAAGGAATTCGCCAAGCTGGGCATCCACGCCGTCGACGACCTGCTGCGGCACGTGCCGCGCCGGTACCTGGCCGGCTCAGAGATGTCAGACTTCTCCGGCCTGCGCGTCGGCGAGGACGCGGCGCTGGTGGCCCAGGTCAAGGGGGCCGCCAAGGCCGAATCCAACGGGCAGTTCCGCGTCAACGCCGTCATCACGGACGGGCAGACGGATGTGGACGTCACGTTCTTCGCCCCGCGTGTGAAGAACAACACGTCCTACGGCCGCGCCAGCAACATGGCGGACTGGTGGGTGAAGGAATTGCTCTCCGGAGACAGGCGCGGCATCTTCATCGGCAGGGTCGGCGTCTTCCGTGACCAACTGCAGCTGACGCACCCGGAGTTCGTGATGCTGGACGGCGCCGCCGTGCGCAATCCCAAGACCGAGAAGCAGCAGAACCGCGCCGCCATGAGCCGTGCGGTGCAGCGCTCCACGCTGGTGGGCCTCTACCCGGCGCACGGCAAGCTGCCCACGTGGGTGATCGCGGAAGCCATCCAGATGGCCCTGCCCGCCGTCGCCGGCGACACGCTGCCCCCGTGGGTGGTGCAGGAGGCCGGTGTGCTGCCGTTCCAGGAGGCGCTCACCGCCGTCCACGAGCCGACGGACAGGCAGCAGGCGGAGGTGGGCAAGGCGCGGCTCAAGTTTGACGAGGCCTTCGGCATCCAGTTGGCCATGGCGCACCGTCGCGCCCAGTACGCCGGGGAACTGGCCACACCCCGCCCCCGGCGGGTGGGTGGGCTGCTGGACGCGTTCGACGAGCGGCTGCCGTTCACGCTGACGAAGGGTCAGCTCGCCATCGGCGAGCAGGTCTTCGACGAGCTGGCGCGCCCTGCCCCCATGAACCGCCTGCTGCAGGGCGAGGTGGGCTCAGGCAAGACGCTGGTGGCGCTGCGCGCCATGCTCGCGGTGGTGGATTCCGGCGGCCAGGCGGTACTGCTCGCCCCCACGGAGGTGCTCGCCAAGCAGCACTTCCAGACCATCACGCGCTTCATGGGAGACCTGGGCCAGGGCCGCTCCCTGGGTGCCCATCCCGAGGCGACGGGCGTGGTGCTGCTCACCGGTTCCCGCTCGACGCAGGCCAAGAGGGAGGCCCTCAACGCCATCGTCACGGGCGAGGCGGGCATCGTCGTCGGCACGCACGCCCTGCTGTCGGATCCCGTCGAGTTCTTCGACCTGGGCCTGGTGGTGGTGGATGAACAGCACCGCTTCGGCGTCGAGCAGCGGGCGGCGCTGTCCGCCAAGGCGGAACACAAGCCGCACACCCTGGTGATGACCGCCACCCCCATCCCGCGTTCCATCGCCATGACGGTCTTCGGTGACCTCGAGACCAGCGAACTGCGCGAACGGCCCGCGGGACGCGCGGAGGTGCAGACGGTCTTCGTCGACACCCACCGCAGCCCCACCTGGGTCACGCGCGCCTGGGAGCGGGTGCGCGAGGAGGTCGGCCAGGGGCGCCAGGCCTTCGTCGTGTGCCCGGCGATCACGGCGAAGGAGGGGGAGGGGCTCACCGCCGTGGAGGAACTCGCTCCGCTGCTGGCCTCCGGGCCGCTCGAAGGCCTCCGGATCGGCGTCGTGCACGGCAAGCAACACGTGCAGGACCGCGATGCGGCGATGGCCGCGTTCGCGGCGGGCAGCCTCGACGTGCTGGTGGCCACCACCGTCATCGAGGTGGGGGTGGACGTGCCCAACGCCACCGTCATGGTGATCATGGACGCGGACCGCTACGGCCTCTCCCAGCTGCATCAGCTCCGCGGCCGCATCGGCCGGGGCGGCCACGCGGGCCTGTGCCTACTGCTGGCGGCCATCGGCGACAACCTGGACGCCCACACGCGGCTCACCGCGCTGACCACCACCACAGACGGTTTCGAGCTGGCAGAACTGGATCTGCGGCTGCGCCGCGAGGGTGACGTGCTGGGCGCTGCCCAGTCCGGAGCCGGTTCGCTGAAGTTGTTGCGCGCGTTGGATGATGCGGAGGTCATCACGCGCGCCAGGAAACTGGCCGAGAAGGTCCTGGCGGACCCGCGGTCAGGCACAGACCCGTTGCTGGCAGACCTCATGGCCAAGGCCGAAGAGGTGGCCGCAGCCGAGTGGATGGAGAAGACGTGAGCAGGATCATCGCAGGCCGGGCGAAGGGCCGCCGTCTGGAGACGCCGAAGGGCGACAACACGCGGCCCACCACGGACCGCACCCGGGAGGGCCTGTTCTCCTCGCTGGTCAACTGGTTCGACACCGTGGACCACGACGCCTCGGAGCACCTCAGCGGATGCTCGGTCCTCGACCTGTTCGCGGGCTCGGGGGCCATCGGTCTCGAGGCCGCCAGCCGGGGCGCGCACCCCGTCGTGCTGGTGGAAGCGGACAGGGCGACGGCGGCGCTGATCTCGGCCAACGCCCGCGCCATCCGGGTGGAGGCGGACGTGCGGGCCGCCAAGGCGCAGACGTTCGCCGACGGCACGGACCGGTCGTTCGACGTGGTGATCATGGACCCGCCCTACGGCGTGACCACCGATGAAGTTGAAAAGCTGTTGGCCAGCCTCGCCCGGGGTGTCGTCGCGGAGCGTGGGCTCGTCGTGGTGGAGCGGTCCAAACGCGATCGGGCGCCCGTCTGGCCGCCGGCCTTCACGGAGACGTGGGAGAAGCGCTACGGCGAGACGGTCCTCTACTACGGCTCGGTCGACTGAGCCGCGCGGCCGGGCCGCTAGGGTTGCGGGATGAAGGTTCTGTGCCCCGGCTCGTTCGACCCCATCACGGTGGGGCACCTCGACATCATCGGCCGTGCTCAGGCACTGTTCGGCGAGGTGGTGGTGGCCATCGGCAACAATTCGTCGAAGAAGTACCTGTTCTCGTTCGACGAGCGGGTGGCGCTGGTCGAGGGTGCCACCACGAACCTGGAGGGGATCACCGTCGAAGCGATGGAAGGGCTGCTCGTCGACTTCTGCCGCGAGCGGAGGATCGGGGCAGTGGTCAAGGGCATCAGGTTCGGTGCAGACTTCGATTTCGAGTTGCAGCAGGCCCACATGAACTACGACATGGGGGACCTCGACACCATCCTCCTGCCTGCCGCGCGTGACCACGTCACGATGTCGTCGACGATCATCCGGCAGGTCCACAACCTGGGCGGCGATGTGTCGAGGTACGTGCCGGCGAACGTGGCCGCAGCGCTCCAGACCAGACGCGCACGGTGATTTGGCCGGAGCCTGGAGATTCGGTAGAGTTGGCAGTCGGTCATGACGAGGTCATGGACGGTTAGGCGAAGGGAATCCGACGTGTCACCGGTACAGCAGCACCCCGATCGTCGCTCACACCTTGTTCTCGAGGTGCATGAGCTTGGTCGGAGCGCGGGCTCCACGAAGGTGATCCACGAGACGGTTCCGGCGCCTGCCGACCTTGGCATCGAAGTGATCAGAGTGCCACAGGGCTCCGATATCGAGCTTGATCTCAAGCTCGAAGCGGTGGTCGAAGGCATCCTGGTGACGGGAACCGCAACCGTGCAACTGCACGGCCAATGCGCCCGCTGCCTGGATGACATCGAGGACGAAGCGTCCTTCGATATGCAGGAACTCTTCTTCTATCCCGGCCGCGAGGTCGATGAGGACGAGAGCGTCGTGGTCGACGAAACGATCGACCTGGACGAAACCCTGCGCGACGCTGTGGTGCTCGAATTGCCGTTCACGCCACTGTGCAGCGAAGATTGTCTCGGGCTCTGCCCCGATTGCGGTTTCAACCGCAACGACGATCCCGCTCACAGCCACGGGGAGAAGATTGATCCCCGCTGGGAGAACCTCTCTGGACTGCGCGGCGAGAGCAACAACTGACTTTGCTGAGAATCTAGGAGAAGATCATGGCAGTTCCGAAGCGGAAGATGTCGCGCAGCAACACCCGTTCGCGCCGTGCGCAGTGGAAGACGAGCGTTGTGCCCACGGTTGTGTGCGCCAACCCCGCCTGCCGTGAGCCGCACCTGCAGCACACCGCGTGCCCCGCTTGTGGCCAGTACGGTCCCCGCGGCGAGCGCCGCCAGGTCGTCGAGGCCTGAGCGGGCTCTCCCCGAGCCAGGGGATGAGCAGGCTTGAAGACCAGCTGAAGGAGCTGGGCGTCGAGGTTGACGCCCAGCTCTTTGAGTTGTCTTTTACGCACCGCAGCTTCGCCTACGAGAACGCCCTGCCCTCGAATGAGCGGCTGGAGTTCCTGGGCGACGCGGTCCTGCAGATCGTGGTGACCGAGCACATCGTGCGTAGCTACCCCGAGCTGGCCGAGGGCCACCTCGCGAAACTGCGCGCTTCCGTCGTGAGCTCCGCACCGTTGGCAGAACTGGCCCGTTCCCTTGGACTGGGTGAGCACCTGCGGTTGGGGAAGGGCGAGATCGCCACGCGCGGCCAGGAGAAGACCTCCATCCTGGCGGACACGATGGAGGCCGTCATCGGCGCCATCCACCTCTCTGCAGGCCCGGACGCCTCCGCACGGTTCATCCACCACAACTTCGATCCCCTGATCGCCTCCTCCGCGCACTCCGGTGACTACGCGGACTACAAGACGGTCCTCCAGGAACTCACCGCCGCCAACGGCTGGGGCCTGCCCCGGTACGTCGTGAGCGGCATCGGCCCGGACCACCAGCGCACGTTCACCGCAGTGGTGCACGTGCAGGAACGCGCCGTGGGTGAGGGGACGGCTCCCAGCAAGAAGCGCGCTGAACAGATCGCCGCGCGGCTCGCCGTGGCGGAGCTGACCAGTGCCTGAGCTGCCAGAGGTGGAGGTGGTCCGCCTGGGCCTCCACCGCCACGCCGCCGGCCGCACGATCACGGACGTGACAGTCCACCACCCGCGTCCGGTGCGTTACCACGCGGTGGGTCCGGAAGGGTTCCGTGCGGACCTGGCCGGGCGTCGGATCGACGAGATCCGGCGGAGGGGAAAGTACCTGTGGGCCGTGCTCGGTGAGGACGCCCTGGTGGCGCACCTCGGGATGAGCGGCCAGTTCCGCTTCAACTCCCCGGGCGACGGACTCGTGCGCAACACCCGCGTCGTGTTCCACCTGGACGACGACACCGAACTGAGGTTCGTCGACCAGCGCATGTTCGGTGGCCTGGACCTCCGTCCCGGACTGGCCGCGTGCCCCGTGCCGCACATCGCCCTGGACCCGTTCGACCCAGACTTCGACGACCGCGCCGTCGCCGCCCGCATGCGGGCCAGACGCACGACGGTGAAGCGGGCGCTCCTGGACCAGTCACTGATCAGCGGCGTGGGCAACATCTACGCCGACGAGGCCCTGTGGCGGACCCGCGTCCACTTCGACACCCCGACGCCGGATCTGGGCCCGCGGAAGGCGGTGGAGCTGATCCGGGCCGCGGGCGAGGTCATGGCGGAGGCGCTCGAGCAGGGCGGCACGTCGTTCGACAGCCTCTATGTGAACGTCAACGGTGAATCCGGCTACTTCTCCCGCTCCCTCAACGCCTATGGTCGGGAAGGCCAACCGTGCCACCGCTGCGGCCGCCCCATCGTGCGGCGGGTCTTCATGAACCGCAGCTCCTACCTCTGCCCGGCCTGCCAGCGGGCCCCGAAAGGACGTCAGTGAACGATTCTCAGAAAGCGCGCTACCGCAGGTCGCTCGGGCAGTTCCTGAAGTTCGGCATCGTCGGCGGCTCCGGCGTGCTCGTCAACATGGTGGTGGCCGTGGTGATGAACCGGCTCAACGGCGGCTCCCAGAACGCCCAGGACATCGTCTGGTCCATCCCGGCCAGCGAGTTCAACCTGCGTTTCACCGCGGTCGTCTGGATCGTGGCGTTCCTGGTGGCCAACCTCTACAACTTCCAGCTGAATCGGTGGTGGACATTCAAGAGCACCAAGCACGCCACCTGGTGGGCCGAGTTCTGGCCCTTCCTCGCCGTCGGTTCCGTTGCGGCCGCGGTGGGCCTGGTGATCAAGATCCTGCTCACGAACCCCTCCAGCCCGGTTTACCTCCCGGAGCCCTACTTCCACGAGGAACGCGGCCTCAACTCCCGAGAATACTGGGCACAGCTGATCGCGATCATGCTCACCATGCCCATCAACTTCATCGTGAACAAGGTCTGGACCTTCAGGGCGGTGCGCTCCTCTAAGCTGACGGTGGCAGAGGCTCCCGTCGAAGAGAGACCCACCGTCTGACATGTATCTCAAGAAACTCACCCTGCGTGGGTTCAAGTCCTTCGCGTCCGCGACGACGCTGGTCTTCGAACCCGGCATCACCTGCGTGGTCGGGCCCAACGGGTCCGGCAAGTCGAACGTCGTCGACGCCCTCAGCTGGGTGATGGGTGAGCAGGGTGCCAAGACGCTGCGCGGCGGCAAGATGGAGGACGTCATCTTCGCCGGCACCGCCAAGCGTGCCCCGCTGGGCCGGGCTGAGGTGGAGCTCACCATCGACAACACCGACGGGGCGCTGCCCATCGAGTACGCCGAGGTCACCATCACCCGAACGATGTTCCGCTCGGGTGGTTCAGAGTACGCGATCAACGGCACGCCTGCCCGGCTCCTGGACGTCCAGGAGTTGCTCAGCGACTCGGGCATCGGCCGGGAGATGCATGTCATCGTCGGCCAGGGGCAGCTCGACGCCATTCTGCAGGCCACCCCGGAGTCGCGGCGCGGCTTCATCGAGGAGGCCGCCGGAGTCCTGAAGCACCGCAAGCGCAAGGAGAAGGCGCTGCGGAAGCTCGAGTCGACCAACGCCAACCTCGAGCGCCTCCAGGACCTGGTGGGCGAACTCCAACGCCAGCTGAAGCCGCTCGGCCGGCAGGCGCAGGCCGCGCGCAAGGCAGCGGTCATCCAGGCCGAACTGCGTGACGCGAAGGCCAGGTTGTTGGCTGACGACCTGTCCAGCGCGCAGGCCAAACTGAAGGCCGAACTGGCAGACGAGGCGGCCGCCGAGGAGGCCAAGGCGCGCGCCGAGCAGGCCGTGGCAGAGGCCCAGGCCTCAGAGGAAGCCGCCGAGCGCCGGCTCCGGGCCGCAGCGACCGACTTTGATGCCGCGCAGGAGCAGTGGTACGCGCTGGCCGGCCTGCGCGAACGCGTCACCACGACCATCTCGATCTCGGCAGAGCGCATGCGCGCCGGCGAGAACCAGCCCACGCTCGACGTCGGCGGGCGCGACCCCGAAGCGCTCGAGGCCGAGGCGGCAGACATCCGCGTCAAGGAGCAGGGGCTGCGCCGCGAGGTGGAGGCGGCCAACAGCGCCCTGACGGACGCGACGCTGCGCCGCAACGGCGCCGAGCAGGAACATTCGGCCGCCGAGCAGGCCTACAGCTCCGCGCTGCGGGCGATCGCGGACCGGCGCGAGGGGCTGGCCCGGCTGACGGGGCGCGTGAACTCGATCAAGTCGCGGTTGGAGGCCTCCGACGAGGAGATCGCCCGGCTCGACAACCGCCGGGGAGAGGCGCTGCACCGCGCCGAAGAGGCTGCGGCGAAGTTCCACCACACTGAATCTTCCCTGGCGGGGCTGGGCGCCTCCGAGTCGGACCTCGATGCCGACTACGAGAAGGCCGCGGCCGCGCTGGAAGCGCTCGAGGCCGACGGTGCTGCACTGAAGGCGCGGGAAGCGGACGTGGGCAGGCGGCGGGCCGGGCTGAACGCGCGCGTGGACGCGCTGCGGCTGCTGACCCAGCGCAAGGACGGCTCGGCGGATCTACTCGGGGCCGGCCGCGACGACGTGGTGGGCCGCCTGAGCGACCTGCTCACCGTCACGTCCGGCTGGGAGGCCGCCGTGTCGGCGGCGCTGCGCGGGCTGGCGGAGGCCGTCGTCGTACAGGGCCTCGACGGGGCGATGGCATCGTCGAGACACATGGCTGACAAGGACCTCGGACGGGCGCCCCTCATAGTGGCGGACCGTTCCCCGAACCCGCCAGCGCCCGCTCGGGCGAAGGCCGCGACGGGTACCTCCCTGCTGAGCGTCGTCGAGGCGCCGGAATCGCTCTCGGGTGCCCTTGACCGACTCCTCGGCGACACCGTTGCCGTCGAAACGGCTGAGGAGGCAGCGCAGCTCGTGGGGGAGCACCCCCACGTCAGCGCCGTGACCAGGGCCGGCGACTTCTTCTCGTCCTGGTTGGTCGAGGGCGGCACCGCGGCGGCGCCGTCGCTGCTCGAGGTGCAGGCCGAACTCACCGAGGCCGAGAACGCCCTGGCCGCCGCCGGGCACGAATCGGACCGCCTGAAGTTCGCTGCTGATGAGTTGGAAGAGAAGCTCGTCGCCGCGCGGCGCGCCGAGGCGGACGCGCTGGCGGCCCTGCACGATTCGGATGCCCAGCTCGCCGCTGTCGCCGATCAACTGGGCTCCTTCCGCCAATCGCAGGCCGCGGCCATGAAGGAGGCCGAGCGGCTCGCAGAGGCGATCGAGACGGCGCGCTCCTCCCGCGCGCGCGACGAACAGCAACTCACTGAGCTGACAGACCGGCTGGAGGCCGCGTCGACCGAAGAGGACGTCACGGAGCCGGACCCGGCGGAACGCGACGAGAAGGCCAGCGAGGCCCGTCGTGCCCGACAGGCCGAGATGGACGCGCGGCTGGCCCTGCGCTCCGTCGAGGAACAGGTCAAGGCAATCTCCGGCCGGGCTGAGTCGCTGCTGCGCGCAGCACAGCATGAGCGACAGTCGCGCGCGAAGGCCAGGCAGCGGGCGGAGCACCTGCGTCGCGAGGGGGAGATCGCCCGCGTGGTCAACGACGCGGCCCTGATCCTCGCCGGGCGCGTGGAGGCCACCCGTCAGAAGGCCGCCGCCCAGCGCGACGCCGCGGACGCCGCCAGGCGCGAGGCCGAAGCCGGCACCACGCGGGCCAGGCATGCGTCCAAGGCCGCCTCCCAGCGCCTCGACGAGATCGTGCGCGGCGCTCACCGCGATGAAATGGTGCGGATCGAACACCGGATGCGCATCGAGCAACTCGAGGACCGCGCCCTGAGCGAACTCGGACTCGAGCCGGCGCAACTGGTGACGGAGTACGGGCCGGACCAACCGGTGCCCGTGATCACCCGCCCTGACGGCACGGCGTTGGGCGACGACGAGGAGCAGCCTGAGCCGGTGCCCTACGACAGGGATCAGCAGACCTCCCGGCTCCGGGCCGCTGAGCGGAACCTGGCCGTGCTGGGCCGGGTGAACCCACTGGCGCTCGAGGAGTTCGACGCCATGACGGCCCGCCACCAGTTCCTCGCGGAACAGCTCGAGGACCTGCGCCAGACCCGCACGGACCTGATCGACATCGTCGCCGAGGTCGACAAGCGGGTCCAAGAGGTCTTCGAGGCCGCCTACCGCGACGTGGAGGAGAGCTTCGACAAGGTCTTCGCCCGCCTGTTCCCGGGTGGCGAGGGCAAGCTCGTGCTCACGGATCCCGGCAACTGGCTGACCACCGGCGTCGACGTCGAGGCCCGGCCAGCGGGCAAGCAGGTGAAGCGCCTCTCGCTCCTGTCCGGTGGTGAACGCTCGCTGGTCGCCGTGGCCTTCCTCGTGTCGCTGTTCATCGCCCGTCCCAGCCCCTTCTACATCCTCGACGAGGTGGAGGCGGCGCTCGACGACGCCAACCTCGGCCGGCTCCTGGGCATCTACGAGGAGCTCCGGGCGTCGTCGCAGCTCATCGTCATCACACACCAGAAGCGCACCATGGAGATCGCGGATTCGCTGTACGGCGTGACGATGCGCGGCGACGGCATCTCGACGGTCGTCTCGCAGCGACTCGCCGAAGAAGCCGGCTGAGCCCCCGCTCCCCGCAGCCGCCCGCAGCGGGGACGCGCGTGCCCAGTAGGATGAGCGCGTGGATTGGTTTTTCTGGGTAATCATCGGGATCATCGGCCTCGCGATCGTGGTCGCGGGCATCATCATCACCGTCGACGGACGCAGGCAGCGCCGGCTCGAGGCCGAGACCCGGGCGGAGATCGAACCAACTGATCTTGAACCGCCGGTCGTCGCGCCCGAGGAGGTCGTGGTCGAACCGGCGCCCCCGGTGGTCACCCCTGAACCAGTGGTGGTCGAGCCCGGCATCGAGGCGCCAGAAGCGCCGGCGACGCGCTGGGCGCGGCTGCGCAGGCGGCTCTCCTCCAGCAACAACGCCCTGGCCCGCGCATTGGGGGACCTCCTCAGTGCGGACCGGATCGACGAAGAGGTGTGGGACGACTTCGAGACCACTCTGATCACCTCGGACCTGGGCGTCGGCCCCACCACTGAACTGACGGAGGCGCTCCGCAGGGAGCTCGCCCTCGACGGCGTGGCAGACCCCGTCCGCGCGAAGAACGTGCTGCGCACCGAGCTCCTCAAGCTGGTCGACCCCACGCTCGACCGGTCGCTGAACCTCACCCCCGCCAACGACGGTGATCCTGCCGTCGTCCTGGTCGTCGGCGTCAACGGCACCGGCAAGACCACCACCGTCGGCAAGCTGGCCCGCGTGCTGGTGGCCGAGGACAAGTCCGTGGTCCTGGGGGCGGCGGACACTTTCCGTGCAGCGGCGGCCGAGCAGCTCTCGACGTGGGGCGAGCGCGTCGGCGTCGAGACCGTGCGCTCCGACGAGGGTGCCGATCCGGCGTCCGTCGCGTTCGACGCCGTCGACAAGGGCGCCCGCGACGGCGTGGACGTGGTGATCATCGACACGGCCGGCCGGCTCCACACCAAGACCGGGCTCATGGACGAACTGGGCAAGGTCAAGCGCGTCATCGAGAAGAAGGCCCTCGTCACGGAGGTGCTGCTCGTGCTCGACGCCACCACCGGTCAGAACGGCATGGCCCAGGCCCGCATCTTCGCCGAGGTGGTCAACGTGACCGGCATCGTGCTGACCAAGCTGGACGGCTCTGCCAAGGGCGGCATCGTCATCCAGGTGCAGCGCGAACTCGGCGTGCCCGTCAAGCTCGTGGGGCTGGGTGAGGGTGTCGACGACCTCGCGCCGTTCGACCCCGAGAACTTCGTCCAGGGCATCCTGGGCGAGTGATCAGACGCGGGCTCCGATGGCCGCGACGAGGGCATCGGAGCTCACCTTGGCGTCGCCCAGCAACATGGTGGCGTTGTCCTCGAAGAACAGCGGGTTCTCCACCCCGGAGTAGCCGGGGGCCATCGAGCGCTTGAAGACGATCACCCTGTCGGCCTCCCACACCCGCAGCACCGGCATGCCACTGATGGGCGTGCCCGGCTCCATGGCGGCGGGGTTCACGGTGTCGTTGGCGCCGATCACCAGCACCACGTCGGTCTCGTGGAAGTCGTCGTTGATCTCGTCCATCTCCAGCACGATGTCGTACGGGACGTGCGCCTCGGCCAGCAGCACGTTCATGTGCCCCGGCAGGCGACCGGCCACAGGGTGGATTGCGAAGCGCACCTGGGCGCCGTTGCTGATCAGCCGCTTGGCCAGTTCGGCGACAGGGTGCTGGGCCTGCGCGACAGCCATGCCGTACCCGGGGGCGATGACCACCCGGCGCGCATCGGTGAGCCAGCCCGCCACCTCGTCGACGTTGGTGATGGCGGCCTGCTTCGGGTTCCCGTCGGCGTCCAGGATCGCGACCGCTGCGCCCGAGGAGTCGCCTGTACCGAACCCGCCGAGCAGCACATTGGTGATGGAGCGGTTCATGCCGCGGGCCATCA
Organism: Tessaracoccus sp. MC1756; assembly: GCF_014164735.1. Classification (NCBI taxonomy): domain Bacteria; kingdom Bacillati; phylum Actinomycetota; class Actinomycetes; order Propionibacteriales; family Propionibacteriaceae; genus Tessaracoccus; species Tessaracoccus sp. MC1756. The sequence continues at coordinate 75,152 of NZ_JACJFZ010000007.1, read as the reverse complement.
CGACGGACAGGATGATGCCGGAGAGACCGACGATGGTGCCGGCGACGATCAGCAGGTCAGAGCCCACCGCGAAGCCCGATAGCGCCCCGGCCCAGCCGGAGAACGAGTTGAGGAAGCTGACGACCACGGGCATGTCCGCGCCGCCGATGGCGAGCACCATGATGATGCCGAAGGCGTAGCCCAGGAGGTGGGCGATGATGAGCGCCCACAGGTTGGGGCTGATGAGGTGCCAGGCCAGGGAACCGATCAGGCCCAGCACCAGCAGGCCTACGACGAGGTTCTTGGCGGGCAGCGCGGTGGGCTTCGAGGTGATCTTCCCGTTGAGTTTGCCCCAGGCGACGATCGAGCCCGAGAACGTCAGCGAGCCGACGAACACGGCGGCCCATACCTCGACGCCGTGCACGATCTGGTCCGTCAGCGCGGGGTAGCTCTCGACGCCTAGGGCGGCGTTGATACCCACGAACGCGGACGCCTGACCGCCGAAGGCGTTGAACAGCGCGACCAGGCCGGGAAGGCCCGTCATGGCGACCCTGGCCGAGTACAGCAGCCCGACGGCAAAGGCGATCACCAGCGCGATCACCAGCAGCGCGAAACCCAGGAGGTTCCACTGGGCGGCGAACGTCCGGACCACGGTGGCGACGACCGCCAGCGTCATGCCGACGATGCCGTAGGCGTTGCCGGAGCGGGCGGTGGTCTGTTTCGCGAGCCCGACGATGCTGAGGATGAACAGCAGGGCGGCGGCGATGTAGCAGCCGAAGACGAAGGCGTCGAGCACCTCAGGCCTCCTTCGACGAAGAGAACAGGCCCAGCATCCGCTGGGTGATGGCGAAGCCGCCGACGCAGTTGATGCCGGCCAGGACGATGGCGACGAACGCGATCAGTTGGACGTACAACAGGGGCGACGTGAGCTGGGTGATGGACCCGACGATGGTGATGCCGGAGATGGCGTTCGACACGCTCATCAACGGGGTGTACAGCGCCGGCTGAACGCCCCAGACCACGTAGTAGCCCACCACGCAGGCGAGCCCGAAGACGAGGATGTGACTGAGGAAACCACCGGGGAGGAGGAGGGCCAGCAGGAGCCAGGCGGCCACCACGAGCATCAGGCGCCGGAACCGTGCCCACTGATCGGGTGGGGAGGCCTTGGTCACCTGGGCCGGCACCTGGGTCGCCGGGGTCCTCGCGGGGACTGCCGACACCTGGATGGGCGGCGGGGGGAACGTGATCTCCCCGTTGCGGGTGACGGTCATCTGGCGGTGCACCTCGTCATCGAAGTCGACGGTGAGTGCACCGTCGGCCTGCGGGGTGAGGAGTTTGAACAGGTTGACCAGGTTGGTGCCGTAGAGCTGGGACGCCTGGCCGGGGAGACGGGAGGCGAGGTCGGTCCAGCCAATGATCGTCACACCGCCGTCGGTGGTGTAGGTCTCGCCCGGGCGGGTCAGCTCGCAGTTGCCGCCGCCGGCCGCGGCGAGGTCGACGATCACGCTGCCGGGGCGCATGCTTGCCACCATGTCTGCGGTGATGAGCTTGGGGGAGGGGCGGCCAGGGATGGCCGCAGTGGTGATGATGATGTCGACAGTTCGGGCCTGCTCTGCGTACAGAGCGGCGGCCCTGTCGGCGTCGTCTGCGGAGGACTCCTGGGCGTACCCGTCCGCGGAGACCTGCTTGGCCGTGGCGATGTGCAGGAACCGCGCCCCCATGGATTCGACCTGCTCGGCCGTCTCCGGCCGCACGTCCGTCGCGAAGGTCTCGGCGCCCAGGCTGCGGGCCGCGCCCACGGCCGCGAGCCCGGCGACACCAGTGCCGATGACGAACACCTTGGCCGGCGGCACTTTGCCGGCGGCGGTCACCTGCCCGCCGAACATCCGGCCGAACGCGTGGCCGGCCTCTATCACGGCGCGGTAGCCGGCGATGTTGGCCATCGAGGAGAGGGCGTCGAGCGACTGGGCGCGTGAGATGCGCGGCACCATGTCCATGCTGAGCGCCGTCACTCCCCGCTCCGCGAGGGCCTCCGTCAGCGACGAATCGGTGCGGGGATGCAGGAACCCGACGAGCGTCTGGCCCGGCCGCAGGAGGGCGGTCTGTTCCGGAGTGGGGGCGCCGACCATGGCGATGACGTCGCTCTGCCACACCGCCTCGGTGGACACCACCTGAGCGCCCGCCGCGGCGAAGGCGTGGTCCGGGAACGACGCGCGTGCGCCCGCCCCGGCCTCCACCGCCACCTCGTACCCGAGACGTGCCAGATGGGCCACGGTGCTCGGCGTGGCGGCCACGCGCGCCTCCGGCGCCTCGTTGGGAATGCCGATCAACACCGCTGCCTCCTTTTTTGTCCTGACTTGCAGCGGACTCGCTTCTGGAAGGCTACTGGTGGAACCCGCGGCGCGGAAGGGCAGGGGCCCCTTTAGCGGGGGCCGACGACGACCCGGCGTGTCAGGCAACGCTGGCCAGCGCGAAGGGCAGCACCGAGCCGGCCCCGGCCCGGCGCAGCAACCGGCCGGCGACCGTCAGGGTCCAGCGCGAGTCCACCAGGTCGTCGATCAGCAGGACCGGTCCTCCAGCCGCCAGCGACTCCGCCATGGCAGCGGGCACGCGGAACCGGTGCCACACGTCCCGTACCCGGAAGGCGCTGTTGGTTGACCTGCTGAGTTCCTCAGCGCCGGGGTTCAGATCCACGGGCCCGAGCAACGTCAACCTCCCGGCGCGCGCGATGCCCGTGGCCAGCGACTCCACCAGTTGCGGGCGCGACAGGCTGGGCACCCACGCCACCGCGGTGGGCCGCTCCTGCCAGTTCCATTCCTTGAGCACCCGCAGGCAGGCGCCGGCCAGCTCCGCCGGCACCTCGCCGTCGAGGGGCTGCCCGTCAGGACCCGGTGCGAAGAGTTCGCGCAGGGCGTTGCCGTAGCCGAGGTCCGTCAGGCGGGCCACCACCCGCCCCTCGTCGAGGGTCTCGTTGCCGGACAGTTTGCCGCGCATCGTCTTTCCGTCCTCGTCCGTGACGCCCAATTGGTCCAGGCCGGAGGGCCACTGGCCCCGCGGCGCGATGGGCACGCCCACCTGATCGAGCGTCGAGCGCGCCTGCTCCGCCGCTTCGACGGTGACCTCCGTGGGATACCAGGGCCCGGCGCACGTGTCGCACCGGCCACACCTTGCGGACGTGGGGTCGTCGAGCTCCGAGGTGAGGAACTCCATCCGGCAGGATCCTTCGGGCAGGTGCTGGTACTCCACCATGGCCTGCTGCTCCGCAACCCGCGCCGCCGCGATCCGGTCGTAGCGTTCCTGGTCGTAGACCCAGGGCCGGCCGGTCGCCTCCCAACCGCCCTGCACCGCCTGCACGGCGCCGTCGACCGCAAGGACCTTCAGCAGCAGTTCCAGTTGGGAGCGGCGGATGTCGACACGGGCCTCGAGCGCCGGTGTGGAGAGCGGCCGGTTCTCGGCGCCGAGCGCCTCGAGGATGGCGCCGGCCTTGGTCTCCGTCGGCATCGCGTTGGTGGCGAAGTAGTGCCAGATCTCCCGGTCCTCCGTGCCGGGCAGGAGCAACACCTCCGCATGGTCCGTGGCACGGCCCGCGCGGCCCACCTGCTGGTAGTACGCAACCGGAGACGACGGTGCCCCCACATGCACGACGAACCCGAGGTCCGGCTTGTCGAAGCCCATCCCCAGCGCCGAGGTGGCGATCAGGGCCTTGACCTCGTTGTTCTTGAGCGCTTCTTCGGCCGCCACCCGGTCAGCCGGGTCCGTGCGACCGGTGTAGGCGAGCACCTGGTGCCCCGCAGCGCGGAGGGCCGCAGCCGTGTCCTCCGCAGCGGAGACCGTCAGACAGTAGACGATGCCGCTGCCCGGAAGGTCCCCCAGGTGCTGCGTCAGCCAGGCCAGCCGGCGCCAGGACGTGCCCACGTCGAGCACCCCGAGGCGCAGCGATTCGCGTGCCAGGGCGCCGCGCAGCGTGAAGACCTCGTGTCCTCCTGCGGCCATCTGCTCGGCAACGTCCTCGACGACGCGCTGGTTGGCCGTGGCCGTGGTGGCCAGGACGGGCACACCGTCGGGGAGTTCTGCGATGAGGGTGCGCAGCCGGCGGTAATCCGGCCTGAAATCATGGCCCCAGTCGCTGATGCAGTGCGCCTCATCGATCACCAGGAGGCCGGTGCGGGCCATCAGCCGGGGGAGCTGCTCGGCGCGGAAGCGGGGGTTGACGAGGCGCTCCGGCGACACGAACAGCACGTCGACCGAGTCCTCAGCGAGGCGTTCCTCGATCTGGCCCCAGTCTGTGACGTTGGAGGAGTTGATGGCCACCGCGCGCACGCCGGCACGCTCGGCCGCCGCCTCCTGGTCCCGCATGAGCGCCAGCAGGGGAGAGATGATCAGCGCCGGGCCGTGGCCTGCCCTCCTCCTCATCAGGGCGGCGATGAAGTACACCGCAGACTTGCCCCAACCGGTGCGTTGCACCACCAGCGCCCGGCGCCCGTGCTCAGTGAGAGCTTCAATGGCCTCGCGCTGGCCCGGGTGGAACTGCGCGTCCGGCCGGCCGGTGAGTTGCTGGAGGATGCCGAGTGCTTCGTCGCTCATGCCCACCATGGAAGCACGACCGTCGGACAGGCCCCAACGTTATCCACAGCAGCGCCCGGTCTGACCGCATCCGCCGCCGTGGATCAGGGTCGGGGCACCGTTGGGTATCCTGATTCAGTTGCCTCCAACCGTAGAAGGATTGACTCAGTGTTTGACACTCTGCAGGACCGGCTCGCGTCGGTGTTCAAGGGGCTGCGCGCCAAGGGCCGACTGACCGAGGCCGACATCGACGCCACGATGCGCGAGATCCGCATCGCGCTGCTCGAGGCCGACGTCAACCTCGGCGTCGTCAAGGAGTTCGTCGCAGCGGTCAAGACCCGCGCCCTGGAAGTTGAACTGTCCAAGGCCCTGAACCCTTCGCAGCAGATCATCAAGATCGTCAACGAGGAACTGGTCTCCATCCTCGGCGGGGAGGCGCGCACGATCCGCTTCGCGAAGCGGCCGCCCACCGTCATCATGCTCGCCGGCCTCCAGGGCGCCGGCAAGACCACGCTCGCGGGCAAGCTCGCCCGCTGGCTGAAGTCGGAGAAGCACACCCCGCTGTTGGTGGCGGCTGACCTCCAGCGGCCGAACGCCGTGCAGCAGCTCCAGATCGTCGGCGAGCGCGCGGGAGTGCACGTCTACGCCCCGGAGCCCGGCAACGGAGTCGGTGACCCCATCGCGGTCGCCCGGGGCTCCATCGCCCACGCCGAGGCCAAGCTCTACGACGTCGTCATCGTCGACACGGCGGGCCGCCTCGGCATCGACGCAGAGCTGATGCAGCAGGCCGCGGACATCAAGGCCGCCGTCAACCCGCACGAGACCCTGTTCGTTGTCGACGCGATGATCGGCCAGGACGCCGTCAACACCGCCAAGGCGTTCGACGAGGGCGTCGGGGTCGACGGTGTGGTGCTCACCAAGCTCGACGGGGACGCCCGCGGTGGCGCCGCGCTCTCGGTCGCCCGCGTGCTGGGCAAGCCCATCATGTTCGCCTCCAACGGCGAGTCGCTGGCAGATTTCGACATGTTCCACCCGGACAGGATGGCCTCGCGCATCCTCGGGATGGGTGACGTCCTCACGCTCATCGAGCAGGCGGAGAAGACGTTCGACGCCGAAGAGTCGCGTGCTGCGGCTGAGAAGCTGATGAGCAGGAACCAGTTCGGTCTGCAGGACTTCCTCTCGCAGATGCAGCAGCTGCGCAAGATGGGCCCCATGTCGAAGATTCTCGGCATGCTGCCGGGCGCCGGGCAGTTCAAGCAGGCCATCAACGAGATCGACGAGAAGGAGATCGACCGCATCGAGGCGATCATTTTCTCCATGACGCCGAAGGAACGAGACGACGTGGCCATCCTCAACGGCTCGCGCCGGGCCCGGATCGCCCGCGGCGCGGGCGTGGAGGTCTCCGACGTCAACAAGCTGGTCAACCGCTTCGTCGAGGCCCGCAAGATGATGGAATCCATGGCCGGCGGCAAGTTCCCGGGTATGGGCGGGATGCCCGGCATGGGCGGCATGGGCGGCATGCCGGGGATGCCCGGTGGCCGCAAGCCGCAGAAGCAGCAGAACCAGAAGGGTAAGAAGGGTCGCCGCGGCACCGCACGCCCCGCCGGGTCGAACCGCCCGGCGACCCAGCCCGCCGCACCGCAGATCCCGCAGACCATCGACGACTTCCAGCTCCCGCCGGAACTGCAGAAGATGTTCAACGAGAACAAGCCGAAGTTCTGATTCTCGAGCCTGAGGCCAGCCAGAGGAGCGACCCGTGACCCAGCCCCTGCACATCCATGGCACGTTCCTCCCTGAGGAGGAGCCCCGCGACCTCTGGATCGTCGACGGCGTCCTCACCGACGAACCGGTGCGCGACGCCACCATGCTCGCCCGGAACGCTTTCATCGTGCCCGGCTACGTGGACGCCCACTGCCACATCGGGCTGGGCGTCGAAGGCGCGGTCAGCCCGGAGACGGCCCGCCGGCAGGCGACGGAGGACCTGCGCTCCGGCACGATGCTCGTGCGCGACGCGGGGTCTCCGTCGGATACCCGGTGGGTGCACGGCGAGCACGACCTGCCCCGGCTGATCCGCTCCGGCCGCCACATCGCCCGCCCCCGGCGCTACATCCGCTACCTCGGCGTCGAGGTGGAGCCGGACCAGCTCGTCGAACAGGTGCGGCACGAGGCCCGCTCCGGCGAGGGCTGGATCAAGCTCGTCGGCGACTGGATCGAGCGCGGCGTGGGAGACCTCGCGCCGCTCTGGCCGGCGGACATCGCGCAGCAGGCCATCGACGCCGCCCATGCGGAGGGCGCTCGCGTGACCGCCCACTGCTTCGGCGAGCAGGCCGTCCATGAGCTCGTTGCCGCCGGCATCGACTGCATCGAGCACGGCACCGGCCTCAGCGACGAGGGCATCGAGCAGATGGCCGGCCTGGGCACGGCTCTGGTGCCGACCATGATCAATCTGGAGAACTTCCCGATGTACGCCGCTCCGGCACAGGAGAAGTTTCCCAGCTACTACGCCCACATGCACGACCTCCACGCGCGCCGCAAGCAGACCATCGGCAAGGCAATCGAGGCCGGGGTGCCGGTGTTCGCCGGCACCGACGCGGGCACCGTCGTCGAACACGGTCGCATCCGCGACGAGATCGACGCCCTCGCAGAGGTGGGGGGCCGCGCGTTCGCCATGGCCGCCGCCAGTTGGGCGGCCCGCGAATGGCTGGGCGCGGACGGCCTCGAGGTGGGGGCCAGCGCAGACCTCATCGTGCTCGATGCGGACCCGCGCACCAGCGCCGAAACCATCCGTCAGCCGCTGGCGATGGTGCTGCGCGGAGTGGCCCTCAGCTGAAGCGCACCATGTTGTTGAACTGCCAGTCCGTCTTCTGCACGAACCGGCCGTTCTCCAACGCGATGAACGTCGACATCACGAACGAGCGGCACGCATTGCGACCGGTGAGCGCCGTGTCACACTCCGTGCGCCACTGCCGACTGTCGGCGGCGGACCAGCGCACGGTGTAACCCAGGGGGTTGCCCTTCCACAGCGAGCGCGGCGACGCGGCGTAGGTGAGGTTGTTGAACACCCAGCCGGTGGTCTGGACGTAACTGCCGCTGGCGTTCTGGATGGTGGTGGCCTTGATCTCGGTGCGGCAGCGCTTGGTTCGCGAGTAGGGTTCGCATCGGGTGCGCCACTCCCTGCCGTTCAGCAGGTGCATGCCGGGGGTGATGTAGACGTCCAGGCCTGCGGGTGCCGGCTGCGCGCCCACGCGGTAGACCACGGGCAGGCCCTGGTAGCTGGTGCCGAGCTGTGCCTGCAGCAGCGCGACTCCGGCGCTTTCCCCAGCCACCTGCAGGGACCGTTGCGTGAGGCCGGGGGTCGGGTAGATCGCCGCCAACGCCCCGCTGGTGAACGCCGCCGCGTACCGCTTCTCGAGCGCCGCCACGGCCGCCTCGACGGTGGCGTACGGTATCGCAACCGGGGTGAAGCCCACCGTGGTGGCGCCGGCTTTGCGCATCTTCTGGCGCAGATCCTCCTGCATGCTCGGCCAGGTCAGGACCGAACTGTCGAGGTAGGCCAGGTGCGCGGCCGACCCGTGGAGTTCCCATGCGTCGACCGAGCCCGGGAAAATCTGGTTCCACCCGCTGACGATGTCCAGCAGGTGCTGCCCGACCGAGGAGGTGGGGGTGGGGTAGTCGGCCTCAGCCACCGGGCCGGAACCTACGACCAGCGCGAGTGCACTCAGGATCACGGCTGCCCAACGGGTGACGATCTTCATCTGACTACTCCTGATCCGTGGCTCCACCACAGCCGGCGAGAGGTGTTCTTGAATCTACCGGACTGGCGCTCCACTAGGGTGGGCAAGGCTTATCAGGAGGCATCAGGCAGTGAACGACGACAGGCACAACTTTCCCCCACCCTCACCCCGCGAACGCGGCGCCGACATCCAGTCGCCCCATCTCACGCCCAGGCAGGGCCCGCAGGGGCCACCGCCCCTCCCGGTGGGTCCGTCCCCGGCGAAGGGGGCGTTCGCACGGGGCTTCGGCGGCGGGGTCGGGCTCGGCCTGGGTCTGGGCGGGATGCTGCTGGTGACCTCGCTGGTCACCACCCTCATGATGGTGGTGAGCCTCGCGGCGCTCGCCCCGTCAGCGGCGGGCTCCGCGAGCACCGGTCTGACCACGATGTGGGGGAGCGGTACCGACACGTTGCGCGCCGTCAACGTCTCCGGCGCCATCCTGTCCGACGCCTCCGACGGGGCGCTGCTCTCCGCGGGCACCTTCGGCAACGAGGTGGCTGCCCAGATCGACGAACTGACGGCGGAGGACGCCTCGGGGCTGGTGCTGCTGGTCAACACCCCCGGCGGCAGCATCGGTGGGTCGCGCGCCATCAGCGACGCCGTCGACCGCTACCAGGAGCGCACCGGCCACAAGGTACTCGTGCACGTCACCTCCATGTCTGCTTCCGGCGGCGTCTACGCCACGGCGTCGGCAGACGAGATCATCTCGGACCACGGCGCGCTCATCGGCTCCATCGGCGTGATCTTCGGCCCGTTCCGCCAGTACACCGACGTGGTGGCCACCACCGGCACCATCCTCGAATCCGGCGTCACGACCACCGGCGGCATCACCGAGGAATACCTGTCCGCGGGCAAGGGCAAGGACTTCGGCAACCCCTTCCGCCCCATCACGGAGGAGGAGAGGGCCCACTACCTGGCCGGCCTCGACGTCGAGTACGACAACTTCGTCTCCCACGTGGCCACGCATCGCGACATGCCGGCAGAGAAGATCACCGGACAGTTGGGGGCGTACCTGTTCGACCCGGAGACGGCGAAGGAACACGGCCTCATCGACGACATCATGGGCCGCGACGCCTTTTTCCGGCACGCGGCGGAGGCCGCCGGTCTGGACCCGGACAACACCCGCGTCGAAGCCACCCGCCAACCCACGGCGTGGGAAGCATTGCTGGGCGCCCAGCGGGCCTTCGGTGAGGCTCCCGCCGTCGGGCAGGGGCCAGGCGTGGTGCCGGCGGTGAGCCGCGCCCTGTGCGGCGGGGGACAGCCGCTGGCGTTCTCCGGCGAACTGGCCGCCGTCTGCGGCTAGCCCCAACCCAGCTCGTGGAGCGAGTCCTCTTCGATGCCGTGGTAGTGCCCCAACTCATGCACGAGCGTGATCCAGATCTCCTCGTAGAGATCCTCCTCCGTCTCGCAGAGGCGGGTCAGCGGGCCCTGGAACAGCACGATCCGGTCGGGTAGCTGACCGTAGCCGTAGGTCTCGCCACGGTCCGTCAGCGAGGTGCCTTCGTACCAGCCGAGCGTGTCCGAGCCGTCCTCAGGTTCGTCCTCGATCACGAACACGAGATTGTCCAGATGCTCCGTGAGACGCTCGGGCAACATCTCGAGCGCCTCCTCGACGAGCCCTTCGAACACATCCCCACTGATCTCCACGGACCCGATCCTATGCGCGCCCGCCCAGCCCGAGTGCGCACGCCCGGTGCTTGATGGCTTCCCGCTTCGGGAAGCCGAACACACCGATCGCGCGGGTCACGAGGCCTCCGATGTCGCCTTCATGGGACGGCGCTGGCCCTGACCAGTCGATCCTCGACCAGAGCCGCCGGGGGTGGGCAAGCCCCGCTCCCGGCGGTCTGCGTCCAGGGACATGTGCCCTGTTCACCGCATTCATCCCGGCATACTATGTGCCAAAGATCGGAGGCTTTTCATGGTCGAAAAGTTGAGGTTGCTGAGCAAGGAACTGGTTGCCGAGGGCACCATGGCCTTCCATTTCGAGAAGCCCGCGGATTTTCAGTTCCGCGCGGGTCAATACGGCGAATTCACTCTCCTTGATCCTCCGGAGACCGACGAGGAGTGAAACTCCCGCATCTTCTCGCTCGTGCAGGCGCCGCATGAGGGCGAGCTGGTCCTCGCCACGAGACTCCGGGACAGTGCCTTCAAGCGGGTGCTCAGGGAATCTCCCGTCGGCACCGAAGTGAAGTTCGACGGGCCCTGGGGTGACTTCAGGCTGCACAAGAAGGAGTCCACGCCGGCCGTCTTCCTCATCGGCGGCATCGGCGTGACGCCCGTGCGCAGCATCATCTCGCAGGCGACCCACGACCGGACCGGGCACCAGCTGCTGCTCATCCACGCGAACGAGGACGCCAGCGGGGCGCCGTTCGTCGCCGACTTCGAACGGTTCGCGGCCGAGAACCCCAACTTCACCTACGTCCAGACCCTCTCCACCCCGACTGAGGACTGGCCGGGGGAGGTGGGCCGGATCGACGACGCGATGCTGCGCCGCCACGTCGCAGACCTCGCCGCTCCCATCTACTACCTGTCGGGGCCGGCGGGTATGGTCAAGGCCATGCGCGGACTAGTCGTGGAAGCCGGCGCAGACGAAGACAACATCCGCACCGAGGAGTTCTCGGGTTACTGACCGCCCTCGCCGGGTGTGTGCGTCACGGGCACCTGGAACCGGTGTTTGGGCCAGAGGGATCGTTTCTGGCAGAATGGCGGATGCACCTCGTCGAGGCGTGCCCTCTCACGCGCCCGGCAGGACCCTTTGGTTTACGTGCAACGTGCCCCACACGTCGCGCGGCACCTTTCGACACAGCCTCCTAGAGGCAGATACAACAGGAGACCCCACACACGTGGCTACCAAGATTCGTCTGAAGCGTCTCGGCAAGATTCGCTCGCCCCACTACCGCATCATCGTGATCGACGAGCGCGCCAAGCGCGACGGTCAGGCCATCGAAGAGATCGGTCTGTACCACCCGAAGAACGAGCCCAGCCTCATCCGCGTTGATTCCGAGCGCGTGCAGTACTGGCTCGGTGTCGGTGCGCAGCCCACGGAGGCCGTGGTGGCCATCCTGAAGCGCACCGGTGACTGGCAGCAGTTCTCCGGCGACACCTCGCCGTCCGGCGTCCTGCCGCAGCGTGAGCCCCGTGACCGCGACGCCGCGTTCGCAGCCGCCCTCGCCGAGGATTCCGACGCTTCCGCGCCGGCCATCTCGAAGGCCAAGAAGAAGGCCGAAGAGGAGGCTGCCAAGAAGGCTGCTGCAGAAGCCGCCGCCGCTCAGGCCCCGGCCGCAGAGGCCACCCCGGCCGAAGATGCCGAGGCTCCCGCCGAAGAGGCCTGAGCATGCTTGCTGAAGCCCTGGAGCACCTCGTCGCTGGAATCGTGTCGAATCCTGACGACGTGACTGTCAAGGACAAGGATCTGCGCCGTGGTCGTCTGCTCGAGGTGCGTGTGCACCCCGACGACGTGGGCAAGGTGATCGGCCGTCAGGGCCGCACCGCCCAGGCCCTGCGCACCGTGGTCGGTGCGCTGGCGGGCAAAGAGAGCGTCCGTGTCGACTTCGTCGATGTGGACCGGCCCAGCCGCCGCTGACAGCAGCCTCACAAGCCGAGCAATGCCCCGGGACTTGACGAAAGTCCCGGGGCATCGCCTATCTAGGACATGAAGACATGAGTGAGATTGAAGTCATCGTCGGCCGCGTCGGCCGCGCGCACGGCCTCCGCGGCGAGGTGTTCATCGACGTGCGCACGGACGAGCCGGCGCGCCGGTTCATCGCGGGTGGCACGCTGCAGATGGGGGACGAGCGCCGCCCGGTGAAGCTTGCATCCGTCCGCTGGAACCGCGGCAGGCTGCTCGTCGGCTTCGCGGACGCCCCGGACCGCACCGCCGTCGAGAAGCTCACCGGGGAACTGCTCTACGACCGGGTCGCGGAGTCGGAGCTTCCCAGCGAGCCCGAGGAGTTCTTCGACCGGCACCTGGTCGGCCTTGTCGTGCGTGACCACACGGGCGCGGAACGCGGCACCGTGACGGAGGTGCTGCACCTCCCGGCGCAGGACGTGCTGCAGTTGGACGTCGACCGTGAAGAGCGGCTGGTCCCGTTCGTCGAGGCGCTGGTGCCCACCGTCGAGGTAGAGGCGGGCTACATCCAACTGGCCGACGTGCCGGGCCTGTTGGAGGACATCGAATGAGGCTCGACTACGTCACGATCTTCCCGGACTACTTCGCACCGCTCCAGCTCTCACTGGTCGGCAAGGCCATCGACAGCGGCATCATCGACGTGGCCGTGCACGACCTGCGCACCTGGACCCATGACCGGCACCACACCGTCGACGACACGCCGTACGGCGGCGGTGCTGGCATGGTGATGAAGCCCGAGCCCTGGGGGGAGGCCTTCGACGCGCTGGAGGAATCAGATCCCCGGCCCATGACCGTCATCGTGACCACCCCGACAGGCAGGCCGTTCACGCAGGCGCTGGCCTACGAACTCACTGCCAGGGAGCGGCTGGTGTTCGCCTGCGGCCGCTACGAGGGGATCGACCAGCGCGTCATCGACCACTGCACCGAACGCTACGAGGTCATCGAGGTGAGCCTGGGCGACTACGTGCTCAACGGGGGAGAGGTGGCCGCCCTCGCCGTCACCGAGGCCGTGGTGCGCCTCCTGCCGGGCGTCGTGGGTAACCCCGAGTCGCTCGTCGAGGAATCCCACTCCGCCGAGCACCAGTTGCTCGAGTACCCGAACTACACCAAGCCCCCGCTCTGGCGTGGCCGCGAGGTGCCGGAGATCCTGTTCAGTGGACACCATGCGAATATCGCGAAATGGCGGCTGGAGCAGGCCACCGAACGGACCCGGGAGCGGCGCCCGGACCTCCTCCACGAGGGCTGACAACCACCTGGTCCCCGTCAGCGAATTTAGCGAGCTGAAACGCACGTAAATAGTGCATGAGGACGGGCTGTCGGTTAACCTGCCCCCTTGGCCCACAACGTGATTCACGTTGGCTAGAGTGTCGCCGTGGCAACAAATCTCACCATTCATCAACGTGCGAGGCGAAGCACGGTCGTGAAGAAGGTCATCATGGCGGTGACCGGTCTCATCATGATCGCCTTCCTCCTAGTGCACATGTACGGCAACCTGAAGATGTTCTACACGGCGGACAACTTCCATGCCTTCGACTACTACGCAGAATGGCTCAAGGGCAAGACGCCCGATGGCGGCATCCTGTACCCGATCATGCCCGCCGGTACCTTCATCTGGGTGTTCCGCTTCGCCCTGGTGCTCTCGGTCGTACTGCACATCTGGTCGGCGGCTGCGCTGTCCGCCAAGACCCTCGCGCAGCGTGGCGACAAGTACGTGACCTCGAAGAAGAAGGTCCAGACCTACTCGTCGCGCACTATGCGCTGGGGTGGCGTCATCATCGCGGCCTTCCTGATCTTCCACCTCCTCCAGTTCACGATCGTCCCCGGCTCCCTCGGCGCCGGTGGCAGCGGCGAACACCCCCACGAGATGGTGCTGGCCAGCTTCAGCCTGTGGTGGATGGTCGTCATCTACGGCATCTGCATGGTCCTCATCGTCATGCACATCCGTCATGGCTTCTGGAGCGCCTTTGCGACGCTCGGCGGCAACCCCAGTGCCAAGTCGCGCCAGTGGCTGAACATCCTGTCCGTCATCGTCGCCGCTGTCCTGTTCATCGGCTTCATGGTCATGCCGATCGCCGTTCTGATGGGAGTCATCTCGTGACCGAGACCACTGCAACCGCTCCTGTGGAGACCGCGCCCGCCGTCACCACGCCTGCGGCCACGGACTTCTGGACCGTCGGCCAGGACATCTCCGACGCGAAGGCGCCCCAGGGCGTCTCCATCGACGAGGTCTGGAAGACCCGCCAGTTCCAGGCCCGCCTGGTCAACCCGGCCAACCGCCGCAAGCTCAGCGTCATCATCGTCGGCACCGGCCTGGCGGGTGGGGCAGCCGCCGCCACGCTGGGCGAGGCCGGCTACAACGTGCTGAACTTCTGCTACCAGGACAGCCCGCGTCGGGCCCATTCGATCGCCGCCCAGGGCGGCATCAACGCGGCCAAGAACTACCGCAACGACAACGACTCGACGCACCGCCTGTTCTACGACACGGTCAAGGGCGGCGACTACCGCGCCCGTGAGACCAACGTCTACCGCCTCGCCGAGGTGTCGGCGAACATCATCGACCAGTGCGTCGCTCAGGGCGTGCCCTTCGCCCGCGAATACGGCGGCCTGCTGGACACCCGTTCCTTCGGTGGCGTTCAGGTGCAGCGCACCTTTTACGCGCGTGGCCAGACGGGCCAGCAGCTCCTGATCGGCGTCTACCAGCAGCTGGAACGCCAGATCGCGGCCGGCACGGTCAAGATGTACGCCCGCCACGAGATGATCGAACTGATCGTGGTGGACGGCCGCGCCCGCGGCATCGTCACCCGCAACATGATCAACGGCAAGATCGAAGCCTGGACTGCGGACGCAGTCGTGCTCGGCACCGGTGGCTACGGCAACGTCTTCTTCCTCTCCACCAACGCGATGGGCTGCAACGTCACGGCGACGTGGCGCGCGCACCGCAAGGGTGCCTACTTCGGCAACCCCTGCTACACGCAGATCCACCCCACCTGCATCCCGGTGCACGGTGAGACCCAGTCGAAGCTCACACTCATGTCCGAGTCGCTGCGCAACGACGGCCGCATCTGGGTGCCCAAGCGCGCTGAAGACTGCGGCAAGGATCCCCGCGAAATCGCCGAGGAGGATCGCGACTACTACCTGGAGCGCATCTACCCGGCGTTCGGCAACCTGGTGCCGCGCGACATCGCGTCCCGGCAGGCCAAGAACATGTGCGACGAGGGTCGCGGCGTCGGCCCCGCGGTCGCCGAGCGTGACTCCGAGGGCAACGAGCGGCACATGCGTCGCGGTGTCTACCTCGACTTCTCGGATGCCATCAACCGCCTGGGTCAGAAGGCCGTCGAAACCAAGTACGGCAACCTCTTCGACATGTACGCCCAGATCACCGGCGAGAACCCGTACGAGACTCCGATGCGTATCTACCCTGCGGTGCACTACACGATGGGTGGCCTGTGGGTGGACTACGACCTCCAGTCGTCGATCACCGGCCTGTATGTCACCGGCGAGGCGAACTTCTCGGACCACGGCGCCAACCGCCTGGGCGCCTCGGCCCTCATGCAGGGCCTGGCCGACGGCTACTTCGTGCTGCCGAACACCATCAACGACTACCTGGCTGATGCTCCGTTCGACAAGGTCGACCTGGATCACCCGGCGGTCATCGAAGCCGTCGGGTCCGCCCGCGGCCGCATCGAGAAGTTGCTGAGCATCCAGGGCACCCGCTCGGTCGACTCCTTCCACAAGGAACTCGGCCACATCATGTGGGAGTACTGCGGCATGGAGCGCACCGAGGAGGGCCTCACGAAGGCCATCGGCCTCATCCGTGCGCTGCGTGAGGAATTCTGGACCAACGTCCGCGTGACGGGCGTCAACGAGGACTTCAACCAGGCCCTCGAGCGCGCCGGCCGCGTGGCCGACTTCATGGAACTCGGCGAACTGATGTGTGTCGACGCGCTGCACCGTCGCGAATCGTGTGGCGGTCACTTCCGCGCCGAGTCGCAGACGGAGGACGGCGAGGCCATGCGCAACGACGACGAGTACCTCTATGTCGGCGCCTGGGAGTGGGGCGGCGAGGGCGGCAAGCCCGTGCTGCACCGCGAGCCTCTCGTCTACAAGGCAATCGAACTGAAGCAACGGAGTTACAAGTGAAGCTCAAGCTACGTATCTGGCGCCAGGCCGGCCCACAGGCTGCCGGCAAGATGGTCGAGTACGACCTGGATGGCGTGTCCGAGGACATGTCGTTCCTGGAGATGCTTGACCTTCTCAACGAGCAGCTCACGCAGCGCAACGAAGAGCCGGTGGCCTTCGACCACGACTGCCGCGAGGGTATCTGCGGCATGTGTGGCGTCGTCATCAACGGCATCGCGCACGGCGGTAGCGAGTTCCGCACCACCACCTGCCAGCTGCACATGCGTTCCTTCGAAGACGGCGCGACGATCGACATCGAGCCTTGGCGCGCCGGAGCCTTCCCGGTGATCAAGGACCTCGCCGTCGATCGCACCGCCTTCGACCGCATCATCGCCGCCGGCGGCTTCATCTCGTCGAACACCGGTTCGGCGCCGGACGCCCACGCGACCCCGGCACCGAAGCGCGAAGCAGATCTGGCCTTCGACAACGCCACCTGCATCGGCTGCGGCGCCTGCGTCGCGGCCTGCCCGAACAGCTCCGCCATGCTGTTCACCTCGTCGAAGATCACGCATCTGGCGATGCTGCCCCAGGGCCAGCCAGAGCGGTACCGCCGCGTGAAGTCCATGGTGGCCCAGCACGACGAGGAAGGCTTCGGCAACTGCACCAACATCGGTGAGTGCGCCGCCGTCTGCCCGAAGGGCATCCCGCTCGAGTCCATCTCCCAGCTGAACCGCGACCTCATCAAGTCGATGTTCATGGGCGACGGCAAGTAGTCATCTGCCACACACGGGAGGGGCGGCGCTTCGGCGTCGCCCCTCCCGCGTTTGTGGGACCGCCCCGATTTCCGACGGTGCGCGCAAGGTGCCATAATGAATAGCCGTTGCCCACACCTGGGCAGCCCCAGCAATGCCAGCTCCTGCCACGGGGGGATCGTCTGCGCGTCTGCCGGGCCAGACAACACCGCGGTGACCTGTGGCACTGACGGAAAGGTTTGAACATGACCAACCCCCTGATCCACGAGGTCAACAAGGCGTCGCTGCGCGATGACATCCCGCAGTTCCGCGCCGGAGACTCCGTCAAGGTGCACGTGCGCGTCGTTGAAGGCAGCCGCTCCCGTATCCAGGTGTTCGCCGGCGTCGTCATCGCCCGCAACGCCGGTGGTGTGCAGGAGGCGTTCACCGTCCGCAAGGTGAGCTTCGGTGTCGGTGTGGAGCGTACGTTCCCGCTGCACTCTCCCATCATCGAGAAGATCGAGGTCGAGCGTCGCGGTGACGTTCGTCGCGCCAAGCTGTACTACCTCCGCAGCCTGCGCGGCAAGGCCGCCAAGATCCGCGAGAAGCGTTGATCACTGCTCCTGAGAGCTGCATGAACCGCCGGGCCTGTGCCCGGCGGTTCTGCGTTATCGACGTCTGTGGGCGGCGGTATGCTCAGATGAGCGACCCCGCCTGACCTCTAAGGACTGAATTCGTGGCATCCACCACCGAGCCCACCGAACCGTTCGCAGTCGGGGCATCCCAGACACCGGCAGAGCACGTCGAGCCCGCGCCGCCGGGCCTCGGCCGTCGCCTGCTCGGCTGGTTGGGGGAAGGCGTCCTGATCATCGTCGGGGCGGTCGTCATCGCCACGTTGCTTCGCACGTTCGTCGGGCAGATGTTCGTCATCCCCTCGGGATCCATGGAGAACACGCTCCAGGTCAATGACCGGGTGCTGGTGGCCAAGTTCGGCGGGTTCCAGCGCGGCGACGTCGTCGTCTTCGAGGACCCGGGCAACTGGCTGCCGCCCAGCACGCCCACGGACAACCCCGTCAAGAAGTCGCTCGAATTCATCGGGGTGCTGCCCAACTCTGGCACCGAGCACCTCATCAAGCGCGTCATCGGCATGCCGGGGGACCACGTCCGCACCACGGACGACGGCTTCCTGGAGGTCAACGGCCACAAGCTGGAGGAGTCGGCGTACCTGTACGCCGCCAACGGCGTCCAAGTGGCTCCGTTCACCGTCCCGTTCGACATCATCGTGCCGAAGGACCGCGTCTTCGTGATGGGAGACCACCGCAACGCCTCGAACGACTCTCGTTGCCGCCTGGGCGACGTGTCGCAGGTGCGGGGGGAGCGCGCCTTCGTGCCCGTGAGCAAGGTGGTGGGCTCGTCAGTGGCCATTGTCGCCCCGCTGCAGAGGCTCTCCACCTTCACCGTGCCGGAGACCTATGCGAGCGTGCCGGCGCCTGCGGCCCCCGCACCGGAGAAGCCGGACCTCATCCGGGTGGAGCCCGGCTGCTGATGATCCGGCCGGGTCGGGGCCCCTACGGGTATGAACGAGCGTTGGTACGCGCCGGGTTGGGTCCGGTCGCGGGTGCCGACGAGGCCGGGCGTGGCGCATCGGCCGGCCCCCTCGTCGCCGCCGCGGTCATCCTCAACCCGGACAAGCCCATCAAGGGCCTGGACGACTCCAAGGTCCTCACCGCCGCAGCCCGGGAGCGGCTCTACGACGAGATCGTCAACCGTGCGGTTGCCGTTGCCTGGTCGCTGGTGGAGCCGGCGGAATGCGATGAGTTGGGCATGCACCAAGCGGACCTGCACGGTCTTCGCCGAGCGGTGGGGCGCCTGGAGGTGGCGGCCGGGTTCGTGCTGACCGACGGCTTCCCCGTGGACGGCCTCGGCGTGCCCGGGCTGGCGATGTGGAAGGGCGACAAGGTGGCGGCCTGCGTGTCCGCCGCGTCCATCGTCGCAAAGGTCACCAGAGACCGCATCATGACCGAATACGACGCCACCTACCCCAGCTATGGATTCGCCATCCACAAGGGCTACAACACCAAGGTGCACCAGAGCGCCCTGCAGGAGCACGGCCCTTCACCCATCCACCGCTGGTGCTTCGAGAACGTCCGGCTCAGTGCCAGGCGGGCAGATGTTACCGCGGCCGAATCAAGCTAGAGTTGAGCAACCATGAGTGCCGAGGATCTTGAACAGTACGAGAGCAAGCTCGAGCTTGACCTGTACCGCGAGTACAAGGACGTCGTGTCCATCTTCACCTACGCGGTGGAGACGGAGCGGCGGTTCTATCTGTGCAACGCGGTGGATCTCAAGGTGCGCACCGAAGGCGGTGACGTCTACTACGAGGTCTCCATGGGCGACGCGTGGGTGTGGGACATGTACCGCCCGGCCCGCTTCGTGAAGTCGGCGAAGGTGCTGACGTTCCGTGACGTGTCGATCGAGGAGATCGCGCACTCGGATCTCCAGGTGCCCGATAACGAGGACTGAGTCCTCGTGCAGCACCCGGTTCCCCGGAATCTGTGGACAACGGTGATCAACCACCCCCTCTGACCATAAATGGGTCCGAGGTGATGACCCATGAACCACAAACAGACATTCGGGCGTCTGGGAGAACAACGAGCAACGGACTACCTGCTGGAATGCGGCTGGCAGATCCTTGAGCGCAACTGGCGCTGCAAGGAGGGCGAGGCCGACATCATAGCGATAGACCCTGACGCGCAGGCCCTGGTGGTCGTCGAAGTGAAGACGCGCGCAGGCCTGGGGTTCGGATCGCCGCTGGAGACGATCACGTACGCCAAGGCCCGCCGGCTCCGGCAACTGGCCGGCATCTACGCCCGGCAGTCCCAGCTGGGGCTGCCCCGGCTCAGGGTGGACGCCATCGGCATCCTCTGGCCCCGGAACGGCGGCTCCGAACTGGTGCACGCCCGCGGGATCGAGGAGCGGTGAGCCTGTCGTCGTGGTCAGTGGCCCTGCAGGGCATCGACGGACATCCGGTGGAGGTGGAGGCTGCGGAGGGCGGCGGCCTGCCCCGCACCCAGATCGTGGGGCTGGCGGACAAGGCGCTCAACGAGGCCAAGGAGCGGGTCAAGGCGGCCGTGCGGGCGTGCGAGTTCAAGTGGCCGGAACAACTGGTCACCATCAACCTGTCCCCGGCGGGCCTGCCCAAGACGGGTACCCACTACGACTTGGCCATCGCCGTGGCGGCGCTCGCCACGCAGGGCTACATCAGCTCCGGCAGGGCCGCGTGTACGGTACTGATCGGCGAGTTGGCGCTCGACGGGCGGGTGCGGCGGGTGCGGGGCATCCTGCCCGCCATGTTGGCCGCCGTGAAGGCCGGCTTCGAGCGCGCCATCGTCCCGTACGGCCAACAGGATGAGGCGGCCCTCGTGCCGGGCATCACGGTGGACGGCGCGGGGCGCCTCGACGAGGTGGTGAGGTTGGTCAACGGGCTCACGGTGGACAATCCTTCGGAGGCGGCGCCACCGTCCGAGCCCATGGCTGGACCCGGTTCCGGCTTCGTCCCTGATCTGGCGGATGTCGTGGGGCACGAGGACGGCAAGTTCGCCCTCGAGGTGGCGGCTGCGGGCCGGCACCACCTGTTCCTCACGGGGGCGCCGGGCGTCGGCAAGACCATGTTGGCGTCACGGCTGCCCTCGATCTTGCCGGAACTGGACCCCGACGAGTCGGTGGAGGTGTCGGCGCTCCATTCGTTGGCGGGGCACGAGCTCTCGGGGTTGATCACCCGCCCTCCCTTCGCGGACCCGCACCACTCCACCACTCAGGTGGCGCTCGTGGGCGGCGGCTCCGGCGAGTTGAAGCCCGGAGCCATTTCGCTGGCCCACAGAGGCGTGCTCTTCCTGGACGAGTGCCCGGATTTCGGCAGCAAGTTAGATACGTTGCGCACTCCGCTGGAGAACGGCTGGATCAACGTCAGCCGGGCCCGCATGTCCACCCGCTTCCCAGCCCGTTTCCAGCTGGTGCTGGCGGCCAACCCGTGCCCGTGCGGACGTTTCGGGGTGGCGGGGATGGATTGCACCTGCGAGTCCGTGAAGGTGCGCAGATACCAGGAGCGGCTCAGTGGGCCAATCCTCGACCGCATCGACATCAGGCACCAGATGGCGGGAATCAACCGGGTGCTGCTGGATTCGGATGTCGCGGCGCCGGAGGCCAGCGCCGTCGTGCTGCAGCGCGTGCTTGAGGCTCGCGAGCGCCAGCGGCACAGGCTGCGCAGTACTCCGTGGACCACCAACGGGGAGGTGGCGGGGCCTTACCTCCGCAAGAAGCTGCCGCTGCCGCTGGATCTGGGGCTGCTCAACAGTGCGCTGCAGCGTGGCACCATCAGCGCACGCGGCGTGGACAAGGTGCTGAAGCTGGCCTGGACGCTGGCGGACCTGGCCGGTGGGAGCGGGATCTCGGACAGGGAACTGCGCGTCGCGCTACACCTTCGCCAGGGTGACCAGGTGGCGGCGTGATGGTCACGGAGAGACAGGCCCGGATGGCGCTGTGCGCCCTCACGCCCCTGGGGCAGCCCAATGTGGTGCAGGCGCTGACGCGCTTCGGTGCCGAGCAACTCTGGCGGGGATTCCTCTCCCAACCGGACACGTCGTGGGGGAGGCGGGCGGAGGCGATCGATCTGCCCGGGCTGCAGCGGAGCACAGAGCGCTGCGGGTCAAGGTTCATCATCCCGGGAGATGACGAATGGCCGTCCGCCCTGACCGGCCTCGCAAGGGCGGAGGTCGCCAGGCAGACCGGTGAACCCATCGGGCTGTGGATCAGGGGACGGCCGCTGACCGGGCTGAGCGGAGGTGTGGCCATCGTAGGTTCCCGCGCCTGCACCACCTACGGTGAACACGCCGCCGTGACGCTGGCGGCAGACCTGGCGATGCAGGATCGTCCTGTCATCAGCGGGCTCGCCTACGGGGTGGACGCTGCCGCCCACAGGGGCGCGTTGGGGGCGCGTGGCACCACGGTGGCGGTGCTGGCCAGCGGTGTGGACGAGCCCTACCCGGCGGCCAACAGCCGCCTGGCCGATCGGATCATCGACGCGGGGGCGCTCGTGTCGGAGTTGCCGCCAGGTTACCGTCCCACCCGCTATGCCTTCCTGGCGCGCAACCGGATCATCGCGGCGCTGGCGGACGCGGTGATCGTCGTGGAGGCTGCCGCGCGGTCCGGCGCCAAGAACACGGCGTCGTGGGGCAACGCGCTGGGCCGCCCGGTGCTCGCGGTGCCGGGCCCCATCACGTCGTCACTGTCGTCCACGCCGCACAAGCTCATCCGTGACGGCGAGGCCATCCTCGTCACGGGTGCTGAGGATGTCCAAGCGGTGCTGTCCCCGTTGGGTGCAGTGGCCGAGTCCACCGGTCGTGGGGAGAGCCGGCCCATCGACCAGTTGCCGCTCCCGCTCATGGAGATCCGGGAGGCGGTTGGCTCCAAGGAGCACGTGAGCGCTGCGCAACTGTCCGCCCGTACCGGCCAGGCGATGATGGACGCGCTGGCCAACGCTACAGAACTCGTGGAATTCGGCTGGCTCGACGAGCAGGGTGGGCTCTTCTCCCTGCCCACAAGGCGCTGAACAGAACGAGGCCCCGGGGCCCGCGGCAGAGCCGCAGGCCCCGGGGCCTCGTTCTGTTGGTCGCGTCAGCGCTTCTCGGGGCCGCCGAACATCACGATGTTGTTGAACACCCACTGGTTCGACTGGCTGAAGGTGTAGCCGCCGGCAGGCTTCGCCGTGGCGCCGTACACCGTCGTCAGGGTGTAGGAGCGGCACGCGCCGGTGCCGGTCTGGGCGGTGTGGCATTCAGTGCGCCACTCGCGGCCACCGGAGGTGAAACCGTCCATGTCGTCCGCGGCGAGGGGGTTGCCCTGCCACGCCGCCTCCGTCATGTAGGGGAGGTAGGTGAGGTTGTTGAAGACCCAGCCGTTCTTGCGGACGAACTGGCCGTTCTCGATGGACACCACTGTGGCCCAGATCTCCGTGCGGCAGCGGTCCGTGCGCGAATACGGCTCGCACTGCGTCTTCCACAGCCGGCCGTTGACGGTGTGTTCACCGGCCAGGGTGTAGGGGGCGGTCCGCACGAACTTCGCGACAGGGGTGGGCGTGGTCACCGTCGGCTTCGGGCTGGGCGTGGGGGTCTCAGCGGCGCCGAGCCGATAGAAGTCCACGGGCGCCAGCGCGAAGGAGGCCTGGGTGGTGGCACGAAGCCACTGGCCGCGTCCCACGGCCGAGATGTTCCCGTCCACTGCCCGGTCGAAGGCCTGCTTGTCGTAGGCCACCGCTCCGGTGTTGTTCGCGCCGGTCAGCTGCAGCGTCTTCACCCAGCTACCGATGCGGCTCACCACCGTGGGCTCGAGGTCTGCGAGGGCAGCGGCCACGAGGCCGGTGGAGTTCGTGTTCGGGGAGGGCGTGAAGGGGAGGGCGCCGGTGTATGAGCCATCCTCGAGCTGCTGGGACTTCAGCCAGGACACCGCCTTGTCGAGCGGCGCCTTGGCGGCCGTGATGCCCTTGGCCTGCGCAGCCCGCAGCGCCATGACGATCATCGCCGTGCCGTCGGGGTCCGGCGACTTCTTCGCGACATCGCAGTGCTTCGCTGGGTCTGCGTCGAAGAACATGGGCCAGGCGCCACTGGCGCACTGCTGGCCAGTGAGGAAGGTGACCGTGTTGGCGGGCAGCGTCCCGGTGCGGGCCAGGCCGATCATGATGTAGGACTGGCCGAACGCGTTGGTGCCGGCCGCGTGACCTGGCATCGTCGGATCGGTGAACGACTCCGCAGCCAGCTTCTGCGGGTTGATCCCGGCGAAGCTGGAGGTGGAGTGGCCGGCAGCGGCCGTGGCCACCAGGGCCTTGCCGATCATGCCGTGGTCCCGGCTGGTGCCCAACTCGGCGTCGTCGAGGACGCGCTCCGCGAAGCTGGGGCCGGAGAGCCGCTCGATGGCCGAGAGCCAGCCGTCGATGGTGGTGTCAGGGAGGCCCGAAGCCACCCCGCCCAGCGTTGCGTCGAGCATGAGACCGGGATCTGGGAAGTCCTCGTAGGAGGACAGGCTGCCGTCGGGATTGGTCTGGGCAGCCACCCAGGTCATGCCCGCGAGAGCGTCGCTGGTGGTGTCAGCGGAGGCAAGGGAGCCGAGGCCCAAGGTGAGGCCGGCAATCAGGGGGAGCGCCATCAGGCGGGTGCGCATACGCACTGAGGATCCTTTCGCGTAAGACCCGCACACGGTGTGCGGGTGATCCATGCACGAGCTTCGGTCCGACTTCTCCACTGGAGTTACGGTTGCGCGTCAGTCCCGGATTCACACCGGCGTTCTCCGCTCGACGCCCCTGACACTATCAACCGGTGTGGACCCTGGCCATTCCCGAGGCCCGGCGCAGCACCGTGAGCACGGGGCGGCCCACGATCAGCAGCGCAATGGTGGTCGTGATGGCCCGGCCCGTGTCCCAGCCCGCCGTCGAGGTGAGGAGGGTGAACCAGCCGAAGCGGGTCAGGTTCTCGAGGATGGGTCCGCCGGGCACGTAGTCGAGGCTGCCGCCGGTGCCGTCGAGATTGATCCCCGTGATGAACGGCCAGAACCACATGTTCATCAGCGCCCCGTAGAGGTAGGCCGACACGATGCCCAGCCCGATCAGCATCGCGATCTCCCAGCCACCCTTGACTCGCTTGGGCAGCAGGCCGGCGGCCAGGCCCACCCAGGCGGCACACAGCATCTGGAAGGGCAGCCACGGACCCACGCCGGCGGTCAGCAGCGCTGACGCGAACAGCGACGTGAACCCCAGCAGGTAGCCGAAGCCGGGGCCGAAGGCCCGGCCGGCGAGGATCAACAGGAAGAAGACCGATTCGATACCGGCCGTCCCCGCCCCGAGGGCGGGGCGGATGGCCGCGTTGATGGCCGACAGCACCCCCAGCACCGCCAGCGAGCGGGCGTCGAGCCCGCCCTCGCTGATCTGGGCGATCACCAGCAGCAGGATCACCGGCAGGAGCGCCGCGAAGACGAAGGGGGCGTCGTCGGCATGCTCAGGAGCGACCCCGACGGCCGGGATCAGGAGCGGCCAGCCGATGGCGAACAGCCCCAGCACGGTGGACAGTGCCATCACCAGCCAACTGCGCCAGCCGATGGCGACGCCCACCACGGGCGCCGGGATCTCCAACGTGGGGTCAGCGGGCCGCATCGAGGAACTCCTCCACCGTGAGCAGCGGAACGGGGTTGACCACCTTCGCCACCTGGGTGGCCAACAGCGCGGACCCGGCCAGGACATCGCGGGTGGCGCCATCGGAGACGACCTCGCCCTCAGCCATGACCACCACCCGTTCGCACGTCTGGGCCACCATCTCCACGTCGTGGGTGGCGATCAACACCGCACGCCCGTCGGCGGCCATGCCGGCCACGATCTGCGTGAGCGCCTGCTTGGCTGCGTAGTCCAGCCCGCGCGTCGGCTCATCGAGCAGCACCACTCGCGGGTTGCCGGCCAGTTCCACGGCGAGGACGACGGCGAGCTTCTGTCCCTCGGACAGGTCGCGCGGGTGCGCCTCGGGCTCGATGTCGGGCACCAGCCTGCGCAGCAGCGCCAGGGTGCTACCCATGGGCAGAGCGGCGGTGCGGTCGCTCTGCTCGCATTCGGCGGCCACCGACGTGAGGTAGAGCAGGTCCGAAGGGGTCTGGGGCACCAGCGCGATGCCCGGCACCTCGGAGACCCGGCCGGGGCTGGGCATGGTCACGGTGCCGCCGTCTCGTCTGCCCGCGCCGTGCAGTGCCCACATGAGGCTGGACTTGCCGCACCCGTTGCGGCCCATCAGCGCGGTGACCTCGCCAGCGTGCAGCGTGAGGTCGACGCCGGCCACCGCCACCTTCGAGCCGTAGCGCACGATGATGTCGCGGGCGGTGAGCTCCGGGTCCGTCCTGCGAGTCGGCGTGGGGAGAGCCGGCGGTACCTCGGCCCAGGCGTGCCGATGCTCTGCGGCGAGCCGTCGTCCCTCGCGGATGGTGAGGGGCAGCGGCGACCAGTTCATGCGGGTGCCCAGTTCGACGAGCGGGGGCTTGATGCTGGCCTTCGCCAGGATGTCGCGGGTGTCGCCGTGGTGCACCTCAGTGCCCACCAGAAGCACTGAATCAGCGAACTCGATGACGCGCTCCATCCGGTGTTCGGCGATGACGACGGTGGTGCCGAGGTCGCGCACCAGCCGGCTGATGATCGCGAGTACCTCCTCGGCCGCGATGGGGTCGAGAGCCGACGTCGGCTCATCCAGGACCAGCACCTTGGGCGAGCTGGCCAGCACGCTGCCGATGGCCACCCGCTGCTGTTGGCCGCCCGACAAGGTGCGCAGGTTGCGGTCGCGGAGTTCCGCGATCCCCAGCAGGTCCAGGGTCTCCTCGACCCGCCGTCGCATCTCGGGAGGAGCGAACCCCAGCTGTTCCATGGAATAGGCGAGTTCCTCTTCCACGGTGTCGGTGACGAAGCCCGCCAGCGGGTCCTGGCCGACGTAGCCGACGGTGGTGGCGAGCTCGCGGGGCTGCAGGAGCGTGGTGTCCACGCCGTCGATGAAGACGCGTCCGGTGCGGATGCCGCCGGTGAAGCGCGGGACGAGGTTGTTGATGCAGCCCAGCAACGTGGACTTGCCACTGCCCGTGGGGCCCACCACCAGACAGAGTTCTCCCTCGTCGATCCGAAAGTCCACCGCGTCGAGGCGCAGCGTCTCGCTGCTGGCGTAGTGGAAGGAGATGTTCTCGAAACGGATCATGCCCTGGTCCTCCTCTGGGCCGCAGTGGGCGGCGGGGTGACGAATGTCGGCAGCGCGGCGAGGCCCAAGGCCAGCAGCAGCGGCAGGGTGAGTTCCGGCCAGACGAAGGGATAGATGCTCGGGAAGAGCGCCCCCGCGTCGTTGGAATCCGCGATGAGGTAGACCACCGCTGCGGCGCCCACCCCCGCAGCCACCGCGACTGTTTCTGCCAGGGCCCAATGGATGGGCCGGTATTGGCTGCGTTTCACGGTGCGCCCCGAGACCCGCAGGGCGCTCACCGCGGCGACGACGCCGGCAAGGAGCAGCAGCGTGGAGATCACCGGCACCCGAAACACGTACTGGTCGGGCGCGGCGGCGAGGAAGCGGTAGGCCCACACGGCCAACAGCGACATAGCGGCCAGCCCCAGCGCCAACGAGGCGACCCTGTCCCTGGGGGAGGCGCTGCCGGCGCGGCCGTAACCGCGCACGTCCATGGAGGCGGCCAGCGCCAGGGAGCGTTCGAGGGCATCCGAGAGGACGGGCACGATGATGGTCTCCACCACCTTCAGCCGCTGCCTTCGACCCCGTGCGGCCGGGGCGCGGCGCAGTTTTCGGGCGCGGGCCACGCGTTGCAGGGAATCTCCCAGCTGGGGGAGTGCGGACACGGCGACCACCATCACAGTGCCCAGTTCGTACAGCGCGCCCGGCAGGCTGGCGAGGAGCTTCTTAGGGTTGGCCAGGGCGTTGGCCGCGCCCACGCACACGATGATCGTGGCAAGGCGCATTCCGTCGTAGAACCCGGTCAACACCGCCTCCAGGGAGACCGGCCCGAGAAGGCGGATGCCCCGCACCCAAACCGGCAGCGGGACCTCGGGCAACGTGAAGAGGACGGTGGGGCCGTCCCCCCCTCCGAACACGATCCGGAACGCCACACGGAGCACCACGATGAACAGGCCCAGGTACAGGTACAGCTTGAAGGCCCTTCCCCAGGGCGAGTCCGCGCGTCGTGCGATGACCACCAAGGAGGCCACTGCGATGAAGCCGGCCAGCAACAGCGGGTTGGAGGTCGACGAGGCGGCCACGGCGAGCGCGAGCGCCCACCCCCACCAGGCGAACGGGTGCAGTTGTCGGGGGAGGAAGTAGCGCTTGATCACAGGCCGCGGCGTCGCCACCACATGACGCCACCACCCAGCCCGATGGCGGCGACGGCGCCTGCTCCGACGAGCGTGCCCATCGGCACGCCGCCGTCATCGGCGACAGTGGCGGCCACAGTCGGGGCGCCCTCCGGCGCGGCCGCCTGCTCGTCAGTGGGGCTCGCGGCCGCCGCAGCGGTCTCCGTCATGACGGATGCGACGGTGGGACTGGCCGACGGGGACGGCGTGGCCTCAGCGCTGTCGGGGGCCACGGACGGGGCCTCGGGGCTCGCGCTCCGGCTCGGCTTTGCCGTGGTGGGTTCGACGCGGGCCGGGGCGCTCTTGTGGGGCTTCGACGTCGGCTTGACCGGGGCCGAAGTGGCGGGCGCCGGCGGCGTCGTCGCGACCTGCGTGACCAGTGGAGTCTGCGTGGTGGGCGCAGCCGTCGTCGCGGCAGGGCCCGTGCTGGTGGGTGCCGGCACCTGGGTGGCGGGTGACGGCACCTTCGTCGTGGGGGCGGGCTGCGGCTTCACCACCGTGTGCGATGGCGTGACGCCGGGCGGCGGGTTGCTGTTCTCGGTGTTGTTGAGGGAGAAGGACCAGCCTTCGTACCCGCCGGGCGCCACCTCACGGTGACCGCCGCCCATCTGCGAGAAGGTCCAGGCACCGTTGTTGGGGGCGTGCCAGTAGCTCCAGAACGCCGTCTTGGGCGGGGTGTCGACGCAGCGTTCCCGGTAGTCAGGGGTGCCGTCCACCGGGATGCTCTCGTTGAGCGAGGGGCGCCCGTTGATCCGGCACACGAAGCCGGGCCCGTCGTGGAGGGTTCCCTCGGCGGACAGACCGGCCAGTCTGAGGAGCCCGAGGCCGCTCGTGCCTCCGGGTACGTCCTCGACGCACTTGATGATGCGTCCGCCGCCCAGCTCCTGGTGGTCCACCACGAGGGTGACCCCGGTATCCGTCGTGCAGTGACCGTCGGTGACGGCTGCCGAGGCGGACGGTAATGCCACCCAGCTACCGGCGGCGGCCAGGAACAGGGAGGCGAGCAGGGCGGCAGGACGCACGTTCATCAGTGACCGGTCTTGGGCAGGCCCGGGCGGCTCGGAGCGGCGGTGGCGGTGACCTCCACGGAGGCCGAGGGCGAAGCCACGGGGACCGGCGATGCGGACACCGTCGGCGAGGCCGACACCGAGGGGGGAGCGGACGGCGCCGGGGACTGGCTCACCGAGGGGCGGGGGGCGGGCTCCTCAGCGGTCAGCACCACGCCTTCGACCGGGTTCACGGCTGGAGCGAGCGTCTGGTCCATGAAGTTGTAGTCGGCCTGGAGCTTCAGGGCCAGCACCTCGGAGGGGTACATCTCCAGTTCGCCGACGCCCACCTCCGCGAACTCCCACTCGCCGGGGTAGGTGCCGTCGTCGTTGGGCGACATGAAGTAGACGGACCACCACTCGGTGCCCTCGGAGAGCCGGCCGTCGACGGTCTGGATCCAGGTGTCATCCGCGGTCACACCCGTGCTCAGGATTGCCTCCTGGGCGCTGGCGAACTCGGTGGCGCAGGCGCCGGCGACGGTCTCGTCGTACTCGACGTGGACCCAGACGTTGCCCGCCTGCACGCATTCTTCGGCTTCGCTGGGGGCGGCCGCGGCATGCAGCGCGGGGATGGCGAGACCGATGGTCAGGACGGCGGCGGTGGGAACGGCAAGGCGGTTGAGGGCGGTGCGTCGGAGCATCTGCTGGACCTCTTCTGTGTAGGTCCGTCGCCCGAGAGGCGGTTCCGCTGGTCGCGACGGAGGTAACCGTGGTGCCGGGCGGAGGTCCGACTCCCCGCAGCAGCGGGATCACGGTTGCGCGACAGTTCCGGGATCTCACCGAATTCAGCCGTCCGACAAGAGCCCATGCTATCGAAAGAACTAGGCTGGCGCGGAACCGCATCGAGTTAGGAGACACCCATGGGCCCACAGGCCATCGTGTTCGACATGGACGGCACGCTCACGGACACAGAGGAGATCTGGGACCGGGTGCGCCGCGGGCTCGCCGCCGACGCCGGGCTGACCTGGCCGGACGGGTCGACCCAGGCGATGATGGGCATGTCGACGCAGGAGTGGGCCCGGCACCTCGTCGAGGTCGTGGGGCTGCCGTACGCACCGGAGGAGGCGGCCCAGCGCACCATCGAGGGGATGGCGACCGCCTATCGCAGGGGGATCACCATGCTCACCGGAGCGGTTGAAGCGGTGCGACGGATGGCTGAGCGCTACCCGATCGCCATCGCCAGTTCGTCGCCCCGGCTGCTGATCGACACCGGCGTCGAGGTGATGGGTCTCGCCGATGTCGTCCGGGTGAGCGTCTCCACGGAGGAGGTCGAGCGCGGCAAGCCGGCCCCCGACGGGTACCTCAGGGCCTGTGAACTGCTCGGCGTTGACCCCGCGCGGTCCGTGGCGGTCGAGGATGCGACCAACGGAATCAAGTCGGCCCTGGCGGCCGGGATGGCCGTGGTCGCCGTGCCGCCCCACTTCCACCCGCCGGCCGCCGAACTTCTGGCCAAGACCACAACGCTCGAGACCCTCGACGAGCTCACGCATGAACTCGTCGAGGGCCTCGTCGCGGATTGAGCCGCGCTAGAACCGCCAGTTGACCTGGCGGCCCAGGGTGCCGCGGAGCGCTTCTGCCGCCTCCTGGTCCGACGCCTTCTTCAGCTTGGACTGCATCGCCGAGATCTTCTCGTTGATGCAGAGCCGCTGGGCGGCGTCGGCGTTGACCTCCTCGGTGATGAACCTCTGCATCGCGCCGGTGGCCATCTCGGCCAACTTGGCGTCAGCGGCGGTCTTCGAGCGGAGCCGCTCGAAGTACCAGTCGGAGGCCAGCACGTTGTCGCGGTCGAACAGGGCGCGGAACGCCTCGTCGTGCAGCGTCAGGCCTTCGGCGGAGCGGCCGGTGGCCATGATCTCCAACAGCGCCCGGATCGGTGGCACCGCCAGGGCCATGGTGCCGTCGTCGATGTAGGACTGGGCGACGCGCTGGTGCGTCGTGACGATGGTGCGCACTGATTCGGCGTAGGCGTCGATGTCCTGCAGCTCCGGCTTCAACATGGGCTCGGAGAAAACGACGTGCGGGTGCATGAAGATGCGGCCGAAGTACTTCGATTGGAACCGCGCGGTCATGCGATAGCCGAGGCGGGATGCCTCTAGCGTCTCGCCGTCGTGTTCGAAGTCCTCCACGCGCTCCAGGGCGCCTTCGGCGATGAGGTTCTTCGCGTCGCGCTCCTCCGGCGTCATCCGGCAGAACACCTCGGGCACGAGCAGCGAGATGTCATGGTCGACGCGAACGTTGGGGCCGATGACCCCGGCGCTGGAGAGCCAGCCGTCGTACCCGGTGAGCGCGAACGACAGGAAGGCGGCGTTGAGGTCCACGGCGGAGGGCAGCGCGTTGAACGGGCCCTTCGTCATCGCACCCTCGGAGCCCGCGCCTGTCGTGGACGGCGACTTGCCGGTCATCGAGGAAATGAACTCCATCAAGAGCTCAGGCAGTTCCATGTAGTGCAGCGGGGCGTAGGAGCACAGGGGCGGCACGCCTTCCTCCGCGGCGTTGTTGCGGCGGCCGGCTGCCACGATGTCGACGGGGAGGCGCAGCGGCGCGTCCATCGGCAGCGACCGGTGGAGGCGGGTGACCATTTCGGCGGTCGCGGTGGCCCTCGGGTGGGAGACGTCGGAGCGGATCTGCAGGTAGCGCGGGTTCTTGGAGCGGGCCCCGTTGATGATCCTGGGATGGGCGGAGGAGACGAAGAAGCCGGCCTTCTGGTTGCCCTTAGCCATGCGGCGGATGAGCTTCTGCATCGGCTTGGTGAACTTCGAGAACTCGATCGCGTTGTCCACCAGGGCGCTGGCGTCGTCGCGGGTCAGGGGCTCGAAGTTGCTGATGAACGCGCCGCCGGCGATATCGGCCTCCGCCTGCTTGTCGTAGCCGCGGTGGATGGCGTCGTCGGGCCGTTGGAAGAGCAGCGACTCGCAGTTGGTCGTGTACTTGCGCGACAACCCGTCCTCGCGCCCGGCCGCTTCACCCGGCACGACGATGGAGGCGCTGATGTCGTCCTCCGTCTGCACCTTGGCTGAGGGGTGGAAGTCGTGGCGCAGCCCGAAGAGCCGCCAGGAGCCGTCCGGTGCGAACCCGACCCGCAGCATGTTGACCGTGATCTTGTCGCCGTCGAGACGCATGGCGTGACCGGCGCGACCGTTGATGCGACCCACAGAGAAGTGGGAGGCCCAGTCGCCACCCCACTCGGGGCGGTAGAAGCGCTTGACCACGAACACGAGTTCCTTGATGTGGTGGGGGATGGTGGCCAGCCACTCGTTGTATTCGTCGGTGAACTCGCGGCTGGGGGTCAGCAGTTTGATCACGGAGCCCACGCTGCGCGCGTCGGACAGCAGTGGGCGGTGGTCGTCCACGGCGGGGTCGATGAACCGCGTGGAGAAGTCGCGGTCGACGATCGCAGCGACGGCGGCCATGTCCTCGACGAAGTCGTTGACGTAGGCGTTGCCGAAGACGAAGGCGTCGGTGATGGACTTGGAGATCTCGGACTTGCCGCCACCGGACACCGTGGCCGGCTTGTGGCAGTTCGTGGCGACGGGCGAGGTGCCCAGCAGCGTCCACTGGTCGCCGTCGGCCGCGATGTGACCGAGTTCGACGAGGTAGCCGTCAGGGCCGACGTACTGCACGTCGGCGCGCAGCGGGATCGTGTGGGTCTCCCCGTCGATGTGCCAGCTCACCGTCGAATCGCGCAGCGAGTAGCTGGCCTGTTCCGGCACGAGGATGACGTGGGGCTGCTCGGCGTCGAGGGCGTGGCCCTCCGGCTGGACGGTGAAGCGCTCCGGGTCGCGGGCCACCACGTCGGCGATCCTGAAGGACTCATCCGTGTACGTGGCCGTGAAGGTCTGGCCGAGGTTGTAGCGGGGGAAGGCGATGGCGCCACCCGAGTGCTCCTCCTCGACGAGGCCCAGGAGATTCGCGGCGTAGCTGATCTGCGCCTTGACCTCCTTCTTGCAGTAGCCGAAGTAGTTGTCGGCGATGACCGTGACGATGACGCCACGCTCGTCGCGGGCGCAGGCCTTGAAGGCGGAGCCGCCGTTGTAGAGCTCGTCCTCGTCCTTCCAGCACATGCCGTCGCGGCGCTGGCGCTCAGTGGCGTCCTCCCAGCGGGGCAGCCCGAGGTCCTTCTTCTTCAGCCTGGTCAGGTGCGGTGCCAGGATGACGGCGCCGGTGTGGCCCGTCCAGGTCTCGGGGTTGAGGCTCGCGTCGTTCTCGGGGAGGTACGGGTCACCGCCGTTGCCGAAGATGCCCTCCACGAAATCGAGGTTGGCCATGAGGGTGGCGGGGGCGAAGAACCGGGTCTCCATGGACTTCTGCTGGATGTAGCCCGGCACTTCCGGCACCACGATGGGGCGCATCAGCAGCGAGACCCAGCACTTCGGCTGCTCAGGCTGCTCAGAGGTGTAGGGCAGGATCATCGCCTCGGCCGGCGGGTTGAACGCCTCCTCCAGCAGCTTGCCGAACGTGCCGCGGGGGACGGCGATCTTGTCGTCCTGGATGGGCAGGCCACCCTCGGCGATGTGGAACACGCCCTTGGTTGTGCGGCGGTCGTTGGCCGGGTTGTGGAGGATGCCGTTGACGAGGCGGTAGCTCGTGAGTTGTGCGGAGGTGAAGGTGTCACCGTCGACGGGGAGGCTCATCTGGCGCGCGAGGCCCGCCTGGTCGAGCACCAGGGTCTGGCGGGGGAGCCGGGGCTTGGCGTCGACGTCCTCGAGATAGGCATCGAGGAAGTTCTGGATCCGGGTGTCGACCGCGGGGAGGCGGTGCCCGAGGCGCCGGTTGGCTTCCCTCTGACGCGCCAGCACGGGTCGGACCAGGTTAAGGGCCTCCTGGGAGTCCTTGCCCTCGACGAGGGGAAGTCCCAACAGGCCGAGGCGGAGATTGATTGCAGCGGTGTCCGCGAAAGTCGCCATGACCCCACTCTATGGAGGGGGCGGTGGCGACAGTCAGGCCGGGGTGGCTCATCGCTCAATCCCGGTGGCGCTACGATGCGTCGGCTGCTCGATCGCTCAGTGCTCTGAGCGTCCGTATGGCGGCCGGCTCAGTTGGCGGCCCTGTGGACCGCTTCTATCCCGTTGGCGACTCGCTCATTGAGGCCCGCAAGGTGAGCGAAATCCTTCGGCGGTTCCCCCCGGTACAGCGGCCGGACGGTGGTCAACACCTCGTAGAGATCGTCCTTGGTGAACTGGGACCTGCGGGACAGCAGGCGCAGTTCGCCACGCGCGTTGCGCACGTCGCGGAGCCGTCCGCGCCAGCCGGGGTTGGACATGGGCGCGTCCTCGGTGTCCATCGCGTCCGCGAGTTCGCCCAGGGAGCCGATCAGTTCGTCGATCTTCACGCGGACCGCATCGGGGTCGAAGGCGGACAGGGGCACCGGGGCGTCGTCGTCGGCCGAAGATCGGCCGAACAGCTTGTTGAGAATGCCCATGTGTGACTCCTGTGTCCGGGGGAGGGTATTGACCAAGCGTACCGAAGCCCGACGCACGCCCGCGGAGCGGCCTTCCGTCAGACGCTGAGCACTGCGAGCCACCCCGCGAGCGCAAGCAGCGTGACGGCCAGCACCGGGGCGGTCAGCACGATGCCCACCTTGAAGTAGGTGCCCCACCCGATGTGCATGCCCTTCTTGTCCAGGACCGACAACCACAGCAGGGTCGCCAGGCTGCCGATGGGGGTGATCTTGGGTCCGAGGTCGGCGCCGATGACGGCTGCGTAGGCCATCAGTTCCCTGGTCAGGCCGGTGACCCCTGCCGCGTCGATCCCGAGGGCGGCGATCAGGGTGGTGGGCATGTTGTTCATGACGGAGGACATGACCGCCACGAGGAAGCCCGTGCCGACGGCGGCGGCAGTGTGCCCATGGCCCGCCACCCATGCCAGCAGCTGGCCGAGGTGATCGGTCAGGCCGGCGTTGCGCAAGCCGTAGACGACGAGATACATGCCCAGGCTGAACAGGACGATCTGCCACGGCGCGGACCGCACCACGGTCCAGACGTCGATGATGGGACGCAGCGCGCCGGAAGTGGCCGCAGTTGGCGGGGTGGGCGAGGCGTGGCCGGCCGGCGCAGCGGGGAGGTCCGTGGTGACATGTCCCGCACCGACGCTGATCAGCTCGTCGGCATCCTCCACGGGGGTGCCCGCTGGCGGGGCAGCCGGCAGCAGCAGGCCGAACAGGGCGCGGGGCTGCCGGGCCGCGAACAACGAGATGACGACGGCGCAGGTGGCGGCCACTGCAGCCACGGGCACTCCGAGGGGATCGGCGGCGAAGTAGCCGATGAGGAGGACGGCGAGCACCACGACTCCCGCAAGGAAGGTGGGGCGATCCCGGATGGCCGCCTCGGGGCGGCGCAGCGCCGACACGTCGTAGGCGCCCGGGATGGACCTGCGGAAGAAGAGGCGCAGGACGACGAGGCTGGCGCCCAGCGAGACGAGGGGTCACCGCCTGCACAGGTCAAACCAGGTTGTGGTGGCGCGCGTCACTGCCGCTCGAGAATGCCGAAGCCCTTCACGGCGCCGTGCAGGTCGCCGACGATGCCCCGCTACCGTTCGAGGTCTGCATGGCTCCGCCCGGTCACCTCGAGGACCAGTTCGGCCACCCGGGTGAGGATGTCCTCGCGAACCAGTCGCATCCGCTCCTCGCCCTCGATGCCTCGTAGGCTCGGCTCGTCGGTGTCCCAGACCTCGACCGGGGCGGTCATGCCGGGGACGGGCTCAACGTGCGCCTCGGTGCCCACGACGATCACGTGCGTGGCGGCCCTCAGCATGTCGTCGGTGAGTTGCTTGGGCGACTCGCCTTCCATGGAGGCCCCGACCTCCGCGAGCGCTTCGACGGACGCCTGGTTGAGGGAGGACCCGGGCTTCGTGCCCGCTGACGTGACCTCGACGGCGTCGCCGCCCAACTGGCGGGCGAGGGCGGCGGCCATCTGTGATTTGCCGCCGTTCTTGACACACACGAACAGGAGGTGGGGCGTGGGATTGGGCATTGTCTCCACTTTCTCAGGGCCGGGGCGAGTCTCCGCGCGACGAGTTGTATGCTCAGGAAATCATATCGATGTGCATCAATACAAGGGAGTCTCATGATGAGCGCGATCAAGGTCTTTGAACCGCCGCTGTGCTGCAACACCGGTGTCTGTGGCACCGACGTCGACCAGAAACTGGTGGACTTCGCTGCGGACGTCGCCTGGCTGAAGGAGCGTGGGGGCGCGGTGACGCGGGCGAACCTGGCGTCGGACCCGGCAGCCTTCGCAGAGGAAGAGGTTGCCAAGGAATTCATGCGGGTGGCCGGCATCGACGGCCTACCGCTGGTCGTCGTGGGCGGCACCACCGTCCTCACCGGCCGTTACCCGGACCGCTCGGAGCTGGCGCGATTCGCCGGCGTCGACGAACACCCGGATCTGGGTCTCACGGCTGCCACCGCTGGTGAGGGCGGCTGCTGTGGCGGAGGCGGATGCTGCTCATGAGGTTCCTCACGGACCTGCCCCGCAACGTCTTCCTCACCGGTAAGGGCGGGGTGGGGAAGACCAGTGTGGCGTGCGCCCTGGCCACGCGGCTGGCGGATGAGGGCAGGCGCGTCCTGCTGATTTCTACCGACCCTGCGTCCAACGTCGGACAGGTGTTCGGCGTCGAGGTGGGGCACCGCATCGTGTCTGTGCCGGATGTCCCCGGGCTCGATGCGATCGAGATCGACCCTGAGGAGGCGGTCCACCGCTACCGGGAGCGGACCCTCGCCCCGGTGCGCGACTTCCTGAAGCCCGAGGATCTTGCGGCGGCCACGGAGCAGCTGTCGGGGTCGTGCACGACGGAGGTGGCCTCGTTCAACGAGTTCACCGAACTACTGGCAGAACCTGCCCGGACGGCGGCTTACGACCACGTGATCTTCGACACCGCCCCCACGGGACACACCATCCGGCTGCTGGAACTGCCCGGTGAGTGGACGGGGTTCCTCGACGAGGGGTTGGGCGACGCTTCGTGCCTCGGGCCGATGTCCGGGTTGGACAAGGCCCGCGGCACCTACGCTGCGGCCGTCGAGTCGCTGGCGAGCCCGGAGCGCACGAGGATCATCCTGGTCGCCCGAGCCGATCGGTCCAGCCTCGACGAGGCTGAGCGGGCACTGCTCGAACTGGCCACCGTCGGCATTCACGTCACCCACCTCGTCGTGAACGGAATCCTGCCCCAGGAGGAGATCCACGATGCGCTCGGCGATGCCATCCGTGCCCGCGAGGCGCAGGCGCTGCAGCAGTTGCCCCTCGGGCTACGGCGGCTTGAGCTCGACTCCTTGCCGCTCAGGGCCACCAACATGGTGGGCGTCGACGCGCTGCGCCGCATGTTCAGCCCTGCGGATCCGCCCGCGGCCCTGGCGGCCGGTGATCCAATGGCCGGCGCCCCGGGGCTTGGAGCACTGGTAGACGAGTTGGTCGGAGCGGACAAGGGTCTCGTGATGTGCATGGGCAAGGGCGGAGTCGGCAAGACGACCGTTGCCGCTGCACTGGCCGTCGCGCTGGCTGAACGGGGCAAGGACGTACTGCTGACGACGACGGACCCCGCGGCGCATCTGGACCGCACTGTGGGAATGGACGCGGCGGGGATCGAGGTCACGAGCATCGATCCGGAACGCGCCACCCAGGACTACCGCGACCGGGTGATGGCCACGAAGGGCAGGAACCTCGACGACGCGGGTCGCGCTGCGTTGGAGGAGGATCTCAAGTCGCCGTGCACGGAGGAGATCGCGGTCTTCCAAGCCTTCTCGAAGGCGATCGCGCAGGCGGACAAGCGGTTCGTGGTGTTGGACACCGCACCCACGGGGCACACCCTGTTGCTCATGGATGCCACCGGCTCGTACCACAGGGAGGTTGCCCGTGGGCTGGGCAACGCCAGGTTCACCACACCGCTCATGCGGCTCCAGGACCCGGTCTACACGAAGCTGGTCATCGTGACCACTGCGGAAACGACCCCGGTGCTGGAGGCGCAGAGTCTCGTCGACGACCTGGCGCGGGCTGGGATCGCGCCCTGGGCGTGGGTGGTCAACCAGACCCTGTCCCAGACCGGCACCTCGTCACCCCTGCTCATGCAGCGGGCGTCGAACGAGGCCGGGCCGCTGGCCGCGGTGAGTGCCGGCGCGCCCAGGCTGGCGCAACTCCTCATGCAGCAGGTCCCGCCGATCGGTGCCGAGCTGGCAGGCCTGAGCGCCGCACGTTGAACCGGGGGGCGCGGCCCGTCAGCAGCAGCGGGCCGCGTCCTCAGTGGTGGTGCCCAGGAACTCGCGCGCCACCTCCAGCACGTCGCCGGCCGCCGTGTAGTGCGCCCAGCGCCCCCGCTGTTCGCGCGTCACGAGGCCGGCGGCCGTCAACTTCTTCAGGTGGTGCGACAAGGTGGGCTGGCTGATGCCGAGCGTGTCGGGGATGTGGCAGGCGCAGGCGGTGCCGTCGGGAGAGTCCGCGATGTGGGCCAGGAGCCGTACCCGCGTCGGGTCTGAGAGCGCCTTGAAGAGTTCGGCCAGACACGCTGCTCGCTCTGCCGACATCATCGAGGTGGGGGCTGTTGCGCACTCGGGGACGGTGGACATCCATCCAGTTTAGGCGCATCGACGAACGTCGATGCGCGACCCCGGAACTGCGACGGGGGATACTGGGTCATGGTCGTGCCCGACGAGGTGCTGGCCCGGCTCGAGGAGTGTCGGGTGGATTTCCGTGCTCTCCTCAGCGAGGCTAATCCGGCAGATCTGGTGGCGCCCACCCGGGGCACCCGGTGGACGAACCGCGAGTTGCTGTTCCACATGTGGTTCGGCCAGCACCTCGCGAGAGTGTTCGTTGCGTTGTTCGGGGTCTTCGGCCACCTGCCGCACCCCGTCTCCATGGGATACGCGCGTGGCCTGACGGCGTTGACCCGGCCCTACAACTGGATCAACTATGCCGGGCCGGTGGCGGGAGTGAGGATCGTTTCCATGGGGCGACTGGGCCGGTGGATGGACGCCGACACCCGCTGGCTCCTGACCTGGGCCCGGGGCGCCAGCGACGCCGAATTGAGGCTCGGCATGCCGGTGCCCGAGAGTTGGGACCCCTACTTCGCGTCCTGGATGACGCGCCTCGACGTGCTGGACTGGGCACCCAAGCACTATCGACACCACCGCGCCCAGCTGACCCTCAGCCTCTGACGTGCCTCAGCTCCACGGTCAATCCCGAACTGCCTGCTCGTCGTGGCACTGCCCGGTCAGCACTCCATCCCAGCAGAGCCTCACCAAGCGACAGTCCGCCGATGAGTATGCCAAGTGCCAGGGGTGGGACCGCGAGGACCAGCAGCGGCCGGTCCCGCAACAGCCGCAGGCAGACCAGCAGGAGCACCACCCAGATCGCCCAGAAGCCCAGAAGCCACGGCATCGGGGTGACAAGCCCCACTGTGAGGTAGATGTAGCCCACCACGAGGTGAGCGAGGAGCCCCAGGATGCCGAGGGCCCGCTTCCAGCCCGGCGGGGTCGGGGAAACGTCGGAAGCTTGCCTCATTGAGCCAAGATACGCCCGAACCCGCTGCTGATCTGTTCGGTAGTAGCCATCGGTCACAGCGGTTCGCGGCACCGCCTCCGGAGCCGCACGGACGCGAGTAGGGTCGGAACATAGCGGCCGGACGCTGGACCAGCAGGCCAGCGGGGACCGGCCGCGGGGGACTAAGGCGGCGACGGTGCCTGCGAAACAGATTCCGAGGAGAGCGCTTCTGGCGGCGGGGGTCGGAGTGGGGACAGCCGGCCTCTTGGCGCTGGTCGGCCCCCATCCTGTGCTGCAGGCCTCCGGGAGGACCGGCGACGCCACGCTGTTGACCCGTGTGGAGCCCTATCTGAAGGGGCTCAATCGGGTCTCGGTAGCCCTCGTAGATGGCGACTCCACCCGGTTCGCGGGGATGGGAGCCGACGAGCGGACGCCGTTCGGCATCGGGTCTGTGTCGAAGACGTTCTGTGGTGCAGTGTTGATGGACATGGTCGCGAAGGGTGAAGTCTCCCTGGACACGACGGTCGGTGAACTCACTGATGCGCTGGGCTCAGACGTCGCCGGCGTGGCCCTGAGGGAATTGGCTTCCCACACGTCCGGTTTGCCGAACTTCACGGCGACCATGACCACCACCATGAACCTCAATCTCGGCCTGCTCCACGCGGAAGGCGCGCACGGGGACTGTTCGGACACGGTGGCTGATGTCCTCTCCCAACGCCTTGAGGGTAGGGGAACGTTCTCCTACTCCACGGCGGGTATCGCGCTCCTCGCCCACCTGTTGGCCGAACGCGCATCAACTACCTACGAGGCACTTCTGACCGAACGGATTCTGGTTCCCTACTCGCTGGCTCACACATCTCTCCCGGTCACGCCGGATGGTCTCCCGCCACGCTGGGCCAAGGGCCTGCTCGGCGGCAGACCAGCCGAACCGTGGACCCTGAACGGTCTGGCGCCAGGGGGCGGTATGTGGTCCACCGGCCGCGACCTGGCGCAGTGGATGCGCCTGACCATGGCCGGGCTCCAACCGGGGTCCGCCGGGCTCGAGCCCGTCGCGCCGGCTCCGATCCTGCCGTGGATGCCTGACGCGCAGATCGCCATTACCTGGATGCGCGCGACGACGGTGGCAGGGGAGGATCTCATCTTCCACAACGGCCTGACCGGATCCCACCACGCTTACGTGGGGTACTGCCCCAGAACCGGCCGCGGAGTGGCCTACCTGGTCAACTCCGCTCCGACCGGCCCGCAACTGCTGACACTCCAGGGCGACCTCGTAACGGCCCTGCTGGACGAGGAGCAGCAACCGTGAGCGATACCCTCGTCATGGTTCTGAGCGCCGTCCTGGCCATCGGAGTCCTCGCGGGCTCCCTCTGGACGATCTGGAGAGTCACGCGCCGCACGCCGACCCGGAACACGGCTCTTTCGCAGGTACTCTGCTGTGTCGCGGGGACAGCGCTTCTGGGGGTGGTCCTTCCGGCGGTTCTGAAGGGGATCATGGATCCCGTCCCCGTCTGGACCGTGTACGTGGTTCTCACCGCAGTGGGAGCCGTCCTGCTCACGTGGCGGTGGGATGCGCTCGCCCGGGGGAGGAAGGGCCTGCCCGGTCTGCTGATCAGTTCGGCTTCGCTGGCGGTGGTGCTGGCGGTGGCCGGTCTGGCGGTCACGTAGGCCGCACGCCTGCTACGCGTTCCAGCGGGTCGGCCCCGCCCCTCCTGCGACATACTCGTCCAAGGGCACCAGGCCCTGCTGCCATGCGTGAATGACCGGTTGCACGATCCGCCAGCATTCCTCGGCCACGTCACCGCGCACGGTCAGCAGCGGGTCGCCACGGAAGATGGAGTCGAGGATTTCGCCGTAGGGCTTGAGCGGGCTCTCCGCGAGGTCCGTCGAGAGCACCGACTGGTCCAACTGGAAGCGGTTGGACTCCGCATTCGTGGAAAGCCCCAGCCTGATGTTGGCGGGTTTCATGCCGATACTCAGCACGTTCGGCGGCGCCTCCGTGAACCCCTCCGGCACGTGGTCCACCGGACGGAAAGCCACTGTGATCCCGTTGCGGGCGTCACCGAGCGCCTTGCCGCTGCGCAGCCGGAACGGGACACCGGCCCACCGGTCCGTGTTGATCCTCACGGTGAGTTCCGCCAAGGTCTCGGTGTTCCTCGAGGCGTCGACACCCGGCTCGTCGACGTAGTTCGGGACAGCCTCGCCGCCGATCTGGCCGGCCGTGTACCGCGCGCGACGGGAGGAGGCCACCGGGTCGTCATCCCACACACGGGTGTGCCGCAGCATCAGGGCGATGAGGTCGCGGACGTCACGCTCGTTGAGCGACGGTGGCTCTTCCATCGCGAACAGGGCCAGGACCAGCAGGAGGTGGCTCTGGATCATGTCGCGGAGTGCACCCGCACCGTCGTAGTAACCGGCGCGTCCCTCGAGCGCCAGCACCTCGTCGACGGTGATGTCGACGCTCTCGATGTTCTGGTTGTTCCAGGCATGCTCGAAGATGCGGTTGGTGAAGCGGAGCCCCAGGAGATT
This sequence comes from Tessaracoccus sp. MC1756, assembly GCF_014164735.1. NCBI lineage: Bacteria > Bacillati > Actinomycetota > Actinomycetes > Propionibacteriales > Propionibacteriaceae > Tessaracoccus > Tessaracoccus sp. MC1756. The sequence goes on along the minus strand of NZ_JACJFZ010000007.1, from coordinate 33,412 downwards.
GAGTACCACCGATTTACCGAGGAAGTGATCGATGCGGAAGAGTTGGTTCTCCGGCACGAGACCGGCGAGCACCCCATTGAGTTCGCGGGCGGTTTCGAGGCTGGAGCCGAACGGCTTCTCCAAGGCGAGCCGGAGCCCCGGCGGAATTTCAAGGCTGGTCAGGGCCTTGCAGAGCTTGATCGAGATCCGGGGCGGGAGCGCCAGGTAAAGCACCGGTGCGTCGCCGAGGCCATCGAGCAGCGCGCGCAGGGCGCCGGCGTCGGTGAGGTCGAGCTGTTCGTAGCGCGTGGTGGCGATCACCCGTTCGACGCTGGCCCTGGCGCACCGGCCACCCAGCGCCCCGCGAACGCGCGCGGCCCAATCCTCCTGGGACAACTCGTCGGCGGCGCACCCCACCAGTGTCACGTCGTACTCGGGGTTGGTTTCGAGCAGGGTGCCGAGACCGGGCAGGAGGAGACGGGTGGCGAGGTCGCCTGAGGCGCCGAGGATCGCAAGCGTAACGGGAACGGCCATGCGACCCACTCTATGCACCCCGCCTGGGATCGTCCGCTACTCGCGCCCCTCCTCGAGCGGGATGAGCATCGTCCTGAATTCACCCGGCGTCGTGTGGAGCTGCCAGATGCGCTCCGCGACCCCGTCCACGCCGTTGGCGACCTTCAGCTTGGGGATGGAGCCGGGGATCACCAGCTGGACGACGCGGACGCCCTCGTCGGCCAGCGCCTCATGCAGCATCTCGCCGTACGCGCTCTCGGCCGGGAACGCCACCGACGTGCCCGAGAAACCCGCCCGGGCCTTCACGGAGGTGCCGCCGTTGATCAGGATGATCGTGCCGTCGCCCGCGGCGCGCATCCCCGGCAGTACTGCACGGGCCGCCGTGATGAGCCCCAACGCTGAGAAGCGCAGCGCATCGAGCGCCAGCTCGGGGGTGAGGTCGAGGACGGGTTCCAGGTATGACCGGGACGGGAGCGGGCTGTACTGCAGCGCCGTGATCGGACCCAGCTCGTCAGCCGCTGCCGACAGCGCGGCCTCGAGGGACGCGGCGTCGCGGACATCGGCTGCGTATCCGCGTGCCGTCACACCGCCGTCGGCGAGCTCGGCCGCCAGCGCGTCCAGCTTCGCTTTGTCGCGTGAGACGAGCGCCACCGAGAATCCTTCGCGCCCGAACCTGCGCGCGACCGCGGCGCCCAGGCCCGGCCCCGCCCCGACGATTGCCAACGTTGCCATGAGGCTCTCCTTCATTCAAAGTCCCTCTCCCCGAGCCTAGCGTCGGCCGGAACGGGGAAAGCGAAAGCGCTATGGATTCTCCGTCCGGGCAGATACCAGAGGGGCTCCGGGTTAGTGTGGCCTCGTGGCAGCAGCACCTGTCCGGACGGAGCATGAGCAGGCAATAGCGAGGCTGCGATCGTCGTACGAGGCGATCCCGGCAGGCTCGCCGGTGCGCCTCGCCAAGCACACGTCGAACCTGTTCCGTTCGAGATCCCGCACGACTGCTCCCGGACTGGACGTCTCCGGTCTGACCGGGGTGCTCGCCGTCGACCCCGTGATGCGCACGGCGGAAGTCCAGGGCATGTGCACCTACGAAACCCTCGTCGACGCGACGCTCGCCCACGGGCTCATGCCGCTGGTCGTCCCGCAGTTGCGGACGATCACCATAGGTGGGGCGGTGAGCGGGCTCGGGATCGAGTCCACGAGCTTCCGCAACGGCATGCCCCATGAGTCCGTCCTCGAGATGGACGTCTTCACCGGGGCCGGTGAGGTGGTCACAACAAGGCCGGGTGACGACCTCTTCGACGCGGTGCCGAACTCCTACGGCTCCCTGGGCTATGTCACCCGGCTGGTGATCGAACTGGAGCGGGCGCCAGCGTTCGTCGCACTGCGTCACCTGCGCTTCAGCGACACCGACTCGCTGGCCGCCGCCATCGCCGAAGTGTGCGCGACCCGCTCTCACGACGGCACCGCGGTCGACGCCCTCGACGGCGTGGCCTTCGCACCGGGGGAGTACTACCTCACCCTCGCCACCTGGATCGACGCGCCCTCCCGCCCTGTCAGTGACTACACCGGCCAGCAGATCTATTACCGCTCCATCCGGAGCCTCTCGCCTGACCAGCTCACCGGCTACGACTACCTCTGGCGGTGGGACACAGACTGGTTCTGGTGCTCGCGCGCCTTCGGCGTGCAGCACCCGTTGGTCCGCAGACTGTGGCCCCGCCGCTGGCGCCGCTCCGACGTCTACCACCGGCTGGTCGGGCTCGACCGCCGCACCCGCTTCAGTGAGCGGCTGGACGCGCTCGCCCGTCGCCCCCGGCAGGAACGCGTGATCCAGGACGTCGAGGTGCCGATGGAGCTGATCGGGGAATTCCTCACCTGGTTCGACGACGCCGTCGGGATGCGCCCGGTGTGGCTCTGCCCGCTGCGACTGAGGGCGACGGGCGGGCCAGGCGCACGGCCCTGGCCGACGTATCCCCTGCGCGGGGGTACCACCTACGTCAACGTCGGCTTCTGGGGCGCCGTACCCGTCGGGCCGGACGCGCCCCTCGCGCCGCGCAACCGGGCGATCGAGGAGAAGGTGCAGGCGCTGGGTGGCCACAAGTCGCTCTACTCCGAGGCCTACTACGACCGGGACACGTTCGAGCGTCTGTACGGCGGCGCGAATCTCGCCGCGGTGAAGGCCCGTTATGACCCTGACAACCGGCTGACCAGCCTGTACGAGAAGGCGGTGGAGGAACGATGAAACAGAACCTGAACGCACGGATGCCCATCGCCGACGCGGTCGCGTCGCTGCTGCGCGAGGGCATGCCGCTGAGGTTCACGGCTTCGGACGGGAGCGCGACCGGCCCGGAGGACTCGGACCTCGGCCTGGCGCTGCGCACCCGGCGCGGACTCGCGTACCTGGTGACCGCCCCTGGCGAACTCGGCATGGTGCGGGCGTACCTGGCTGGTGACCTCGAACTGCGGGGCGTGCACCCCGGCGACCCCTACGAGATCCTGAAGCTCGTCCAGGACCGGGTCGCATTCCGGCTTCCCAGCGCACCCGAGGCGCTCGAACTGGCACGTGCCCTCGGGATCGAAACGCTCAAGCCGCCCCCGCCTCCGCCGCTGGAGTACCCGCCACGCTGGCGGAGACTCGCCAGGGGACTGCGCCACTCGAAGGCCCGCGATTCGGACGCGATCTCGCATCACTACGACGTCTCCAACACGTTCTACGAACACATCCTCGGACCATCGATGACCTACACGTGCGCCGTCTATCCCAGTGGGGATGCGACCCTGGAGGAGGCGCAGGCGGAGAAGTACGACCTGATCTGCCGCAAGCTGGGGTTGCGCGCCGGGATGCGGCTGCTCGACGTCGGCTGCGGTTGGGGCGGCATGGTGCGCCACGCGGCGAAGCATTACGGCGTGCGGTCTCTGGGGGTGACGCTGTCGCACCAGCAGGCACTCTGGGCCACGGACGCCATCGCGCGTGAGGGGCTCGGCGGCCTCGCCGAGGTGCGGCACGGGGACTACCGCGACGTGACCGAGAGCGGTTTCGACGCCGTGAGCTCGATCGGGCTGACGGAACACATCGGCGTGAAGAACTACCCCGCCTACTTCGCCTTCCTGCGTGATCGGCTGCGGCCGGAGGGTCGCCTCCTGAACCATTGCATCACCCATTCCCACAATCGCCGTGAGCCGGTGGGGCCGTTTCTGGATCGCTACATCTTCCCCGACGGCGAGATGAGCGGGTCCGGCGTCATCATCCGGGACGCGCAGGACGCCGGGTTCGAGGTCATGCATGAGGAGAACTTCCGCCCGCACTACGCCCTCACCCTCGCCGCCTGGTGCCGCAACCTCGTCGACCACTGGGATGCCTGCGTGGCGGAGGTGGGGGAGACGAAGGCCCGTGCCTGGGGCCTCTATATGGCTGGTTCCAGGCTGAGTTTCGAACGCAACCACGTCCAGTTGCACCACGTTCTCGCGGTGCGTGCCACCGACGACGGCACCAACGGATTCCCGCTGCGCCTCGACTGGTGAGCGACGCACGCGTAGAGAAAAGCAAAACCCCCGGCGATCTGCGTTTCCGCTGATCACCGGGGGTTCCCAGTGTGTCCGAGAGAGGACTTGAACCTCCACGCCCTAAACGGGCACTAGCACCTCAAGCTAGCGCGTCTACCAATTCCGCCACCCGGACAGGGTGCGCTTCCCTTTCGGGGAGCGACAAGGAACTCTAGCAGGTACACCCCGGGACTACGCAAATCGGGGCTAGTGTGGGGTTCAGAAGGGCCCCGGCAGGTGGGCGCGGAGCGTCTGAGGAGCAGATGACATGGGCGTTGAGGCGACCTTTGAGATTGAGATCACCCCCACCGAGGCCCTGCTGCCCACGACCAGCAGGTTCGACTTCGCCAAGGTGTGGGAGGGCGCGGCGCAGGGCGTCAGCAAGGGCGTCATGGTCTCGGGTGGGGACGCGTCCAGCGGGACGGCGGGCTATGTGGCCATGGAGGTGTTCGAGGGCACCCTGGACGGCCGCAAGGGCGCCATCACGTTCCAGCAGTTCGGCACCATGCAGGGCGGTGTGCAGGAGGTCCGCTACGAGATCGTGCCCGGATCGGGCTCCGGTGAACTGGAAGACCTCACCGGCACGCTGCACCTCGAGATCGACGGCGAGGGCCTGCACCACATCACGTTTGAGTTGGGCTAGCCGGCCGTAGCCCGTTCGGGCCGCCGGAGATGTCGTCGAGCGCGGCGACGATGGGCGGCACGAGCGTCTTGTGCTCGACGTCCATCAGTTCGGCGAGGTGTTCCGTGGTGCGGGGGCCGATGAGGGCCGAGGCCACCTGGGGAGCATCCCTCGTCCACAGCAGCGACACCTGGGCCGGCGTCAGCCCCAGGCCCTGGGCGGCATGTGCCACCGCGTCGACGATCGCCGACGAGCGGGGCTGCAGATACGGCTCGACGAACCAGCTGAAGTGATCCGAGGCGCCCCGCGAATCGCGGGGGATCCGGCCGCCGGCGTACTTGCCGGTCAGCACCCCGCGGCCCAGCCCCGACCACGCCAGCACACCCAGCCGGTGGTGAGCGGCGGAGGGGATGACCTCCACTTCGGCGCGCCGTGCCAGCAGCGAGTACTCCACCTGCACGCTGGACAGCGTCACCCGGGCCCGGTCTGCGTCCTGCCAGGTGGCGGCCGTGGCGGTCTGCCAGCCCACGAAGTTCGACACGCCCACGTAGTGGGCCATGCCCCGGGCGACGGCGGTATCCAGCGCCGACATCGTTTCGTCGACGGGGGCGTCACCCCAGGCGTGCACCTGCCACAGGTCCACGTGGTCCGTCCCCAGCCGCCGCAGCGACTGCTCCAGGTCGTTGAGCAACGCGCCGCGGGACGTGTCGATGACCCGGCGACCGTCGCGCACCACGAAGCCGGCCTTGGTGGCGATCACGAGCGATTCCCTGGGGAGGCCCGCGTGCAGGGCCTTGCCGATCATCTTCTCTGCCACCCCGGCGCCATACGCGGGGGCGGTGTCGACGAGGTTGCCCCCACCGTCGACGAAATCGTGGAGTAGCGCCTGCGCCATCGGCCACTCGACGTCGCGGCCCCACGCCATGGTCCCCAAACCGAGGGGGGAGACATGGAGACCGGTGGCACCGAGTGGACGAAGCTGCATAGCGGGACCCAGCCTATGCGGCCGCGAGCACGCCGGTGAGCAGCAGCACCGCGACGATCGCGGCAACAGCCAGGCGGTAGACGACGAAGAGCCGGAAGTTGTGCGTGGAGACGTAGCGCAGCAGCCACGCGATCACGGCGTAGCCGATGATGAACGCGAGGATCGTGGCCACGATGGTGGGACCCCAGGCGGCGGTGGCGTCGCCGCCGATGTCCTTGAGCTTGTAGAGGCCGGAGCCGAAGACCGCCGGGACGGCCAGCAGGAACGCGTAGCGGGTGGCGGCGGGGCGGTCGTAGCCCAGGAACAGACCGCCGGAGATGGTGGCGCCGGAGCGCGACACACCAGGGATCAGCGCCGCTGCCTGGAACAGGCCGAACAGGATGCCGTCGCGCCAACTCAGTTCCCGCAGGTCCTTGGAGTTGTTCTCGCCGAACCTGTCAGCGATGGCCAGCACGATGCCGACGCCGGCCAGCATCGCCACCGTGATCCAGAGGTTGCGCAGCGTGGTGTCGATGGCGTCCTGGAACAGCAGCCCCAGCACGACGATGGGGACGGAGCCGATGATCACCAGCCAGCCCATGCGTGCGTCGGGGTCGGTTCGCTCCACCGTGCCGCCGAGCGAACCGAACCAGCGCGCGATGATGCGCGCGATGTCCTTGCGGAAGTAGACGAGCACGGCCGTCTCGGTGCCCAGCTGGGTGACCGCGGTGAAAGCGGCGCCGGGGTCGCGGCCGTCGAACAACAGCTGCCCGACGATCGACACGTGCGCGCTCGACGAGATGGGCAGGAATTCCGTGAGACCCTGCACGATGCCGAGCACGATCGCCTGCAACCAGTCCATATGTGCGTCCTCCCGAAGCCAAATCGGGGGCAACTGTACCGCCGACGCGGCTACTAGGCTTGGGCCCCATGACCAAGGTGGTGCTGATCAGGCATGGCCGCTCGACGGCGAACGCAGCGGGCGTGCTCGCCGGGCGCGCGCCGGGGGTGGCGTTGGACGACATCGGGCGGGGGCAGGCCGTGGCCCTCGGCGAGCTGCTGAGGAACGTGACCATCGCGGCCGCCTACAGCTCCCCGGTGGAGCGGTGCATCGAGACGGCCACGCTGGCAGGCTTCCCCCACCCTGAGCTGCTCGACGGCGTCAGCGAATGCGACTACGGCGAATGGACCGGCGCGAAACTCGACGACCTGAGTTCCCAGGAGGTGTGGGCCGACGTGCAGGCCCGGCCCTCCGTCGTGGCCTTCCCCGGTGGCGAGTCCATGCTGGCCATGTTCCATCGCACCACCGCGGCCATCGCCGACGTGGCGGGCAGGCACGGCGCGGACGAGGTCGTCGCCGTGTTCTCGCACGGCGACCCCATCAAGGCGATCCTCGCGCACGCCTTCGGAATGCACCTCGACCAGTTCCAGCGCCTCCACGTGCACCCGGCAGGCCTCAGCGTCATCGACTACAGCGGCGAGCGGCCCCTCGTGGTGTGCGTGAACACCGGAGGCGACCTCGCCTCCCTGCTCGGGGGGAACCCCGCTCCGACCATCGGCGGTGGCGATGTCGCAGGCGTAGGGTGATGCCATGATGCTCGCCTTCGACAACCCGGACCGCTGCATCGTCGGCACCATCGGCGCGCCCGGTGAACGCCTGTTCCTCATCCAGGTGGCGCAGGGCAACCGCCTGGCGGCCGTGGCGCTCGAGAAGGAGCAGACGCTCCTGCTGGGTGTGCGGGTCGGCGACGTGCTCGACCAGCTCGCTGAACTCGGCCACGAAGTGCCCCCACGGCAGCCACCTGCCGACAACGGTCCGCTCGATGCGCCCGTCGAGGTGCTGTTCCGCGCAGCGGCCATCGGCCTGGCCTGGGACCATGAGCGCAACCGCCTCCTCCTCGAACTCTTCTCCGCCGAGCCTGACGAGGAGGGCGAGAACTCACTCGTACAGATCCGGATGACGCCCGTGATGGCGCGGGAGTTCTCCTCACGCGCGGAGGTCGTCGTCGCCTCCGGTCGGCCCTCGTGCCCGGCGTGCAGCCAGCCACTGGACCCGGCAGGACACATCTGCCCCCGCGCGAACGGCTACCGCGGGCCGCTGTTCGGATGACCGGGCCCAGCGGAGCGCTCCAGGTCGTGGGGCGGCTCGTCGATGCTTCCAATGCCACCTTCCTCGCCGTCGACGAGGAGGAGGCGCACTGGGTGTACAAGCCGGTGGCGGGGGAGTCGCCGCTGTGGGACTTTCCGATGGCCACCCTCGGGCGCCGCGAGGTCGCGGCCTACGCGCTGTCAGAGGAACTCGGGCTCGGTGTGGTGCCGCTGACTGTCTGGTGCGAGGGGCCGCTCGGCGAAGGATCTGCCCAGCGCTGGGTCGACGGCGCGCCCACGCCGCTCATCGACCTGCTCGAGCCCACCGACGTGGACGAGACCTGGCTGCCCATCCTCACCGGTCTGAACGCTGAGGACCGCCCCGTCGTGCTGGCGCACCGCGACGACCCCCGGCTTCGCGCTCTCGCCCTGTTCGACGCGCTGCTGAACAACTCCGACCGCAAGGCCAGCCACGTCATCTCGCACGGTGACGCCCTCGCCGGCGTCGACCACGGCGTGAGCCTCCACACAGACAACAAACTGCGCACGGTCCTGTGGGGATGGGCCGGCGATCCACTCACCGAGGGCGAGCTCGCCGTCGTGGCGCTCGCCGCGTCCATCGAGGCGCCGCTCGCGCCCGGGCTGACGGACGAGGAATGGGCCGCGCTGACCAGCCGGGCTGAGGAGATACTGGCGGAAGGAGCGATGCCGCGGCCATCCGAGCGGTGGCCCAGCATCCCGTGGCCTCCGATCTAGGCGGTAAGTTGTGACCCATGTATGCGTGGGAAACCGTTGACGTTCCGGCCCTGCCGCCCTCGAGTGGCGCCGTTCCGGACAAGCTCACCCTGTTCGACTCGGCGTCGCGCAGCCAGGTGCCAGTGGCCGCGGACGTGGAGACCGCACGGATGTACGTGTGCGGCATCACCCCCTACGACGCCACGCATCTGGGTCACGCCAACACCTACCTCACCTTCGACCTGATCAACCGCGTCTGGCGGGACCTCGGGCTCAGCGTCGACTACACCCAGAACGTCACCGATGTCGACGACCCGCTCCTCGAGCGCGCCGCCGAGACCGGCGTCGAATGGGAGGAACTGGCCGCGGACCAGACCGAACTGTTCCGCAGCGACATGCAGGACCTGCGCGTCCTGCCCCCGAACAACTACATCGGCGCCGTCGAGTCCATCAGCTGCGTCACCGAACTGATCGACGACCTGCTCGCCAGTGGTCTCATCTACCAGGTGGGCGACGACGAGCACCCGGACTGGTACTTCAATACCGCCGCGGCGCCGGGGTTCGGCGGTGTCAGCCACCTCAGCGAGGCCGAGATGATCGCGAGCTTCCGCGAGAACGGCGGCGACCCGGACCGCCCGGGCAAGCGGCACCCGCTCGACAGCCTGTTGTGGCGCTACTCCCGCGAAGGCGAACCCAGTTGGTCCTCGCCTCTGGGCGCCGGTCGTCCTGGCTGGCACATCGAGTGCACCGCCATCTCGCTGCGTTACCTCGGAGCGAACTTCGACGTCCAGGGTGGTGGGGCAGACCTGGTCTTCCCGCACCACGAGATGTGCGCGGCGCAGGCCATCGTGGCCAGCCGTGAGCCCCTCGCGGATGCCTTCGTGCACTCCGGCCTGGTGGCGCTCCACGGCGAGAAGATGAGCAAGTCGAAGGGCAACCTCGAGCTCGTCAGCCGCCTGCGCAAGGCCGGGGCGGATCCCATGGCCATCAGGCTGGCGCTGCTGGACCACCACTACCAGGAGAACTGGGAGTGGACGCCGGACCAGCTCGAACGGGCCACCGAGCGCCTCGCCCTGTGGCGCGGCATGGTCAACGACGGCGGGGCGCTGCCCGCGGGCGAGACGATCGCCGCCATGCGCACCGCGCTCCGCAACAACCTCGACGCCCCTGCCGCCCTCGCGGCCGTCGACACCTGGGCGTCGGCCAGCCTCAGCATCGGTGGCGACGACACCGACGCCATCTCGGAGATGTCCGCCGCGGTCGACGCGCTGCTCGGCATCAAGCTCTAAGCGATAAGGTCTGGAAACGTGAAGTCTTTCGAACAGCTCTTCGACCAGCTCACCGAAATTGCGCGCAACCGGCCCGAAGGCTCGAGCACGGTGGAGCGGCTGGAGGCCGGCGTGCACGCCATCGGCAAGAAAGTCGTCGAGGAGGCCGCCGAGGTGTGGATGGCCGCCGAGTACGAGTCGAAGGGCCAGGCCGCCGAGGAGATCAGCCAACTTCTCTACCACCTGCAGGTCATGATGATCGCCCTTGATCTCGACCTCGACGACATCTACCGCTACCTCTGAGGACGAACCGAACGTGACCACCGAACGACTCCTTCGCATCGCCGTGCCCAACAAGGGCGCCCTCGCCGAGGCCGCGTCCCAGATGCTGCGCTCCGCCGGCTACCGCCAACGCACCGACAGCAAGGACCTCACGCTGATCGACACCGATCACGGCGTGGAGTTCTACTACCTCCGTCCCCGCGACATCGCGATCTACATCGGACGCGGCCACCTGGACATCGGCATCACCGGCCGCGACATGCTCCTGGATTCGGCGGCCGACGCCACCGAGGTCATGGCGCTCGGCTTCGGCGGCTCCCGGTTCCGTTTCGCTGCCGTCAACGGCTCGTTGATGACACTGGAAGACCTCCGGGGCAAGCGCATCGCCTCCTCCTACACCGGTCTGCTCCGGACATACCTCGACGAGAAGGGGATCGAGGCCGAACTCGTCGGGCTCGACGGTGCGGTCGAATCCGCCATCCGGCTCGGCGTCGCCGACGTCGTGGCTGACGTCGTCGACACCGGCACCACGCTGCGTCGCGCAGGCCTCGAGATGTTCGGCGACCCGATCTGCGAATCCGAAGCAGTCCTCATCCAGCGCAACGGCGGCCGCGCGCTGCCGCCCCTGGCGGAGGCGCTGAAGACCCGCCTGCACTCGGTGCTCGTCGCCCAGAACTACATGATGCTCGACTACAACGTGCACACCGACGACCTGGAGGCCACCGCGTCGCTGGCCCCTGGTGTGGAGGGCCCCACCGTGTCGGCGCTGTCGAAGGAGGGCTGGAGCGCGGTGCGCGTGCTGGTTCCACGCAAGGGCGCCCACCTCCTCATGGACCGCCTCCACGACGCCGGCGCGCGAGGCATCCTGCTCACCGAACTCGCCGCCTGCAGGCTCTGAGGAGCGTCGTGACAGAACCCGTCGACCAGCCGCTCACCCCCGAGGACGACCCCGTCCCCGCGAGGCTCTCGTACTCGAGCCCGCCGGCACTCATGACCGGTGTCGTGCTCTCCATGGTCCTGCTGTTCGGCGCGCTGTACGGCTGGTACGAGCTCGGCCCGGAGATCCGTGGGCAGGTCACCTGGGCGCAGGCGGGCACGCTGCTGTTCATCGTGTTCCTGATGATCGCCATCATGTTGTCCGTCGGCTATTCCCGGCTCTGGGCGGCCGACGGTGTGGTCACCGTCCGCAACGGACCGTTCCTGCGCCGCTACGACGTCGACGCGATCGCGGGAGTGCGACTGCGTCCCGGCGACGCCTGGAGTTCACTCCTGATCAAGCAGGAGGACACGCTCAAGCGCAGGCCCGTGCTTGCCATCCAGTTCCTCGAAGGTGAGGGCGGCAGGGGCAAGATCATCGAGCTGCGCCGGTGGCTGAAGGCCAATGGGGCGACCTCGGCGGGCTACAGCAGCGCCGACGCCGACTGACCCCGCTGATCCGCCCAGCTCACATGATGCCGCGCTTGCGCAGCAGCGCTTCGATCTCCGCGTCCTCGGGGTCTGTGCCCTTCTGAGCCGCGGCGGGCTTGGCGGCCGGCTTCGCGGCGGGGGAGGGCGTCGACCGCGCGGTGCCGGTGGCGGGCTTGGCCGCGGTGGCGCCGGGCACCTGCCTGGTGCGGTTGCGCTGGGGGGCCTCCCTGCCCGCGGCGGGCTGAGCCGCATGCTCACGGGCGGGCTTCCGGGGGAGCATGAGCCCCACGACGGTGAGGATGATGCCGCTCACCAGCAGGCCCAGGCCCCACGCCACGGCGTTGGTGAACACGGTGCGCTGGAACCAGTCCACCAGGCTCATGATCCCGTTGATGAGCAGCCTGAGCAGGCCGGTGAGGTACAGCCCCACGGGGATGGCGGCCAGGCCCAGCCCGATGATCAGCGGCCGCACCCTTCCCACCCGGGCGGTGACTCCTGCGGCGATGGCGAGGATCACGACGGCGACGGCGATGGTCCCGATGAGCTCAATGGGCATGTCCCCCAGTCTGGCACATCGCCGCGGGCGCATGAACGGCTAGGGTTCTGGGCATGGTCGAACTGCGCTCCCTGGCACAACCGAACTCCCGCTTCGCCGGGGACGACGGGGCGGCGGATCCGTTGACCCGCGCCGCCATCGCGCGCGCCCAGGACCACAACGGCTACATCAGGGCCCTGGTGGCACTCTGCACCAGCCGCCTGCTCCTGCCGATCGTGGCCAGCGGTGACGAGGGCGGTGACGCCCCGGACCCGGACCGTCACGCGGAGATGGCGGCCGTCACGCTCACGGACGAGTCCGGCAGTTACCTCCTGGCCTTCACCGGCTACGACTCCCTCAAGGCCTGGGAGGCCGACGCGCGGCCCGTGCCCTGCCTGCTCGACGAGCTCTGCGCCACCGTCGAGGCCGCTGACGCGGAGCAATTGCTGATCGACGTCGCCGGCCCTGTACCGTTCGTGATCGCCGGCGACGCGCTGCAGAAGTTCGCCGACGGTTTCCGTCTCGTCGAGTTCGAGGGCGAGGACTTCGCGTGGGTGAAGTACGCCGAGGACGACGAAGCCTGACCACGCCGCCGGGCCCCGGCGAGCCCGGTTTTGGAAGATGCGGGGCGGCCTGCGTATAATCTTCAAGGTTGGCGGCTTCCGGCTGCCCTGATAAAGCGGAGTTCCACTCCCACCCGAGTTGCTGTGGCGGCCGGGTCACCCCACGACGAGCGGTTGCTCCGTCGTCGAGTTGGTGTGTGGGCCTCTGCATGTGCAGGGGCCTTTTGCTGTTGACCAGTACATACCAACTCTTCAACTGGAGGACCCATCAGCACTGAACCGCGGATCAACGATCGCATCCGAGTACCCGAAGTCCGGCTCGTCGGCCCCAATGGCGAGCAGGTCGGCATCGTGCGCGTCGAGGACGCCCTGCGTCTCGCGGCGGAGAACGATCTGGATCTTGTCGAAGTGGCCCCGCAGGCGCGTCCGCCGGTCGCCAAGCTGATGGACTACGGCAAGTTCAAGTACGAGGCGGCACAGAAGGTGCGCGACGCCCGCAAGAACCAGCAGAACGTCACCACCAAGGAGATGAAGCTCCGCCTCAAGATCGACCAGCACGATTACGAGACGAAGAAGGGCCACGTGGTCCGCTTCCTCAAAGCCGGCGACAAGGTGAAGATCACCATCATGTTCCGCGGCCGCGAGCAGTCCCGCCCCGAACTGGGCATGGAACTGCTGCGCCGCCTGGCGGCCGACGTGGCGGAGTTCGGCTTCATCGAAGCCTCTCCCAAGCAGGACGGCCGAAACATGCTCATGGTGCTCGGACCCACCAAGAAGAAGACCGAAGCGAAGGTCGATCAGGCCGCCGACCGCGACCGCCGCATGGCGGAGCGCAGGGAGCAGGCCGAGAACGAACGGGTGATGGAAGCGGAACTCCGCGCCGCCGCCCAGACGGATGCCCACCAGAAGAAGCGTGGTCCTGCAGACAACATGGACCCAGACATCGATCTCTGAGATCGAGTAGGAAAGCGAGCTAGATATGCCGAAGATGAAGACGCACTCCGGTGCGAAGAAGCGGTTCAAGATGACGGGCACTGGCAAGATCCGTCGTGCTCAGGCCAACCTCGGCCACCTCAACGAGACCTTCGGCTCGACGCGCCTGCGTCGCCTGAAGGGCACCGCCCAGGTGTCCAAGGCCGACGTCAAGTCGGTGCGCAAGCTGCTCGGCAAGCACAAGGGCCGCTGATCCCGCACGCTGAACCCGGCCCAGGCCGGGGCTCAAGCCGGGATGCAGTTCCCACCCCACCATCTTTCTGAATCACACACACCACCCAAGGAGTCACCATGGCACGCGTGAAGCGTTCGGTGAACGCGCTCAAGAAGCGCCGCGAAGTTCTCGAGCAGGCGAAGGGTTACCGCGGCCAGCGGTCGCGTCTGTACCGCAAGGCAAAGGAGCAGCTGCTCCACTCGTACACCTACGCCTACCGCGACCGTCGCGCCAAGAAGGGCGACTTCCGCGGCCTCTGGATCCAGCGCATCAACGCTGCCGTCCGCGCCGAGGGCATGACCTACAACCGTTTCATCAACGGCCTGAAGAACGCCGGTGTCGAGGTGGATCGCAAGATCCTCGCCGACCTTGCCGTCAACGACATCACGGCGTTCAACGCCCTCGTCGCCGTCGCCAAGGACAACCAGCCCGCTGCAGCCGCCTGAAAGCGGACTCAGTGACCCTTCGACCGGACGCAGCCCCCGGCCTTCCCGCCTCGGTGCTGCGTTCGGTTCGTCGTTTGACGGGGCGACGCGGCCGCGACACGGCCGGGCTCTTCCTGGCCGAGGGCCGACAGGCCGTGCGCGAGGCGCTGGCCGTCGGTTCGCTGGTGGAGGAGGTCATCGTCGATGACCCCGCCAAACACGCCGATCTGCTCGACGCCGTGAACGTGCCCGTGTGGCAGGCCACGGACCAGCAGATGCGCACGCTGAGCGACACGGTCACCCCGCAGGGGATCGTGGCGGTCTGCCGCCAGTTGTCGTTCGGCTGGGAGGACGTCACCGACGCCCGCCTCCTCGTGATCTGCGCGCAGGTCCGGGACCCGGGCAACGCCGGCACCGTGATCCGCTGCGCGGACGCCTTCGGCGCCGACGGCGTGATCCTCACCACGGGAAGCGTCGAGATCTACAACCCCAAGACGGTGCGCTCCACCGTCGGCAGCCTCTTCCACCTCCCCATCCTCACCGGGGTGCCACTCGCTGAGGCGGTAGCCAAGGTCAAGGCCATGGGCATGACGGTGCTGGCGGCCGACGGCGACGGGGACCCGCTCGACCTGAAGGCCGCCGCCGGCGAACTCAGCGGCCCTGTGGCCTGGATCATGGGCAACGAGGCATGGGGACTGCCCGAAGAAGACCGTGAGTTGGCCGACGAGGTGGTCGCCGTGCCAATGTGGGGTGGGGCGGAGAGCCTCAATCTCTCCAGCGCTGCTGCGGTGTGCCTCTACGCCACCGCCTCCGCACAACGACGCTCTTCAGCAGGATGACGGCACCGCGCCGTCCGTCCACGCAACAGTGAACAAGGAGGGACCCATGTCGGGGCCAAACGACAACTTCGATCCCAAGCAGGTCGCCTCGCTCGGCCCGGCGGCCATCGACGGTTTCGTCGCTGACGCGCTGGCAGCCATCGGCGCCGCGGTCACGACGGCTGAACTCAAGCAGGCGCGGCACGACCACGCGGGCGACACCTCGCCGCTGGCGCTCGCCAACCGCGAGATCGGCGCCCTGCCCCCGCAGGCACGCAAGGAGGCCGGGCAGCGCATCGGCAAGGCCCGCGGCCAGGTCAACCAGGCCTTCGCGGCTCGCCAGGAAGAGGTCGCGGCCGCTGAGCTTGAGGCCTCGTTGATCGCCGAGCGCATCGACATGACCCTCCCGGTCACCACCGGCCCGCGCGGGGCGCTGCACCCCATCACCAACCAGATCGACGAGATGATCGACGTCTTCGCGGACATGGGCTGGGAGGTCGCCGACGGTCCGCAGCTCGAAGCGGAGTGGTACAACTTCGACGCCCTCAACGTGCCGGTGGACCACCCCGCGCGGGCCCTGCAGGACACCCTCTGGATCGACCCGCCGTCGGCAGGCAAGCTGCTGCGCACCCAGACCTCCCCGGTCCAGGCGCGCGCCCTCCTGACGCACGGTGTGCCGCTGTATGTCGTCGTCCCCGGCAAGGTGTTCCGCGCCGATGAGTACGACGCGACGCACCTCCCGGTCTTCCACCAGCTGGAGGGCCTCGTCGTGGACAAGGGCATTTCCATGTCGGACCTGCGCGGCACGCTCGACCATCTGGCCAAGGCCATGTTCGGTGGCGACACCGCCACCCGCATGCGCCCCCACTACTTCCCGTTCACTGAACCCTCGGCCGAGGTAGACGTGCAGTGCTTCGTGTGCCACGGCGAGTCCGTCGGCAACCCTGACGCGCCCTGCCGCACCTGCCGTTCCGAAGGCTGGATCGAGTGGGGCGGTTGCGGCGTCGTGAACCCGCGGGTCCTGCGGGCCTGCGGCGTGGACCCGGAGGTCTACTCCGGCTTCGCGTTCGGTATGGGCATCGACCGCACGGTCATGTTCCGCACCGGCGCCCCCGACCTCCGCGATTTCGTGGAGGGCGACATCCGCTTCAGCCGATCCATCCTGGGAGGAGCCCGATGAAGGCCCCCGTCTCCTGGTTGCGCGACCTCGTCACGCTGCCCTCCGACGTCACCACCGCCAAGCTCGCCGAGCAGTTCACCGCGGTGGGGCTCACCGTCGAACGCATCGAGTCCACGGAGTCGCCGGTGACGGGCCCGCTGGTGGTCGGACGCGTGCTCAGCTACGTCGACGAACCGCAGAAGAACGGCAAGACCATCCGCTACTGCCGCGTGGACGTCGGCGGGCACAACGACCCTGCCACCGACGAGTTCCCGGCCTCCCGCGGCATCGTCTGCGGCGCGCACAACTTCGCCGAGGGCGACCTCGTCGTGGTGTCGCTACCCGGCACCGTCCTCCCCGGCAACTTCGAGATCGCCGCCCGCAAGACCTACGGCCACATCTCCGACGGCATGATCGTCTCTGAACTCGAGCTGGGCCTCGGCGAGGATCACGACGGCATCATCGTGCTCGCCCCCGGCACTGCGGAGCCCGGCACCCAGGCGCAGGACATCCTGTGGAGCGCCGACGAGGTGCTCGACATCGATGTGACACCGGACCTGAGCTACTGCCTGTCGCTGCGCGGTCTGGCCCGCGAGGCGGCCATCGCCAACGGCGTGACCTTCGAGGACACCTACCGCCGGGCCTTGCCCGAGCCTGTCGAGGGCGGACATCCGCTGGTGCTGGAATCCGAGCGCTGCGCATCCTTCGTGGCGCTGACCATCGAAGGCATCGATCCCGCCGCGTCCTCGCCCGAGTGGATGGCTGAGCGGCTGCGCGCCTCGGGCGTGCGTTCGATCTCGCTGGCCGTCGACGTGACCAACTACGTGATGCTCGAATCCGGCCAGCCGCTGCATGCCTACGACGGCGACAAGCTGCAGGGCCCCATCCGGGTGCGGCTCGCGCACGAGGGTGAGCGTCTGACCACGCTGGACGGCCAGGATCGCGCGCTCACCTCCGACGACCTGCTGATCACGGATGATTCCGGTCCCATCGGCATGGCCGGCGTCATGGGCGGCGAGAACACCGAGGTTTCGGAGGGCACCACGAGGATCGTCCTCGAAGCCGCGCACTTCGAGGCCACCTCGGTGTCGCGCACGTTCCGCCGTCACGGCCTGCCGTCCGAGGCCTCGAAGCGCTTCGAGCGCGGCGTCGACCCGCAGCTGCCCTACGCCGCCGCCAAGCGAGCCGCGAAGCTGCTGACCACCCACGGTGGGGGACAGGTGACGGCCGAGACCGTCGTCGGTTCCGCCCCGGTGCCGCACACGGTGTCGCTGCGCAGCGGCCTGATCTCCGACGTGCTGGGTACCCGCATCGAGCAGGACGAGACGCTGCGCCTGCTCAACGCCGCGTCGATCGAGGTGACGGCACTGGGGGACTCGCTGACCGTCACCGCCCCCAGCTGGCGCAACGACCTCGTGGACCCCTATGACGTGGTGGAGGAGGTCGGTCGTCACATCGGCTTCGACCGGATCGGCATGACCCTGCCCGTCCCCCCCGTGACCCGCGGCCTCGACCCGGCCATCCGTGACCGGCGCGCCGCCATGCGCGCGGTGGCGGGCCTGGGCTTCACCGAGGTGCTGTCCCTGCCGTTCGTCTCCGTCGATGAGCTCGACCAGTTGGGCGTTGCCGAGGCGGACCCCCGTCGACGCCTCGTCAAGCTGGCCAACCCCCTGTCGGAGACGCACAGCTACCTGCGCACCTCGTTGCTGCCGGGTCTGTTCACGGCCGTCGCCCGCAACACGTCGCGCAGCCTGTCGGATCTGGCGCTGTTCGAGAAGGGCAAGGTCTTCTTCGACGGCGGGGAGCCCGACGCCCCCCGCCCCGGAGTCGCCACCCGCCCCACCGAGGATGAGTTGGCCGCGCTCGACGCAGCGCTGCCCGCGCAGCCCGAGACCATGGCCGCCGTCGTGACCGGCAACTGGAAGTCCGCAGGCTGGGACGGCCCCGCCGTCGTCGCCGACTGGACCCATGTCGTCGCGTTCGCAGAAACGGCTGCCGCGGCTGTCGGTGTCGAGCTGGAGCGCCGCAACGTGGAGATGGCCCCCTGGCACCCCGGCCGGTGCGCCGAGCTGTCGGTCAACGGCATCGTGCTGGGCCACGCGGGGGAGCTGCACCCCAGGGTGGTGGCCGCTTTCCGCCTGCCGGAACGCAGCTGCGCCGTCGAGTTCAACGCCGACCTGCTGCTGGGGCACGCCGTCCGCGGCGGCGACATCGAGCCCATGCGCTCCTTCCCGATGGCGAAGGAGGACGTGGCGCTGATCGTCGACGCCGATGTCGCCTCCGTCGAGGTGGAGGCAGCTCTGGCTGAGGGCGCCGGTGGACTGCTCGAGTCGATCGCGCTGTTCGACGTCTACACGGGCGACCAGGTGGGCGAGGGGAAGAAATCGCTGGCGTTCGCGCTGCGTTTCCGCGCCGATCGGACGCTGACCGACGCGGAGGCCGCAGCGGCCAGGCAATCCGCGGTGAAGATGGCGGAAGAGCGCTTCGGCGCGGTCCAGCGCGCCTGAGAATCAGATGATCCCAGGAGAGACGGGGGCCAGACGGGCCCTGCAGCGATCGCGCTGCAGGGCCCGGCTGATGTGGAAAAGGTGAGGGCCGGACCGCAGAACGCCTCTCGGCGCGTGGCCGCTCGAAGCGGCTTTAAGTGGAGCCCGGGGTTACCGCGGCCCGGCATCTACCGAGTGTAATGGCTCCGCGCTGAGGCTCAAGTCAGTTGCCCTGATCGCCACAGTTTCGCCTGCATCGTGAACTCCTCGGCCATCGTCGTGTAGCCGGCGGTGAGCCGCTCGTGGTCGTCGTGGCGCGGGCCCAGCTCCGCAGCACCAGCCGCCATCACCCGGCTGAACGCGGAGGCGCGCTCGAGCGCCACGGCGAAGTCGCCGGTGAAGGCACCGCGCAGGATCTGGTTGACCAGGACCACCACTTCCGCCGGGGTGGGGGCGTGCGGGGAGCCCGCGATGGCCTGGTTCACGCCGTCGACCTCCGCACCCCGGGCGAAGATGCGGCCCGCGTCCTCGGGGTTGGCGGCCACGGTGTGCCGGACGAGGTACAGCCGCCACAGCGCGCCGGGCAACGTCTCCGCGGGCGCGTCGGCCCACAGCTCGGCGACATCGTCGATCCCGTGCTCGTCGGCGTACCCGATCAGCCTGTCGACGATCCGCGGGTCCGGCGCTGTGCGTACCCGGTGGAGGAGAGCGGCGGCCGTGTCGTGGGCCAGCCCCCCGAGCTCTGCAGGGTCGCCGGCGCCGTGGAGCGCCTCGATGATGTCGCCGGGGCGTCGGACTGGCTTGTGGAACTCACGCATGCCTCCAGCGTAGGCGTGCCAGTAGGGTGGGCGCGTGCATATCTCCGCCGGGGCAGCCGGGCGGACAGGGAAGGGGCCTCGTGGCGCTGAGCAGGGCGGCCATCGTCGATGCCGGGTTGGCGATCCTCGACGAGTACGGCCTCGGAGACCTCAGCATGCGGCGCGTCGCGGATTCGTTGGGTGTCCAGGCGGGGGCCCTGTACTACCACGTGCCCAATAAGCAGTCGCTGCTGGCCGCGATCGCGGACCAGATCCTCGCCACGCTCACTTCGGTGGATGACCTGTCCGGTTGGGCCCACAGCCTCCGTGCTGCGCTGCTCACCCATCGCGATGCCGCCGAACTCGTGAGCTCCTCCCACGCCCTCGGCCTCGGCACCCTTGATCCGACGGCAGGTGGCCGCGACCTCCTCGCGCGTGCGGGGCACCCGGAACCTGAGGCGACGATGGCGGCTCTGCTCCACTTCGTGCTCGGGCACGTCGTCGAGGAGCAGACCCGCACCCAGATGTACGCCCTCGGAGTTCTGACGGAGTTCGACCCCGCCCTCGCGGAGCATCATTTCCGGGTCGGCGTTGACACCTTCGTGCGGGGAGTAACCCCGGTAGGGTAACTCCTATGAACCGACAGCGACGTGGTTCCCGGCCGGCGATCTGGATCGCGGTAGTTGCGCTCGCGTGCGCCCTGATGGCCTGCACCGACACCGTGAAAGTCAGTCCGTCCACCTATTCGGGCGATCCTGATTCCCAGGCGCTCACCCTCCAGATCCAGGCCGCCGCAGGCGACACCGTTGCAGCCGCGGAGGTGACCGAGGAGACCGATGAGCAGGTCGTGATCGAGGTCCTCATCGACGAGAGCGCCCGCGACAGCGAGGACGCCGCCACTCTCGAGGCGGTCGTGGAACTGGACAGGGTGCTGGGCACCCGGGAGGTCGTCGACACCGAGGGCCGGGCCATTCCCCAGGCCTGACGGCGCAACCCACGTGCCCCTGTTATTCCAATCCGCTAGTGTCAAACCATGAGCGCTTTCCCTGACGGCGACACCATCCGGGTGACCGGACACGCCGAGGCCCTCGCCGTGGTGCAGGACCCCGAGACGTTCTCCAGCAAGGTGTCGCGTTTCCTGCAGGTACCCAACGGGCTCGACGGTGAGGAGCACGCCGCCTTCAGGCGTGCGCTGGACCCCTACTTCAACGAGGAGCGGATGGCCGCCCTCGAAGGACCTGTCCGGGAGGTGGCCCGCCGAGCCGTCGCCGCCGTGCCTAAGGGTGAGCCCGTCGAAGTCATTCACGGCCTCGGCGTGCAGTTCGCCGTCGACGCGATGCTGGCCTGGCTCGGCTGGTCACCGGAACTCCGCCAGGAACTGATCGACTGGGTGGCGGAGAACGCCAATGCCTCCCGCTCGGGTGACCTCGAGCGCACCACAGAGGTGGCGCAGTGGTTTGACGACATCATCGGTCGCGTGGTGGACCCGCGGGCGGCGCATTTCAGCGAACCGGCCCAGGACGTCACCGACGAGCTCATCCGCCAGGAGGTGGACGGCCGGCAGCTGGCCCGGCCGGAGATCATCTCCATCCTGCGCAACTGGACGGGCGGCGACCTCGGGTCCCTGGCCCTCTGCGCCGGCGTCGTCCTGCACCAGCTTGCGCAGGACCCGGCCATCGAGGCGGAGGTCCGCTCCCGGCGCACCGACCCGTCGGCGCTCGCCGCGGCGATCGACGAGCTGCTCCGCATCGACGACCCGTTCGTCAGCAACCGACGCGTGGCCACGCGTGAGACCAAGGTGGGCGGTTGCCCCGTCGCCCACGGCCAGCGCCTCGTCGTGGACTGGACGGAGGCGAACCGGGACCCGGCGCGTTTCCAGGACCCCGACCGGTACGAGCCCGAGGCCAATGCCGGGGCGAACCTCGTCTACGGCGCCGGTCCGCACGTGTGCCCTGGGCGGCCGCTGGCCACTCTGGAGTTGCGCATCCTCCTCGAAGAGGTGCTCGACGCAACCAGGGATCTGTCGCTTCCCGCGGATCAGCCCGGCGTCCGCGCCGAACGCCCGCTGGGCGGCTGGTCGCAGAAGCCGGTCGTCTTCGCCTAGGAGCGCCTGGTGGTCCCTGCGAGGAGCAGGGCCAGCAGGCTCAGTCCGATCAGCCCGTAGACGACGTACAGCGCGGGCTGGGTGAAGTCCAGGAAGGATTGGGTGCCGCCCTCGACGATCCGGGTGCGCACCGCGGCGGCCAGGGAGTCGCCCTCGGGGAAGGCGACCCTCTCGACGGTGAGCCGACCGAACCACAGGCCCACCGCCGCCGCCGCTGCCGCCAGGAGAAGCGCCACCCAGCGGCCGCGCCGTGACCCGATGACCAGGCCGATGACGGCCAGCGCCCCGGCCGCCGCGTAGAACCACGGCCAGTTGCGGGCGGCGCCCACGCCGTCGGCGATGGACTGGGTGATGGACTCCGACGGCTGACCCAGCGGGAGGCGGACCTCATCCAACTGGACCTGGTCGAGGTAGGGGTGCAGCGGCTCGGCCGAGACCTCCATCAGCTTCGCCTTCCCCAGTTGGGCGAAGGGGGAGAGGTCGAACCAGATGGTGGGAGCCTCCAGCGTCTCGTCCTCGCGCACGGCGTCGAGCGCCTTCACATAGGCCACACGGGAGCGGTTGATCGACTCGTTCCAGGCGCGCTGCACGCCGGGATCCGCGAGCGCCGTCACCACCGCGACGGTGATGACCTGGTTGATCTGTTCCCCGATGAGCGGCAGTTCGAGCATCTCCGCCGGCACGGCCTTCTTCGCCTCGGCCGTCAGCGTGGAGGAAAGCTCAGCGGTGATCTCGCTGTCCGAGACCAGAGGTCCGATGATGCGCTGCAGGGGCGCAGGGGTGCGCGCCAGCCGGTCCACCCAGTGGGCGCCCATGGCCCCGAACCCGACGGCCACGGCCACGAGCAGGACTGTGAGCGCGATGAACGAGCGCATGAAACTCATGCGGTAAGCGTAGACGCTGCGTCTGACGCCGGTCTGTGACCGTGGTCCCGGCGCGGTGGCATATCTATTCGATCTATGGAATAGTTTCCCCCATGACGTATTCAGTGGCGGTGGCCGGATGCACGGGCTACGCGGGCGGGGAACTGCTGAGGCTCCTGCTGCAGCATCCGGATGTGACGATCGGTGCCCTCACCGGCAACTCCAGTGTGGGTGACCGCCTGGGCAACCACCAGCCGCATCTCGCGCCGCTCGCAGACCGCGTGGTCGAGCCCACCACCGCCGAGGTGCTCGCCGGTCACGACGTCGTGTTCCTCGCGCTGCCGCACGGCACTTCCGCCGCCATCGCAGAGCAGTTGGGCGACGACGTGCTGATCGTGGACGCCGGCGCAGATTTCCGGCTCCGGGACGCCACGCAGTGGGAGAAGTTCTACGGCTCCCCGCACGCCGGCACCTGGCCCTATGGCCTACCAGAGCTGCCCGGCGCCCGCGAATCCCTCGCTGGCAGCAAGCGCGTCGCGGTGCCGGGGTGCTACCCGACGGCCACCACCCTGGCGCTCCTGCCCGCCGTCGCAGCCGGACTGATCGACGCCTCCCAGATCTGCGTCGTCGCCGCTTCGGGCACCTCGGGTGCAGGCAAATCGCTCAAGCCGCACCTGTTGGGCTCGGAGACCATGGGCAACATGAGCCCCTATGGCGTCGGCGGCCTGCACCGCCACACCCCCGAGATCGTCCAGAACCTCTCCGGCGTCACGGACTCCGAGGTGAACGTGAGCTTCACGCCGCTGCTGGTCCCCATGCCCCGGGGCATCCTGGCCACCTGCTCCGCCCCGGTCGCCGACGGCGTGACCACCGCCTCCGCCCGCGTGGCCTACGCCACCCGGTACGAGAGCGAGCCCTTCGTCGATCTCCTCCCCGAAGGCGCCTGGCCCCAGACCGCAGCCGTGGTCGGGTCCAACCGCGTCACCGTGCAGGTCGTCGTCGATGAGACGGCCGGACGCCTGATCGCCATCTCGGCCATCGACAACCTCACCAAGGGCACCGCAGGCGGCGCCGTCCAGTCCATGAACCTCGCCCTCGGCCTGCCGGAAACCACGGGCCTCAGCACCGTGGGGGTTGCACCGTGAGCGTCACTCTCCCCAAGGGCTTCACCGCCTCCGGCGCTACGGCCGGCCTGAAGGTGTCCGGCAAGCCGGACGTCGCCGTCGTGCACAATACCGGGCCGTCCATGGCCGCCGCCGCGGTCTTCACCACCAACAGGGTCTTCGCCGCGCCGGTCAAGTGGTCACGGCAGGCTGTCTCCGACGGCCAGCTCCAGGCGGTCGTGCTCAACTCCGGTGGAGCCAACGCCTGCACCGGTGCCGCGGGCTACCAGGACTCAGCCACCACGGCAGCCCGCGTCGCCTCGAACCTCGGGCTCATCATCGACAATGTCGCCGTCTGCTCCACCGGGCTCATCGGGGTGCGGTTGCCGATGGACAAGCTCCTTCCCGGCGTCGACGCAGCGTGTTCGGCCCTGGCTGCCGACGGGGGAGCGGCGGCCGCCGCGGCGATCATGACCACGGACACGGTGGCGAAGCAGGCCGGCGTCACCGTCGGCCAGTGGTCGATCGGAGGCATGGCCAAGGGGGCCGGCATGCTGGCGCCCGGCCTGGCCACCATGCTGGTGGTCCTCACCACCGACGCGGACCTGAGCGCCGAGGACCTCGACAGAGCCCTGCGGGAAGCCACCCGGCTCAGTTTCGACCGGGCGGATTCCGACGGCTGCATGTCCACCAACGACACCGTCGCGCTGCTGGCGTCCGGCGCCGCCGGGGTGCGCCCGGAAATCGGCGCCTTCACTGCAGCACTCGTGGACGTCTGCCAGGATCTGGCGCGCCAGCTCATCGCCGACGCCGAGGGCGCCCAGCACGAGATCGCCATCGAGGTCACCGGAGCGGCAACCGAGCGCGACGCTGAGGTGGTCGGCCGCGAGATCGCGCGCTCCAACCTGTTCAAGTGCGCCGTCTTCGGCGGAGACCCCAACTGGGGCCGCGTGTTGTCGGCCATCGGTGTCACGGACGCGACGTTCAACGCTGACGACCTCGACGTCTCCTTCAACGGCGTCATGGTGTGCCGGGGCGGGCAGATCGGCGACGACCGCAACCTGGTCGACCTCTCTGGGCGCCATGTCGCCGTGACCGTCGACCTCCACGCCGGCAACGCTGCAGCCACCATCCTGACCAACGACCTCACGTATGACTACGTGAAGGAGAACGCGGAGTACTCCACCTAAATGATGACCAGGCCCCAACCCCACCAGCAGCCCGAACTGATCGCCAAGGCGTCCACCCTCATCGAGGCCCTGCCCTGGCTCGCCGAATACGCCGGCCAGACCGTCGTGATCAAGTACGGCGGAAACGCCATGACCGACGAGCACCTCAAGCGCGCCTTCGCGGAGGACATCGTGTTCCTGCGCCGCGTCGGGGTGAAGCCGGTGGTGGTGCACGGCGGCGGGCCGCAGATCTCGTCGATGCTCAAGAAGCTGGACATCGATTCGGAGTTCCGCGGCGGGCTGCGCGTCACCACGCCGGAGGCGATGGATGTGGTGCGCATGGTCCTGGTGGGCCAGGTGGGCCGCGAACTCGTCAACCTGATCAACCAGCACGGCCCGTTCGCCGTCGGTATGTCCGGTGAGGACGGCGGTCTCTTCACCGCCAAGCGGCGCGGGCTGATGGTCGACGACGAGGAGATCGACCTCGGCCTGGTGGGCGACGTCGAGGCGGTGGACCCCGCCGGCATCAACGATCTCATCGACGCCGGGCGGATCCCCGTGGTCGCCACGGTAGCCCCGGATTCGGACGGGCAGGTGTACAACGTCAACGGCGACACCGCCGCCGCTGCGCTCGCCGTCGCGCTCGGCGCCAAGCGCCTCGTGATGCTGACCAACGTTGCGGGCGTCTACGCCAACTACCCCGACGAGAGTTCGGTCATCACGCAGATCAGCACCGACGAGGTGCGCGAGATGCTGCCCACGCTCGACGCTGGCATGATCCCCAAGATGGAGGCCTGCGTCCGGGCGGTCGACGGCGGGGTCACCTCGGCGACCGTCCTCGACGGCCGCGTCCCGCACTGCCTGCTGCTCGAGATCTTCACCAACCAGGGCGTGGGCACCATGGTCACCAACGCCGGCGTAGCGAAGGAAGACAACTGATGACGCAGGACCAACTCACGGCCAGCTACGCGGCGGTCATGATGAACGCTTTCGGCGCCCCGAAGCGCATCTTCGAGCGCGGCGAGGGCGTGCACCTCTGGGACGCCGACGGCAGGCAGTACACCGACCTGCTCTCCGGCCTGGCGGTCAATGCCCTGGGCCACGCCCATCCCGGCGTCACGCAGGCGATCACCGAGCAGCTCGGCCGCCTCGGCCACGTGTCGAACTTCTTCGCCAGCGAGCCGCAGATTCGGCTGGCGCAGCGGCTCGCCGCACTCACCGGCGATTCCGGTGCCCGGGTGTTCTTCACCAACTCCGGCACCGAGGCGAACGAGGCCGCCTTCAAACTGACCCGGCTCACCGGCCGCACGCGCATCATCGCGATGGAGGGGGCCTTCCACGGCCGCACCATGGGCGCCCTGGCCATCACCGCCAACGCGAAGTACCGCGAACCCTTCGTGCCCCTTCCGGGCGACGTCACGTTCGTCCCCTACGGCGACACCGAGGCGCTGCGGGCCGCTCTCGACGACACCGTGGCCGCCGTCGTCGTCGAGGCGGTGCAGGGAGAGAACGGCGTTGTGCCGGCGCCCGACGGCTACCTCGCCGAGATCCGCGAGCTCACGCGGGCGCACGGTGCGCTGATGTGGGTCGACGAGGTGCAGACCGGTCTCGGGCGGTGCGGCGAATACCTCGCACACCGGACGGTGAGCGCGGTCGCCGACCTCGTCACCCTGGCGAAGGGGCTCGGCAACGGTTTCCCGATCGGCGCCTGCATCGCCACGGGCGCCGCGGCCAACCTCCTGCAGCCCGGGCAGCACGGCACCACGTTCGGGGGCAACCCGGTGGCTGCCGCCGCAGGCAACGCCGTGCTCGACGCGCTGGAGGGCGGCGTGCTGGAGAACGTGCGCCGCACAGGGGAGTGGCTCGCCGACGCCGTGCGCGGCCTGAACGCGCCGTCGATCAGTGAGGTGCGCGGAAGGGGCATGCTGCTCGGCGTCGTGCTGACCGGCGAGAACGCCGCGCAGGTCGCCGACGCGGCCCTCGACGCGGGCTTCGTGATCAACGCACCGCGGCCCAACGTCATCCGGCTCGCTCCGCCGCTGATCGCGACCCCCGACGACCTGCAGCCGTTCCTCGACGCCCTTCCCGCGCTGCTCCGGGACAATGCCTAAGTTGACCCGCGCCGGCCGGCTCGCCACGCTGCGTCAGTTGCTCGTGGAGGCGCGCTACACGTCCCAGGGTGAACTGATCGACGCCCTGGCCGAGCACGGCATCGCCGTGAGCCAGCCCACGCTCAGCAAGGACCTCCTCGAGCTGGGCGCCGTGCGGCAGCGCGCCGTCGGCGGTGCCCTCGTGTACGCCCCCGCGGGGGAGGAGGGCGAGGACGCCGCCCTGGAGAAGCTCGCCCGGCTGTGCGCCGAGCTGCTGCAGTCCATCCGGCACGCCGGCACCCAGATCCTCGTCAGGAC
Source organism: Tessaracoccus sp. MC1756 (assembly GCF_014164735.1). Lineage (NCBI taxonomy): Bacteria > Bacillati > Actinomycetota > Actinomycetes > Propionibacteriales > Propionibacteriaceae > Tessaracoccus > Tessaracoccus sp. MC1756. Next base: position 6,377 of record NZ_JACJFZ010000007.1, on the reverse strand, counting down.
GCCGCCCGGCGCGGCGCAGTATTTCGCCTCGTACCTCGACCTCGCCGGGCTCCCCGGCGTGTTGGGTACGATCGCCGGCGACGACACCGTGCTGGTGATCGCCACCGACACCGAGGCCGCCATCCGAACGGTGGGGACCGTCTCCGAGATGACCCGCACCGGCAAACCAGCAAAGGAAGACTTGTGAGCACTGATCAGGGACGACTCTGGGGCGGCCGATTCGAGGGCGGGCCCAGCGAGGCGATGTTCGCGCTGAGCAAGTCGACCCAGTTCGACTGGCGCCTCGCCCTGCACGACATCGCCGGCTCCCGCGCCCACGCCAAGGCGCTGCTCGCGGCCGGCCTGCTCACCCAGGAGCAGGCCACGGCCATGGATGAGGGGCTGGCCGAGCTGGCCCGTCGCGTCGAGGCAGGCGACTTCCTGCCCGCCGACAGCGACGAGGACGTGCACGGCGCCCTCGAGCGGGGTCTGAAGGACATCGTCGGGGCGGACCTCGGCGGCCGCATCCGCGCCGGCCGCTCGCGCAACGACCAGATCGCCACGCTGATCCGCTCCTACCTCCGCGAGGAGATCCGGCTGATCGCCCAGGACGTCGACGGTGTCCTCAGTGCGCTCGCGGCCCAGGCGGAGAAGTATCTGGGCGCCGTCATGCCCGGCCGCACGCACCTCCAGTCGGCCCAGCCCATCCTGCTCAGCCACCACCTGCTGGCCCACGCCTGGCCGCTGGTCCGCGACATCCAACGCCTCCACGACCTCGACAAGCGCCTCTCGGTCAGCCCGTACGGCTCGGCTGCCCTGGCGGGCACGTCGCTGGGCCTGAGCCCTGAGCTGGTGGCCCGGGAACTGGGCTTCGCCTCGTCCGTGCCGAACTCGATCGACGGCACCGCGGCGCGCGACCTCATCGCTGAAGCGGCGTTCGTGCTGGCGCAGATCGGCGTGGACCTGTCCCGCCTCTCCGAGGACGTCATCCTGTGGTGCACCGCAGAGTTCGGTTTCGCGACCCTCGACGACGCCTGGTCCACGGGAAGTTCGATCATGCCGCAGAAGAAGAACCCCGATGTCGCCGAACTCGCCCGGGGCAAGGCCGGCCGCCTCATCGGGAACCTGACCGGCCTGATGGCCACGCTCAAGGGTCTCCCGCTGGCCTACAACCGCGACCTGCAGGAGGACAAGGAGCCCATCTTCGACGGCATCGATCAGCTGCATGTGCTGATCCCCGCGGTCGCCGGGATGGTCGGCACGCTGACGTTCCATCCCGAGCGCATGGCAGAGGTGGCGCCGAAGGGCTTTTCGCTGGCGACGGACGTGGCGGACCACCTGGTGCGCAGCGGCGTGCCGTTCGCCGTCGCCCACGAGGTTGCCGGGGAGACCGTCCGCTACTGCGAGTCCGAGGGCATCACGCTCCAGGACCTCGCCGCGGACGACCTTCCCCGGATCTCCGCGCACCTCGACGACGCCGTCCTCGGTGTGCTCACCGTCGAGGGGTCCGTGGCGTCGCGCGACGGACGTGGCGGCACCGCGCCCGCGAGGGTCGCCGAACAGCTCGCCGAACTCCGGGCAGCCCAGGCGGCTCTGGCGGATTTCTGATGCCGGCCGGGCCCCACTAACCTGAAGCCATCCGCTGACAGGGGCAGGCAATGACGCGACTCACTGTGGACGAGATCATCTCCACCATCCTCGACGACGGCTCCGTCCGGGCCTGGGACGAGGCGATCCCGGATCCCGCCATCGTCGAGCCGTACCGCGACGACCTGGAGGCCGCCCGCGCGAGGACGGGTCGCGACGAGTCGGTCGTCGCTTGTGAGGGCACCCTCAACGGCAGACGTGTGGCCCTCGTCGCCGGTGATGCGGCCTTCCTCGGCGGGTCCATCGGGGTCTCGGCGGGGGAGCGCCTGACCCGCGCCATCGAGCGCGCCACCGCTGAGCGCCTCCCCATCATCGCGCTGCCGGTGGGCGGCGGCACCCGCATGCAGGAGGGCACCGTCGCGTTCCTCCAGATGGTCAAGATCACCGGCGCCGTCATGGCTCACAAGGACGAGCACCTGCCGTACCTCGTGTACCTGCGCAACCCCACGATGGGCGGCGTGTTCGCTTCCTGGGGATCGCTGGGGCACGTCACGCTCGCGGAGCCCGGCGCCCTCGTCGGCTTCCTGGGGCCCCGCGTGTACGAAGCGCTCTACGGCGCCCCGTTCCCGCCCGGTGTGCAACTGTCGGACAACCTGGCCGAACGCGGCGTCATCGATGCCGTGTGCGACATCGCCGACGTGCCGGCGGCCTTTGACAGACTGCTCAGCGTGGTCCAGCAGCGCGTCGGTGCGATGCCGCCGCCGCTGCCGTCCGCGGTGGAGTTGCCGGATGTCCCCGCCTGGGAGTCGGTGGCCCGCACCCGCCGCGACGACCGCCCCGGCCTCCGCGACCTCCTTGAGGTCGCCGCTTCGGACGTGACCATGCTCAACGGCACCGGCGACGGTGAGTCCCACCCCGGCTCCGTCCTGGCCGTGGCCCGTTGGGGCGATGCGCCGTGCGTCATCGTGGGGCAGGACCGACACGACCAGGGGCGGCCGCTCGACCCCGCCGCCCTGAGGGAGGTCCGACGGGGGATCCGGCTGGCCCGCGAGCTCAAGCTGCCGCTGATCTCCGTCATCGACACCCCTGGGGCGGCGCTGTCGAAGGAGGCGGAGGAGCGCGGGCTGGCCTCCGAGATCGCCCGGACTCTCAGCGAGTTGCTCACCCTGCCGAGCCCCACCGTGAGCCTCTTGATGGGGCAGGGGACCGGCGGCATCGCGCTGGCCCTGACGCCGGCAGATCGCGTGGTCGCCGCACAGCACGCCTGGCTCGCGCCGCTCCCGCCCGAGGGGGCCTCGGCGATCGTGTACCGCGACGTCGATCACGCGGCTGACATGGCCACCGCCCAGGGGGTTCGCTCGGCAGACCTGGTGACGGCCGGTATCGTCGACCGCATCGTTGCGGAGCCGGACGACCCCGCGCGGGACCGCGAGGAGTTCTGCCGACGGTTGGGCGAGGCGCTGCACGACGAGGTCGTCCGCGTCGTGACCATGCCCGGCCGCGACCGCAGGGCGATCCGCCGCAGGCGGTACCGGCAGCTCGGCTGGCCCGCGGGGTAGTCGCACCGTCAGACGGCCGCGGAACGGCTCCCCGGGAGCGGACGCTACGATGGCGCTTGTGAATGCACTACTTGACGACCTGCGTTGGCGTGGGCTGATCGCCCACTCGACCGATCCGGAGGCGCTCGCTGCGCACCTGGACGACGGGCCGGTCAAGTTCTATATCGGCTTCGACCCCACGGCGGAGAGCGTCCACACCGGCAACCTCGTGCAGGCGCTGCTGGCCCGCCGGTTGCAGGACGCCGGCCACCAGCCGTTCATGCTGGTGGGCGGTGCCACCGGCCTCATCGGTGACCCGAAGGAATCAGGCGAGCGCGTGATGAACTCGGTCGAGTTGGTGCACGAATGGGTGGACAGGATCCGCGGCCAAGTAGGGCGCTACGTCAACTTCGACGGCCCGAACGCGGCCACCATGGTCAACAACTACGACTGGACCAGCACCATGTCGGTGCTCGACTTCCTGCGCGACGTCGGCAAGCATTTCCCGGTCAACCGCATGCTGGCCCGCGACGTGGTGGCCCGTCGCCTCGAGGCCGGCATCTCGTACACGGAGTTCTCCTATGTGCTCCTCCAGTCGATGGACTTCCGTGAGCTGTACCGCCGCTACGGCGTCACCCTGCAGACGGGCGGCTCGGACCAGTGGGGCAACCTGACCGCAGGGGTGGAACTCATCCGTCGTTCAGACCAGGGGAGGGCGCATGCGCTGGCCACCCCGCTGCTGACGAAGGCGGACGGCACCAAGTTCGGGAAGACCGAATCCGGCACCGTCTGGCTCGACGGCAGGCTCACCAGCCCCTACGCCTTCCACCAGTTCTTCCTGAACTCGGAGGACTCCAAGGTGGTGGACTACCTGAAGGTGTTCTCGTTCCGCTCCCGCGAGGAGATCGAGGCCCTCGAGCAGGCCACCATCGAGGCGCCCTTCAAGCGCGAGGCGCAGCGGGCGCTGGCTGATGAAGTGACCGACATCGTCCACGGAAGAGCGGAACGGGAGGCGGCTGTCGCCGCGGCCGCGGCGCTCTTCGGTCGCGGTGAGTTGCACGAACTGAGCCCGGAAACGCTCAGCAGTGTCGCCGGCGAAGTCGGTGGCGGCGAGCTGGAACCCGGGGCCACGATCGTCGACGCCATGGTCGCGGCAGGAGTGTCGAAGTCGAAGGGCGAAGCCCGTCGCACTGTCGCCGAGGGCGGCGCGTACCTGAACAACGAAAAGGTCGAGGACCCGGATGTGACGCTCGACGGGGAACGGCTGCTGCACGGTCGCTTCGCCGTCGTGCGGCGCGGGCGCAAGACGGTCGGCATCGCCAGCCTGCGCTGAGACCTCGACGGCTACTGCCGTTCAGTCAGGCCCTCGGCGCCGAGCGAGTGCACCACGGCGCGAGTGCGCGCGGCGGATTCCAACATCGCGGAGGACAGCGGCGTACCCTTCCTGAGCTCATCTGGAATGAGGTGGACCCGGGCGGGCACGCTGCCCGACTTCGCGGTGATCATGGTGGGTGCGTACTCTGCGGCGGTGGCGGTGAAGGCCCCGCCCTCCTGCTCCGTGAAGGTGATCTGGGCCACGTATCCGTCGTAGGTGTGGGGTTGGGCGGGGCCGCTGGCCGCGATCAGGTTGCCCGCCCCGTAGACCACCCACTTGCCGTTGACCTTCGTGATGGGCTGCACGACGTGGGCGTGCTGCCCGAACACGAGGTCCACCTCCGGCGCGGCAGTCACGGCTTCGGCGTAGGCGGCCTGCTGAGCGGTGACGGCGCTGGAGTACTCGTCTCCGGCGTGCATGTGCACCGCCACGAGGTCGGCCCCCGCTGCTTTGGCCGCTCTCGCTTGTGCCACAGCCCGCTCGGCGTCGAGCAGATCGACGGACCAGGGCTTACCGGCCGGTCTCGCCAGACCGTTCAGCCCGTAGGTCTGGCTCACCACGGCCACCCTCACGCCTGAGGCTGTGGTAAAGATCACTGGGGTGGCCGCCTCCAGTGGCGAGGCGTAGGAGCCTGCGGTCAGGATCCCCGCAGCCCGGTGCACCTCGATCGTGCGCACCAACCCCTCCCAGCCCTGGTCCATGGTGTGGTTCGACGCCGTGGTGCACAGGTCCCAACCCGTCGCCCGGATGGCCGGGGCGATCTCCTGGGGTGCGGCGAACGTGGGGTAGTTCTCGTACGGGCCTCCCGCGGGGGCGAAGGGCACCTCCGAATGGCAGATGGCCAGATCAGCGGCCGACACGTAGTCGGTCAGGGACGCGAGCTGGGGGACGAAGTCGAACCTCCCCGAGGCCGACGCGCCGGCATCCAGCTCCGCGCTGGCCCAGAGACTGTTGTGCCACAACAGGTCCCCGCTCACGTTCACGCTGACAGTGCGGGCGGCGAACGGCCTGGGCGCCTCTAGGGCTGACGACGCAGCGGTGGGCGAAGCAGCGCTACCTGGGGGAGAGGGGAGAGGGGACGGGACCACCCCAGCCCTCATGGGGACACAACCCACCAGGAGCACCGCCGTCACAGCAGCAATGGCGCAGCCCCTCAGTCTCATGGCTCCACTGTACGAATCCCCTGCGGAGTGCACGCACCCGGATCACCCCCAGGTCTGATTTGCCGGGACTGCGGCACAGGTGTAATGTTCCTCAAGCTCCGAGGTGCACCGCACTGAATCAGGACGGACCAGGAGCCATCCCACCAAGCCGTAGCTACGGGACGAGTGTGCGTTCAGACGAACCCGCTCCATGCCTGGGCGACGAGTGCGGGCCCGGGTCCGGCGATTTGTCGGCCGCAAGGGAAACGGGTAATGTGTAGCAGGCCGCTTCGGCGGTAACGAACAACTCAACAGCGGTCGGCCTCGAATCAGTCGGTTTGACATCGATGAGGTGAGCCGAGTAGCATGTGGATCCGCGAAAGCGGTTGCCAACGAGCAAAGCCCCCAGTCACATGGGATTTGCTTCTGCTACTCAAGCTTCTCAGTCAAGTCGAAACGATTTGACAGGCCGAGCGCAAGTAAGTAAAGTTGGACGAGCCGCTCAGCGGCGAAGACAATTCAACTGAACGAGCTGAAGACGGCCCGGGTTTGACCGGCCGGCAGCAAGCGAGTAAGGTTGATCGAGTTGCCCCAAGCGGAAATCGCACCGAAAATAGTGCGTTCGAAGCGCGGGTCGCACCCGAAACTTGAGAACTCAACAGTGTGCTTTAAGTCAATGCCAATTATATGCACTGGCAAGGCTTTTCGGAGTCTTGTCGTGCGAACCCGTCTCCCAGCTTTGGTTGGGGATGGATT
>NZ_JACJFZ010000006.1:0-123394 GCF_014164735.1 Tessaracoccus sp. MC1756 | reverse complement strand
CGGTCGATGACGTGATCACGTACACGTTCCTGGTGACCAACACCGGCAACGTCACCCTGACTGATGTCCAGGTGACGGATCCGCTCGAGGGCCTTTCGGCGCTGGAGTGCACGCCGGTGATGGGTGCCACCCTGGCTCCGCAGGAGACCATGGAGTGCTCTGCCACCTACAGCGTCACCCAGGCTGATCTCGACGCCGGTTCGGTCGACAACACCGCCACCACCGTCGGCACCCCGCCGGCCGGCGAGAATGTCACGGACTCGGACGACGAGACGGTGCCGGCGACGCAGTCGCCCGCGATCGACCTGACCAAGGACGCCGACGTGGCGACCTACGACGCGGTGGGTGATGTGATCACCTACACCTTCGTGGCCACCAACACGGGCAACGTGACCCTCACTGATGTGGTGATCACGGATCCGCTGCCGAACCTCTCGGCACTGACCTGTGATCCCGCGCAGCCCACCACGCTGGCGCCAGGGGCCTCGATCGAGTGCTCGGCCACCTACACGGTGACCCAGGCAGATCTCGACGCGGGTTCTGTGGACAACACCGCCACCACCGTCGGCACGCCGCCGGCCGGCGAGGATGTCACCGACACCGACGACGAGACGGTGCCCGCCACCCAGTCGCCCGCGATCGACCTGGTCAAGACGGCTGATGTTGAGAGCTACGCCGCAGTCGATGACGTGATCACGTACACGTTCCTGGTGACCAACACCGGCAACGTCACCCTGACTGATGTCCAGGTGACTGATCCGCTCGAGGGCCTCTCGGCGCTGGAGTGCACGCCGGTGATGGGTGCCACCCTGGCTCCGCAGGAGACCATGGAGTGCTCTGCCACCTACAGCGTCACCCAGGCCGATCTCGACGCCGGTTCTGTGGACAACACCGCCACCACCGTCGGTACGCCGCCGGTGGGCGAGGATGTCACTGACACCGACGACGAGACGGTGCCGGCGACCCAGTTGCCCGCGATCTCCATCGTCAAGACGGCCGACGTGGCCACCTATGACCCGGTCGATGACGTGATCACGTACACGTTCCTGGTGACCAACACCGGCAACGTCACCCTGACTGATGTCCAGGTGACGGATCCGCTCGAGGGCCTTTCGGCGCTGGAGTGCACGCCGGTGATGGGTGCCACCCTGGCTCCGCAGGAGACCATGGAGTGCTCTGCCACCTACAGCGTCACCCAGGCTGATCTCGACGCCGGTTCGGTCGACAACACCGCCACCACCGTCGGCACCCCGCCGGCCGGCGACGACGTGACCGACACCGACGACGAGACCGTGCCCGCCACCCAGACGCCCGCCATCCAGATCGTCAAGTCTGCGGACCTGACGAGCTACGATGCGGCCGGCGACGTGGTCACCTACACGCTGACGGTGACCAACACCGGCAACGTGACGCTGTCCGATGTGACCGTGTCCGACGAGATGCTCGCCGTGGATGCCGCGGCCTGTGCGGCGACCCTGGTTCCGGGAGCAAGCTGTGAACTCAGCTTCGAGTACACCGTGACCCAGGCCGACGTGGATGCGGGCAGCATCTACAACCTGGCGTCGACCACGGGTACGCCTCCCGGCGAGAACCCGCCGGTCACCGATGAGGATGACGAGACCGTGCCCGGGGACCAGTTCCCGGCCATCGAGATCATCAAGACCGCTGACGTCGAGTCGGTGGACGCTGTCGGTGACGTGGTCACCTACACGCTGACGGTGACCAACACCGGCAACGTGACGCTGACCGACGTGGTCATCTCCGACGAGATGCTGGACATCGAGAACGCGCTCTGCGCCGAATCCCTGGCCCCTGCCGAGCACTGCTCGGTGGAGCTGGAGCACACGGTGACGCAGGCCGACCTCGACGCCGGCGAGATCGTCAACGTCGCGACGACGACAGGTACGCCTCCTGGCGACAACCCGCCGCCCACCGACGAGGACGACGAGACCGTCGTGGTTGACCAGCTGCCGGCGATCTCGCTCGACAAGTCGGCGGACAAGGTGCAGTACGTGGTCGTGGGTGAGGTCATCACCTACAACCTCCTCGCCACCAACACCGGCAACGTCACGTTGACCGACGTGGTGATCAGCGACGAGATGTTCGACCTGACAGACGTGCTGTGTGCCGAGTCGCTGGCCCCGGGGGAACAGTGCCTGATCGAGCTCAAGCACACCGTCAGCCAGGGCGACATCGATGCGCGGTTCGTGCACAACATCGCGGTCGTCGAGGGCACCGCCCCCAACGGTGACATCGTCACCGACGAGGACGACGTCCTGGTCGAGTCTCCCGAGGTTCTCCCCGGCAGCGGCGACATCGAGATCATCAAGAGCGCCAACGTTGCCGGGCCGGTGCGGCTCGGGGACAAGATCGTCTACAGCTTCAAGGTGACCAACACCGGAGATACGACGCTGACCGACGTCAGTGTCGATGATCCGAAGCTGAAGGCGGCGGGCATCTCGGTGACCTGCCCGGTGACCGAGCTCGCGGCCGGCCAGTCGACCACTTGCACCGCTTCGGCGGCCTACGTGGTCACCGCGGCAGACGTGGCGGCGGGCAAGGTGCTCAACGTCGCGACCGTCACGGCCATCCCGCCGGACGGCAAGCCTGTCACTGACCAGAGCGACCACCAGGTGCCGGCGCGCCCCGCTCCGGCCCCGAAGCCGATCGTCAAGAGTGGCGACCCGACGGGCATGGGGACCGATACCGGCCTCATCCTGACCGGTGTCGCGCTGCTCCTGATGGCCGGTGGAGCTACCGCGATGGCGACGAGGAGCCGTCGGCGTAGCTGAGTTGTGAGTCTCCGGGGCGGGTATCGTCCCCCCATCCCGCCCCGGAGGCCCGCCTGGTTCGCTCACCACGGATCAGAAGGACCGCCCCCGCGCCTGATGGCGCGGGGGCGGTTCTGTTGACGGGTCGAATTCGGTGGGTCAGGTGTCGAGGTGCGTCATCGACACGTTGGTCAGGCGCACCTGGGGCATCGTCTCCGCGCCCCGGCGCAACAACTCGGCGACTGCCATCGACGCCACCACATTGGGCGACTGGGCCAACAGGGCGTCGAGATCCGCCCCGGGCGTCTGCTCCCCCTGGTAGCCGATGTCCTCGCCGCGCATCGTGGCGGCGTCCACGCGGTCAGCCAGGTGTTGCCTACCGATCGCCTTCGCGCCCTCCGGGTCCACCACGTCGATGGTGAACTCGAGCCGCATGTGGTGCTTCGTCATGGCGTCCCTCCGGTGCCCGGCTCAGCCGAGCGCGCCGGCCGGCGCCGAGCGTGCGTTGAGGACGCAGCGGCTGGCGGCGTCGGGGATCTCGGTCTCGAGCGTGAAGTCGAGGGTCTCCCCGGCAGGAACAGCCGCTTCCTGGAACACCTTGACCGACAGCGAGCTGCCGCTGCCGTCCTTGCCGAGCCAGATGACGGCAACGACGAGGTCTCGGGCCTCGTCGGCGGTGTTGGTGACGGTGCCGGTTGCCTTCACCGGGCCGGCCTCGAGGCCGCATTCTTCGAGCTTGACGTCTGAGGCGATGCCCGCCTCCTCGGCACCGAGGGCGGGGATCTCCTCGCGCTCACCGTGCGCAATGGGCGACGGTTCCACCGCGGGGGTGGAGCTCTCCATGGGTTCTGCCGACGGCGACTGGCCGTCTGCGGTGACCGCCGTCGTGCTGGTCGCCGACGAATCGGGCGTCGGGCCCTCTTCTCCGGCCCCGGTGCAGCCGGTGAGGATCACACCGGAAAGTGCCACGGCAGCGAGTGTTTTGCGGAAATCCATGTCAGTAGCCCCATCTCATCTTGGTTCCGTTTCGGCTTCAGACTACTGCACCTTGTACCCTCGCCGTCGTGGAGAGAACGGTGGCCGTACGGTGAGCATGGTGGCAGGGTTGCGCCGCCTGTTCGCGGACACCAGACCTTTGCGGACGCCGGATTTCCGGCGGTTGTGGACGGCGAACATCGTGACCGTCATCGGCGCCCAGCTCACCGTCGTGGCGGTCCCCGCGCAGATCTACTCGATCACCGGATCCTCCGGCATGGTGGGGCTCACGGGTCTGTTCGGGCTCGTGCCGCTGGTGGTGTTCGGGCTCTGGGGTGGTGCCCTGGCGGATCACCTGGACCGGCGGCTCCTGCTGGAGGTCACCACGCTGGGCATGGTCGTCACCTCGGCGCTGTTCTGGCTCCAGGCCTTCCTCGGCGTGGGCAACGTCTGGTTGCTGCTGGTGCTGTTCGCCGTGCAACAGGCGTTCTTCGCGATCAACCAGCCCACCCGCACGGCGATCCTCCCGAAGCTACTGCCCGAGGACCAGCTACCCGCCGCCAACGCGCTCAACATGACGGTGATGTCGGCCGGGGCGATCGCAGGGCCGCTCGTGGGCGGGGCCCTCATCCCGGTGCTGGGTTACTCCTGGCTGTACTTCGCCGACACCCTCACGCTCTTCGCGACGCTCTATGCGGTGTGGAAGTTGCCCCCGCTGCCCGTCGACAACCCCCAGGGCGCCCCCGGGCTGCGCTCCGTCTGGGAGGGCCTGGCCTACCTCACCGGCCACAAGATCTTGTTGCTGAGTTTCCTGGTGGACCTCATCGCGATGGTGTTCGGCATGCCGCGCGCGCTGTTCCCGGAGATCGCGCACGTGGCGTTCGGGGGCCCAACCGAGGGCGGGACGGAGTTCGCGCTGCTGTTCGCCGCCATCCCCGCCGGTGCTGTGCTCGGCGGGGTGTTCGGCGGATGGGTGTCGCGCGTCCAGCGCCAGGGCGCCGCGGTGCTGTGGGCGGTGGCAGTGTGGGGAGTCGCGATGACCGTTGCCGGGTTGGCGGTGGGGCTGGCACCGTGGGCACCGAAGGCGATGCTGGCCTTCATGTTGGGGGCCCTCGTCGTCGGGGGCGCGGCCGACATGGCCTCGGCCGCCTTCCGGCAGACCATCCTCCTCGCGGCCACGGACGACGCCCGCCGCGGGCGGCTCCAGGGTGTCTTCATCGTGGTGGTGGCCGGTGGGCCCCGCATCGCCGACGTGGTGCACGGCGGCGCTGCTGAGGCCGTCGGCCCGGCCTGGGCCACGGGCGGCGGTGGGCTCCTTGTGCTGGTGGGCCTCGCCGTCGCTGCACTGGTGTTCCCGGCCTTCCGGCGCTACCGCGCAGCAGCAACGGCGGGGTGAAGACGCTCATCGTTGGCCGGCTGCTCACGTTCCCTGGGTGCGGGCGGTGTCGTCCTCCGGGTGCCCGGCGAGCCTCTTCTCCAGCCGCTCGCGCCACCGTGGGGGCAGCAGTTCGGAGCGCAGGAGGCGGCGGGCGCCGTCGAGATCCTTCTTGTCGCGGTTCATGACGCGGGCCACCTCGGCGACGGTGGGCTCCGCGGGGCGTTCCAGGAGTTCGACGGCATCGCCGGCGGCCACGATCCCGGGCTCCAAGACCCGGATGTACCACCCGGACCAGCCGGTTTCCTGCACCTGGAGCACGAGGTCCTTGACGCCCCAGCGTTGCGCCAGCTTCCAGCAGGGGGAGCGCGGCTGGCTCACCTGCACGACGGCGCCGCCGAGGCGCCACGTCTCGCCCAGCACGACGGTGGTCTCGTCGGGGCCTGTGCCGCTGAGGTCGCCGAGGGTGACGTTTTCGAAGAAGCCACCGTCGGGCAGGGTGAGGCCCTGCTCGGCGGCCCAGCGGGGATAGTGGTGGCCGGCGTAGAGGAGGGCGGCCTTCTCCGGGCCGCCGTGCACCGCGGTGTCCGCCTGCTCGTCCCCGTCGAAGCCCAGCGGGCCGAGGTGGACCGGGCCGTCGACCGGGCGCTTCATGGCGCCGCTGCGCACCTCGCGGCCGTCCCAGACGTGGGTCTGCGCGCGGCCCACCAGCACGGCGTTGACTCGGGCGAGGAACTCCATGCCCTCACGATAGGCGCGCCGTAGCCCTTCGGGTCATGTTGGCTGCAGACGATCGACGCTTCCTGGGCCGCGCCGTCGAACTGGCGGAGGCCGCGCTCTTGCGGGCGCTGCACCGGCGCCGGGTGCGTTCCTGAGTTATTCCGCGGGCGGGGGTTTTCCGCCCTCAGCAGACGGGCTAGGAGCAGCGCCGTCCGTCCGCCTAGGCTCCACGTCCATGAGCATCATCGGATTCCCTGACCCGGTCAACGAGAAGGCGGCGCGCGTCGTCGCCGCCGGTGTCTGTGCGTCGGCCGTGCTGGTGCTCGCCACCGGTTGGCAGTGGCTCGTCCCGTTCATGGCCGTGGGCTTCCTGCTCCGCGTGCTGTCCGGTCCGCGCTTCAGCCCCCTCGGGCTCCTAGCCACGAAGGTGGTCGCGCCGCGGCTGGGTGAGCCGGTGCTGGTGTCTGGGCCGCCGAAGCGCTTCGCGCAGGGCATCGGGCTGGCCGTCACCACCGTCGCCTCCCTGCTCGGCCCCGCGCTCGGGTTGGCGCCGGCCGCGTCGGTGCTCATCGGGGTGTTGGTGCTGTTCGCCTTCCTGGAATCCGTCCTCGGCTTCTGCGCCGGCTGCTGGCTGTACGGCCAACTGATCCGGGCCGGCGTGGTGCGCCAGGACAGCTGCACGAGTTGCGCCGACATCTGGGCGCCGCGTCAGGCCTGATCATGTGGGCGCCGTCGGCGGACGTAGGCCTGCCCCGCCGTCGGCAGGGTGGCGAAGATGTGGCCGTCGCCCACTTTGTCGATGAAGCCCGTGCGCTCCAGCTGGTCCCGCGTCTCCTGCTTCACGCGTGCCATCGCGAACGAGCAGGATGAGTTCGCTGGTGCGGAAGTGAGCGATGCAACGCATCTCCGGGAGGTCGAGGAGGCGGGTGGCGGCGTACATGACCAGCGCGCCCAGCCCCGCCGTCGGGAAGTAGGCGAGCACCGAGCCGGCGAACAGGAGCACCGCCACCACGCTGGCGAGCGCGACGAGCGAGTGCAGTTGGGTGCGCGAGCCAGCGGAGTCGCCGGGGACCGTGGGCGAGTTGCTCGACGAGACAGGGAAGCCCTAGAGGAACCTCTCCCAGCCACGCCGAGTGTCGCACATGGCCGGAATCTACCGTTGAGGACGCCAGCCCTCGGGTGGATCCTCGCCGACGACACCGTCGACGGCTTCGCGGAGGAGGTCGGCGTGACCCGTGTGCCGGGAGTACTCCTCGACGACGTCGTGCAGCATGCGGCGCAGGCTCATCTCCACGCCCCAGACCCGGCCGAGATGCACGGTCTGGTCGAGGTCGCCGTCGAGGAGGAGGTCCGCGATCTTCTGGCGGGAGCGGGCGACGGCTGCGTCGTAGTTGGAGTAGAGCTCCTCGGGGGAATCGTCGGCGGCGGAGGTGAACGGCCAGTTGCGTTCCTCCTCGCTGGACACGTCCAGCGACGCCCACGGTTCACCCGGGTGGCTGCCGTCGATCGCCCAGGTGAACTTGGTGGCCTCCACCTGGGTGAGGTGTTTGATCAGCCCGCCCAGCGTGAGGACGGAGGCGCCGATCCTGGTGTTGAGGGCGGGGGAGTCCAGGCCGCCCACCTTCCACCGGAACGTCCAGCGCATGCGGTCGAGCGAGCCGAGTAGCTGCTCGACATCGGTGCCCGCCAGCGGCGGTTCCCAGGGGGTGAGGTCTTCGTCGGCCATGACAGCAGCCTAAGCCGCACGCGGTGCCGGCGGTAGGTCCTGAGGGGTGTCCCCGGGCAGGACAGGCCCCGCCCGGGGCAGGATCAGGCGGACATGTTGCTTCCGGATTCCAGCAGGCTCTTGAGGTCGGACAGCACCCACGGCCAGCCACCCCCGCCCTGCGCGGGGTCGTGCCCGCCGGCGAACTCGGCGCCGGTGCCGGGTGCCGCGCTCAGGTCGTGCGTGAGGACCACCTTGGTGAGGCCGCCGGGGTACTCGGTGAGCTCCCAGGTGAGGCGGGTGGGCTCCATGTCCTGGTGCCAGGTGGGCTGCCAGGTGAGCTCGAGGCGGTTCGGCGCGTCGACGCTGATGACCTCACCCTCGACGGCGACCTCGCCCATGCCCATGGCCTTCATCTCGTCGGTGGAGAGGTTGCGGTAGCGGCCGCCGGCTGTGAGATCGACGTCGACGTCGCCGCCGTAGCCCCACTTGCGCGTGTATTCCGGGGTGGTGATGGCCTCCCAGACGGTGGTCTTCGGGGCCTTGATGTAGATGGTGTAGACCTGCAGGTCGCTCATGATTCGTCCTCTGGTTCGAGTTGGTGCTTGAGGTGGAGGAGGCCCGCGGCGATCTCCGCGCGGCCGGTGTACTTGCCGATCCACCGGTTGTGGATCTGCTGGATGGGCACGGGGTTGAGGAAGTGCAGCTTCTGGCGTCCCCGCCGGTCGGGGGTGACGAGATTGGCGGCTTCGAGGACGCGGAGATGCTTGGCGACTCCGAAGCGCGTCATCTCGACGTGCTCGTTGACGACTTCTTCGAGGTCACCGAGCGGGCGGCCGTCCCGCTCGAAGAGGGCGTTCAGGAGGAGCCGGCGGATGGGATCCGCCAACGCCTTGAACACCAGGTCGTCATCCATACCCGGAACGTTAGGTGACTGATTGGTCACCTGTCAAGGGATCTCCGGGATGTGGCACCGTAGTTCTAGGCTGGGCCCATGAGGACCATCGGCCTGATCGGCGGCATGAGCTGGGAATCGACCACTGAGTACTACCGCGTCATCAACCGCGCCGTGGCCGAGCGCCTGGGCGGGCTGCATTCGGCGCACGTCCTGCTGGAGTCGCTGGATTTCGCCGAGGTCGAGGTGTTCCAGGCGGAGGGCCGCTGGGGGGAGGCCGGTGACGTGCTGGCGGATTCCGCGGACCGGCTGGAAGCCGCCGGTGCCGAGGTGGTGCTGATCTGCACGAACACGATGCACAAGGTCGCCGATCAGGTGGAGCGCGGCATCTCCGTGCCGCTCGTGCACATCGGGGATGCCACCGCCCGCGCTGTCCTGGCCGCCGGGGTGAAATGTGTGGGCCTGCTGGGCACGGCATTCACCATGGAGGAGCGCTTCTACCGGGAACGGCTGGAATCGCACGGGCTGAGTGTGCTGGTGCCGCCAGCGGACGACAGGGCCGAGGTGCACCGGGTGATCTACGAGGAGTTGTGCCGAGGACAGATACTCGACTCTTCGCGAAGGCGGCTGCTGGAAGTGATCGGCCGGCTGATCGAGGCAGGCGTCGAGGGAGTGATCCTGGGCTGCACGGAGTTGGAACTGCTGCTGGACGCCGACGATGACGGCCCGGTGCCGCTGTTCGCCACCACGCGGATTCACGCGTTGGCCGCAGTGGAAGCCGCGCTGCGGAGCGACGGGTAGCCGCTGGGGGAAGGGTCTGCTGCTCAGCGCCCCGAGGCGTCGTGGCGGGCGGGGAGGCGCGGGTTGCGCCATTCGCGATAGCGTGCGACGAGCTCATAGATCATCGTGCCCAGTTTCCAACGCCAGCGCTCAAGCGGGCGGTAGTCGACGGCCGGGCCGAGCTTGGACGCGAGCTGCGGGTTCTGGCGGGCCAGGAACTGACGGGCACGCCAGGCGTGCATCGGGTCCGAAACAAGGCGCAGGACATCGTGCTGGTTGACGAGGGGCGCCGAGAACTCAAGGTTCTGCCAGGTGGTGAGGGCCTCCTCCTCCAGCACGATGAGGCTCCCGGGGATACCCTGCGAGCGGGCGTAGGCAGCCATGGCCGAGGCTTCGCTGATGCCTGTCTTCGCCGTCGTGCCGGTGAACACCACCACCCGGACGCGTGGGTTCATCGTGCGGGCGGCGATGTCGACTCGCCAGCGCTGGAGCGGGTGGAGCGAGCCGTCGGGGTTGGTGGGGCAGCCCAGCACGATGAGGGCTTCGGTGGTGTCGGGGCCGGCTGGCGGGTTGCCGTATTCCAGCTTGCTGGCCAAGCGGTGGGCGACCTCCGGCAGTGAACCGATGACCACCGCCGCCCGTGTCGCCGCCTTCACCCACCGTCGCATGGTCCTCAGCCTAGGGTGGGTCGGGCTGTCTGCCGTGAGCAATTGGATAGGGTCACGGGCTGCTGCGGGTGTTGTTCTCGGCGTGTCGCGCCGTGACCACATCCAATTGCTCACGGCGCGGTCCAGTGGACGGAGCGGCCGTGGGCCTGCGCCCAGCCGAGCGGGGTGCCGTCGAGGGCTATCACGAAGCTCGTGGCCTTAGGCATCGGGCACAGCGACGAGGCGTCGATGCCCGGCACGACGCGTGGGCCCTCCAGCGACACCCAGCGGGCGCCGGAGCCGCGGATGGCGTCGACCACTGCCTGTCTGTCGTCGCGCCGGAGGTAGGCGAGGAACGCGGAGTGGGTGATCACCGGCGTGGCCGTGGGCGCCTGCTGGCGGAGGTTGTCGAGGGCAGCCGAGATCACGGTGGCAGGATCCTGCGTCAGGTCCGCCTGCGAGACCGGCGGCCGGGCCTCGGCGGCTATCGACAGTGCGGCCCCCAGCCGCTCCTCACGGTCCTCCTCGCCTGGCCAGATGAGGGCGCGGAGCCAGCGGCGGGTGTCGGGGTTGGTGGGGTCGAGCGGGTTGAGGTCGATGCCGTGGCGGGCCTGGACGGTGAGGGAGGCGGAGTCGCCTGGCGGGGTGCCGGTGACGCGGCACGGGAACTCAGGCGCGCCGGGTTCGGCGGTCGCCGGGCGCGAGGGTGCGCCGTCGTAGGCGTACGCGTAGTGGTCTGGCAGGAGGCAGAGGCCAGCGGACGCGCCGAGCTCCAATAGCGCGACGGGTTGCGGCAGCGACGCCAGCACCGGAGCGACGACGGCGCACCGGCCCGGCTCGTTCGTCTGGGTGGTGCGGGTGAGGATGACGTGTTCCACCTCCGCCCAGCGCTCGTCGAGCCACGCCGCGAAGTGGGGGCCGCGCTCGGTCGGGCCGTCGAGGTAACGGACGGCGGCCAGGAAGCGGTTGGGCTGGCGCGCCTGCCCGGGGAGGTGGTCGAGGCGACGGTGCACCGCCGGGGTGGCGGCGATCCAGCGGCACAGCGCCTCCCAGGTGGGGGAGGTGGCGGCCGTCTGGGTGGCGAACCACTCGTAGAGCCGGTCGATCGGCTCCGACTCCAGGAATCTGCTGCCCCTCACGTCGTCCTCGTCAATCCAGCGTCGCCGGGCCGGGGTTCTGCCAGTGGCGGTGCAGCAGGGCGATCTGTTCCGGCAGGATGCGGGAGACCGACAACTCGGGCAGCGCGTCGACGGCGAACCAGCCGATCTCGCTGGTCTCGTCACTGGTGTAGGCCAGGTCGACGGGGGCGAGGGGCGCGCAGACGAACAGCATCTTGTAGCAGTGGTGGTCCAGCGGCGGCTGGTGCCCCCAGACCTCGCGGTCCAGAACTGCCGCCAGATGCCCGGCCCGCACGGCTACCCCTGCCTCCTCGAGGACCTCGCGCTCGATGGAGCCGCGCGGAGTCTCGCCCACGTCGCACCATCCGCCGGGGAGGGTCCAGAGGTCGTCGTCGAGGATCTCGCGGACCAGCAGGACGCGGCCATCGTCGTCGAACACCGCGCCGCGCACGTCGATCTTCGGCGTGGTGTAGCCGGCCGTCGAGGCCACTTCCCGGTCGAACGGCGGGAGTTCGTCCCGCGACACCATCTGCAGGAGGTCGCGGCCGATCTCCGCCACCCGATGGAACCGCCCGATGTCGAAATCGTCCGTGCAATAGGCCAGCGCGCTCTCCGAGATGGCGGTGAGCTCCATGGCGATGCGGTGCAGGTCCTGGGACGCCGTGTTCATGCTTCCGACCGTAGCGGGTTGTGTGTCCGCCTCGACGCGGGGCTGCAGGCCAAGGTCGATGGCCTGGCTGGTCATCCTGTCGTGAGTCAGCGAACGATCAGAGATCGGGCTCCTCCTGGGCAATGCGGTCCTCGATGGTCTCCTCGCCGGGCTCATCCAGGTGCAGGGCGTCGTCGACAGGACGCTCCAGGTTGTCGGGGGTCATGTCGGCCGCGTCCTCACCTTCGTCGATGAGATCCTGGGTGCTGAGATCCTCACGGATCACCTCGCGGTGCTCGCGCGCCGCGTCGTCGATCCGCTGCGCGAGCAGTTCGTTGTCCTGATCGGGGTCTACGAAGTTCTCTGGGGCCATGTCATCAGTGCTCATGCTCCACCCTGACAAGGGGTGTTGACTGGTCGCATCCCCCTTGGGGGTAGAGGTACACCGGGCGGGACGCGTTAGCTGGAATTTCGAGGGAGATTCCTGCCACATCGCCCATATTCAGCGGGATGTGGCTGGAATCTCCCTCCTTGTTCAAGCAGCCACCAACTCGTCGATCTGGTTGACCGCCTGGGTGGCACCCTCCTCCATGCCCATGTCCAGCACGGTCTGGAGATCCTCGGCCGACTGGTAGACGGTGGTAGCCACCAGCCGCGACCCGCCCTCGGTGGACTCGAAGCGGAAGGTGTTCTCGCCCACCGGGAGGTTCTCCTGCGGGGTGAAGTCGTCGTTGGCGAAGCCATCCAGGAAGCGGAAGCTCTGGCCGTCGTCGACTTCCTTGATGTCCCAGTAGCCATGGAAACGCTCGCCCTCGGGGCCGGTCATGTAGTAGTTCATGCGGCCGCCGGGCGTGAGGCTGTGGTCGACGAACGTGGCGGGGTATCCGGGCGGGCCCCAGACGCGCTCGAGCTGGCGAGGATCTGCGTAGATCTGCCAAAGCCGTTCGACGGGTGCGGCGAACTCGGCGGTGAGCGTCAGGCTGTGTTCGTCGAGATTGCGGGAGATATCGGTGACAGGCATGGTGTCCTCCTCGGGGACGGTCAGTGGGTGCCTGGGGATTCACGCAGGAGGTCGTCGATCCGCGCCACGCGTCCGCGCCAGATGTCCTCCAGCTCGTCGAGCATGGAGGCGACTGATCTCACTGCCTCGAAGTCGCCGCTTGCGAGCGCCTCGCGCCCTTGGCGGCGCTTGGTGATGAGGCCCGCGCGTTCGAGCACGGCGACATGTTTCTGGACGGCGGCGAAGCTCATGTCGTACTTCGCTGCCAGGACGGAGACGGAGTGCTCACCGGCGAGGACGCGGCGCAGGATGTCGCGCCGGGTCCGATCCGAGAGCGCGTGGAACAGCGCATCTGCGCGATCCTCGTCCGTCTCATCCATGGTCCCAATCTACAACCATTTGGTTGTATGTCAAGGGCGAATGGGCTGGCGTCATCTGCAGCCATCGTTTCCCGGCGAACCGATAGCGCCCGGGCGCTAAAGTGTCCTCGTTGTCCGGTGGGCGACTGGGGTAGGGGGACCGACAGTGAGCGTCGACATTGAGGCCGTGACCACAACACAGCCACCGGGAGTCCGCGCGGCTGGAGCAGGTTCTCTTGCCGTTCCCGTTGTTTTCGCTCTGACGTCGTTCGTCGGCGCCGGACTGCTCTTCGTCGTGCAACCCATGGTGGCCCGGCTCGTCCTCCCGCAATTCGGCGGTTCATCAACGGTCTGGAGCACCAGCAGCCTCTTCTTCCAGGTGGTGCTCCTGGTTGGTTACCTCTACGCCCATGTCAGTACGAAGACGTTTGGCGGAAAGAGGCAGCCTCTGCTGCACGTCGCACTCCTGCTGCTGCCCTTGATGGCGCTACCCGTGGCGGTCCCGGAAGTGGTGCAGGTGGACGGTTCGCCCGTGCTGTGGCTCCTGCGCACGCTCGTTCTCACCATCGGCCTGCCGTTCGCCGTCATCTCGACGACTGGGCCGCTCCTGCAGAAGTGGTACTCCTGGACCGTCGGCCGACGATCTGAGGATCCGTACTTCTTGTTCGCGACCAGCAACTTGGGGAGCTTTGGGGGGCTCTTGGCCTATCCCTTCCTCGTTGAGCCCCTCCTCACACTGGATCAGCAGCGGATCGGATGGTCGCTCGGCTTCGGGCTCTTCATGGTGCTGATGGCCGCATGCGCCGTCATTGCGGCAGTGTCATGGCGCCGGTCGGGGGCGGCAGCGGCGCCAACCGCTGCCGCGGTACTGCCCTCAGCTCCAGGCCTACGGCCTTCGGAGGTCCTGCGCTGGTTGGGGCTCGCGTTCCTCCCGTCGACTCTGATGCTCGGCGTGACCGCACACGTCTCCACCGACGTGGCGGCCGTCCCCCTGATGTGGGTGGTGCCGCTGGCGATCTACCTGGCAACGTTCGTCGTGGCCTTCGCCCGATCATCGCGGACGGTGGGAAGGGGCTGGCTCGTTGGCGTGGCTGTGACAGCGACTCTTTCCATCGTGGCATGGGTACAAGGTCCGGTGTTCGGCATCTGGGCGGTGGTGCTCATCGATCTCCTGTTACTGCTCTCGGTCGCGTTCACTGCCCATGCCCAGCTCGCCGCGCGTCGCCCATCCACGGCCCACCTGACGTTCTTCTACATCATCGTGGCGGCCGGCGGTGCCCTCGGCGGTCTCCTCAATGGCTTCATCGCCCCCGTTCTCTTCAACGGGGTGTGGGAATTCCCGGTGGCCGTTGTGGCCGCGGTCGCGCTCGCGTGGGCGCTTGAGGGCAGGCCGCTCCGCGTCCTCCGCGAGCGCTACCACCCCGGGTTCGTCGTCATCGTGGAATCCGCAGCGATGTTCATCCTCCTTGCAGTGGCGATGCTGGCTTCCGTTCGCCAGCCCGGCATGCCCGTCCTTCTCCTATTGGGTCTCTGGACAGCACTCGCCCTGGTCATGAGCGCCCGTCCGAAGGCCCTGACGGTCGCACTGATCGCGTTGGCCCTTCTCCCGATCATTACTGGCGACCAGGTGGTGCTCCGGGACCGCTCCTTCTACGGCAGTTACGCCGTCAAAGACGTCGACGGGTGGCGTGTCTTCTCTCACGGCACCACCATCCATGGGCAGCAGTCGCTGACTCGAGGCCAAGAGCCATCGACCTATTACGCCCGAAGCGGTCCCGTCGGGGATGCGTTCGAGGCGGCCGACGCGCCGACCGCCGTGGGTGCAGTAGGTCTGGGTGTGGGCACCATCGCCGCCTACGGCCAACCTGGGCAGAGCCTGACTTTCTTCGAGATCGACCCGTCAGTTATCGAGGTTGCCACGGATCCCGAGCTGTTCACGTACCTGAGCGACAGCGCCGCAGATGTTCAGTACGTCGTGGGTGATGGGAGGCTCGAACTCGAGGAGCAACCACGCGGTTCGTATGATCTGCTCCTCCTCGACGCGTTCACCTCTGACGCCATCCCCGTCCATCTGCTCACCCAGGAGGCGTTCGCAACCTACGCCGACACGCTCAGCGAGGACGGGCTCCTGATGGTGCACATCAGCAATCGGGTGTTCGATCTTGAACCCGTGGTCGCCGCCGGTGCCGATGAACTGGGGTGGCAACTCGCCGTCGGCTCGGGTGAGGCGGACGATGAAACCGGCGCGACACCCTCGAAATGGGTCGCGATGTCGTCCGATCGGGACAAGATCACCGAGTTGCTCGCGCAAGATGGCTGGCGGGAACCCGGTGAGCGGCGTGTGGAGTGGACCGACGACTTCTCTTCGGTACTGACCGTTCTTGATCTCAAGTAGGCCGAGGCTGAGTTTGAGTCCGGTGCCCTCGCAGCGCGCGCTCAGGTGACAGGCTGGGCTCATGGACAGTCGCCACCTCAGCCGCGTCATCAAGGCTTCGCCGGAGAGCGTCTACGAGTTCGCCTCGGACCTGGACAAGCTGCCCTTGTGGGCGGCGGGCCTGGCAGAGGCGGAGGTCGAGCGGCAGGCGGGCACCGTCGTCGTCGATTCGCCCATGGGTCGCGTCGAGGTGCAGTTCGTGGCCCGGAATGAGTACGGCGTGCTGGACCACGACGTCACGCTGCCGTCAGGGGAGGTGGTGCACAACCCGCTGAGGGTGCTGGCCCACCCGGACGGGGCGGAGATCGTCTTCACCGTGCGGCAACTGGATCTCAGCGTCGAGGAGTTCGACCGGGACTGTCAGATGGTGGCCGACGACCTCACCAGGCTCAAGGAGATCGTCGAGGGTCCCGCGGCTCGTCGGGGCTAGGGTTCACGGCTGATCGGCGACCTTCTCGAGGGCGAAGAAGAGGAAGGAGACGAAGCGACGGGGAATCGGCCTGCCGTCCGGCTGACGCAGGAGTTCTTCCGGCGTGTCGTCCGAGACGGGCGGTTCGCTGATGGAGGTGATGCGGAAACCTGCCGTCGTGAAGTCGTCGACCATGGCGTGCAGCGGCCGGTGCCAGGTCATGAGGGTGGCCGGCGTCCCGGCCAGTTCCACCTCCATCGGCCATTCGACGATCGGGAAATACCTGCCCTCGTTGAGGGCGTAGGCCAGCGGGTGGTTGACCGAGAGCAGAAGCCTGCCGCCGGGCTTGAGGACCCGTCGGAGTTCGCGGAGCGGTCCGGTCCAGTCGCGCAAGTAGTGGAGCGCCAGCGAGCAGACTATGTCGTCGAACTCCTCGTCCTGATATGGCAGGATCTCGCCCAGATCTGCCTGGCGGAGGTCAGCGTCCGGGCCGAGCCGACGGCGCGCGAGTTCAAGCATGCCGGCGCTCGCGTCGAACCCCGCCAACTCGGCCCCGCGCTCGCGCAGCGCCGCGAAGAGCGGGCCGGTGCCGCAGCCCGCGTCGAGGATGCGGCGGCCGCGCACCTCGCCGGCGAGGCCCAACATCGCGGGGCGCTCGTAGTAGGCGTTGAGCAGACTGGTCTCGTTCTCTTCGGCGTAGGCGGCGGCAAAGTCGTCGTAGCTGCTCATCGTTCTCCCATGATGGTTGCCTGGATGTGGCGGATGGTGTCGCCGAGGATGCCTTGGGCGAGCAGGCCGGGGCCGAGCGGCCCGGAGGTTGACCCCAGCTCCGGCAGTAGGCGGAGCGCCTCCCGTTCAGCGGCAGACAGTTGCGACAGCTGCCAGGCAACCTCCTCCTCGGCGCTGTCAGGGCGCTGCGGGTTGGCCAGCGCTGCGGCCTTGACCGCGTACGCCGCCGCTCCCAGGGCGTGTGCCCCCATATGCGCGACGGCAGCTGCCTGCCCCGCCGACCGCGCGGCCGCGGCGCCCGCCTGGGTGGTGGCGGCCCCGGCAGCTTTGACGGCGACCATCCGCAGCTTGATCTCCGCGGCCGCCGTGCTCTCACCGCGCGCAAACGCGTGGGCCCGGGCCACGGCGTCGCGGATCAGTTCCTCTGCCTGCTGGTCCGCCTCGAAGAGCGGCAGGACGTGCTCGGCGCAGGCGGCGGCCCAGCGGGCGACCGCCCGGCGCTCCGGTTCGCTGAGGGTCTGGATGGAGGTCACGCGGTTACTGTGCCAGTCACTTCAGTCAGTTCGAGTCCCGACGCGTGAGCCGACCCCCTCCTCTGTCTCAATAGGCGGTCAGGACGCTGGCGGAGGCCGGGGCCGACCCCTCGATTCCCGACGATGACGGCGTGACCGGCCTGGGGCACACCGCCGTCGTGGCTGCGTGGAGTCCGTGGCGCTGCTCGAACAGTGACGGGTAGGGTCTGGGCATGTCTCGCGTCGTGTTCATGTGCGGGCCCGCCGGGTCCGGCAAGTCCACCGTCGCGCGCGAGCTCGAGGCCGACGGCATGACCCGGCTCTCGTTCGACCAGGAGGCCTGGGTCCGGGGTTTGCGCTCGATGCCGCTGCCTGCGGACGACCACGCCGACATCGCCGCCCATCTCCGACGGCGACTGCTGGAGCTCGTCGCCCAGGGGCGCGACGTCGTGTTGGACTTCTCGTTCTGGTCGCGGGACATGCGCGACGACTGGCGGCGACTGCTGGCTCCCCACGGGGTCGTGCCGGACGTCGTCTACCTGGCCACGGACCGGCAGACCTGCCTCGACCGCATCCGGGCGAGGGCGCTTTCCCACGGCGACGATTTCGCGTTGGCACCTGAGGTCGCGGCGCGGTATTTCGATCACTTCCAACCGCCGACCGCAGACGAAGGTCCGTTGACCATCCGACGCTGAGCGGGTGCGGCTAGGCCTGTGCCGGGGTGGTTTCCTCGTGGGTGGTGACCCAGAAACGGCCCGCGACGACCAGGCCCAGCACCAGCAGCGCCGAGGTCAGCAGGAACGGCCAGTCACGGTCCATGCTCGACAGCCAACCGCTGATCCAACCGAAGGGCGCAGTGACCAGCATCACGGCGGTGCGCTGGATCGCCATCACGCGGGAGCGCTCATCGCGGTCGACGTGCAGGGCGACCAGCGATTCCGCCAGCATGAAGAGGATCCCCGCGCCGAACGCGTCGAGCAGCAGGCACACGGCCAGCAGCGCATAGGTGGAGGCGACGGCCGCCCCGTCGGGGGAGGGGATGCCCACGAGCAGGAACTGGCCGGCGAGGTAGACGACGAAGCCGATGAGGGTCGGCGACCTGAGGTGCTTGGCGTGTGTGAGCCGCGGGATGATCGTGAAGAAGAACAGCACCGACAGCAGCGAGCGGACCATCGGGAAGAAGGGCAGCAGCGCGTCGGGGACGCCCAGTTCCTTGTTGATGACCACCTGCCAGAACGTGCCGTTGACCAGCGTGACCGCACCCACGATGGCCGCCACGCAGAGCGAGAAGATGGTGCCCTTGGAGCGCAGGATCAGGCCGAGTACGCCGCGGTACTCGGAGAGCAGCTTCCACATGCTGACGCCCTGGGTCTGCTGCATGCGGACGCGGCCCGTCGCGGTCTCCGTCGTGTAGCGGTAGAGGAGCCAGACCTTGAGTGCCATGATCACGAACGCGTTGAGGTAGAGGATCCGCACGGCGTATTCCATGCCCAGGTTCGCCACGAGGAGGGCGGCGATGGGCGCGAAGAGCGCGGAGAACTCGGCGGCGACCTTGACGAGCGAGTAGACCTTGGGGATCTCGGCGCGATCCACGTCCTCGACGAGCAGGCAGTCCCACGAGTTCTGGGTGACCTGCCAGGCGCCGTTGATGATGGATGCGATCAGGAACCACCAGAAGTTCTGCGCGAGCGCCCACACCAGGCAGGGGATCACCCAGGCGATGATGTCGAAGACGGCGGTGGTCATGCGTCGGCCCAGCTTGTCGGTGATGACGCCGCTGAGGAGGCCGAACACCACCTGGGAGAGCATGGAGATCGTGGCGAGCAGGCCGATCTGCGCGTCGTGCACGCCCAGCGCCAGCATGTACACCGACGCGTAGGGCAGCACCAGCATCATCGACAGGCCCCACATGGGCTCGGTGTAGACGGAGGCGCGGCCGTTACCGCGGAGCCCGAGGAGGGTCGCGATCATGGGGTTGCGGGGGCGGCGATGCACCGCCCAAGTCAACTCCAGCGTCGGGGGAATGTCCAACCTTGGGCCCGGCATCGTGCCGCCGCTCCGTCTGGCCGGCGGCGCCCCGTGCGGTCAGTCGGCGCGGAGCGCGTAGAGCAGTTCGAAGCGCTCCAGCACCACCGGCATGTCCGGCGCGAATGGGTGGCTGCCGTCATCTGCCGCCCGGGCGAGGTCCTCGTGGGTCTCGCGCCAGCGGGCCAACGGCGTCTCGTCGGGCAGCAGCCCCTCGTCGACCTGGGCGAACGGCAGCACCTGCACGTCGGTGGTCATGATGAGCGCGCGGGGCTGCTCGCTGCCGTCCAGGATGATGCTGAGGTCGCCCTTCTCCGGGAGTTGCGCTCCCTCGGCCTCGTACTGCCACAGGAGGCTGGTGTTCGTCGTCTCCGCGCCGACGGCGACCTCGTGGGCCATCCGGTCTGCGGTCTCGGCGTCCTCGCCGAAGGCCCAGGCCGCGGGCGGCACGGTGCCGGAGACGCGGGGGCCGATCCATTCCTGGATGGGATTGAGTTGGGCCCCCTGGCGCGCCCGTTCCCAGAACTCGTTGACGTCCATGAGGCCAGGGTACGTGGCTGTTCGCCTGGGGGTCGGCCGCGCGACCACCTGGCTGAACGGTTTCGCGCCGCTGGATGGTGGCGGATCTGACACCGTCTGCGGTGTCACTTCTGACACAACGACGATGGCTCGAACGTTGTGCCAGAAACGGCCCGTCTCACATCGACCGCTGAGCGCTGGCTCTGCGACGAGAGATGCGGGGCAGGGCTATCCCTTGAGTACGTAACGCAGGGTCTCCACCACCTGGTCGGTGGTCGTGCACCAGGCCTGGGCCTCGGCGTCGACCTCCTTGAGCGGATGGACGATGTCGGCGTCATGGAGGGTCACGTAGGGCTTCCCCAGGGCGGCACAGTAGCCGGCGTCGAACGCGGCGTTCCACTGCTTGTACTTGTCCCCGAAGCGCACGACGACGAAGTCGGCCTGTTGGATCAGGGTGCGGGTGCGGATGGCGTTGACCGGCATGTGCCCACCTCCCCCATGATCGCCACGCGTGCCTTAATCGCGGCTCGTGATCCACTTCGGGTCGGGACCGATGGCCGCCAACTCGTCCGCGAAGAAGGGCGGGTACATGACCGCCTTCACGCCGTACTGGCTGATCGGAACCCACTCATGCCACTCGACGTCGCCGACGGTGGTCAGGCTCGGTTCAGTGCTGAGCTTCATGTCCGGGTCGTACTTCATGAGGAAGTAGAACGCCACCTCATGACATTGACGTCCGTTGAGGGCGGCGGTCTCCGTGTCACGGAAAAAGTTCTCGTGGATGAACGCCAGACGGTCCACTTCCATGTGGACCCCGGTCTCTTCGAGGACTTCCCGCTGCACCGCTTCCAGGGCGCTCTCCCCGTGGTGGACGCCGCCGCCGATGGAGTAGTAGTAGGAGTTGGTGTCGTTTCGCGCCATCAGTACGTGGCCGTCGTGCAGGATGACGGCTGCCGCACGGTAGCGGAACCACAGCCCGTCGTCGTCGTAGCCGCAGTCACGGATGTGCTCGCTCACGGTCGGAACCTACCATCTGAGTCGCCGGGGGTGCCCCGTCCGGGCCGACGATTGTCGTCGACCTCATCAGAGCTGGATGATCGACGACCCGCTTGAGGGTAATTTGACAGTGCGCGCAGCATTCGCGACGACAAGTTGAGCCATCCCGAGAGGAACCCTCGTGACCAAGAAGCCTTCCGTCATCTTCGTCTGCGTCCACAACGCAGGCCGTTCCCAGATGGGCGCGGCGTACGCCCAGCACCTCTCCCGCGGCGCCGTCGAGGTCCGCTCCGCAGGCTCCGCCCCTGCAGACTCCATCAACCCGGCCGTGCGCGAGGCAATGCTGGAGGAGGGGATCGACATCTCACAGGAGAAGCCGAAGATCCTCACCAACGAGGCCGTGGAGGCCTCGGATGTCGTGATCATCATGGGCTGTGGCGACGCGTGCCCGTTCTACCCCGGAAAGACGTATCTAGACTGGACGCTCGATGACCCGGCCGGGCAGGGCGTCGACTCCGTGCGCCCCATCCGCGACGACATCCGCCGCCGCATCACCGAGTTGCTCACCGAGTTGGGTGTCGAGGTGCATCCAACGCCGGCCGAAGCATCGCACGCCGGCGAGGCGTAGCCCGCGTCGCGCTCTGGCAACGGCTCTGGGCTGACCCTGGGCTGACCCGCGGCCGCTCACAGACGACAGCGCCGGGCTAGCCGGCCGTGACCGAATTACATGCGGGTAACTTATCGACAGCTGGGGACAACCTTGTGGATAACTCTGTGTAGAGGGTGTGGACGGCGCTCGGAATCCGTGGATAGCTGGGCCCCGGCGGGTGTCCACCACCGGGACCGATCTTCACTCACGACGCGAGGCCAGGCGGTTGAGCGCCAAGGCGCCGACGAGGAGGCCGAAGTCGCGCAGGGCCACGTCGTAGAAGCCACCCACGATCAGCAGGATCACGATGATGCCCAACAGCCAGGCCGCCACGACGAGCGAGCCGATCTTGGGCCTCAGCGCCACGAGCACGCCGGCGAGGATCTCCACAACGCCCGCGGCGTACATGGACACCTGGGGACTCACCGGGATGATGTCGGTGGCCAGCGGGGCCAGGTACATCGTCCAGTCGGTGAGCAGGTTGAAGAACTTGTCGAGCCCGAACAGGATCGGGGCGACGGTGAAGATGGTGCGCAGCAGAAGGAAGGCCCGCTGGTTGCCGTGTGCACTTCAGAACGGACAGCGGTGTCAGTGTGCGTGAACTCCATCGCTGCGCTGGTGACCCACTGCCCTCCTCGCTCTACGAGCACGTGCTCGGCCCAGGAGTAGCTATATTGAGAATGAATAGTCAGGTTGCTCCCAATGAAGAGAGGCTTGAAAGATGGATGGAAGAACCGCGCCCAGTTATGTCGTCCTTCAGGTGGTCCTTAAGGAGAAAGTCATGGGATCGGGTTCGGGGAATCTCTCTGAACTGGAAAAGGTCATCAATGCACAGGCCAAGCGAGGCTTCCGGCTACACACCATCAGTACATCCTCTTCTGGCAACAAAGGTTTGTTGGGAGGTGACCGGATCCAGGCGACTCTTGTTTTTGAGTCGCTCTGATGGTCTCCGCTGTGGACCGGTCGGTCTTCTCGCGCGGTAGCAGTGTGGCGGGGCCGGTGCACTCAAGTTGCCCACTACCGGTTCCGTCCCATGCAGCAGCCCAGCTCGGGTACGGGGCATGATTGCCCCATGAAGCGCATCGGGTTCCTCTCCTTCGGCCACTGGACACCACACCCGCAGTCGGCCGCGCAGTCGGCCTCCGACGTGCTGCTGCAGTCCATCGACCTCGCCGTCGCCGTCGAGGAACTGGGCGCCGACGGCGCCTACTTCCGGGTGCACCACTTCGCCCGGCAGCTCTCCTCGCCGTTCCCCATGCTCGCTGCGATCGGGGCGAAGACCAGCCGCATCGAGATCGGTACCGGCGTCATCGACATGCGCTACGAGAACCCCCTCTACATGGCGGAGGATGCCGGCGCCGCAGACCTCATTTCAGGTGGCAGGCTCCAGCTGGGCATCAGCCGCGGATCGCCGGAGCAGGTGCTCGACGGCTACCGCCTCTTCGACCACGTCCCGCGCGAGGGTGAGACGGACGCCGACATGGCCCGCCGGCACACCACGCGCTTCCTGGAGGTCCTCTCCGGCGAGGGCTTCGCCGAGCCCAACCCACGCCCCATGTTCGCCAACCCGCCGGGGCTGCTGCGGATCGAGCCGCACTCGGAAGGGCTCCGTGAGCGCATCTGGTGGGGCGCAGGCTCCCGCGCCACGGCTGAGTGGGCGGCTGAACTCGGCATGAACCTGATGAGTTCGACGCTGGTCACCGAAGCCACCGGCCAACCGTTCGACGAACTCCAGGCCGAGCAGATCCAAGTCTTCCGCGACGCATGGGCGGCGGCCGGCCACGAGCGTGAGGCGCGCGTTTCGGTCAGCCGCAGCATCTTCCCGCTGGTCACCCAGGAGGACCAGAACTACTTCGCGCTCGAGCGGCGCAGCCGAGACCAGATCGGGATGATCGACGGTGGCCGCGCCACCTTCGGCAAGACCTACGCGGCCGAACCCGAGGTGCTGGTGGAGCAGTTGGCGCGGGACGCAGCGATCGCCGCGGCCGACACCGTCCTGCTCGCAGTACCAAATCAGTTGGGCGTCGACTACTGCGCGCACGTGGTGGGCTCGGTGCTGGAGGTGGCCAAGGAACTCGGCTGGCGCTGAACGGATTGCCCCCGGTCGCACCATGTGTCCCGAGATGCATGGAAACATGCTGCCCACCGCGTCTAGATGGGCATGGAGGCAGTGATGACCCGGATCGAGTCCGCGACGGCGGGTTTCGACCAGTACGTCGAGCGGCGTGCCGGCGACCTCTACTGGTCCGCCTGGCTGCTGACGGCCGACCACCAGCACGCCGAGGACCTGGTCCAGACCGCGCTGTCGAAGACCTATCAGCGCTATGCCTCCTTCGACAACGACCGCCACTTCGAGAGCTATGTGCGCACCACCATGTACCGCACGTTCGTGTCGTGGTGGCGGCGACGCAGTTGGCGCGCCGAACTGCCCACCGCTGACGCCCCTGACCGCGGCGCAGACGACCACGGCCCCGACACCGATGTGCATCGCGCCCTCGCGCAGCTCCCGCGCCTCCAACGCACGGTGCTCGTCCTGCGCTACTTCGACGACCTGCCCATCCGCCAGGTCGCCGAGGTGCTGCGCCTCCCTGAGGGCACCGTCGCCTCCCACGCCTCGCGCGGTCTTGCCGCCCTGCGCCGGTCACCGCACCTGAAGGACTGAGACATGAACGAGAACGAACTCTCCGACGCGATGCGCCGCTCGCTGCCGCCCCGCCCCAACGCGAAGGGATGGGCCGACGGCGCCCGACGCAGGGCGCGCACCCGCCGCGTCGGCGTCGCAGCCGCGGCTGTGGTGGCCGTGACCGCCCTAGCCGTCCCACTGGTGACGCAGCTGTCTGGCGACCCCCGCGACATCGTCGCCTCGCCGGCCCCCACCACCGCGCCACCCGAGCCCGCCGCGGCATGGATCCCGGAGGCCTGTGGCCTGACCGGCGCCGAACCGCTCGTCGACGGCGACCTCCCGGCAGACGCGGCCCGCCTCTGGCTGTGCGGCGCCCCCGCCAGCGACAGCTACCCGGTCGCCTTCGTCGGCGCCAGTGAACCCCTCGAGGGGGAGCGCGTAGCCGAGGCGTTGGACAGCTTCAACGCCCTGGCACGCTCCGAGGGCGTCCTCGACTGCATGGGCGGCTTCCACGTGCCGTTCACCGCGGTGGCCGAGTATCCCGACGGCACCCTCAGGGGTGTCCGCATGGGTGGCTGCGGCGAACTGGTGGACGCCGTCGACTACACGGGCGGGTTCCGCGAGGGTGGCGACGCGTACCTCGCTACGCTCGAGAAGCTCTGGGCCGCCCAGCGCGACGACAAGGCCACAGCGTGGAACGGCATCGACGTCTCATGCACCGGGACAACCCAGTCGCTGTGGTCCGCGGTCGACCCGGCACGCCTGACCCGCGCGTTGGCCTGCGTCGACGGGAAACCCGTGGTGCTCCCCGCAGACATCACCGACGACATGCTCGCCTCCGTCGCGGCCGACTTCACCTCCGACGGTCGGCAGCCGCTGATCTCCGGCGCCCCGGAGTTCGTGCTGCTGACCGCCGCCGGCGACCCCGTCGCCCTGCTCCGATGGGGCGACGGGTTGGCGTGGCACCACGACTCCGCCTACCGCACCTGGACCATGCCGGAAGCGCTGCGCCAGCGCATCGACGACTTCCTCGCCCAGCTGCCGGCGCCGACCGATGATCCCCCAGTCGAACCTACGCATGCGCCGCTCGCCGAAGAGCCCCGGGAAGGCCTGCTGCCGAAGGTGTGCGCCGACGTCGTGGGCGGCGCACTGTCGCCCGATGCGCTCGGCCCCACCGACATCCTGCCCGGCGGCGTGCTGCGCGCCTGGTTCTGCGGCGACCCCCGGGGCTTCGGCGGTGTTGGCCCCGTCGAGCCGCTGACGACGCAGCCCGACCGGATCGTTGAGGCGATCAACGGGCTGCCGGTCTCGACTGCCGACGCCTGCACAGAGGTGGGCGGCCCCACCTACCACGTGGTGCTCGACTACGCCGACGGCGAGCGTCGCGTCATCGCCATGGAGACCGTCAACTGCCAGTTCGTGGCGGGCACCCGCGAGGGCGGGGGCCAACTGGTCGACGACGTCCTGGCCCTGTGGCAGGCGCAGCGCGAGGCCACGCCGCAGCCCTTCACGGACGACGTGGCCCTCTGCTCGCCCTACGACGAGTTCGGCTACGCGCCGCGACTGGATTCGGTGCTGCCGGTGGCGCGCGCGGAACTGACCCGAGGCGTGGCGTGCGGCCTGCCCCAGGGGAGTGAGGGCTTCGACTTGGCGCCGCTGGAGGTTGCGCTGCCGCCGGAACTGGTGCTGGCCATGGGGCAGGCCCCATTGGCAACGCTCGACCCGATCCAGCCGCAGCACGCGAGCTGGCCCCTCGGACTGCCCGTCCTCATCCTGCTCAACCAGTACGGCGACCCGGTGACCGCCACCGTCGCGCCCGACGCCACCGCCGTGGCGTTCATCAACGACGTCACCGGTGAGCAGGGCCTCTGGGAACCGACGGAGGAGGAGCGTGGCGTGCTCCTGAAGGTGCTTGCCGCGATGCGCACCGACGGCTGACCGACCGGCTGGCTAGCCAGCGATCAGGCGGGTGAGGGCGGCCGCGACGGCGCCGACGACCACCACCACCAGGTAGGGGGCCTTCAGCCGCAGCGCGACGGCGGCCGCCAGCAGGGCCACGACCCGCGCGTCGAGCCGCACCTCCTGGCCCGTGACGAACGTGTTGGCCGCCACCAGGCTGGCCAGGAGGCCGACGGTGACGCCGTGGCTGAGCGGCAGCACCCACGGGTTCTCCAACCACCGCTCGGGCACGAGGTAGCCCACGAACTTCGTGCCGAACGCGATGAGGCAGGCCACCAGAATCCAGATCCACAGGCTCATTGTGCGTTGGCCCTCCTGGTCTGCAGCACTGTCACCACGATGGCCACCACTGCGGCGAGGATGATCGGAATACCACCGGGAACCACGGGTGCCACCGTGACGGTCACCACGGCGGCCAGCACCGCGATCACGATGGGGTCGCGGCCCTTCAGCCGGGGCCACAGCAGCCCAAGGAACGCGGCGACGGCGGCGCCGTCCAGCCCCCACACCTTGGGGTCGCCCAACGCGTTACCAGCCAGCGCGCCCAGGAGGGTGAGGACGTTCCACAGCACGAACACCCCGAGGCCGGCGGCCCAGAAACCGCGCTGCTCCTCGTCGCAGTCCTCGGTGCCGGACGCCACCGCGATGGACTCGTCGATGGTCACCTGGGCCGCGGCAAGCTTCCGCCAGCCGTGCGGGCGCAGCATCGCGTTGGCCGTCACGCCGTAGACCGCGTTGCGGACCCCGACCAGCGACGCCGCAGCGGTGGCCGCGCCGAGCGAGCCGCCGCCGCCCAGCACCCCGATGAAGGCGAACTGGGAGCCACCGGTGAACATCAACAGGCTCAACGCGCAGGCCTGCCACACCGACAGGCCGGCCACCACCGCCAGGGCGCCGAAGGAGATGCCATACAGCCCGGTGGCCAGCCCAACGGACAGCCCGCGCTTCTGCGCGGGAGTCAGGGCCTTCACTCGTACTGCTCGCTCAACTCGACGACGGGCAGGCGCATGGTGAAGCGCGCGCCGCCGTCGGGATCGTTGCTCGCCTTCACCGTGCCGCCGTGGGCTTCAACAGTGTGGGCCACGATGGACAGGCCCAGGCCGGTGCCGGGAGTGTTGCGCGCCTTGTCCGAGCGGTAGAACCGGTCGAAGATGTTGGGCAGGTCCTCTTCCTCGATGCCCGGCCCCTGGTCGATGATCGTCAGCGTGCCGTCCATCAGGAACACCCGGATGGTGGCCTCCGACGGGGAGAACTTCACGGCGTTGTCGAGCAGGTTAGTGATGGCGCGCTCCAGTGTGGAGGCGTCGCCCATCACGGGGGTGGATTCGAGCGCGACGTCGAAGTGCAGGTTGGGTCCCCGTCGTGCGGCCCGCGCGAGCGCGGACTCCGTGACCTCTGCCATGTCCAGCAGCTCGTGGTGTCGCTGCAGGTGGTCGTCGCGGGTGAGCGCGACGAGGTCGCCGACGAGGGCGGAGAATTCGCCCAGTTGGGCGGCCACGTCGCCAAGGACCTCGGAGCGGGCGCCCTCTGGCAACATGCCGGTGTTGTCGTCGGCCAGGAGCAGCTCGACGTTGGTGCGCATCGACGTGAGCGGCGTGCGCAGCTCGTGGCCGGCGTCCGCGATCAGCTGCCGCTGCTGCTCCCGCGACTGCTGCAGCGAGCGCAGCATGGTGTTGAAGGATGTGGTGAGTTCGCCCAGGTCGTCGCGTCCGTAGATGCGGATCGGGTTGAGCTGATCGGTCTGAGTGACGGACTTCACCGCCCGCGAGAGCCGGCGCACCGGAGCCAACACCGCGCGGGCGGCCCACAGCGCGGCGGCGGTGGTGGTCAGGATGCCGAGCATGCCGGCGACGAACAACACCACCCACAGCGAGCCGAGCGTGGCCTCGAGGGCGGTCAGCGGGCGCGCATACATGACGGCGTAGTGCTCGTCCTCAACCCGCATCGGCACCGACACCATGCGGTAGGTCTGGCCCGCGAACTCTACGCTGCGCGCCGACGATCCGGAGTTCAGGCGCGCGATCGCGATCTCTTCCGGGCCGGCGTACAGCGTCTCGCGCTGCCCTGACACCTGGCTGATCGTGCCCCTCGCGGAGACCACGCCCAGCAGGCCGCCGGAGGAACCGAGTGAATCGGGCGACAGGCCGCCCAGGGTCGCCACGTTGAGCGACACCGTGCTGGAGGCGTTCTGTGCCACCTGCACGAGTTCCTCGTCAAGCTGTTCCAGCAGCGACCACCTGGTGGTGACGAAGGAGGCGCCGCCCACCACGAGCACCGACGCGGCCACGCACACGGCTGTCAGCAGCGCCAGGCGCCACTGGAGCGACTGGCCGCTGACGAGACGACCGATCCCGCGTCGGAGACGGATCCACCAACTCCAGATCACGGGGGCGTTTCACGGAGGACGTAACCGATCCCGCGCACCGTGTGAATGAGGCGCGAC
The DNA here is from genome assembly GCF_014164735.1 of Tessaracoccus sp. MC1756. Taxonomy (NCBI): domain Bacteria; kingdom Bacillati; phylum Actinomycetota; class Actinomycetes; order Propionibacteriales; family Propionibacteriaceae; genus Tessaracoccus; species Tessaracoccus sp. MC1756. The sequence continues at coordinate 95,102 of NZ_JACJFZ010000006.1, read as the reverse complement.
CTGCCGCCGGCCTCAGTCTTACGGCGCAGGTAGCCGATATACACCTCGAGTGAGTTCGCCGTCGTTGGGAACTCGAAGCCCCAGACCTCGTTGAGCAGCGTGTTGCGCTCCATCACCCGGCGGGGGTTCTCCATGAACACCTGCAGCAGCGCGAACTCGGTGCGCGTCAGCGAGATGTTCTGTCCGTCGCGCGTCACCTCCCGGTGCTGCGTGTCGAGCGTGACGTCCTGGAACGTCAGGACCTTTGATTCAGCCTCGGTGACGGGCTTAGAGCGCCGGGTGAGCGCCCGGAGGCGGGCGAGGAGCTCGTCGAGCGCGAAGGGCTTGACCATGTAGTCGTCGGCGCCGGCGTCCAGGCCGTCGACGCGGTCGCCCACGGCGTCGCGCGCCGTCAGGATGAGGATGGGGATGTCGTTGCCGCCCTGCCGCAGCATGCGGGTGGTTTCCAGCCCGTCGAGCCGGGGCATCATGACATCCATGATGATCGCGTCGGGCTGCCAACTCACGAGCTTCGCGAGGGCTTCGACGCCGTCAGCGGCCGTCTGCACCTCGTCACCGGAGTAGGTCAGGGAACGTGCCAGGGAATCACGGACGGCCTGATCGTCGTCAACCACCAAGATCTGCATAGCCCTACCCTGTCATCATCGCCGGACGAGATGTCATCCTACCTGCGTCTCTGATTCAACCATGCACCGGCGACGCGCGCCCGTCAGGTGGTCGTCTGGCTACGCTGGGGCCCATGTCCAGGTTGGTTTTCGTCTGTTGGGGCAACATCTGCCGCTCTCCCATGGCGGAGCGCGTTGCGCGTCGCATGATCGACGAGCTGGGACTCGACATCGAGGTGGAGAGCTTCGGCCTGTCCACGGAGGAGACGGGCAACGGCATCGACCGCCGCGCCGTCGCCGTGCTGGCCGAGCACGGCTACGACCCGGCCGGCCACCGAGCCCGGACCATCCGGGAAGAGGACCTCACCGGCGACACCCTGTTCGTCGCCGTGGAGCCCTTCCAGGTGGAGCGACTCCGTCGTCTCGTCCCGACGGCGAACGTCGTCCTGCTGAACGACCTCAACCCCGCCAAGCCCCAGGGCGAGCCGCTCATCGACCCCTGGTACGGCGACCAGGAGGGCTTCTACGCCACGCTTACCGACATCGAGGCCGCGATGCCCGGCATCCTCGACGCGGCGCTGCGCGCCTAGCTGTAGCCGGCACCCCGCTTCCGCCGCTGGTCCGTTCCAGCGATGGCGACATCGCAGGGCCGGGCCCGGGCCGGGCATATCCTGTGAGCTTCCGAACTCAGCGAAAGGCGACACCATGAGCCTGCTCGGCCGCTCCTTCCTCAAGGAACTCGATTTCACCGCCGACGAGTGGCGCTCCCTCCTGGAGCTCTCCGGCGAGCTGAAGGCCGCCCGTCGTGAGCGCCGCGAGGAGCAACGCCTGGTGGGCAAGCAGGTCGCGCTGCTGTTCGAGAAGACCTCCACCCGCACGCGCTGCGCCTTCGAGGTGGCGATGGCGGACCAGGGCGGCACCACCACCTACCTCGATCCCTCCGGGTCCCAGATCGGCCACAAGGAGTCGGCCGCCGACACCGCCCGCGTCCTGGGCCGGTGGTACGACGGCATCGAGTACCGGGGCTCCGGCCAGGCCGTCGTCGAGACCCTGGCGGAGCACGCCGGTGTGCCGGTCTACAACGGACTCACCGACGACTGGCACCCCACGCAGATGCTCGCCGACCAGCTCACCATGATGGAGCACGCCGGGAGGCCCCTCAATGAGATCTCGTTCGCCTTCCTCGGCGACGCGCGCAACAACGTCGGCAACTCGCTCCTGATCAGCGGCGCCCTCATGGGCATGGACGTGCGGATGATCGCCCCGGCGCAGCAGCAGAACGCCGAGGGGGTGGTCGCCGAGGCGCGCCGCCTCGCGGAGGCCAGCGGGGGGCGCATCACGATCACCGACGACACGGACGCCGTCGAGGGCTGCGACTTCCTCTACACCGACGTGTGGGTCTCGCTCGGTGAACCCAAGGAGGTCTGGGCCGAGCGCATCGACCTGCTGCGCGGCTACCAGATCAATGCCGACCTCATGGCCAAGGCCGGGCCCGGCGCGAAGTTCATGCACTGCCTCCCCGCGTTCCACGACCTCAACACGACGGTGGGGCAGGACCTCTTCAGCCAGTTCGGCCTCACGGGCGTCGAAGTGACCGACGAGGTGTTCGAGTCGCCGGCCAGCGTTGTCTTCGACCAGGCCGAGAACCGCATGCACACCATCAAGGCGGTGCTGGTCGCCACACTCGCGGGCTGACCGGCGCGACGGGCACAGCAAAGGGCCGGGCTTCCACTGGGGAAGCCCGGCCCTTGCCGGTTTCAACCGATCAGTTCTTGGCGAACATCACGATGTTGTTGAACACCCATTCGTTGCTCTGCGAGAAGACGTAGCCGCTCTTCTCGCCGGCGACGGCCTTGTAGACGGTCGCCATGGCGTACGAGCGGCAACCGTCGCGACCGGTGGCGGCAGTGCCGCACTCGGTCTTCCACTGGCGGCCGTCGGTGGCGGTCCACGAGCCTGTGTTCGCCAGCGGGTTGTTGCCCCACAGCGAGCGCTTGGCCGGCAGGTAGGTCAGGTTGTTGAACGCCCAGCCGTTGGTCTGGACGAACTTGCCGTCGACGATCTTGATGGTGCTGGCCCAGATCTCGGTGCGGCAGCGCTCGGTCTGCGAGTAGGGCTCGCAGGTGGTGCGCCACAGGCGACCGTTGAGGTTGTGCTCACCGGGGAGGGTGTACGGGGCGGTCCGCGTGAACCCGGGATTCGGGTTGGGCGTCGGCGTCGGTTCGGGCTTGGCCTTCAGTTCCACCGTGACCGGGAAATCGATGATCGTCCCGGAGTCGAGCACGACGAACGTGAGGACCTGCGCACCGGCCGGAGCCTCGGTGCCCGCCGGGAGCTTGACCGTGATGGTGGCCACGCCGTCGGTGACGGTGCCGGAGCCGACCTCGACGTCGCCGATGAAGGCGACGATCTCGGTGTTGGCCAGGTCAGGCGACACCGGGAGGGCGACGCCGTCCTTCACGAGGGCCTCGAGGTACATGTCCAGCGTCTGCTGCGCGACGCCACCCTCGAGCGGCAGGCCGAAGGTGAAGGTCAGGCCTGCGCCACCCTCAACGAGGGTGTTGGTGGCCGGAAGCTTGGCGGAGACGCCGCGCTTCGAGTAGTCGGGGGACAGCGACTCGTGGGTGCCCACCCAGGTGACCCATGCCTCGAGGTCGGCCCAGCCGGTGTCGGCGGTGTTGATGCCCTCGCCGAGCTCGCGGAAGTTGTCGCCACCGGCGATCAGGAACGAGGCGCCGCCGGCGGTGTAGAGCTTGTCCATGTCGATGGCCTGGCCGTTGATGCTGATCGAGGTGATGCGATCGCCCTCAGGCAGCGACTCGTCATAGGTGTAGGACACGTTGTCCGAGAGGCCGAGCTGCAGGAACGGGCGTGACGGGACCTCGCCGGCCGTGTTGCGCTGCCACTGCTGCTCGAGCACCGTCTTGAACTGCGCGCCGGTGATCTGCGTGGTGAACAGCGAGTTGGCGAAGGGCAGCGTCAGAGCGGCCTCGCGGTAGGTGATGTCGCCTGCGTTGAACGAATCGCGCGTGCCACCGGGGTTCTGGATGCCGATGAAGTTGTCGGCATCGGCATCGCCCAGGACCTCGAAGAACATCTGCGCCACGAGGTTGTTCATGGGGGACTCGGTGTCGCGCTTGTCGGCGTTGCCGGTGGGCGTCGAGATGGCCTCGTCGGCGAAACCGATGACCTGCTGGCCCTCTTCGGCAGCGAACGCGTTGGCCGCGGTCACGATCGCGTTGATCGCGGTGATCGCCGGGGTGGTTCCGGCGGTGGCCGGAGGCGTCACCATGGTCACCGTGGTGCCGCACAGGGCATCGGCGTTCGAGTCGACGGAGAGGTCCAGCTGCGCGATCGGGCTGCCGTAGGAGGCGGCCTGGATGACGGGGACGCCGCCGGTGGTCACCCAGTTGTACAGCTGGTGGGTGTGGGCGTTGAAGATGGCCGCGACGCGCGGGTCCACGTCGTTGTAGATGGAGTCGAAGGCCTCCGAGTTGGCGGCGTTCTCAGCGGGGGTCAGCGAGCCGTTGGCCGCGCCCTCGTGGAACGAGGCGATGACGATGTCGGCCTCTCCGTTGGCGGCATTGCCGTCGAGGAGTTCCGCGGTGACGCGGTTGACGGCCTCGACGGGGTCGCCGAACTCCAGGCCGGCAATGCCGGACGGGTCCACCAGCGAGGGGGTGTCGGCGGTGACGGCGCCCACGACGGCGATGGTGACGCCGCCCTTCTCGAAGGTCTCGTACGCCTTCAACGGAGCGGCGACGGTGGTCGTGCCCGCGGTGTAGACGTTGGCGCCGAGGTAGCTGAAGTCGGAACCGGCGGCGACGCGGCCGGACAGGTCTGCCCAGCCCTTGTCGAACTCGTGGTTGCCGACGGTGCTCACGTCGAGGCCGATGGCGTTGAGGATGTCAAGGGTGGGCTTGTCGTCGGCGATCATCGACTCGAAGAGCGAGGCGCCGATGTTGTCGCCGCTGCTCAGGAGCAACACGTTGTCGACGCCGGCGGTGGCGCGCGCCTCCTCGACCGGGGTGAACAGCTTCGCTGCTGCTCCGATGCGGCCGTGGAAATCGTTGAACCCGAACACGCTGACGGTGTCGGTGGCCGCGACGCACTCGCTGATGGCGGCGTTCGCGGGTGTGGAGGTGGCGAATGCGAGCCCGCTCGCCACCAACGCGGTGGCGGCGAACGACGCAGTCGCTCGTGTGAAGGTGTTGGTCATGTCTCTCCGATGCTGTGGGCATTAAGACCGCCACCCCCCCGGGTGGCTAGTTGTCACTCTTGAGCCTTGTCAGGGGAAGGTCAAGCCCGTCACCGATTGTTAACGTTCACTTCACCACAAAGTCACCCGTACGGGGCCGGGGAAGTGTTGTTGTGAGGTTCCCACAAGAGATAGCGCCGAGCTGTGGAGCTGGGGATAACGAGGGAGGGCCGAACCCCTAAGCTACGCTTGCGTAAGTTACGGTTACGTAGGTTGAGACCGGAAGGAGGCCGCGTGCGCGGTCAGAGCCACGACATGGTGCAGTTGCTCACCCCCGACGGGCAACGGGTCCACAACGACGACTTCGAATTCAGCGGGAGCATCGACGACCTCGTCGGCTACCTCCGCGACATGATCCTCGCCAGGCGCTTCGACGCCGAGGCCACCGCCCTCCAGCGCCACGGCGAGCTGGGCATGTGGCCGCCCCTCCTCGGCCAGGAGGCCGCGCAGGTGGGCTCAGCCCATGCGGTGCGCCCCCCCGACGTGGTGTTCCCCAGCTACCGCGAGCACGCCGTCGCGATGGTGCTCGGCGTACCGATGACCAACTTCCTGCGCCTGTTCCGCGGCACGGACCACGGTAACTGGGACAACCTCGACAAGTTCCGCAACTACCAGATCGTCATCGGCTGCCAGACGTTGCATGCCACCGGCTACGCGATGGGCCTGCAGTTCGACGGCGCGGTCGGCCCCGACGCCGACGAGCCTGCCGCCGTCATCGCCTATCACGGCGACGGCGCCTCCAGCCAGGGTGACGTCAACGAGGCCTACGTCTTCGCCGCCTCCTACAACGCGCCCGTCGTCTTCTTCTGCCAGAACAACCAGTGGGCCATCTCCGAGCCCATCGCGCTGCAGAGCCGCATCCCGCTGTACGAACGCGCCCGCGGCTTCGGCTTCCCGGGCGTGCAGGTCGACGGCAACGACGTGCTGGCCGTGAAGGCCGTCACGGACTGGGCCCTGGAGCGCGCCCGCAACGGCGAGGGCCCCACCTTCATCGAGGCGTTCACCTACCGTATGGGCGCCCACACCACCTCGGACGACCCGACGAAGTACCGCACCGGCGCCGAGGAGGAGGAGTGGAAGGGCCGCGACCCCATCTCGCGCCTGACCACGTACCTACGCAACGAGGGCGCCATCGACGACGCGTGGTTCGCTCGGATGGACGACGAGGCCAGGCAGTTCGGCGTCGACCTCCGGGCCAGCATCTCCACCTTCGAGTCGGTGACCATGGACAGCGTCTTCGCCAACGTCTACGCGGAGCCCTCCGTCGCCCTCGAGGCGCAGCGCCGCGAGTACCACAACTACGTCGCCGCCGGGGAGGACGCATGACCGAGACACTCACCATGGCGAAGGCCCTCAACCGGGGCCTCCGACGCGCCCTTCAGGCAGACCCCAAGGTGCTGCTCGCGGGTGAGGACATCGGCAAGCTCGGCGGCGTGTTCCGCATCACGGAGAACCTGCAGGCAGAGTTCGGCGAGAACCGGGTGATCGACTCCCCGCTCGCCGAATCCGGCATCGTCGGCACTGCCGTCGGGCTGGCGATGCGCGGCTACCGCCCCGTCGTCGAGATGCAGTTCGAGGGTTTCGTGTTCCCCGCGTTCGCCCAGATCGTCACCCAGGTGGCCAGGCTGCACGCCCGCACGGGCGGTCAGACCCGGATGCCGATGGTGATCCGGATGCCCTACGGCGGCGGGGTGGGCGCCATCGAGCACCACTCGGAGTCACCCGAGGCGTACTTCGCGCACACGCCTGGCCTCAAGGTGGTCACCTGTTCGAACTCGAACGACGCCTACTGGATGATCCAGCAGGCCATCCAGTCAGACGACCCGGTGGTCTTCTTCGAACCGAAGCGCCGCTACCACACCAAGAGCGTCGTCAACTTCGCGTCGCGCCCGGAGCCCATGCACCAGGCGTCCATCACCCGCTACGGCACCGACGCGACGCTGCTCTGCTACGGCCCCATGGTGAAGACCTGCCTCGACGCGGCCGCCGTCGCCGCAGAGGAGGGCACCTCGCTGGAGGTGGTGGACCTGCGCAGCCTCAGCCCCGTGGACTGGGTCACGATCATGTCGTCGGTGCGTCGCACCAAGCGCGCCATCGTGGTGCACGAGGCCCCGCTGAGCCTGGGCCTCGGCGCGGAGATCGCAGCCCGCCTCCACCAGGACCTGTTCTACGTGATGGAATCGCCTGTACTGCGGGTGACCGGCTACGACACGCCCTACCCGCCGTCGCGGGTGGAGGAGGAGTTCCTCCCCTCCGTGGACCGCATCCTCGACGCCGTCGACCAGTCCCTCGCATTCTGAGCCCGAAGGAGCACCCATGTTGCGCCAGTACCTGCTTCCCGATCCGGGCGAGGGCCTGCTCGAGGCCGAGATCGTCGCGTGGCGCGTCGCCGTCGGTGACGTGATCGAGGTCAACGACGTCCTCGTCGAGATCGAGACCGCCAAGTCGCTCGTCGAGCTGCCGTCCCCCTACGCAGGCACCGTCACCGCGCTGCTCGTCGCCGAGGGCACCACGGTGGACATCGGCACCCCGGTCGTTGAGATCGAGGACGGCGCGCCCGCTGAGGCCACGCCCGCCATCCCGCCGCAGGACGATGCCGACGACGCCGACGAGGCACCAGGCCCCAACCTGGTGGGATACGGCGCGTCCGACACGCCGTCGACACGCCGTCGTCGTCGCCACCAGAGCAGCCCCTCCGAGGTCAACCAGACCAGCGAGGCCCTCTCGGCTGCCTACGGCCAGCACGAGCCCGGCCGTCGCCCCGACGAGGTGCACCCGGCCGAGGCGGTGCACGCGCAGGCCACCGGCGATCCGTTGCCCACGCCGGGCACCGCCCCGTCGGAATCCACCCTGGTGCTGGCGTCGGACCCAGGCGACTCCAAGGCCAAGCCGCCGGTGCGCAAGTACGCCAAGGACCTGGGCGTGGACCTGAGCACCGTGGTGGGCACCGGCCCCGACGGCACCGTGACCCGACGCGACGTCGAGGCCGCCGCCGCATTCAGTTTCCTCGACGAACAGCCCAGGCAGGGCCGGATCATCAACGACCAGGCCAGCTTCCAGGGCACACCCCGCGACTCGCACACCGCCAACGGGGGCGGCTTCGGGCCGACGGAGGGGCTCGGCGGCTTCGACCCGTTCCAGGGCCGCTCGGAGCGGCGGGTGCCCATCAAGGGCGTGCGCAAGGTGACGGCGGAGAACATGGTCCGCTCGGTCAGCACCAAGGTGCACGTCACCGAATGGATCACCGTCGACGTCACCGGCATGATGGATTTCGTCGAGACGCTCAAGGAGCGGCGCGAGTTCGCCGGGCTGAGGGTGTCGCCGCTGTTGGTCTACGCGAAGGCGATCTGCCTGGCGCTGGGCCGCAACCCGGACCTCAACACGAGCTGGGACGCCGACACCCACGAGATCGTCTACCACGCCGACGTGAACCTCGGCATCGCCGCGGCCACGCCGCGCGGTCTGATGGTGCCCAACATCAAGGGTGCGCAGCGGCTGGGCCTGCTGCAGCTGTGCCAGGCCATCAACCAGCTGGTGCAGGTCTCCCGCGAGGGCAAGCTGCAGCCCGGCGACTACGCCCGCGGCACCTTCACCATCACCAACGTCGGCGTCTTCGGCATCGACGCGGGCACGCCCATCATCAACGGCAACGAATCGGCCATCTTCTGCATGGGGGCCATCCAGCGCCGCCCGTGGGTGGTGGGCGAGGGCCACAACGAGCGTGTGGAGCCTCGGTGGGTCACCACCCTGGCCGTCGCCTTCGACCACCGGATCATCGACGGTGAGCAGGGCTCGCGGTTCCTGCACGACGTGGCGTCGATCCTCGCCGAACCGGCCCTGGCGCTGCTCTACTGACACCTGGCAGCGGGCACGCAGAAGGGGCGGAAGCGTAACGCTTCCGCCCCTTCTCTGTGCTGGTGCTCAGACCAGGGGGGTGTCCTCCGCCGGGGCGGCTTCCGTGGTGTCCTGCCTGCTCAGCAGGCCGGCGGCGGCGACGCCGACCTCGAGCACGGCGCGCAGCATCATGATGCCGAACACCGCCAGGCCGGCCGTGCCGAAGAGGGTGATGAAAAGGTCCAGCGGGTACTCGACCACGTAGCTGAAGGACTCGATCAGCTGGAACAGCCACCACACGGCGATGCCGATGGTGCCCACCAGGAAGATCAGTCCGGCGGAGCCGGGCAGCGACGCGCGCTTGAACCCGAAGTCGAACGGGCTGGGCTTCTTCTCCGCGGGGACGGGCGCCGGCCCACCCTGCCACTGGCCGGTGTAGCCGGTGCCGGCGGGGTAGTTGCCCTGCTGCTGGTCCCAGTTCTGCTGCTGGGTCTGCTGCTGCTGCCACGCCTGCTGCTGGTCCCAACCCTGCTGCTGGTTCCAGTCCTGCTGGTTCCAGTCCTGGACGGGCTGCTGCTGCGGTTGGGTCTGGTGCCAGTCTCCCGCGCTGGGCTGCGGCTGGGCCTGGTGCCAGTCTCCCGCGCTGGGCTGCGGCTGGGCCTGGTGCCAGTCTCCCGCGCCGGGCTGCGGCTGGGCCTGCTGCCACTCCTGACCGGCGGCGGGCTGCGGCGGCTGCCCCCACTCGGTGGCGGAGGTCTGGCCCTGCTGTGTCCAGTCGGCCTGCTGCTGCGCCCAGTCATGCTGGGTGGTGGGCTGTTCTGCTGCGCCACTTTCCGGCTTCTGGGGCGGGTAGTCGCCGCCCTGGCCGGTGTTCCACTGTTGGTTAGACATGCAATGAAGTCTGCCACGACCCCGGACCAGCGTCGCGGACGTCATCCGTGCCTGTGCGCGCGCCGTCTCCGGCGTGCGCAATAGTTGACCCATGGCGTCTCCCACCACATTCCGGGTCGACCTCGACGCGATCCACGCAAACCTGGCCACCGTGCGCGAACTGAGCGGCGACCGCGCGATCCTCGCCGCGGTCAAGGCCAACGCCTACGGACACGGGCTGGTGCCGGTGGCGCGCAGCATCCAGGAGCGCGGCTCGGCGGAGTGGCTGGGCGTGGCCCTGACGGCGGAGGCCGAGGAGCTCCGGGCGGCCGGCGTGACGCTGCCCATCCTGAAGTTCACCCCCACCTTCGCCGACGAGCTGCCCGCCGCGCTGCGCGCCGCCGTCACCCTGTCCGTCGGCACGGTCGAAGGCATCGACGAGGCGGCCGCGGCCGCCAAGGCCGGCCGGCTGGTGGCGGACGTGCACCTCAAGATCGACACCGGCATGCGCAGGGTCGGCGCCGAGCCCCGGGACGGCGTCGAACTGGCCCGCCGCATCGTGGATTCGGGGAGCCTGCACCTGGGCGGCGTCTTCACGCACCTGCCCGTCAGCGACGTGTCCGCCGGCGACGACTTCACCCGCTCAGAACTGGCCCTCTTCGACGACGTGGTCGCCCAGATCGAGGGGGCGGTGGCTCCCGTCGAGTGGGTGCACGCGGCGAACTCGGGGGCGGTGCTCGGGCACGACCTCGGCCGCACCACGATGGTGCGGCCCGGCATCATGATCTACGGCTCGTACCCGGACGTCGAGACTCCGCCCAGCCGCGAGCTGCGCGACGTGGGCACCTGGGTCTCCCGGGTGAACTTCGTCAAGCGTGTCGCTGCCGGGGAATCGGTGGGGTACGGCCGCACGTGGACGGCCCCGCGCGACACGTGGATCGCCACCGTCGCCGTCGGGTACGGAGACGGCTACTCCCGCCTCCTGTCCTCCCGCGGACGGATGCTCATCGACGGTCGTTCCTACCCGGTCGTGGGGCGGGTGTGCATGGACCAGACGATGCTCGACCTGGGCCCGGAGGACCCCTCCGTGCGCGTCGGCGACGAGGTGGTGCTCATGGGCACCAGCGGCACCGAGCGGCTGGGCGTCGAGGAGGTCGCCGAACTCATGGACACCATCACCTATGAGGTGACGTGCCTGATTGCGGCGCGCGTGCCCAGGGAGTACTTCGGCTAACCCGTTTCGACGATGCCGCCGCTGAGCTTCCGGCGCCGGCTGGGGAGTTCGGTGAGGGCGTGCATGGCGATCGTGCGCGTGGACCACCCGTCGACCGCGGCACCGACGCCACCGCCCACCAGCGGGATGCGCTTGCCCACCCAGACGCCCAGGCGCTTGCCGGTCATCTGGTTCATGGCGCGGTCCAGGAGGGCCTTGGAGATCTGGTTGTCGAGTTTCGCGTCGAAGACGGGGGCGGTGGCCACCGTGGCGGGGGAGGACGGGATGATGCCCTTCTCCAGCAGGTCTGCGTTCCCGCCGGGGCCCAGCATGACCATCAGGATGGCGGTGCGCACCCGGGGGTCGTCGAGTTCGTAGCCGCGCAGGTGCGCGATGGCCGCCACGAGCCGCGCCTGCAGGAACGAGGCCGCCGCGATGTTGGCCGGGATGGTCAGCAGCGACACGAAGAAGCCGCCCCAGTTGGTGGCGAACCCCTGGCCGCCGGCCATGGCGATGTGGGTGTTGACGAGGCTGCGGATCGCCGCCTCGGAGTCGCCCTGCCTCAGGAGGGTCTGCTTGGCGGAGTGCTTGGCACCGGGCAGTTTCCCCTTGCCCCGGATGGCGAGGTCGAGCAGTTGGTGGAAGACATCGGCGGTCAGGCCCTCAGCCACGGCCACGGCATCGCTTGGTTGCATCATGGAGGCCTCCTTATGGCATTCAGCTTGCCACGCGTGCCAAGCCGAGTCGAGAGCCCGCCGGGCGAACCAGGGACGAACCGGGGGTGCACCGGAGGGGGCGCAATCTGGACCGGCACCTGCAAGACTGGAGTGATGTTGGGCGTCACGTTCGGCCGGCCGGAAGAGTGGCCGAGCCAGGATCTCATCGGCTGGTCCGAGGAGTTCAGTGCTGCCCTGGCGCTGGAGGCCTACCGCTGCGGCGTCTTTCCCATGCCGTTGGGCACCGGCGACGAGGAAATGGGCTGGTGGTCGCCGATGCGACGCGGCATCCTGCCGGTGGAGGGCCTGCACGTCACGCGCTCCCTGCGGAAGAACGCCAAGCGGTACGTCACCACGGTGGATTCGGACCCCGACGCGGTGCTCGCCCGGTGCGCGGACCCGTCGCGGCCGCACGGCTGGATCGACAGCCGCATCAGTACCGCCTACCGCGAACTGTTCGACGCCGGATGGGTGCACACCGTGGAGGTGTGGACCGACGACGGCGCCCTCGTCGGCGGCCTCTACGGCGTGCACGTGGGCGCGATGTTCGCGGGGGAGTCGATGTTCCACGACCCCGTGCGAGGCCGGGACGCTTCGAAGGTGGCCCTGATCCGCCTGGTTACCCAGCTGCGCGACGTCGGGGTCTGGATCCTCGACGTACAGTGGCTCACCGAGCACCTCGGCTCACTGGGGGCCTACGAGATCCCCCGCAACGACTACCTGCGCAAGCTCGCACCCGCCATGGCTTATCCCAGCCTCGAATGGGACAACCTGGGCCCCGTCGCCGGCGAAGACCTGCTCCGCGCCTTCGACGACGGCGCACGGGCGGCACTGCAACTGAGAGGGGAGCGTCGTGCCTGAACTACCAGAGGTGGCGGCCCTGGCCGCCGCGCTCGACGAGAAACTGCGGGAACGCATCATCACCGAGGGCCACCTCGTGAGCTTCGCCGCGCTGAAGACCTTCCGCATCGGCCTCGACGCGCTGGCCGGCCTCGAGGTCACCGGGGTGACGCGGCACGGCAAGTTCGTCGACATCGACGCGCAGGGCGTCCATCTCATCTTCCACCTGGCCCGCGCCGGCTGGCTCACCTGGCACGACGTGGCCCCCACCGTCCCCGCCCGCCGCGGCAAGTCCGGGCTCGCGCTGCGGATGGTGCTGGACGACGGGTCCGGTTTCAGCATCACGGAGGCCGGCACGCAGAAGGGACTGGCCATCTATGTGGTGGAGGATCCCGTCGAGGTGCCCGGCGTCGCCGCGCTGGGCCCGGATCCGCTCGCGCCGGAGTTCACGGCCGAGGACTTCCGTGCTGTGCTCACGCGCGCGGGCCGCTCCCAGCTGAAGGGCGTGCTACGCGACCAGAAGGTGCTTGCCGGCATCGGTAACGCGTACTCCGACGAGATCCTGCACGCCGCGAAACTCAGCGCGTTCAAGGCCGCCAACTCCCTGTCACCCGACGAGGCCGACGACCTCTTCGCCCACCTCCGCGAGGTGCTCCGAGGGGCGCTCGCCTCCGCGGTCGGCACCCCCATCGCCGAACTCAAGGACGCCAAACGCGCCGGCATGCGCGTCCACGGACGCACCGGTGAGGCGTGTGATGTCTGCGGCAGCACCATCGCGGAGATCTCCTTCGCAGACTCGTCCCTGCAGTACTGTCCCGGCTGCCAAACAGGCGGCAAACCCCTGGCCGATCGACGCCTGTCGCGGCTGCTGAAGTAGGAGCCGAATGCTCGAACACGCCATCTGGTGGCACGTCTATCCCCTGGGCGCCACCGGCGCCCCCATCCGCACGGAGCACGGGGCGCCCTCGCCCAGGCTCCGCAAGCTTGACGCGTGGCTGGACTACGCCGTCGAACTCGGCTGCAACGGGCTGCTGCTCGGGCCGGTCTTCCAGTCCGTGTCGCACGGCTACGACACGCTGGACCACTACCGGATCGACGCCCGGCTGGGCGACGACACCGACTTCGACCACCTCGTCGAGCAGTCCCGCGCCCGGGGGATGCACATCATCCTCGACGGCGTGTTCAACCATGTGGCCAGGGAGCACCGCCTCGTCGGCGAACGCCCTGAACTGGTCAGGTGGGAGGGCGACCGGCCGAAGGGGTGGGAGGGGCATGACGCCCTCGTCGAACTGGACCACGGCAACCCGGAAGTGCTCGACCTCGTCGTCGACATCATGCTGCACTGGCTGCGGCGTGGCATTGCGGGCTGGCGACTGGATGTCGCCTATGCGGTGCCCGCGTCGTTCTGGCGCGCGGCCGCCGAACGGGTCCGCGCGGAGTTCCCGGATGCCGTCTTCGTCGGCGAGGTCATCCACGGCGACTACCTCGGCTTCATCGGGGAGTCCACCTTGACCACGCTCACGCAGTACGAGCTGTGGAAGGGGATCTGGAGCTCCCTCACGGATGTCAACGGGTGGGAGTTGGCGCACGCCATCGAACGGCACGCGGTCTTCGCCGAGCGCTTCCTCCCCAACACGTTCCTCGGCAACCACGACGTCAGCCGCATCGCCACCCGCGTGCCGAGGGCCACGACGGTGGTGCCCTACCTGCTGATGGCCCTGCCCGGCGCGCCCAGCATCTACTACGGCGACGAGCAGGGTTTCACGGGCACGAAGACCGAGACCTGGCACGGCGACGACGAGATCCGCCCGCCGCTGCCGGAAACCCCCGCCGGGCTCTCCAGCCTGGGCGCCCACATCTGGCACCACTACCGCGCGGCCGTGGCGCTGCGCCGCAGGCATCCATGGCTGGCCACAGCCTCTGTCGAGGTGCTGGACAAGTCCAACGAGCACCTCACCTACCGCGTGTACGACGGGGGTCGCGCGCTCACCGTCGACCTCGACCTGGCCACGCCCGGCGTCCGGGTCACCGGAGAGGGCGAACACCTCCACATCGTCGCCCTCGCCTAGCTAACTAGCGACCCCCCACATTCCTCGCCAGGTCAGCCAACGCGAGTCACGTTCTGGAGCCATAAGTCCCTCGGGCCATTCATGATGAGGTTCTCCAGAGTCGCCACGGTTTCGCCTGTCGTTGGATCGAAGTGGGAGACTGACCAACTCCTACGCCCGTCCGGGAGGTCTGTGAAGTGGAGTGAGTAGAGCCCTGTAGCATCAAGCAGCCAGCGAGCGGTGGTCGTCAGGGGTCGAAGTTCACTGACGATGCCGTCGACAGGGTCCACCTCCCAGAGATGGTCGTCACTGATCCAGTAGAGCAGGCCCCCAATCGTTACTAGCCCATCAGGCCCACGCGATCCCGTGGCCCAAGACCGAACTGCGGTTTGTGAGAGCCCCGAGAGTCGAACGCTCCGCACCGCCTGAGTGCTCGGGCTCAATATCAGAAGTTGGGCTGCGCCCTTCTCATTCGCGGTGAGGGCAACAACGTTGTTATCCCATCCAGTCACCCCCCAGAGGGCATCGTTAGGCACTGTCGGTCCAAAAGTTGCGAGGGAGGGATCTGGTCCTAACTCGGTTAGTGTGCTGGAGGACTCGGCGATGTCCGTCCCGGCGAATCCGTAGACCCTGTTCTCCACCCAGGCCACACCTTCCGTGACCACTCTCGGAACCTCCCACGTCCGCGCCCCGGCGCCATCAACGATCGCGAATGCCCATCGATAGGCATCATCTGTCTGGTACCCGTTGATCGACAGTAATACGCGCTCATCGTGCACCTCGACTGCTTGCGTTGCCCCATATTCGAATGGTGCAGGCCAACTCTCTAGCGAATGGCCCCAGCGCCATATGCGATCATGTCCCAGCCAGACGAGCTCGGTGCCACTGGAGGTAATGGTTGACTGCTCTTCAGGGGTAAACGAAACGTTGGTGACGGATGTCCCTTGCGGGTCTGTGATGAGAACGGCTCCGCTCTTTCCGTCCACAGATTCACCCGCCCCCATGTTTGTGAAGAGGAGGGCATACCCCGGCCCTGGGATAGCCGACGGTTCGGACACTGGACTGCTGGTGGCGAAGTCATCGGGTGAAACGACATCGTCGCTGTGGCACCCGGACACGATGCACACCCCGATCCCACCAAGGAGGGACCGGCGGCTGACGAAGGGGATCACGCGCGTTCCAGGTAGCGATTCACGGCGCTCAACGGAGTGTTGACAAGGTCGACCGGATATACGCCCATATTCGTGCTCTTGTTTCCGTCGAGATCAACGTTATCCGTAGAAGCGTACATCCAGGCCGCCCACACCAGCGATGAGCAGTTGTGACTTGAGCACCAGACGCACTTGTTGAACGCGAAGTTGTCGTTATAGCTAGGGTTGCGGCTGAGCATGGTTGTACCGAAGGTGGCCGCACGTTCAGCCATGTTGGTGGACTGTCCGATCACTCGGCGAACATGCGCAATCCCGTACTGTGGGTGGTGCTTAAGTCGGCTATAGCTTTGGTCGATTCTCCGAATTCCAATTTTGTCCTTACCCCCCACCATGTGAACCGCTGCGCATTGCTCCACGAACAGTGTGTTGTGCCCATGTCGGACAATGTTTTTAGCATAGGAATAAGTGTAGAGTCCGGGTGCTGAACAGCCGAGCTTTACCCAAACGGTGCCGGGATCGTCACCGGCCAGGCTGTCGCCGCTACTCATCTCGCCCAATGTCCGGTGCCGAAGCCTCGGTCAGGCTCTCCGCACCGGCGAGGTCCCGGGCCGAGGCAGAGTCCGTATATAGGTCTTCTACGATGGAGGACCGAGTACGTCCGGTCGTCCGTTCCATCTCCTGAATTCGGCTTTCCAGATCCTCTCTGGCAAGTCCAGGGTTGACGCGCAGGACTTCCTGGAGTTTGGAGTCTGTGGAGTCGTCCGCCAGGGCAATCGATGGTGCCAGAGACACGACAGCGAACAACGCAACGGCGATCAATTTCCTCATGCGGCGAACGTATCATCCCATTGTTTTGAGCCTACTCAGGGGTGGGCTTAATCCGGGCCCCACAAGTCTTGCGTAGCCACGCTTATGGTGTGTCGTTGAGACTTGTTCATGTTTCCGGTCGAATTCGGTCCCGAATCTGGTTGAGAGCTTCGGTAAAGATCTGGCAAGGATGGTCGCGGGAACACGTCATTTCAGGCTGTTTCTGGCCGTGGGCCGGGCCCCTCTCCGTCTGGCGTGCTGCACGCGGCCTCCAGCGCGGCTCTGCGGCTCAGGTACGCCGTACAGGGCTCTTCCGACTCGGTGATGGGCAAGGGCTGAAGCGGCGCGCTCCTCACTCCGGCCTCGATGGCCAGAGCCACGCCCTACGATGGCCTAATGGGCAAGCGTGACAAGGTCGAACGAACCGCCAATAAGGTCGAGCGGCACCCCGCTGCCGTGATCGCCGCCTCAGCGGGGCAGGTCGTCAACGGGATCGTGCACATCATCATCGGCCTGATCGCCGTCGGTATCGCGCTCGGGAGCGGCGGGTCCGCAGATCAGAGCGGCGCCATGCGTGCCATCGACGCCTCTCCGGTGGGGTCGATCGCGCTGTGGGTGGCAGGCATCGCCATGTTCGCCCTGGCTCTCCACTCCTTCGCGGAGGCGGCCACCTCCGTCCGGCGCGAACCCTGGCAGGCCGCGCGCGCCGCAGGCCGGGGCATCGCGCATGTCGCCGTCGGTAGCGTCGCCGTCGTCTACGCCACGGGCGGCAGCACCGACGGCGAGGAATCCACCGATTCGTTCAGCGCCACCCTGATGCAGTCGACGTGGGGTTCCTGGCTGCTCGCCATCATCGGCCTGGTGATCCTCGCCATCGGCGTGGGCATGGTCATCGGCGGCCTCCGCAAGTCCTTCCTCGAGCATGTGGACGTCACCGGGCGCACCCGCCGCGTGTTCACCGCGCTCGGGATGACCGGATACCTGGCCAAGGGGGTGGCCGTCGGCGTGGTGGGCATCCTGTTGGTGGTGGCGGTGCTGAGCCGCGACGCCGATGAGGCGGGTGGGCTCGACGGAGCGCTGAAGAAGCTCACGGAACTGCCGTACGGCACTGCGCTGCTGATCGAGATCGCCGTGGGCGTCATCGCCTACGGCATCTTCTGCTTCGCCCGGGCCAGTGCCCTCGCCAACACCCGCCGCCGCAGCTGAGCGGTTCACGGCATGCAAGAAGGGCCCGGCGAGCCGGGCCCTTCTTCCATCGGGGTCAGCCCCAGATGCCGGCGTTGCGCTTCTCAGTGGCGTTGTAGCCGTCGGCGATGTTGCCGAGGAGCACGGGCATGCGCTGCACGATGTCCTGCTGGCGCTTGGCCGACTGATCCCACTGGATCTGCACTTCCTGGTAGGAGTTGCGGGCGTTGTCATCCCACTGCCCGAGGGACGACGACAGCTCGCCCTTCAGGTCCTCGAGGAGGCTGGTGAGTTCGCGGTGCGCGGCCGAGAGGTTGCTGATGCCTTCCTGCAGGCCGGCAACAGAGTAAATGGTTGAGTCGCTCATGAAAATCTCTCCTGGTCAGTTCTGGTCAGCGGCCGTCAGCCGATGAGTCCGGCGATCTGGTTGGCGGTGGCCTGGTTCTCTTCTTCACGCACGCCGTACTCGCGCAGCGTTTCGACCAGCTGGCCGTGGATCTTGTCGAGACCGGCCTTGACCTTCTCGAACTCCGTGTCGAACTGGCGGTAGCCGTTCTGGAAAGCGGTGGACGCATTGCCGTGCCAGCGCGAGGCGAGGTCGCTCATCTGGCCCTGGAGGCGGTTCTGCAGGTTGTGGATCTGCTGGTGCTTGGCCTCAATCTGCTGCGTCGCCTTCTGCATGGCAGCGCGGTCTACGGACTTGTCGCTCATGATTCATTCCCTTCGACGTCGAGCCACTGTGGCCCTGTAAGAGCCACAGGGGAAGTTCCTCGTGGCTGCGGTGGTGTCTCCCGAAACCCTAGGCTGCGGAGAGGGTCACTTAGCGCGGCCCGAGACACATTCAAGTAGGGATACCTATTCCCGGTGGGTGACGGGATGGGGGACCTCATCCTGCGGGCTCAACATGGTCGCGCCCGAGGGCCACCCCGCTGGGCAGCCCCGAACGGATCAGGTTCAGCAAGCCCCCCGTGACAGGCAGCGGCGTGGCCTCGCCGTAGCCCAGTGCCTGGCGTGCCCCTATCGTCGGGATGCCGTAGCCCCGGCCGTTGAGCAGCAGGGTGGCGGCGGCCTCGTCGGTGCCGGCCTCGCCGTTGCGCAGTAGCGCGCCCTTCAGCGGCGGCAGGTCGATGTGGTCGATGTACTTGCCGGTGGGGGCGCCCAGCTGGCGTTGGTCGAGCGCGGGTGTGGTCTGGCCCATCGACACCGACACCCTGTCCGGCGTCTCCGCGCTGAAGGTGGCACACACGGAGGCGTCCCGGCCGCTCTCGTAGCCGGGCGGGGCCTTCGGCTGGTACATCGGGATGCCGCCCTCGGTGATCGACTCGAGGTCTTCGATCAGGTAACCCGACAGGTCACGCTCTGAGATGGCGCCCACCTCTTGGGTGAAGTCCCTGTTCTTCTCGTGGAACAGCAGCTTCGCCTCCAGGTAGGAGATCTGGGCCAGGCCGTCGTTCAGCTGGACGAAGTAGCGCACCGGGTTGCTCCCGGTGACCGCCACCACGTCGCCGATGGTCTTGCCCTGGTAGGCCTTCACCGGGGTGTCGCCGTAGCCCGTGATCTGCGGTGGGTTGATCGGTGCCCCCATCGGCAGCGCATAGATCCAGGAGTTGCCCGGCTCCACCTCGGGCACGTCGAAGGAGACGACGCCCCCGCTGCCCCGCGCGCTGTACAACTCGTGGCTCTGGCCGCCCGAGACGAGGTACCGGGTGCCCTCGCTGGCCTTGGCGATGAAGCTGTAATCCATGCTGGAGGCCTCCGTCGCCCCGAACTGGAGGGTGAGGTAGCGGCCGCGACCCATGGGTTCGGTGGAACACAGGCGCAACGGGAACGACGCCAGGTCCTTGGCCGCCGGTAGCTGCGGGGGAGCGCCGGGGATGCCCTGACGCGGCTGCATCTCCGTGCCGACGAGCGCCTCGGTCTTCACGTCGATGATCCGGGGCGGGCCGCCGGGGTCGTCGCCGGCGGCAAGTAGCCGGGCTGTCGCCACGTCGGTCACCGGGATGACGAGCTTGTTCGTGTGCGCGAAGAGTTGGCCCGACTGGACGTCGTTGAGGATGACGTTGTCCTGATCGCGCCACGATTCGTTGGTCACACCACCGCGCAACAGCCCGATCAGCGCGGTGCCGGCCAGCAGGACCACGCCCAGGAGGACGGAGACGAAGGTCGCCGTGCTCACCCGCCTGAGCGGCGGCGTGGGGTCATCGGGGTCGCGGTCCACGAAGGCCGCGATCATGCGGCGCGAGGTGAAGGCGTGCGCCTTCAGAAGGTCCTTGCGAGTCGCCATCGATGTCCTGCGTGTGTCCGGGCCGGGGGTCGGGGGCAACTGTAGCCGCCGTCGGGCGCATGCCGGCGGTGTGCAGCGGCGGGCGTGGACCGCTGCACGTCCTAGAGTGGGCGCTCGGAGGAGGTCAGATGCTGCGGAGGACCAACGGCTACGCGCTGCAACGGCGGGCGCGCTCGACGCGATTCCTGCCCATGGTCGTCGCCTGGCAGATCGTGCTGGTGATCGTGGCCCTGCTGGTCGTCCAGCGCTCCGCGTGGGCGTTGGCCACGGCCGGTGCCGTGCTGCTCGTCGCCATCCTGATGAGCCTCCCCGTCAACGGGCGCTCGATCCCGGCCACGCTGAAGCTGCGCTCCGCGTTCCGGCAGAGGGCGCGGCGGTGGGTGGAGCACCCCGAGCATGCGTCCGGGCTGGTCCCGCTCGCGCAGTGGCTGCCCGGCCTCGAACTCACCCAGATCAAGGATGCCCACGACGGCGACATCGGCGTCACCGCGGACGGCGGATCCTGGTCCGGCATCCTCGAGGTCACGGCAGACCACACCCTGTTCACGGACCGCGGCGCCGAACTCGACCTCGACGCGCTCGGCGCGCTCACCCGGCAGGACGACGTCGCCTTCGCCGGCGTCCAGGTCGTCACCCTGACGGTTCCTGCGCCGTCAGGGGCGATGCTGCCGGCGGGGTCACCCGCGCTGGAGGCCTACCGCGAGATCATCCCCGGCACCCCGCCACCGGCATTGCGCCGCACCTGGGTGGCGCTCCGCCTCGACCCGCGGCTCTGCCTGGAGGCGGTCGGCCGACGGGGCGACGGCCAGACCGGCGTGTTCGCCACCCTGCGCTTCGGGCTCCACCGCGCCCAGGCGCTCCTGAAGCGGCAGGGCATGCTCACCGCTCCACTGGACCCCCACGGGATCTCCGACGTGCTGACGCTCACCTCCGGAGCCTCTCCCGCGCCCGCGGAGCCGCGCAGCCGCGAGGAGTGGTCGGCCTGGTTCGGCGACGGCCTCGTGCATGAGACCCGCGCCCTGGGCGGATTCGGGGCCTCGCCCAGCGCCGCCTACCAGCGGGTGCTGGACGTGGTGGCGAAAGCTCCGGCCATGATGGCCGTCACCTCGTTCACCGTCAGCCCCGGCCGCCCGCCGGAGGGCGCGGTGCGCCTCGTGACGGCCAGCCTCGAACAGGCCATCGCCGCAGACGACTTCATGGTGTCCAAGCTCGACGGCGTGGTGAAGCTCGCCCCGCTGGGCGGCGTGCAGGTCCCCGGTCTGCTGGCCACCGTCCCCCTCGGAAGGCGGATCGACGAGTGAGCGAGATCTCGTTCCAGGCGCTCGCGCCGGAGAAGGCCATCGAACAGCAGCTGCCCACGATGTCGACGGGGCCCGCAGGGCTGCTGCTCGGCTCCGGCCCCGGCGGGCCGGTGACCATGCGCCTGTTCCGCCCGGAGCCCACCCGCGTGTACCTGGCCGTGCCGGAGTACCTGCGGTGGCTCGTGGCGTTCCGCGCCATGTGCATCGGCGCGCACCTGTCCGTGATCGCGACAGACCACCGTCGCTGGCTCACGTTGGCGGACACCGTCCGGGCCTGCGGGGGCACGATCGACGTGTTGAACACCCCGGAGAACCTGCCGGGACAGGGTCGCCCCTTCCGACCGAGCCTGATCATCGACGAGACGGGCGCCGTGGGCACCACCGCGCGGTTGGGTGCCTGGCAGGCCGTCGCCATCGTCGGCGACCCGTCGTCGCCCAAGGCCATCGCGGACCTGCGGGTGTGCGAGATGGCGATGGTGTCGCCGCTGGGCCCCAAGAGCGGGGAGAACCTCCGCCGCGCCTATGCGTTGCAGTCCGGCCAGGTGAAGGCCGTGACGGACCTCGACGAGTCCGAGGTGGTGCTGGCGTCGGTGCGCCGCGTCGTGAAGGTCCGCGTGCCACCCTCGCCGACGGAGTACCGCCTGTTGTTCCAGTCAGGCCCCGCCTGAGCGGCCCGGCGAGCCTCAGAGCAACGTGCTGAAGTAGGCGTACAGGTTCAGCACGCCCAACAGGGCCGGCACGATGCCGATGATCGCGAGCCACTCCAGCACGTCGCCCCACCGGCCCCACGTGGGGGCCAGGATGCGCTGGTACCACGAGGCCGAGTAGTGGGCGAAGACGTAGGTGAGTGCCAGGGCGACCGCGAAGAGCGTGACCATGCCGCCCAGCGACTGCACGGGGCCGGTGGCGACGGCGTACAGGCTGATGACCACGGTGATCGCGCCGCCGAGCAGCAGGCCGAGCCGCTGGGTGAAGCCGACGAACGCGCGGGCGCGCAGCAGGTAGGCGAACCCGATGCACAGCATCAGCAGCGTCGACCAGAGCGTGCCCTGGCTGATCACCACGAAGGCGGCGAGGACGGCGACCACCGACATGGCGGCCAGCATCGCCCCCAGCAGCCTGTCGGCGAACAGCGCCCGCTTGACGATGTCGGACTGCACGGGGGTCTCGTCCGCCAGGATGCCCTCCGTGGTGGTGGGCAGGTTCGGCAGGGCCACGCCCGCGATCCGGTAGGACAACGGCGGCAGGTAGGCCGTCAGGAACGAGGAGATGGTCACCACGATGGCCGCCACCTCCACGTCGTGACCGGGGAACAGCAGCATGAAGCTGGAACCGACGACGATGAGCAGTGCGGCCAGGGCGGCGCTGAACAGCGGCATGGGCTGCACGTTCGCGGCCAGCGCGCAGACGGCGGAGGCGATCAGCACGAGGCTCGCGGCCAGGATGATGCGCACCGCGAGCGGCACGATCGCGGACATGGGGTCCGGCAGGAACCAGCCGGCGATGCCGGCCAGCGCCACGCTGCCCCAGGCCAGGGCCGCGGCGGTGCGCCGTTCACCGGCGGCACGGGCCAACGCGATGGCACCGATCGCCGCGGCGAAGCTCAGGAAGCCGGTGACCCCGACGGCCAGGGCCATGGGAAGCCGGAGCGACGGGTCGAAGCGGGCCTCGGCGAGGTCGATGGGCTTCTGGCCGAGGATGACCAGCAGCGGGATGCCGATGAGGGCCAGCAGCATCAACGTGATGCCCATGCGTTGGGAGTGCTTCGCCTGCCAGGAGGGGCGGGAGTTGGTGGCGCCGGCCACGGCGTCCACGACATCGTCGAACGCGGCGTCGGGGATGGCGCTCTCGCGCTGGCGCAGGTGGAGCGTCTCCCCGTCGCGGATCCCCAGCTTGTGCACCGGCGTGTAGAGGTCGAACGGGTCTGAGCCGAAGCGCTGCAGCACCCAGGCGTGCACGGCGTCGGTGGGGTTGTTCGACTCCAGGCCGGAGAACCGCAGGATGCTCGGGAGCAGTTCGCTGAGGGACACGGAACCGGGCAGTGCGAGGTCGACGCGACGGCTGCTGGAGATAACCGTGACGCGCGACAGATCTTCCTCGGCCGTGGTGTTCACGTCGGATACCTTAACCGGCCGGGGGCGCACGGGCGCCGGCTTGCCCCTGGAGTCCATTAAGTTAGGCGCTCATGGGCCAGATCACGTTCCACCGGCCGAAGCGCGTGTCGCCCCCGGCGATGCCGCGCGGAGACCTGTTGCTGGAGTCACCGCCGGAGATCCCCCCTCCGGCGGCGTCGAAGCCGTTCGGCAACCTCCTGCGCATGCTCCCGATGGTCGCGGGTGGCCTCGCAATGGGCCTGATGATGTTCAACATGGGCGGCATGGGCGGTGGCCGCGGCGCGCTCGGCGGCGTGATCGGCGGCCTCTACGCCGTCTCGATGATGGGCATGATGCTGTCCCAGGTGGGCCGGCAGAACGACGACCAGTCGGCGCAGCTGGACGCCAACCGCCGCGACTACTTCCGCTACCTGGCCCAGGTGCGCAAGAACTTCGCGAAGACGGCCGACGAGCAGCGGGAATCCGTGGCCTACCGCCACCCGTCGCCGGATTCGCTGTGGACCATCGTGGGCGGCATGCGCATGTGGGAGCGACGCCCAGACGCGGAGGATTTCGGCTCGGTCCGGGTCTCCGTCGGCCGGCAGCAGTCGGCCAAGCGGATCACGCCGCCGGAGTCGCAGCCCATCGAGGACCTCGAGCCGCTCACCACCGGAGCGCTGCGTCGGTTCATCCGCACGCACCGTGTGATCCAGTCCGTGCCGCTCGCGGTGGACCTGCGCGGCTTCCGCGCGGTCCAACTCGTGGGCGACGAGGAGGACTGCCGGGCGCTGGCCAGGGCCATGGTGGCCCAGTTGGTGGCCTGGCACGCGCCCTCCGACGTGTCGCTCATGGTGGCGGCTGACCCGGCCCACCAGGCCTCCTGGCAGTGGGTGAAGTGGCTGCCGCACCTCCAGCACCCCACCGAGGCTGACGGCGTGGGCCCCGTCCGGATGTTCGCCACCGCGGCCGGCGAGCTCTCCCAGATGGCCACCTCGGCGCAGAACGGCGACAACCCTCCGTCGCTGGCGGTCATCGTCTCCGACGGCGTGGAGGGCGTGGCGTCGCAGCAGTTCGTCACCCCGGACACCAAGGCCGTCACCATCGAGGTCACCGGCAACCGTGAAGTGCCCCGGTCCCTGGAACTGGGCGTCGCGGTGTTCGAGGTGCGCGGCGACACCGTCGTGCTGCACCGCCGCACCACCCGCACGCCGCACGCCCAGACGCCGTTCGGGCGGCCGGACAACGTGCCCGTCGTCTACTGTGAGATGCTCGCCCGCGCGATGGCGCCCTACCGGATGCCGGAGCTCGCCGCTGGGCAGGCCGCCGACGACGGGCCCGCCGAGGTCGTCTTCGCGCCGCCGAAGGACTACCCCGCAATGCTGGGGGTGGGCGATCCGCTCACGCTCGATCCCCGCGTCTCGTGGCGCCCGCGGCCCCTGCGCCAGCACCTGCGCATCCCGTTCGGCACCGCCGACGACGGCAGCGCCGTCGAGCTCGACATCAAGGAGTCGGCGCAGGGCGGCATGGGGCCGCACGGTATCTGCATCGGCGCCACGGGCTCCGGCAAGTCCGAGTTCCTGCGCACGCTGGTGCTGGGCCTGGCGATGACCCACTCCACCGAGCAGTTGAACTTCATTCTGGTCGACTTCAAGGGCGGCGCGACGTTCCTCGGCCTCGAACACCTGCCCCACGTCTCTGCGGTGATCACCAACCTGGAGGGTGAGCTCGGCCTGGTGGACCGCATGCAGGACGCCATCAGCGGCGAACTCGACAGGCGCATGGAACTGCTGCGGGCGGCGGGCAACTTCAAGAACCGTGAAGACTACGAGGCCGCCCGGCAGAACGGGGCGGACATGCCGCCGATGCCGAGCCTCTTCATCGTCGTGGACGAGTTCTCCGAGCTGCTGTCGGCCCGCCCCGAGTTCATCGACCTGTTCGTGCAGATCGGCCGGGTCGGCCGGTCCATAGCGGTGCACCAGCTCCTCGCGTCGCAGCGGCTCGAGGAGAACAAGTTGCGCGGCCTGGACACCTTCCTCAGCTACCGCATCGCGCTGCGCACGTTCTCGCCCGCGGAGTCGCGCACCGTCATCGGCGTGCCGGACGCCTACGAGCTCCCGACGCCGCCCGGCAACGGCTACCTCAAGTACGACACCACCGGTATGACCCGCTTCAAGGCGGCCTACGTCTCCGGTCCCTGGCACGGCAACGCAGACCCGGTGGCGACGCCGCTGCAGCACAGCCCCCTCGACGACCTCGTGATCGAACCACGCTCCTGGACGCCCCCCGTGCTCGAGTTCACCGCTGACTACGTGATGCCCGTGACGCCCCCCGCGCCGGAACCGGCTGTGGCGCCGGCGCGTGCCGCGGCCCCGGCGGAGGACCCCGTCGAGGATGAGGACGACGACGAGACGCTGCTCAGCATCGCGGTGGGCCGCTTGAAGGGCCACGGCTGGCCCGCGCACAAGGTGTGGCTGCCGCCGCTCGACGTGCCGCCGGCCATGGACCAGCTGCTGGGTGGGCTGGCCGAGGTCGAGGGCCGGGGCCTGCAGGTGGCGGACCCGCAGCGGCGGGCGAGGCTCCAGGCCCCCGTCGGGCTCATCGACCGGCCGCGTCAGCAGCGGCGCGACCCCTGGTGGATCGACTTCTCCGGCTCGGGCGGCAACCTCGGGGTCGCCGGCGGGCCGCAGTCCGGCAAGTCGATGGCGCTGCGTGCCGCCATCGCGGGCCTGTCTCTGACGCACACGCCGGAGGAGGTGGGGTTCTACATCCTGGACTTCGGCGGTGGGGCGCTCACCTCGATGCGCGACCTGGCGCACATCGGCTCGGTCACCGGCCGGCTGGACGTCGACCGCGTCCGGCGCACCGTCGCGGAACTGATGTCGCTGCGCTCGGCGCGCGAGGCGCAGTTCGGCGAACTGGGCATCGACTCCATGACCACCTACCGCCAGGGCCGCCGCGACGGTTCCATCCCCGCAGACAGGTTCCCGACGGATGTGTTCCTCGTCGTGGACGGCTGGGCAACGCTGAAGACCGAGTTCGAGAACCTCGAACCGCAGATCCAGACGCTCGCCAACAGCGGCCTCGGCTTCGGCATCCACCTGTGGGTGAGCGCCACGAAGTGGATGGAGGTGCGGGCGGCGACCAAGGACGCGCTGCAGTCCAAGATCGAACTCAAGCTCGGCGACGCCTTCGACTCCGAGGTGGACCGGAAGCTGCAGGGCGCGATCCCCACGGGCCGGCCGGGCCGCTCCATCACCGCAGGCGGGCTGCACGCGCTCGTCGGCCTGCCGCGAGTCGACTCGGTGGAGGACGCCGACGACGTCGCCACCGGGCAGCGCCAGTTCATCGAGGCGGTGAACCAGGCCTGGAAGGGGCCGCGCGCCGCCGAGGTGCGGATGCTGCCGGAGAGCCTCGAGATCAACGAACTGCCCGCGATCGGCCACGACCCGGCGGACCGCCGGATCCCGTTCGCCATCGACGAGTTGGAGCTGTCGCCGGTCTTCCTGGAGACGATGACCGAGCCGCACCTGGTGGCCTTCGGCGCCCCGGAATCCGGCAAGTCGAACCTGCTGCGCCTCATCCTGAAGGGCATCACCACGCGCTTCACGCCGCAGGAAGCCAAGATCATGATCGTCGACTACCGCCGCTCGCTGCTGGGCGAGGTGGAGACGCCGCACCTCATCGGCTACTACCCGTCGGCCTCCGCGGCCACGCCCATGCTGCAGCAGACCGCGGAGGCGGTCCGCGCGCGGCTCCCAGGGCCGGACGTGACGCAACAGCAGCTGCGCGACCGCTCCTGGTGGACCGGCGCCGAGGTGTTCCTGATCGTCGACGACTACGAACTGGTCGCCACCCAGTCCGGCAACCCGATGGCGGTGTTCTCGGACCTGATCAACCAGGCGGGCGACATCGGCCTGCACATCATCATGACCAGGGCCTTCGGCGGCGCGAGCCGTGCCGTGTTCGGTGACCCGTTGATCACGAAGATGAAGGACGCCGTCAACCCGGCGCTGATCCTCAGCGGCAACAAGGAGGAGGGCAAGCTCTACGGCGACGTGCAGGGCTCGCCCATGCCCCCCGGCCGCGGCACGTTGGTCACCCGCACCTTCAAGGGCCTCATCCAGACGGCGCACCTGCCCCGATCCGAGACCTGAGGCACCGGGCGGGGGTCAGCGGGCCTGGCGGCGGGCCGCGGCGGGGATCGCGATCGCGGCCACCACGCCCAGCCCCACCATCAGCACGGCCCCGACGGCGACCCCCAGGCCCAACACGGGCATGCGGGCGTCGACGGGCTCGGGTTCCGGCGTCGGTGCAGGCGGGGGGGCGAACTCAGCGGCCTCGCTCGACATGGGCGCGGGGCGGGTGTCCAGTACGGCCCGCAGGGGGTTGACGATGCCCCAGCCCAGTTGGGCGTCGGGCGCGGTGGCCGGGGGCGGGTCCGCCGTCAGCTGCAACCGGGTGAGGAGCTCCGCGGCGGAGGCCCGCTCGCGACCCGTCGCCGCGTCGTACTCGAGCATCAACGCGATGACGCCGCTGACGATCGGCGCGGCGAACGACGTGCCCGTGTCCAGGTGGAAGGCCTGGTTCGCCGTCGTGGCGTTGCGGTCGTCCTGCGAGGGGGCCAGCCCGACGATGCCGGCGCCGGGGGCGCCGATCTCGACGCGAGACCAGGCGTAGGACTGGGGGTGCGCCGATTCCTGCTCCGTGCTCATCCCGACGGAGATCACGCCGGGGAACGAAGCGGGGAACAGCGGGCCGACGTTCTGGTCACCGTTGCCCGCCGCGGCCACCACGACGATGCCGGCGCTCAGCGCCCGGTGGATGGCAGCCTCGAACTCGTCGAAGAAGGGCACGTTACGCTGCACGGTGAGCGACAGGTTGATGATGTCGACCTGGGCGTCGACGGCGGCGTTGACGGCGCGCACCGCAGGCTCCAGCGATTCCGGGGCAGGTGCCTGTTGCCCCTCGTCGGGTTGCACCGCGGAATGGGCCAGGGCCCGGTACGCGAGCACCTCCACGTCCGGGGCGATGCCGGCGAAGTTCGTCAGTGGATGGACCGTGCTGCCGTCCGGCCGCAGCCCGGCCGCCAGCAACGAGGTGACGAACGTGCCGTGCAGGCAGTCCACCTTCACCTTCTTGTCGCGTTCGTCGTCAGAGACCCCGACGAAGTCGAAACCCTGGACCTGGTCCGGATCGAAGTACAGGCTGCCGGCCGTGCTCACGCCGGTGTCGATCACGGCCACCGTCACGCCCTTGCCGGTGGCGAGGCGCCAGACCTCATCCATGTTGAGGCGCTGGAGGTGCCACGCGTCGAGCAGTTGTCCCTCAGGGGTGGGCTGGTTGATCTCGCAGCGGGTGGGCCGGAAGACATCGGCCTCCTCGGCGGATGCCCCGACGGCGGCGTTGGACAGCAGGATGCCCGCCGTCATCGCGGCCGCGGTGGCGCGCCAGAGGTATCGCTTCACGCGGGTCAGGGTAGTCGCCCGCGGGGCCAGCGCGAATCTGGCTCCCCCATTTCGGATCTGGTTGGCGGGCGCGGGCGCGGAAGGGGGAGGATGGGGACGTGCTCGGATACTTCGGTCCCGCAGGGACGTTCACCCATCAGGCGTTGCGCATGATCACCGACGAAGAGGCGGTGGCGTTCTCGAGCGTGCGCGAGGCGCTGGATGCGGTGCGCCACGGTGAAGTCAGCGGCGCCGTCGTGCCCATCGAGAACTCCGTCGAGGGCGGGGTGTCGGCCACGCTCGACGAGCTGATCGCCGGCGAGCCGCTCGCCATCCGTGCCGAGATCGTGATCCCCGTCGAGTTCGGGCTCTATGCCCGTGAAGGCACCCAGCTCGCCGACGTGCGGCAGGTGCTGACCCACGGGCACGCCGCGGCCCAGTGTCGTCAGTGGCTGGCGGAGAAGGTGCCCCGGGCGCAGGTCACGGAGGCGGGCTCGACGGCCGGCGCGGCTGCGGAGGTCGCACGCCCGGAGTCGCGCTACGACGCGGCCGTCTGCGCGCGCGTGGCCGGCGACACCTACGGCCTGACCGAACTGGCCTACGCCATCGAGGACAACCCGGGTGCAGTGACCCGCTTCGTCGAGGTGGGGAAGGCCGGGCCGGTCGCCCGGCGCACGGGCGCCGACAAGACCACGCTGGTCGCCTACATGCGCGAGGACCACTCGGGTGCCCTGCTGGAGATCCTCGAGCAGTTCGCCGTGCGCGGGGTGAACCTGACCCGGATCGAGTCGCGCCCGACGAAGACCACGCTGGGGTCCTACTGCTTCTCGATCGACGTCGAGGGGCACCTGCACGACAAGCGCGTGGGCGAGGCCCTCGAAGGCCTGCACCGCGTCTGCCCCCGCGTCCACTTCCTGGGTTCCTACCCGCGGGCCGATGAGTCGCGGCCGAAGGTGGGCGACGGTTTCACCGATGACTCGTACGACGCGGCCGCGGCCTGGGTGGAGAGCCTCGGCCTGCCGTTCTTGCCCTGAGCCAGGCGCCCGGCGCCTGGTCGAGGGGGCCTAGGCCGACACGACCCGCGCAACGCCGGGCAGGACCTCGAACCGGATGGCGCTGACGGCGCCGATGACGTCGCCGTCGACCTGGTAGGGCACCAGGCAGTCACAGTTGACGACCACGTCGCGTGCCACCCGTCGGTCGACGAACGGCTCGCGCCTGGTGCGCAACAGCACGCCCGCCATCATGCGCAGCACGTCGCGTGAGTGACGCGGCGAGGCGACCAGCAGGTTGAGCAGCCCGTCGGAGGCGTCCGCGTGGGGGAGCAGCCGCACTCCGGCACGGAGCTCGCCCAGGTTCCCCACCTGGACGAGCGAGGCGTCGCGCAGCAGCACCTCGCCGTCGACGGCGATCCTGCTGCCCACCGGCCTGGCCCGCACGTGGCGCAGCCCGGCGAGCACGTAGCCCAGTTGTCCCAGCCGCTTGAGCCGGGCCGTGGCGTCGGTCACGACGGCTGCGTCCGCGCCCAGCCCCGCCATCACCGCGGCGTAGCCCTGGGCGTCGGTGTCCAGATTCGTGTAGCGCAGAAGGTCGAATGGGCGGGGCGTGCCGTCGAGCGCCTTCACCAGCGCAGGGCGCAGCCGCAGCGGGAGCCGGAGGTTACGCGCCAGGAGGTTCCCGGTGCCGGAGGGCAAAAGCCCGACGGGGACGTCTGTTCGGCGCAGCGCCGCCAGCACCATCCGCACGGTGCCGTCGCCGCCTGCCACGAGCACCCGGTCGACGCCGGCCTCGAGGGCTGCCCCGGCCTGCCCGGTGCCCGGGTCCTCGGGTGTCGTCAGCAGGTACCGGGCCGCAGGCAGGCCGCGGGCGCTGAGTTCGCCGTCGATGATCGCGCGGAAACGCTCACTCCGGCGCACCGAGGCGGGATTGACGACGACCGCGACCCGCATCTACGCCCGCCGCGGCCGCTTGACGAAGAACCAGGGCAGCATGGCGACCGCCAGGACGAACGCGGTGACGGCCCAGGCCCAGCCGAAGCCGAGGATGTCGGCGATGGCCCCGGCCAGCAGGGTGCCGGCGATGGAGCCGAGGTCTGTGGCCATGGAGTAGGTCGAGAGCGCCTGGCCGCCGTTGCGGTTCGACCCGATGAGATCTGCCAGCAGCGCCTGGGAGGCGGGGGCGATGAACGCCGCGCCGGCGCCGGCCGCTGCCGAGAGGATGAAGAACCAGGTGAGGGTGTCGAACCAGCCGAACGGGAGCGTGACAAGGGCGGAGAGGCCCAGGCCGACAACCAGGAACGGGCGCCTGCCCAGCCTGTCGATCAGCCGCCCCGTGGCCTGTTGGGTGATCGCGTTGCCGACGGCGAACAGCGTCAGCGCGATGCCCGCGGCCGCCGCGCCGATGGTGGGGACCGCCGCCGCCATCAGGGGGAGCAGCGCGATGCGCACGCCGAAGTTGGCCCAGCCGTGGGCGAAGCCGGTCACCAGCAGCGCCCGGTAGTACGGCAGGGCCATGGCCTCGCTGAGCGTCATCCTCGGCTGCGCCTGCCCCGGCACCTCGGGCGCGCCTGTGTCGCGGCGCAGGAACACCATCACCACGAGCACCGAGGCGAAGACGGCAGCGGCGTAGAGGAAGAACGGCACGCGGAGGCCCAGGCCGGACAGGGCGGAGCCGAGGATGGGGCCGAAGATGTTGCCCAGCAGGAAGGCCGAGCCGTACAGCGACGACGTGTGGCCGCGCTGCCCGGGGGGCGACAGCCGCACCAGTAGGCCCATCGACGACACCGTGAACATGACCGAGCCGATGCCGCCCAGCCCGCGGAACAGCAGCAGTGTCCAGTAGTCGGGTGCCAGGCCGCTGAGTGCGCTGGAGAGCGCGACGATGCTCAGGCCCAGCAGGTAGATGCGGCGTTCGCCGAACTTGCCGATGAGGGCGCCGCCGGCGGGCGCGAAGATGAGGCGCACGAACGCGAAGACCGACACGATCGCGGAGGCGGCCATCACGCCCACGTCGAAGGACTTGGCGAACTGGGGCAGGATCGGCGCGACGATGCCGAACCCGAGCGCGATGAGGAACGCGGCTGCCACCAGCACCCAGATCTCCGCCGGGATGGGCTCCCTACGTGTCGCCTTAGCCACTCTTCGCCTCTCCTATGGGGGCCACGAAACTGACCACGTTCACCCTATCCCCGGGGGGAAGTGCCACGCCCTGCCGTACTCGGCTGGGAGTGGAACCCGAGTTGGGCACACCGCCCGCGTCCCGGGGGGAGGCCGGTGCTCGCTAGAGTTGGGCGCATGATTGATCCCAAGTGGCTTCGCGTCGATCCCGATCGCGTCCGACGCTCCCAGGCCCTGCGTGGCGCCTCGGTCGAGCTTGTCGACGACCTCATCGCGGCGGACGAGTCCCGACGCTCCTCGATCGCGTCGTTCGAGACGCTGCGGGCGGAGCAGAAGGCCATCGGCAAGGACGTCGCCAAAGCCAAGGGTGAGGAGAAGGCGACGCTGATCGCGCGCACCCAGCAGCTGGCGGCAGACGTCAAGCGCGCCCAGGCCGACGCCGACGAGGCGGGCAACCGCTTCGACGAGCTGATGAAGCAGGTGGGCAACCTCGTGATCGACGGCGTGCCTGAGGGCGGCGAGGACGAGGGCGTGATCATCGAGACCGTGGGCACCCCGCGCAACTTCGCGGCCGAAGGCTTCGAGGCCCGCGACCACCTGGAGCTCGGCGAAATGCACGGCGCCATCGACATGGAGCGCGGTGCCAAGATCTCCGGATCGCGTTTCTACGTGCTGACGGGCTTCGGCGCGCAACTCGAGATCGCGCTGCTGAACCTGGCGATGAGCAAGGCAGCCGAGTGGGGCTTCACGCCGATGATCCCGCCCGCGCTGGTGCGCCCGTCGGCGATGGAGGGCACCGGCTTCCTGGGCCAGGCCGCCCAGGACGTCTACCACCTGCCCGCAGACGACCTGTACCTCGTGGGCACCTCCGAGGTCGCGCTCGCCGCCTACCACTCCGACGAGATCCTCGATGCGGGAACCCTGCCGCGTCGCTACGTGGCGTACTCACCGTGCTTCCGTCGCGAGGCAGGCTCCCACGGCAAGGACACCCGCGGCATCTTCCGCGTGCACTGGTTCGACAAGGTGGAGATGTTCGTCCACTGCGATCCGGCCGACGCCGAGGAATGGCACCAGAAGCTGCTCGGCTACGAGAAGGATTTCCTCAACGCCCTCGAAGTGCCGTTCCAGGTGCTCGATGTCGCCTCGGGGGACCTCGGGCTGAGCGCGGCCAGGAAGTTCGACTGCTACGCCTGGCTGCCCACCCAGAACCGGTACCGCGAGGTCACCTCCACCTCCAACTGCACTGAATTCCAGGCCCGCCGGCTCGGCATCCGGGGCCGGTTCGAGGACGGCGTGCGCCCCGTCGCCACCCTCAACGGCACCCTCTGCGCCATGACCCGCATCATCATCATGCTGCTGGAGAACCATCAGCAGGCCGACGGCTCCATCCACGTACCGGAGGCGCTGCGCCCGTACCTCGGTGGCCGCGACCTGATCACCCCGCCTGCTTCCTGAGGATCATGGGCTGGATGCGCGGTTCACAAGCGGATGAAGCGCGTCGTTTGCCTGCTCTCTACCGTTGGTTGACACAACGGTGGCATGCTTGGGCTGGTAACAGATCAAGCAACCAGGCGTCCCTGATGGCAGGGAAGAGAGGCAACGCCATGGAATTCACACCACAACTTGTTGCGCTGGACATCGACGGCACGCTCGTCGATGCGTTCGGCGTCATGCCGCCCGAGGTGCGCGCTGCGGTGCGCAGGGCCCTCGACGCGGGGGTCACCGTCGTTCTTTCCACGGGTCGGTCGTGGCTGGCCACGCAACCCATCGCCGATGAGATCGGGCTGCCGGAGGGCTGGCACGTGTCGGCCAACGGCGCGATGGTGGTCACCTATCCCGAGCTCGAGATCCGGCACGAGACGCGCTTCGACCCCACCGACGTCATCCGTCAGGTCAGCGAGATCGCACCCCATGCCCGCATCGCCGTCCAGGACGGGCTCCACTGGCGGGTGAGCCAGGAGTTCCCACCCGGGGAGTTGCTCGGCGACGTCGAGGTCGTCCCCGTGGAGGACCTGGCCAAGGAGGAGGTGTCCCGCGTCATCGTGCGGGACCCGGACACCACCGAAGAGGCGTTCAGCGAATTGGTGGGGCGGCTCGGGCTCCAGGAGGTGGCCTACTTCGTGGGCTGGTCCGCCTGGCTGGACATCGCCCCGAAGGGCATCGACAAGGCGTTCGGCCTGGCGATGGTGTGCCGGGAACTCGGCATCGAGCAGAAGGACGTGCTGGCCATCGGCGACGGCCGAAACGACATCGAGATGCTCGAATGGGCCGGGCGTGGCGTGGCCATGGGCGACGCCCCGGACGAGGTGCTGGCGGCCGCAGACGCGGTGACGGGCAGCTTCGCCGACCTCGGCGTCGTCGAGGAGCTCAACCTGTGGTTCCCCGCGCTGGAGACCGAAGGCGCCGCCTGACTTCGCCGGGGCAGAGAGAAAGGGCCACCCCTGGGGGAGAGGGTGGCCCTTTCGGCTTGTGGGGGGGTCTCAGGCGGCGGCGACCCGACGGGTACCGCGCTTGATGTCGTTGGCGACGGCCACGATCTGGGCCGGCGTGGGGGCCGTCCTCTGAACGGGGCGGGCGACGCCGCCCTCAGCCTCGATGCGGCGGAGGTGCCGCTTCACCGTGGAGACGGAGCAGCCCACCTTGGCCGCGATGACGCTCAGCGGCTGATCCGGGTTGGCGGCACGCATCCGGTGGATCTCGTAACGGTCGAACTGGCGCCCGGAGTTCACGCCCGCGAAGGTGTCGAAGTCTTCGGGGGTGACCGTGATGCCGAGCCGGGCGCGGATCTCCTGGCGCTGGCGACGCGTGGTGCCGGCCACGAAGCCGGAGACGTCGAACTTCGCGACGGCGTCTGTCAGGCACTGCGCCATGAGTGGGCAACCGGCACACATCTTCTCGGCCTGCGAACGGAGCATCTGCTGCTCACGGCGCTCGCCGCGTGACGTCGGAGACGTGCCGTCGTCGAGGAGCGGGTGCAGGAACACATTCGGGTATGCGACGCAGGCGGTCGTCGGTTCAGTCATGTCAGCCCTTCCGTAGATCCCCTTGTGGAGTGCTGGTTCAAGACTGTCGTGAAAACGCGGGCCGTGGGTGCTCACGGCATGGGGAGATCTACCCGACTTCTCTGGGTACCGGACCTAGGCTGCTTTGAGTATCTGGGCTCAGGGATGTGTATCGGCCGCATCCTCGAGGCTGGACGACGCGGGGGAGAGGCGCCGGGTGGGGCGGTGAAGGCCGAGTGAGTACTCACTAGGATGTGCCCGTGTCCACAGAGTCTGCCATCCGCCCCGGTCCACTTTGGCGCCGGGTGGCAGTGATGGGCCTGATCGTGGCGGATCTCGCCATCCTCTCCAAGGTCTGGTGGATGACGGGACGTGGCCTCGACCTCACCGACGAGGGCATGTACCTCAATTGGATGACCTCCCCGTGGGACTGGCCCTGGGCCAGCACGCAGTTCGCGTTCTTCTTCCATCCGCTGTGGAGTCTGGCGGGCCAGGACCTGGTGCTCATTCGACGGTGGACGGTGCTGCTGCTCCTGCTGGTGGGCGTGGGGTTCTTCGCCGCCGTGGTCCGGCGGGCCTTCGCGCTTTCCCGGGGGAGCAGTCTGGCGTGGGGAGCGCTGCTGACGCCGACGGTCCTGCTGGCTGTGGGATCGCAGTCGGTGTTCTTCACCCCCAGCTACAACCTGCTGGGCCTCATCGGTCTGCTCGTGTCCGGGGCGGCGCTCGCCGGCATCCCGCTGCCCGCCCCCACTCCGACCCGGCGTCCGGTGCCGGGGCTCTGGCCCTGGGCGGCACTGGGCGTCGGCGGTGTGGTCTGCTTCGCCTCGCGTCCCACGGCCGGGGCTCTCCTCCTGGTGCTGGTGCTCATCGCGCTCGTCGTGGCAGGCCGATGGACCTGGCGCGGGCTCGGCGTGGCGGCAGGCGTCGCCCTGACCTCGTTCCTGATCATGACGCTCCTGATCGACGGCAGCCCCGTCCGTTTCCTGGAGCGCGTCCTTGAAGGGCTGGAGCTGTACAGCATCCAGACCCAGCGCGGTGCCCTGGACGCCATGGTCAACACCTTTACCGAAGATCTCCGGTGGGAACGGGCGGACGTCCTCTGGGGTCTGCTGCTCGGGCTGCTGCTGGCGATCGCCATGGTGCTTCGCCGGGCCGGCCGGTACGCGCCCCACTGCCTGGCCGGGCTCACCGCGCTCCTGGGCGCGGCGACGGTCTGGGCCATGGCCGACGGGTCCACCCCCCTCACTGGCCGGGTCCTCCGCTCGGCAACGGTGGCCCTCCTCCTCTGGGCGGGCGGCACCGTCGCCTCCCTGGTGACTGCCCGAAGGCTTCGCCGCCCTGTGCTGGCCGCCGTCGGCGCACTTCTGCTGCTGCCCTACGTCTACGCCTTCGGTACGCACTACAGCACCGTGGCACTGGCCGGCTCCGCGGCCTTCTGCTGGCTGGCCAGCTCACTGGTCGCGCTGGGGGCGGCCAGGGAGAGCCGGGCCGCGCTCCCCGCCGTCGCAGGAGTTTGGCTGCTCGCGACGGCGTTGTGCCTGAATGCCGCATCGGGCGCCGCGCCCCGGCAGGAGCCGCTCGCCGCCCAGGACGTCGCCGTCGACCTGGCGGGTAAGGGACTGGTCGACCTTTCGCCGGACATGGCGCGGTACCTCGGCGCGGTGGCAGACGGCGTGGCCGCTGAAGGGTTCGTGGCCGGCACTCCGGTGCTCGACCTGACGGGCGAGTCTCCGGGTCTCGTCTACCATCTGCAGGCCCGGGCCACGGCGGACTCCTGGGTGATCGGCAGGTATCCCGGATCCCGTGACCGGCTCGCCCGGGAACTGACGCTCCATACCGATTGCGACCTCATCGGCGCTTCCTGGCTGCTCGTCAGCCCCGACGGGGCGCGTCGCATCGACCCCGAGGTGCTGGGTGAGGCCGGTCTCCAGTTCCCGGACGACTACCGCCTGGCCCTGAGAGAGACGGCTCCCGCCCGCTCAGGCGGCTACGACCTGGAGGTGTGGGCACCGGTGGACGGGGCTGCGCTCAGCGAGCGCTGCTCCGCTCTGCGATAGCGCGCAACTCCGCCGGCGGTGTGAAACCGTGGTCGCCCAGTTCGCGGATGAGTTCGATCAGCCGCAGGGTCGACGAGCGGCGCATGAAGGGTTCCGCACGCTCCGGCTCTGGGTGCTGCCGCGGTTGGTAGGTCGCCAGGAACTCCCTGATGGATTCGACGTCGTCGCGCACCCAGTAAACGCCCTCAACCCCGCGGAGCATCTCCCACATGGCCGTCCCCTCGCGCAGGTCACGGTGCAGGATGAGCACGTCGAGGCCGAGCGCCAGGTAGTCGAACATCTTGGTGGGGGTCTCGATGCCGGAGTCGCCGATGAAGGTGACGCCGCAGTCCGTGGTCGAGAGCAGGCGCAGGGCCTCCTCGCGTGACACCCGCGGGTGGCGCACGACGTGGGCGCCGAAGTCTTGCGTCACGGGAGCGCCGATCTGGTGGAACTCCGCATCGGTGCCGGCGATCGCCTCGAGCAGCTTGTCAGGTGGGGTGATCTTGTAGATCTGCCCCGCGTGCGAGAAACGCACGGGGGACCCGGGCTGGCGGTCGACGACAGGCGGAGCGGGCACGCGTTCGTCGAAGCCGTTGGGCACGATCTCGATGCGGGTCTGGGCGCTGCCCCGCACTGTGACGTCCTTGCAGCCCTGGTTCACCACGGTGACGATATCGGCGTCGAGGTTCCAGCCGGCCTCGAGGTACTCAGCGTCCTTCTTCGCCTCTGCGCCCCATGTGTGGCGGGGGTTGCCGACGAATGGATCCCGGTAGTCCAGGATCACCCGCGCGGTCCAGCGTCGCCGGGCGTAGGACGCGAAATCGAAGTAGGGGTAGGGATTGCCCGAGAGGATCACGACGTCGTACTCGTCGTCGCGCTTGTCGAAATAGCGCTCCAGCGCCCAGTTCCAGAAGCCCGCCACCTGCCTGCTGTACGGGTAGGGCCGGGCGACCCCGTCAGCGAGCAGCGTGGTGGCGGCCGGGCTGAGCGGCGAACCGTTGAACACGAGGTTGCCCGTCCAGAGATCGGGGACGCGGTGCACGTGCTCCGGCGCGTCAGGCCAGGGAGTGGCCACTGCATAGTCGATGGTGACCGCACCGTCGGAGAGCATCTCCATCTGCTCGAACCAGTAGTTGACGCGCTGCACTCCCACCGTGGGCGAGGGGCCACCGTAGTATGCCACCAGCAACACCCGGGTGACCCCCTCGAGCGCCTTCGTGTTCGGCACCGGGTGTTCCCTCGCCAGGTCGACCAGCGGGGTGGGTTCCAGATGCTGCACGGGAGCCGGCCAGGAGCGCGTGAAGGCCTCGGCGACGGCCGGGTCCGGAACGTAGAACCCCTTGGCAGCGGTCATGAGGGCGATGGCCTGTGGCGTGAGGACGGGCTGCCCGGTGAGCAGCACGCCGAAGGGCCAATCCCGGGATCCGGCCGCCCACAGCGCGAGTTCCGTGAGCCAGTCATTCGGCGCGACCACCGGCATGGGGCGCGGCACGTGCTGCGACAGCCAGTTGAGGACGTAGTTCCACACAGGGGTGGATTCCGCATCAAGTGAGCCGTTGGCGATGCTCATGGTGGGCTGCGGGATGCCGCACAGCACGGGGTTGCCCGTCAGGCGGATGACCTGCGGGTTGTCCGGGTGGCGCGACACGACCCGCCAGCCACGGGCCAGCGACTGCTCGGCCACCGTCGGGTCATCGGTGAAGACCACAGGGGAATAGAGCGTCATGTGAACGTCCTGATCAGGTCGAGTTCGCGGTTGATCGTCGCCTCGACCCCACACTGGCGCTCCACCCTCGCGGCCGCATTACGCGACAGTTCGGGCAGCACCTCCGGGTGCTCGACGAGGTACCAGATGGCCTCGGCGAAGGCCCGGGGGTCGTCCGGCCGGGGCAGCAGGCTGCAGGTGGCGTCGGTGTACTCGGGGATGGCCGCGACGGGGTTGGTGATCGTCACCATGCCGCTGGCCATCGCCTCGCCCAGCATCACGCCCTGGGTGTCGTAGCGCGACGGGCAGAGGAAGATGCCGTGGTCGTAGTGCAGCGCGGCCATCTCGGAGGGGCTGGAGTAGCGGTTCTCGACGGTGACGTTGGGAAGACCGTGCAGCGGGGCGACCTTGCGCTGGAACAGCCGGCCGAAGCCCCGTACCGTGAACTGCAGGTCGAAGAAGCCCGGCCTGGCCTTGAGCAGGCCGATCGCGTTGATGGCGATGTCGTTGCCGTAGTTGCGTTGCTCGAAGCTGCGCATCAGGAGGATGCGGTTGGCCTCGTGCGGCTGCCTCTCGCGGGCCCTGAAGTGAGCCGTGTCGATGTGGTTCGGGATGACGTGGGAGTTGACGGCCTCCGCGCCGACGTCCCACTGCGAGTTCTGTCGCTGCATCTCCGAGACGAACACGATCGCGGCATCCCCACAGGAGAACAGGCTGCGGGCCGCGTCGAACCGGACGCGGTTGAGTTCGTCCAGGGTGGCTCGCCGGAGCGCGAGTTCGGCGGTGGTGAAGTTGCCAGCCAGGCGCCGGTAGTCGCGCACCTCGTAGCCGTGGTACCAGACGATGAGGCGCAGGCCCGGGAGCCGTTCGGTGAGCATTCCCGACACGGTGGGCGACGGGGAGTGGGCGAGCACCGGCACGCCGCGACGCTGCAGCACGTCCAGCGCCGACGGGAGGTCGTCGGTGTGGGTGACGAAGATTTCGGTGGCGGAATCGCGCGCCCGCAGCACGCGGGAGCCCTTGCCCGAAGTGTCGATCACGGCACCCCTGAGGCCGGCCGCCACGTAGGCGTGCACCCGGGAGCGGATGAACTCTCCGCCGTGGCGCCAGGCACGCGGATACGTGGGGGCGACGACGACGAAGTCGAGGTCCTCGGCGAGCAGTTCCTCCCAGTGCGTGGGCTCAGCCATTCCCACGCCCGAGCGCCTTCTTGGCCAG
Source organism: Tessaracoccus sp. MC1756 (assembly GCF_014164735.1). Lineage (NCBI taxonomy): Bacteria > Bacillati > Actinomycetota > Actinomycetes > Propionibacteriales > Propionibacteriaceae > Tessaracoccus > Tessaracoccus sp. MC1756. The sequence goes on along the minus strand of NZ_JACJFZ010000006.1, from coordinate 55,373 downwards.
GACTCGGATGGGGCGCTGCAACTGCTTCTTCAACCGCTCGATGTGGCGCTTCTGGGCTGCGATGACCTCAGCCGATTCCTTCTGAGAAGCCTCGGCCGCGGCGAGCTGGTCGCGCAGTGCGTCATGGGCGATGTCGCGCTCAACGAGTCGCTCAGCCATGACACGCGCGTCATCCCGGGCCGATTCGAGCTCGGCCACGAGCGTCGTCATCTCCGCGCGGACGACCTCGAGGTCTGCGGCAAGGGCTTTCCGCAGCCTCTCGTTGTCCTGGGCTGCCTGTTGAAAAGTCACGTCGTCCGGGTCCACGCTCGGCACCTTACCAGCGAGCCGTCCAGGGCAGAGATGGCGATCAGTGGGGTCAGTCGGTACCGGTGTCCATCGAGGAGCGCTCCACGGCCTCGTCGACATCCGAGGGCCCGGTGGCGCCCAACTCAGCGATGGCCGCTGCGCCGCCGCGCTCCAACTGCCCGATGAGCGCCGCGTGCCCGGCCAGCAGGGTGCCCTGCTGGGCGTACAGCTCGAGCTTCTCGCGGGAATCCGCGATGTCGAGGTTGCGCATGGTGAGCTGGCCGATGCGGTCCGTGGGGCCGAACGCGGCGTCCTCCACGCGCTCCATCGAGAGCTTGTGGGGCTGGTAGCTGAGGTGCGGGCCGCGGGTGTCGAGGATGGTGTAGTCGTCGCCGCGGCGCAGGCGCAGGTCCACCTCGCCGGTCACGGCGGAGGCGACCCAGCGCTGGATGGATTCGCGCAGCATCAGCGACTGCGGGTCCAGCCAACGGCCCTCGTACAGCAGGCGGCCGAGCTTGAGGCCCTGCGCCTGGTAGTTCGCGAGGGTGTCCTCGTTGTGGATGGCCGAGAGGAGGCGCTCGTAGGCGATCCAGAGGAGCGCCATGCCCGGCGCCTCGTAGATGCCGCGCGACTTGGCCTCGATGATGCGGTTCTCGATCTGGTCGCTCATGCCGAGTCCGTGGCGACCGCCGATGGCGTTGGCCTCCATGACCAGCGAGACCGAGTCGTCGAAGCGGACGCCGTTGATGGCGACGGGGCGACCGAGCTCAAAGCGGACCGTCACGTCCTCGGTGTCGATGCCCACCGACGGGTCCCAGTACTTCACGCCCATGATGGGCTCAACGGTTTCGAGTGAGACGTTGAGGTCCTCCAAGGTCTTGGCCTCATGCGTGGCGCCCCAGATGTTGGCGTCGGTGGAGTAGGCCTTCTCCTTGGGGTCGCGGTACGGGAGGTCGCGTTCCGTGAGCCAGGCGCTCATCTCCGCGCGGCCGCCCAACTGCCGCACGAACTCTTCGTCGAGCCACGGCTTGTAGATGCGCAGTTGCGGGTTGGCCATGAGGCCGTAGCGGTAGAACCGCTCGATGTCGTTGCCCTTGTAGGTGGAGCCGTCGCCCCAGATGAAGACGTTGTCCTCAGCCATGGCGCGCACCAGGAGCGTGCCGGTGACGGCGCGCCCGATCGGCGTGGTGTTGAAGTACGCCTTGCCGGCCGAGCGGATGTGGAACGCGCCGCACGCCAGGGCGGACAGGCCCTCCTCGACGAGCTGCGGCTTGCAGTCGATCAGCCGTGAGATCTCGGCGCCGTACTCCACCGCGCGCCCGGGAACGGAGTCGATGTCCGGCTCGTCGTACTGGCCGATGTCTGCGGTGTAGGTGCAGGGCACGGCGCCCGCCTCGCGCATCCACGCGACGGCGACGGAGGTGTCGAGGCCACCGGAGAACGCGATACCGACGCGCTCGCCGACGGGCAGGGAGGTGAGTACTTTAGTCACGGCGCCACTGTAGCCGCAGGGATCGCGCTCTCTATACGCTGTCCGACCTTGCGGGCATGCCGGATTCCCGTCGCGGAATCTGCCACCATGCGCACCACTGATGACCGCTGTGCGCCGAAGCGGTGTGCGCCGCGGCAGAAGGTAGGATGCTCGCCTAGTACTGTCGGCAGGCTGGAGGCCAGGCATGCAGCGACCCCATGCTGTGATCGCGCTACCCAACAACATCGAGATCGACGCACGCGCGCAGCGCAATGCGTTGGCGCTGGTTGCTGCGGGTTATCGCGTCACCATGGTCGGCTTCGGCACCGGCATCCCCAACGAGGGGGTGATTGCGGGCATCCCGTACATCCTCTGCCAGGCCCGGCCGAAGAGCGGTGGGCCGGCGCCCGCCGCGGGACCAAAGCCGCCGTCGATCCTCTATCGCATCGTCCGCAAGGCGTTCCACCTCGTGCTGCACCGCCGTCCTCCGCAGAAGGTGGCCAAGGCCATCGCCCGCGTCGAGGAGACAGCCGGAGCCGTGGTCAAGCAGGCCAACAAGCGCGTGCTGCGTCCGGCGCAGGGGCTGGTCAACAAGACGGCCCAGAAGGTCACTGCGCCCAAGCCCGACCCCGACGCGCCGTTCGACTGGCGCTCCGCGCTACCGCACGTGCCGGTGATGACGGACGCCCTGCGCGACGTGATCGCCGGGCTGGAGCCTGACCTCATCGTGACCGACGTCCACCTGCTGCCCATGGGCGCCGAGGTGGCGGACATCCAGCGTGCCAAGGGCAGGCAGATGGGGCTCCTCTACGACGCCCGCGAGTACGTCTACGGCCTGGCCAGCGACGACCAGAACGTCACCTTGGGCTTCCCCGCGCTCGAGACCGAGGCGATGCCCAAGGTGGACGCCACGGTCACCGTCTGCCAGCCCATCGCGGACTTCCTGGCCAAGCAGTACTCCCTGAGCGAGGTGCCCCCGCTGGTGCCCAACGCGCCTATCGGAAACCTGCCGGAGACCGGCCGCACGCTCACCATCCGCGACTTCCTCAAGATCGACGACGAGGCGCCGCTGCTCGTCTACGCGGGCGGGCTCAGCTACCACCGCGGTGTCCACGACGCCGTCGTGGCGCTGAAGGACCTGCCAGGCGTGCACCTGGCGATCGGCGCCCGACGCGAAAGCTCCTACACCGACGAGCTCGAAGCGATCGCCACCACCCACGGCGTGCGCGACCGGGTGCACTTCGTGCCCTTCGCCCCCACCCACGAGGTGGCCGAATACCTGGCCTCCGCCACGGCCGCCGTCATGCCGTTCCTGCCCGTGGGCAACCACAACTGGGCAGCGCCGAACAAGTACTTCGAATCCGTCCAGGCACGCCTGCCCATCCTGACCTCGAACATGGACTGGCTCTCTGAACGTGTCACCACGCTGGGGATCGGCGAGGTGTTCCTGCACTCCAACCCGCCCTCGCTGGCCGAGGCGGCGAAGAAGCTGCTCGGGAACCTGGGCCAGTACCGGGCCAAGCTCACCGATGAACTCGTGGCGGAACACACGTTCGAGCACTTCGAGCACGTGATCGTCGACGTGGCCAAGCAGATCACGGACCCGAAGCTCCTGCCGGGCCTCGAGCCCACCAAGCTGCACGACAACCTGGCGGCCATCCGCAGCGACATGCTCCGGCAGCGTGCCACCCTCGCTGATTCGAAGCTGTTCGAGCCCAGGCCGTGGATCCGGATCGGCTGTGCCAACACCGGCGGCCTGCCCCAGCTCTGGGCCAAGGCGCTCATGCGTGAGTACCCGCAGGCCATCGCTGAGTCGGTGTGGCGGCACCGCGAGCAGTCGCTGACGTTCCCCGTCGACGAGACGGTCACCTACGGCCAGTGGGTCTCGCCCGCCTGGCAGAAGCAGCTCCAGGCCAAGCTCGAGGACCGCGTCACCCACGTCCTCACGGAATCGGGCCGCTCGGTCATCGGCGCCAAGTTCGGTGCGCACTTCTACGACGAGGTGGGGTGGTTCGCGCGCAAGGGCATCCGCCAAGGCCTCGTCTTCCACGGCTCCGACATCCGCAACCCGCGCATCCACGCCTCCCTCGAGCCGGATTCGCCGTTCAGGGACCCTACCGAGGAACTGACGGCCATCCTGCAGCGTCAGGTGGAGGACCTCACGCCGCACGTGCTGAGCTTCGACGGCCCCGTCTTCGTCACCACCAACGACCTCCTCGACTACCTGCCGCAGGCCACCTGGCTGCCCGTCGTCGTCGACACCGACGAATGGCGGACCTCCATGTCGCCCCTGGCCCACGGCGGTCTCCCCATCGTGTTCCACGTGCCTTCACGCCGCTCCATCAAGGGCTCTGAGGACGTCGACGCGGTGTGCCGCGAACTCGAAGCCGAAGGCCTCATCGTCTACCGGGGCCTCAATGAACTGAGCCGCGACGAGATGCGCGAGCAGATGCTCACCGCCGACATCGTCATCGACCAGATCCGGCTCGGCGACTACGGCATCACCGCCGTCGAGGCCATGTCCGGGAGCCGGGTGGTCATCGGCCACGTGGCAGACCGCGTGCGGCAGCGCATCCAGGACGACGTCCCCATCGTCGAAGCCACGTCGCAGACGCTCCGCAGCGTGCTGCTCGACGTTGCGGCGGACCCGGCCAGGGCCGCGGTGCTCGGCAGCCGGGGCCGCGAGTACGCCAAGCGGTGGCACGACGGGCGGCACAGCGCCCACGTGCTCGCAGAGTTCATGGGACTGGGCGAGCCGGCCCGTTGATGAAGATCCTCATGCTGGTGGCCACCTCGGTGGCCACGGACACCCGGGTGCTGCGGGAAGCCCGCACCCTCGTCGACGCCGGGCACACCGTGCACATCATCGGGCGCTCCGTCCCCGACGACTTCGTGCCGGGGCCGGGCATCACGGTGTCGTCGGTGGGCACGTCGTCGGTGTTCCGCGGGGAGGGCCAGCCGTCGCTGGCGGGGAAGAAACTGCCTCCCCATCTGCGCTTCGCCCGGTGGCTGCTGCTGCCTGAGCACCGCCGTTCATCCTTCGGCCGGTGGGCTGCAGGTGCGGTCAAGGATGCACAGCAGCGCGACTTCGACGTGGTGCACGCCCACGACTTCACGGCACTCGCCGCCGGCGACCAACTCGCCCGCGAACGAAAGGTGCCCCTGGTCTACGACTCGCACGAACTGTGGACGGGCCTCCCGCGCGAGTTCCGGCCCACCCCCCTGGCCGACGCCCGCGAGAAGCGCGTCGAGGGCGAGTGTGGCTCCCGCGCCTCCGCCATCATCACCGTCGGCGACGGTGTCGCCGATGCGCTGCAGGGTGTCCACGGCTGGCAGGACGTCACGGTGGTGCGCAACACCTTCCCGTTGCGCGACGGCCACCCCGCCGTCCCGGAGACGCCGACAGGCCTCGTGTACGCGGGCCGGATCGCCGCCTACCGCGAACTCGAGACCATCGCGGCGGCCAGCAAGCTCGTGGATCTGCCCATCACCATGTGCGGCCCGGCGGATCAGACCTGGCTCACGTCGTTCGATCCTGGCCGGGTCACCGTCCTGGGTGCACTACCGCTCGACGAGGCTTCTGCCCTGATGTCGGCCGCCGGCCTGTCCCTGGTGACCCACTCCGACAAGTGGGTCAACCATCGCCTCGCCCTGCCCAACAAGCTGTTCCACGCCGTCAGCCTCGGGTTGCCGGTGGTGGCCACCGACATCGGTGAACTGGCCAAGGTGGTGCGCGAGCACGACCTGGGCACCCTCTACACACCAGGCGACCCCGACGACCTCGCGCGCGCAATCAGGGAGGCCGTTGCTGATTTCCGGCGCTACGTGTGTAATGTCGAGGCGGCACGTCCCGCCTTGTGTTGGGATGCCGACGCCGCCCGCCTGCGGGCCGTCTACGAGAAGCTGGCATCCGCGCACGCGGATCACCGGGGAGAAGGTTAAGTGGCCAACACTGCTGAGACGTCCACGCGGCGCGTCTATACACCGCACAAAGCGGGCATCCCCAACCTCCGGGCGTACTTCACGGAATTGTGGCACCGCCTCGATTTCGCGAAGGAGATGAGTGACACCAACATCCGCGCCGGGAACACCAACACGTTCCTCGGCCAGGCCTGGCTGGTGCTCAACCCGCTCCTGCTCGCGGCTGTCTACTTCCTCCTGGTGATGATCATCGGGGGCGGCAGCCAGCTCGACGCCAACGGCGTCCCGCGGGCCGACTTCCCGCAGATCGCGGGCGGCCTCTTCCTCTTCTTCCTCATCTCGGGGATCGTGCAGGCCTGCGCCACTTCGGTGACCAACGCCGGCTCGCTCATCCTCAACATGAACTTCCCGAAGCAGTTGCTGATCTTCGCCAACACCTACCTGGCTCTGCGCCGGTTCGTGCCGACGATGATCGTCTACGCCGTGATCCACGTCGTCTTCGGCAAACCCATCGCCTGGACCCTGCTGTGGGTCCCGCTTGTGGTGTTGCTCGCCGCGCTCATCGGCATGGGGCTCGGCTCTATCGTGGCAACCTGGCACGTCTACTTCCGCGACACCGCGAACTTCCTGCCGTACATCATCCGCATCTGGTTGTACGCCTCGCCGGTGCTGTACACGGGCGAGCAGTTCCTCACCAACCCCATCGGTAAGCGCACGGGCGAGTGGATCCTGTTCAACCCGGTGTTCGGCATCCTCGGCATCTGGGGCGACGCCCTGCACGGCCAGAACCCACCGTGGTACTACGTGGCCACGGCCGTCGCCTGGGCGCTGGCGCTCAGCATCGGCGGCATCCTGTACTTCATCTCTAGGGAGCGTGATTTCGCTGTCCGCCTCTGACGAATCCCAGTACCTGGAGCGCCAGCCCGGAGCACCCGAGCCGGAGGTCCACTCCTCCGTCGCGCCCCCCACGTCCGACGAGGGCGCCGCCATCGTCATCGACGACCTGCACATCACCTACAAGGTGTTCATGGAGCGCAAGAACACGCTCAAGAACGCCATGGTCAAGCGCCTGCGCGGCCAGCAGGTCAACTACCGGGAGGTCCGCGCCCTCCGCGGCGTCACGTTCAACGTGCCGAAGGGCCAGTGCACCGGCGTCATCGGCGCCAACGGCGCCGGCAAGTCGACCCTCATGCGCGCCGTGGCGGGCATCCTGCCGCCGTCGCAGGGCCGCATCGAGATCGACGGCAAGGTCTCCACGCTGCTTGCGCTGGGCGTCGGCTTCAACTCGGCCCTCACCGGCCGCGAGAACGTCGTCCTGGGCGGGCTGGCCGCCGGCCTGACGCGCCAACAGGTCACGGAGCGCTTCGACGAGATCGCGGACTTCGCGGATCTGGGCGACTTCATCGACATGCCGATGCGCACCTACTCCTCGGGCATGTTCTCCCGGCTGGCATTCTCCGTCGCCGTGCACATGGACCCGGACATCCTGATCATCGACGAGGCGCTCTCGGCCGGCGACGCGAAGTTCAAGGACCGCGCCAACCAGAAGATGGCCGAGCTCATGGACCACGCCGGCACGATGCTGCTGGTGTCGCACGCGCTGGGCACCATCCAGGAACTCTCCGACGAGGTGGTCTGGCTGCACAAGGGCAAGCTCATCCGCCGGGGCGACCCGAAGGAAGTGTGCCAGGCCTATCTGGACTTCCTGAAGGTCGGCGACGACTCCATCGTCATGGAGGACTTCTGACCCCCACCGTGGCGATCGTCACGACGGGGCACGACGTCGCCGACGCCCGCCTGCACCGCACCGTGGCAGCACTGCAACGCGCCGGCTGCCGGGTGCGCGTGCGCGGACTGTCCTCCACCGGGGCAGGTGCCCGACCGGCGGGGAAGGTGCAGCGCGGCCTCCGCGCACTGCTGTGGCCCTGGCAGGCCCGCTGCGACGTGCTGATCACCATCGACCCCGACACCGCGCTCTCAGCCTGGGTGTCGTCGCGGGTGCTGCGCCGTGCCTGGGTGGCCGACGTCCACGAGGACTACCGGGAGCTGCTGCGCGACAGGGCGTGGGTGCCCAAGCCGCTGCTCGCCGTGCTGCGCGGCGCTGTGTCCCTCCTCAACCGGATCATCACCCGCGCGGATCTGGTGTTGGTCGCCGACGACCACGTGCCGCCGCGCCACGCTCCCCGTCGTTTCGTGATGCGCAACGTCCCGGACGTGACGCTGCTGCCCCCGATGCCGGCGGTTCCCGGTGACAGCACCCTGGGCTACCGCAGAGCTGTCTACATCGGCGACAACCGCACCACCCGGGGCCTCCGCGACATGGTCGAGGCGGTCGCGGCCACTGTCGACGACCCGACGCCCTGGCACCTCGACCTCGTCGGCCCCGTCGCCGCGGCGGACCGCGCCTGGCTCGACGAGCGGCTCACCCGCCGGGATGCGCGCACCGTCACCTGGCACGACCGGCAACCCCCCGCGGAATCCTGGCGCATCGCCGCCGGCGCCGACGTCGGTCTGTGCCTCCTCGCCGACACCCCGGCCTTCCGCGACGCCATGCCGTCGAAGGTGTACGAGTACCTCGCCATGGGCATGCCCACGGTCGCCACGCCGCTGCCCCGCGTGCGGGAACTGGTGGAGGGGACCGGCGCCGGAGTGATCGTCGACGGCGTGCCCGCCGCCGTCGCGGCCCTCCGCAGGTTCGCCGCCGAGGCCGACCACCGGGCGGCGCTCGTCGCGAACGCCCGCGCCGCGGGCGAGGAACTCCGCCAGCGGCCCAGCCCGTACGATGAGGCGGCGGTCCGCATCGGCAAGCTCGCGGGCATACTGACGCCATGACCCGGCCACGTTTCCCCAGCTTCGTCTACGACACCGGCCAGGAGCCGGACGCGCGGTTCACGCTGGCCAACGAACGCACCTTCCTCGCCTGGATCCGCACCTCCCTCGCCCTTCTGGCGGCTGGCATCGCGCTGGAGGTGCTGGGGCCGGGTATCCACAGCGGCTTCCGCATGGCGGCCTCCATCGTGCTGCTCGTCGCCGGCACGGCCGGCGCACCGATGGCCTGGTGGAGCTGGGCGCGCTACGAGAAGGCCCTCCGCAGTGCGCAGCCGTTGCCGACGGCGTTCTTCGCCCTGCCTGTGGCCATCATCGTCGCGCTGGTGGGTGTCCTGATCCTGGCCGGCCTCCTCCTGGCATGAGCGTCTACGACCCCGGTCTCCAGCCGGAACGCACCGGCTTGGCGTGGCAGCGGACGTCCCTGGCCCTCGGCCTCGGCGCCCTGGTCTACGCCCGCATCGCGGCCCAGACGGTGGGCGTATGGGCGTGGCTGTTGGGCGGGGCCGGCATCCTCACCGCACTGGCGCTCGGGGCGGCCTCGCGTCGGCGGTACCGGTACACCCACCGGTCGCTCACCTCCGGCGTGGTGAAGCTGCCCGACGGGGTCCTGCCGGCCGCGCTGGCCCTCGCCGTCGCCACTGGGGGTCTCATCGTGCTCGCGTTGACCCTCGTCGGCCCGGCGGCCCGCTAGTGGCGCGCCGGGGCCGCGGCCCACTGGGCGCGGCCCGATGTCCGGCCCGGACGCGCATTCTGTATGCTCGCTTGCAGCGATATTCGAAGGGACCCAAGCATGGTTCGCATTGTTGATTCGGCGGACGTCTCACCCGACGCCACCATCGGAGAAGGCTCCTCCATCTGGCACCTGGCCCAGGTGCGTGAGAAGGCCGTCCTCGGTGAGAACTGCATCGTCGGACGCGGCGCCTACGTCGGCACCGGCGTGCAGATGGGTGACAACTGCAAGCTTCAGAACTACGCCCTGGTCTACGAGCCGGCCGTGCTGGAGGACGGGGTCTTCGTCGGTCCCGCGGTCGTGTTCACCAACGACTACTACCCGCGCGCCATCGACCCCGAAGGCAAGCTCAAGCGCGGCGACGACTGGGAGCCGGTGGGCGTGACCTGCAGGCAGGGCTCCTCCATCGGGGCGCGCGCGGTGTGCGTCGCGCCCGTCACCATCGGCCGCTGGGCCATGGTTGCGGCCGGTGCCGTCGTCGTGAAGGACGTACCGGATTTCGCGCTCGTGGCCGGTGTCCCGGCCCGGCGTATCCGCTGGGTGGGCCGCGCCGGCGTGCCGCTCGAGCAGGGTGACACCGAAGGCCTGTGGGTGTGCCCCCAGACCGGCGACAAATATCAAGAACAAGACGACAACACTCTCGTGGAGGTTTCTCAGTGAACGACTTCATCCCACCGGCCAAGCCGATCATCGGCGATGAGGAGCGCGAGGCGGTCGACCGCGTGCTGCGCTCGGGCATGCTCGCCCAGGGCCCTGAGGTCAAGGCCTTCGAGGAGGAGTTCTCGGCCCACTTCGGTCTGGGCCGTGCCTGTGTGGCGGTCAACTCCGGCACGTCGGGTCTGCACCTGGGCCTGCTGAGCTCCGGCATCGGCCCCGGCGACGAGGTCATCGTCCCGTCGTTCACCTTCGCCGCGACGGCCAACTCGGTCGCGCTGACCGGCGCCACTCCGGTGTTCGCCGACATCGCGCTGGATGATTTCACGCTGGACCCCGCGTCGGTGGAGGCCTCCATCACGGAGCGCACCAAGGCGATCATGCCGGTGCACCTCTACGGTCACCCCGCGAAGATGGTCGAACTGCAGGCCATCGCCGACAAGCACGGCCTGATGCTGTTCGAGGATGCCGCGCAGGCGCACGGCGCCTCGCTCAACGGCACGCCGGTGGGTGCGTTCGGCACGTTCGGCATGTTCTCGCTGTACCCCACCAAGAACATGACCTCCGGTGAGGGTGGCATGGTTTCGGCGGCCAACGACGAGATTGAGCGCAACCTGCGTCTCTACCGCAACCAGGGCATGCTGCAGCAGTACCACAACGAGGTTGTGGGCCTGAACAACCGCATGACCGACATCCACGCCGCCATCGGCCGCGTCCAGCTGACGAAGGTCGGCGCCTGGACTGAGCAGCGGCAGAGCAACGCCGCGTTCCTGTCGTCGAACCTGGAGGGTGTTGTCGTGCCGCCGGTGCTCGAGGGTGCGGTGCACGTGTACCACCAGTACACCGTGCGGGTGGCCGAGGGCCGCGACGAGCTGGCGAAGGCGCTGAAAGACGAGTACAACGTGGGCTCGGGCATGTTCTACCCCGTGCCGAACCACCGCCTCAAGCCGTTCCAGGCCGACGTCGAGCTTCCCAACACCGAGCAGGCCGCCGTGGAGTGCCTCTCGCTGCCCGTGCACCCGTCGCTGTCGCAGGAAGACCTCGAGCGCATCGTCACCGCCGTCAACACGCTCGCCAAGGCCGGTGCATGACAGTGGCGAACCTTCGAGCGGGCCTGATCGGCCTGGGCTCCATGGGCCGTCACCACGCCCGCAACCTGCGCTCCATCGACGGTGTCGACCTGGTGGCAGTGGCGGATCCGGCGGGGGACCCGTTCTCCGTCGCCGGTGACCTGGAGGTGCTGCCCGGCATCGACGCGCTGATCGAGCAGAAGCTCGACTACGTCGTGGTGGCCACCCCCACCCGGTACCACGAGGAGATCGGCCTGGCGCTGGCGGAGGCCGGCGTGCATGCGCTGGTGGAGAAGCCGCTGGCGGCAGACACCGGTGCCGCGAAGCGTCTCGCTGAGGCGTTCGCTGCCAAGGGCCTGATCGGCGCCACGGGTCACATCGAGCGGTACAACCCGGCACTGCAGGAGCTGCGCAAGCGGCTCGAGCGCGGCGACCTGGGCGACCTGTACCAGATCTGCACCCGCCGTCAGGGCCCGTTCCCGGCCCGGATCGCCGATGTCGGCGTCGTCAAGGACCTGGCGTCCCACGACATCGACCTCACCGCCTGGGTGACCCAGCGCAAGTACGAACTGGTCGCCGCCCGCACCATGAGCAAGACCGGCCGCGAATACGAAGACATGGTTTCGGCCACCTGCCAGCTCGAGGGTGGGCTCATGTCGAACCACCTGGTCAACTGGCTGACGCCCACCAAGGAGCGCCTGACGATCGTCACCGGCGAGAAGGGCATGTTCGTTGCGGACACTCTGACCGCCGACCTGACGTTCTACGCCAACGGCAACGTCCAGACCACCTGGGCCGACATCGCGCAGTTCCGCGGTGTCTCCGAAGGCGACGTCACCCGCTACGCCATCGCGAAGCCGGAGCCGCTGCGCACCGAGCACGAGCAGTTCCGCGACGCCGTGCTGGGCAAGGAGGCGGACATCGTGACGATGGAGCAGGGCGCCCGCGTCGTCGAGGTGTGCGAGGCCATGATCGAATCGGGCAAGACCGGCCAGTTCATCTCCGTTTCCTGAACTAATCTGAACACCGGCGCCAGAGGCGCTGCACCGAGGGCGACTCCCGCTGTGAGAACAGTGGGGGTCGCCCTCGTGCTGTGCCCGCCGCTGGGGTACAGCCTCGCGTCAGCCCTCTTCGGGTACCAGGGTGACGTTGTCAGGCAGGTCGTAGTAGACGTGCAGGGTGCGCAGGTAACCCGAGACGAACGCGCGCGGGTAGGTGAGATCGGGCCGGGGGAGCTTGTACGGGATGCGAACCTCCGTCGGCCCGCTGGCGTCCCGGGCGGCTTCGATGGGCGCGACGATGCGGTTGGCCACGAAGCGTTCGTTCTGGCCGAGCCCCCGACGCGTCGCGTCGAACCAGACGGCGGACGGCACGAGGAGCGCCGCGGCGGTCAGCACGGCCAGGTACTTACTCCTCTGTCGGGTCACGACGATGGCGGCCAGACAGGACAACACGGTCAGGGCCAGCAGGCACAACGGCACGAGATGGACCCTGGTGTTGGCGACCCCGGAGGCGAAGACGAAGATGCAGGACCCGGCGAACGCCGCCCACGCCAAGACCGCCGGGGTGCCCAGCAGGGAAGTGCCGGCGAGCAGCGCCAACCCCACCAGCGCGACGGTGGCGATCATGAGGACGAACAGGAGCACGACCAGCCAGGTGTAGCGTTCCGGGAACTCGGCGGTCGCGAGGGAGGGGACGCGGACCCGGTACGCAGCGGCGACCGCGAAGAAGGCGCCTGCGGCGTACGCTGCCGAGGAGAGCCACACCGTGGCACGGCGGCCCGTCGAGGGGTGCACCGCTGCCACAGCCAGCAACGCCACCAGGGCGAACCACAGAGGCCAGGACCGGCTGAGCAGCATGGACGACGACACCGCCGATCCGTGCAGGATCTGCTCCGCCAACGGGGAATCCTGAACCACCTGTCCTGTGCGGTTCCACAGTCCTGGCGAACTCATGTGCACCGCGAAGGAGATCATCGCCGCGCCGACGAGGACCCACAGTTTGGCGCTCAGCCGGAAGCCGGCAACGAGCACGACACCCACCGCCAGGATCATGCCCGCCCCGGACGACACCTCCTGCATGGCGTCCGTGAGCGCCACGAGCAGAGCGGCGGCCAAGACGAACGGCCACCCCATCCTGCCGCCCCGCAGCAGATGGGCGTAGACAGCGATACACACGGCCAACATCCCCAACGGGGCCACGTAGTTCACGCCGCCGGCCGCCCAGAAGATCCCGTCGCCGAAGATGCCCGGCACGAGCCAGCACACACCAGAGATCGTGCCCAGGCCGGCGGCGTAGATCCAGGCTCTCGGGGCGCCGGGGGGCCGGCCGCGGGAGGCCGCCCAGCCGAGCGCGAGACCGGTGCCGGTCAGCATGGCGGGCGCGAACAGCGGGAAGAACCAGATGCCGGGCCTCAGCAGGAGCCTGAGCACCGCGTCGGACACCCGTCCGTTGCGCCGCCCCCAGTCGTCGACGAGCGAATCCCACCAGTACTGGGCGGTGAACTGGCCATACGGCCGGCCCGGTTCGGCGAGGAAGGCGTAATCGTCGCCCGCGAGGAACCAACTCCGGAAGAGCCACCACCACGCCAGGTAACTCAGCACGGCGAGACCGGCAATGGTCCACGTCGCCGGCTCGAACCTGCCTCGACGCACCAGCGTCGGTTCCGTTGCCATGGCGGGCCCCCTTCGTCGCTACTGCTGAAGGCTAACCCGGACAGGGACCGCGGCACTGCCGGTTCATGCCCTACACCGCGCAAAAGAGGGGCGAAGGCACCCGTCCGGGGAAACAACAGATATGGTGTCGCGAGCGGATCCGGCGTGCGCCGGCCGAAAAGGAGCGGGCCGGTCGATGGCGGGGATCTTCATGTCGGGTGGATGCGTCATCCGCGACACCTTCGAACAACTGCAGCACGAGCACGAGCTGACCGGTTACGTGGCACGTCAGTCTCTCATCAGTGCCGCCTCGCCGCCGGCCGAACTCCCGGCGGGCTTCGAACCAGCGGGCTTCGAAGATCGGCAGATGGCGGGCGACCTGACCTCTTCCCTCTTCGGCCGGATCGAAGAGGTGCATGAGCAGACCGACCTCCTGGTGATGGACCTCCTGGTGGAGCGCCTCGGTGTGATCGAGTTGCCTGGCGGCACCTATGCCACCCGCACGCCCTACCTCAACAGGAGCGGGCTGCTCGGCGAACTGTTCGATACGGCGCCCCGGCTCAAGCTCGGCACCAGGGAACACTTCGAGCTGTGGAAGCCGGCTGCGCGGCACCTCTTGGAGAAGCTGAGTTCGCTGGGCATGTTGGAGCGCACACTGCTGGTGGAGACCCCGTTCGCGACGACCACGATCACCGGAACCCCAGTCAAGCCCTACGCGGGTTGGAGCCCCGAGATCGTGCTGGCCAAGTACTCGATCTACTACGCCTTCCTCCGCGACGGCGGGATGCCGAGCGCCCGGATCCCGGACGAACTCGTGATCTCCGACGACGAGCACAAGTGGGGCGCGTCGCCGTTCCACTATGCAAAGGAGACCCACGACTGGCTGCGCGACACCATTCTTGAGGCCCTTCCCGCGCCGACTCTCGATGACGGGCCAGTGACGGCTGCTGCATAGCCGCCGTTGTTGACGCTGTAGGCTGTGGGCTGTGTTCGGCGAGGGCCGGAATGCTGAATGGTGAGGAGAATCTCAGGTGAAGATCACCGTCGTTGCGCTGGGGAAGATTGGTCTGCCGCTCGCGGTGCAGTTCGCTGACGCGGGCCACGAGGTCATCGGTGCGGACGTGCAGCAGGGCGTCGTGGACCTGGTCAACCAGGCGACCGAGCCGTTCCCGGGTGAGGCGCACCTGCAGGAGAAGCTCTCCGAGCTGGTGCCCGCCGGCCGGCTGCGCGCCACCACCGACACCAGCGCGGCCGTGGCGGAGTCTGACGCCGTCGTCGTGGTGGTCCCGCTGTTCGTCAACGCCGAAGGCATCCCGGATTTCGAGTGGATGGACAACGCCACGCGCTCCATCGCCGCCGGCCTGAAGCCCGGCACGCTCGTCAGCTACGAGACCACCCTTCCCGTGGGCACCACCCGCAACCGTTGGAAGCCCATGCTGGAGGAGGGGTCCGGCCTCAAGGAAGGCCTCGACTTCCACCTGGTGTTCTCCCCGGAGCGGGTGCTCACCGGCCGGGTGTTTGAAGACCTGCGCAAGTACCCCAAGCTGATCGGTGGCCTCTCCGAGGAGGGCGCCCGGCTCGCCAAGGAGTTCTACGAGGCGGTGCTGAGCTTCGACGAGCGCCCGGACCTGCCGCGCGGCAACGGCGTGTGGGACCTGGGTTCCGCCGAGGCCGCAGAGATGGCCAAGCTGGCGGAGACCACCTACCGCGACGTGAACATCGGCCTGGCGAACGAGTTCGCCAAGTTCGCCGGTAAGAGCGGCATCGACGTCTACCAGGTCATCGAGGCCTCCAACTCGCAGCCCTACTCCCACATCCACCGTCCCGGTATCGCCGTGGGCGGGCACTGCATCCCGATCTACCCGCGCCTGTACCTGTGGACGGATCCCGACGCCACCGTCGTGGAGACCGCCCGCAAGGCCAACGCAGCGATGCCCGCGTACGCCGTCTCGATGCTGGCCGATGTGGCCGGTGACCTGAGCGGCAAGCGCGTCGCCGTGCTGGGCGCCTCGTACCGCGGCGGCGTGAAGGAGACGGCGTTCTCCGGGGTGTTCCCGGTGGTCGCCGAGCTCCGCGAGCGCGGCGCCGAGGTGGGCGTCCACGACCCGATGTACACCGACGAGGAGTTGGCGAAGTACGGCTTCGCGCCCTACCACCTGGGCGAAGAGGCGGACTACGCGGTCGTTCAGACGGACCACATCGAGTACCGCACCCTCACCAAGGAAGACCTGCCTGGCGTGAGCGCCATCGTCGACGGGCGACGCAGCCTCGACCCGGTGGACTTCCCCGGCGTCGACATCCGGGTCATCGGCCTCGGCTGATCCCACACCAACGACATCACCCGGCCTGATCCAGGCCGGGTGATCGTTTTTTGGGCGTGGGGCTCCCAACCGTGAGGCGGGCTGGCCTCAGCCGGCGAAGTTGAGGAGCGCCTCGATGACCCGCTCGGAGGCGTGGCCGTCGCCGTAGGGCTGGCCCAGGTCCGTGGTGGGGGCGGGCCGGACGATCACGTCGGAGAGCTGGGTCAGTTCGGGGTCGAGGATGTTCCACCCGCTGTCGATGGTCTCGGTCCACTCGGTCTCCGTGCGGATCGTGGTGGTGGGCGTGCCGAGGAGGAAGGCCTCCTTCTGCAGGCCACCCGAATCCGTGACCACACCTGCGGCGGCCATGACGGCGCGCACCATCTGCGGGTAGGCCAGCGGCTCGACGGCGAACAGCGAGCCGTTCGACAGCGCCAGGCCGTGCTTCTTGGCCAGCGCCACGAGGCGCGGGTGGGCCAGCAACACGACGGGCACCGGGGCGGCCTTCAGCGCACTGAGGATGGCGCGGAGGCGCTCGGGGTCGTCGGTGTTGTCGGCGCGGTGGATGGTGGCCAGCGCGAACGGCTGCTCCGGGTCCACGCCCTGGGGCAGTTGCGGGGCGTCGTTGGCGACTGCGTCCCGGGTGGCCAGGCACACGTCGGTCATCACGTCGCCGACGAGCAGCGCCCGGTTGGCCAGGCCCTCCTTGGCGAGGTTGTCCATGCCCACCTGCGTCGGCACGAGCAGCAGATCAGAGAGGTGGTCCGTGATGATGCGGTTGTGTTCCTCCGGCATGCGCCGGTTGAAGGACCGCAGGCCCGATTCGAGGTGCGCGAGCTTGACGTGCATCTTGACTGCCGCCATCGCGGCGGCGGCGGTGGAGTTGGTGTCGCCGTAGGCCAACACCCAGTCTGGCTGGTACTCCTCCAGCACGCCGTCCATCTGGGAGAGCATCGCGCCGGTCTGGCGGCCGTGGGTGCCGGAGCCCACGCCCAGGTGCGCGTCGGGGGCGGGGATGCCGAGATCCCGGAAGAACACATCTGACAGCAGCGGGTCGTAGTGCTGCCCGGTGTGCACGATGATGTGTTCCACGTCGTCATGCTGCTGGGCGGCCCGCACGATGGGGCCGAGCTTGACGAACTGGGGACGGGCACCGACGACGCTCATGAACTTCACGCGCTCCAGTCTGGCACAGCGCCGTGCGGTCCCGGCGCACCCGCGACGGGGGTGTCAGGTGTCGGAGGTCGTCCACGCGTCGCGGCCCTCCCACGTGCAGACACACACCTCGTTGCCCTCCGGGTCTGCGAGCACCCAGAAGCTGGGCGCCTCGGTGTCGTTGATGATGGTGCCACCCGCGTCGGTGGCCGCCTTCAGCCGGGCCGGGGCCTCGTCGTGGGCGACGGTGAGGTCGAGGTGGATCCGGTTGCGCTGCGAGCGGGGCTCATCCATCTGCTGGAACCAGATGGGCGGACCGATGAAATCCGGATCCGTGAGGGCGTCGTCGTCCAGGTCCCAGCCGGTGACGGCCTGCCAGAAGGCGGCCACCGTCGGGATGTCGAGGGCGTCGATGGCGATCTCGAGCTGCGCCAGCCTGCCGGGCTCCGACGTGAAGCCCCGCTCACGGACGAGCTCGGTCACGGCGGTGCCGAACCGCACGTCGCGGTCCGTGATGGCGCCGACGTCGTGGCTGGCGACCGCGAGGTGCACGCGGTTGTAACGCACGTCGATCTCCGGATGGTGGTCGTGCTCGTTGGCCAGTGCCGCTACGGCGTTCACGAAGCTGAGGGCCTCGTCGAACGAGCCGGCGTCGACCAGGAGGTGCATCCGGCCGAGGAGGTAGCGCCACTGGGGCAGTTGCTCACTGGCATCGTGTCTGGTGAGTTTCGTCATGCCACACGATAAGCCGGGGCGGGTGCCGGTGTCTGTAGAGTTGCGGTGGCTCGTCTCCCTGCAGAAAGGGGCACCCAGTGTCAGACCGCAAGCCCCGTGTCGTGCTGTTCCGGCACGCCCCCGTCGACTTCGATTCCCGCGCCAAGCGCATCGCGGGCACCCTGCACAGGGGAGGCTTCGAGCCCATCATCATCTCCCTGGAACCCGCCGGCGGGACGTCCGAGGAGTTCCTGCTGGACGACGCCATCCGGGTCATCCGGGTGCCGCTGGCGTTCCGGCCCAAGGAGTCGCTGCTGAAATCGGTGCCGACGGATCCGAATGCGCCGGACCCGGCCGTCGAGCAGGTGCGCGCGCTGCGTCGCCGCCGCGGGATCTATGCCGAGCGGGTCAAGGGTGCTGACGCGGCCTCGGCCAAGGCCGCCGCGCACTACGCGAAGCTCACGGCCCAGATGGCACCCTTCGTCGCCGGCCGGCTCGGCCGACGCGTGGCCCACCGCGTGGGGTGGGCGCTCGACACGGTCACGGCGCCGCTGCGTCCCGATGCCGCGCACCGTGACCTCTACCGCGACCTCGACCTCGCCACCACGCTGCCCATCGCGGACCACACGGCCTACACCCTCACGGATCTGCTGATCTCGCTGCGGCCCGACATCCTGCACGCCCACCACCCCAACGTGCTCCCCGCCGCGTGGCAGGCGCTCGACGCCCTGCGCTCCGCCGGCCACCCCGTCCGCGTCTCGCTGGACATCCGCGAGAACTTCACCGGCCTCCCGGACAAGGAGATCGGCGACATCGTGGCCCACCGCACGCTGCTCGAGTTGCAGCGTCGCTTCATGCCCTTCGCAGACCACGTCACGTCGGTGAACCAACAGATCGCCGACATCGTCACGGAGCAGTACGCCCTGGAGCGCCCTGCCATCGAGCTGCGCAACTACCCGGTGCTGGCGGAGCCCACCGGTCCCCGCACCGTCCGCGAGGCGGCAGGGGTCGACGACGGCACGCCGTTGATCGTCTACTCCGGCGTGATGAGCCGCGCCCGCGGCATGGACACCCTGATCGACGCCATGGCGCACGTGCCGACCGACGCCCATCTGGCCATCGTCACGATGCCGTTGCCGCATCCCATGGAGCCGGAGCTGATGGAGCAGGCCGAGGGGCTGGGCGTGGCGGACCGGATCCATTTCGTGCCCGCCGTGGACCAGAGCGAGCTGATCCACTACCTCAGCGGCGCGGATGTCGCCGTCCACCCCATGCCCGGGGGGTCGCCGAACCACGACCAGGCCATGCCCAACAAGCTGTTCGAGTACCTCCACGCCGGCCTCACGTTCGTCACGTCCGACGCCAAGTTGCTGGCGCAGTTCGTCACCGACAACGGCATGGGCCGCGTGTTCCGCTCGCATGACGCGGAGGACCTCGGCCGCCAGTTGACGGCCGCGCTGGCGGCCCCCGTGCCGGCCGAGCACCTCGCGGCGCTCGCCGAGCGGTACTCCTGGCAGCACAACGAAGCGGTCATCCTGAAGGAGTTCTCCAGGCTCGCCATCCTCACGGAGACGGACCCCCGCAGCGGCCGGGCCCGGATCACGCCCGCTGAGGCGCCCTTCCGCGCGCCGGGCTCCGCCGTCGAACCGCCGCACGTGGTGCTGTTCCGGCACGCCCCGGTCGACATCGACACCCGCGCCAAGAAGATCGCCCAGACCCTGAGCCGCGGCGGCTACCGCGTCTCGATCGTGTCGGTGGAGCAGCCTGGCAGTGCCCCCGGCGAGGCCGTCATGAACGACGTGCGGATCATCCGGGTGCCCCTGCAGAATGCGCCGGCCGCACCGCCGAAGCCCACCTCGCTGCCGGAGCGCCTCGTCGCCAAACTGCAGCGCGACGCCCCCGCGCGGGTCCGGGCGCTGGTGACCCCGCCGTCGCAGCGCCCCGAGGCCATCATCGAGGCGCACACCGGCACCCTCGCGCAGCTGCTCGTGAGCCTGAAGCCCGATGTGCTGCACGTCCACCACCCGTACGTGTTCGACGCGGCCCGCGTCGCGCTGCGCCGGCTCGGCCCCGAGGTGCGGATGGTCTACGACGCCCGCGAGAACTGGGCCGGCCTCCCCGCCGTCGAACGGGGCGCCCGCGCGCGGCACGAGATGCTCGTGCACGCGGAGGCGGCCGGCATCGTGCACGCCGACGGTGTGCTCACCGTCGCCGAACCCCTCGCAGACGACCTCAAGGCCAGGTTCCGGCTGCCGCGGCGCCCGACGGTGGCGCTGCACTATCCGGTGGAGTACCCCTTCGTCGGCACGCGCACGGTGCGGGAGGCGCTCGGCCTGGGCGACGACGTTCAGCTGCTCGTGTACTCGGGGGTCCTGAGCCGGGCCCGCAACCTGGACCTGCTGATCAGGGGCCTGGCGGAGCTCCCGGAGCACGTGCACCTGGCGCTGGTGGCGGTTCCGTACCCGCACCCCCGCGAGGCCGAGTTGCGAAAGGTGGCCGATGTCGCCGGGGTGGCCCAGAGTCGCCTGCACTTCGCGCCCCCGGTGGACCAGCACGAGTTGGCGTACTACCTGAGCGGCGCGGATGTCGCCGTCTCGGCCATCCCCAAGGGGTCGCCGAACCACGATCTGGCCCTCCCCAACAAGCTCTTCGAGTACCTCCACGCGCGCCTGCCGCTGGTGCACGCCGACGCGGCCGCCATGCGGGCGTTCACCCGGCGTGAGGGCACCGGCACGGTGTTCCGCAGCGGCGACCTGGCCGACTACCTGCGCGCGGTGCGGCAGAACCTGGAGTCGCCGGTGCCCGCCGAGCTGCTGGCGGAGAAGGCCGCGGAGCGCACCTGGCAGCACCTCGAGCCGCGGATCCTGGGTCTCTACGACCGGCTGACCGGCTTCATCCATACGGAACCGGGGCCGGACTTCCCGCCGATGACGGTCACCGAGGTGGTCGACAGGGAGGGCTGACGCGGCCGTCCGCTGCGCGTTAGGGTGGAACACATGCGCGCTGTCATCGTTGAGGCCCCCGGAGATGTCGACGTCCTGAACATCGGCGAGGCGGCGAAGCCCACCCCCGGCCCTGGCGAGGTGCTGGTGCGTACGGTCGCCTCCGGCGTCAACCGGGCTGATCTCCTGCAGCGCCAGGGCCACTACCCGCCCCCTCCCGGCATCACCGACATCATCGGCCTCGAGGCCAGCGGTGTCGTGGAAGAGGTGGGCGAAGGCGTCGAGCGCTGGAAGCGGGGTGACGAGGTGGTGGCGCTGCTGGCAGGCGGCGGCTACGCGGAGTTCTTCGTCGCGCCGGAGGGCCAGCTCATCTCGCCCCCGCCGGGAGTGGACCTGGTCTCGTCGGCCGGGGTGCTGGAAGTGGCGGCCACCGTGTTGTCGAACCTGCGCGTGGGGAACCTGGCCCACGGTGAGGTGTTCCTCGCCCATGGTGGCGCCGGCGGCATCGGCACCTTCGCCACGCAGTACGCCCAGGCGCTGGGCGCCGTCGTCGTCGCCACCGCGGGCAGCGAAGCGAAGCTCCAGCACTGCAGGGACCACGGGGCGGACTTCGCGTTCGACTACCACGGCGACTGGGTCTCGGAACTCCGGGAGGCCACCGGCGGTGCCGATGTCATCCTGGACATCATCGGCGCGAAGTACCTCGAGGCCAACGTCAAGGCCCTGAAGAAGCGGGGCCGCATCGTCGTCATCGGCCTGCAGGGCGGGGTGAAGGGGACGCTCAACCTGGGCGCGCTCCTCTCCAAGCAGGCGAGCATCACCGCCACCTCGCTGCGCTTCCGGCCGGACACGGAAAAGGCGGAGATCTGTGCCGCCGTGGAGGCGCAGGTATGGCCGATGTTGAATGACGGCCGAATCAAACTTTCCCCAGAGACGCGCATTCCCTTCGACGAGGTGCGCACCGCCCACGAAAAGCTCGCCGGAGGCGACAATGTGGGCAAAATCGTGCTGGTCCACTGACCCCCGGAGTTGACGACACGCCGAGGTACAGAACCGTTTCCAAACTGGCTCGGCAGCCTTTGTTTCATGATCAAACAGCCTTGGGCTAGGCGAATCACCGCACCTATGGCGCGCGTGTCACAGTGCCGACTCCAGGCCGAATTCCCCACCTATTGACCTTTCCGTAACGACTGTTCTAGCGTCGGCCTCAGCCAGTGCTGGCCAGGGGGAGGCAGGACGCAGCCCCCGTACATTCAGGCCCGACTGCGGGTGCCTCCGTGCGTTCCGCCGTGCCTAATCAATTCTTGGGGAAGAAGTCATGGAACAAGTCAGCATTCGTCGACCCTTGGCGTGGATGATCGCCATTGCAGTCCTTCTCAGCGGGTTCTTCGCAGCCTCCCTCAACAGGGCCTGGGCGGCCCCTGAAGAAGGGGTTGCCGACATCAAGGGGTTCTTGTCGACGAACCCCACGGGGAACCTGGCCACCTGGTCCGAGGACCTCGGAACGGTAGGTGCGTTGGCGCTGCCGCTGCCCCTGGTGACGTCGTCGCCGGGGGCATTGCTGGGTGTGGACGACCTCATCCAGAAGGTGGTCGTCGACACCCTGTCGGGCGTCGAGAACTTCACCGACCTGACCACGGGCACCTTCCCCCTCACGCTTCCTGACGGGCGCAGCGGCACGCTGATCACGAACGCCACGCAGGTCGGCGCCGGCTGGCGCGTCGACTTCACGGCGACCGTGAACCGCACCGTCACCGGCCTGGACCTCCACCTCGCCGACGCCGCCACCGGCGTCGACCTCTCCGTCACCGGCGGCGTCTCCGCCGCGGTCACGGCCCAGCTGAAGTTCAGCATCCAGGAAGACGGCAGCGGCGGGGTGTGGATGATCCATGACACCGCCCCCACAACCCGGTCGCCCCGCCTCGACATCGACGTCACCGCCACCGTGACCGCCAACGCCAAGGCCGCCGTCGGCATCCTGGGCGTGACGCTGCCCGACTCGGACCTCTCGGTCGAACACCACACCGTGGCCACCTTCAACGACCCCAACAACGACGGCAAGCTCGCCTTCGTGGGCAACCAGGCTGAGCTGGCCGCGGCCGGCTCGCTCGAGGGCCTCGTGCAGGCAGACCTCGATGTGGACAGCGAGAGTTCCATCTCCGGCGAGTTCACCCTCGGCGCCGATACGTCCGTGACCATCCCGGGCTTCCCGACGAAGGTGAACGCCACCGTCGCCGTCGACTGGCCCGACATCACGCAGGGCGCGCCGCAGGTCACCGCGACCGGCTTCGACGCCACCCTCGGCAAGTTCCAGAACATGAACCTCCAGAACCTCGCCGACGGGCTCGCCCGCGTGATCACCGCCATCAACGCGATCCAGCAGCGCAACTACGACTCCGGTGGCGTGCCTACCGGCAACCTGGACCTGCCCTTCATGCGCGGGACCCTGGCCGACGTCATCGCCATCGCCGAACCGCTGAAGGCCTTCCTCGCGGACAACGTCTGGTCCGACGGTGACCCGGCGAGGCTGGGCACCCCCAAGTTCAGCTCGCTGCAGGACCTCCTGACCAAGCTCAACGCCAGCCTCGATCTCGGCACGGTCAGCTGGGACTCCACCAACAACAAGTTCGTCATCCCGCTGGAGTTCTCGGGCACGGCCTCCGGGAACCTCGACAAGGCCGCACAGGACCTCTCGGGCACCAGCAGCACCTTCACCGACACCACCATGACCGTTTCCGGCACCCCCTGGGCGGGCCAGGACCTGTCCGGACGTCGGGTCGTCGCCGGCTCATCGGGCGGCGAGATCGCCAGCAACACCGACAACTCCATCACCCTCACCGGCAACTGGGCACCCACCACGCCCACCGGCACCGTTAACTGGGTGATCTCGGGCCCGGAGGAGCGCACCGGCGCCATCACGTTCGCCGATGTGCTCACCAACGACGACGGCGCGGGCATCCTCGGCGCGAACGCCGAAGCCAGTGCGGCAGTGGTGAGCGCCACCCACAAGGCCACCATCACCGTCGTGCTCGACCTGAACGACCCGGTGACGGGCATCGCCTGCGCGCCGGCGGACAAGGCAGGTCAGCCCTGCCCGTACGAGACCACCGTCGCGGGCATGAAGATGCAGGTCGACGAATGGCCGCTGCCCACCGACCGGGTGATGCTGCGGACCGGCTCCACCATCTACACCGCAGACTTCCCGATCGAATCGACGATCGACATGCAGGCCCGTGCCGGCTTCTTCAAGGTCAACATCAAGGGCGACCTCGTCATGTGCCGCTCCAGCCAGAACGACGCGTGCAGCGACACCGGCACCGACCCCATGGTCTCGATGGCGCTGAAACCCATCGGCGATGCGCAGCACGACATCCGGCTCAGCAAGCTCGTCAGCATGCTCGTGACCGATCCCGGCGCCGTGCTGACCCCCGACATCAACATCCGCGCCAAGGCGACGGCGAGCATCACCGTGCCGGAGCTCGAGGGCTTCGTCGGCAACGACGTGACGTTCACCCTCAACTGGACGGATCTGACCGACCCCGACACCCTCGTCTTCACCGCACCGAACTTCTCGAAGCTCACCTCGCTCGATTTCTCCGTTGACAACCCCAAGGCGTTGTTCAACATGGTGATCAAGCAGCTGCAGACGCTGGTGCACAACATCGCCGAGGCGGACCCCGCCCAGGACACCACCGGCGCCTACACCACCAAGCTGCCGGGCATCGGCCGCTCCCTGCGCGACCTGGTGCTCAGCGACGAAGCCAACGGCGACAAGGGCGTCAGCTACGGCGCCAAGACCCTCGTCGACAGCACCCGCACCACTGCGGCAGCCAAGTTCACCCAAGCCATGGTGGGCCGCGCGATCACCGTCGGCACGCAGGTCAACATCGTGGAGTCGGTCAGCGATGACGGCACCACCCTGACCATGGTCAAGAACTGGGATGCCACCCCGGTGGCCGGCACGCGCTACACCGCTCGCGCCGCGCTGCTCGACGCCGTCGACTGGCTCGTGGCCAACAACCCCGACACCATCCAGGACCTAGTCACGCAACTCAACTCCAGGCTCGGCGGCACACCGCTCTCGGTGGCCTACGTGCCCGGGACGGCGCCGGCGCCGGCCAGCCTCGTGCTGAAGGTGGCCTGGAACCGCAGCTACCGCACCGACACCCCCATCGCAGTGGACCTCGGCGCGCTCGGCGACGTGGTCACGGTCAAGGCGACCGGCCAGGCGCAGGCCGGCGTCACGGGTTCCGTCAACGTCGGGATCCTGGTGCCACTCAGCACTGCGGATCCGGGCTTCAAGGTGATGGAGGACTCCAGCATCTCGGTGCACGCCAACGCCTCCGGCGAGGGTGTTCTCACCGGCACCCTCGGCCCGCTGTCGCTGTCGCTGGGTGACCCGTCCGGCGCGGAAGGCGCCGAGAAGGCCAAGGTGGCCGTGGATCTCGGCGTGCGTATCGGCGTCGACGGCGCCACGGCGAACACTCCGGTGGACTGGGCGACGTTCATGGCGGGCGCCGGCGTGAAGCTGAACCCCACGGGCATGACCACTCAGAACGTCACCTGTGAGACCGGCATCACCACCCCCCTGATGGCGTGTGCGAACGTGCCGCTTTTCGCCAAGGGCGTGAGCGATTACACCTCCGTGGGCGCCCTCAAGGTGCGCTTGCCGCGCTCGTCCAACCTGGCCGACCTGCTGCCCAGCGGCAACCTGCCCGCGCCCGACGACGCGCTCAAACAGCTCGACATCCCGGCTGATCTCGCCGCGCGCATCGCCGCTGCGGTGCTGGACTTCGGCCAGTTCGAGCACGGCCTCGACAGTTACCTGGCCACAGCTGAGGTGGCACTGCGGGCGGCCTCGTTCGAGGGCAAGCTGCCGCTCGTCGGCAAGGACCTGCAGCAGGGCGCCGACTTCCTCGGCACGCTGCGCACCACGCTGAAGAATGAGGTGCTCGGCGGCCTGACCAGCTTCAGCCCCAAGGACTGGGTGGCAGAGGTCAACAAGCGCCTCGACGAGAAGCTCACCGCAGCCGGCCTCCAAGCGGTGTCCCCGCTGGTCGGCCTGGAGTGCAAGGCGTTCCTGGAGCCGGCTACGGGCCTGACGGCAGTGGCCGTGCCTGTTCCGGCGGCGGACGCCGTGAAGCAGACGTACGAGTACCGCGTCGTCGCCTATCAGGGCCCGGCGGATGCCAAGGAGGACACCGTCGCGAGCAGCGTGGCCTCCGTCGAGCAGGCTGCACTGTCCGCGAGCGTGGGCGTGAAGCTGGACTGGACTGCTGTCGCGGGAGCGACCGGCTACAAGGTGCTGCGCAAGCTCTCCACCGACGCCGAGTTCATGTTCCTCTTCGACGTGGGCTCCGCTCTGACCTACACCGACAACGGGACGGCCACAGCGGCCGCCTACACCCTCGTCCTCGAGAAGCCCCAGCTGATCGACTGCCCCGCCAACCAGGTGGGCGGGGTCACGCTCGAGGTGACAGTGCGCGATGAGTTCACCGGCGCGTCGCGTCCGCTGGACATCGGCATCCCCGGCCTGTCCCTGAAGGCTGACCCGGCGAGCGGTCAGAGCACCGTCAGCGTGGGCGCGAAGTTCGCGCTCCACCTGAAGGTGGGCCTGAACCTCAACGACGGCTTCTACGTGGCCACGCAGGACGGCTGGGACACCGTCGACGGCAACGCCGTGGCGAGCCCCGAACTCGGCGTCGAGCTGAACGTCACCATGCCCGCCAAGGTGGAGGCGAAGCTCGCCTTCATCGGCGTGGACATCACCTCGGCCGGGGCGCCTGAGGTGTTCACCGGCCACTTCAAGGTGGATCTACACAAGCCCGGGCAGACCGGCAGTTGCTTCGCCGCCACTGACGCCCTGTGTGCGCCGAGCGACAGCGCCAAGCTGACGTTCGCCGATCTCAGCACGGCCGCCATGGGAGACCTGTTCGCAGTGTCGATCGGCGCCGCTGTCACCATCGACTGGGATATCGAGTCCCGGATCGAGATCGACGGCGACGACTCGCTCCTGCCTGGTGTGAAGGTCAACTTCGAGCTGGGCTGGACGATCTCCGCCGACAACGACGGCGGTTCGCTGCGGTCCAGCGTCGGTACCCCGACGATCGCGTTCAACGACTTCCAGATCGACGCCGGCAAGGTGTTCTCGGACATCCTCGGCCCCATCCTGGAGAAGGTGAAGAGCGTCACGGGGCCCATCCAGCCGATCATCGACGCGCTCTACGCGCCGCTGCCGGTGCTGTCCGACGTCAGCAAGGCCGCAGGCGGTGGCGACATCAGCCTGTTCACCCTCGCGGAGACGTTCAGCACGCTCGCTGACGGACCCGACCTCACCATGGTGAAGCGCATCACGAACGTGATCACGCTGCTCAATTCGCTGCCCAAGTGCACCACCAGTTGCTGGGTGACGATCGGCAGCTTCGACGTGCTCGGCGACGAGGCGCTCGACACGACGCTCACCCCGGACGTGGCCGGCAGCCTGATCACCGGTGGCGTGCCGAACGCCACCCTGCTGTCGGATCTCAACGGGAAGGCCGACGGGTCCGCGCCCGCCACCTTCACCGTTCCGGGGGGATCGGCGCCCGCAGGCAAGGCGAATGAGGCCGGCATCACGTTCCCGATCTTCCAGGAACCCACCAAGGCGTTCGCCCTGCTGATGGGCGGCGACATCGACATCGTCAAGTTCGACTCCGGCAACCTGACGCTGGGCTTCGCCTTCAGCCAGGAGTTCGGACCGGTCTACGCACCGCCGCCGGTGCTGCTGACCCTGTCGGGTTCGGCGTCGATCACGGCGCGTATCCGGGCCGGCATGGACACCTACGGCATCCGCAAGGCCATCGAGATGCGCGACACCGCCTCCGCGGGTGAGCTCGCGGTCAGCGTGCTCGACGGTCTCTACTTCGACACCAATGACGAGAACGGCAAGCCGCTCCCGGTGGTCACGCTCAAGGGCGAGATCGCCGCCGGCGCGATGGTCAGCGTCCTGGTCGTGTCCGTGGGCGTCGAGGGTGGGCTGGGTCTCACCGTCGGCCTCTACTGGAACGATCCGAACAACGACGGGAAGTTCAGGCTGACGGAATTCGTCCAGGCACTGGTGGTCAACCCGTTGTGTCTGTTCCAGATGTCTGGCCGGGTCTATCTGTTCCTGCAACTCAACATCAAGATCGGCGTGAGCATCTTCTCCGTGTCGTTCTCGGTGCGGTTGGTGGAACTGACCCTGTTGGACTTCACCGTGAAGGTGGACTGTTCGCCGCCTCCGCCCAACGTCGGCGGCGTGGTGGGTGACACGCTCTACGTCTTCACCGGCAAGCTCGGCACGGACTCCTACCGCGGCGCCCCGTGGGGCGCCAAGGCTGACGGCGACGCCGAGGTCATCAAGGTCACGCAGCTCCACTACGCGCAGACCACGGCCAACATCGACGGCACCGACGGCGCCTACGACGGCATCAAGGTGCAGATGCTCGGCATCACGCGTGAGTTCCACGACCCGGGCATCAAGCGCGTCGTCGTGGACGGCACCAACAGTCCTGTGCCGATGAAGCTGACGTTCAGCGGTGACGGCCAGCGCCAGACGGAGGTCACTCCTGAGGGCGCACCGCCGCCGGCAACCACGGCGTTCGACCGTGAGGTCGTCGTCAAGGGCACCGGATCCGCCGACCAGATCACGGCGGGCAACGGCCCGGCGTACATCGACGGCGCCGGTGGCGACGACGTCATCACCACGGTGGACACCGGACTCACGGTGAACGGTCTCGTCTCCAAGGCGTGGGTCGCCGGTGGCGCTGGTGCCGACAACATCACCGTCGGTGACGGCGACAACAAGGTGGCCGGCGACGCCACCCTGGCGTTCACCCAGAACACCTCTGCGCTCACCACCGTCAAGGCAGTGGACGCCGAGAGCGACCCGCCGGACATCCCGGTGGGGGCCGTGATCGCCTACGCCTCCGCGAAGGATCCGACGACCCAGGCCCAGGGCGACAACTGGGCCGGCGACACCATCCGCGTCGGTCTAGGCGCCACCAAGGTGCGCGGCAACGCCGGCGACGACACCATCTCGGTGACGACCAACACGCCGACGCTGAGCTCGACGGGCAGCAGGCTCATCGGCGACGACGGCAACGACCGCCTCAACGGTGGGGCCGGCAACGACGTGATCTTCACCGGCGCTGAACTCGACTACGGCGTGGACGATGTCGGCTCCGACGACGCCGACGTGACGACGTTCAACATCGTCAACTCGGGCGAGGGCAACGACTTCGTCTGGGGCAGCAAGGGTGTCGACTACCTGACCAGCGGCTCGCTGAGCAACCAGTCCACGCAGCTGGTGGGCGGCGACGCCAACGACGTGCTCGTCGGCGGCCTCGGCACCGACAAGCTCTACGGCGGCCCGGGCGACGACTACCTGTCGGCAGAGCCCGCCGTGGTGGGGGACCCCGCTGTGGATCCGCACACCATCGACGGCGTCACCTACGGCCCCCTCCGCAGCGTGACCGCGCTCGCGCTCCCGCCGGGAGCGACGCCCAACACCAAGACGCTGGTCGGCGGCCTCGGCAACGACCACGTGTTCGGTGGCGACGGCGCCGCGCTGATCTACGGTGACAAGTTCAACCAGGCCGAGCAGTGCAAGGCCGGCGCGACGGTCGTGTCCGACCCGGTGGCAGAGTCGACGACCGCCGCCACCGGCGACGGCAACGACTTCATCATCGGCGGGAAGGGCGTCGACACCGTCTCAGCGGGCGGCGGCGACGACCGCGTGCAGGCAGGCGGCGGAAACGACCTGGTCTGCGGCCAGCACGGCAGCGACAAGCTCGACGGCCAGGGCGGCGACGACCAGCTCTGGGGCGGCGCAGGGGTTGATTCCGTCTGGGGCGGCGACGGCGAGGACGACGTGTTCGGCAACGCCGACAACGACTTCCTCTACGGCGGCAACGGCGCGGACGTCATCGAGGGCAACGCCGGCGATGACTGGGCCTCGGGTGGTCACGACGACGACCTCGTCGTCGGTGGCACCAGGGCGGCAGGCAAGGCCGACGGCGCCGACCAGCTGTACGGCGACCAGGGTCGTGACCGGTTGATCGGCGACAACGCCACGGCGGCCGCGCTCAGCGTGCCCGTCGACCTGGCGACAACGGACCAGCCGTCGACGCTGGGTGGCAAGGACACCGTCTGGGGCGGCGACGACAACGACACCGCCTTCGGTGGTCTCGACGACGACACGGTGTACGGCCAGGGCGGTGAAGACCACCTCGAAGGCAACAACGGTGCAGACACCGTCTTCGGCGGCGCCGGCCACGACATGATCGTGGGCGGCTCGTGGGAGCGGGCCTCCGCAGGCATCGGCCGACCCGACGTCGGCGACCGCCTCTTCGGTGAAGAGGGCGACGACCTCATCGCCGGCGACAACGCCATCATCGCGGTCGTCCCGCTGGCGCAGAACCATCAGATCCTGCGCAACCGGATCACCGATGGGCGCTCGATCGTCCCGCTCGACCTCGGCGACGCGCCGACGGCGGGCACTTCAGGGGCGGACGAGGTCTACGGCGGCGACGGCACCGACGTCATCCTGGGCCAGGGCGGGCATGACCGCCTGATCGGCAACGCCGGGGCAGACCTCATCGAGGGCTGGGCCGGGACCGACTGGATCGAGGGCAACGACGGTGACGATGATCTCATCGGCGGCTCGAGTTGGGCGCTGTCCGGCACTGGCGACACCACCGTCGGACAACCCGACGTGGCCGATGCCATCTTCGGCGGCGACGGCGACGACGCACTGCTGGGCGACAACGGGCGCATCACGCGTCCGTCGACCGGCGAGGCGAGCATCGCGGCGCTCAAGCGGATGGGCTCCGACGGCGGCAGCCTGGTCACGGCACGCTGGGTCGAATGGTTCGATCTCGCGGCCGGTGGCGCGGCCACCCGCTACGGCGACGACCGCCTCAGCGGCGGCGACGGCGTTGACGGCATCTGGGGCCAGGACGGCGCAGACGTCATCTCCGGCGACGGCGACGGCGACTACATCGAGGGCAACGGCGGCGCGGACACCATCCGCGGCGACCTGCCGATCGGTGAGGCGTCGGCCAAGACGCCCGGGGCCACGGTTCTGGCGGATCCCGGGTGGCCGGGCTCGGCGAGTGCCGCAGCCCAGCTGATGGGACCGGGCGCACCCGACGGCCAGGACGACATCATCGGTGGCAGCTCGCGTCGCGCATTCCGCGACACGGGCGACATCATCGAGGCCAACGGCGCCGACGACGTGGTCATCGGCGACAACGGCACCCTGCTGCGCAAGCTCCAGGGCATGCCGGGCGAGCTCTCCGAGGCCGTGTTCACTGAGCGGTACCCGATCGGCGCAGTGCCTTCGGGTGCCACCGCGGTGCGGGTCTCCGATCCGGCCTCCGGCGAGCCGACGACCAGGTTCTGCAGCGCGAGCGGCACCACCTGTGAGCCGGTGGGCGCCTTCGGCGACGACATCATCTACGGTGACGACGGCGACGACGGCCTCTGGGGCCAGGACGGCAACGACACCATCCGTGGTGGCAACGGCAACGACGAGGTCTACGGCGAACTGGGCAGCGACGAGCTGTTCGGCGAGGCCGGTGACGACGCGATCCTGGGTGACCGGGGCGGCGTCAAGACCACCTACCTCGACGGCGACCGTGGCCCGGCAGGGTTCACGGTGTCGCTCAAGCAGCCGCCCGCCGAAACCTTCACCGGGTTCCGTCGGGGCGTGTTGGATCGACGCATCGACCTGCTGCACGACACCAACGGCGGCGTGTGGCTCGGTTCCAGCACCACCAACGTGATGCCCCATCCGGGCACGGTGGAAGGTGGCCGCGACCGGATCCGTGGCGGGCTGGGCTCCGACGTCATCGACGCCGGTGCTGACGACGACCTGGTCAACGGCGACTCCGGCGGAGACCGGATCTTCGGTGGCAACGGTGAGGACGTCCTGTGGGGCGGCCGCGGGTGTGACCCGTTGGCCGACGCCGCAACGACGGACTGCCTCACCAACGGCGCGTTCGACGCCTCGTCGCGGGGCGACAACGACCGGTTCGTCGACCTCGTCTTCGGCGGCGCGGGCGAACTGGACACGGCCAAGCAGGACGTCATCGGCTCGGACATCATCGACTGGGCGCCGCGCGGCGGCTTCGCCAGCTGCACCACCAGCGACTGGCCGGTCAATCTCGGTGCACAGCTCGTTGACCCGTGTGCCTGGTTCGAGATGACCGACACCGCAGACGCCGATGTCGCCAACAACCAGCACCACCAGGGCGTGGACTGGCTTTACGGGGGCCTCGACAGGGACGTGCTGCAGGGTGACGTGACGGCCAACGGCCCGAACTCCGGTGACCGGCTGATGGACACCACAGGCGCCTTCAACCTGTACTCGCACTGCAACGCGGCCTACGGCGGCTTCAACGACCTGCGGGTCATGTCGCCGGCGGTGCGTGACTTCGTGCACCAGCTGGCGTGGTCGGCCGGGGCCGGCCAGACGGTGGGGGATGTGACCACGAAGGGCACCTCCGCCTTCACCGAGACGGCGATGGTCTACAACTCCGACATGAAGCGGGCGGCAGGACCTGCCTACCCGAACACGCCGGGTCACTTCGACATGCCGGCCTGCCAGCCGTAACCGTCGAACGGTCGGCCCCACCCCTCCTTCGGGCGGGGTGGGGCCGACCGCTGTGCTCAGGGCAGTGGGTTCCGAGGTGAGGTTCAGGTGGTCCCGAGTGCGCCGGTGAGGTCGGCGTCGGGGGAGTCGACGATCAGGAGGCGCACCTGGTCGCCCCTGACTCCGACGGTCTCTGACCACACGGTGCCCAGGTTCCGGCGTCCCACCCAGGTGTCGTCGGTGGCGCTGACCTTCTCCGTGACGGTGCCGACACAGGCCTCAGCCTGACGCAGCCACTCGGCGAAGTACGCCGAGGCGTCGGTGGCGGTGGCGAACTCGAGCGTCAGGCCCACGCCGGCGTTGCCTGCGTCGTCGCTGAGGTTGCCCTCAAGGGCCGCCACGGGCTGCGGGTAGGGGCGGATCTCCGTGCAGCCCAACGCGACGGCGGCGTAGGCCGAGTGCTCCGGCGAGGTGGCGTGCACCCAGGTGTCGTTGCCCATGAACCCCTCGTCGGGGCTGCCGGGCCTGGCGGTGGGCCGCCATCCCTCGGCCGTGGCGACGTCACCGGGGGCGAGCCCGCCGGCAGTGCTGGGCGCCGGTGCGGTGGGCGCCGGGGGCGGCTCCGAGGGCGGGGCGGCGGTTCCCGCAGCGGCGCTCGAGGCCGGGGTTCCTGCTGGGCTCGGGTCCACCGTCGGCGTGGCGGTCGACGGGGAGGGCTCGACGGTGGGCTCAGCGCTGGGCGTGGAGGTGGGCCCGGCGGCCGTCGAGGCGCTGGGCGTGGGTGGGACCACCGTCGGTTCCGGCGTCTCCGGGGACGGGGCGCACGCCGACAGCAGCGCTGCCACCGCGAGCGCCGAGTGCCGCGCGAACCTGGCGCTCATCGCTTCTCGAAATGGTGCCAGTCCCACCCGGAGAACCAGCTCCAGCCGTGCGACTGGAACGCCTTCACCGGGGCGCTGGTGGTGGTGAGCATGCCCGGCACGACGGGGGTGCGCTGCACGTACGCGGTGCTGGGGTGCCACTTCCCGGTGGGGTCGCGGTACGGGTTCTGCCACGGGTTGACGTCGACCGCATAGCCGTAGCTGTGCGGCGACATGGCGTACGGGTTGCCCACCACGGTGCGGCAGTTGAAGCCCGAGGTGTTGTTGGCGGCCATCATCGCCAAGTCGTCGCCGCCGAACACGTCTGGATTGGTCATCTGGTAGACCGGGAAGCCGGCCTCGAACGTGCGCCGGAAGACTTCGGCGACCTCCGCCGCGCGCGAGCGCCGCACGATGATCTCGCCCCGGTAGACGCGCCCGTCCATCGACTGCTGGTTGATCCGGATGGTGCTCAGGCCGCTGGGGCCCACGGGGCAGCCGCTGCGGTACGTGGCCGACACCTCGGCGGCCGTGGTGTTCGAGATCACCGGGTTGGCGATGCGGGCCCGCTCGATGCCCAGCGACGCGCTGCTGGGGATGGTGGACCCCCAGGGGAGATTGGCGCACATCCTGACCTGCGTGGTGCCGAGCGTGCCGAGCCCGTGCCGGTAGGTCAGCTGGTAGCTGCCGTCGGAAGTGGTCCGCGCCTCGCCGGTCTTGAACCAGCCGCCAGGCACCGCCGCGTAGGCCTGGACGAGGAGGTCGCCGATGCCGGGGGCGACGCGGCCTGTGATGGTCGCCGTGCCGAGCGGGTCGATGCGGGTGGCGGAGGTCAGGCTGACGTCGGCGCGGCGGAGCTCCACCGCGCGGGTCGCCTCGCCTCCCGCAGAGGTGACGACGAGGGTGGCCTGGCCGACGAACCCGCCGGCCAGCCTGGCGGTGAAGGCGCCGCCGCTGAGGGTCGCGGTGGAGGAGGAACGCACCACACCCGCGGCGTCGCGCAGCTCGACGGCGACCGCGGCCCCGTCGTCGCCGCCGCTGACCGTCCCGGTGACCTCGATGTCGCCGAGCCGGTCGTAGAGCACTCCCGTGGGATACACCGGGTGCTGCACCGACCGGATGGTCACGGATGCGGCCAACGCTTGCTGGGTCGCCTCGACGAGCGGCTCGGCTGTGTCCTGAGCCGCAGTCGCAGGGGCGGTGCCCTCCGTAGCGGCACCTGGCTCTGAGGGCTCCGGGCTTCCTGGGACGGCGACTGCGTCCGAGGGCTCCGGGCTTCCTGAAGCGGCCCCCGGATCGGTGTAGCGAAGGCCGCCGACCGCCGAGTCCGGCTCACAGAATGAGGCGACCACCCCGGAGTCGGTGAAGCGCACGATGTTGTTGAACACCCACTGATCGCGCGCCACGTAGCCGCCCGAGGAGCCGCGCGTGTACGTCGTCATCCAGATCGACGACCGGCAGGCCCCGCGGCCGGTCCACTGCGTGTCGCACTCGGTCTTCCAGCGTCGCCCGCCGCTGGTGTGTTCGCCGGGCGTGGCCAGCACGTTGCCCACCCACTGCGCCCGGGGGGAGGGTTTGTAGGTGAGGTTGTTGAAGGTCCAGCCGTACTTCTCGACGTAGCGGCCCGCGCTGTAGGTGACGGTGGTTGCCTGGATCTCGGTGCGGCACCGCTCCACGGTGGAGGAGTACGGCTCGCAGGTGGTGCGCCACTGTCGACCATTGAGGGTGTGCGTACCGGGGGTGGTGTAGACGTCCAGCGCGACAGCGGTGTCGCTCACCGGGACGATCAGGAACCCGAGCGCCATCAGCAGGCCCAGCAGGCCGGAGCCCAAGGCACGTCGTCGTCGCAGAGGCCACCTCATCACGTCACCCTAACAGCGGCACCGGATCACGTCATCCCCTTGTGGTGACTGACCTCGAGCCGGTGGAGGTGCTTGTCAGGACCAATTGAGGCTGCGTCGGGAGACGAACCGGCGGGGTTCGCCGTCGACCGGATCCGGGAATTCCAACGAATAGGCCAGCAGGCGCAGCGGGGTGGAGAAGTCGTCGATCTCCGTGGGCAGCACGTCCGGGTAGAGGGGGTCTCCGAGGAGGGGGATGCCCAGCTGGTCGAAGTGCGCGCGGATCTGGTGGGTCTTCCCGGTGAGCGGACGCACCTCGTAGAGCGCGTGGCTGCCGCGCACCTCGACGATGTCGATCTCCGTGAAGGCGTTGGGTTCGCGCTCCAGGGTCTCGGCCTGCATGGTGCCGACGCGCTTGATGAGGTGCGACTCCACCCGCCGCGGGAAGCTGAGCCCCTCGTCGAACGGGGCGATGGCCCGGTACACCTTCACCGCCGTTCGCTCCGTGAACACGGAGTGGTAGGCGGCGCGCCAGCGCTTCTCGGTGGTCATCAGCAGCACGCCGGCCGTGCCGCGGTCCAGGCGGTGCGCGGCGGACAGCTCCGGCAGGTCCAACGCCTGGCGGGCCTTGACCACGGCGCTCTGCACCACGTGCCGGCCGCGGGGGATGGTGGAGAGGAAGTGCGGCTTGTCCAGCACGACGATGCGCTCGTCGCGGTGGAGGACGGTCAGTTCGCCGGGCACCTCCGCCTCGTCGCGGAGTTCGCGGTGGAACCAGACGAAGGTGTGCGGGCGGTAGACCTCGCGCCCGGTCCACGGCCGGCCTCGGTCGTCGACGAACGCGCCGCGGGCGAGCATCTCGTCGACGTCCTCCGGAGAGGTGGCGAGTTTATGGACGAGCCACTCGCGCATGGTGGGCCAGGGGAGGGCGTTGTCAGGATCCCTGTCCGGGGTGCGCACCCACGCTGCCTGCAGCCCGTGACGGGGCGGCAGCGGCGACCTGGGTGGCATGTTCTCCTCCGAATTGGCGGCGAGGGTGGGATTCGAACCCACGGAGCGTTGCCACTCGGCCGCTTTCAAGGCGGCTGCACTAGTCCACTATGCGACCTCGCCAGTGCCCCACCATGGTAGCGGGTGGCGGCAGGTAGGCTCAGCCCATGCCTGAGACGGTCTACCTCATCCAGCCGCGTCCCCCTGTGCGGGCCTTCGCGATCGCCGCCGTGAGCAGCCTGCTGGGCGCGCTGCTCCTGGTCGCGTCGCTGAGCTCCGGTTGGCACGTGCTCTGGGCGGTGCTGGGAGGCGTCGTGATGGTGACCGGGCTGGTCCTCCTGGTGCTGGCCTTCACGTCGATGAGCCGCCTGGCGGTGGAGGTCACGTTCGACGACGACGGCTACCGCGTGCGCGGCCGCGAGGTCGAGGGCGAGGGCCGCTGGCTCGACGTGAGCAAGGTCACCCAGACCCAGAGCGGCACCCGGGTGACCATTCATCACGGGCACGAGCGGGCCACCTACCTGATGTTCCCGGGGAACGACCCGAAGCAGGTCGACGATGTCGTCACGGATCTCCGCGAGCGTCTCCGCACGGTCAAGGGAATTTAGGCCCCGACTACTCGGCTTCGCCGTTCCACGCACACGCGTCGGCGACGGTCTGCGCACCCTCCTGCAACTCCTCCGGCGTGCCGGAGGGCGACGGTGACGCCGTGGTCTCTTCTTCGGCGGGCGCCGGCGTCGAGGGGGCTGCCGAGGTGGGGGCAACCGACGTGGGCGCGACCGCTGTGGGCGTGGGCGACGGCGGGTTCAGCGCGTCCTCGACGGACTGGCGCATCGCCTCGAAATCCGGATCCGCGTACGAGTAGCCGTTCTTGCCCGGCGAGTAGACCAGCCGCTGCACCTTGGCGTCCTTGACGCGGAACGCCAGCTGCACGAAGGCCTTGAGGTCGCGCTGGGGGATGTCGGTGGTGACCATGTGGGACGCGGCCTGCGCGATGCCCTCGTAGCTGGTCAACATCGTGGCGGGGTTCGCCTGCTTGATCACCGCGTCAATCAGGCACGACTGGCGCGCCATGCGGGAGTAGTCCGACGTGGTCTTGCGGCTCCGGGCGTACCACATGGCGTCGTAGCCGTTGAGGCGCTGGTCCGGGCCGGGCATGAGGCAGCGGTCCTCATCGCGGCAGTTGGTGGCCGTGCCCTTCGGGAGCGGCTCGTTGATGTTGACGACGACTCCGCCCATGGCGTTGATGAGCTGCTGGAGACCGTCGATGTCGAGCATCATGAAGTAGTCGATCTCCAGGCCGGTGATGCCCTCGACGCCTTCCTTCAGGGCCTCCGCGCCGCGGTAGGTGTTGCCCTGCAGCAGGTTGGGGTAGTCGAGTTCGACCTTGGCCCAGATGCTGTTGACCAGCCATTCCGCCTCTGGTTCGCCGCGGAAGCCCCTGGGGAACGCCTCGGCCATCTCGGAGTCCTCCGGGAACGGCGTGTACTGCACGTTGCGGGGGATCTGCACCAGGAGGGTGTCGCCGGTGGCCGTGTCGATGGAGGCCACCATGATGGTGTCGGTCCGGACGCTGTACTTCTCCACCTCGTCCGCGCGGGCCTCGTTGCCGTCGGCGCCCAGCAGCAGCACGTTGACGCGGGGGACGTCCTTCCAGGGGTCCACCTGCGGTTCGGTGGCCAGCGTGGGGCGCGAGGTGGACTGCACGCCGCCGTCGCCGGTGTCGCCGCCGGGGCCGAAGACCCTCTCCACCAGCATGATCTGGTCGTGCGAGTAGCGGGCTCCCAACGCCGACGGCGCGCTGACGCCGAACGCCAGGGCGGCCACGATGGCGGCGCCCAGGAGCCTGCGCCCGTGCTGGAGGCCGCCGGGGCGGGTGGCGATGTGCGTGGTGGCGATGAGCGCCACCCACACCAGGCCCAGCACGATGAGGGAGACGCTGGCGCGGTTCAGGAAGTCGGGGTCGACGGCGATGCTGGCGAAGCTGGCGGTGTCGCGGAGCGCCCAGTTGAGGAAGTAGAGGCCCAGGCCCAGGGAGCCCAGCGCGGTGGCCGCGCCGACGACCTTCAACCAGCGCTGCGGCGCGCCCAGCAGGCCGGAGCCGGGCAGGACAGTCGACGCGGCGGTGAGCAGCAGGGAGGTGCGCAGCTTGCGGCGCTTCACCTCGTCGGGATGCAGCGACGCGCCAGGCTCTGCGATGGGGGTACCGCCGAGCGTCACAGCCGGGGGAGTGGGGCGCGGCTTCGCGGTGGGACGGGGCTTGGGTTCCTCACCGAACGGCACGTCGGCCCACTCGTCGCGGGCCTGCAGGGCGCGTTGCGGGACGGGCGTCGGCTTGGCGCTGGCCCGGAACCAGCTGTGATCCTCCAGGCGGGAGCGGTGCAGCGCCGACGTCTCCTCCGAGCCCTCCTCGGGCAGGTCGAAATCAGGCTCGTCGCCGAGGCTGTAGCCCCGTCGCGGCTTGTCGTCGCTCATCCATGCTCCCTGGGTGGTCCTGCGCGCCAGTGTAACCCGCACTGTTTTGGCGCTCACCATTGTGCTCGGCTAGGCTGGTTCGGCACTGGAGGTGTCGCCTAGTCCGGTCTATGGCGCCCGCCTGCTAAGCGGGTTTCGAGCTTCAACTCGATCGCGGGTTCAAATCCCGCCACCTCCGCCAGTGAACCAGAACCCCCGTCTCGGGGGTTTCTGCGTCTCCGGGGCTTTCACCCCGCCGGCGTGACGCTCCGCGCCACTGTGCTTCCCGCCCGCGGCCCTAGGCTGATGCCCATGGCTGGCCTCACTGATCTCGGCGCGATGCTGCGCGAACTCTCCCCCTCCGTGCGCGACGGGCGCTTCGTCTACGTGCTCCGGGCCGACGACACCCTCGACGACTACGACTGGGAGGCGCTCGAGGTGGAGGCCCAGGCCGTGATCGTGGAGGAGGAGGGCCGCACGCTGATCCTCGAGGAGGAGGTGGCGCTCGACTACGACAAGCAGTTCGACGGCGTCTTCGGCTGGATCACGCTCGAGGTGCATTCGTCCCTCCAGGCGGTGGGGCTGACCGCCGCCGTATCGACCGCCCTCGCCGGGGCCGGGATCAGCTGCAACATGCTGGCCGGGCTGCACCACGACCACCTCCTGGTGCCCGTCGAAAGCGTCCCCGGCGCGCTCGAGGTCCTGGAGCGGCTCACCTCGACCCCGTGAACGCCCTCCAGATGGGGTCACCGTGCCCGCATCGGTGGGGGTGACCACATCTGAAGGACAGCTACCGGGTCAGCCCGCGTTCGTGGGCCAGGAGGTACTCCTTGCGGTCCACGCCCCCGGCGTAGCCGATGAGCTTCCCTGAGCTGCCCACCACCCGGTGGCAGGGCACCACGATGCTGATGGGGTTGCGGCCCACGGCCGTGCCGACCGCACGCGAGGCCGACGGGTTCCCCAGCGCCGCGGCGATGTCGCCGTAGGTCAGCGTCTCGCCGTAGGGGATGGCGGCCATCTCCGACCACACCGAGCGCTGGAACTCGGTGCCCACCGGGTTCAGCGGCAGGTCGAAGTCGGTGCGCTCACCGTCGAAGTACTCGCGCAGCTGCTGGGTGACCTCGGGGAGGGCGTCGTCCACCCGTTCGCCGAACGTCTCCAGGCCGGGCGCGTGCCGGTGCTCGACCATGTAGATGGCCGCCAGCCCGCCGTCGCGCTCGACGATCGTGAGGGCGCCGATGGGGCTGTCCATGATGCTGTAGGTGCTCATTGATCCTCCGGGTGGCAGGCCGGACGGCCCGGGATGGTGTTGACGGCGTGGGGTGTGAGGGCCCACAGGTACTGCGTGGCGTAGCTGCGCCAGGGGCGCCAGGAGTCGTGGCCGGCGGGGCTGATGCCGAGTGCCTCGGCGCCGCGGACGACGCCGAGGTCCGTGGCGGGGAGGGCGTCGGGGTCGCCGAGCCCGCGCATCGCGATCATCTCGATGCTCCAGGGGCCGATCCCCTTCAGGCCGGCCAGCGTCCGCCGGGCCTCCGCGCGGTCGGCCCCGACACCCAGATCGAGTTCACTCCCGGCCAGCGCGCGGGCCAGCCGACGCAGCGTCTGGCGGCGCGAGTCCGGGAAGGCCAGCGCCGAGTCGGGGACCTCTGCCACGGCCTCGGCGGTGGGGAACAGGTGCGTGAGCCCCGGGACGGGGGTCTCGACGGCGGCGCCCACCGCCGCGACCAACCGCGCCCCGTGGGTCTGGGCCGCAGCGGTGGACACCTGCTGCCCGAGGACGATCCGCACGGCCAACTCGTCACCGTCGACGCTGCGAGGGATCCGGCGACCGGGATGCTTCCGCACGAGCGCGCCCAGGTGGGGGTCGCGGCCGAGGTGGTCGGCGACCGCGACGGGGTCGGCGTCGAGGTCGAGCAGGCGCCGCACCCGCGAGATGGCGGTGGGGAGTTGTGAGACGTCGGTGAGCCCGAGGCGGGCGCGGACGCCACCGGCGGCGGCCGGCCACAGCGAGACCACCCCGTAGCCCGAGGGGAGCCGCAGGGTCCGGTGGTAGGCGCCGTCGTGGAAGGACTCGACGCCGGGGATCGCGGTCGCGATGAGGTGGCCGAACACGTTGCAGGGGCAGAAGGGGGTGCGGGTGGGGAGGGTGAGGTCGACGAAGGTCAGGCCCCCGCTCGACGGCGTGGGCCGCCGTCGGGTGCGGGCGCGCAGCTCGGTGGGGGTGGCGGCGTACACCTCGGCGATCGTGGCGTTGAACGAGCGGAGGCTGGAGAAGCCCGACGCGTAGGCGACATCCGTGAGGCGCAGGTCGGTCGCCTCCAGCAGGGTGCGCGCGGTGTGCGCCCGCCGCGTGCGGGCCAGAGCGACGGGCCCGGCGCCCACGCCGTCGGCGAGGAGCCGCTGCAACTGGCGCGGCGAGTAGCCCAGCGTGGCGGCCAGCCCCGGGACGCCCTCCCGGTCCACCACGCCGTCGTCGATGAGGCGCATGGCCCGGCCGACGGTGTCGCCGCGCACGTCCCATTCCGGCGACCCCGGGGCCGCCCCCGGGAGGCAACGCTTGCATGCGCGGAACCCGGCGGCCTGCGCGGCCGCAGCGGTGGGGTAGAACCGCACGTTGCCGGCCTGCGGGGTGCGCGCCGGGCAGGAGGGCCGGCAGTAGATGCCGGTGGACGTGACGCCAGTGTAGAACACCCCGTCGAAGCGCGCGTCCTTCGCGCGGATCGCCCTGAGGCAGGCGGCTTCGTCGGTGTGCATGCCTCCAGTGTGACTGACGACGACTGCCTGAACTAGCAGGAATGCGACACGACGGTGACGCGGATTTCCGTGCACCAGGCCCCGTTTTGGCGAATCGGCGAAGAACCGCGTATAGTCTCTTCTTGCCCAAGCGCTCGTGGCTCAACGGATAGAGCATCTGACTACGGATCAGAAGGTTGCAGGTTCGAATCCTGCCGAGCGCGCCAAGCATCACCCCAAGTGAGGACCATTTGGGAGGCATGAGAGGCTCCCTCGGGGGCCTCTTTTCGCATTGATGGGGGCAACGATGGGGGCAACCAGCTCGTGAAGGCGCACGAAGTTGACCTCGGTTGACCCAGACACCGCAGTTCTTGTTCGGCATCGTCCATAGGAGAGCGGCTCCATCCGGGGCCGCCGGACACGAGGGGCAAGAGATGGCTGGCAAGCGCGGCAACGGCGAGGACTCGATCTACAAGAGCGATGGGCGGTGGTACGTCCAGGGCTACATCGAAGAAGGTTCGGGCCCGATCAGGCGAAAGGTCTCGGCCAAGACCAAGGGCGAGGCCGTCAGGAAGTGGCAGGAACGAAAGAGCGAGGCAGCTCTGGGTGCGCGTCGGCTCGGGCAGCCGAAGAACGTCGCCGCACTGCTGCAGCACTGGATGGACCTGAGGAGCCCGGACCTGAAGTACAAGACCCGCATTGGCTACGAGGGCTCCATCTCCCGTCACCTGGTCCCCTACTTCGGTACGCGCAAGGTGACCGCGGTCAGGGTCGCCGACGTCGAGCGCTGGCAGCATGAGCTGGGCACCGTCCAGGGGCTGAGCCGCTCCACGATTCACCAGGCCCGGACCATCTTGAGCCAGGCGTTCGACATGGCCATCCGTCACGGCGACCTCCTCGCCAATTCCGTGCGGCTGGCCCACCACCTGAAGAAGGACAGCGCGCGGATCCAAGCACTGACCGAGGGCCAGGCTCAACAACTGATGAGGTCCCTCGCGCCCGAAGATGTACAGGCCCGTGTGCGCCTCCTCCTGGCGTTGACGCTGGGCTTGCGTCAGGGAGAATTCCTCGCCCTGCAGTGGCGGGACGTCGAGCTGGACGCTCCGAACCCGCACCTCGTGGTCAGGGCCAGCCTTCAGCGGCAGACGGGGAAGGGGCTGGTCCGCTCCACGCCCAAGACGGTCAGGTCGCATCGGACGCTGCACCTTGCGCAACCTCTGGTGGACGCCCTGCGTGCGCTCCGGCTTGAGCAGAAGGAAATCTTGCTGCGCTCTGGGGGCACCTACAACCCTGACGGCTACGTGCTCGTCAGCTCGGCGGGAACCCCCATCGACGCGGCCAACGATCGCAAGCATTGGTACAAGCTGCTGGAAGTTGCCGGGCTGCCGCCTGTGCGAGTGCACGCCGCCCGCCACACGGCAGCGACCCTGCTGCTCCAGGAAGTGGGTATGCATATCGTGCAGCAGGTCATGGGGCACACGGACATCCGCACGACCGTCGACATCTACGGCCACCTCACCCCCGCTGACGGCGCTCTTGGGATTACCAACGTTGCCGCGCGACTGACCGCTTGAGCGACCTTCCGACTCCTCGGTTAGACCAGACTCCGTAGGCCCGGTACCCCCCACCCTTTAGTGGACGGACCCGGAGAGCCTGCCAGGCTTCATACACGGGCAATCCAGCGCTCGGCGGGCAGTGGCCAGAGTCCCAGCAGGAGGAGCGAAGAAATCCAGATGGGTTTACGCGGACAGCCGCGATCAGCTGCGGTGTCATGGATGTACACCCACATGCGCCATACGAAAGGCACCGCTCCTATGCCAGCACCACTCCTCTACACCGTGAAAGAGGCCGCTTCCCTCCTCAGCATCGGTCGAACCCGAGTCTACGAACTCCTGAACCAGGGAAGCCTGGAGAAGGTCAAGATCGGGAACTCCACCCGGATCCCCGCCGACGCGCTGCAGACCTTTCTCGACGCCCTCCGTCACACCACCCACTGAACCAACCCACCGCGCACTCGGAGCACGCCACTTCAGTGGCACATGGATCACGCGCCAATCGCCGATTGGAGCGAACAATGAACACACTTGCATCCTCGTTGTACCTGCCTTCCACCGTGGTCGAGCCGATCGGCTCCGCAGCACCAGGTGCGTCCACCCCCGTCCATGTGGACAAAAACCGTCCACCTTCCCTTACTGACAGAGCCACGAAGGATGACAGGGAAAGGACGATTGCCGGAGGTATGGAGGAACGCCATGCAGCACTCCAGTCTCCACACGATCTGGAGGAGGAGCATGATGCGGGAGCGGGGGTAGACAGTCTCCGTACCGATTGGGGAGTGGACACCGTCAAGCTCTCCTTCCGGGTGGACCCCAACCAGTCCCTCACTCATGCCGCGTTCTGGGCAAGGACCAGTAGCCAGATCCGCCCGGGTACCCACGTCGAAGACGAGACCCACATCGGCTTCGTGCACTTTCCGAATGGCAATGCACGCGTCACACTCTTCGCACAAAATCAGGTCTGCCATGTGGAGTTCAACGCTGCGCGGTTGATCCACGGCAAATCCACCCGCCTCCTTCCTGTCGCAGACCTGCAGAAGGTCGTTGAGGGGGTCATCAGGGAAGTGAGCCGCTATTCCGGTCCCGATTTCATCCACACCGGCCGGGGCGGGTTGCAGCATTGGGAGGAGGACTGGCCTGGGCGGGTGACGATCAAGCGGCTGGATGTTGCCCGCAACTTCATCGTCAGCGATGCCGCACTCATCAAGCGTGTGCTGCCCGCGATCCCATGCAGGTACGGACGCAGCCGAGCCGAGCACACCAACAGCACCGCGGGCTGGACCTTGTCCAACTCCACCCGACGGAGTGGCCAAGACCGGCTCTACGACAAGCAGGCTGAACTGGCCAACCGGTCCATCGAATGTTCCGTGACAGAAGGAGACGGCAGGCTTTTCAGGTTCGAGGC
This sequence comes from Tessaracoccus sp. MC1756, assembly GCF_014164735.1. Classification (NCBI taxonomy): domain Bacteria; kingdom Bacillati; phylum Actinomycetota; class Actinomycetes; order Propionibacteriales; family Propionibacteriaceae; genus Tessaracoccus; species Tessaracoccus sp. MC1756. The sequence goes on along the minus strand of NZ_JACJFZ010000006.1, from coordinate 11,192 downwards.
GGAGTTGCAGGGCCACAGGCTCAAGACCTACGGGCTGACCAAGCTCAGGGATGTCTCCACCGAGGCCTCCTGGAAGGCCTTGGAGGCCCGCTGGCACGCCGTCAGGTGGGGTTCCCCACTTCCGGGAGGCTCCGGAATAATGACAGCTCTCAGGCCCCTGAAAGCACTGCAGCAGCGGAGGATGCTCGGAGATCTCCATCTCGCTGCAGCCGGGATGGCGAAGGACGTGCTCACCCCAGCTCAGTACAAGAGGTTCCAAGCTGACGCCAGGAAGCTCGGGCTGACACCGGGCATGCCGGTCGAGCTCCTGGGGGAGCCCGAGCAGTACCTAGACCTTGTCGAAGGCCGCCTGATGCCGCTAGGCCATCCTTCCGTCACGCAGCTCGTGGACAGCAACGATGAAACGGCCGATGCTGGATAGAGCCCCCTTCGGCGCCTACCTATCCGAGCCCCAGGAAGCGCTCCAGGAAGGCTCCCAGGCGGGCCAGCACTCGATTCTTCTTCTCGGCGTGGCCTCCGCCTGCTGCGGCGAAGCGGGAGGCCGGAGGGAGGATCCTGGTGACGGAGGTCCCTGCGGTCTGGAGGGAACCGTCGGCGAAGGCGTGGTCGACGAAGCTCCGGGTTTCTGCTGGCTTGAGGCTCTCCTCATCGATGATGGCCTGGAGTTCCGCGTCGCGGCGGGCGACTATATAGGTCTGCCATTCGCGGTCTAGTTCCCCCTGCGTCGACACCGAGTCGACGAACTCCTCGATGAGGTCCTTCTTGCTGCGCAGGGACGGAGACGCGTCGACGGCACGGGTGATGGTGGCGCGCAGTTCCTTGTCGTCGCCGTCGCCGCGCTGCTGACGGTACTGCTCGACCAGCATGAGGACGAAGTCGACGTTGATCTCCACCTGCTTGACCAGCTCGATCTCGAACACCACGTCGTCGTTGATGGTCTCCCGTTCGGAGTCCGTGACTGCTCGGTACTGCGCGTGGAGGTCGAGGTAGCGGCTGCGATAGTCCTGGCTCTGCCGGTCGGTCAGCAACTGCTCTCCGGCGAAATCGTCGAATGCGGTCAGGATGTTGGTCAGGCGGAGAATGGCGCCGAACAGGCCGATGAACGCCTTCTCCTCGCCCTCGCCGATCAGTTGCTGGTGCAGGGGGAAGCGGTCCAGCAGTTCGGTGACCTTCTCGCCGTACTCGGCGTAGTAGTCAGCGTACGGTTTGAGAAGGACCACGCCGCGGGCGTCGCGGTTGCCGAATAGGGCGATGGCGTCGTTGGTCTGCTGCTCCAGGTCCCGGAACGACACGATGTTGCCGTAGGTCTTGACCGAGTTGAGGATTCGGTTGGTGCGGGAGTAGGCCTGGATGAGGCCGTGGGCGCGCAGGTTCTTGTCCACGAATAGCGTGTTGAGCGTGGTCGCATCGAAGCCGGTGAGGAACATGTTCACGACGATGACCAGGTCGATCTCGCGGTTCTTCAGCCGCATCGACAGGTCTTTGTAGTAGTTCTCGAACCGCTGGGCCGAGGTGTCGAAGCTGGTGCCGAAGAGGTCGTTGTAGTCCTGGATGGCGTCCTCGAGGAAGTCGCGCGCCGACGCATCGAGGCCGTAGGTGTCGAAGCCCTCCTCGTCGATCACGCTGTCGTCGAGGGCTTCGTTTGCGGCGTAGGAGTAGATCAACCCGATCTTGAGCTGTTGATCCGGCGGGAGGTCCTGTTGCTGGAGGTGGAACTGGTTGTAGTAGCGGCGGGCCGCGTCGATGGACGCCGTGGCGAAGAGTGCGTTGAACCCCCGCACGCGTTTCGCGCCCAGTGTGTAGGCCTGCGACCGCTTCGTCTTCTGGTCGAAGTGCTCCAGCGTGTAGGCCACGACCTTGGCGATCCGCTCGTGCGCGAGTAGGGCCCGTTCGGTGTCGATGGAGGAGACCTGCTTGTCGACGACCTGCCCGACCTGGACGGTGTTGACGTAGTCGATGCGGAACGGCAGCACGTTCTTGTCGGTGATCGCGTCGACGACTGTGTAGGTGTGCAGCTTCTCGCCGAAGGCCTGCTCGGTGGTTCGGAGCTGGGGATTGCCACCCGTGCCGGAGTTGGCGGCGAAGATCGGGGTGCCGGTGAAGCCGAACAGGTGGTAGCGCTTGAACGCCCGGGTGATGGCGGTGTGCATGTCGCCGAACTGGGAGCGGTGGCACTCGTCGAAGATGATCACCACGTGGCCGCTGTAGATCTCGTGGCCCTTGTTCCCCGCGATGAAGGTGGCGAGCTTCTGGATGGTGGTGATGATGATCCGCGCCGACGGGTCCTCCAGTTGCTTCTTCAGCACGGCCGTGGAGGTGTTGGAATTGGCCGCACCCTTCTGGAACCGGTCGTACTCGCGCATGGTCTGGTAGTCCAGGTCCTTGCGGTCGACGACGAACAGCACCTTCTCCACACCAGGCATCCGGGTGGCGAGTTGGGCGGCCTTGAAGCTGGTCAGCGTCTTCCCCGAGCCGGTGGTGTGCCACACATACCCGCCCGCGGCGAGGGTGCCGAGCTGCTTGTAGTTGGTGGCGATCTGGATCTTGCTGAGGATCTTCTCGGTGGCGACGATCTGGTAGGGCCGCATCACCAGCAGCAGCCGGTCCGAGGTGAGCACGCAGTAGCGGGTCAGGATGTTGAGCAGCGTGTGCCGGGCGAAGAACGTCTTCGCGAACGCGGGCAGATCCTGGATCGGCCGGTTGCTCGCATCCGCCCACCAGGAGGTGAACTCGAACGAGTTCGACGTCTTCGTCACGCGCTTCGACCCCGACGCCTCAGCCAGGTGCTGGCGGCGGGTGGTGTTGGAGTAGTACTTCGTCAGGGTGCCGTTGGAGATCACGAACAGCTGCACGTACTCGAACAGGCCCGTGCCGGACCAGAACGAGTCGCGCTGGTAGCGGTCGATCTGGTTGAACGCCTCCCGAATGTCGACGCCTCGACGCTTCAACTCCACATGCACCAACGGCAACCCGTTGACCAGGACCGTCACGTCGTAGCGCGTCGCGTGCGCCCCGCCACCGTCGCCGACACCAGTCTCGTACTGGTTCAGGACCTGCAACCTGTTGTTGTGGATGTGCTCCTTATCGATCAACCGCACATTCTTCGTCGACCCGTCGTCTCGGCGCAACAGCTTGACGTGGTCCTCCTGAATGGTGACCGTCTTCTCCACAATCCCCGCGTTGGCGCTGGCCACCTGGCTGGTGAAGAACTGCTCCCACTCCGCATCAGAGAACGTGATCTGGTTCAGCACCTCCAACTGGCGCCGCAGATTCGCCACCAGATCGGCCTCGCTGTGCACGTGAAGGCGCTCATAGGCCTGCGACTCCAGGATCCGGATGAACTCCCGCTCCAGCTCGGCCTCCGACTGATACCCCGTAGCCGACGACGCCTCGGCCGGGTACTCGGCCACCACCGTGCTCTCCGCACTGATCGCGATCGGCTCGAAATGCGTCGCCCCCGTCACATCCCCTCCGTCGCTTCCGGAAGGCCCCGGTTCTCCCACGCAGCGTAGGTGCCGCCCTCCCACACCCACTCGACCCGCCCGTTGCAGGAACGGCCAAGCGCGATAGCGCCAGCGGTCGACGGCGACGTGAACGGCACGTCACGGGTCAGGCGCCCCACCTTGCCTTCGACGACGATCGAGCCGTCCGCTACCAACTTCTGGTGCTGCGCACGGTATGAGGCGTATGCCCGCTGCGTGCTCTGCGCCTTCCCGGTGCCCGACCAGGCACCCACCACCAACGACCCGGCCAGAATCGTGAACTCATCACCGAACAGCTGTGCCCTCGCCTGAACACCCAGGTGGGGCCGGGTGAGGGTGAAGACGGGGGAGTCCGTGGACGGTGTGGGCTCCACCTGGGGGGCGGTGCGGGTGCGGATCACGTTCACCCCGAGGACCGGCAAGATGATCTGCAGGTGGTTCAGGAAGGACTCCATGTCTGAGGCCTGGGCCTCGGAGAGCTTGCGGCCCTGGGGCGTGTTGTCGTTGCGGAGCGTGACGCGGGCGGCCTGCCTCGCCAGGTCGACCAGCCGTGCCTCGAGGTAGCCCCAGTGGCCCTCGTTGAAACCGTCATCTTTGGCGGTGATGAGGACGACCCGGTCCCAGAACTCCTTCTTGGCCTTGTGATCCTTGAACCGGTTGCGGAAGTTCTCGGTGCGGCCGATGTAGCAGTTCACGCCCCCGACGGCGTCATCGTCGTCGCCGAGAAGCAAGTAGGCCCCGTTGCGCTGGGCCTCGTCGCGCTTGAGGATGTCGGCCAGGTCAGCTCGTGGACCGGAGAGCACGTGCCCGGTCCAGCCGGCGATCTCCGCGGTCGTGACTCCACCAGGAATGCCCTCAACCAGGAAGAGTTCGATGTGTTTGCCGTTCATCGCTTCTCCTCGAAGGTGAGTAGCTTGTCGCGGTAGTACTCATACTGTCGACGACGGGCGGCGAGTTCCGCAGGCAGGCCGACGTCGAGCCCGTGTGTGAGTGCCTCCAACAAATCGAGTGTCCGAGCAACGCGTCGCTGTTCGGGAAGGCTCGGCAGAGAGAGTTTGATCTTGACCAGTTCTGCCTGCCGGATTCCCGCGACCGTCGAACCAGTTGCCCTAGCCATCAGCTCTAGGCGCGGTGGGCCCATCCTCAAGAGGTGGTACAGGTAGCGCCCCTCAAGAACATCCGGTCGTGGCCGCAAAGCGAAGAGCCTTTGGCCCAGCGCCCAGTCAACCTCACGGTCTATGAAGGCTAGTGCGCCAAGTGGGGCCTCAGATGTAAGCAGGACGTCACCTGGGAGTAGCCGCTCGCGCATCCACTTGGCGAAGATTGTGTCGTCGATGTAGTGGTGGTCGTTATCGTCAACGCTCCCGGCTTTGATGTTGAGTGCTGAGATAACACGGTGACCGTTCTTGCTCCAGTCACCTCCAAGCTTCCGGGGCGTCTTGCCTCGGTGATCGATGATCAGCGACACAGCGTCAGCGAGTGTGATGCCCGATGCCGCGTGTTCTGCCATGGAAAGCATGGCCGTCGAGTAGTGCGCATACTGTGAACGCCGCGCCTCCAGCTCCGCCTCCAGCTCCGCCTCCAGCTCCGTGAAGTGATCCAGGATGCGGACGATCTCGCGCTGCACCTCAATCGGAGGGACCGGGACGCGCGAGCACTCCAGCTCCCGGGATGAGAGGTGCTTGACGGTCGACCCAGTGATCGATGCGTGAATCCGATCCAGTACTTCTTGAATCTGGTAGTAGACGAAGTCGGGCATGATCTCGGCAGAAAAGCTCTGCAACCGGCAGACCCGCTGGTTGAGTAGCGCTCGACCGTACTTCCATCGGTTCACGCGGAAATCGCCGTCCATCCCGATGAGAATGTCGCCCTGTTCAACGATCCACCTCTCATCGAACTCGCCTGAGTAGAATGTGTCGGAGAAGCCTGTATTCACATCGCGAATGCGAACGACCGGTAGTCCGATATGATCTGAATTGAACAGGGCCGCCTTGAAGGCATAACCATTAAAGACGGTGCATACGTCTCCGAGTGGTTTGAATTCGACACCATCTGGACACAACTCCTCGATGAGGTCGTCAATGCGGCTCACGCGTCGGTTCCTTCGAGGTCGGCGACGATCTCATCGATTGCCAGCCGCAACTCCTGTTGGCGGGCGACGATGCGGGCGATCTCGGCGTTGAGGGCGGTGATGTCGGTCTCTTCGCGGGTGTCTTCTTGTTCGACGTAGGAGGACACGGCGATGTTGTAGTCGTTGTCGGCGATGTCGTCGGCGGTGACGAGGGTGGCGTAGTGGGCCTCGTCGACGCGGGCGGTGAAGGCGTCGAGGATGCGGCGCTGGTGGGGGTCGGTGAGCTTGTTCTTGTTCCCGGCGCGGGTGAATTCGGCGGAGGCGTCGATGAACAGGACCTGGTTGTCGGTCTTCGACTTTTTCAGCACGATGATGCAGGTGGCGATGGTGGTGCCGAAGAACAGGTCTGGGGGGAGTTGGATGACGGCGTAGATGTAGTTGTTGTCGATCAGGTACTGGCGGATCTTGCGTTCCGCGCCGCCGCGGTAGAGGACGCCGGGGAACTCGACGATGGCGGCGGTGCCGTCGACGGCCAGCCAGCTGAGGATGTGCATGGTGAAGGCGAGGTCGGCCTTCGACTTCGGGGCCAGGACCCCGGCGGGGGAGAAGCGGGGGTCGTTGATGAGCAGGGGGTTGGCGTCGCCGTCCCATTTGATGGAGTAGGGCGGGTTGGACACGATCGCTTCGAACGGCTCGTCGTCCCAGTGGGCGGGGTCGGTGAGGGTGTCGCCGTGGGCCAGATCGAACTTCTCGTAGTTGATGTCGTGGAGGAACATGTTGATCCGTGCCAGGTTGTAGGTGGTCAGGTTGATCTCCTGGCCGTAGAACCCGTTGTGAACGTTGTCCTTGCCCAGCACCTTGGCGAACTTCAGCAGCAGCGATCCGGATCCGGCTGCCGGGTCGTAGACCTTGTTGACCGACGTCTTGCCCACCACCGTGATGCGGGCCAGGAGTTCCGAGACTTCCTGCGGGGTGTAGAACTCGCCCCCGGACTTACCGGCGCTGGAGGCGTACATGGTCATCAGGTACTCGTAGGCGTCACCGAACAGGTCGATGGTGTTGTCCTCGAAGTTGCCCAGGGGGAGGTCGCCGATGGCGTCGAGGAGCTTGACCAGCTTCTCGTTGCGGCGGGCGACGGTGGGGCCGAGTTTGGAGCTGTTGACGTCGAGATCGTCGAAGAGGCCCTTCAGGTCGTTCTCGCTGGGGGTGCCGAGCGCGGAGCCCTCGATGTTGGTGAACACCCGCTCGAGCGTCTCGTTCAGGTTGGCGTCGTGCTTCGCGCGGGCACGCACGTTCACAAACAGCTCGGAGGGCAGGATGTAGAAGCCCTTCTCGGCGACCGTGACTTCGCGCCCGAACTCTGCCGCGTCGTCGCTCAGTTCCGCGTAGTCGAATCCAGCCACGCCCGCGTCACGCTCGAACCCGTTGAGATACGAGGCGAGGTTCTCGGAGATGAACCGGTAGAACAGCATGCCGAGCACATAGCTCTTGAAGTCCCAGCCATCGACGCTGCCCCTCAGGTCGTTCGCGATGCGCCAAATGGTCTTGTGTAACTCAGCGCGCTGGGCTTCCTTGGTAGTGGGGGCCATGTGGCGTCGTCCCTCCCTGGTCGTCGGTGGCTCGGTGAGGCCCACCCTAGCGATGACCAGTGACCGGCGGGCCCAGGGGCTCCCGGCAGGTGCGTGCTGCTCGATCCCGCTGTGCCGACGCACCATGTGGGATGCAGGGCTAACAGTTACTAAGAGGCCTCTTCGTCCAATCAGGCAAACGCGGAACTTCTGGCCTATTACTAACGAGCACGGCTAGAGGCCTAAAGCGTGGCGGATCCTGCCGAGAGTGGGCGAACAGCGGAGCCATGAATCGCCTCTCTTGTGGGGCGTGGGCCTGGCGAGCCACGCGCCGTGGAGTGGCGTAGGAGGGCAGTGGCATGGGGGCAACGATGGGGGCAACCAGTGTGTACCCCTGCGAACGCTCTAGAACGTTATCCCAGCATCTGGCATTGTCAGAGGGGTAATATCGGACACAAGCGAACGCTGCCGAACAGCAAACGCGGGGACTACGGATCAGAAGGTTGCAGGTTCGAATCCTGCCGAGCGCGCCAGCGGAAGGCCTAGCCGGTCCATGACCGGCTAGGCCTTTCTTCATGTCATGTCAGCCACCCTTTTGCACGCGTTCTTGGCGGGATGAACGCCCGCCGGTGAGCCGATCCCCTGATTAAACTCGACCGATCCCCAACGCCGTCGGATCCAGCCGTCAGGCGCCCGATCAAGGAGAGTCGCGCATGGCCACGAAGAAGTCTCCCGCGAAGAAGTCCGCCAAGCCCCAGCAGGCCGCCGTCGACGAGGGCGCCCTCTCCGTTCCGCCGCCCGGCCCCGGTGTCGAGAACCCGGCCGTGGAGGAACCGACCGCCCCCACGGCGCCGCCCCCGCCCAAGCCCTCACAGCAGGGGCCCGACACGGTCACCCCGACGGGAGCCCCCACCGGGGCGCCTCCGGAGGCGGTGGGCCAGCAGGGCGAGTTCCTCACGACGTCGGTGGGCGCGCGGCTTCGTGAGACTGACCGCTCGCTCAAGGCCGGGCCCCGTGGGCCGATTCTCCTGCAGGACCACCACCTGAGGGAGAAGATCACCCATTTCGACCACGAGCGCATCCCGGAGCGGGTGGTCCACGCCCGTGGCACCGGCGCGCACGGCGTGTTCGTGGCCAACGGGCGCGCGACGAAGATCTGCCGCGCCGCGTTCCTGAAGAAGGGGGTCGAGACGCCGACGTTCGTGCGGTTCTCGACCGTCGTCGGGTTCCGTGGGTCGTCGGACACGGTCCGCGACACCCGCGGGTTCGCCACGAAGTTCTACACCTCTGAGGGCAACTACGACCTGGTGGGCAACAACATGCCGGTCTTCTTCATCCAGGACGGCATCAAGTTCCCCGATGTCGTCCACGCGGTCAAGCCCGAACCTGACAAGGAGATCCCCCAGGCGCAGAGCGCGCACGACACCTTCTGGGATTTCGTGTCCCTGCACACCGAGGCGCAGGCCCACACGGCCTGGAACATGTCGGACCGCGGCATCCCGCTGTCGTATCGGATGATGGAGGGTTTCGGGGTCCACACGTTCCGCCTGATGAACGACGCCGGTGAGACCAGCCTGGTCAAGTTCCACTGGAAGCCGCGACAGGGCGTGCACTCGCAGGTGTGGGAAGAGACCCAGCTCACCGCCGGCAACGACCCCGACTTCCACCGTCGCGACCTCTACGACGCCATCGACGCGGGCGCCTACCCGTCCTGGGACCTCGGCGTGCAGGTGATGCCGGACACCGAGGAAGAGACGTTCGAGGGCATTGACCTGCTCGACCCGACGAAGCTCGTGCCCGAGGAGCTGTGCCCGGTGGAGATCATCGGCACCATGACGCTCAACCGGCGGCCCATCAACTTCTTCGCCGAGACCGAGCAGGTGATGTTCAACCCCGCTCACCTCGTGCCCGGTATCGACTTCACCAACGACCCGCTCCTGCAGGCGCGGCTGTTCTCCTACGTCGACACACAGATCACCCGGCTGGGCGGCCCGAACTTCAGCCAGATACCCATCAACCGGGCCCATTGCCCAGTCAACGACATGTTCCGCGACGGCTTCCACCAGCACGCCGTGCACGGCGGGGTCGCGCCGTACAAGCCCAACTCCCTCGACGGCGGGAACCCTGCGGAGGCCACCGAGGACGACGCAGGATTCATCGACATCCCCACGCCGGTGGCGGGCGACAAGACGCGGGAGCGCCCGGCGAGCTTCGAGGATCACTTCAGCCAGGCGACGCTCTTCGTCCGTTCCCTCAGCCCAGTAGAGCGGCAGCACCTGGCGCGGGCCTACACCTTCGAACTCGGCAAGTGCTACGAGGAGGCCATCAAGGTGCGCCAACTGGCATGCCTGGCCAACATCGACGCGGATCTGTGCGCCCAGGTGGCGCAGGGTCTCGGCCTGCCGGTGCCTGAGCCGACGGTTCCGCCGGCCGACGTGGAACCCAGCCCTGCGCTGTCGCAGGTGGGTGAGAAATGGCCGGTGACCGGGCGGAAGGTGGCTCTCGTGGTCGACGCCGACACACCGCCGAAGGCGATCACCGCCGCCAAGGATGCCGTCATGGCCGCGGGGATGGTGCCGTTCGTCACGGCCCCGCATGGCGGCAAGCTCGGCGACGTGGTGGTGGATCGCACGTTCCTCACCGCCGCTTCCATCGAGTTCGACGCACTGATGGTGGTCGACGCGCCCGAGCCTGCACCGGATGCCCTTCCGACGTTCGACGCCAAGGCAGGCCAGGACACCGTCGGCCAGCCCGTCGATCCGCGGGTGGTGAAGTTGGTGGCCGAAATGTACCGGCACTGCAAGGCGATCGGCGTCGAGCCGGGGTCCAGGGAGGTGCTGACGGCCGCCGGAGTCCCTCTCGATGCGCCGGGCGTGCTGACCGGGGAGGCCGGCGATGTGGTGGCCGGGCTGGCCGGCCTCCTGGCCAGCCATCGGGTGTGGGAGCGCTTCCCCGCCCCAGCGCCGGCCAGCTGATCCCGGGCTCCGGCTCCGTTCGGATCGGTGGATCCGAACGGAGCGGGGCGGCCCGAAGCAGGCTGAGGAGATGAGCGACGGTGCTTGCCGACGGATCTCCGTCGAACCGGGGGAGGCCACCTCCCCCAGCGTGGAATGCTTCGACGGAGTCTGGCGGGTGCGTTCAACCGATGCCGTCCGCCAGATCCTCAGGGAGCGCGACGCCACCACGCAGGCCGGCTTCAACTCCGAATCCATCCCGGACGGCACCATGGCCGATCAACCCATCCTGTTCGTGGACGGCCAACCGCACCGGCAGCAGCGCAGCAAGATCGCGCGCTTCTTCGCGCCCAAGACGGTGGCCACCCGCTATCGCGGGATGATGGAATCGCGTGCACCGTGATCAGCGCCGCCTCGGCACGTTTGCGGCGCTCCAGCAGCCATTCGGGGAAGTAGGTCCCGGTGCGGAGTTTAGGGACGGCGACATCAACGGTGCCGACACGGGTATCGAGGGGCCGGTGGCGGTAGCCGTTGCGCTGCGCCACCCGCCCCGTGGAAGGCTGGCCCCATTCGGCGCCGCACACCAGATCGGCATCGGCGGACAGGAGCTGGTTGATCATCGTCTGCAGCAGGCTGCACATCATGTCCGGCGAAGCCTCGGTGAGGAGGTTGCTGAGCACGTGAGCAGGGTCGACAATGTGAGGAGCGGTCATCGTGGTTGATTTCCTTTGAGAGAGTTGTGAGAGATGAACTCGAAGGATCCCACGGTGACCGCCCTGCCGTCATCGACGGTCACGGCCACTGCGGGACTACACCACTATGAGGGACTTAACTTGTCCGACCCGTACTTCCTGCAGGCAAGCTGAATCGCACTGGGTTTGATGGAGACTCGCCCTATTTGATTCCTACCAGCTGTTGTTGATTCCTACCAGCTGTTGATGGTCGGTTTGTTCAGCATAGAACGCGTTCTCGAACTCGGCGGGTGGGAGGTCGCCGAGGTATCCGTGTAGGCGTGTGGTGTTGTGCCAGTGCACCCACCCGAGGGTCGCGAGCTCGAGGTCCTCGACGCTCTTCCATGGACCGGGCCGGGCGGGACCGCGGACCAGTTCGGTCTTGT
>NZ_JACJFZ010000005.1:0-218248 GCF_014164735.1 Tessaracoccus sp. MC1756 | reverse complement strand
ACGGGATCCCGCCGAGTCGTGGTCACCCGCTTCGAGCGTCGGGCACCCTCGATCCCCGCAGCCCGCATCAGCCGCGCGGTCTGATCCCGCCCGATCCCGATGCCTGCCCGCACCGCGGTCTTCCACATTTTCCGGACCCCGTAGACGCGGTAGTTCACCTCCCAGAGCTCCACGAGCCTGGGGATCATCTCGTCATCGCGGACAGCCCGAGCCGAGGGGGCGCGGGACTTGGCGGCGTAGTAGGTGCTCGGAGCCACCTGCAACACAGTGCAGATGAGCTCGACCCCGAGCCTTCGGCCCTCCACGACGTCGTCTTTGTTCCGGTCGACGAACGCGACTATCTCCGGTGTTGGCGGTCGAGCTCCGCCCCGAAGAAAGACGCGGCACGCTTCAAGATCTCATTGGCCCGGCGAAGCTCACGGACCTCCTGCTCCAACTCGCCAACTCGCGCCGCCTCAGCGGTGCTCACCCCCGGGGAGACGCCGTCATCGACATCGGCCTGCTTCACCCAGCTCCACACCGACTCGACCCCATAGCCGAGCTGCGACGCGACACGCTGCACCGTCCCCTGGGCCGTTCCCAACTCCGACCGCAGGGTCCGAACCATCCGCACCGCGGCGGCCTTCTCCTCCTCCGAGTACCGACGCGTCGTCGGCTTCCCCGGCACCTGTTCCTTCGGCATGACTCCATCCTCGTTTCCAAGACCAGGAGTCTCCAACAAACTCAGTGCGATTCAGGTGACCTTCAAAGGTGGGGCTGTGAGGTCCTGTCGGCGGCAACTGCACGAAGGATCCAGACCATGCCCAAAGACCATCCCAAGGAGTTCCGAGACGTTTGGTCGCTGTCGCCCGTCGTGGCGCGGCCCCATCGCCGAGATTGCCAAGGACTTCTGTATCAGCGAGCCATGCCTACACAACTGGCTCGCCAAGGCCTACGTCGCGCTCGTCGCGGTTCGGGAAGCTGTCGGTCAGCTCCGGCGAAGGCTCGTGACAATGCGCGACAGCCATCAGCATGTCAAGACAGCCTGAGACGCTCGGCGCGCACCTGCGACTCTCTCATCGATCAGGCGGCCGCGATGCCTCGATCTCCCCTGGCGGCTTCGAGGCTGCCGCTGAACGCCTGCTGAAGCTGGCGACCGATGGCCTCTCCGAGCGGAATCGGCACCGCGTTGCCGATCTGCCGAGCGATCTCCTCGCGCGTACCGACCCATTGGTAGTCCTCGGGGAACCCTTGGATCAGGGCCGCCTCGTAGTGAGTGATGGCTCGGTCCTCGGTGGGGTGCAAATAGCGGCCCTTCTCGGGCTTGAAAAATTCGGTACGGATGGTCACCGATGGCTTGTCGAGATACAGGCGTCCCATCACGTCGCCCGTCCCGGTCCGGTGCCTGCGCCAGCAGGGGGCGAGTAACTCGTCGGGCAGGTCGAAACGGTTTCCCTTCTCAGGGATCGAAGCGAACCTCTTGAGAGACAAGTCCGTGTAGAAGCGGCCGAAGTGGAGCTCTCGCGTCGAGAAAGCTCCCGGACGGTCCGCTCCGCGGTACGCGACCGTTCCATCCGGGAGGCCTACGCGGTCAACCGCGTTAGGTATGTGCCGGAAGACCTCGTCGAGCTTGCGGTGATTGTGCTCGTGTGTCTTCGTCGGCATGCCTGGAGCGGGAAGGTCCTTGTGGTGCCCGATGACGATGACGCGCTTACGTGCTTGCACAGCTCCGTAGTCAGCAGCGTTGAGGATGGCGACCTCGATCTTGTAATCCGCGAGCATCCCGGACTCGAGCTCATTCTGGAACACATCCCACTGCGGAGATGTAAGGAACGCGGGCACGTTCTCGAGGACGAAGTAGCGCGGGATCGACCTCTTCACCGCCTCGGCGTATCGGTGCCACAGGAAGTTACGTTCATCGTTGACGTTCTGCTTACCCAGGGTCGAAAATCCTTGGCAGGGGGGTCCGCCGACGACCAGGTCCACCTCGAACGGTTCGACCTCGTCCAACCAGTCCTGGATACTCCCTGCGTACACCGATCCGCCGACTACCCGACCGTCCTCGATGCTCCCGCCATGGTTCAGTGTGTACGTTGCGGCTGCGGACTGATCGAACTCAACCGCACAGACCGCGTCGACCGCCAGACCTGGAGCGAGGCTCAGACCTGTAGTCAGGCCGCCCGCACCGGCAAACAGGTCGAGAATACGAATCTCCCGATCAGGTGTCTCGGGCATCAGAGTGCCGGGCATGCTAGAGAGGTGGGCGACATACAACCTGAGCGTAGCCAACCCCGGACGTCTAGCACCAACGCCGCGCCGAGCACCAGCGCCACGTCGATCGGGCCGCTCACGCACGTACTGCCCACGACCTCCGCCCGAATGGCCAGGCAGCACAGACGGGACACGAAGCCCGAGCTGTTCCTTCGCCGTGAGCTCCACCAGCTGGGACTCAGGTACAGGGTCGATCACCCACTGCCTGGAATGCCGCGACGACGGGCCGACGTGCTGTTCACCCGAGCGAAGGTCGCCGTGTTCGTCGACGGCTGCTTCTGGCACGCGTGTCCGGAACACAAGACGTCACCCGCGAACAACGCCCTGTGGTGGACAGCGAAACTCGCAAGAAACGTCGAACGGGACCGCGAGACCGATGCTCATCTAGTCGCCCTGGGGTGGACAGTCCTCAGGGTTTGGGAGCACGAGGACATGCCGCAGGCTGCGGTGCGTATCCGTGAAGCTGTACGGGCAACGGGACCTCGGTCGGTCGCAGGATCGAGTTGGCCGACCTGTCAAGTAGGCGCTACTGACTCCAGAACGGGCGCGCTGGGGCCGTGCTCGGGTGTCGCCCTTCGCGTTGCACAAGTGTGGGCCACAGAACCCGCCGCCGAAACTCTGCCCCCATCTTCCGCCAAGCCGCTAGCATCGAGGCCAGCCCATCCCCTGGAGTGACATCAATGACGACGCCCGGCGCCCCGATCCGCAAGAAGCTGATCGAGGTCTCGATCCCGCTGGAGGACATCAACGCTGAGTCCGCTCGGGAGAAGTCCATCCGTCACGGCCACCCCTCAACACTGCACCTGTGGTGGGCCCGCCGGCCGCTCGCTGCCGCGAGGGCCGTGCTCTTCGCCCAGCTCGTTGACGACCCCTCCTCGAACCCCGATCTGACAGAAGAACAGCAAAAGGCCGAGCGCGAGCGACTGCACGGGATCATCCGACGCCTGGTCAAGTGGGAGAACATCAACAACGAGACCCTGCTGCGCGAGGCGCACGAGGAGATCCTCAAGTCCACCGTGGGCAACCCCCCTGCGATTCTCGACCCCTTCGCCGGGGGTGGGACCATCCCGCTCGAAGCCCAGCGGCTCGGACTGAAGTCCGAAGCGTCGGACCTCAACCCCGTGGCCGTGCTGATCAACAAGGCGCTGATCGAGATCCCGCCGAAGTTCGCAGGTCGGCCGCCCGTCTTCCCAGGCGCCGCCGAGACGCAACTCAGCGCATGGCCTCGGGCCACCGGTCTCGCTGAGGACGTGCGCCGGTACGGGGCCTGGATGCGGGAGGAGGCCAAGGACCGCATCGGGCACCTCTACCCCGACGCAACCATCGTCGACGAAAAGACGGGAAAGACGTCGACCGCAACAACTATCGCCTGGATCTGGGCGCGCACCGTCACCTGCCCGAACCCGGCCTGCGGCATTGAGATGCCGCTCGTGCGCTCATGGTGGCTGGGCAAGAAGAAGGACAAGGAGGCGTACGTCGTTCCCACCGTCGTCGATGACGCTACTGCTCCGACAGGTAGGCGCGTCGAGTTCTCAATCGGTCACGACAAGGCGAAAGGCCCCACAGGGCCAAGTGATGGCACGATGTCAGGTCGAGCTGGCGGAATCTGCGTGGCTTGTGGCTCATCTGCGCCGAGCGACTACATCAAATCGGAAGGCACGGCCGGAAGGCTGAGGGCGACCCTGATGGCAATGGTCGCTGAGGGGAACCGACGTCGGATCTACGTCGCGCCGAATGACGAGCATCGGAGTGCATCTGCCGTTGACCGCCCCGTAGGGATCCCTCACCAGAAGCTCGGATATGACCCCCGCAACCTCTGGACCCCCGCGTACGGGCTGACGAAGTTCTCTGACCTGTTCACCGACCGGCAGCTCGTAGCCTTGACGACATTGAGTGACCTTGTGCGCGAGGCGCGGCGCAAGGTCCTGGAGGATGCTCTCGCCGCAGGGCTCACCACAGATGCTCGCCTCGCCGGAGGTGGAACGGGCGCCGAGGCCTACGCCGATGCTGTGGCTACCTACCTCGGGCTTGGGCTTGACCGTGTCACCGATCGCCACTCTTCAATCACGACTTGGGATGCCAGCCCGTCCAAGGAGCAGGTGCGAGGCGTATTCGCCCGCCAAGCCATCCCCATGGCCTGGGACTTCTCCGAGGGGAACTTCTTCGCATCGACCAGTGGTGGGATTGGCGACAGCTTCGAGATCTTGGCCAGAGCAGTAGGGCTCCTACCCACTGGCGTCGGCGGAGCCGCCATCCAGGCGGACGCCGCGCAGCGCGAATACGCCGGAGTCGTCGTGTCGACCGATCCACCGTATTACGACAACATCGGCTACTCCGATCTCTCCGACTTCTTCTACGTCTGGTTACGTCGTTCCCTGAGGGACGTTCATCCAGCCCTCTTCGCTTCCATGCTGGTGCCCAAGGCCGAGGAACTCGTCGCGAACCCTTATCGCCATGGGGGGCGGGACGGTGCGGAGAAGTTCTTCGAGGCAGGGTTCGAACACGTCTTCGCCCAGGCACGCAAGGAGGCCTCGGAAGACTTCCCAATCACTGTCTTCTACGCGTTCAAGCAGTCCGAGCTCGAGCAGGAGGGCATCAGCAGCACCGGGTGGGCCACGATACTCGAGGGGATGATTCGCGAGGGATGGGCCATCACGGCAACGTGGCCGGTGCGCACGGAAATGCGCAACCGGATGATCGCATCGGGTACCAATGCGCTGGCCTCCTCTATCGTGTTGGTACTTCGGCCCCGCCATGCGACCGCAGGGCAGACCACGCGCCGAGGATTCCTCACGGCACTGAAGCGTGAACTACCTGGGGCGCTGGAGCGGATGCGCGAGGGCGCAATCGCTCCGGTGGACCTCGCGCAGGCCACCATCGGCCCAGGCATGGCGGTGTTCTCGCGTTATCAGCGCGTCATCGAGAACGATGGCTCCGATATGTCAGTCAAGACCGCCCTCGCGCTGATCAATCAGGTGCTCGACGAGGTCCTAGCCGAGGAGGAGGGTGACCTCGACTCGGACACCCGGTTCTGCCTGAAGTGGTACGAGCAGTACGGGTGGGCGAAGGCTGCGTTCGGAGACGCCGATGTGCTTGCGCGGGCATACAACACATCTGTGCGCGGTCTCGCGGACGCTGGCGTGCTCACGCAGAGTGAGGGTGTCGTCCAGCTCGTTCGTCCGCATGATCTGCCGGTGACGTGGAACCCCGTCACCGACCACCGCATCTCGGTCTGGGAGGTGGCCCTCCAGCTGGCGCGGGTGTTGTCCGCGGAGGATGGTGGGCTCCAGGCGGCCGCGAAGCTGATGGCTGCGGCCGGGTCTCGGTCAGAGGTGGACGTCGAGTCCGTCCAGCGGCTCGCCTATCGCCTGTACGAGATGACGCAGAAGTCGCGCCCTGACGACGCGCGGTTGTTCAACCTGCTCGGTGGTTCGTGGTCGGATCTGACCGAGGCCGCCGGCCGCGTGCGACTTGGGGCGGCCATCCAAGGTAGTTTCGACTTCGGGGGCGATGAGTGATGGCGACCAGCAACATCGAGGCGGTGCGCAGCGCGCTGCAGTCGCTGTCGGGAGTGCTTGATCCTTACATCGAGCGGGTCACCGCGCAGCTCGTGCCCGCGGGTCAGGACTGGACCATGCTCTTGGCGGCTAAGGATGCCGAGAGGGGCATCCGCGGCAAGGAGTACTCCCGCACCGATCCGCAGGACCAGTTCCGAATGATCACCGAGCCGATCGGCTCGCTCGGCTACATCTTCAACGATCACCTGTCCCGTGGAGAGCAGGGTTTCGTCGGGGAGTTGCGCAACGTGCGCAACGACGTCGCGCACTTCAGGCCCTTCCCCCCTGATGACGCCGTACGCGCACTGGACACCATCGAGCGGGTCATGCGTGCGATCGGCGCAGTCCGCGAGGCGGATGCAGTGCGAACGTCACGGCAGGACATCCTTCGGGGGAGCTTCGAGCAGCAGACTCGAAAAGCAGTGCGCGCAGCCACTGCACTCCCCGGCACGGCGGACGCCGAGCTGCCGGCATGGCGGGAGGTGCTCAAGCCGCATCCGGACGTGGCTTCGGGGCGTTACAGCAATGCCGAGTTCGCCGCGGACCTTTACTCGGTGGCGGTGCAGGGCAACGCGGCCAGGGAATACCAAGACCCGGTCGAGTTCTTCCGCCGCACCTACCTCACCGACGGATTGAAAGAGTTGCTCCGTCGAGCCGTGGACCGGATCGCAGGCTCGGGGTCGGCCAACCCGGTGATCAACCTGCAGACCACGTTCGGTGGCGGCAAGACCCACTCGATGCTCGCGGTGTGGCACCTGTTCTCGGGCCGCCCGCTGCACGAGTTCCCGCAGAGCGTGCAGGACCTGCTGGCCGGCGAGCACGCCGACGTCCTGGGCCGTCGGGTTCGCAAGGCCGCGCTCGTCGGCAACGAGATCCCGCCGTCGACACCATCTCGGAAGCCGGACGGCACCGTGGTGCAAACGCTGTGGGGCGAGCTGGCCTGGCAGCTCGGCGGCGCGGAGGGCTACGCGATCGTCGCGGACGCCGACCGCACCGGCACGAACCCTGGCAACCTGATGCGCGAGCTGTTCACGAAGTTCGGCCCGGCCGTCGTCCTGATCGACGAGTGGGTCGCCTACGCTCGTCAGCTCCCCGACGCACCCGACTCGAAGCGCCCCGTGCCCGGTGGGCTGTTCGAGACCCAGTTCACGTTCGCCCAGTCCCTGACCCTGGCCGCGGAGAATGTGCCCGGCACCCTGGTGTTGGTCTCCGTGCCGGCCAGTGAGGGCCGGCCCATGAAGACCGACGAGGTCGATCTGGAGCGCGGGGCCGCGAAGGCGAGCGATCTGGAGGTCGGTGGACAGCGTGGTCGCGACGCTTTGCACCGCCTGGATTACGTCATCCGCCGCGTGGCCTATCAGTGGAGCCCGGCGACGCGGGCCGAGTCGTATGAGATCGTGCGCCAGCGGTTGTTCGTTGAGCCGGACGCGAAGGCGATCGCGACCATCGCTGCGGCTGCGCGGCGGTTCACCGAGTACTACCGGATGCACCCGAAGGAGTTCCCTACAGGTGTCGGGCAGTTCGAGTACGAGTCGCGGATCAAGGCGGCCTACCCGATTCATCCCGAGCTGCTGGATCGGCTGTACTCCGACTGGTCGACCCTCGAGAAGTTCCAGCGCACGCGTGGCGTGCTGCGTCTGATGAGCCATGTGGTTCATCAGCTCTATGAGCGCCACGACCCCTCGCCGTTGATCATGGCCGGCTCGATCCCGCTGGACGCTCAGCCTGTGCGCAGCGAGATCGTGCAGTATCTCGACAACGCCTGGGACGCGATCATCCAGTCCGAGATCGACGGGGACAACTCCGTCGCCCGCACTGTGGACCAGGAACGGCCTGCGCTGGGCGACCGCTCGCTCGCATTGCGGACCGCTCGGGCGATCTTCGTCGAGGCCACACCGACGCTCGAAGCCGCGCTCAAGGGAAAGGAGCGCAAGAGCATCGCGCTCGGGGTGGCCATGCCGGGGGACGTCCTGGGCAACATCGGTTCGGCACTCGACGGTCTGCAGGAGAAGTCCTCCCATTACTACTCCGAGGACGGGCGGTTCTGGTACGACACTCAGCCGTCCCTGAACCGGCTCGCAGCCGAACGCGCAGCTCAGTTGTCGCTCGATGCGGTGCACGGGGAGGTGGCGGGTCGACTCAAGCGCGTGTTCAAGGGCTCGACGGACGTCATCGCGGACGTCGTGCACCCTGAGACGTCCTCCGACGTGGACGAGGCCGACTACCTGCGCTTGGTGGTCGTGCCACCCCAATACGTCCACAACGGCAAGGACAAGGACTCCAGCGCGTCGAAGTGGGTCCACGATCTGCTCCGGCAGCGCGGCAATGCCCCCCGCTCGAACGTCAACACCATCGTCGCCGTGGCCGCCGACGAGAAGCAGTGGGGCACCTTGGAGTCTGCCGTGCGCTCTTACCTTGCCTGGAGTTCGATCTTCGACGAGACGACGCGCCTGGACCTGACGCAGTCGGCCGCAACGCAGGCCCAGACCATGCTCGAGTCGGCGAATCGCACGGTCGATGATCGCCTCGCGCACACGTGGATCTGGGGCTTGCACGCTGTGCAGGACGACCCCCAGGCCCCCTTCGTCGTCGGGCAAGTCCGCGCCGACGGGCAGGAGAAGAACCTCACCAAGCGCATCGGAGCGAAGCTGGCATCGTCCGACATCGCACACTCGTACGTAGCCGATCGGGTTGTCCGTCTCGACGTGGAGGAGTTCCTGCGCGCGCGGTGGACGCGGGGGTTTATTAGCTTCTCGGAGTTGTGGGCCTACTACACGCGCTATCCGTACCTGCACCGACTGCGGGACAAGTCGGTGCTCATCCGGGCCCTGGAGGAGTCGCTCTTCGACGTCGCGTTCCTCGACACAGGCTTCGCCCTCGCGACAGGCTTCGACTCCACCACCGGCGACTTCTTCGGACTGGCCGTCCCATTGGAGGAGACCGAGTTCGGACCCTTCGACGACAAGACGCTCGTAGTGCGCCCCGACCTCGCGGTTGCTCAGCGGAAACGCGATCAGGAGAAACGCCTGCCGCCGCCGGGACCGGTGGACCCCGGCCCCGTACCGCCACCGCAGCCTGGTCCGACACCGCAGCCTCCCCCTCCCAAGGTGGCCAACGCAACTTTCACCCTCAGGCACGTGGTCGACCCTTCAGGAGACATGTCCGTTGACCTCCAGACCATCACCCAGGAAATCCTTGCGCTCTTACGCGGCGCGGACCCGGACGTGCTGGACATCACCCTGAGCGTCGAGGCGCAGAAGGCCGACGGCTTCGACCCCAACACGGTGCGGGCCGTCAGGCAGAACTCTGAGGATCTCGGGGTTGTCAGCAGCCGATTCGGGGACCTGTAGTGGGTGCTGACCCCGTACCTCAGCCGATCGCGTCCAGGGTCGTTCCCCCTGACCCGTCGATCACGTCGGCCATCGGGCGGCACCACACGCTTGAATCGGCCGTCGCGGACCTTGTGGACAACAGCATCGACTTCGGCGCGTCGCACGTGCTGGTGCGGTTCCTGATGGAAGGGTCACGGCCGGTCGGGCTGCAGGTCATCGACGACGCGTCGGGGATGGATTCCGCCGGAATCGACGACGCCATGACCTACGCCAAAAGGCGGCAGTACCAAGGTCGCGACCTCGGTCACTTCGGCATCGGCCTCAAGGCGGCATCGTTGAGCCAGGCCAGGACTCTGCTGGTGTGGTCCAAGAGGTACGGATCACCTCCCGTTGGTCGTCGTCTGCGCCGAGAGACCATCGACACAGGTCCCGTTGTGGAGGAGTTCTCCACCGCAGATGCGGCTGACCACTTCGCCAAGGTTCACGTCGACTTCCCCATGGAGACCGGGACCATCGTCGAGTGGCAGGACGTTCAGACGTTCCTGACATCTTCCAACCAGACCGAGCAAACGGCGTGGGTCCAGCGGACAACCCAGAAGCTGATCGATCACCTCGGGCTGGTTCTTCACCGCATCCTGGAGCGGGGGCAGTTGTCGTTGAGGATCGAGAACTACGACGTCTGGCTGGACTTTCCCGGTGCCGCTCGGACCGTCACGGCGATCGATCCCTTCGGGTATCGCGGTATCGCGCGTCCCGGGTTCCCCAAGGATCTGCCCGTCGTAGTCGGTGATGCCTCGGGGACTGCCCGCCTCCACGTGTGGCCGCCCCGGGACCGTGGGCCCGGCTTCGTGCAGGGCGGCCGATCAGAAGTCGAGTCCCAAGGACTGTACATCTACCGCAACGACAGGCTCCTGCAAGCAGGGGGGTGGAACGAACTGGCGTCCCCGAGCGTCGACCTCGCGTTCGCCCGGGTGGAGCTCGACCTCACTGTCGAGCTGGAGAACCACGTCACCATCAATCCGGAGAAGGTAGGTACCACCTTCGACGACGAGCTGCGCAGCGCACTCGTTCACGCCCGCAGCGCGGACGGCACGACACTGGCCACCTACCGTGCGGCCGTCAAGCAAGAGACGAAGATATCCAGGCAGCGGTCGGCCACCCCGATCGAGGCTCCGCTCCCCGGTAACGGCCTTCCGAAGCTCGTCAAGGACGCGTTCGGTGACCACACCCAGCCCAACGACGTCTTCCCGATCGACGTCAAGTGGCGGGTGCTCCCCGAGTCGAAGGTCTACAGGATCGACGTCGAGGACCACTGCCTCGTGCTCAACGCGAAGTTCCGTGAGGCCGTCGTCGGACACCGGAGCCTGGACATCGACGACGCCCCTCTCGTCAAGAGCCTGCTGTTGTTACTGCTCGAAGACCACTTCGTGGGTACTGGCAGCGGTGCCAAGAAGAAGCGGGAGGACGCCGCCTGGCAGGCCATCCTTCTGTCTGCGATCAAGGCGCAGCCAGCGCGTGCACAAGGAGAGTGACCGTCATGACCACGGACCAACTGAGCCCGGACACTTTGGAGAGGTACTTCCGCAGCGGGACGGTCACCGTCCACCACGTCAACGACTCTCCCGAGGTGGACATCACCATCGACAGCCCCGGCCAGAAGATCTCTGTGCTCACGCCACGCGTGGGCATGGTGCTCGACTCGGCTTCGCTGCGTCGTGTCACCACTGGCGTCGACGTCCGGAACGGTCAAGAGTGGGCGCGCTTCACGCTGGACGCGCGCGGCATGTACGCCGAGGCCTACGGGTTGGTGATCTCCGTGGTCCAGGCGATGCGTGGTGGCGCGACGTTCGCCGCGGCGACGTCCGCCGCGATGACGAACATGAAAGCACTCCTGGCCGCCAAACCGCGCATCTCCGAGGAGAAGCAGATCGGCCTGGTCGGAGAACTGCTTCTATTTCGCGCACTCCTCGACACCTTCGACGAGTACACAGTGATCGATTGGTGGCTCGGACCGCTCGCAGAGGAGCACGACTACGCGTTCCCGGCCTTCGACGCCGAGGTCAAGACAACGCTGGCGGAGTCGCGGACGCACGTGATCCACGGTGCCGGCCAGCTGGAAACCAGCCCCGGCCGCTCCCTGTGGCTGGTGTCCATCCAGATCACCCGCGCCGGCGGCAACCCCGACGGTGTCGGACTTCCCGGACTGATCCACGAGATCCGCGAGCGCCTGACCGGGACGCGTGATCGTTTCGTGAGCAGCCTCTCCGCTGAAGGCTGGGATGACGACGACGCGGCGATGTACCCCACTGCGTACGTCCTTCGCACGACACCTGCGGCCTACCTCGTGGACGACGACTTCCCGGCGGTGACCCGAGAGCGTCTGCGCTCGGTCGTGCCGCACAGCGACCTCGTCAGTGACGTGACCTACCGTGTGAACGTGTCTGGGCGGACTGCCGGCTCACCCGGCCAGCCGCTCGACACCTTCGTTGCCATTCCCTCGGCCCAGGAGGCCTGACGTGACCGATCCATACTCCGATGCAGTCGTCGCCACAGTGCGAAGCATGACCAAGGCCAGCCCCAAGCCGATGCTCAAGCGCGTCCAGTTCGAGCTCGACGACGCTGGCGTCACAGAGGAGTTCAACGAGTCGGACCTGGTCGCAAAGCTCACCTCGGCGGACGTCAACGAACCCGCCCGGTACGAGTTCCATATTCAGCTCACCAAGTGGGACTCCGCGAAAGATCCGTCCTGGTCAACGGACTCTGCGCCGAACACCGGCGACCGCCGGAAGGCAATCCTGGACGCCCTCGGGTTCTCCCCGGAGTCGCATGAAGCGATCGACCACGCCTTCCCAGTCAACTTGACCGGTGCCGTGGTGATCTCGGGCAAGCCCGCCGACTGGGACCCTTGGTACACGAGCGACGTGGTGGCCAAGAGATCCTTCTATTGGGACGGTTACCGGGGCGTCCTCGAAGGGAAGGGCTGGAGCGCCAACGCCGTTGGCGAGCTAGACCGCACCACCGACGAAGTGGTCAAGCGCCTGGCCAACCCCACGAGAAGCGACCCGTACCAGTCCAAAGGTCTGGTCGTCGGCCACGTCCAGTCCGGGAAGACCGCCAACTTCACCGGTGTGATCGCCAAGGCGATCGACGCTGGCTACAAGCTCGTCATCGTCCTCACCGGCACGATCGAGCTGCTGCGCGGACAGACACAGCGCCGTCTGGACATGGAACTCATCGGAGAGGAGAACATCCTCGGCGGGGTTGCCCGCGACAACCACGACCTCATCGCGACGGTCGACTACATCGGAGACGGCGACGTCGACTGGCAGGAGGGCAGGTTCGTCTCCTACGGGAAGGACCCCAAGGAGCTCGGGTTCCCTGGCATCCGTCGGCTGACCGGTTCCAAGGAGGATTACAAGCTTCTCAAGGCTGGCCTCGGGTACCTCGACTTCCGGCAAACAGATCACCTCGTCGACCCGGCGCGGCCGCTTTACCACGAGCAGAACATCCACACGCCCGACATTCGCATCGCCGTCGTCAAGAAGAACTCCGCTGTGCTCAAGAAGCTCGTGCGGGACCTGCAGTCGACCAAGACCGATCTGGGGGAGATCCCGGCGCTGATCATCGACGACGAGGCAGACCAAGCGTCGATCAACACCACCCGTCTGAAGAAGGACGCCGCCGAGGCGAAGGAACGCACCGCGATCAATCGCCTCATCGCCCAGCTGCTCGACGAACTCAAGCGCGCGCAGTACGTCGGCTATACCGCAACCCCCTTTGCCAACGTGTTCGTCGACCCCGACGACGCCCAGGACATCTTCCCCAAGGACTTCATAGTGAGTCTCGACCCGCCCGACGACTACATGGGCGGTCGCGACTTCCACGACCTCGACCGCTCGGCAGAGGACGAGGATGACAAGGACGGGTCCGTAGCACTGACGGTCGCGAACTCCAACGAGAAGGCATTCGTCCGGTCTCTTGTCGCGTCCCCGGACGACTTCGCAGGTCGGGACAAGGAGGTGCTCGCCGCGCTCGACGCCTACGTCCTGTCCGGCGCCCTCAAGCTGTTCCGCGCGGCGACGCTCGGCAGTCCGAAGCTCTTTCGCCACCACACGATGCTGGTGCACGAGTCCGTGAAGACCGCAGAGCATGAGGCCCTTGCCGCAGATATACGACGAGTCTGGAACTCCGCAGGCTACGACCTGCCAGCGGGACTCAAGCGGCTGAACGATTTGTGGACCGACGACTTCCATCCGGTCTCCGAGGCCCGAGCGCCGGAGGCTCCGACCGTCGTCAACTTCCACGCCCTGCGTGATTACATCGGGCACGCAGTCGACAAGATTCAGCAGGGCGTCAACCCCGTCGTCATCGTCAACGGCGTGGCCGAGAAGGACTATCTCCAGGCTGACATCAACTTCCAGGCCGGCGACGTGTGGAAGATCCTCGTCGGCGGCGCCAAGCTCTCCCGCGGGTTCACCGTCGAGGGTCTGACGATCTCGTACTACACACGCCGAACCATCGCCGCCGACACCCTCATGCAGATGGGCCGCTGGTTCGGCTACCGTCCGCGCTACCGCGACCTCGTCCGGCTCTACATTGGACGCAACGTACCGGCCCCCAGGAAAGCAGTGATCGACCTGCACAAGTCGTTCGAGGCCATCGTCCGCGACGAGGAGGATTTCCGCGACGAGTTGAGGAAGTTCCAAGGCTTCGAGGAGGACGGACGCCCCCGAGTCCGACCGATGGACGTGCCTCCGCTCGTCTACCAGAGCCTTCCCTACCTCAAGCCGACCAGCACCAACAAGATGTACAACGCGGAGCTGACCGAGCAGGGCGAAGGCGGGAAGGTCGTCGACTTCAACCAGCAAGGCGAACACGACGACGCCGTCAACAAGAAGCACTTCGGTGCCGTGCAGCCGCTGCTCGATGCCGCCACCGCCGTCGGCGACTTCTTCTACATCAACGAAGCGGGCGCCCCCAAGCCTTGGCGCGCTCGTTACGGGGTTGTGGACGCCGACGGCCTTATCGACGTCATCAGCCAGTTCAGGTGGGCGAACAACTTCAAGGTTGCTCCCTACATCGCATTCATGCACAAGGCCATCGCCGAAGGAAGTCTCAAGGACTGGGCGGTCATCGTTCCGGAGATCGACTCGCTGCCAACGCGAGTAGTCGAAGGCCGCAATCTGAAGCTCATGCGCCGTTACCGGCGCTCAGATCGCCCCTGGCAGTTCTCCGGCTCATCGACCCGTCAGCGCGACGCTCTGCTGGCCGTCTCCAGCGGCATCGACGCCGAGACGATCGACACAGACGGCTATGTCGCCTCCGCCCTCGATCTGCCGGAGTATGCGCACGTCAAGGCGCTGAAGGTGCCGACACGTGGGGCGTTCCTCCTGACCTTCGCGGGTGACAGCACCTCGGCACGATTCCACGACGCCAAAGGCGTCACTGACCCCAAAATGCTGCCTCATCCAACGAACCCGAAAGACGTCGCGACTCTATTCTCGTACGCGCTCCCGCTCGCCTCTGCGCCGGCCGGTCGAATCGCCTTCACAGTGCGCCGCCCCGACCGACCTGACGATCCCATCGTGGAAGCCCTAGACCATCCATGAAAATAGCCTCACCTACTCCGGCGGTGGCTGGGCTGAAGATAGGGGGCCGTTCCGCACGTAGGCGTAACTCAGGGAAGCGCGCGGCGCCCGGGCCTGAGTTTCTCTGCCAGCCGATCAGCGATGACGGTCCAGTCGTAGGGAGATGGAACGCCGGGCAGGGCAGTTGTGTCTAGAGCCATCAGGTCGATCAGCGCCTCGTGCACGAGGTCCGGGTCTGAATCAGGGCGGGTGCCCCAAGCGATGGTTTCCCAGTAGTCCGAGCACGCGTTCCTGAGCTGACCCTCGGCTGCGGCAATGCGACCCCGGGTGAGGCCGAGGAGTTGGACGAGGATAGTCGTGGCGGAGCCATCGTTCCCTTCGCAGGCGGCTTCGAATTCGCGACGTGCGTCGTCGACCCGACCTTGGGTCAATAACGTTCTGACAAGGATGGAAGTGAGCAGATAGTCCGCATTGAGATCCTGGTACCAAGGCATCCGACCGCCGACTGGGCCTAGGTACCATTGCCGAGTTAGCCGCATAGTTGCGCGGACGAGGGCCTCGGTCAGCTGGGCATCCTCTGGGTCCCACAGCTCCCGCGTCCCCCTTTTTGCCGCCTCCCAGCGCTCGTCCCGGTCTAGCTGGACGTCGAGAGACTCGATCCATCGTTCGAGTTTCCCGAATTCGACCGGCCAATCGGTGTATGCAAGCCTCCACTCCTCCCGGCTCGGTTCGCGCCGCGGGGTTCTCTCATAGGCGTCTCCGTCGTCGTCGGAGTCGAATGACGTCGGCTGCGACGCCGTCCGGGTCGAAGCTGACTCGGGGGACTCGGGACGCCGCCTATCTGGGTTCGGCTGGTGTGGGTTCAGTTTCTCGGCCAGTTCGGTGAGCCATGCCTGCCAGAATTCACTGCGGTCGTCGGGCCAGCCGTATGAGGATCCCCAGGGGCGACGTCGTGGGTCGTCGGCGCCGCCGTCCAGTACAGATATCTCCAGAAAGCTCTCGCTGGGGTGCCCTGACTCTTCGACCCAGATGCGAGTCCCGGCACCCTCTTGCATGAGCCGGATCTCGACCACGGAGCTGCAGGTGACGCCGCTTGGGGACCAATCCCAGACCAGACGTTCTCCAGTCACAGCTTCGAACACCCGCCCCCGCAGGGAGCATCGACCGTACCTCTCAACGGCTGCGCCCTCCCATGCACCGTGGAGACGGATGAGGCCGACGGCTCTCGGGTGACCCTGAAGGTCGCCCTCGATAGCACGCCACACCTCCATGGGCGGGGCCGCAACCGTCCTGCTGAAGCTCAACGGTCGGGTGAGCTGAATCTGCTCGATCCCATCCCAGAGAGGCTTGATCTTGTCGCAAGCCATGCTCAGGTTCAACTTGACACCGACGTCGAGCACCTCGCCGAAATCGGGCGGGATGACACCGAATCGCGCCGATCCCTTACCATCACGGGTGCTGAGCTTCGCCGCTAGGTCTTCGAACCCTGCCATGGAGAACTCAGCCGCCAGGAAGCGCAGGTGGCTCCTGATCTGCGCCGTCAACGTCGATTCCAACCATCCGAGAGCGATGTCTGCAGGGTCAGCGTCGTCGGCCAATGGTAAAAAGGCGCGGGTCGCCTCAAGCAGCATCTCCTGAGCGCGATGATCGTCGGTGCGGTCCTTCTCACGCAGGTACTGCGCCGTGCGCGCCACGAAGGCCGAGAGCACTTGCGCGGAGGGCTCCCAGGGGACGTACTGAAGACGGTCATGCCACCAGGGCACGGTTTCCCACCAGTGCTGATCGCCGCCGAGTGAAGGGGCTGCATATCGCCAGGTGATGGCCGCAGCGGACTCGAACTGACTCAGCGCCCGACGGAGAGGAGACGGTACGCCCTCACAATACGGCGCAGTTGTGGAGTCGAGCTCCCAGGCTGCCTCCGTGATGATCCGCCAGAGGTCCAGAAGCCTGCGGAGGGCCATCATCGTGACGTGTCGCGGTTCGCCGTCGGGGCCGAGCTCGCTCGACTCGCTAAATGCGAGCTCCCTCATCGTTGCGCCTTGCTCAATTAGCTGGCTGGCAGTTGCCGCTGCACCGCTGGATGACGGGCTCGTCTCGGTGGGCGGCAGCGGCTGCCGTGAAGGAAATTGCGCTAGAATCCAGCACCAGTCGGGATCTCTTCGACCTGCGGTCACGAGTCTGTGCAGCTTCTCGTCCTGTTCGAGTCCGTACCATCCTTGTCGGAGGTCCTTGATGAGTCGGGCGAACCACATGGTGATCTGTGCCCAGACCCATGCGGGGGGCTCTCCCGCGGTTCGCTCGGTGCCCGGCATGGCCTCGTCGAGCATTGCGAAATCCCACAGGCTGCGTAAGGCGTAGTCCGCTTCGGCCCTGTCATATATCTGAAGGGACCGCAGCAGCGATTCGACGGCGTCTTCGCGTTGGCCGAGCTTGGCGTACAGGCGTGCCATCGTGATGAAGCGGATCTGGAGTAGCCACCACGGCGCTCCTTTGTCGATGGCTGGGATGACGGCATCTAGCGCGGACTCGTTGCGTCCCTGCTCGAAGAGGCGACGAGTGAGGTCGGGGTCAAACTCCGGCCGAGGGTGAATCCCGTGGTTCCCCGGCGGGACGAAGCAGTCACCGCCGGACTCCCAGTTCTGGATGGCCTCTCTGAGCACGGAATGGAGGTTTCTCAGGAGATCTGGCCACGGGATGGCGCCGGATTCGTTTTGCACTGTTTCCTCAGGGTTGTTGCCGGAGTGGTGTTGAGCGGGAGCGGGGGGCGGCGACTTGACTGCCCTGAGGACGGAGTCCGGTCCATGGAGGACGTGGGTAGCGAGTGTCGCGACATCTCCATCCAGTCGATGCACCGCGTCGACGAGGTTGAAGCCGTGGGGGTCAGGTATCCCACCGAGGTCGGCGACGCAGGCCATCACGGCGATGACGTCGCCGAGCGATGGCATCGTCAGGTGGGCATGGCCCGCTTCGTCGAGGACGAGGATGGGCTGGCCGTCGCGGGTGATCAGCCACAGAGGCTCGTGCCACACCGCTCCCGCTCCCCACGAGGCGCTGGCCAGCTGACTGACGTACCACTGCACTGTCGGGCGCAAGGTGGTGAAGCTGTCGATCAGAGTGAAGGCGGAACCGGGGGCGTTGGCGGACTCGTCACTGTCGTGCACGACCTTCGCCGGCAGAGCCGCGACCCCTTCGCTGTCGAGGAGGTGAGCGATCAGCGAGTAGGTGATGGTCTTGCCGCTCAACTGCTTCCCGCCCGCGGGCCCCCAGTGCTCAGACCAGGCGACCCGTGTGGTCGGATCGTCCTGGTTGACCTCGAGCACCTCGTCCCAGTGCAGAGGCGTCTCTGATGAGGTTCGAGGCGCCCAGGTTGGGCCTAGTTCATCATCGAAATGGAGCGCTGCACCGTGGGGACCATCGTGCACGACCAGGTGGTCGTGGTCGTCGATCGTGATCCAGCTGATATCCAGCCATGGACGCCGGTCGACGATCTCGGACGCCACCCGCCACGCGTGCCTGAGAACTGCTCGCTGTGATGCACCAGCGCCATCGTCGCCAGCAGCCCGCTCAGTCATGCTCGCCCCCCGAGTGCAAATCTAGAGGACGGACAGCAGGTGGCGACACGTTCCGGCCCAAGTCGCAACAAGTGAGATTTCAGGTAAACGGTGGTGGGCAGCAGCTCCCATCATCCATCCGGATGCAGCGGAGTAGCCACCCGACCGAGGGGCGTCTGCGGAAGAACCAGCCCAGGAGTAACGACACGCCCCGCCTGGCGAACAAGATCATCGCGCTCAGGAGATGCTGCTTGAGGCGACCCGCGCCTTTTATGTTGCTGAAGCAATGGGAGCGTTGCGGGCGAGCGATGTCGATCGCGAAGCCTGACGACCGCGTCCCTGCGTTCCCGGTCTCTCCCCCGATATACGTCCATGAACACGTCTAGCGTGACCTTGAGCGTACGTTCCGGGCACGCACCGCTGCATGTCGGGAAGAACGAAGACGGATCGGTGCGCCGAGAGCTTGGGGCACACTCCGCCATTGGGCCGGACGAGCCCAGACGGCAGGTCCGCCGTCAGTCGCTCATTGACAGTGCATCTACGGTGGCGATCGACTCCTGCCGGTAAGTCACCGCCCATCGCTGGTCGGCGATCGGCACCCACGCCGTTCCTCTGGGTCAAGTCGCTTTCGGGGGTAGCTGTCTTCGCCCTAGTCAAGCCCGGGTACCCCTTGGCGTTCTCCCGGCGTATGTGCCAGGGGAGGTATCAGGATGGGGATGTGTGTTCGCGAGGTTCGGGGCAACCTCGTGAAAGGAAACGCGATGAGCGTTCGTTCAGCCCTCAACATCGAATCTCTCTTCCAGGCCTCGGACGAGACTTGGCCAGAATGGACACGCCCGGAAGGCGTGTTGGCTCATTTCACCTGCGCGCAGGATGTTGCATCGTGGCGTGCGACGGTCCCGTGGCAGGAGGACCGAGAGGTCTTTCTCGCCTTGGGGCGCCTCATGCTGGAGCCGGAGTCGCGCGCGCAGGCCACTGCTGCGTTGGTGTTCTTGGTGTTGCCGGCCTGCGAGTCGGTGGTCTCTGCCAGGTCTACGAGGACCCGTGATTTTCGCCATGTGGAGCAGGTGGCCGCTGGGTATGTCTGGAGTGAGGTCGTCCAGTACCCCTGGGACGCCCCGCTGCGTGGCTGGATCCCGCAGGGCGTTGCCCGGCGGGTGGGCCGGGCTTTGGATCGGGAGTTCGGCTGGGGCCGAGCCTCGGAACGTGTCTGGCGGGAACGCGCAGTTGTGGCGCCTGATGTTCTTGATTTCGTCGTGGACCGGCATGCCGGGCAGGTGCCGCTGCAGTCGAGCCAGCTGTACTGGTGGGCGCTCACCGAGGCGAGGTTGCCCAGGGAGGACCTGGACCTGCTTGTGGCGTTGGCTGTCACGGCCGCCGAGCACGGGATCACGGCTAGGTCGAGTGCGGGGATCACTGCCCGGTCGGCGTGTCTCCAGCTGGCACGGCCGGGGGAGTCGGCGGATGTCGTGCAGTCCCGCGCGATCCGGG
Source organism: Tessaracoccus sp. MC1756 (assembly GCF_014164735.1). Lineage (NCBI taxonomy): Bacteria > Bacillati > Actinomycetota > Actinomycetes > Propionibacteriales > Propionibacteriaceae > Tessaracoccus > Tessaracoccus sp. MC1756. Next base: position 198,479 of record NZ_JACJFZ010000005.1, on the reverse strand, counting down.
CCTTGAAGCAGTTGCGTCAGGCTGCTCGTCCTGCTGCGTAGTGCTTTTCGCTGTAGGCCGGGATGGGCGGGGTTCTAAGAGTGAGAGCGCAGCCAGGAGGAACCCATGCCCGATAACCAGACCCAGCAGTTGATTCTCGCCGCTAAGGCGGATGTGGAGGCTTGCGCCCAGCTCGAGTTCTGGGTCGCGAGGCTCCGCGCGGCTCTGGAGGCCCGCCACCGTCTGCTTGACGTCTCGCCAGTCGAGCTGAAGATTGCGTTGGAGTCGAAGCGATGAGCGTTGCGGGGTTGTCGCTGGCCGAGCTCCGCACCGCGTACGTCGGCCAGAGCGTTCCCATCGCCCGGGTGGTCGCGGATCGACACGTGCAGAGTGTCGCCGTTGGTGTTGGCGCGGTGGGGGTGTTGGGCGTATCCGGGGGAGTGGGGACCACGATCGTGGCGCTCGCTGTGGCTGAGGCGCTCTCGGCCTCACGTCTGCTTGAGCTCGCGCCGCCGTATGCCTCCGGCCTAGCCGGTGCCGCCACCAACGAACTCGGCGACCGCGACGGGTGGCGCGTAGGTGTACGCGGGAACCTGGAACTGGCCCGACGCCTGGATGCCGCAGCCGAGCCCCCCCATGTCGATGGCCACGCTGTGCTCGATCTGGGTGCCTGGACCGGGGAGACTCCCCAGCAAGTCGTGGATCGCGTCGTGGTGGTGGCTGCCTGTTCGGTGCCTGCTATCCGCCGGCTCGATGCCTGCCTGCAGGCTATGAACTCGGTGCCGTTGGTGATCCCGGTGATCACCCGGGCGGGCCGGCGGCTGCCCCGCGAGCTGCTCGGCGCGGCAGGTCCTGCGCTGCGGGCTGCCGTCGCCGCCGGGGCGATGCATGTGATGCCCGAATGCCCGCGTCTGTCGCTGACTGGGTTGACGCCCGATCCGCTCCCTCGTTCCTTGCAGCAGTCAGCTGCATGTCTTGCCCTCAGATTGAAGGAAACCTCATGATCACTCTTGTCTTGTTCAAGCTCACCTCAGCAGCTGCCCTGCTAATGCCGATGGCGGACCCTGACGGCGCGCGCGGGAAGGTGTGCCCGGTGGCCCCAGATGGGGCCCAGAACCTCGTTGACCAGTTCCTGGGCTGGTTCAGCTGGGCGCTGGTGTGGATCGCCTTCCCCGCAGGCGTGCTGGCGGCGGTTGCCGCGGTCATCCTGGGCAAGGTGTTCTCAATGCCGCATGTGTCGAAGGGCGGCCTGATCGGGGTGTTCGTCGTGCTGGGGGCTGCGCTGCTGTATCTGGTCATTCCCGGGATCCTGGCCGGATTCCTCGGCGATGGCTGCGTGGCCCGGTGAACCCCACCAGGGAAGCCCGAGCACACGTCACGCTCCTCGCCGCGGTGGTAGGCATCGCGTTGGTGCTGGTCTCCGGGCTCGGGCTAGCGATCCACTTCGCACTCACACCCCCAGCCAGCGGTGAAGAAAACCCAGCTGCAGACGCGCAGCGAATTCAGGTGTCGAAACGTGACCGCATCGCCGCCGCGGCAATGATGAAAACCGACCCAGAGGCCGCCAAGGGTGGCACACCATCCCTGGGGGATGTTCCCACGATCACGATTCCGCACGCCACGTCCAACGGTGCCGAGGGGGTGCCCGCCGGCTACCCCCATACCCCCGAAGGCGCTGCGGGACAGCTCAGCAACATCCTGTGGTCCGTCCTGAGCAGCATGGATCTGGCCCACGCCCGGCGCGTGCAGGCCGCCTGGTTCGAGGACCCACATCCGGCTGACGTGTGGCCGGTGATGGTACTGATCCAGGGGTTCCTCCGCGCCGGCCAACTGACTGATGGTTTGGAGCCGGGGGCCAGCCTGCGGGTGGAGCCGGCGGCGGCGCAGATCAAGGGTTCCGACGGTGCTGACTGGCACGTGGCCTGCGTGCTGGTGGAGATCACCTACACATACCGGGACCAGGCACGGATGGCATACGGGCATTGCGAACGCATGGCCTGGACGGGGCAGCAGTGGGTGATCGCGGCCGGCTCACACCCAGTGCCCGCCCCGTCAACGTGGCCAGGCACCGACCTGGCAGTACAGGCCGGGTGGCGCAGCTGGGTGGAGGGCTGAGCGGTGTGGGACGGCATCTCCGACATGTTCGCCGACCTCGCGTCAGCCGGCGGGAAGATCTTCGTCGACGCGTGGACCAGCATCTGCCTTGCCGTGTGGAACGCGGGCCTGTGGCTGATGCGGGTCATCCTCTCTCTGGGCGACTGGTTCCTGACCCCCAACCTCTCCCCAGAGAGCGGCTCCTCGCTGCTGTCGGTCTACGGCATCACGTTATGGCTCGCACTGGGTCTCGCGTTGGTGCTGCTGATCGTGCAGCTGATCTCCACCGTGGTGCGCCGCGATGCCGCCTCACTCGGCGCCACCCTGACCGGATCGGTGAAATTCCTGCTGGTGTGCAGCCTGTGGTACGTCTACGGCGCGGCGCTGGTCACCGCCGTGGCCGGTCTCAACACGGCGCTTCGCCGCACCCTGCTCGGCACCGAGGATATCTCCCAGTGGCAGCCCGACACGCTGAGCTTGAGTGAGTCGGTGGTGTCGGGGTCGACGGCGACGGTGTTGTTGTTGATGGGCCTGTTGCTGTGGCTGGGTGCGTTGGCACATCTGGTGGTGATGCTCGGCCGAGCGGTGTCACTGATCGTGATCTCCGCCACCGCCCCCCTCGCGGCGGCGGGGTTGATGTACAAGCCATTCGAGGCCTGGTTCTGGAAGGCGTTTCGCTGGTTCCACGCCGCAGCGTTCGCGCCGCTGCTGATGACGTTGATGCTCGGCACCGGGGTCCAGCTGGCCTCCGGCGTGGCGCTCGGCCTGGAGGACTCCGGGCAGGAAGCCATCGCCTTGGCCCTGCCGAGCGTGGTGATGATCGTGGTGGCCGCCCTGTCACCGGTGGGGCTGTTTCGGATGTTGGCGTTTGTAGACCCGGGCACCAGCAGTGGCGCTTCCTTCCGCGCCGGGCTGGCGGCGCCGCGCCGCGTTTCCGACGGGGCAAACAACGTCGCCGGCAACCTCAGCAACCCCGCTTCCCTGGGTTCGGAGACTGCCAGTCAGAGCCGCAGCGTTGGAGTGGCGCCGTCCAGTCTGGCGACGGCTACAGGATCGGTCGCAGTCGGGGGCACGACCACCGCTGCCGGTGCCGGTGGTGGCGGAACCGCTGCCGGTGTCGCTGGAGGAGCGGGCGCTGCTGGGCCGGTGGGGTTGGTGGCTGCCGGTGTTGTTCTTGGGGCGAAGAAGTTGGTGGACGGGTTCCAGAGGACCGGGGCGATGGCGGCCGGGGTCGTGGCCGACTCCAACTCGACGATGGGTGTGGGTGATCAGTCCTACCCGTACGACCCGTCCCATGACGTGCGGGTAACCCCCTCACGCCGACCTGATCGAACCACACGGGAACAGGGCCGGCGCGGGGTGCCGGTCCCGGTGAAGGAAGCGGAGGACCGCAATGGCGGCGAGAGTCTTTGACACGTACACCGTTCCCAAAGCCGGGGCGATCTGGGGACTGAGCATCCCGCAGCTGGTCGGTTTGTCGGTGGCCACGTTCCCGACCTGGATCACGATCAGCCAGCAACGCTGGCTGGCCAGCCTCGGCTGGGCAGCGGTGTGGCTACTGGTCCTGGCACTGACCGTGGTGCCCCTGGGCGGCCGCTCCGCGGTCGGCTGGCTCACCGCAGCCGGCGCCTTCGCCCCCGCAGGGCTGGCCGGCTGGCTCCAGTTCCGGTCCAAAGCCGCTACCGGGTCGCTCCGTGATCTGGATGCGGTCGACCTGCCCGGTGCGCTGGCGGGGGTGGAGGTCCTCGACGGCCCACCAGTGGGGTGGGATCAGCGGCGGGTGGCCATCATCAAGAACTCCGCGGCCCGGACGTGGGCCGTCACCGCGCGGGTCGACCACGACGGCATCGCCATGGCCACCGATGACACCTGCAACCGCTACGCCGCCGCACTGACCGAACTCATCGACGCCGCCGCCCGCGGCGAACTCGTCGACGAGATCCACCTCATGGTGCGCGCCACTCCGGACGACTGCACCGAACGCGAACTGTGGCTGCGCGCCAACCTCGACCCGGACGCCCCGGTCACGAGCGTGGCCACCCAGATTGAGCAGCTGCGCTGGTCTCAGGCCGGCATTCGCACCGAAACCTTCATGACCATCGTCATCCCCGAAGCGCGGCTGGGGCGAGAGGCCCGCCACATGGGCGGCTCGAGGCAGGGACGCCTCAACACCATCCTGTCCCTGGCCACCGAGATCGGGGCCATCCTCACCGGCCCGATCGGCGCACGCTCGGTGACCTGGCTCACCTCCCCCGAACTGGCCGAGACGGTCCGTCTGGGATTCGCCCCGGGCGACCGCGCAACACTCGTCACTGCCGCCGCTGAAGCGACGACCAATTCCGCGGTGGCGGGAGAGGTACCGTGGGCGTTGGCCGGTCCCAGCCAGGCCTACACCGCGGTGCGGCACTACTCCCACGATGCATGGCAGACCGTCACCTCGACAGTGAAGCTGCCCGAACGTGGTGCCACCATGGGCATCTGGGGCCACGTGCTGGCCCCCAGCGATCCGTTCGAGCGGCGCTGCGTCACCGTCGTGTTCCCGATCGAGAAGCAGACCGTCGCGGACCGGAAAGCCGCCCAGGCTGAGTTCGGGCAGAGCCTCGGCCAAGGACTGCGGGACCGGCTCGGGGTACGCACCGGCGCAAAAGACATGCACCGCAAACACAAACTCGACCACGCAGAGGCCCAACTGGCCATGGGTGCAGCGATGACACACCCCTACGCCGTCTGCTCGGCCACCGTGCCCAACACCGCCCCCATCGCCGAGTTCGGCCGCCGCCTCGACGCCGCGATCCGCCGCGGCTCCATGGCCCCCCAACGCCTCGACATGAGCCAGGACCTGGCCTTCGTGGCCGCCACCATCCCGCTGGGCATCAGCCTCACCAGAAACGGACGATGAACCATGGCCCGCAACATCGCCACCCTCCTGTCCGACTTCGGCCACCGCCTCCCCCAACGCGCCCCCACCCATCCTGAACGCGCAGCCCGGGAGTTCACCTCCGCACCGTCCTGGAGGGGGCGAGCTGATGCTGGGGCGGGGTGGGTGGCGTCGCGGCCACCGGTGAAGAGCTACCGGATGACCTCCGACCAGGTCGGGATCTGGTGGCCGTTCCTGACCGCGAGCCCGCTGCCCCCGACCGGGGCCGCGATGGGCACCGACATCGCCAACGGCACCACCTTCTACGTCGACCCGCACGGCTGGGTCCTCGACGACACAGTCCCGGTCACCAACCCCAACATCTTCATCTTCGGGAAACCCGGCCGCGGGAAATCAGCCTGGGTCAAAGCCTTCCTCAACCGCATGTTCGCCCTCGGCTACCAGGCACTGATCCTGGGCGACCCCAAGGACGAATACGAACCGATGTGCCGCCACTTCGGCGTCGAACCCTGGGCCATCGGCCCCGGCATGCCCGCCCGCCTCAACCCCCTCGACCCCGGACCCCTCGCCACCGGCTGGCACACCCTGAACGTCGACGAGCAGCGCCGCCGCACCGCCGTGATCTTCGGCCGCTGGGTCGTGCTGCTCCGCTCCCTGATCGGGTCACAGAGCCTCGGCCAAACCAAGGTCCCCGTCGGCCCCACCGAGGAACAGATCCTCACAACCGTCCTCCAGCACCTCAGCCACGCCACCACCGACGCCCGAGAACTGGCACCCATCGTCATCCCCCAGATCTGGCACGCCCTCCAATCCCCCGACCCAGATCTGATCGAGAAGTTGAGGTTCCCGAACCGGGAGGAGTTCCTGCACCAGACCCGGCTACTAAGGGACGCGGTCGGGCAGCTGATCTCCGGCGCCCTGGCCGGCATCTTCGACGCCCCCACCACCATCGACATCGACTGGAACGCCCCGATCCAATCCCTGTCGCTGTCGCGGCTGGAACCCCTCGGCGATGACGCGATCGGCATGGCGCTGATGTGTCTGAACTCGTGGGGCAGCGCCATGCGCCACCTCGGGGGCCGGCGCCGGATCAACGTGCGCGACGAGGTGTGGCGCCAACTGCGGCTCGGCACCGGCGCCGTAACCTCCTTCGACGCCGACCTACGACTGTCCCGCTCCCACGGCGACATCGAGATCGCCAACGCCCACAAACCCTCCGACTACCTCGGCGCCGGCCAGGCCGGATCCCAGGCACAACAAATCGCCCAAGACCTGCTCCACCTCGGCGACATCAAGGTCCTCTTCGGACAAGACGCCGAAGTCGCCGACGACCTGGAACACCTCCTCGACCTCGGGCCCGTAGCCCGTGACGCCGTCACCGGCTGGGCCATGGGCGGCAAAGGCAGAGCCCTGATCTGCGTCGGACCCCGCCTCCACAAAGTCCACCTCACCCTCCACCCCGACCTCGAACTGCCCCTGACCAACACCAACCAAGCCCTCACCTGACCCATGAAGACACTGATCGCCGCCCTGGCCGCCCTGCAGCTCGTGGCACCGCTGGGCATCATCCTGCTTTTCGCCGGCGGGCTCCTCGCCCCCCAAGCCCAAAGCTTCGACATCACCGCCCGCTGCCTCGACCCGACCGGTGACCCAGTGACCTCGGCGGTGGAGCTTGACGACGCCCAGGTGGACCGGGCGGCACTGATCTATCAGGTCAGCCTCGAGGAGGGCACCGGCCCGCACGGGGCCGTTGTGGGTATCGCGACCGCCATGCAAGAATCCAGTCTCGGTGCCGACCCCTCGGCGATGGCCGGACCCAACCAGGACGGTGACTTCGGCCTGTTTCAGCAGCGCTCCCTGGTCGGGTGGTACGCCGACGGCGCCACCCAGGCCGAAAACCTGCGCATCCTCGGCGACGACCGGTACCAGGCCCGAACCTTCTTCACCGGACACACCAACCGCGCCGGATGGCACATCCCCGGACTCGCCGACATCGACGACTGGGAAACCCTCACGATTGCCCAGGCGGCACAAGCGGTGCAGATCAGCGCCCACCCCGATGCCTACGCTAGATATGAACCCCCCGCCCGCGCGCTGGTGGCCCGCTTCGACAACCAGCAGCCCGGCGACATCCTGTGCGGCACCCTCGACCCCGACCTCGACTGCGCACCCACCGGCCTGAGAGCAGAGGCCGGGCAGACCCTCGACGCGCTGCGCGTGATGCGCTGCGTCCACGCACGCTGGCCCGATCTCACACTGCTCGGGATGCGGCCCGGCGACCCCCGCGACCACGGCACCGGACGCGCCGTCGACATCATGATCCCCAACTACCTCAGTCCGGGAGGGATAGAACTTGGGACTCAAATCGCCGACTGGGCCAAGACCAACGCCGCCCCGTTGGGCGTCACCTACGTGATCTGGCGCGAACACCTCTGGTCCACCGACCGCGCGGACCAAGGCTGGCGCCGCTGCGGCACCGCCGCCGCCTGCTACACCGGAGCAGACCCCAGCGCAGCCCACCTCGACCACGTCCACATTTCCGTCCACGGCAACACCACGACCAGTCCGGTCGTATTGCCGCTGGACAACTACCGACTCACCGCCCGCTACGGCCAAACCGGCCCCTACTGGACGAAACGTCACACCGGCCTCGACTTCGCCGCCCCCACCGGCACAGCGCTGAAAGCGATCACCGCCGGCACCATCACCAAGGTCAGCCGCGGCGGCCCCTACGGCCTCCACACCACACTCACCACCACAGACGGCACCGAACTGCTCTACGCCCACCAATCCAGCATCCTCGTCCACCCCGGACAGACCATCCAGGCCGGGGAAGTCATCGGCGCCGTCGGCGCCACCGGCAACGTCTCGGGTGACCACCTACACCTCGAAGTACGCCTCAACGGCACCCTGGTCGACCCACTGGAATGGCTCCGAAGCCTGGGCCTCGACCCCACCAGCGGCGACGCGGTAACGGATCCCGGATGGGGTTCTTGAGGTTATGACACAGTCGCAACACCAAGACAGCTACGTATGGACCTGGGAACCAGCCGTCGGCATGCTGGTCGGCTCCGCCCTCCTCGCGATCCTCTCTCTGCAAGCAGGCCGCAGCGTGGCACTGTTTGTGGCCGGGGCTGGGTGGCACTGGCCGCCCGGCTCGGACCTCGTCGCCGGCACCTGGTCCATCCTTCGCGGCGACACGCTCGCTGGCCTCGAGCCGGACGCCACGACCGACCCCGGGGCGCTGATGTGGATCATTGCCGCACTGATCTGCGGTGCCGTCATCGCTGCAACGGTGTGGGCGATGTGCCGGCACCTCGCCGCGACCAGACATCGCGGGATGGCTAGGGCCCCAGAAGCCGCCAAATTGCTCGGCACCGCACGGCTCCGATCCCACCGCGCCGTCATCCGCCCCGACCTGTACGCGAAGGGCCCGCGATGAAGTTCGAACCCAGCACCGTCGGGTGGCGGATCGGGCGCAGCCAAGTACCGCATGGCGTCGACCTGTGGCAGCCCTGGGACCGCACCGCCGGAGTCATCGGCCCCCAAGGCTCCGGCAAAACCCTCGACCTGCTCACCCCGGCCCTCCTGCAGGCACCCGGGGCGGCGCTGGTCACCCTCACCAAACCCGACGACCTCCTCCTGACTATCACAGCCCGCCAGGCCAAAGGCCCCGTCGCCGTGCTTGACCCCTTCGGTGCCGCCCCTGGCCTCCCCGAACTGATCTGGGACCCCATCGCCGGCTGCATCGAAGCAACCGTCGCCGAGAAGAGAGCCAAAGCCTTCTGCGCCGGCACCCTGAAGAACACCGGAGACGGCGACAACGCAGCACGCTTCTACGCCGCCGAAGCCGCCAAAGTGATCCAGTGCTACTTCCACGCAGCAGCCCTGGCTGGCCTCAGCCTCAACGACGTCCTGGCCTGGGCGGCCAACCCCCGTACCGCAACCCTGCCCGGCGAGATCCTGCGCACCCACCCCTACGCCGAACCCAACTGGTACGGACTCCTCGCTGGCGCCATTAGCAACGCAGATGAACGCACCTCCGGCAACACCAAATCCACGGTCGACCAAGCACTAGCTCTGTTCGCCACCCGCGACCGCCGCGAACGCTGTGTACCCAGCCCCGGCCGACCGGCGATCGACATCGCCGACCTCATCCGCAACAACGGCACCATCTACCTCCTCGGACGAGAAGACCCCTACGTCTCCGCCTCACCCCTGATGACCGCCGTCGCCGAACACGTCCTCGACACCGCTCTCCACCTCGCACACCAGGGAGGCTTTGGCCGGCTCTGCCCACCCATGCTCGCCTGCCTCGATGAGCTCCCCTCCACCGCGCCACTGCCCACCCTGGCCACCCGCATGGCCAACGAACGAGCCATGGGCATCTCCTTCATCTGGGCATCACAGACCTGGCGCCAGCTCGTCCGCGTCTTCGGCGAACAACAGGCTCGCTCGATCAAGGACCTCACCAACACCCTTGTCGTCTTCGGCGGGTCGAAAGACGCAAGCTTCAACAAAGAGATCAGCGACCTCCTCGGATCCAAGCGCGTCACCAGACGCAACCACCAACTGGGCGGACACCGGTCCTTCTCCACCCACGGCGAAGATGTCCCTGTCATCCGGCCAGAACAGCTGCGAGAACTCCCCAGCCGAAGCGCACTGGTCATCGCTGAGAACGGCAAACCCATCCTCGCCCGCCTCCGTCGAGCCATCGACGGCACAAGTGGCCGACGGCTCCTCAGCCAACAGCGCGACGCGCGGCTCAAGACCGTGGCCGCCCAACACCCTGCGGGCGTCAGACCGGCCGACAAGGAAGCCCTGGCGCTGCACCACTCCCGACAGTTGGGTCTCAGCAACGAGGCAGAGATCGTATGAACAACGCGCTGATGCCCTTTCCGCTACCGACGGAGGCCATGCAACTTGCCCTCGTCGACCTGGCCCTTCTCGGCAGGGGCGGCGAAGGCGCGGCGAACATCCTCGCCACAGGAGAAGTCCTCCCAAGAATCTGGGACCTCACGACCGTGAGCGACCCTGTCCTTCTCCGAGAGACGGGGGCTTGGCTCCAATCATGTGTCGTGTGGCTCAACAGTCAACATGCCTGGTTCAGCAGCGATCTGACCCCGCAATGCTGGGAACAACACCCCAGCCTTGTGCACCAGCTCGGCAGTTTGGCCGCCAGCAGATACCTTGCGGGCGAGTCGACCGACCCTGCAGCGATGGAGGAGTGGCACCGATACGCCCTGCCCAGCTACCTCGAACGCACCCGCGAGCAACGCCGCGGCTGCGAAGCCAAACACCAGCCATGGCCGGCCCGCGCCGCCTGCAGTCGGGCATCGACGGTGCACTGAAGCCTTGTAACGCTCCTAGCACTGTGAACGTGTTACGGCCGGGCGAGCACCGGAACGGGTCGGCCACGAACGGCGGCGCCCATCTGCAGGGTCGGAGTCTCTCAACCCAGCCGCGACCCCCCGAGCATGCCCTGTCATGCCGAGGTCAAAACGTCCGCAACTGCCGATGAGCGTGCATGTCGCGGTGCGGCCTTCTATGAGCGACGGAAGCTCTTGGTGTTCGATTTCCCCGGCATGTGTGAGGGGTGTTGGAGGCGTCTTTCGACGGCGTCTGCGAACCAGCCGATCGACGAATTCAGAGGGTCTGCTCGATTGAGTTCCTCAAACGACCAGGCGAGTTGACCTTTCACCTCGTCTGACCGGCGCCGGCGAGTGGCGCGAGCTAGTTACGTGCCGTTGGCCTTGAGGACGTCCATCCCACGAAGTATCCCTTCCTAAAGGTGCTGTCCGGACAGAAGAATCTCTCAATCACCCCGAGACTCGCCGCGCTCATAGGGCCTGCTACCGGGGGCTGTGAACCACTAAGGTGCGGCGTATGGCAACGGAGCTTGACAGGTGTTTTTTGGCGAGAGATGCATACGAGCATTGGGCGCGAAGGATCGGGGAGGCAGAGAACTCGATCGTCATATTTTCACCCTGCGTCGATTCGCTGTTGATTGGTCTGCTCGCCAACGCCACGCAAACGGACGTAGTGATCGTCACGTCCCTCAAGCCGGATGTGGTCGGATGGGGCTATCGTGATCATCTGCTGGGAGTTCAGAGTTTACTGAGTCAAGGACTCCATGTGCGGGCTTCGCCTCAGCATCTGAGCGCCACTGCGTTGCTTTGTGATTCCCGTCTAGTTTCAGTGGGGTCGCAACCGTTCACGGAGGAAGCACGAGGATTCGCTGCGGCCACGTTAGGTCCGGCCAATGACATACGCGGGTCAGATTTCGCTGAGGTTCTGCAGGACTGGCAAGGTTCCGCACGAACGGTTGAGTCAACGTTGGTGGCCGAGCTCCTGGACATGTTGGCGGACAGCATGGACGACGTGGCCGACGCTCGGCAGGGGTTGGTCTCCGGCTTTGACGCATTGATGGAAGAGAAAAGCGAGACGGATGAGAAGCTCTTGGGGGTGCATATCGTGGCCGAGCTCGATGAAGAGGGCGAGACAACCTACAGATTCGCCGTGGGCGCACCCCCGCCCCTGCTCGCGCCTGTCGCCGACGGCCTCGGGCGCGCGCTGGCGAGCCCTTACTTGGCGTCGAACAAACGAACGTTCGCACGGCTGAGGCAGGTGGGCTCTTCTTGGGATCCCTACCCGTCCCTCGTGCCTGACGTCGACGTGGACATGACGATATGGACACAGGCGGACGCAGACGGTGCCCCGACGACCGTCCGCCTTCACCGCTTGCTCATGTATCCCTTGATCCTGAACCCGAGCGGGCGAATGGCGTTCGCGAGAGTCGGTAGGAGACGCATCAGCTACGTGCGTCAAGCGGTCGACTGGTCAGACCCAGTGTTGATCGGAGACCGTTTGTACACGTTGAAGGCACGGTTTCCGAAACAACATTTCGAGCAAGAAAACATGCATCTGGTGGTACGGCCCACCGCCCGCCCCGCGGCCGGAGTAGAACTAGGTGTACGGTTCGACGGCACCAGTGGCACGCTTACGCGACTGATCTCTCTTCAAGACGGGGAGTCGGATATCGATCCGACGGGCCAGACCGCCTTGTTGCGAGAACTAACGGTGCACCTGTCCGATGCGTCGGTCCTTGAAGGGGTGCTTCGTTCGGCACTGAAACCGTTCAGGTATAAGACCTTAGGCCGAGACAACCACAACGCGGATGAGTTTTTCCCGGAAGGATGGTTGGAATTGGCGCTCTTCAAGTTTGGTGACCGTAGCGTCGTCACAGCGACGGACTTGCATCCCTGACAGGCAGCGCTCAACGCAGAGGTCGGGGTCACGGACGAAAGTCGTCGTGGAGTCTGACGCTGCCGAGTTCGACGGACCCGTCGGCACAGGACCAGTAGTGCAGCCGTCTGGCGCTCGGGGTCTTGCTTTGAAGGCTGACCCGCCAACAGATTTCGCCGTTGTCACGTGTGATGGGCGCGTCGTCACCGCCTTTGCCGCTGCGCAGTTGGTGCAGTTCTCGGGACTTGAGGTCGGTGTCACGGCCGGTGAGCACATGGACGATGACCTCGATGACTTTTTCCCGGGAGATCCCGGCGGCTGATCTGAGAGTGTCGAAGAAGTGTGGGCTGTAGGTCCAGCGACGAAGTGGGCGATCATTCTTTTCGGCTGGCAGGGTGGTGCGTGCCCAGGCGAGGTTGATCTCGAAGGTCATTTGATCGGCTTCATCCTCGAACAGGGCACTGTCGTCTGTGTGAGTCGAACCGTCGCGGGCACGGCGGCGCAACGCCTCTCTGAGCTGCTTGCGGGCGAGGTCGCGTTGTGATTCGAGTTGGGCGGTTCGGTTTTCGAGTTCTCGAACGCGGCTGATGTGCTGGCGGTTTTCGCGACGCAAGGCCTGCTCAGTCGCTGACCCGTCTGTCGATGCTTCGCTGTCTTCTTCGTCTCCTGCGGCACGCTCAAGCGGTGTGTCCACTAGCGGTTGCTCGTTCCGGGGCACGAGCCAGGCGGGACCGCCCGGCAGGAGGCTCGGCGCCGGAACTGCAGCTTGCGGTTCTCCTGCTTCCCGGATCGATAGCAGCCACTCTTCTACGCCTGGACCGCGCTCGACGATGAGAGCGGGAAGGACTTCACCCACGGTCATGAGTTCGAGGAGGTCGACCTGGGCGTCGGCGACATCGGCATTGTTGATGTCTGCGTTGACTCCCGGGAACAGCTCCACCCTGCAGGAGCTGGAGGCGACTGCCGCGACGCGCACGAGCACCGTGGCGTCGGGGTGGTAGCTGCGCAGCGCATCGACTCGCGATAGACGTGGGGTGCGGACATCGAGGCGACGACTGTCTGGATCGATCTGGCCGTCTAACCGCATGCCCTTCGCGAAGATGCGCTCGGCGGGCTCACCTGGGACGACCAGCTCAGGCCAAGCGACAGCGAATCCCCCATCATCGGTCCTGACCACGGCGCGGTCTGCCACGACACCTTCGACAGTACCTTCGACCGTTACGGGTGCGGTGATTCCGGGATCAACAGCAATGGAACCGGTGGTCGAGACGACTCGCATGGCATCGGCCACCAGGTGGCGTGTGATGTCATCTCGGTCTCCGCGCCCGTATGCGAAACGCAGTGGAGATAGGTATGGGTCGTTTTCCCATTCCGTGCCGAGTGGATAGACCCGGCCGGCGCCGCCGTAAACCTGGCACTTGTCCGGCACAGTCGCCGTGAAGGCCCAGCTGGCTGTGGGCGTCGCGATCTCGAACACTTCGGCAAGGCCAGAAAGGTCGTCTCGGAGGGTAGACACGTCTGCGTAGGAGAAGGGGATGCCAGCTGCCCTGGTCACGACCACAACGGGTACTTCGCGGTTCGGGTCACGCAAGTAGCTGCCGAGCGCCTCCGCCTGTCCGACGGTGGTCACTTCCACCGCGAGACGATTTGGTCCGCGAGCGGCGCCCATAGAGGTGCGCGGCGCCGTAAGGCCGCGGCTGTTCGCTGTGTTCGCCGTTGCCGCTACCCCGGCGGGGTCCGGGCGTTGTTCCAGCTTCTGCAGTTCGCGGGTCACGTTGGCCAGCAAGCGCTCCGGCAACGCTGCGATTTCCTGCGGTGTGCGAGCTAGGTGGAGGGGGACCGACCGCGGGTCCGCTTCCCATAAGGCACCGGGCGGGTAGACCCGGCACGCTCCGCGGAACACGCTTGCCTCTTCCGAAGCGAGTTGCCGGGCGAAACTGTGGGTGATGTTGTCACCGGCCATCACTACGACATCGACCCGCCCCATGCCGACTTTGACGATCTTGTCGGGCGCCACATGGGGGGCTTGTTGGCCGACCGGGGTGGTGAGGATGACTACCGGACGGACCCGGAACTCGGATCGCAGATAGGCAAGTAAGGGAGCTAGATCCAGTTCGTCTCGGAGCCGAACCGGTTCGGAAGTGGGGAACATCATTTCTGCGGGCCAGAAGGGCAGATGGCGTGATGATCTGACTCGAAATCGACGCACACAGCGGTGGTGTGGTTCGGAGCGGCCGTTGGTAACGGCGGACGTATTTGCTTCATGGGCCCTCGAGTACTGATGTAGAGGTGGCAGTCGTTCCCGGCAAGTCATCGGACGCTGTCTCGCCGGCCACCGTTCATAGGAATCTACATGGACGGTCTGACAGGAGAAGCGTCACGTTGAAACTCGTCCGGGGAGAGGACCACCGGGTGCACCGGGACTGCTGCATGAATAGGTGACATCCAATGTGTGGGGCCGTGAGGTCCTGCTGGAAGGATGTAGACCATGCCCAAAGCCCATCCCACGGGTCACGACTGGGAGCTTGACAGTGTTGACGGGCCATCCGCCTTGGAGGTCGGACCGATCGACCCCTTGACCAGCATCGCGTTCTGCACCTTCGACGTGTGGCTGAGCTTGAGTGGATTCATGGACAAATGGGACTGGTTCGGCGAAGAGCACCCGGATCTGCACCTGTGGGATGGCGACTGGAATGACTACGTCGTCTCCGTTACCGCGAGTCCAGAGATCCGAATGTGCGCGACTGTCCTAGTTTGTGATGCAGAGCAAACCGTGGAGTTCTTGCAGCTCACGGAACAAGCCAGCACTTCGGGTCCCTCGCCCGAGAGCCGTAAAGCCGTGTAAGAGTGCTGAAACTGGAGCGTCTCAGGGGCGGTTTATTGCGCCTCTGCCGGTGGTGCTGGTGAGATACAGGGACCAGCCTGAGCGCAACAACCTTGGAGGATAGATTGCAAAGAGCCATCGAGGCGATTGAGGTCGACGTCGACGAAATCGCACTCTCCGTACTCGGTTGGGAACTAGTTGCTCCCCAAGCCCGTTTGGTCTCGATCTCCGTCGCAGACGAGCACATTCGCGAGGTGGCCGTATCACTCGAGCTGCGGTTTCATCCAGACGATTGGCAAGTGCGCCACACGGGCAAGGACACCCCAACCGTCCTCTGGCAACTCCGCAGCCGTGAACAAGGACCACTGTCCAGTTACGGCGTTATACCTCGACCTTTCCTACTGAGTGAAACCGGGGCTCCCAAGATGGTGGCCATAAAGTCGGGCCTCTGGGAATCCGACGAACCCCTTGCCCCAGGGGATCTCTATGTGTGGCTGGGCGGTGTCGATTGGCACGATGCGGATGACTTCAAGCTCACGCCTTCTCTAGGTTGGGTAGATCTGCAACATGACCTGATCGATGAGACCACGGGCCGAGGCGTGCAGACGAGGCTCACAGAGTTAATCGTAGGCATCCGCGGAGAAGACAACCTAGAAGTCATCGCACGAAGTACTCATGCCATCGGCACACTCGAGGATTCCCCCGCCCTTGAGGGTGCCGAGGATTCCTATGGGGGCGGCAATCTCACCTCCGAGCGAAGCCATGCGTTCAAACTCTGGTCGCCTCGTATGGTGATCGAGGTCTTTGATGAGGCCGGGTTCCTCCTCGACAGCCGAGAGAGTTACGCGAATAAGATCAGGCTTGCCGAAGGTGGCCGGATTCCCTCCCGGCCAGCAACATCTGCCTCGTCATACTCCTTCGACGTGTCCGATCTTCCAGGGGTGCCTGCTCGCGTGGTCGTCCGACTTCAGGATGATGCGCTGTGAACCTGCGGTTAGGTGTCGAGGAACTTCAGCGGCAGCTCCTCAGAGAGCACGCCCAAGCACCCGGGCTCTTCCGAGAGATGGCCAACATCGAGTCTCTGTTGGCTGAGACGTACCGGGCAAGGGTTCTGTACGAGTTGTTGCAGAACTCGGACGATGCGGGGGCTCGCCAGGTAGAGGCGGATCTCTCCAAGCCCAATGAGTTGGTGTGGCGGAACGATGGCAGAGCGTTCACGCACGAGGATTTTGAAGCGTTGTGCCGGTCTGCCAACTCCGCCAAGCAGCGCGGTGGTGACACAATCGGCTACCGCGGTATCGGCTTCAAGGCGGTGGCGTCCGTCGCCGACCGAGTGACGGTCGGTTCTTCCGGTGTGAGGATCTTGTTTGACAGGAACGAGTCAGCCCAACTCTTGGGCACCTCGCCGGAGGAGACTCCCCTGTTGCGGGTTCCGGCTCGGGTTATCGCGGGAGCTGAGGGATCAGGCGCGGAGTTCACCCTGAGCCTTGGCCACTACGCCGATGACCAACTCAATTTGGACCCCATCGCGCTCCTCTTCCTCAGGAACGTGACCAAGGCCGTTCTTCGATATCCCGATCGTGAGATCACCATCCAAAGTGAACATCGAGGCGACAGTGTTTTGCTCACCGTCGATGGCTCGATAGCGGAGTTCCAGCGAAAGTCATCCGCTGACTCCGTTCTTCTAATCCCGATGGATTCACGGGCGGAAGCACTGGCCGGCCATAGGGGCCGACTCGCTTGCTTCCTGCCACTTGACGACGAGCTCGGATTTGCTGCGATTGCTTCGGGGAACCTGCTGACAGATCCTTCACGCACCCATGCGGTCCTGCGGGATCCCAGCACGGAAGCCGTGGTCGAGTCGGTTGGGCAATTATTCGCTGACTTTCTCTTGGACACCGAGGGGGCGGCTTTCAAGCACATCTGGGATCTGTTACTCGGCGGCGAGGATCTGCGCACTATTGCCCTCGGGGGCGATTCGACGGTCCCCGGAAGGCTGCTCGCAGCAACCAAGGCCGCACTCGCTGGGCGGACATGGCCATTCTCTTTCAGTGAAGTCGCGATGGAGGAGGAGGACGTGAAGACGGTTTTTCCAGAGGGGGCACCGCCAGCCCTTTACGACGAGACGAAGGTGTCGCAAGCCAGGGCTTTGCGCACGGTGTTCTCTGGCCCCACACTCCGCACCAGCGAACTGATCACGAGACCCGAAGCGACGAAACTCAGCGACAAGACTCGGACGCGCTTGGCCACAAGGCTGGTGGAATCTGCCCGCACACAGGGGCGTCAACTCTCGCAGCGGGAACAAGAGGTCGTAGGAAAGCAGCCCCCGGCACGGATCTTGAAGCCCACCTATCAGGCGTCAACCCCCGCCCGGGAGTTGGCCAATCGTTCCGCGACGTTCGGCGGGACGATGACGAGGTGGAGGGTCGCAGAGGTTGCTGCAATGGAATACCTCAACGGTCAAGGCTGGAGCCTGACCGACGTATCACGGCAGAATGCCGGCTACGACTTGGAAGGAACAGGCCCCGATGGCGACCCCGTCCACATTGAGGTCAAGAAGGTCGAGTCCCGGAACAGCCGGTTCTCTCTCACGAACAATGAGTTGTCGGTCATGGTTGCAGCCTCGCAGCGGTACCTTCTCGCATTGGTCATTGGTGACGGGGTTGACGCGCAGCTTGCTTTGCTCGACCCATTGAAGGACCAAGTTCCCCGTGAGCGTGTCTGCAGGAGGTGGGAATGGGAGTACACCGACTGGGCGAGATTCGCGACGTTGGCTTGACGGTATTGAACCGCCCCGGATGTGGTGGAGGGGTGCACCAAACGCAACCTCAATCGAAAGTCGATCTCACGGCCATGGGCACTCCCGCCGATCTGAAGCCTCTGGACGACCTAGACCCAGAGTCCGCCTCGAGGCTCTACCCCGTCGCAGCGGTTCTGGCGTCAGCCCTTCGAGTTTGTCGCGCCGTCCCACCAGTGGCCGAACCTTCTCCGCCCAAGTGAAGAAGCACCAATGATTGAACCTCCCCGAGGAGGCCATGCCCCCCGAAGCAAAATGAGCTTCCTCGCCAGAGTGGGCCCGGCTACTCGCAAGCGACCCCATCCCCATCGCGGTCGAGGCCTTTGCGGTAGCCCGGATCGGCGGCGTAGAGGGGTGCTGCACCGGCGCTGCGGGCTGCGGCGCAGTTCTTGTAGTACGCGTCGGCCGGCGGGGCGGGGATCTCAGCGATAGGTGCGGGGGCATGGGTTGTGGCAGTTGCCGACTGAGGGGCGGCTGCCACGAGACCCGCTGGCTTACTCGATGCAGTCACCGGAGCCGGTGTCGGCGACATAACTGCGGTAGCGGGAGCTGCCGTCGTTTCAGGGCTGGCTGTGGCTACCGGGGCGGGGCACGCGTTCAGGATGCGGGCCATGGCGTCGTGCTCGGCCTGAGTGACCCACAGGCCGTACTTGTGCTTGACCGCGATCTGGAGGGTGACGTAGTCACACCAAAACGGCTTGTTCGGGGGCAGCCAGGTGGCTGCGTCGCCGTCACCCTTCTGCGCATTGGCCGCACCATCAACCGCGAGCAGGTTGAGCGGATCGTTGGCGAACTCAGTCCGGGTGTCCAGATCCAACTGCTGAGCACCCTTCTGCCATGCATCGCCCAAAGCCACAACGTGGTCGATCTGTACCAGGCGGGAGGTGTCGTTGCCGCGCACGAAGCTGATCAGCGAACCCGTGAACGGATCACCCAGGTCCCCGGTGAGGACCACACAATCACGGGTGCCCGCCTTGTACGTGATGCTGGTCAGATCGCGGCCCAAGATGTCATTGCGGGTGTCACACCCGTTCCGGTCGACATCCGCCCAGCGCTGCCCGAACTCGTCGCGGCTGTAACCGGTCTTCGGCGCCCTTCCCTTGATCGCCAACTCGGACAGCAGCACCGCGGCCTGACCCGACGCCGGTGACGCCTCAGCGCTCGGTGACACCGCTGCCGATGGGGTGCTGACGGCCGCGGACACACTGGCTGCAGGTGAAGGGCTGGGAGAGGGAGAGACACGAAGGCTGGGGCTCTGCGACGGGGTGGGGGTGGGTGTCGGGGTCTCAGCGGACACTGACGCCACAGGCAACATCGGCGCGGTCTCTGCGGCAGGTTGCGGAACGACCGACTCAGGAGCCGGCGACGGAATGACCCACCCGATGGTGAAGAAGGCAGCACCGGTGAGGAAACCCAGCAGGATCGGCGACTGGGAGAACCAGGCAGTCAACACCTGCAACCAGGAACTCCCGCGCGCTGCGTGATAGACCGCTGTGATGATCAGGATCGTGCCCGTGACTCCGAATGCTGGCCCCGGCTCGCCGCCCATTAGCACCAAGGCGAACGACCCCGCCACCATGAGGAACCCGACCCAGTGAACAAACCGGATCGGCTGCTGCCGCCTTTGCGCCGTGCGCATCCCGCACTCTCCCCCTAGAACTCAGCTTCTGAACTGGACAACATCGTGCCACCGCACTCCGACACTTTGTCGGAGTTGGGGTTCCAGCTATGAGTGTTTGTCCGGAGACGATGAGCAGACAGTCTGGTCTCCCCAGCTGTGAGGCGATCGCGGTGGTCGAAGACCTCGAGCAAACACCGGAGGGACGCCTCATTCGTGGGACCGACACGATTGGGGTCCCGATGGCCTCAGACAGGGAGATCAACTGTCCGTCAGCAGGGAAGTCCTTGTCCGTCTACAAGGAGGCTGTCATGTCCGCTTGCACAAAGCGAGCCCTACAGCTCGGACAAAGGCCTTCCCACCACTCCGGACTCGCTTCCCAGCACCCAACGCATGGGCCAATGCCTCATTCAGTAGAACGTTGAAGGTGACATTCAGGTCTCTGGCGAGGTCCTGGTGCCTCTCGTACCGTAGGCCATCTAGTTTCAGGGCGTACTGACGAACCGCCACACCGGCCAGCATCCGCCTCGCAGCCCCCGCAGGTTGTGCTTCACGCCACCCCGTCCCTTGACCCGTTGCGATAGCTCGTGGCGCGCAGAGCCTTGGGCCCCCAGCGCATCATCCCGCAACAACTGAATAGACCCAATAAGCGCGATGATCACCCGGGCGTGTCCGGAGACTCATTAAGTTGTGAGCTTTGCTTGCCATGACTCTTCGTCCCTCCAAGGAATGGAGCGTCCGGACATGCCGGCGAGCGGATGCTGATGAGCGACTCAACCCCCGGGTCTGCCCATCGGGTTTCCACGGGTGCCCAAGGAAGACGTCACCGTTCCAGGGCGTGTGGCCAGCCTTGCGGACCCCCGGGGACTATGGTGGGGTCGCCGGAAAGATGGGCGACTACGTATGAAAGCTCGCTCGCGTTTCAGAAAGAGGACAACGTGGGTGACTTGCACGTCGCGCAGGTGAAGCGGCGCTTGAAGGACACGACGTATCCGCACGTCGATGTGACTGACCTCGCTGCCCACGGTCCCGAGCAGGTGGAACAATCCAGACTCACAAGGGCGCTCGCCGCCTTCGTGCTAACCAAACTAGCTGGTCTCGACGAGGAGGCAGCCGCTCAGGCAGTGACAGATGGGCCTGGAGACAACGGCGTCGATGCTATTGCAATCGTCGATTCGGATCCGCCTCGGCTGTTCGTGGTTCAGGCCAAGTGGTCAGAGACCGGGAAGAATGGCCCGTCGCTCGATGAGATGATGAAGTTTCAGAAAGGCCTAGCCGACCTAGTGACGGGAAAGTGGGATCGATTTAACGAGAAAGTCAAGAGTCGAGAATCTGAACTGGATCGGATCCTCCTCAACACCGACTTGCGGATCGAGGTGATCTTCGCATCCATGGGAACCCCGGCAGTCGCCGAGGAAGTGCGTGGGCATATGGATGAATATGTCGCGACGCTGAATGATCCTACAGAGGTCGCGACGGTCACCTACGCTAACCAGGGAGTCATTTACAAGCTGCTGGTTGATGAGACCCGTTCCAGTCAAATTGACTTAACGGTCGATCTGTCAGACTGGGGACGCCTTGAGGGTCCTCCCGATGCCATTTATGGACATGTGCGAGGATCTGAGATCGCGGGGTGGTTACGGGATCACGGAGATTTCCTCTTGGCGCGGAACGTCCGTGTTGTTCTTCCAAACTCGGAAGTAAACAACTCCGTATTCGAAACGATAACGCAAACGCCAGAGAACTTCTGGTATTTCAACAACGGTGTGACAGCGCTTTGTGAGTCGATCGATAAGGCGCCTGCCGGTGGTCCTGAGCGGCGTCAAGGGACGTTCGGGGTAAAGGGGGTAAGTATCGTTAATGGAGCCCAAACGGTAGGGACCCTCACGCGCGCCTTAAGGCAGGGTAAGCAGGACGAACTAGAGGCGGTGCGCGTCATGGTTCGCTTCATTTCCCTCGAGTCTGCGGACGAGGACTTCGCAAAACGCGTTACGCGGGCTACCAACACGCAAAACCTGATCGGTGGCCGCGACTTCGTGGGCCTCGACCGAGAACAGGCTCGGTTGAGAGACGACTTCTCTGTCGATGGGCTGACATACACGATCCGCAGCGGTGAAGAGAGGCCGGACACGGACAAGGGGTGCGAGTTCGTTGAGGCAGCGGTCGCCCTTGCATGCGCACATTCTGCTTCTCTCGCTACGCAGGCGAAGAGAGAGGTCAGCAAGCTTTGGGACGACACCTCCAGGACGCCGTACAAACTCCTGTTCAACTCGTCGACGAACTACCTACGCGTTTGGCGCAGCGTACAGATTCTCAGAGCAATCGATTCGCAACTCGAGCTGGAACGCAAAGGCTTGGATAATCGCTCCAAGGGATACTCTATTCACGGTAACCGCCTGATCTCGTACGTGGTATTCCGCCGTCTGGACTTGTCTGGTATCGAACACCACGCGACTGATTGGCGTCCTGTCTTGGATGAGGCTAAGACAATGACCCTCCCCACACTGGAAGCAATGAGGAATATCGGTGAAGAGGAATACGGTGGATACATTGCGGCTCTCTTCAAGAACGGTACGAAGACCGAGCGCTTAGCTCGGCTTACGCTAGAGACGTTGTCATCGACCTGAGTTGGTCTCAACCGCGAGTCCTCCAGCATCAGTCGACAACTGGCATGCAACGTCCGCTATTGCCGCGGACCGAGCGGACGATCCTGCCGAGGAGCAGACGTCCGGACAGCGCCATAGCTTTCCGTAGCGACCCCGTCGCCAACGGCTGCGACACGCTGTGAGCGGGAGGTGCCTGCCTTCGATTCGTAGAAGATTCGGTACAGCCACTGAAGGCCTGTAGCGACCTCAGGCGGTCCTATTCGAACGTCGCCGCGTTCGCGGGTCCCTCGAGTGCTGACTGAGTCATGCTTTCCGAACTACTACATGTGGTGGCTTCACGCCGGAAACGGCACGACATGTAGTAGTTGCAC
This sequence comes from Tessaracoccus sp. MC1756, assembly GCF_014164735.1. Classification (NCBI taxonomy): domain Bacteria; kingdom Bacillati; phylum Actinomycetota; class Actinomycetes; order Propionibacteriales; family Propionibacteriaceae; genus Tessaracoccus; species Tessaracoccus sp. MC1756. The sequence continues at coordinate 176,067 of NZ_JACJFZ010000005.1, read as the reverse complement.
CCTTGTGGTTCGTCCGCACGTACGTGATAATGGATAGTGGAACACGAAGAGCCCGTGATCGGGCTCATCGCCGATCCGGGCTCTCATGCTCACTTTCCAGGGTGACAAGCGGAGGGTAGCAGAACTGCGCTCGCCGGGGAGGCTTCGTACTGGTTCCACGAGCGGGCCCCAGGCCCAGATAGGAATCCGCTATGAAGAGCCGCCCCGGTGGCTACACCGTCACGTGCCCCCACTGCCACACCAAGTTCCGGATCGGGGGGTACAGCCCCGGACTCATCGCGTGTGGCAAGTGCGGGAAGACTTTCAACCTGAGGTAAGGCAGGGGTGAGCCGCGGCCTGAACCGTCCGAAGTGAGTGCTTCCGGGCGGTTCGGGTGGACTCTCCTGAACTGTTGCTCCTAACTCGATGAAAGGCTGAATGCAAATGCCCAATTACCACGTCACGCCGCGTCCCGATGGATGGGCGGCTGGCAAGGAGGGCGCCAGCCGCGCCTCCTCAGTGCACAGCACTCAACGGGAGGCAATCAATGCTGCTCGCGACTACCTAGGGAATCAGGGAGGCGGGGAGTTGAACATCCACGGGCGCGACGGATCGATCCGCGGGAAAGACACGATCTCGCCTGGCAACGATCCTCGCAACATCCCCGGCTAGAACTGGCGTTGCCTGGCGGCGAACTGCTAGCTAGCTGTAGTCGGACGCCGGGCAGCGTCCTCTGCCGAGTGGGCCTTGCCTGTCTTGCTAAGAGTCGGCGAGTTCGCGGTGGGGACTCGTGCTCATGCCGCGAATGACCGGTTAGTCGACTTCGCAGCCGCGCGCTTTCGCTTCGGCGCGCAAGGTCATCGCGGTTGGGCACCAGATCGGCCGTGAGTCGGCTCAGTGCCTGCTCGTCGGCGCGGCCCCACTGAGGCCAGAGGTCCAAGAGGCGGCGTCCAAGTGTGCCTGATCGTCTTGGAGCAGGGCATCACCGCCAAAATGCCGATATCCCTGATCAAGGAGTTGATGGACTCGCCGAAGGCCGGACAATTCCACGAGAAGATGTCGGTGTGCCAGTCATCGGCGGGCCAGTCTCGCAAGCCGACCGCCCTCAATTGCCGCCAATGGTGACCGCGATGTGGGTGTTTCGAGCGCCGTCGACAACCAGCCCGATTCACGACGAAAGTCCTGCTCCGGGTGACGGGAACCGTCCCAAACATCCCTGCGTGCTCGGACTGCTCCACCTCCCTCCGGGGCGCTGACTGAACAATTTGTCACCGCGCATTGACTCGATGAAGGGTGTGTGTCCGGGTAACGCGCCGTTGGCGGGCAAGCCAGTTCGGTGCTTCGACAGGCCCTTCAGCCGTCCTCGTTGGTCGGGAGATCGGCGTCCACCAAGCCTTCGGTTCCTGCCTTGGCGCCGGTCATGATCGCAACCACATCAGTCATCGAGACTTCGCCAGGTCGCACCAGCGCGACACGCTGACCGAGTCGATGGATGTGGATGCGGTCTGCGATCTCAAACACTTGCGGCATGTTGTGGCTGATTAGTATTACTGCGACACCGCGGTTGCGGATCCGGCGGATCAGGTCGAGGACGTGGGCGGACTCCCTAACGCCGAGGGCGGCTGTGGGCTCGTCAAGCACGACCACCTTGCTGCCCCAGGCCGCGGCCCGGGCGACTGCCACTGCCTGGCGCTGTCCACCGGAGAGCGTCTCCACCTGCTGTCGGACCGACTTGGCAGTGGTGATCCCGAGTTCGGCGAGTGTGGCAGCCGCCTGCCGGCGCATCGCTGGCTTGTCGAGTTTGCGGAAGACTGAGCCGAGGATCCCCGGACGGCGCTGCTCGCGGCCGAGGAACATGTTGGAGCTGATGTCGAGCGCCGGAGCGACAGCTAGGGTTTGGTAGACGGTCTCGATGCCATGGCGTCGAGCGTCGATGGGGGAGTTGAAGCGCACTCGCACACCGTCGACGAGGATCTCGCCCGAGTCAGGTGCGACCGCCCCGGTCAGGGCCTTGATGAGCGTGGACTTGCCAGCTCCGTTGTCACCGACCACGGCGAGCACCTCGCCGGCGAAGACCTCGAAGTCGGACCCGTCCAGCGCCGTGACCGCGCCATAGTGTTTGACGAGCTGACGCGCAGCAACAACCGGGGTGCTCATTTCGCCTGCCTGGTGATCTGGTCGACGAGCACCGCAGCGACCACGAGCACTCCGGTGGCGATGTCCTGGTAGAGCGAGTCGATGCCGGCTTGGGTGAGGCCGTTGCGCAGCACCGTGACGATCAGCACGCCCAGCAGGGTGCCGATTACGCCACCGCGACCGCCGAACAGCGAGGTACCGCCGATGACCACGGCAGTGATCGAGTCAAGATTACCGGACGCGTACCCGCTGGGGTCGGCATTCGGGATCCGGCCAAGGGCCTGCCAGGCACCGACCGCGTAGCACACTCCGGCGACCAGGTAGACGCTGAGCAGCACCGCCTTGGTCTTGATTCCAGCGAGGCGGGCAGCTTCGGGATCGTCCCCGACAGCCAACACGTGGGTGCCCCAGGAAGTCTGGGTGAGTGCGTACCAGGCGATTAGGTAAGCGCCGAACCAGAAGAAGACGCCGAGGGTCAACCGGAACTCGCCAATCACGATCGGGATGCCCAGCCAGGAGATCAGGTCGTTTTGCACTGGGATGCTGCTGGAACCCGTGTAGAGCCGGGCCGCGGCGGTGACGACGGTCAGCATTCCGAGGGTGACGATGAACGGAGGAAGGTTCACTCGGCTGACCAACAGGCCGGAGACCCCTGTCAAGACTAGGGCGACCGCGAGGCCGGCTGACAGCGCGACGACCCCGTTGGACGCCGATTTCACGATGTTGGCGATCACCACCGAGGCGAGCACCATCACCGCCGCGTTGGCCAGATCGATGCCGGACGTCAGGATCACCATGGTCTGACCGAGGGCCAGCATGCCGATTACAACTGACTGCGTCAGGATCAGCGCAATGTTGCTCGGGGTGAGGAAGGTGTCAGTGAGCACCGAAAACAGGATCGTCGCGACCAACAGGGCGACCAGCGGTCCGAGCACCCCGCCCCTCGTGGCCTGGGCGATGGCCTGCCCGAACCGGGCCGCCCCGGTGGGGCTGGCATCGGTGTCGATGCCAGCCGCCGCCGGGGACGGGGTCACTTAGTGCCCCAGCAGTTCTCGAGGCCCCAGGCGGTGTCCTTGGACTCGATCCCGTCGGCTGGGCGATCTGTGATCAGGATCGTGCCCGAGTTGATGATCCCGCTTGGCTTGGAGCCGTCCTTGACGTACTGGAGGATCGCCTCGACGGCCTTCTGGCCCATGTAGGTCGGGAACTGGGCGACCGTGGCGCCGATCTCCCCGTTCTTGACGGCCTGAACGCCTGAGCAACTGCCATCGATTCCGGTGAAAAGAATGCCCGACTCCAAACCTTGCGCCTTTGCGGCGGCGAAGGCGCCTTGGGACATTGGCTCGTTGATGCCGTAGACCACGTTGATGTCCTTGTGGGCCTGCAGCATGTTCTCCATTGCTGCCTGTCCGCCGTCGACACTGGCGGTGGTCTCCTTCTGGCCAACGATCTCCGGGGACTCTTCGGTCAGCCCGAAGCCTTTCAAGAAACCATCGTGTCGGAACTTCGCAGTCTTGTCCGTGAGGTCGTAGTCGAGCAGGGCGACCTTGGCCTCCTTATCGCCGAGCGTGGCCTTCGCCCAGGCGCCGATCAGCCGTCCAGCCTCGAGGTTGTCGGTCTCGTAAGTTGCATCGACGGCGTCGAACGGATCAGTCTGTGTGTTGACCGCGATCACTAGGATCCCAGCATCGCGAGCCTGTTTGATCACGGGCACCAACGCGGTGGCGTTGGCCGGGTCCACGACGATTCCCTTGACCTTGCGGTTGATCATGTCCTGAATTGCGGTGACCTGCGTCTCCGAGTCGCCAGCGGTCTTCGAGTTGGCAACGATCACCTGCGCGCCGGCGGCCTCGGCGGTGGCCTTCGCCGTCTCCTGGATCGCGCCAAAGAACGGATTCCCCAGTTGTTGCTCAACAATGCCGATCACGACTTTGTCCTCGGGCGCGGGAGCAGTGCCGGTCGCTGCCGGATCTCCCGGGCTCGCGCATCCTGCCAGTCCCAGCGTGATCGCCAAGATCCCAGATCCAAGGGCGCCCAGCGTTGCGCGGCCCGTCCATCTGCTCATGTCTTCCACCTCTCCGTTGAAGTGCCCAGCGTGCCTCGCGGGGTGGTACCAGCGTGGTCCCAGATTTGCGCTCTGTCAAGCAAAACTTTGAGATTTATGTTGATGTTGCGCATTATGGCGGTTATCTTGTTGGCATGACCGGGACCGAACGTCGTCGTCCGGCAGACCAGCTGAGCAATCTGGACGCTCAGGACCTAGAGCTGGCTGCACGACTGTGGCGAGCCCCCAGCACGCGGGCTAGCTTGCAGCGCGACTTCGGCTTGTCTCGCGGTGGACTCGCAATTAGGTTGGAGCGGTTGTTCGACAGTGGGATAGTGCGGGAGTCCGAGCGCGCAGAGCAGTCCGGTGGCCGCCCGGCACGTCTGCTGGAAGTGGACGGGGATTACGGTGTCGTCGCTGCCGTCGACATCGGCGAGCGCCACTCTCAGATCATGCTCTGTTCCCTCGATCCCCGGGTGCTGACGCGGCGCGCGGTCATCATCGCCCTTGCGGCCGGCCCAGTGAAGATCCTGAGCCAGCTCGCGGCGATCATTGACGAAATGGTCGCCGGACACGAGGGCGGACGGTCGCGCCTTGTCACTGTCGGGCTCGCCCTGCCTGCGCCAGTCGACTATGTCGCTGGGATGGTGACTGGCTACTCGGTGCTGCAGGGCTGGGACGGATTCGACACCAAGACCTGGCTCGAGGAGCGGCTCGGTGTCCCGGTGTTAGTCGAGAACGACGTGAATGCGATGGCTGTGGCCGAGAAGGCCCAATATTGGCCCGAGGCAGACTCGCTGTTTTACGTGAAGGTCGGCACCGGCATCGGCTCCGCCATATTTACAAACGGCAGGCTCTACCACGGTGCCCAGGGAGCGGCCGGGGATATCGGTCACAGCCAGGTGCATGGACACGGTGAACCGCTGTGCCGGTGTGGCAATCGCGGGTGCGTCGAGGCACTGACCGCTGGTTGGGCGATCGTCCGCGACCTAAACGATGACCGGGCGACCGACACCAGCGCGATCGTCCGCCTCGCCAACGCCGGAGATCCAGATGTGCTGGCGGCACTGCGCGCGGGGGGTCGGAGGATCGGCGAAGCCATAGCCTCGGCCACTAGCCTGCTCAACCCCGAGGTGATCGTCATCGGCGGCTCGGTCGCCGCTGCGGGAGAGTTGATCCTCAGTGGTGTCCGGCAGATGGTCTACGACCGAGTCCTGCCGCTGGCCACGCGGCGTCTGCATCTGGTCCCCGCGCGCGTTGGAGCAGACGGGACCACCCTTGGAGCCGCCCGTCTCGCCGTCGCGGCGTGGTTCGAACATCTACGTGCCAACGCCGGCACTTGATCAAACGGAAGGAAACTTCATGACAATGCTCGACAAGTTCTCCCTGGAGGGCAAGGTGGCGGTTGTCACCGGCGCCAACCGAGGCATCGGACGAGGGATCGCTCAGGCCTTCGTGGAGGCCGGAGGAACGGTGGTGGTCGCCGCCCGCACCGAGGCCCGCAATGAGGAGGCCGTCGCGGCCCTAAACCAGATTGGCCCGGGCGCCGCCGTCGCCGTCCGGACTGACGTAGCTGAGCGCGCATCGGTCGAGGCGATGGTCAGTACCGTCATCGAAGAGTTCGGGCACATCGACGTCCTCGTCAACAATGCCGGTATCGGCTTCCACGCCGACGCTCTGACCCTGCCGGACGAGGATTGGGACCGGCTCTTCGATGTGAACCTCAAGGCTGTCTGGACCTGCTGCCAAGTCGTCGGACGTCACATGGTCGCACGCCGCAGTGGATCGATTGTCAACATCGGCTCGATGTCAGGGTTGATAATCAACCGACCGCAGTGGCATTCGCCCTACGGGATCAGCAAGGCCGCCGTGCACCACTTGACCCGCTCGCTGGCTGCCGAATGGGCCCAGCACAAGGTCCGGGTCAACGCGCTGGCGCCGGGCTACGTGAAGACCGAAATTGCTGACATCGATAAGCCCGAGTACCGGCACTACTGGATCGACGAGGTCCCGATGCAGCGCTACGCCAGCACCGAAGAGATCGCGCCCGCCGCGCTCTATCTGGCTAGCGACGCCTCCACCTTCACTACTGGTTCGGTGATGGTTGTCGACGGCGGTTACACCCTTTGGTGACTGCCCTGTTGCCCTGATCCGATCGAGCCAGGTCGCGACCCGCACCTCGGAGGCGTGGCCTGGGGGCCACCCCTCCCCGTCACAATCGCTCGATTCGGAGGCGTTGATCGTCCACCCACATTTCAGAAGGAGCGCCATGAGCCAGGATTACCTCGTCGCCGGTGTGGACTTCGGCACGGACTCGGTCCGGGTTGGAGTCTGGGACCTCGCTCGGCGAGAGTGTGTGTTGACCCTCAGTCAGCCCTTTGAGCGCTGGGCCGCCGGGGAGTTCTGCCAGCCGGAGCGCCAGCAGTTCCGGCAGCATCCGCTCGACCACTTGGAGGCGCTCGACCGTCTCTTCGCCGACGTCGCCGCTGAACTGGGGGAGGGCGCCATCTCAGCCCTCGCGATCGACTCGACCGGCTCCACTCCGGCCCCGACCGATCGCCACGGAGTGCCGCTAGCCCTGCTTCCGGGGCATGAGAATGACCCGGACTGCATGTTCTGGCTCTGGAAGGACCACACATCCTCCACCGCCGCCGATGAGGTGAACTCCGCTCTGGCCGCCGGGGAGGTCGACTTCACCACATATCAAGGCGAGTACAGCTCGGAGTGGTGGTGGGCCAAGATCCTGCACGGCGTGCGGACGAGCGGCGCGATCCGAGAGCACGCCAGGTCCTGGGTGGAGCACTCCGACTGGATCACCAACCTGCTGGTTGGTGCCCACGACGCGCACGCATTTGTCCGCAATGCCTGCGCCGCCGGCCACAAGGTGCTGTTCAACCGCCGCCTCGGCGGCATGGTTCCTGGCTCGACGCTCGCCGGGCTGGACCCGCACCTGGCCGAGGTCGCGAGGACGTTCCGGACGCCCCCCGCTCCTGCTGGGACCCCGGTCGGGACGCTCACCCCCCAGTGGGCCGAGCGACTGCGGCTGAGCACATCGACGGTCGTTGCTGTGGGTTCGTTGGATGCTCATGCGGGAGCCGTCGGCGCCGGGATCGGACCGGGCACCCTGGTCAAGGTAGTCGGGACGTCAACCGTGGACATGTTCCTCACCGATTACGCAAGTATCGAGGGACGCGACACTCGCGCCTTTAGTGGTGTGGCGGAGGACTCGATTCTCCCCGGCTGGCTCGGCGGAGAGGCCGGTCAGGCAGCCTTCGGTGACCTGTTCGCGTGGTACGCGAGGGTGCTGGCCTCGCCCTGGGAGGAGATCTGGCGAGATCAATTGACGGGCAGGCTGCCAGCGGACGAGGTCGAGGTGATGCTCGCCGCGAGCCGCGACCGGCTGCTGCCGACACTGGAGAGGGAAGCTTTGGCCCGAGGGTCCTCCGGGATTGTCGCCCTTGACTGGATCAACGGTCGCAGGTACCCAAACCTCGATGACCGGGCCAGCGCCGCGCTGGTGAACCTGCGGATCGGCCACGACGCCGCCGACCTCTACCGGTCGCTGGTTCACGCGGCGGTGCTCGGTAGCAAGGCGATCTTCGCGGGGCTCTCCGAGGCGGGCGCCCGAATCGAGCGTGTCCTCTTGATCGGTGGCGTGGTTCGAAACTCGCCAATGATCTGTCAGGCACTCGCAGACGGGCTCGGCACAGATGTCATGGTGTCGACCGCGACTGAGGTCTGCGCGACCGGTTCGGCGATGTACGCCGCAGTCGCTATTGGCGCCTTCAGTTCGATCGCTGAGGCGCAGGCGGCCCTTGCGGAGCCCTACCGGGCCGACTTCTCACCGAGCGCGACCGGTCGTGCGGAGTTCGACCGCGGGCTGGTCGACTATGCTCGGGTCGGCGCGCTGATCGGCTCGCTACGTCTGACACCCGCCATGGACTAAGTACGCCCCTGGCTCGTGGCGGCCCCGGAACCTCGAGCGCCTAGAGCCGAGGGGCGCCACTGCGGTCGCTAATGTCCGCCCTCTGGCTGCGCTCGACCAACTCACGGCACCGGTGATCGAGGGTTTCCGCCGCCTCGACGGTCCAACGCCGTGGGACGACTCAACAAGTTCACTGATCTAGTGCGGGGCGGGAACTGGATGGCACCGCGGCCGCCATCGCATTCCTCCGCGAGCTGAACCAACTCGAGAGGCTCCTCCTCCACACCAACATGATGCAGAAACGGGACTCCTCAACGCTGTTGTTCATGCCGAACCAGAAGTGGATGCGTGTGATGGAGACCGAAGGCGTGCACCCCTCCCTCGACCACCTAAAGCGCAATCTGCCCGGGAGATCCTGAACGACCGGATCTGCCGCTGGCGGGGAGTTTGATTCTCCCCAGGGCGAGGGTGAGGGCCGTCCCGACGGGTAGCCCTCACCCAGTTTGAGGCTCGTCTCAGCGGCAAATGAGATCGCCCGCTGGGTTGATCGTGTCGTCGAAGCCGACTTCGCAGTCCAACATGTCCGCGGCGTCCTGAACTTCCTCGGGAACCGTGTCGACCACTAATCGCTCGTAGGTGACCTTGCGTTCATTCTGCACGCCTTGGAAGCCGACCAGCTGCCCGGCTTCCGGGTCGATCATCAGCATCTCAGTGACCTCACCGCCTTGAAGGGTGAACAGGGCGACGTCGCGGCCATCGACGACCATTTCGTCGGCAACCGAAATGCCTGGCACGTCCTTGAGTACCTCGAACATGGCGGAGCGTAGGTCGGCCGGGGGGGCTCCGTAGGTCAGCGCGTAGTCAATCAGGACGAACACGCCGGCGTCGGTGGAGGACGCCCCTACTCCCGCCGCGTCTGCGTAAAGCCGCGAGCGCAGTTGCTCTGCGTCGCGGGGGAGCGAAGCGAGGAACGCGGGGCTCGGCCAACGCCAGCTGTCGACCATGGCGTTGGGGCTCTTGGTCAGGGTCCAGATCCGGTCCTCGCCCAGCGGCGGGCAGCCAGGTGTGGTGTCATAGCTCTCGACGTACCAGCTAGGCCGGTTCCCATCCACCGCGAGGTAGTGCGTTTCGGTGAAGCTCTCGCCGCACACCTCTCCGGTGCCGTAGTCGGCAGTCCCGGTCATCTTCCAGTATTGGTCCGCCGTCGCCGGCGGGTCGACGGCGTTGATGGCAGCCTCGGTCAGAATCTGATCCGCGCGCGCTGTGGCGCCTGTTCCGACCAGGTTGCTCACGCCGACGGCGGTCACCATCACCACGGCCGCTGCCACCGCGCCGATCCGCCACCCCGCGTGACGTTTGGCCGGTGTCGTGGGCGCGATCGCGGTGACCAGGATGTGGCGGCGTTCGTCGTCGCTGTAGTCAGGGACGCCGGCAGCAGGGTCAGCGGCCCTCAGCAGGGTGTCAATGTCGGTCATGTCGGTTCTCCTTGAAGGTGGGGGGTGACCACGGCGAGTGTGAGAGCTGGACCGGAGTCATTGAGCAGCTGCTGGGCGCGCTGCCTGGCACGCTTGAGTCGAGTACGAGCGGCTGTATCGCTGAGGTCGAGGACCACGGCTATCTCTTGTGGAGTCAGCCCCTCCCAGGCCGTCAGCCGGAGGATTTCGGCATCTGTGGAGGAGAGCTGGCTGAGCACGCTTTCGGCCAGGACTCGGCTGGAGGCGTCGGCTGCGGCCTTGGGCGTGTCTGCCAGCGCCCCGGCGATTGCGTCTCGGAGATTGAGGCGCCGTGCCAGTCCCCGGCGTTCGTGGGAAACCACGTGATGGGCAGTGCGTAGCAGCCAGGGAAGAGCAGGCTCGGGGACATTGGGGCGACGCTTCCAAGCGATGCTGAACACCTCTGAGACCACATCGTCAGCCGCATCCGGGCCCACGCGTCGGATCGCAAAGGCCCTGACTCGTTTCGAGTAGAGGTTGAATAGGCTCTCAAGCCATTCCTGATCTCGCGGCGGGGGAAGCTCTCTCATGCTCAGTAGTTCCCGCTCCTCGCCGCATCGTGACAGCCCATTCTGCCGACTGTCCGATTCTGCCGGAGAGGAGACACCGCTGTGCTTCCGGCTGCTCACCCGCTGAACGGGGGGCAAATGCCACAAAGGCAGGCCACCTGAGGCGCCGCCCAGCCACTGCTCTTCGCCGATCTGCGATTCCCATACGGCCAAGGGCGGCGCCAGACATTCGCTCTCATGCCGCGTCTGGCGCCTCGCATCGCTGTGATGGATGATGTCGGGCATGAGTATCGAAGCGTGGTGGCCGAAGCTGCGGCAGCAGTCCCGCGACTATCTGATGGAAAACAACGGTGACGAGGTCCCGGCCGCCCTGGTCGATGAAATCACCCGGGCAGGTGGCGTCATCAGCATCGAGGCATGGTGGGTCGGCCAGAGCGGTCCAGCCGGGCTATACCTGTCGGACGAGGCGAACGACTGGATCGACGGGGTCGCCAACGGCGAGGCCCCTGAACCTCGCGCAGAGGACCGGGCTCCAACATCCTGACATGCCGCATGTGCCCCGCGCTGCCGTTCTAACGAGCGAAGCCGATGGCGGCCCGAGCGAAGAGCGGACCAGGGGCGGGACCCTCACAGAACCACAACGTCGAGGTTCGGCTAGGGTTCCACTGATCGCTGACCCGGCGATCTGGGAGAGGCGACCTCAGGCGTGGGCGGGAAGGTAGTACCCGGCGAGGGTTTCCGATCCGGTGTCGACGGCCACGGCAGGCTCTAGGAAGGCATACACGCCATACGGGCCAAATCGCGCCGCGCTTTTGATCGACGCTCCAGAGGCTCAACGATGCGATACCGCTCGCCATTCTCCGCGATGTAGTACTGGTCTATAGCGGGCCCGATCATCCATACTTCCCGCTCGTCATGGCGGCCGTCGGGATAGACGTACGTGACACATCCGTAGTGTGCCATGCGGCAAGCCTTCCAGACTCTCCGTGCGTGGCGGCCAGCAGCCTCAAGTGTCGCCTTCCGCGCGATCGACAAAGACAGCCAGGAGTTGGGCAGGATGTGTTGCATGGAACAGTCGACCATCATGCTCCTGATTGCCCTCGTTGGCGGGGCGGCGTCCCTGATTGCGATTGCCCGAGGCTTGGAGGAGCTCACTAGTGGGGCGAGAGTCCGCAGTTTCGAGGCGGTTCTACGCGCCAATTTGGACGCTGAAGACCCTGATCCCGTGCTCACTAGCCTGCATCGCGCCACCCTAGCGAAGCTGGTCGCACGTGATGCCGTGCACGGTGGCCGATTCATCGTGCCGGTGGCCTTCACGGTGGCGTTCACGCTGCTCGGCGGGACCGTGCTGATTGTGACAGGTCAGCAACCTTTCTGGCCGGACACTATGGTCACCCTCGTCGCGTTGATCGGAGCTCTTGGATTCTCGGTGCGTGACTGGGTTTTCCTCACAGCCGAGCGTGCCCGGATAGTCCGCGCATTTCAACATGGCGTTGTCCCCTTGCGCGCCTACACAGATTCAATGGCCCATTGGTCGAAGGGTGGTTTCAAGCCCTTGCGCATCGGCTTCGGAACATCCTTGGGGTACGGCATGTTCGTCTTGGGAGCTGGCCAACTCCTGAAAGTCTCCCCGGAAATCCCTGATACGCCAGCCGCGACGCTAGCTCTGGTTGGAGCGGGCCTCACGGTGTTCAGTCTTGCACGGGGGGTCGGTCACATCACGAGGACGGATCTCATTATGGAGCCGGACAACCAGGGCATCTATATCCGCCCAACCTGGGTCCACCCTTTTGCGAGCGCTCCATATGTCCAGCGGGAAGATGCTGGCGACGACCATGGTCCGCGGGCCCGAGAGTGATCCAGACTTGGCCGTCACTATCGAGAACGTGCGGACGATGCACCCGGACATGCCGCAGGTCGTGAGGGTCAGGATTCCTCGATTGGCGTCTGAGGATCCGGCTCTTCAGGGGAAGTCGTGTTGGCGTGCTTGCGCTTGAAGATCTTCCCGATGGTGTCGGCGACTCCAGTTGCTGTGCCCTTGATCGCCGCGCCAGCTTCTTGGGCCGCAGCGGTCGCCCGAGGTTTGTCCGGGATACCGTCGGCGTCAATGTCGACGGCACGGAACGATTCAGTTGCCCGGTCGAAGCTGTCCGCCCCGAATCGTTGGGCGACAGTGACTGCGTTTGAAGTGGACGCGACGACCTTGTCGCGAACTTCGGAAGCAGCAAGGACCCAGCGTTTCGCGTCTGTTGTTTCATGTCTCGAGTCGATCCCGAGCCGTCCTCGGAGATCGAGGACGCCGTCCGTGATTTTGTTGCTGGACCTCACCGCGGCGGGGGAGTCGAACGGGTTGAATAGAACCTTTGAGTTGGCTCGGCGGACGGTCTCGTCCATCTGTGTCAGCATGCGCGCCGTGCTGCGGCCGATGAGTTCGAGGCGATTGCGGCGCGCGGCGACCAGCCCGAGCCGATGCCGGTCGAGTTCCTCTGGGGACCCATCCAACACGCGGTCAAGTTCGAGGACCGATATGCCTTCTTGAAGCTGGAAGGTGCGCGCAATGACGGCCAGCCATTCCCGCACCTGCGGCTCGGCCTTCTTCGTCGCCTTGGTGATCTCACTCAGGCCGCTGTTCTTCTCAAGCTTCTCCGCGATGGCGTCGAGCTGGCGCAGCGCATAGGCCTGGGTGCGTGCGATCGTGACTGCGGTCGACTGCACCTTCGACCATGTGACGTCGGAAACGCGGCCGACATGATCGCGGACGGTCATCGCCTCTTCCACCATCAGGTCGACGCCGATCATGTCGGCCAATACCGCGTCTTTCTGACCGCGGAGGAGGTCGTCGACCTTCTCATTGATTTCCTGGAGGTAGTCGACGATCTCGTCAATCTGCTGTTGCATCGCGCGCTGTTGCATCAGTGTGGACAACGCAGTGAGGGCAAGAGGTCCGCTGAGAAGGGCGGATGGGGCGTGTGAGAGCTGGAGCCACTGCTTGATGTTTCCCGGTTGTCCAATCATTGCGTGGCTGACGCCGGGCGTTTTGGAGGGCATCAGTCCGAACTGTTTCACCTTCTCAGCAGACTCGGCGGTCAGCTTGACCCAGCGTCCGGAGTTCGCCGCGAGATCGGCACCGATCTGTGACGCAGTTCCTCCTGCTCCCGTCGCCGAAGAGAGCCAGTGCAGGTCGAGTTGTCGCGAGGGAGTCTTGTCGAGGCCGGTCGAGAGGAAGAACCGCTCGACATCCATCGGCGCGCCGATGATGGCAAGGCCGTCGCCGTCATTCACGAGCTCGATCTCGCTGTGCATTGCCGCTCCTGTCGCTAGCGCGGGTCTTCAGTCCGACCGTGCTGTTCAACCCAAAGGTATCGGGCTGCACCCACAACCACTCGGCTGCATTCGTCTTGGTGGGGTCCGCCCACCAGAGGAACGCTCGCAAATCTCGTTAGCGGACCAGTCCCACCCCAACGTCCGCATTTGCCGCGCCCAGGGCGATCACCTCGAGCCCGTTGTTCGCGACCGCTGCCGCCGCGGGGTCCGCAACTCAATTCAGAGCAATGTCCGTCAGCCACTGGGCGACGATTCCCGTCAACGCGAAGAACGTGCCACTCCACCACGTCCAAATGGCCACGGCGGCGAGGCCGCCCACTGCGACCAACTTGATCCAACCGCTGCGGTCTCTCGTCCTTCGACTCAACACGTCGGTTTCCTTTCCCGGGGCGTCTGCCCAGCCCATGACCTTTAGCGTTGCAGCTACCTCTGACAAATCCCTAGCTTGTCTCTTCCAGGTAGAAGCGCGCTCATGCCGCGTTCGGTCGTGGTCCGTCGTTGGCGACGCGAGCGGGGCGCGGCCGTGGCAAGACACCCGTGGACCCTAGGAGGGTGTGGCGGCTAACTGAGCCTAAGCGACAGGTCTAGCGGGTCGGAGCGAGCTTGTCAGCAGATGGCCGGACGTCCCCCGGGGCAAGTAGGGACCGTCCGATCCTAGACAGAGGGCGCCCCTCGAACCGTCAGCCACGTCAAGAAGACCATCATTCCCAGAGTTCGAGGGCGCTCGGATCTCGCATCTCCATTTGGGCGACACCTTCGTAAAGATAGATCTCACCCTGCCCGCACACCGTCGTTCCCGAGGCGATGGGGTCGAGAGAGGTGTCCCAGAACACGAATGTGAAGCGGTCGGCGGAAGGATAATCTTGGCCAACGTTGACGAACGTACCGTCGGCCGTCTCCCGACCGCTCATCAGTGGGCCGCACACCCGCTGAACCGTCCCCACGTATTCTCTAGCCTCATCCCACCCCAGCCCGCCTTCGGGCCAAGCTGGTGCTCCTGCTTGGTAGTCGGTTCCGCCGAAAGTGCATGTCCCATCTTGTTCTAGGAGTGTGACCGCCTCTGGTCGGACGCCGTAGCCAAGAAGATCGTCACAGGAGCCGTTTTGGAAGCTGCTATCAACGGAGTTGGAGACATAGTCCACCGCGATCTCGTACTCGTCTGAGCAGTTCTCGGTCAAGGCTTGGAGAGTCGCATCTATGTCGCCGGTGCCATAGCGTTCGAAATTAACGGCAGCTGCGAGCAAGTGGGAGCAGTTGGGCGCCATGTAGCGGGATGGGGGCTCCGTGCCGCGACTGCTGCACGCTGTAGCGGCGAGCATCAATAACGTGAGCGAAGCAGCTGTGGTTCGCGCGAGAGCGTTCATACCCCATCTTGACACTCGCGCGAGTGGACTGATCACCCACCCCAGCACTAGACCCAGGTCATCTCCAGGGACCAGAGCCGACACCCACACGTCGGCCTATCACCATAGGGGAGCACAAGGGCGTGCGACTGCTCTAACGCGTCGGTGAGTCCGGGCGAGCCAGCGTTTAATGTGGGGGCGGTCCGGGTTGTTGACCTGTGTCTGGAAGTCGAGGAACCGGGCTACTGCGGCGGCCAGTCCCCACACCACCGGTTCCGCAACCAGCCCACCGCCATCGCTCAGGCTGCGGTCACCCGCCCCATGCCGTCACTGGCCGACTACGACTAACTCCTGGAAGGAGCCACCGCATGACCACCGCAACCACCCCCGCCATACAGGCAATGTCCGAGCCAGCGGCAGCCGCTGCGATCGACAGCCTGCCGCGCGCTGCTGCTACCCACCATCCGCGCCGAAGCCCCTCAATGGCCGCCGCCGCAGCCAAACAACCCTTCACAGGCCCCAGACTCGCCGCCGCCGTCGTCGACAACCGACGCACCTTCAACGCCCACATCATTCAAACCGGCAGCGTCTCCTGCCGCCCCAACAGCACCAAAACCCGCCCTTAGCCCCCCAGGGGGCGGAGCCAAATCAAAACAGCACAGCGGGTGCCAAACGGGGGTTGTCATTCTCATTCGCTCTTCACCCGCGGCGGGTCTGTCTGATTAACGGTGGGTGGTGTCCGGCGATTTCATCAGTGAGTGGTTCTCTCGAACCGGCCCGCGAAGGTGATCGCGAACGCGTTCAGGGCTGGCTTCCACCTCACCACCCAGCGTGCCCTCCCGCCGCCGGTGGGGTCAAGCAACCTCGTCACCAGATACAAGCTCTTCAACGCGGCCTGCTCGTTGGGGAAGTGCCCGCGTGCCCGGACCGCGCGCCGGTACCGGGCATTGATGGACTCGATCGCGTTCGTGGTGCAGATCACCCGGCGGATCTCAACGTCGTACTCGAGGAACGGCACAAACTCCGCCCAGGAGTTCCGCCAGAGCTGCACGATCGCCGGATATCGGTCACCCCACTCGGCGGCGAACTCGGCGAACCTGTCTTTCGCCGCAGCCTCACTCGGAGCGGTATAGACCGGCTTGAGCGACTTCACGATCGCATCCCGATGCTGGCGGCCCGCATACCGGAAGCTGTTGCGGATCAGGTGGACGATGCACTGCTGCACCACGGCCTGCTCCCAACTGGTGTTGATCGCCTCCGGGAGCCCTTTGAGGCCATCGCAGACGGCGATGAACACGTCCTCGACGCCACGGTTCTTCAGCTCGGTGAACACCTGCAGCCAGAACCTCGAGTAGAGCCCCCTAGAGTGGTGTAGCCCCACGGTGACCGCCCTGCCCTCCTCGACGGCCGTGGCCACTGCGGGGGCTACACCACTCTAAGGGGCTCCACTATGTACCAACAGAAAGTCGTCTCCCCGGGATATGTAGGGGGTTCTGTGGACGGCGGCTCGCCGGTCCCTGTGGTGTACGTGGAGCCACGAATCTCGGAGGGCCTCGGAGCCCTTCTTCGGTATTCGCTCGGCCTACGGGCTCCGCGGTCGCGGAAGGTCAGCGAACTGTGGAACGGGACTTCACGGGAGCCCAGCTGCTCTTGATTAGGTGCCTCAAGGCGAAGAACAGGACAACCGTCCCTATCCAAATCAACCAGTAGGTGTCTGAACCGACGTGGGAAAGCTCGGACAGCGTTTGGCCTGGATACGAACTGGTGAAGGCCATCTCGTTCACTGCAAAGACCCCCGCGAACGCTGCGAGAGTCCAGAGATGCCGCCAGCCGGAGGCGTCCCGGTTGTTGTGATGGGCCCAATCAATGGACAGTTGGGTACCGATCGCCACGACGAACGTCCAGAAGGTGATTGCCAACAGCGGAACGGTCTTTGGGTGGGCGAAGAATGGTTGGAGTCCTTCCATGGGCGCACCATAGCGCTGGGCCCGTTGGGGATGTCGCAATTGCGACCAGATTTGCCGCCATGGTTTCGTTGGTCGTCGGTCAAACACAGCCGGTCCGGTCAAGACACCATGGGTTTGGCGCGAGGGAGTTGCCGACGCCCCGCGCGGGTATGCCGGGCAATCCTCCATCTTGAATCCCGAAGTCTCCTACTGGACCTCCATGGTGGACGCCACCGGCCACACGTGCATGTCCGTCGATGTGTACGAGACCGAGTTCAGCCAAAGCGGCGGAACCTGGCACTGCCAGTCAAGGTGGCAGGAACGACCTCGGCGATTGCACCGCCGGCTGCTTCGATTGAACCCCTTCTGTCCATATTGTCCGACGGAGGTGTTGCCTGACCTCTTCCACGGGGACCGCCTGCTCGTGGCGCCCTCATGGTCGTCCCAATCACCGTTGAGGCAGGCCGCAGTCCCCAGTCGCCCGCCTAGCTAGCTAGATCGGCTCCAAATTCAGACGCGTCTGAAAGGTCGTTTGAAGGGGTTGGGTGCCCACACGTTCGCGCGGCCTCGTTGCAGGCCCAGAGCGCACCGGAGCCGTTGGGCGATGGCTGCCGGGTCGGGGAACATGGAGAACGACACCCCTGACTCGCGGCTCTTCAGGTAGACCGACAGCTCGGAGTCGTCCCAGTGGATGGTTCCGTCGTCGTAGGGCGGACCGAGGTAGAGCACCTCGTAGAGGAGCCCGTCGCCATGGATGAGCACGGCTGTCTCGGCCTGGTGCGGGTAGACCACCATCCGCTGGCGCTCAACGACGGTGTTGGCGAACTCGGAGTCGAGGATGAGCAGCTCCGCGATCAGCGGGTTGTCCTCGACAGGCACCCGGGTGCCTTGCGGCAGTTCCAGCCCCAACGACTCAGCGAGCTCGTGAGGTCTGGCGTTGAGTACCTCGACCAGGGCTCTCACGGTCGCCCTGGCTGCTGCCTGGAGTGCGTGATCGTGTCCATGTTCCATGCCGATCCACCAGTTCGGCATGTCGTCGTCGGGCGGGGTGAAGCCGAGCTCGCCGAGCCACGCCTGGTCGAAGTCGGAGACTCCCCGATGAAGCAGGGCGGCGCCAGGGATTTCGATCAGTACGGCGTCTCCCTTATAGGAGGCCATCTGGTAATACATCTCCTCGGCGGGTGCCTTGACGTCCACAGTGAGTGACAGACCGGTGCCCCGGATTCCGGCCATCTGCTGCGCGGTCCCTGCGGTGAGACTGTCGAGGAGCAGCATCCCTGCCGGCGCCAGGGTGTCGCTCACATGTGCTCAGATCCGGTGGCTGGTGTCGCGTCGACGGCGGGGAGTTCGAGGAATCGGAGGTGGACTTCGATCTTCTCGGCCGTGAAGTCGGTTGGTTCGATGATCTCGTAGCGGCCCCCGCAGATCAGCTCAAGTTCCTCGGCCACGATCCCGGAGTGGATCCATGCGGGGATGGCTGGGAATGGGCCGTGGAGGATGAAGGTGAACCTGTCGCCGTAGTGGCGTGCGATGTCGGGATCGAAGCTGGCGCCCCATAGCGGCATGGTGATCTCGCCTGTGGCCAGTGACTGGAGAATCTGCTGATCCTGGGTGCCCCTCTTGATGCCGCGACCGATCCAGCTCGACCCGCTGTTCAACTCTTCGGCCCATTCGGCCGGCGTGCGCAGTGGACTCGCAGCCAGGGCATCCAGGAGCGTCCTGGCGCGCTGCGTCGTGGGCTCGTCTCTCCGTGCCTCTTCTTCATACTTGTCGATGAAGTCAGCCCGGAAGTAGTGCCTGATGCCGGTCAGATTCCGAGCCGCCGCCCGGATTGGTGACGATCCCCCTGACATACCGCCCTGCCACGCTCCACACGCATCCCGCAAATCCATGTCCAACCTCCCGTTTCCACCCGGCACCTGCAGGGCAGGCTCTATATCTATCGCACGGGCCCGACATTTCTTGACGGTCCTGGACTTGTTTCCCACCACCCGGACCCGCTGCATCCGCCGGGTCCTGCGACGATGGAGACCGGGGATCGTCTTCGCGCGTCAGAAGGCAGGTGGGAAGGTCACCCATACCAAGGCCTCGATCTTTCGTCCCACGCGATCAAACCAGGGCAAGAGAAGCTCGCCGCTAACGTTGCTGTTGCAGAGATCCGGCCAGCGAAGCTGTCGACAGCGAGCAGAGGATCTGCAGGGTTGTCCTCCAGGTCGAGTGGACAAAGGAACCAGAAGCGACTCTCAGCGAGCCAAGCGGGAACTGAGAAGTATCGAACTCAGCGCGCGCCTCCGCAACGTGCGGCATCGCTGCAAAGAGCGCACGCTCCACCTCCGACCCGTCGTCGCTGTCGGCAGCGCCGCGCCGCATGATCCAACGAGACGGATCCAAGGACGTCCGTGCAGGAAAGGCACTGAGATTGCTAACACTGTCCGGCGTCGTATGGAGAGCACTGGGCGCCTTTCGATGAGCCGTGGGCCCGCTCGAGGAGGATGTGGTGCTTGGAGTAGTACTTCGGAATGTCCGGTGAGAGTCGCGCAGCCGCCATAGCCTTGTGCCGGATGTGACGAGGTGCGGGCGAAATGGAGCTCGGTGCTGCCGATGCATGTCAGGCCACGGGTTGGGGATCTCAACGCTGCGTAGGCGGCTCAGTGACGTCGGCGGCCCTCGGTCTGGCCCTGAGGTCGTCGCGGCTGGCCACCGCAGAGCCCCCACTGTCTCGATCAGCGGTGGTGGAGGCTCCCCCACTGGTGCCCTTGGCCATCGCGCGGCGCCGCTTTGGCTCGAGCGGTCCGGCTAAGGAACGTCCGGCGCTCCTGTGGGCCACCGGAGCAAGGATTTCCCCAAGTTTGGGTCGTCCTGGACGAATCGATGAGCGGTGAGGTAATGAGTAGGTCCTGTGGACGGGGGCTGGCCAGCACCGTGGCGTCGCCAGGTGCGGCTGAGTTCCTGCCCGGTCCGACTGGCCCTGCCTGGGTCACCAGTCCACGCGTTGATCCTGCTGACGAGGCGCTCAGCGCTCTTGGAGTCCAGCAGGAGGAGGGTCCCTGGCCAGTGGTGGGGAGCCCGTGCGGCGGTGATTTCGATCAGCCGATCGTCACTGTGGCCAGCAGGCTGCTCCGTGTGGTCGTGGATCATGGCGCGTGCCTGGGGTTGGGTGTCGGCAAGTGTCTGGCGGAGGTGGCCGACGCCGTGCTCGTGGAGAAGCTGGGCGGGGTCGCTGCCGTTGGGGAGGTTGACGCGGTGGGGGTCAAAACGGTGTTGGGCGAGGAGCCAGAACGCGTTTTCAGCGGCGTGGTCGCCTGCCGGGTCGGCGTCGGTAGCGAGGAGGGTTGCCGGATGGTTGCGCAGTAGGAGTGTCTGTTCTGGGGTGAGGGAGGTGCCGAGGGGTGCGACGCCGATGTAGGTGCCTTCGCCAGCGAGGGTGACGGCGATGGCGTCCATAGGGCCTTCAACGAGCACAGGTATGGCAGTGGGGGTGAGGAGCTCGGCACCGTAGAGAAGATGTCGCTTCTGAAACACCGCTGTCGCGGGGCTGTTGAGGTATTTGGGTCCCTGCTGATCCGTTGCCTCTGGGTGGCGTCGGCCGATGAACCCGGTGACGATGCCGTGTTGGTTGTGGATGGGGATGATGGCGCGGTTGCGGAAGCGGTCGATGGTGTTGCCGGTGCGGGTGGTGGTGGCGACGCCGGCGGCGAGCATCTCGTCGGTGCTGAAGCCCTGTTTGCGCAGTGCGCTGACCAGGTTCGTCCAGCCGGCGGGTGCGTGTCCTATCCGGAAACGGTGGTCGTCGGAGAGGTCGGTGCGGAACCGTTCGGTCAGGTAGTTGGCGCTCCAGCTGCCGGGCAGTTGCTGTTGGTAGTAGGTGGTGGCTGCTTCGAGGAGTTGTTCGAGGCGTTGCTGGGTGTGTGGTTCGTCGGCCCAGCGGTCCATTTCGGCGAAGCCGATGGATAGTTCGAGGGCGGTGAGGTCTGGTTTGGTGGCGAGGCGGAGGCGTGCGGCTCTGGCGAGTTCTTGGTTGCGGGTGGACCAGTCGATGTCCTCGATTCCCTCTGGTGGGATCTGGTCAGGGTGCGGCGGCTCCTCGTCCTCGCTGGGCGGTGTTGCGGTGAGTTGGTGGGTCCGCCAGAGGAGGGCTTGGCAGGCGTCGTCGAACCCGGACAGATCGGTGATGGGGGTGATGATCTGGTTGAGCGGGATGCCGTGGGTGAGGGCGGTGGTGACCTCGGTGGCGAGGTGTGGCCACCAGGGGCTGGCTTCGAGGTCGATTGTTGGCTCGATTCCGATGAGTCCGGGGAGTTCTGCTTCCCAGGTGGGTATGCCGGCTGCTGCTGGTGTGTTGGTGAGGTGCCGGGTGAGTCGCCACCATAGGGCGGCGGCGGGGTGTTCGCCGGGGAGGGGTGCTTCGGCGACGGCTTCGGCGAGGAGGGCGGTGATGGGAACGCCTGTGGTGTGGAGGGCGGCGAGGCGGTGCGCTAAGGCGGTGGCGTAGGGGTCGCCGGGGATGTCGTCGCGGATGTCGCGCAGCAAGTCGGTCCACACCGCCGTCGGTGTGGCGAGGCGTTCCTGGAGGGCGAGTTGGTGGCGTCGGGCGGCGGTTCCGAGTTGGGGTGGGCCGGTGGGTCGGCGGTCGTCGGGTTCGACCCCGACGGCGGCGCGCCACACTTCGATATCGGCGATGGTGTGCGGGTTGAGCGGTTGTCCTGGCAGGGCCCATGCTGGCTGCGCGATCGCTGCGGACGCGGTTCGGACCTCGTCGGTGAAGCTGGCGACCTGGTCCGCGCGCGCCGTCAGGTAGGCACCCCAGCAGTCCTTCTTCGTGAGGGCGTGTGGGATGGCGGGGAGCCAGGGGAGTGGTCCTGGTGGTTGTGTGGGGAGACGCCAGGTGAGGACGGCTGCCGCGTCTGTGGCACTGGCGACTTCGCGGAGGTCGACCGCGTTGCGAAGGAGTTGCGCGGGCGTGGTGGAGTCGTCGGCGGCAAGCAGCAGGTGTGCGCGGAGTGTGGGCCAGGCCGGGCTTGCGGTGAGCCCGTCGACGATGTGGTCGGCGTCTCGGTCCAGCTCGGCTGCGGCGGTTGGGTTGTGGAGTTCTGCAGCGAGGTGGAGGGCGTCGGTGTAGCGGGCGACGGCATGTCGGAGGCGGGCGGTGGGGTCGGTTGCCTGACGTTGTTCGGTGGCTGCGGAACGGGCGGATCCGTCGCGGGCCAGCACGGCCTCGATTGTGTCGGTGGCGGTTGTGGGTCGCAGCGTGGCGGGATGGATGGGTGCGTTCTCGTCGGTGGCGTCGACGATTTGGATGTAGGTGTGGTTGCTGTGGCGGCCGCGGCTCATCGCGACGTAGAGCTGCTGCCTGGTCTCTGTTCCGGTGATGACGGTGTGGGTGGTGTCGACGGTGATGCCTTGGGCGCCGTGGATGGTCACGGCGTAGCCGAGTTCGACATGGTTGGCGACGTAGGCCGGGGGCAGTTCGACGGTGAGTCCGTTGTCGCGGTGCTTGGCGTGGATGGCGCCGGCGGGGGTGATGGCGGTGATGGTCCAGCGGTCACCGTTCTTGACCCAGTCGGTGCTGCTGGTGGTGAGGCGTCGGTCGTTGAGGCGGGTGACGATGAGGTCGCCGATCGATGCCTGGTTGTCGTCCGAAAGGAGGACGTTTGGCTGCTCGGCGGTGTTCTGGCCGCTGCTGGTGAGGCGGTGGGCGCGGGCCCACTGGTTGAGGGTGGCCACGCTGTGGCGGGTGCCGGCGAGCATGAGGGAGTCGAAACCGTTGGCGCGGTCGGTCAGCCAGTTGTTGAGGGTGTCGCGGAGGACGGTTTCGTCGGTGCCGGCGTGGATGCGGTCGTGGTCGAGGTAGTAGCCCACGGCTTCGGGCCTGCCCTCGCGCAGCGCGAGGGAGGCGGCGGCTTCTGCGGGGTCGGTGAACCGCATGATGGTGGTCAAGTGCACGGCCCCGTGCGTGGTGACGAGGTCTCGGAGCACCCCACCGGCACCTACCGCAGCCAGCTGTTGATCGTCACCGATCAGCCGGACGGAGGCGCCGCGTTCGATGGCGTGGTCGATGATCGTGGCGAGGGTGGGGGTGTCGGCCATGCCCGCTTCGTCGATGATCACCAGCGTGTCCGGGCCGACAGGACCGATGTCCCCAGGGCCGCTGTTGTGGTGGAGGTCGAAGGCGAGTTTGGCCAGTGTGGTGGCGTCACCGAGTTGATCCTTCAGGACGCTGGCGGCGACCGCGGAGGGAGCCAGGCCCACGACGTCGCCGCCACTCTCGCGCCACGCGCGCGCGAGTGCTGCCATGGCGGTGGTCTTTCCCGACCCGGCAGCGGCCAGGGCGACCTGGACCCGGCGCTTGCTGGTGGTCATCTCTCGAACGAGCGTGGTCTGGCCGGCGTTGAGAGTGACACCGTCGGCGGTGGAAAGGAGCAGCGCGAGGGACACGTCGGCCTCGGTAGCGGCGCGGCCGTCGGTGCGGGAGGCGGTGTCGGTGATGCGTTGTTCCGCGTCGATGACGGCCTGGGAGGTGAAGCGTCTGGTGCCGACGTGGGTGTACATCGACTCACCATCGGAGCGTCGCAGCACGGCGGGGTCACTGATCGGATCGGCCCATCCGTCGAGCGCCACGCACCGACTGGTGGCGGCGGCCAACAGCTGGTCGGTGAGGGCTGCGGCCTGCTGCGGAGTGCTGGCGTGGCGGCGTGCCTGACGCGATGCTTCCGCGTGGAGGTGCCACACGTTCCACGACGCACGAGAGCGACCCATCGTCTCCACAATCCCCGCCGCAGCCTGCGCAATCCACCGAGGATCTAGGGGGATCTCAGGACTGGTTGCCTGCTGCACGTTCGTGAGCATCCGGTGGACTCCGTCGGTGCCGAGGACCGCAGTGGCTTCCCGCATCCAGGTGTCGCGTTGCTCTGCCAGGGTCCGGGGTTCGTGCTTGGCCTGCCGGGTCTCCAGGGTCGCCTGTTGCGCCAGCGCGATGGCCTCAGCCGGGGTCGGGGGGCGCAGATGGCGGTGTTGGAACTCGACGGCGAGTTCGGCCTGGCGGGCTTCGATCGCTGCCCGCCGACTTGACCACGCCTCACGCAACCCGCTCGGTACACCGACGATCTCCCTAACCGAACGCTTCCCCTCTACTGCTTCACCGCCGGCGGCGAACTGGAGGCCGAGGGTGTGGGTCAGGTGGGCTTCGAGGTGGGTGTTGTACACCTCGCTGACGCTGACCAACCCGGCGAACAGCGGCCTTCCGTCGATCGCCAACCACGTCCCATCCAAGGCTTGAACCTTGTTCGCGATCGCCACATGTGTGTGCAGATTCGGGTCCCCGGCCCGCGAGTCCCGGTGCGTAAACGACGCCGCAATCAGCCCTCGGACGTCGACCTGCCGGACCCCGCCGGCACCGCGCCGTGAGTACAGAACGCGCTGCTCCAAATAGGTCAGGGCATCGGTGACGGCGGCATTGTGGGCGGCCTCGATCGCGGCCGCCATCGACTGCGGGGCCACGGCCCACAGCGCCGAGACCGACTTCACCGGGGTGAACGTCACGTCATACCCCGCACACGCCGTCGTAGGGTTCCGCGACAGGCGCGCGACCTCCGTCGACAACTCCAACGGCGTGGGTGCGCGACCGGCGCGCTCCGTAAAGATCCTGGTGGCGAGCTCGTTACGGATCGTCGCCCGCACATCCACCGGCACCACCACATCATGCGTCAACCCATTGGCACTGGACCATTGGCTGCAGCGGACCGCCACATCCTTCTGGAAGGTGGAGGCCGCCTCGAAGACCTTGAACGGTGTCCCCAATCTGGCCGCGTCGCGGATCTGTTCGCGAGAGGCACCCACCGGGAGAGCCGCCAGCCGAGCGGCCATGTTCGGGTGATAACCAGCGCCGAAGAGTGCCCGCATCTGCGTCTCGTCAACGAAACTCCCCGTTGCTACGTCGCCCAACCCGGCCAGACCCGAGCCCACCCAACGGCCGGGGACCTCGCCCTTCTCCGTGTAGTAACTCGTCAGCGACGCGTGCCCCTTCTCGGTGGAATCCTGCGCAGCAACCTGCCGGGTCAGGTAGTCATACCCCGACCCCGCGGTCAGCTTGTGCAGAGACGCCGTCACACCAATGAGAACCCGCCCCCGATCCAGGTAGCGCGATCAACGGTCCGGGAATGCAAGAGGTGTGTGCCACTTCACCAGCTGGGGGTACGACCAGATGAGCGTCCGTCAGCCGGGATGGGGCGAACGAAGCACGTGGCAACGCCCATCGGGCACGACAAGCGAGCATCGACCCATAAGCAAAGTGGGGGCGGGATTTCGAAAGGCCTGCTCCGATATTGACGCACTCCTCGATGAGTTCCACCTCGCGGCACGACCAGCACTGACCGCAGCGTCGTTGGACAGTCCTGCTGGGCCGCGCAGCCGATCCACTCTGATACGCGAGGACAAACGGCCGCGATTTCGCGACGCTACGTCGCTACTTTTCAACTACCTGACTCGACGATTCGCCGAAGCGTGGCAGTTATCCCCATGCTCACCATCGCCTGCTGGTGCAGCGACTCCGGCGCCCAGACCAGCGCCGTGCGCGACGAGTTCGGGCACCACCACCCCCACAGCTCGCCTGATCGACCGCCTCATCTGCGCACCCACCCCCCACAACTGGCTCCGCGCCGGACGAAGAAGTTCCCGAGGAGCCACCATTGGCCCTCCCGGAGTCACACCATCGTCGAAGTTGGACTAGCGGCTGACCTCGACCACTGCATCCCGTGGCCAAGCGTTCTCGTCGTCACGGTAATACGCCACACAGCGCCAAGTACCAGCGTTCTCGTAGACACCATCGTTGGCCTGATACTCAAGATTGCCTCCCAGAACGAGTGCTACCGTTCCGTTCTCATCCTCAGCGACCTGGACTCTTGTGTCTTCTCGCACTCCAAGGTCAACGGGACCGTCGGCTTCGATTCCGGCGGCGCGAAGCACACTCGGATCGATCTTGTCAGCACACAACTCAATCGCATAACTAGTACGTCCCTCGGCCTCAAATGAGGTAGAGCGGATATTCTTCAGGCCATCCGTCAGTCCGGAACCCCCCGTGCTGCACCCCAGAACAGTCAGCGCAACTCCGAGCAGGACCGGGAGGCGTGTTGCCCAGCCTCTTCGCGACGTCGCGAAGCTCCCTTGGCGAATTTCCATGACCCTATTACTCCCTTAGGCGTTAAGGCCCGCAGTGTTGACAGGCCGGCTTGATCATTGATTGAACAGGCTAAGGGGCACCCTATACGGGACTCGTGGGACTGTCCGATTTTCGGTGTCAATGGCGGTTTTGGTTTGATTGGTTCTGGGCTGTGGGCACGCTGTCGGCGAAGGTGATGGCGAAGGCGTTCGGGGGGCGGGCTTCCAGCGCATGCCCACAGGGTCTGGCCGGTGCCGTTGGGGTCCAATGATCTCGCGGTCGGGTCCCTGATCCAGACCAGCAACTTGCCCTTCAGCTCCTGGGCTGGCGTGTTCGGAGACGGCTCGCCGGCGTCCCCTGGGCCGTTCACCAAGTGCGCGCGCGCGGATCCGCCGCCTACGTGTGACCGGCCATCAGGTTGGTAGCACCCGGCTGATCGGGGGTTTGCCTCCGAGTGCGCTGTGGTGACGTAAACCGTCCAGGTTTCGAGCGCCGTGCAAAACGGAGATGTTTTGAAGTCAGAGAGTGCCCGCCGACTTCCTGTAGATACTCTGGATTCCCTGGGATTGGTGAAAGTGTCAGTGGGATGAGTATGGCGCGGGGGTCAGGTGCCATCGTCAGGTCGGCAGAGGAATGCAGGGCGGTTGGGTTCACGGTTGGCAACCGGATGCGGCGACCTTCGGACCTTCGACGCCACGTCTCAATGAAGATTTCTCCGGGGCGCGCGCCTTGGGGACGGCGAGGGTTAGGGTTACGCATGAAGAGTTCCGATGTTCGCTTCGAAGAGCCGAGCAACAGCGAACTGCCCGCTGGTTGGCGGCGACCTTGCGATCTTACGGAGGCATTCCTGGTTGCTGCGGCCATGGAGATGGAGGCACGTCGCCGCATCAACTACGCGTCACCCTTCGACACGGCGGTATTTCCTCTTCTTGCGGACCAGTTCAAGTATGATCCCTTCGCTGGACTCCTGACCTTGGGGGGCTGGCAGGAAGCCACGTGGGTGGGAATTGGCGGGGCGGGGCGGCTCGAAGGGATGAGCGCGATGGCCCTTGGCGAACGGCTTTCTCGGCTCCCGCTTCTACAGTTGGTTTGGCAGTACATCGACCTTGTCAAGTCGCAGTTTCTCGGTCTCGACTTTCTGACACTCCTCCAACGACTAGATGGTGTCATCCTGGGCCAGGAGGGAACCATCCTGTTCGCCACTGGTCTCGATCGTCAGATGCACCGAGGCGACGAACTCGCACCCGCAGAGGTCAACTTCGTTCGGGGCTACCCGATCTCTATGCCCGACTACCTCCATCGCCTGATTAGTCCGCAGTCAAGAATTGTATCGATCCAGCCGAATGGTCACCTCCGGGCGAACGACATCTGGAATGTGTGTTTCAGGATTATTGAGCGCTCCAGCGCGTCGGATGTTCTCGACGCGTATGCGGGGCGCGTTGAGGCTGTCTCAGCGATCCTTGACCGCGGCGCAACGCTAGGCCGAGCCGGTGCCAGCAATCTCTGGCCGGGATGGCCCACAGATATCCCGGTTTCGAGCGGGTTGCCTGAGAGCGCTGGCCTCGACGCAGAGGGCGGTCCGAGTTGTCCGAGCGGAGGCTACGCCTCCGACGCATTGGCGAGTGCAGATCAGATTGAGGTAGCCGACTGGTCTTCGTCAGTCAAGATGGTGGCCGCGGGCCACTCACACAGCCTGAGTCTCCGAAATGACGGAACCGTGGCAGCGTTCGGAATGAACGATGAGGGCCAGTGCGATGTTCCGGGGACGGCTCATGGGGCAGTCGCGGTAGCCTGTGGCGGTTTCCATAGCCTTGCGCTTACGTCGGGCGGTGGAGTGGTGGCGTGGGGAGCTAACCTCTACCGGCAGGCCGAGCCACCTCCCGGACTGAAGGGTGTTACGGCCATCGCGGGCGGACATCGCCACAGCCTTGCGTTGCTATCTGATGGCACGGTGATCCAATGGGGCGAAGCGCCCGGCTATGACCAGGTGCCCGTCGATCTGTGTGATGTCATCGCGATTTCCGCCGGGTACGAGCACAGCATGGCACTAACAAAAGACGGCCAGGTCATTGTCTGGGGTGGGAATGACAAGGGACAACTCGATGTCCCCCCAGACTTGTCAGATGTCGAGTCGATCAGTGCCGGTGGCTGGCAGTGCTTCGCGCTTCGAAGCGATGGAAGCGTCGCAGCTTGGGGCGAGGGTGGCGACGGTGCCACTGCGATGCCATCTGGTCCGATGTACTTGGCCATCGCCGGTGGGTACTGGCACGCGATTGCACTCGGAAGCGATGGCGTTAAAGCTTGGGGCGACAACGAGCACGGGCAGACTCAAGTCCCGCCTCTCATGCGGGTGAGCGGTGATGTCGTAGCCATTGCCGCAGGCGGCGAGCATAACATCGCATTGAGAAACGACGGATCCATGATTGGCTGGGGTCGAAACGATTCGGGACAAATTGCCTTCTCTAGGCCCATTTCCTTCTCACAGCCGGTGAAGCAGGACGGTTCACATGAACCAGCTAAAGACGCAGTCGGAGATCCCCCCACGGTGTATGGCTGGGGCAGCACCGATGACCGTCTTCTAGGTTATCAGCCTGAACTCACCAAGGAGCAGCCGAGGTGCGTCGAGGGTCTCACCGGAGTCGCGGACGTTTTCGTCATCGGAGGCACTGTCTATGCCACATTGCAGGACGGAGCAGTGTGGGGCTGGGGTGCCAACGGAAGTGGGCAGCTGAATGACGGGACTACGCTGGACCGGTACCGGCCCATCCAGATTCCAGGGCTGACTGGCGTGGCTCGGATAGAGCCGGGGCCGATTGCGACAGGTCTGGACGGGACGACGTGGACGTGGTCTGGAGATGTGCGCGATAACCCACGTCCCTTCCCTGATCCACAGATCAAGGACGTGAAGCAGATCGTCCACCTAGGGGACTGGAAGTCGGGGGCGCTAGTTCCCGGTGACGCGTTTCACGCGATTCGAGGCGACGGCACTGTCGTCGCCTGGGGGAGGAATGACTCGGGTCAACTCGGGAACGGCAGCAAGAGCCGGGCCGACGAGCTTGTGTCGCCGCCAGCGCCTGTTGTGATCCGAAGGACGCGCCGATCACTCTTTGGCAAGAGGACCGAAGTGATGAAGCCGCTGTCCAAGGTGGTACGTCTCATTCGAGCCGGTGAGTCAGTGTTTGCCCTGGCAGCCGATGGAAGCGTTTGGGCCTGGGGTTCGAATCGATCTGGACAACTGGCGGACGGCTCGCGTAACGATCGTCTCACTCCGGTCCGGCTCGACTTCGCTTCCGATGTCATCCAGTTGTGCACAGATCGAACTGGCCATGGGTTCCCTTGGGTGCACGCTCTGACGCGCGAGGGGGACGTGTGGAAATGGCGGCCGGAACAGGGTCAGAACGCGGTGCCGGTGCGAATCCCCGAGCTATCCGGGATCCTCGAGATGTCGATGGGAGAAGGTTGCGCGGTTGCGCTGCGAAATGACCGGACGGTGATGGCTTGGCACCCCAACGCTAGCTTCACGCCCCCGCCACCTGCAAAGGTCGAAGGGCTAGACAACGTCTTGACCATCATCGCTGGGGAACGGTCCGTAGCCCTCCGCGCCGATGGTACGGTCGCGACCTGGTTCGGCCAGGGAGACAACGTTCCTGACAGTCCTGGGTCTCGGATTCGCGGAACGTACACGGCGATCCCCGCTCAAGGGCTCACCGGCATTCGGAAGGTTGCCACCGGCGGTGGCACCGTGGTCGCGCTCCGTGACGATGGGACCCTCTGGGCTTGGGGCCTTGGAGACCGAGGGCAGCTCGGTATCGGTGACGATCGGCATCGGCTAGTACCTGCGCCGATGGAGACAGTTGGCACCGCCCTTCGCATCCACGGAGCAATGAACACGGTAGCGGCGGGTCGGCAAGATGGATCGCTGACGGCGTGGGGTGATACTGCAGGGGCTGCGAACCGACTGGCACTGAGCAACGATGAACTCAGGTCCGGTGGCCCGTGGGACAACGCTCTCGGCCTGAGCGGGGTGACAAGTGTCGCCGTGGGCGCGGGATCGGTCGTGGCTCTCCGCTCCGATGGCACGGTGTGGGCTACCCGATGTGGCAATGGCACCGAGGCAACTTTCCTTGAGACGCGGCCGAAGCACGTTCGTCAACTTGCGGGGATCACCGCAGTTGCATCAGGCCTCCATACGGAATACGCACTGGACGAAAGCGGGTCCGTCTGGGCGTGGGGAGATGCGCAGCGAAACCAGATCGGCGACGGCTACATCCTCATCCCGGGGCCATCAATGTCTGGGATGGTGGCCTCGCGGGAGGTACCTGTACGCAGCCTGATTCCTGGCAGGGTCGTCGCCATTGCGGCCTCCTACGAGACGGCATATGCGCTTCATGAGGATGGGACCGTGTGGGCGTGGGGCAACAACGAGCATGGCGAACTCGGGAACGGCAAGCAGCAGGATATGACCCGACTGATTCTGGCACGGGGAGCACATGTTCCGCGTCCAGCGCGCGTCGCAGGACTGAAGAACATCAGGCTGATCGCATCAGGCTGCTCGACCGCTTACGCCGTGGCGACCGATGGGACCGTTTGGGGGTGGGGTAGCAACCGCCATGGACAACTCGGGGTCGGCGCGGACTCCGACTTGACAAGCCTGCCCGTCGCGATCGACAACTTGCCGCCGATAGTCGCAATAAGCACTAGTGGCAACTCCACCTTCGCGACTGACGAGGAAGGCACTGTATGGGCTTGGGGCCTCAATCGAGATGGACAACTAGGCGACGGGACGCAGATGAATCGGCGCAAACCAACTCAGATCCCAGAGCTTCACAACGCTAAGTCGGTCATTTGCGTTGGATTGGCCTCGTTCGCTCTGCTACCGTCCGGCTGATTGCCGTGAAGGCGCGACGAGGAATCCGTGAACCGCCCCGGCATGTCCGGAGACTCCGGACATGCCGGGGCGGTTCACTTCCCCAAGGGCAGTGATCTACGCATCTTCAGCGCGGACGAACTCCGAGCCGTCGAGCAACGCATCAACAGTCGACCCCACAAGACCCTGCACTGGTGAGTATTCGGCGGGGTGAGCGCCGGGTCTGTCAAGTTTTCGGTGTAACTCATGGTTGTTTGACTCTCAGTCATCGGCGGCCAGCGGAGAGCCGACCCTCGAAGGTGATGGACCCGTTCCTAGGTATGCGACCGCGGAGGCCGGCCTGTGACGGCGACGTCTGGGCCTTCGGGGTCTGGGCATTCGCCGCTGTCGATGCCGCTCGAAAACTGGTCAGTTTCGCCGCCGCAAAAGTG
This sequence comes from Tessaracoccus sp. MC1756, assembly GCF_014164735.1. NCBI lineage: Bacteria > Bacillati > Actinomycetota > Actinomycetes > Propionibacteriales > Propionibacteriaceae > Tessaracoccus > Tessaracoccus sp. MC1756. Next base: position 144,916 of record NZ_JACJFZ010000005.1, on the reverse strand, counting down.
AACAGTTGCGGGCAGTCTAGCCCTGGGTTTCGCTGCTGGTGGTTCTGATGCTGGGGAGGGTGTCGATGCTCCTGTTCCGGAGCCGGTAGCTGGCTCCCTTCAAGGTGAGGACGTCGGCGTGGTGGACGATCCGGTCGATCATCGCGGCAGCAACGATCTGGTCTCCGAACACCCCGCCCCAGCCGGAGAACGGCAGGTTGCTGGTCAGCACCAGGGAAGCGTGCTCGTAGCGTGACGAGACGAGCTGGAAGAACAGGTTCGCTGCGTCTTGCTCGAAGGGCAGGTAGCCGACCTCGTCGATGATGATCAGGCCGTAGCGGCGCAGCCTGACCAGCTCGCCGGCCAGCTTCCCTGCTTGGTGGGCGTCGGAGAGGCGGGTGACCCAGTCGGTGGCGGTGGCGAACAGGACCCGGTGTCCGTGGCGGCAGGCGGTCACGCCGAGGGCGATCGCCAAGTGGGTCTTGCCGGTGCCGGGCGGTCCGAGGAGGACGACGTTGCGGGCCTCGGTGAGGAACCCGCCCGACGCCAATGCGGCGACTTGGTTCCGGACGGCGGGTTGGGCGTCGAAGTCGAAGTCCTCCAACGTCTTGCGGGCTCCGAACCCGGCAGCCCTCATCCGGATCTCGGCGCCGGAAGCGTTCCGGGCCGACACCTCCCGCTCCAGGACCGCGGCCAGGTAGTCCTCGAAGGTCCAGCCGGCATCCCTAGCCTGGTCAGCCAATCGGCTGGCAACATCGAGGATGCGTGGTGCTTTGAGCGCTCCAGCGAGGTAGGTCAGCTGTTTGACCGCATCGGTGGTCTTGGTGGCCATCAGGACACCTCCCGGCTCTCGAGACCGAAGGCCCGGTCGTAGTCGGCCAAATCCCTGACCAGACCGTCGCTGGCGGCCTGGGTGCGCGGCTGCTGGAACTCCTGCCGCAGCCTTCTCGCGGTGTCGACATGGCTGGTGTCGGTGATCGTGAGGCCATGTGCCCACACCCGGGGATGCTCGGTGATCAGCCGGCCATCGAGACGGACTTGGACCTGGTCGAGGTCGGCGTGGGCGTCGACCATGCGCCCGATCCAGGTCGGGTCGACGGAGTAGTCGTTGCGGGCGATGCTGACGTAGTAGTCCCGCCCGAGGCGGACCTGTTTGCGCCAGCCCACCACCGGCGGCACCGGCGGCAGGGCCAGCATCGCCGCCCGATCCTTCTCCAGCAGATCGGTCGGCCTGGCTTTGGTGGTCCGTACGACCTTCTGGTTCGCCGTGGCCAGCCAGTCGGTGAACTGGTCGTTGAAGTCGGCCGGTGAGGCGAAGCTACGGCCCGGCATGAACGAGGTCTCGAACCAGCCGTTGCGCCGCTCCACGATCCCCTTCGACTCAGGGTCCCGCAGGCGCAGCAGCACCAGCCTGGTGGCCAACGTTCCCATGAACGCCGGCACTCCTTCGGCCCGGTGCGGGCCCCGGCCGATGCCCCGCTCGTTGTCCCAAATCAGACGCCTCGGCACCCGCCCGAGGAGTTGGAGCAGCTGCCAGGTGCCCAGCAGCAGGTCCTCGGTCGTCTTGGTCGGGATCATCCTGCCCAGCACAAAGCGGGAGTAGGCGGCGGTCATCACCAACACCGGCAACAACGCACTCGTGCCGTTCTCCAACGGGATCTTGCGCGGCGGGAACCACAAGTCACACTGAGCCGCATCCCCAGCCGCCCAGGACAGCCGGTCCGCGGGATCGACCCGGCGATGCTCCGGCCGCAGCCGGGCCACGTTGTCCCGGAACCACGAGCTCGACCCCGTCCAGCCGACCCGCTCCGCGATCACCGTCGCCGGCATATCCGGGAACTCCGCCAGCAGAGCACGCACCCGCAGCTCGAACACCGCAAACGACGTCTCAACCGGTGTCCGCACATAGCTCGGCGGCGCCTGCGACTTCACCGCCTTCACCACCGTCGTCCTCGAGATCCCCAACCTCACCTTGATCCGCGCATGCGGCTCACCCTCCGCGGCAAGCCTCCTGATCAGTGCCCAGTCCTCCAAGGTGATCACTCTCCGATCGTCGTCGAGTGTTCACTTTTCACCGGCGAAATCGTTCAGTTTTCGACCGGCGCCGACAGCCGCAGGCCTGCCGAGTGGGGGTTCTAGAGGTGTACGGCACTTCTGTTGAGACCTCTGGCCTGCTCGGCGGAAATGCCTTGCTGCACATCTCTACCCCGAGGAGACTTGCCATGTCCCAGTCACTCATTCAGCGTCGGAAGATCTCAGCAGAGGTTCAGGAGTTGGTTGATCAGTACGGTCTCTACGTCAGCTATCCGACTGCGGCGAAGATCACGACCGCCAGCGAGCGAACTTTGAAGCGCTTGACGGCGAGGGGTCAGCTCCCGTGTTACACGATCGGCCGCACCCGGGTTCTCAGGCTCAGGACCGCCGATGTCGTCGCGTTGATTCGCCGCGTCGCCTAAGGCACTTGTCTCAAACACCGGGAGGCTTCGCACCGGATTGGGAGAGCCCAGCGGTCAGGTGTGAAAAGACGGCTGCCAAGTGTTGCGGTGGCACCAGCGGGAGTACCTCCGCACGTTGGCCCTCCGGCAAGGCCGAGAGAGTTCGAGCCAGCTGAGCAGGCCCCATGGCGTTCAGGATGTGGGCCAGGGCGGAAGTGTCCGGATCGGCGTTCTCGGCCTGAGCCCTTCGTGGCGGATTCCATCCTGCCTGCTCGGAGAGCCGGTCCAACAGAGGCCACAGGGCAGCGCGATCTAGGGTCGCGTAGGCTCCGGCCACCCTGGGAAGTTCGTGGCCCAGCAGGAGTTCGCAGTCGAAATCGGAAATGCCGGCCATGCGCCAGGCATGGCGAGCCCAGGCCCTGAGATCGTAGAGGCGGAGATCGGGTTTCCCGATGGCGAGCCGTGCAGCGTAGAACCCTGTCGGTTGTCGCGGCACCTCACTGCGGTTACGTCCTCTTCTTACTTTTGGAGATGTTCCGAGAACCTGGGTTGTCGTCCCATAGGGGTTCTTGGAGTAGGTGCCAGGAAACACGAGCGACTCTTTGCCAGCTGCGCTGTACCGACCGAGGTGACCCTCGAGGATTTCGGCCAGATGGGGCGGCAGAGGAACATAGCGGATGGATCCCGCAGTTTTCGGCCCTTTGAGGTGCTGTCCCTTGTCGCGTGAAGAGGTCACTGCCTTGGTGACGCTGACCACCCACCGTGGGACCCCCTCCGTGCCCACACGTTGCTGGAGATCTCCGCGAGTCAGCGCCAGTGCCTCGCCAGGTCGAAGGCCCGTGTAGGCCAAGAAGAAGACGAAGGCTCGCCACCGTGGGGCGTCCATGGCGTCGGCCAGAGCGGCGAGGTCCGCGTGGGACAGCGAGGTGATCAGTTCGTTCTGCACAGCTTTTGGCCGCTGGCTGACGCGACGGCTGGCATTATCCACCCTGCAAGGATTCTCCAGGACCAATTCGCGGTCCACGGCATCTTTGAAGACCGACTTCATGAAGGCATACGCATGGGCGCGGATGGCGTGGCTGTCCTCGTTGGTCTTCCACCACTGGTCGATATGTGCGCGTGTCAGATCGACGAGCGGCAGGGCGGCGAGCGGAGCGAGGCGGCCGTCAAGGTACTTGACGTACTCGGCCCGAGTTCTCGGTGCCAGAGGTGTTCCCCGAGGAGTAGTGCGGTGCTCGATCCACCACAGGGCGTGCTCCCTCAGAGTGATGGCACCTTGCGCGTCGCCCTCTGGCGCGCTGCCGCGGCGCTGACCTGGCGGCGTCCAAACGGCCTTGCCGGTGAGTGCTTCCTCCGTGATGAGGGCTTGCTCTCGCCTGAGCCAATCCCACGCCAGCTTCTCACTGGCGAACCCTTGTCCGGCAGTGTGTACCTGCCCATGCCTCATATACTGCGGATAGAAACGCCGCCGGTGCTCCCGGACGTTTCCCATGGTCTTCTCACTCATGCCTTCCCCCCTCGTAGCGGTGACAAATTGGTGACAAATCTTAGTCCGGCTATGCCCGCTGTGCCTCGTGCGTCCTATCCTAACTACGGTCCGGACGTGGTGACGCGAGCCCTAGTCAAACCCCGAAAGGTTGCGCTTCTACGTGCAGAACCCTGTCCCGCTCCATGAAGAGTCGAAAGCGCTTGGCGGCTGATTCAAGTCCAGCTAGGCCCACCAATCAACCCCTAGGCGACTAGGGGGTTTTACTATTTTCCGCTGAAAGCCTGGCGCCAACGGGCGGCTGAGGTTCTCCGACTTCACCACTGGGCAGCATGCTGGCTCTGAATTCGCGGAAGGCTGCCCTCCTCCTCTGTGGCTGAGGGAACCCGGACGTCGGTGAATGCCGCACCCGAGTTGCCACGTGGTGATAGCCGGGGCCCCTCGTCAGGCTGGGGCCCGCCCTGAATCGCCCACGTGGAGTGACCATTTGTGAATTGCTGCGGTAGCGGTGGACCCTCAGTGCCTACTGTGCGGATGCCCCGGAACCACGTTCATCATGATTGGAACACACCTATGTCCTTCAGCCGCTCCAGGACAGTTGGCGTATCGCTGCTCGCCGCATTCGCTGTCTCGCTGGCATTGATGCCAGTCATGCAGCAGGCGACCGCGGCATCCGTCAACCTCGCCGTTGACCGCCCAGTGACCGCCTCAGGCCAGGAGGTACCCGGCCGTTGGGGACCTGAACTCGCAGTCGACGGCGACTCCGGTCCAGAAGGTGACATGGTCGCCCCCGCCGTCCACAATGCCACTGACGCCGCGCGGTGGGGGGCCAACTCCGCCGACAGCGTGTGGCTGTCGGTTGACCTGGGCGAGCCGGCGTCCATCAGCCAGGTCAAGGCTCACTGGGGAAACACCTTCCCCACGAAGTGGACCGTGAGTGTGTCGATGGACGGGCTGACGTGGACCAATCTCCTCACCGACTCAGCAGGACCCGGTGTGAAGGGTGGATGGACCGACTGGTCGGGAGCGTCTGAGGGTGTCCGCTACGTCAAGGTGACCACCAATGGCCGGAGCCAGCCGTACGGCATCTCGTTGTGGGAACTCCAGGTCTTCGGGGAACCCCAGATCGTGGAGCCCGTCAGTAATATCGCGCTGGCGCGCCCCGTCACCTCGTCCGGTGAGGAACTGCCCGACAGGTGGGGTGCAGCGCTCGCCGTCGACGGCAACCCCGGCCCGGAAGGCGCCGTTTCCGGTGCTGTGCATAACGCCGTGGATGCCTCACGGTGGTCTTCGAACAGCGCCGACAGTGTCTGGATCCAGGTGGATCTGGGTAACACCGCGAAGGTCTCCGAGATCAAGGCGCACTGGGGCAACACCTACCCCTTGCGGTGGTCGATCAGCGGCTCCGTGGACGGCGCCACGTGGACGCAGATCCAGGGCGAGGCGGACGGCCCGGGCCAACAGGGCGGCTGGACGCGGTGGGCCGGGTCCGTCGACGGGTTCCGGTTCATCAAGGTGACCACCCACGGCCGCAGCGCGCCCTGGGGGACGGCACTGTGGGAACTGCAGGTCTTCGGCACGCTCAACGGGCCCATCATCGAGCCCGTCGAGCCGTTCCGCAGCACCATCGTCCCCGCACCCGCTTCGATCGTTGAAGGGTCCAACGGGGATTACAGCTTGACGTCGGACGCGGCAATCATCGCCACCGGCGAGTCGCTCGCTCCCGCGCAGCACCTGGCGCGGACCCTGCGCACGGCAACAGGCTTCCCGCTCCCCGTCGTCTCGTCGGGACAGGGCATCGCCTTGGAACTCGTGCCGGCGGTCAACGAGGCTGAAGGCTACACACTGTCCGTCTCCACTGACGGCGCCACGATCTCGGCCGGCACGGAAGCGGGACTGTTCTACGGCGTCCAGAGCCTCCTCCAGCTCCTCGGCCCTTGGGCCCACTCGCCTGAACCCATCAGTGCCGACTGGACGGTTCCCGGGGTGGAGATCGCGGATGCTCCACGCTACGAGTGGCGCGGCTTCATGCTCGACTCCGCGCGCTCGTTCTACCCTGTGGACGAGGTCAAGGCGATGATCGACCAGATGGCCCAGTACAAGCTCAACGTCCTCCACATGCATTTCGCAGATGACCAGGGCTGGCGCATCGCCATCAGCAACGAGATGAGAGCAGTCAACGACCCCCTCGACTACTCCTTGCTGGCAAGGATCTCCGGTGGCACCGCTGTGGCGCCCACCAACTGGACCGACATCCCCGGGCGCCCCGGTTACTACGACGCGGACGATTTCGCGGAGATCGTCGCCTACGCCGATGCCCGGCACGTCGCGATCGTTCCCGAGGTGGACGGTCCCGCCCACTCCAACGCCATGCTCCATGCCATTCCCCAGCTCAACACCTCTGGCAGCTTTTCCTCCCTCCCCGCAGACCAGCGCGATGGCACCGTCGCGGCTCCGCCCAACACCACGACGTCCGTGGGCGAATCCAGCCTCGACGCCGAGAACGAGCTCACCTACACCCTTCTGACGCACGTCCTGAAGCAGATCGTCGCCGAGAACTCCACGCGGGTCGGGGGCCAGCGCTACCTCCATATCGGTGGCGACGAGTCCCACAACACCACCGCGACCGCCTACCAGAAGTTCATGCAACGGGCCGGGCAGATCGTCAACGATCTCGACGCGACCCCCGTCGTGTGGAACGAGGCTGTGGGGGCTGCGGCCGCCGAACTGCCCGAAGGCACGATCGTGCAGCACTGGACCGGCGGGACGGAGGCCACGCGGGACTTCGTCAACGCGAAGAACGGCAAGGCGCTCCTGTCGCCTTACAACCGCACCTACCTGCCGCAGGTCCCCGGAACCGGAGTCACGGGCCCGACGTGGGGCTGCGGCGGTCCCTGCAGCCTCAACGGCTTCTACGATTGGAACCCCTTGACCTACGTGGGTCTCGACAGCGACGACAAGGTCGTCGGCGTGGAGGCCCCGCTCTGGTCGGAGCATCTGCGTTCCCTGCCCGCTGCTGAGTTCCTCATGTACCCGCGGCTCATGGCCACCGCCGAGGTGGCGTGGAGTCCCCAGGAGACGAAGGACCTCGCAGACTTCAGGGTCAGGTTGAAGGACGTGGCCACCTCGCTCACAACCCAGGGACGAAACTTCTTCTATGGCGACGCGACGTGGGGCGCCGACATCGCCGCCCTCGCGAGAGAGAGCATCTCCGAGGATGAGGCGGTCGGCGACATCGCGGTGGCAGCCATCCCCGCGACCGCCCTCACTGACGTCGCGGCATCGCTGCTCCTGAACGGAGAAGAGGTCCCGGTCACGGTCTCGGTGGACCGTCCCTACGTGCTCGACAGCGGGAAGTTCGACGGACGTCAGGTCAACGGGCTGTTCCGCGTCGCCATCACGGGAGCTCTGCCTGTTGGCGACTACACCGGGGTCCTCTCGGTAAGCGCTGGCAGCAGGTCGGTCACCACGGACGTCGCCCTGTCTGTGGGAGAGAACGGCGGCCCGCAACCGACGGTGACTCCCACGAGCACGCCCACGGTCACAGTGACGGCAACGGCGACGGCCACCGTCACGGCTCCGGCTCCGACTGTTACGGCGACGGCGACGCAGACTGTGACGGCTCCGGCTCCGACTGTTACGGCGACGGCGACGGCGACGGCGACGCAGACTGCGACGGCTCCGGCTCCGACTGTTACGGCGACGGCGACGCAGACTGTGACGGCTCCGGCTCCGACTGTTACGGCGACGGCGACGCAGACTGTGACGGCTCCGGCTCCGACTGTTACGGCGACGGCGACGGCGACGCAGACTGTCACGGCTCCGGCTCCGACTGTTACGGCGACGGCGACGCAGACTGTGACGGCTCCGACCGTGACGACGCCTGGGCGCACCGTGACCGTGACCGCGACGCCCACCCGGACGACATCGACCTCCGCGGCTCCGAGCGTGCCCGTGGACGTCTACACGACGCCCGGCCACCACGCGGTCAACGGGCGCGAATGGTTCACCAGGTGTGAGCCGTACTCCCAGACCACCCGCTGCCGCACCGACATTTGGGCCCACCAGGTCAAACTCGTCGACAACAAGCCGCAGTGGGTTGGGGGATGGGCCTTCAACAACCTCACCTACCTGCCCATGGACCGCGCGACGTGGGGCGGCAACCCCCTCGCCAATACCGGTGCCTGGACCAGCCCTGACGGGCGCAGGTGGTCGACCGAGTGCGGTACAGCCACGACCGGACGCAACGCCTGCCGCAGCTTCATCTGGACGAAGGTCTGGGAACCTGTGTCCAAGGGATCGGCTACCTTCCACCAAGTTGATCAATGGGTGTTCAACAACCTCGTTCGGTTCAAGTAGCCACGACAGGCAAAGGGGTCCCGGCAGCGCTGCGCTGCCGGGACCTTCGTGTTGCCAGCCGAGTTTGATCGCCCTACGGCATCAGCCCCCCTCCGCGCTGCCGGTCCACACGGGCGACAGGGTATCCATCGGGGTTGCAGCCGTGGTGCTGGGGTACAGTTCTACGCTGGTTGGGCCCAGGCGGCGGAAGAAATTGTGTGGTTCACCGAGGCGGCGTGGAGGTGTCGAGGGCGACCTGACCACTGGACCGTCGGCCCGGGGGCGCGGTCGATTCGCGCAGCACCAGTGTGGTCGTCAGCTCGATATGACGTGCCTCGGGCTGTTTGCCCCGGTGGATGAGATAGGCGGTCTCAACCGCCCGGCGTCCCATGTCAGCCAGAGGTTGGCGCACGGCGGTCAACGCTGGCGTCGCCCACGACGCCAGGAGCGTGTCGTCATAGCTGATCACGCTCAGGTCTCCCGGGATGTGGACGCCAGCGGTGTGTGCCGCCCGGAGGACGCCGACCGCCTGGGTGTCGCTGCCGGTCATGATGGCGGTGGGCCGCGCGTCAGCGCTCAGCCACTCGCCGGCGACGGTGTTGGCCTCCGAAGCGTCGAACCGGACCCTCCTGATCCACTCATCCCGAACGGGGGAGCCGGCGTTGCGGCAGACAGACAGGAATCCGTCCATTCGAGCCGAGGCGCTCAGCGAGCGGGCCGGGCCAGACATGACGGCGATGTCCCGGTGACCCAGCGCCAGTAGATGCTCGGCAGCCGAGCGCCCTCCCAGCCAGTTGGTGGCGCCCACCGAGATCATGTCCGGGTGAGCCGAATCCAAGGGGTCGATGACCACCATCGGCAGCCGCGCCTCGACCACGCTCGAGTAGGCGCTGCCTCGTACCCCTGCGGTAAGGACGACGGCACCGATCCGGTTGGCCGACAGGAGACGTTGCGTCAGTGCTGCAGCAGTCGGCGTGCCGTCGGGATCGGTGCTCCGGTGCGTGCGTTCGACGACCAGGTCCACCCCCAGTTCCTCCGCTGCCTCCGTGGCGCCCCGGAGCACCTCCATCGCATAGGTGCTGGTGATGACATCGGCCAGGAAGGCTATGGATGGGCGGCCGGAGTCAGGAGCCTTCCTGCTGGTTTCGTACCGCAGTTCAGCGATGGCCCGCTCCACCCTTTCCCGGGTCCCCTGCGCCACGTCGGGCCGGCCGTTGGCCACCTTGGAAGCGGTGGCGAGCGAAACCCCGGCGAGGGCCGCGACCTCCGCCAGAGTGGCCTTGGTCTCGGTGCGGGGGTTAGTCATGGCAACTCCTCGAAAGTTTCGAACAGTCTAGACGGCAACTATGGCCCGCGCGAGCCGTTCGTCCGCGCCCCACGGAAATTGATCCTCCCTGAATCGCTTGCGCGACGGCAGCCAGCGTTGTAAGCTGGCGAAAGTTTCGGATACCAAGAGAAACTTTAGAAGGAGTACTCAATGTTGAGGTCCAAGAAAATCCTCGCCGCCGTCGCTTCCCTGGCGTTGCTGGGTGCAGGCTGTTCCGGCGGAGCGCAGCCGGGTGACCCGGAAGACACCACTGCTGCCAACGCGCCGGCAGGAAAGAGCGGGGTTGCCGCGAGCGCCTGGGCGGTCCAGAGCTCGCAGTCCGATTCGTTCATCGCAGCGGTGGATCGCTGGAACGCCGATCATCCCGAAGCGCAGATCGATCTTCAGGTGATGCCGGACAACGGCTACAAGGACAAGGTTCGCGTCGCACTCGGCGCGGGCGAGGCACCCACTCTCATCTATGGGTGGGGCGGCGGCGGCCTACGTGACTACGTCGAACAGGGCCTGGTTGAGTCCCTGACGGAACTGACGGCCGACGAATACCCGGAGGTCATCGACCGTTACCTCCCTGCCGCCATGGGTGCGGCCAGTGTCGACGGCGACGTCTACGGCGTCCCCGTCAGCAACATGCAGCCTGTCGTCTTCCTCTTCAACAAGGAAGTCATGGGCACGCTCGGTGTTGAGCCTCCGGAGACGTGGAGCGAGCTCATGGAGTTCGTCGACGTCGCCAACGAAGCCGACGTCGCGCCCTTCGCCCTAGCCGGCCAGAGCAAGTGGCCCCAACTTCCCTGGCTTGCCTATCTGATCGATCGTCAGGGCGGCCCGGAGGTGTTCCAGGCCATCGAGGCCAACGAGCCCGACGCGTGGAAGGACCCCGCTATCCTCGAGGCCGCCACCAAGATCCAGGACCTCGTCCGGGCAGACGGCTTCGTCTCGGACTACGCCGCGATCTCCTACGAGAGCGGAGCGGCTGACGCCTTGGTCTACACCGGCAAGGCGGCCGCCATCCTGATGCTCAGCAACGCCTACTCCAACATCGCCAAGTCCGCTCCGGAGTTCGTCGAAGCCGGCAACCTCGGCTACTTCACGTTCCCGGAGGTCGAAGGCGGCGCAGGGGATCCTGCCAACGTCACCGGCAACCCGGCCAACCTCTGGTCCGTCACGTCGGCGGCATCGGACGAGGAGAAGCAGGTGGCGCTCCAGTTCCTGGACGAGCAGGTCATGAACGATGAGTACGTCGAGGAGATCATCGGTCGCTCCGGTGTCCCGGGAGTCAAGATCGTCGAGGAGAAGCTGGCCGACTCCGACGACGAGTTCTCCAAGTTCGTCTTCGACATCGTCGCCGACGCACCGTACTTCCAGCTCTCGCTGGACCAGGCGCTCTCACCGGAACAGGGTCAGGCCCTCAACACCGCCCTTGACCAGTTGTTCCTGCTGCAGACGACGCCGGAGCAGTTCGTCGAGACGATGAACGCCACCATCCGGTCATGACGATGCCCGCAACAGTTTCGGAGCCGGGAGCCAAGGGGAGGACCCGACGCGTCAAGCGTCCGGGGCCGAGCCTCTGGCTCCTGGCCCCGGCCGCCGGCCTCTTCATCCTGTTCGCGATCGTGCCCCTGTTCGGCGCAGTCTGGTTGTCGTTGACCAAATGGAACGGGCTGGGCACGCCCGCCTGGACGGGGTTCTCCAACTGGGAGGCCGTCTTCAAGGACCCGGTGACGTGGGGAACCGTCGGCCTCAGCTTCAAGGTCATGATCGGTTCCTGGCTGATTCAGACGCCGCTCAGCCTGCTGCTCGGCGTCTGGGTGGCGAAGGAGGGTCGCAGCCGTGCCTTCATGGCCGTGATCTACTTCCTGCCACTTCTCCTGTCCTCGGCAGCCGTCGGCCTGACCTTCAAGAACCTGCTTGACCCCAACTTCGGGCTCACGGCGATGGAATGGCTCGGGCCCCTGTCCCACAACTGGCTGGGGGACCCGAACACTGTGCTGTGGGTGGTCATCTGGATCATCGGCTGGCACTTCATCCCGCTCCACACGCTCCTCTACCAGGCGGGCGTGCGGCAGATCCCGAAGGTGCTCTACGAAGCGGCGGCCACTGACGGCGCGAGCGGCCTGCGCCAGTTCTTCTCCATCACCCTGCCCCAGTTGAAGTACACGATCGTGACGTCGTCGACCCTCATGCTGGTGGGCTCACTGACGTACTTCGATCTGATCTTCGTGCTGACTGCTGGTGGCCCCGGATACGCGACGCGAATCCTGCCACTCCACATGTACCTCACCGGCTTCCAGGCTGCAGACATGGGCAAGGCGAGCGCCATCGCGGCACTTCTCGCCTTCATCGGCCTGGTGCTCTCGCTGACGCTCACGAAGGTCTCTGGTTTCACGAAGATGCAGAGCCAGCAGGAAGGATTGTGACCATGACTGCGGCAACGCTTGAAAAGCCCCGTCGGACCATGAAGAGTTCAAGGCGCTTTCGGCCGGGCCATCTGCCCGGATGGGTAGGCGCCGCCCTCTGGCTGGGCGTCGTCATCATCCCCATCTACTGGGTCGTGGTGACGAGCTTCCGCAGCCAGCAGAACTTCTTCGTCGACAAGCCGCTGGACCTGCCGTCGGATCCGTCGCTGGCGAACTACAGCCTCGTCTTCGAGATGGGCTTCGCCCGGTATTTCCTCAACTCGACGGTGGTGACGGTGGGGGCAGTGGCCCTCACCCTCTTCGTCTCGCTGCTCGCCGCCTACACGATCGTGCGCAACAACACACCCGTGTCGCGGCGCTCACTGAACCTGTTCCTCCTGGGGCTGGCGATTCCGGTGCAGTCAGCCATCATCCCGATCTTCTACATGATCACCCGGATGCAGCTGTACGACACACTGCTGGCGATCATCCTGCCGTCGGCCGCGTTCGCGATCCCCATCACCATCATCATCTTCACCAACTTCCTCCGCGACATCCCGGCGGAACTGTTCGAATCCATGCGGCTCGACGGAGCCAGCGAGTCCCGGATCCTCTGGCGTCTCGTGCTGCCGCTCAGCGTGCCGGCGATCAGCACCGCGGCGATCTACAACGGCGTCAACGTGTGGAACAACTTCCTGTTCCCCCTCGTGCTCACCCAGTCGCCCGATACCCGGGTCCTGCCGTTGGCCCTGTGGACCTTCCAAGGTGAGTTGACCATCAACGTGCCCGCGATGATGGCCGCGATCGTCCTTTCGGCGCTGCCGCCCCTGACTCTGTACGTCGTCGGCAGGCGACACCTGATCTCGGGGATGACCGCGGGCTTCGGCAAGTAAGACCACCACCCATCACAAAGGAAAACCATGAGCACCTCTCAGTTTCCAACGTCGACATCCTGGCCCATCGCCGCTGCCATGTTGCCCTTCCCGGACTCCCAGGAGGCTGATCCGGAGGTCTGGCGGAGTCAACTGGACCAAGTGGCCCGCGAAGGGTTCACCGAGGTCGACCTCACCGACAACTGGCTGCGCATCGGCGACCTCGACGAGGCCCGTCTCGACGCACTGCGCGGTGTCCTGGGTGACGTTGGCCTGAACCCCATCGGCGTGTCCGCGATCCGTCGCAGCGTGATCGACCCGGAGGCGGGGGAGGACAACCTCGCCTATTCACACCGGGTGCTGGAGGCCGCCAAGGCCATCGGCACGAAGGTCGTCTCCTTCGGCCTGCATCGCCCCCTGACCCCCGAGCAGCGAGACGCGTTCTGGTTCTGGACGGCGCCCGGCCCCGTCGATGCCACCGACGATGAGACGTGGAGCATGGCGGTCGCCCGGCTCCGCGAACTCGGCCTCCATGCAGCGGAACTCGGGCTCGAGATGTCGCTGGAGATGTACGAGGACACTCTGCTCGGCTCCTCGGAGTCGGCTGTGCGCCTCGTGAAGGACATCGACCTCGCCAACGTCGGCCTCAATCCGGATCTGGGCAACCTCTACCGGCTGCACCGCCCCATCGAGGATTTCCTCACCGCCGTCGAGCGTTGCATGCCACACGCCAACTACTGGCACGTGAAGAACTACTTCCGCAGCGAGGACGCCGCGGGCAACGTCGTCAGCCTCCCTGCCCCCATGGCTCACGGCAGCGCCAACTACCGTCGCGCGATCCAGATCGCCGTCGACGCAGGGTTCCACGGGCCGTTCTGTGTCGAACACTATGGAGGCGACGGGCTGTCCGTGTCCGCGGAGAACCGCGACTACATCCGCCGTATGCTGGCCGTCTCCCTGAAGGAGTCGAAGTGACCAACGTGATTGCAGTCCTGGGCCTCGGCGCGATGGGGCTACCGATCGCCGCACGTTTGGCCGAGCGGTGGGAGGTGCGCGGATTCGACGTGTCCGCCGAGCGCCGCGACCTCGGTGCCGCCGACGGGGTGCTCCCCGTCACCACCGTGCGCGAGGCCGTCGCGGACGCCACGCATGTCGTCATCGCCGTGCGCGATGGGGCACAGCTCGAGGCAGCCCTGTTCGGCGACGACGGGGCCGGCGACTCGCTCGCCGAGGGTTCAGCCGTCATCATCACCTCGACGGTGGGTTCAGCCGTCGTCAAGGACGTCGCGGAACGTCTCCAGGAGAGGGGCGTGGGCACTGTCGACGCACCGGTCTCGGGTGGCGCGGTGCGCGCCAGGACAGGCGACCTGTTGATCACCGTGGGCGGAACGCCCGAGGTGCTGCAGCAGTCCGACGACGTCCTGCACGCCATGGCATCGACCGTCGTGGCGATGGGCGGCGTCGGCGACGGGCAGAACATGAAGGCCGTCAACCAGTTGCTGTGCGGGATCCACACCGCCGCGGCGGCAGAGGCCCTGGCCATGGCCGACGCGATGGGCCTGGATCTCGACCTGTGCGTCGACATCCTGAACAGAGGAGCGGCAGCATCGTTCATGCTGGCCGACCGCGGCCCCCGCATGGTCCAGCAGCTCCGTGGGCAGAAGCCCGAACTCCGCTCCCGCGTCGACGTCATCGCGAAGGACATGGGGATCGTCGGCGAACTGACCCGTGGCCACCAGCTCCCCACCGCGGTCGCGCAGGCCGCCGAAAACCTGTACCGCATGGCGAAGAAGGCAGGGCTCGACGCAGAGGACGACTCGGCGATCGCGACCTTCCTGGCCAACGGCCCCATCCACTGAGGAGAACACACGTCCATGGATATCCACGTATCGAAGCTCGGCGCCGACTCCAATGAAGGCACCGCCGAATCCCCCCTCGCCACCGTCAACGCCGCGGCCGCCCGCGCACTGCCCGGCGACACCGTCGTGGTGCACGAAGGCATCTACCGTGAGTGGGTCAGGCCCCCGCACGGCGGACTCAGTAACAACCGACGCATCACCTTCACCGCTGCGCCAGGCGAGCATGTCGTGCTCACGGGCTCCGAAGAGGTCGCTGATTGGGAGCCCGTCGGGGAGGGCGTCTGGCGCACCGCCGTCGACAACACCCTCTTCCAAGGCTTCAACCCCTACGCGGAGGTGATCGTCGGCGACTGGCTGCTGCGACCCTCCCAGGACGAACCCGACCTGCATCTGGGTGAGGTGTACCTGAACGGCACCGCCCTCCTCGAGGTGGCCTCCATCGATGCCGTCGCGAAGCCCGGGCCGCAGGAGACCATCGTCGATGACTGGACCGGCATTCCGCAGGCCGGCACCGAGGCGACCACACGGATGGTCTGGCATGCCGAGGTCGACGATGAGCAGACCGTTATCCATGCCCACTTCGGCGAGGCGGACCCCCGCCGAGAGACGGTCGAGATCAACGTTCGACGATCAGTCTTCTATCCCGAGGTGAACCACGTCGACTACATCACCGTGCGGGGCTTCGAGATCCGGCACGCGGCCACCCCCTGGGTGCCCCCGACGGCGGACCAACCCGGCATGGTCGGCCCGAACTGGGCGAAGGGCTGGGTGATCGAGGACAACGTCATGCACGACTCGAAGTGCTCCGCGATCTCGCTGGGCAAGGAGGGCACCACCGGCCACAACTTCGCCACGGTGCGAAGGGACAAGCCGGGCTACCAGTACCAGCTGGAGTCGGTCTTCGTTGCAGAGGACTACGGCTGGAGCAAGGAGCGGATCGGCTCCCACGTGGTGCGTCGCAACACCATCTACGACTGCGGTCAGAACGGGGTCGTCGGGCACCTGGGGTGCGTGTTCTCCACCATCGAGGACAACCACATCTACAACATCGGCATCCGGCGCCAGTTCTATGGCCATGAGATCGGTGGCATCAAGCTCCACGCTCCGATCGACGTGCAGTTGATCGGCAACCACATCCACGACTGCTCGCTCGGCCTGTGGCTGGATTGGCAGACGCAGGGGACCCGCATCTCCGGCAACGTGTTCCATTCCAACAGCCGCGACTTCTTCGTCGAAGTCAGCCACGGCCCCTACATCGTGGACCACAACGTGTTCGGCTCCCCGGTCTCGCTGGAGAATTTCAGCCAGGGCGGCGCCTACGTCGGGAACCTGTTCCTCGGCAGCCTGCGGATCGAGCCGGTCCTGGACCGTGCGACGCCGTACCACCGCCCGCACAGCACCCGCGTCTCCGGCTACGCCGTCATCGTCGGGGGCGATGACCGCTTCATCGGCAACGTCTTCGGCGGCGACCCGCAGCGCGAGAACTACCGGGTCGAGCTGCCCGAGGCGGCGAAGGTGGGCTACGGAACTGCGGTGTACGAAGGCCACCCCGCCAGCTTTGGGGAGTACCTGGAGCGAACCGAGACCCGATCCGGTGACCACCGCCGCTTCACGGGCGTCAAGCAGGCCGTCGTCGCTCGCGACAACGTCTACCTCGGGGCGGCGCGGCACTTCGAGGGCGAGGTGGACCCCGTGCAGATCGACGGCGGACGCATCGACCTCCAGGTTGGCGCCGACGGTGCGGTCACCGTCGTCTCAGACCTCCCGGCTGATGCGAGCCGCAGCAACGTGGTCCGGAGCTCCGAGTTGGGGCGCGTCCGCTTCGTCGACGCGGATTTCGAGGCGCCCGATGGTTCCGAGCTCGTGCTCGGGCCCGACGCGGGGAGCGCCGTCTCGTCGTTGCCCGCCCGCCACCACACCACCGTTGTCTGGCCCCGGAAGGAGTCCCAGTCATGACCACCATCTACAACGACCCTGCCGAATTCACTGACGAAGCCGTGGCAGGTTTCGTCGACCTCTACGCCGATCGTGTGCGCGCCGTCACAGGCGGAGTCGTGCGCGCCCAGCGGCCTGCCAAGCCCAAGGTCGCGGTTCTGGTGGGTGGCGGCTCAGGACATTACCCCGCCTTCGCCGGCGTGGTCGGCCCCGGTTTCGCCGATGGCTCGATCATCGGCAACCTCTTCACCTCGCCGTCGGCCTCCCACGCGTACTCGGTGGGTCGCGCCGCCCACTCGGGTGCCGGCGTCATCTACACCTACGGCAACTACGCAGGCGACGTGATGAACTTCACCACTGCAGGTGAGCGCCTCCTAGCGGAAGGCATCGACGCGCGCCAGGTCATCGTCACCGACGACGTGGCCAGCGCCGGTGCCCACGAGAAGGACAAGCGCCGCGGTATCGCGGGCGACTTCGTGGTGTTCAAGGTGATGGGTGCCGCCGCGGAGCGCGGCCACGACATCGATGAGGTCGAGCGCCTCGGCAACCGCGCCAACGAGCTGACCTTCACCATCGGGCTCGCGTTCTCCGGCTGCACCTTCCCGGGAGCGGATCATCCGCACTTCACCGTCCCCGAGGGGAAGATGGGCTTCGGGCTGGGCATTCACGGTGAGCCGGGGCTCAGGGACGTGGACTGGCTGCCGGCCAACGAGCTGGCGGAACTCATGGTCGACAGACTGCTCGAGGAACGACCTGACGGCGCGTCAGGCCGCGTGGCCCCCATCCTCAATGGTCTGGGCTCCACGAAATACGAGGAGTTGTTCCTCCTCTGGGGCATCGTGGCAGCGCGGCTCCGCGACCACGGGCTCGAACTGGTGGGCCCCGAAGTGGGCGAACTGGTCACCAGCCTCGACATGGGCGGTGTGTCCCTGACGCTGTGCTGGCTCGACGAGGAGCTCGAGGAGCTCTGGCTGGATCCGGCCGACACCCCGGCGTGGAAGCGCGGCAGCCTCGCGCCCGAGCGGGTGGCCACGGGCGAGGCGCCGGCGGCCGAGGAGGCCGAGGCGACCGAGGTGCCAGTGGTGGGCTCCGAGGCTTCGCGTGCCGTGGCCGAGACTGCCGTCGCCGCTCTCGAGAGCATGAAGCGCGCCCTCCACGACGCCGAGGACGAACTGGCCCGCATCGACGCCGTCGCCGGTGACGGCGACCACGGCCGCGGCATGGTGCGCGGGATCGAGTACGCCACCGCCGCCGCGCACTCGGCGCTGGGCGACGGTTGGGGCGCCGCCGGCGTCCTCGCCGCAGCGGGCGACGCCTGGGCGGACAACGCCGGTGGGACGTCGGGCGTGCTGTGGGGTGCAGCGTTGCGGGCCCTCGGAGCAGCGCTCGGCAACGAGGAACCGGTGGATGCGGGCCGGCTCTCCCGTTCCATCGAGGCCTATGTGGAGGCTATGACAGCCCTGGGCAAGGCCGAGGTGGGGGACAAGACCATCATCGACGCGGCCGTCCCCTTCCGCGACGCGCTGGCCGCAGCCGCCGGACACGGTAGGAACGTGGCCGACGCCTGGGTGGAGGCCACCGCGGTGGCACAGGAGGCCGCCGACGCGACCGTCTCACTGAGCCCCCGGAAGGGCAGGGCAAGGCCGCTCGCCGAGCGCAGCGTCGGCCATCCGGATCCGGGCGCCGTCTCGTTCGCGCTATGCGTTCGGGCTGTCTCGGATGCGCTCAGGAAAGAGGAGTGACATGGGATACAGAATTGTGCTGGCAGCAGACCAGGCCGGGGTGGGCTACAAGGACGCCATCGCGGCCCTGTTGGCCTCAGATGACCGAGTCGATCAAGTGATCGACGTCGGCGTGAACGCCGACACGGACCCGACCGCGTACCCGCACCTCGCGGTCGAAGGCGCACGCCTGATCGCGGCCGGGGAGGCCGACCGCGGGATCTTCGTGTGCGGCACGGGGATGGGCGTCGCGATCGCGGCGAACAAGGTGCCCGGGATCAGGGCCAGTACGGCGCACGACTCCTACTCGGTTGAGCGCCTCGTCAAGTCCAACAACGCACAGGTACTGTGCCTCGGGGAGCGGGTCATCGGCCGCGAGCTGGCGTTGAAGTTGGTGTCAGAGTTCCTCGCTCACGCCTTCGACCCGCAGTCGCCGTCGAACGAGAAGGTGCAAGCCATCAGCTCATACGAACACCCGTAGCGATACATTTCGCGCGGGCGCGGACGGTAAGCGGCTGGGATGAGGGTTCCTCATCCCAGCCGCTGCTGTTTGTTGACGTGGCCCGAGGCCAGTAGGTCAGCCTTCGCCGATCTCGTTCTCGAGGTCGGTCTGTGCCTGGTCGAGGGCTTCCTTGACAGGCGTGTCGTTCTCGTACACCTCGTTGAGCGTGACCGTGCGGAACCAGTTGTCCACTGCGGGCAGGTTCGGGTTGGCGAAGGAGTTGAAGTGACCGATGCCGTCCTTGACGGAGTTCAGCACGTCGAACAGGTTCGTGGTGAAGTACTTGTTGAACTTGTTCTCCGGGTTGTGGGTCACGGCGTCGTCTTCCCAGACCGACATGTTCACGGGATCGAAGCCGAGGACTTCCCAGACCGCGACGTTGGCGGGGAGGGACAGCTTGGCGAAGGCGTTGAACTCGGTGGCCAGTTCGAGGTTCTCCGACTTGGCGGACACGGCGGTACCCGTGCCGCCGCCACCGATGGTGAGCGTCTCGGAACCCTCGATCTGAGGTGCCGGTGCGATGGCGATCTTACCGGCAAGGTCAGGCATGTAGTCGACGAACCTGGAGGTGTACCAGGCGGGGTAGACGATGGCTGCGTAGTCGCCGTTGTTGATGGCGCCGTAGGCTTCCTCAGCGTCCGGGCTGCCGCCCGCGATCGGGCTGAGCGCCCCGGACTTCTCCATGTCGGCCATCAACTCGAGCGCCTCGACGGCCTCGGGGTTGTTCACGGACACCTTGCCCATGCCGTCGTCCTCGAACACCTGACCACCCATCTGGGCGGTCACGAGCGGTTCGACGAACCACACGCCGGTGTTGGCGGTGCCGAAGGCCTTGTCGGTGGCCTCGTGGTACTTGACGCCGGCTTCCTTGAAGTCGTCCCAGGTCTTGATCGTCGTGTAGTCGATGCCCTGGGCTTCTAGGAGCTCCTGGTTGTAGAACGCGACGAAGGCGCCGACGTGGGTCGGGTATCCGTAGATCTTGCCGTCGCGGCTGTAGAGATCGAGACGGGCCTGGACGATGTCGTCGATGTAGGGTTCCGCCGCGGCGGAGAGGTCAGCCAACGGAGGGTTGTCGCCCTTCACGAAGTTCGAGAACTTGTTGACCTCGATGTCGACCAGGTCAGGCATGCCCTGGCCGGCGTTGGCCGCCAGCAGCAGCTTGTCGTGCATGTCCTGGTACGGGTAGACGGTGATGTCGAGGTCGATCGCCTTGTCAGGGTTCTCCTCGTTCCACTGGATGGCCATCTCGTCGTAGACGGCGGCGTGGAGTTCGGCGAACACCCACATGCTGAGCTTGGTTGCGCCTTCAGGTGCGGGCGCGCCGCTGACGACCTCGCCCGAGGCCGACGGTTCCGACGAAGTGCCGTCACCCCCGCCGCCACAGGCGGCCAATGCCACCACCGATAGACTGACTGCAGCGAGTGTCGCTGCAAATTTGCGGATTCTCATGTGTCCACTCCTTTGTGTTGTTCCTACTAATTGCGGGGATATCTGTCCGTTAGCCCTTGATCGAACCTGCCGTCATTCCTTCGATGAAGAATCGTTGGAATGCCAGGAACAGCAGGAGGATCGGAATCAGGGAGAAGAACGCTCCGATGATGAGCAGTTCGTAGTTGTTGCCATACGGGGTCAACAGCGTGTTGAGGCCGATCGGCAGGGTGAACTTCTCGGCGGAGCGCAGGACCAGCAGTGGCCACAGGAAGTTGTTCCAGACCATCATGCCGTTGAGGATTCCCATGGCCGCGAATGCCGGCTTGGAGATGGGGACGATGATCCTGAAGAACATTCCGAACTCGGAGACGCCGTCGACGCGGCCGGCCTCCAGCAGTTCCCGGGGAATGCCGATGAAGTACTGACGGAAGAAGAAGATGGTGACGGCCTGCGCCAGGAACGGCAGCACGACGATCCAGTACTGGTCCGCGGCGTTGAAGTTGTTCACCTGGACGTAGAGGGGGAGCATCAGCATCTCGAACGGGATGGTCATCATGACCAGGACCAGGATGAAGCCGACGTTCTTGCCAGGGAAGTCGTACATGGCGAAGCCGTAGGCGACGAAGGAGCTCACCAGGAGGGTCCCTGCGACCTGCACCACAGTCAGGATCAGGCTGTTCCAGAACCACCGGAAGTACAGACCCGAATCCGTGAAGAGCATTTCGTAGTTGTCGAAGCTGAGGTCTGCCGGATCGACGAGGAAGGAGATGCCGTTGCGGATGATCTCACCGCCGTCCTGGAAGGTGCCGATGACGATGGCGGCCAGGGGGATGAGCGAGATCAGAGCGATCACCAGGAGGAAGGTGCCCTGGAGGATCGCAGCGGCCCGACGGCGGGGCTGTTGCCTCGGCTCCTCGCCCAGGGCTTCAGCCATCCGGGTCGAATCAGTGGCTGTGGTCATCTCAGGCCTCCTTCTTGAAGGTGCCGGTTGCGGTCAGTTGCGTCAGGTTGATGACGAGCACCAGCGCCAGGAGCACCACGCCCACCGCGGAGGCGAAGCCCAGGTCGTTCTCCTGGATGCCCTTGCGGTAGAGGTACCCGACGATGGTGAGGCCCTGGTTGTTCGGCGAGCTGTTGCCCGCGTACAGCATGAAGCTTTCGAGGAACATCGCCAGGCCGCCGTAGACGCTGATCGTCGTGACGTACACGATGGTGGGCTTCAGGCCCGGAAGGGTCACGAAGAAGAACTTCTGGATGGCGTTGGCGCCGTCGATGGAGGCCGCTTCCAGATGTTCTTCGGGAATGGCCTGCAGGCCGGCGAGGAAGTACATGGTGTTGACACCGGTCCAGCGCCACAGCGCCAACAGGAGGAGGGCCGACAGACCGGTCAGGTCGTTGCGCAGCCACCGGACGGGCCCGAAACCGAGGAAGTCCGCGACCTGGTTCATCATGCCGGTGTCGCTCTCGGAGAACATGAGACGGAAGATGATGCCCGCAACGACGACCGACGTGAGCGCGGGCACGAAGAGCGACGCCTTGAAGAAGTTCTTCAACTTCTTGCTGCCGAGTTTCCTGTTGATGACCACCGCGAGCAGCATGGGGATGGGGATGAGCAGCACGAGGGTCAGCACCATGTAGCGGAGGCTGTTGAACAGCGCCTTCCAGAAGATCTGGTCTCGCCACAGCCGCTGGTAGTTGCGGGCGCCGATGAACTCGGCCTGGCCGTACACCACTTCCTGGAAGCTCATGATCACCGACTGGATGACAGGGATGAGCCAGAAGACCGCCACCGTGAGCAGGAAGGGCAGGATGAACAGGTATGGAGCCAGGCGCTTGGAATAGAGGAGCTTGGTCATTTTCAGTGGTCCTCCTTGATCGTGACCATCGGCCCTTCGGCTCTAATGGCCTTGCCTTAGGGCCGCCGGCGCGTGACAGCACTGTCCACGTGACCCCGTTTGTTTTGAGTAACAACTAACTGGGTAGAGGCTAATGGCCGCGGGTGTGACCGGTCAACGTTTCCCGCGAAGCGTTCCGTGATTGTTATGAAAACGTCAGGGGGCCCGAGGGGAATCCCCTCGGGCCCACTAGGCGGCTCACTTGGGCTCACTTGGTGGTGAGAGTGATCATCGTCCAGGAAATCGGCGGCAGAGTGACGGTGAGCGTCGTGCCGTCCAGGCGCGCGGATTCGTTCGGCAGGACCCCGACGCTCGAGTCGTCTTCGGCGCTGGCCTTCCAGTTGTGATCCTCGTGGTGCAGGGTCACGGCCTCCTTGATGGTGCAGCCTGAGGGGATCTCGATCTCGGCCGGCACCGATTCGGTGGTGTGTCGGTTGACGACGAAGATGGCCGCGTTGTCGTCGGCCCAGGTGGCGACAGCGTCGACAGCCTGGACGGCGCCGAACTGCTCGCTCTCGATGGTGGGGCCGTCGATGATCACGCGCAGGACATCACCCTTGGCGTTGGCCGAGGTCAGGGCAAAGGGGTGGAAGGTCGTCTGCTTCCAGACCGGTCCTCCCGGCTCCGCCATGATCGGGGCGATGACATTGACCAACTGCGCCTGGTTGGCGGACCAGACCCGGTCCGTGTGACGCAGGAGCGAGATCAGCAGGTTGCCGACCACCACGGCGTCCGCCACGGAGTAGTTGTCCTCCAGGAGCCGCGGCGCTACGGGCCAGTCGTCTCCCGACGGCGGCTTCGACGGATCCCTGTCGAGGTACCAGACGTTCCACTCGTCGAAGGAGATGCCGATCTTCTTGTCGGTCTTCTTTGCCGTGGCGACCGAATCGATGGTGGCGCCCACCTGGTTGATGAAGCGGTCCATGTCCTCGGCGCTCACCAGGAACTCCTGGAGACCGGAGTCCTTTTCCCAGTAGTAGGCGTGGGCGGAGATCATGTCCACCTGGTCGTACGCCTCGGTGAGGACTGTGCGTTCCCATTCACCGAACGTGGGCATGCTGCGGCTCGAGGACCCGCAGGCCACCAGCTCCAGATCGGGGTCGATCATGCGCATGGCGCGGGCGGCCTCTGCGGCGATGCGGCCGTACTCGTGAGCCGTCTTGTGGCCCATCTGCCAGGGGCCGTCCATCTCGTTGCCGAGGCACCACATCTTGACCCGGTACGGATCCTCGGCGCCGTTGGCCTTGCGCTGCTCAGCCCAGTCAGAGCCGCCCGGCACGTTGCAGTATTCGAGGACGTCCATCGCCTCGAGGACGCCACGGGTGCCCAGGTTGATCGCCATCATGGGCTCGATGTCGGCCTTCTTCGCCCAGGACATGAACTCGTCGGTCCCCACCTCGTTGGGTTCGAGGCTGTGCCACGCGAGGTCCAACCTCTTGGGGCGCTGCTCAACGGGGCCGATGCCGTCCTCCCAGCGGTATCCCGAGACGAAGTTCCCACCGGGGTAACGGACGGTGGACACGCCCATTTCGCGCACGAGCTCCAGCACGTCGCCGCGGAAGCCTTCGTCATCCGCCGTCGGGTGACCCGGCTCGTAGATTCCGGTGTAGACGCAGCGCCCGAGGTGCTCGACGAAGGAGCCGAAGGTGCGCCGGCGCACCGGTCCCACCGTGAACGCGGGATCGATCTTCAACTTGGCTTTCATGACCCTCCATGGGGACTCGACTTTTGTTGTGTGGATATACAAAGACTGCCATATCTACCGGTGCTGCTGAGCGAGTCAGGAGTTTCGAGGACGATGAAAACACGTCAGGCGTCGCTGGACGGACCTGTGAGCGGCAACCGGCCCCAGTGGCATCAAAGCCAGTTGCTCGGGAAACGGGCCGGTGCTAACGTCAAAGAAAGTTAGGTGAGCGCAAGAAAGTCTCCTTTTCCCTTTCCTGGCAGCTCACGGCAAGCAGGCAAAGGAGCCGGATGCCGTCCCAACCGCAAAAGCGTGGTGCCCCAACCCACGACGCCCAGCCCGCTTTCGGCCTGCCCATCGCGCCCAGCAGGGGCCATTGGCGGCCGCTGGGGATCCGCGACGTCGACATCACGGGCGGCTTCTGGGCCGACCGGCAGTCGCTGAATGCCTCCACGCTGATCGCCCACGCCCATGACTGGATGGAGAAGGTGGGGTGGATCGCGAACTTCACTTGGGCCGTCGAGGGCACCCTGCCGGACAAGCGCCGCGGCCGCGAGTTCTCGGATTCCGACGTCTACAAGTTGATGGAGGCCATGGCCTGGGAACACGGGCGCACCGGGTCGGCCGAGATGAATGACCGGTTCGAGTCCCTGGCCCAACGGATTCTCCCCGTTCAGGAGGAGGACGGCTACCTCAACACGAAGTTCGGCCGGCCGGGCCAGGAGCCGCGGTACAGCGACTTCGAATGGGGGCACGAGCTCTACTGCTTCGGGCACCTCATCCAGGCCGCCGTCGCCCGGGCGAGGACGTTCGGCCGGGACGGCTTCGTGGAGATGGCCATCCGCGCCGCAGACCACGTCTGCCGGGAGTTCAGCGAAGACGGCAGGGACGCCATCCCGGGGCACCCCGAGATTGAGGTCGCGTTGGTGGAGCTGGGCCGGCTGCTGGGCGATGACCGGTACCTGCGGCAGGCCGCACTCTTCGTCGAGCGACGCGGGCACGGTCGCCTGGCCGACATCGAGTTGGGGCGCAGCTACTACCAGGACGACGTGCCGGTGCGTGAGGCCACCGTCGCCAGGGGGCACGCCGTGCGGGCGATGTATCTCGCCGCGGGCGCGGTGGACGCTGCCGTGGAACTCGACGACGTGGAACTCCTGGAGGCGGTCAAGCTGCAGGTGGTCAACACCATCGCCCGGCGCACCTATGTCACCGGTGGCATGGGCTCCCGCCACACGGGCGAGGCGTTCGGCGAGGACTTCGAGCTGCCGCCGGACCGGTCCTACTCCGAGACCTGCGCGGGCGTCGCCGCGATGATGGTCAGCCAACGGCTGCTGTTGGCGACGGGTGAAGCACGGTTCGCCGACCTGATCGAGCGCATCCTTTACAACATCCTCGCCACCTCCACGGCCGAGGACGGGCACAGCTACTTCTACGCCAACACGCTCTACCGGCGCTCGCCCGGGTCGCCGCCGGAGGTGGACGTCCCCAGCCCTCGGGCCGATTCGTCCCTTCGCGCTCCCTGGTACGACGTGTCCTGCTGCCCCACCAACGTCTCGCGCACGCTCGCCTCGCTCGGTTCGATGGTGGCGACGACGGACGACGGTGGGGTCCAGATCCACCAGTACCTGCCGGCCCAGATCCGGACCGTCCTCAACGGCGAACCGGTCGAGCTCGAGATGTCGACTCGCTATCCGGAGGACGGCGTCGTCCGGGTGGCCGTCCGCCGGGCTCCGAGCTCCGGGCTGCGGGTCGAGTTGCGGGTTCCCGAGTGGGCCGGCGAAGCGTCCCTGGACGCCGGCTCCGGTCCTCGGCTCGCCAGGCCCGGCTATGCAGTGGTCGAAGCGGTGCGGCCAGGCGACGAGATCGTCCTCACCCTGCCGATGCAGGCGAGGTGGATCTTCCCGGATCCGCGGATCGACACGATCACCCACCAGGTGGCCGTCGCCAAGGGCCCCAGGATCTTCGCGCTTGAATCCACGGACCTCGGCGCCGACGTGGCCCGGGCCCAGGTGGATGTCAGCGCCGGGATCGTCGGCGGGGCCGAACCGTCCGTCACCATCCGGCTCACCGAACCGGCCCACGCAGAGTGGCCCTACGGGGAGACGCCCGATGAGGCCTCCGGCGAGCGCCGGCAGACGGCGCTGATCCCCTATCACCGGTGGGGCAACCGGGGGCCCGCCACCATGAGGGTCTGGCTGCCCCGGGTGGAGTAGCGCGCCCTGTTCCGGACAGCCGAGCCGGCCGAAACGACGCATCCCCACCGCGCTTGCGGTGGGGATGCGTGTGTCCGGTCCGGACGGGCCGGGGGTTGGTTACCGGATGGCGGGGGAGCCGAACAACACGATGTTGTTGAACACCCACGCGTTGTCCTGGCTGAACCGGTAGCCACCTGAGGCCCGTGGTGTGGCGGTGTAGACCGTCACCAGGGCGTACGAGCGGCAGCCGTTGCGGCCGGTGCTCGGGGTGTCACACTCGGTCCTCCAACGCCGTCCGTCCGTGGCCGTCCAACTGCCCGTGTTCGCCAGCGGGTTGGTGGCCCAGGCCTCGCGGGTCATGAACGGCAGGTACGTCAGGTTGTTGAACGCCCAGCCGTTGGTGCGGATGAACGTGCCGTCCTTCATCACCACGACCGTTGCCCAGATATCCGTGCGGCAACGCTCGGTCTGCGAGTAGATCTCGCAGGTGGTGTTCCATTCACGCCCGTTGATCGTGTGATGGCCCGGCTGGGTGTACGGGGCCGTGCGCAGGAACTTGGGTGCGGTGGTGGCGGTTGTCACCTTGATGGTGCCCGAGGTGGACCCGATGAACAGCGACGAGCTCGGCGTGAACACAGCGCTGAAGCTGTAGTTCGTGCCGGGTTGCAGGCCCGTCGCGTTGAACGTCGCGACGCCGTGCTCCACCTTCACCGGCGCACCGATGGTGGTGTTACCGCGTCGGAACTGGACGGTGCCCACGGCATCGTCAGGCAGCACCGTGGCGGTCAACAGCACCGAGTTCTGCGTCGGTGTGCTGGCAACCAGCTTGGTGGTCGTCTCCCGGGCACGCGAGTCGACGTAGGTGTGGGTCCACGAGGTGGTGACACCATCGGCGATGACGTAGCCGGGCAGGGCCTCGGCGATGATGGTGACCTCGCCGGCGGTCCGGTTATGAGTGCCGGCCGCCGTCACGACGCCGTCGACCAGGAAGCGGACTCCGGTGACGCTCGGGATCGTCATGGTGCCGCCGTTGCTGTCCGCGACATCTGCGAAGGTCGGCGCAGTGACCTGGGTGACCACGATCGGTGCCGGGGCCTCCGTGGTGACCTGGACCTGGTTGGAGGTGGAGGCCGTGAAGAGTGCCGGGTTGGTCGGGTTGAACACGGCGGTGAAGGTGTAGTCGGTGCTCGGGGTGAGGCCGGTGGCGGTGTAGGTGGCGGTGCCGTTGACGAGGGTGACCGGTGCACCGATGTTGGTGGCGCCGTTCTTGAACTGGACGGTGCCCACTGCCGTGTTGGGTGCCATGGTGGCGGTGAGGGCGACGCTGGTCTGGGTCGGGGCGCCGGCCGTCAGTGTCGTCGTGGTGGTGACCGCGGGTGCAGCCATGGTGGTGACCTGGACCGGGTTCGAGGTGGAGGTCGTGAACTTCGCCGGGTTGGTCGGGGTGAACACGGCCGTGAACGTGTAGTCCGTTTCCGGGTTCAGTCCGGAGACGATGTAGGTGGCGGTGCCGTTGGTGACGGTCACGGGTGTGCCGATGTCGGTGGTGCCGTTCTTGAACTGGACCGTGCCGACGGCGCCGATGGGTGTCACGGTGGCCGTCAGCGCGACGCCGTTGTAGGTGGGCGTGCCGGCCGTGAGCGTCGTCGTGGTGGTGACTGCAGGGGCAGCCATGGTGGTGACCTGAACCTCATTGGAGGTGGAGGTCGTGAACAGTGCCGGGTTCGCGGGTAGGAACACAGCGGTGAACGTGTACAGCGTCTCCGGGTTGAGTCCGGTGGCCTGATAGGTGGCGACTCCGTCGACCACGGTGACCGCACCGCCGATGTTGGCGCCGTCCTTCGTGAACTGGACTGTGCCTGCAGCGGTGTCGGGCGAAACGGTTGCCGTAAGCGTGACGCTGTTGAACGTCACGTTGCTTGGCGCGAGCGCGGTTGAGGTGGCACCCGCCGGCACCGCCTTGGTTGTCACCTGGACCTCACTGGAGGTGGAGGTGGCGAACAGCAGCGGGTTCGTCGGAACGAAGACCGCAGTGAAGGTGTAGTTCGTTTCCGGGGTCAGTCCGGTGGCCGTGTAGGTGGCGGTGCCGTTGACGAGGGTGACCGGCGAGCCGATGTTGGTGGTGCCGTTCTTGAACTGGACCGTCCCGATGGCGTTGTCAGGCGCCACGGTGGCGGTCAGGGCGACGCTGTTGTGGGTGGGAGTGCCAGCCGTCAGAGTCGTGTTCGTTTCCGTTGCCGGTGCCCGGTCAGTGGTGACCTGGAGCGGGGCGGATGTCGACGCGGCGAACTGCGATGGGTTCGTCGGCGAGAACACCGCCGTGAACGTGTACTGCGTCTCTGGCGTCAATCCTGTGACCAGCAGTGCAGCCTCGCCGTCGACCACGGTCTTGGCCGTGCCGACCGGCTCTCCGTTCATCGTGAACTGGACGGTGCCGACGGCACCGGCGGGTGCGACGGTGGCCGTCAGAGTGAGGCTGTTGTGCGTCAGGAGACTCGCGGTCACGGTTGTTGTGGTGGACGTCGGCGGCGCGACCGTCGTGGTGACCTGGACCGCGTTTGAAGTGGAGGTCGTGAACAGGGCCGCGTTGGTGGGTGTGAACACGGCGGTGAATGTGTACCCGGTTTCGGGGGTGAGCCCGGCGGCCAGGTAGCTGGCGGTGCCGTTGACCACGGTGATGGCGCTGCCGATGTTGGTGCCGTCTCGCTTGAACTGGATGGTGCCGACGGCGCTGTTCGGGGTCACGTTGGCTGTGAGGGTGACGCTGTTGTGCGTGATGTTGCTCGCTGCCAGCGTGGTGGTGGTGACTGCGGGTGCAGCCGTGGTGGTGACCCGGACCTGGTTGGAGGTGGAGGTCGTGAACTGGGCCGGGTTGGTGGGGTTGAACACCGCGGTGAAGGTGTAGTCGGTGCTCGGGGTGAGGCCGGTGGCGGTGTAGGTGGCGGTGCCGTTGACGAGGGTGACCGGCGCACCGAGCTCGGTGGCGCCGTTCATGAACTGGACGGTGCCGGCCGCGCCGGTGGGTGCCACGGTGGCGGTCAGGGTGACGCTGTTGTGGGTGGGAGTGCCGGCCGTCAGTGTCGTGGTGGTGGTGACTGCGGGTGCAGCCGTGGTGGTGACCCGGACCTGGTTGGAGGTGGAGGTCGTGAACTGGGCCGGGTTGGTGGGGTTGAACACCGCGGTGAAGGTGTAGTCGGTGCTCGGGGTGAGGCCGGTGGCGGTGTAGGTGGCGGTGCCGCTGACGACGGTCACCGGTGTTCCGAGCTCGGTGGTGCCGTTCATGAACTGGACGGTTCCGGCTGCGGTGTTCGGCGCGACGGTGGCGCTCAGCTCCACGCTGTCGTACGACGGAGTGCCGGCCGAAAGCGTGGTCGTCGTCGTGGTGGCGGGTTCTGCAGCCGTGTAGGGCAGGTTGACGGAGCGCAGCACGGGGGTTGCGTTCGCGTCGGTGGTGCCCAGGGTGGCGCGGTACTGGAGGTAGCGGCCGGTCAGGCCCATGGTGGCGCCGTCGGCGATGGGCGTGTACTGCGTCCAGGTCGCGTCAGGCGTTGCGGTGTTGCCGGAGCGGATCTCGAGGTTCAGCGAGGTGCCGAGGGGGAGGGTCGCGTCGTAGTCGAGGGTGCCCCACTCGGCGGGGGTACCCGCGTCGTGGATGCGCGACTCGAAGACGCCGCTGGTGACGTACGGGGGCCACATCGTGAGCGAGTTCACCACGACGGTCGGTCCGCCGGTGTTGAAGTCGCTCGCCAGGGGCCGCATGGTGTCGGTGATGGCGACATCCTGGGTGTGGACGACGGTGCCGTCGACCCAGAAGACCACCTGGGTGGGCAGCCAGTCGATGCGGTAGGTGTGCTCGCTGCCGATCAGAGATCCATTCAAGGCGAAGTCGGCTGTGGACCCGTTGTTGTTGGTGCGCGCGTAGAGGGTGTTCGTGCTCTGGTTGGTGCTGAAGATCGCCCACCGGGCGACGTCGTTCATGTCGACGCCGAATCCGGCGTGCTGGAAGCCGGCGGCACCGAAGGCGGCGACGAACTCGAGGGACCTGCCGGGACCGAACATGGCATCAGTGGTGCCGTAGGCGAGGAGTGCCCCGTCGACGGTGGCGGTTCCGGTGCCGACAGTGGTCCCGCCGCCGGTGCCCCACGCGGTGGAGTTCCAGCCGGTGGGCACAGTGGTGCCGGAGAAGCCCTCATCCAGTGCCGGGGCGAGGGTGACCTCGCCGCCCGCCTGGTTGGTGACGACTGTTCCGACGTGGGTGCCTGCTGTGAAGTCCGCGACCGTGTTGTCGGTAGCCATCGTGGGCGCCGCGGCGGTGGTCACCTGGAGAGGCGCCGATGTCGAGGCGGTGAACAGCGCCGCGTTCGCCGGCGTGAAGGTGGCGGTGAACGTGTACGGCGTCTCTGGGCTGAGCCCGGTGGCGGTGTAGGAGGCGGTGCCATTGACCACGGTCACGGGCGCGCCGATGTTGGTGGCACCGTTCTTGAACTGGACGGTGCCGGCGGCATCGTTCGGCGTGACCGTGGCGGTCAGTTGCACGCTGTTGTAGGTGGGAGTGCCCGCCGCGAGGGTGGTGGTGGTTGTTGTAGCCGTCGCCCCCTGCGTGTACGGCAGGTTGACCGAACGCAGCACGGGGGTTGCGTTCACATCGGTGGTGGCCAGGGTGGCGCGGTACTGCAGGTAGCGGCCGGCCTGGGCCACGGCGGCGCCGTCGGCGACAGGCGCGTACTGCGTCCAGGTGCCATCAGGGGTTGCGGTGTTGCCGGTGCGGACCTCGAGGTTGAGCGAGGTGCCGAGGGGCAGGGTGGCGTCGTAGTCCAGAGTGCCCCACGTCACCACTGCTCCGGCGTCGTGGATGCGCGACTCGAAGACGCCATTGGTGACGTACGGCGGCCACATGGTGGCGGAGTCCAGCACCAGAGCCGGTCCGCCCACGTTGAGGTCACTGGCCACTGGGCGCATGTTGCCGGTGATTTCGACGTTCGCCGTGTGCACCTTGACGCCGTCCACCCAGAAGACCACCTGGGTGGGCAGCCAATCGATGCGGTAGGTGTGGCTGCTGCCGATCAGAGATCCATTCAGCGCGAAGTCGGCTGTGGCCCCATTGTTGTTGGTGCGTGCATAGAGCGTTGTGGAACTGTTGTTGGTGCTGAAGATCGCCCACCGGGCGACGTCGTTCATGTCGACGCCGAACCCGGCGTGTTGGAACGATGTCGCGCCGAATGTGGCGACGAACTCGACGGACCTGCCCGGCCCGTACATCGCAGCAGTCGTGCCGTAGCCCAGGATCGCCCCGTCAACCGTGGCGGTTCCGGTGGACACAGTGGTCCCACCTCCGGTGCCCCACGCAGTGGAGTTCCAGCCGTCGGGCAGAGTCGTCCCGGAGAATTCATCCGTGACAGACGGGGCGAGCGTCACTTCGCCGCCGGACTGGTTGGTGACCGCGGTGCCGGTGTGGGTGCCCGCGGCGAAGTGGGCGACGGTGTCGTCGGTGGCCATGGTGCCCGGCGTCTGGAACGACAGGGGGGCGGACGCCGTCACGGGGAAGGTCGCGCTGTTGGCGGCGGCATCGGCGGAGACGACGCGGTAGTAGTAGGTGGTCGACGGGTCGAGGCCCTGGAGCGTGATGCCATGGGCGGTCACGAGGGAACTCGACTCGGCCACCTGCGTCAGCGAGGCCGCGGAGGTGCCGTAGAGGACCCTTGTGGTGGCCGGCTCGTCGGTGGTCCAGCTGACCTCTGCCGTGCCGTTGGTGGCCGGGGTGGCCGCGACGTCGGAGATCACCGGGGCCGCGGTGTCCTCACCGTAGGAAGCGACGTAGGAGCCCGCGGACGCAGGGAAGAAGGCATACCGCACCCCCTTGATGGTCTGCTCCGTGGTCTGGACCGGCTGGCCGGCCATCGTCAAGCCCTCGAGCGTGCCCTGGGCAC
Organism: Tessaracoccus sp. MC1756; assembly: GCF_014164735.1. Taxonomy (NCBI): domain Bacteria; kingdom Bacillati; phylum Actinomycetota; class Actinomycetes; order Propionibacteriales; family Propionibacteriaceae; genus Tessaracoccus; species Tessaracoccus sp. MC1756. The sequence continues at coordinate 112,937 of NZ_JACJFZ010000005.1, read as the reverse complement.
CCTCCACCGGGAGCATGGCCCGGAGGCCGTTCGCGCCCGACGCCACGTCAATGGAGAACGAGAGCTGCCCGGAGGCGAACGCGAGGTTCGTGAACGACGAGGCGTTCCTGCCATCGGTCCACGTCAGCAGCTGCTGGGCGGAGATGACCGGCACGCCGCGGGTCTTGGCCGCGGCAACGATGTTGGCGTTGATCGGTTCGCTGGAACCGTCACTGTGGATGTTCGCCACGAAGGCCCCGTAGTACCCCTCGGCGCCCAGTGCGCGGTCCATGAGCGTCTCCGCGGTGAACGGGTACGACTGACCGGATTCATCGGTCATCTGGGTGGTGGCCTGGTAGACGTCGATCAGCTGGCCGTCGGCGTCGGCGAACCGCTGGGCGAAACCGGAACCGGTGAACATGCCGGGGGTGTTGGCAACCCACTCGGGCGGCCAGAAGTAGTAGTTGGTGTCGAGGTTGACTCCGGTCTTCAGGAGTTCCTCCGGCACGTCCGTCCACCCGATCCACGCGATGCAGTGGTTCCTGCTGGTGTTGGGCGCGATGAGGCCCGGGTAGGTGCTGGCGAGGGCTGCGTTCTGGGTGGCCAGGATGGTGGCGAACTCGGCTGCGGTCGGGCTGGTGCAGTTGGTGTTGGGGTGCAGCGCGATCTCGAAGCCCATGGCCTCGTAGGCGAGCGCCTGCGCCGGCGTCATGTGGCTGTTGCCGGGGTAGATGTAGGCGGTGGAGCGGATGCACTCCCAGTCGCCCAGAGAACAGTTGGCCGTCGACGCGGCGATCTCCTGATCCAACCGCCCGTCGACGCTGCCACCGTTGTGGTTGTCAGACGTCATGACGATGGCGGCCTTCTCATCCCGAGGCAGGTACCAGAGGCGGGGCAGCGGCATCGCGTCAGCCGTCGCTGAGGTGATGAGGTTGGCCAACAGGCGCTGCTGTTCGTCGGCCTGCGGCACTGCGACGCGGCTGAGATCCACCCAGTCCGGTTCTGCGCCACCGTAGAAGAGGTCATTGCCGCGGTTGGGGCCGTCCTGGCCGTCGCGGTTCTGGTTGATCCATGCGGGGTTGCCCTGGCGGGTCAGCACCACGGACTCGGCCAGGTCGAAGGTGAACGCTGAGGCGGAACCGCCCAGCGTCCCCACCGTCCGCGTGGTCACGGCGGGATTCGAGGTCGCGGCGGTGGCCGAGCTGTACAGGCCCGCGACGACGCGGGTGCCGCCCGCAGCGGTGTAACGGTCGGCCGTGCCGTGGAACTGCATGGTCATGCCGGCGATGCCCGCGCCCGGCGAGGACGACGTGTCGACCTGCAGATAGGCGTTGGCCAGCGTGCCCACTGCGGGAAGCAGGCCGAGCAGAGGTGCGAGTGCGGGGTCGGGCCGCATGGCGACGAGGTCGCCTCCTGCGTTGACCCAGGCGGTGATGGCGTCGACTTCGGCCGTGGTGAGGGAGGTCTCGCCCAGCACCAGAGTCTGGTAGTCGGCGAGGCCGGCGGCCGTGAGGCTGGCGCGGGATCCGACGGCGAAGAGGTTGAGGCCCTCAGCGCGCATGATCTCTGCGAGGTAGGTGCCGTGCGAGCCGGTCCCCGTGACCACCAGGACGGGTCCGCCAGGGCCGGTGTTCGGGTCCGGGCGGTCTGCCGGCGGGATGAACGTGGTGAAGTTCCAGGTGACGTCTGCGGCGAGGTCGTTGCCGGCGAGGTCCTGGATGCCGGTGGCGCCACCCCGCACTGTGACGCTGTAGGTGGTTCCGGCGTTCAGCGACTCCGTGGGGTTCAGCACCACTGTCCGCGACGCCTCGTTCCACGTCACTGTGGCGGGCACGGTGACGTTACCCGGGTCGCGCAGCAGCACCGTCGCGGTGGTGACCGACGCGGGCTCCAGGCGTTCGCTGAAGCCGACGGTGACATTGGCGCCCAGGGAGACATCCGTCGCCCCGGTAGCCGGGGAACGGGAGATGACGGTGGGCGCGGTGACGTCCGGGCCGACGACGGCGGTCTCGGCGAACCACACGTCGACGAGGTAGTTCGAGCTCCCGAACGTCTGGGTCGGGAAGCCTCCGGCGCCGTACAGGTAGACGCCGTTGGCGCCGTCGGTGCCATCGGCCAGTGCGGTCAGCGGCGCGCTGGAGATCGCCGTGGTGAACGGCGCCCCGGTCGCGTAGCTGCCGTTGGGCGCGTGATACGAGGCGACATAGGTGGTGTTGGCCGTGATCGGGACGGGGTTGTCGAAGAACGCCTGCTGCCATCCGGTCGCCGTCTCGCCGGCGAAGGTCACGGTGGCTAGCGGGACACCCGCGCTTGTCCACAGCGTGCCGACGTGGGTGCCGGTGTTGCCGGTGGTCTTGTAGAAGCGGAGACCGGTGATGTACCCGTCGATGTCCGAACGGAACTTCATGCCGAGCTCTGTTGCTGATGCATCGTTCTCCTGGGTGCCGGTGACGGCGGTCCCGAAGATCGAGCACGGGGTCGCCTCGTCGCACACCTGGTCGGCGGTGCCGAAGGTGCGGGACGCGACGACGCCCAGGTTGGCGGAGTCGTCCACGGCGCGTGCCTGGATGGTGATGCTGCCCGCGGACGGCTTGTTGAAGGAGTACTGCCAGGCGGTGGTGCCGGTGGCGCGGTTCCAGGTGGTGCCGCCGTCGACGGAGACCTCCACCGCTGCGACGACACCACCGGTGTCGGCAGCGGTGCCGGAGACGTTCACAGTGCCGCCGGGAAGCTCGGCGCCCTCGGCGGGCGTGGTGATGGCGACCGTCGGGCCGGTGGCGTCCGTCGAGGAGGTGGGCATGACGAGCCCGCTCTGCAGCGAGGTGGGCAGGGCGCCCATGTCGGCGAGCAGGTTGGCCGTGGCCTGCTGCTGCGTCGCGTTCTCAGTTGCCTGCGGTGTCGACGAACTGGCATCGAGACCCCACGGCCACTGGACGGTGCCGGCGCCGAAGACGAGCGCGCCGGACGAAGCGCGGTACAGGCTCATGGTGTGGAACTCGCCGTTGATCTGCGTCGACGACAGCAGGATCCGGCCGTCCGGGTAGTACTCGTTGTATTCGGCTTGTTCGGGATCCCATTCGTAGCCGACGGTCCCCGGGGCCAGAGTCGCCTCGGCGTTGCCGGTGAGGCTCGCGACGGCGGTGTTGCGCCAGAACCGCAGCGGGGCGAAGCGGGCAGGGACCTTCATGGCCACCGTGTCGTCGCGCCAGCTGATCTGGCCGGTGAGGGAGTTCTCTGGCGTGGAACCGGGCGCCTCGCGCCACAGGCCCGTCCAGACGTCGCTGGGGTCGCACTGGTAGTTGTTGTAGCAGTTGTAATGCTCGTCGGAACCGGCGGCCGCGCCCTCCTTGTAGGTCACCTGGGTGCGGAAGTCGTCCTCCCAGCGGATCTTCCAGTAGACCTCGTTCGCGCTGAAGAACGCGAGGTTGGTGCCGGCGTCGCGGGCCGCCTCGACGGCGTCGCGTTGTTCCTGCGACCAGTACTCGTCGTGCCCGACGGAGAGGAAGGCGTCGTGGTTCTGGATGAGATTGCCACGGCGGGCGGTGTCGACGCTGGTGGTGTAGCTCACGTCGTAGCCGTTGCGTTCCAACCACCGGAGCATGGGGTACTCGGAGTTGAAGAGGTAGTTCTCGGGCTCGGTACCGCGGGTCTGGAACGGGCGGTTGAAGCTCACCTTGTGGGCGTGCTGGGTGCCGCTGTAGCCGTAGAGGTTGTAGTTGCCGTAGGCGTTGTAGGACTGCCACGTGGTGGTGGAGGCCTGGAAGAACACCTCTGAGGTGCTGGCGTCGTCACGCACGATGAAGGGGATGTGGCTGGCGAGATCTCCGCCCACGTCCTCTCGGGTGGGCCGGGCGACGTAGATGCCGGACACTGCGTCGGAAGGCACTATCCACGACGCCGACTGGCTCCAGTTGCCGCAGTCGAGCAGGTTCACCGGGGCGGGTTCGGCCAGCTGGCAACCGGGCTGGTTGACCAGGGTGGGGTTGTCGATCGTGGCGACCTTGCGGGCACCGTCCCCGTCGTACCAGCCCAGCCGGTAGATGTCGATGCGGTAGTCGGTGGAGGGTGTGTCGATCTTGAAGCCGACGGTGCCGCCCACGTTGACGCTGATGTCGGTGGCGAAGCCCTGGATGGTGTCTGACCCGGACCCGTCGACGTCCCACTCAGTGGCGGGACTGCCGGGGAGTTGGTTCTCCGAGACGATCTGGTCGCCCGGCGCGGCCGCCACCGGGCTCGGCGGGGCCGCCCAGAGTTGGGCCATCAGCACGGTGGCGATTCCAATCGCGATCCTGCGGCTGTGCCGTACGGGACGAGGATGTGTGGGCGTTGACATCGGTGTCTCCCTCAGAGGTGCCCGGCGTTCGCGAACCTCTACCGCAAGTCAGCCGGGAACGCAATCATGACACAAGAAACTCGTATTTTGGGTTGGGATGAAAGTATTTATCTCCTCTGAAATGGCTATGGCTAGCGGTGGAAGTGGAACATGCCCTGTCAGAGGCACAATGCCGTCGCTCCGTGGGGACAAAAATACCGCGTCCCGATTTTCTCGGCTGGGGCCGCGGGCGGGCCAGATGACGGCGACCTCCGCTCCGCGGGATCCATAGGATGGTCCGGTACCCCTTCGAGAGTGAGGCGCCACCCATGGCCACGACCATTCATCTGCGGGCCGACGGTGTCTCGCTGCTGCTGACCACCGACGGCGGGCTGCCTGAAGTCAAGCACTGGGGGGCCGACATCGGCGAGGTCACGGCAGCGGATGTGCAGGCCATGCTGGGCGCCGCCGGCTACACGGCCGAGCACAACTCCATCCTGGTGCCGCTGCGCGTCGGGTTGGTACCGGAGGCGCGTCATGGCTGGATGGGCACGCCCGGACTGGTCGGCTCCCGCGACGGCCGCGCGTGGACGCCCGTCTGGGAACTCGCGTCGATCACCCTGGCCGGCGCCGACGTGGAAGACGGCTTCACCGCAGCCGGTCCCGGCGCGGTGGAGTTCACCGCCACGTCACCGGACGCGGAGTTGACGCTGACACTGCGCGTAGAACTGCTGCCCGAGGGGCTCGTCCGGGCACAGGCCACCGTCGGCAACACCGGTGAGGACGCCTTCACCGTCGACCAGCTCAATCTCGCGCTGCCCATCCCCAACCGCGCCGCTGAGGTGCTCGACTTCGGCGGCCGTTGGGCGTCCGAACGCGTGCCCCAGCGCTTCGACCTCACCATCGGCACCCACCGTCGGGAGGGGCGCCGCGGCCGCACCGGGCACGACGCCGCGTACATCCTGCACGTCGGCGAGCGTGGCTTCGGCTACGAGGGCGGCGAGATCTGGGCCGTCCACACCGCCTGGAGCGGCAACCACGTCCACTACGTCGAACGCGTCATGCCGGGCGTCCAGGTGGTGGGCGGCGGCGAACTGCTGCTCCCCGGCGAGGGACGCCTCACTGCGGGGGAGAGCTACACGTCTCCCTGGGTCTACTTCAACCACGCGGCCGGCCTCGACGCGCAGGCCTGGCGCTTCCACCGGTACCTCCGCTCGCTCCCGGTCCACCCGGACAGCCCCCGGCCCGTCACCCTCAACTCGTGGGAGGCCGTCTACTTCAACCACGACGCCGGGCACCTGCGGCAGCTCGTCGACCGGGCCGCAGAGGTCGGCGTGGAGCGCTTCGTCCTCGACGACGGCTGGTTCGGCGCCAGGCGCGACGACACCGCCGGCCTCGGCGACTGGGTCGTGAGCGCCGACGCCTACCCCGAGGGGCTCCATCGCCTCGTGGCCCACGTGCGGGAACGGGGCATGCAGTTCGGGCTCTGGTTCGAGCCGGAGATGGTCAACCCCAATTCGGACGTGGCGCGTGAGCACCCCGAGTGGATCCTCCAGCCCGCGGGTCGCCTGCCCGGTCAGTGGCGCAACCAGCAGGTGCTGAACCTCGCCGTCGACGACGCCTACCGCCACGTCCGTGACCAGGTCTCAGCCGTCCTCGCCGAGTACGCCGTCGACTACGTGAAGTGGGACCACAACCGCGACCTCGTCGACGCAGGCTCGACCGCGGACGCGGGGCGGCCGGGCGTCTCCGCGCAGACCCGCGCTTTCTACCGGCTGCTCGACGAGCTGCGGGAACTGCACCCGCACACGGAGTTCGAGTCGTGCAGTTCCGGCGGCGCCCGCATCGATCTCGAGGTGCTGCAGCGCGTGGAGCGGGTCTGGGTCTCGGACAACATCGATCCCCACTCGCGCCAGCGCATGCTCTGGTGGACCGGCCAACTCCTGCCCCTCGAGCTGATGGGCAGCCACATCGCGTCCGGCCAGTCACACACCACGGGCCGCAGCCACAGCATCGAGTTCCGCGCCGCCACCGCCCTCTTCGGCCACCTGGGTATCGAATGGGACCTCACACAGGCCACCGAGGAGGAGTTCGGCGCGCTGCAGCTCACCATCGGCTTCTACAAGCAGGTACGTGAACTGCTCCACACCGGCCGCCTGGTCCGCGTCGACATGGGTAGCCCCCACCTCCTGCTCAAGGGTGTGGTCACCCCGGCGCGGGCACTGTTCTCCTTCGCCGTGATCGACGAGCCGATGATGCCGGAGCTCGGGGAGATCCGGCTCCCGGGGCTGGAACCCGCGTCGCGCTACAAGGTCTCCCTCGTGGGCCTCGGCTACGAGCTGGGCGTCATGACCGGCCGCCAGTTGGCCACCGTCGGCATCCGGCTGGCCGGCCGCTTCCCCGACGTGGCACTGCTGATCGACGTCGAGAGGGTGTGAGAGAGCCCACCGCCCTGTGGGGGGACAGGGCGATGGGCTCGTTCAGGGGGAGGGTGCGCTCAGGCACCCACGACGCGGGTCGCGCCCGCGAACGGCATGGAGTTGAGGGAGGCTACCCGAACGCCGGTGCTCGGGTTGGCCGCGTCGACGATCTGTCCGTTACCGATGTAGATGCCCACGTGGCTGATCGGACTGTAGTAGAACACGAGGTCGCCCGGCTGGAGTTCGCTCTTGGCCACCCGCTTCCCCACGGAGATCTGCGCACTTGACGTGCGCGGAAGCGTCACGCCCACCTGCTTGTAGGCCCAGGAGGTCAGGCCGGAGCAGTCGAACGTCGACGGGCCGGCGTTCGCGTACCGGTAGGCGGACCCCACCTTGGTCAGCGCGGCCTTCGCCACCTGCTGGCCGACGGTGACGTCAGGGATGGGCTTCTCGACAGGCACCCAGCTGAGCGCCGGGGCGGGGGCGGGGATCCGGGTCACGGCCGGCACGCTCGCCGTGGAGAACTGCACGATGTTGTTGATGACCCAGGCCTTGGCCGAGGTGTAGGTGCCCGTGGCGGTCTCGATGGTGGTGGTCACCGCGTAGGAGCGGCAGGCGCCGCGGCCGGTGGCGGCGGTGTCGCACTCGGTCTTCCAGCGACGGCCGTCGGTACCCGTCCAGCTGCCCGCCTTGGCGAGGGGGTTGCTGCCCCAGGAGGCGCGGTCTGACGGGAGGTAGGTGAGCGTGTTGAACACCCAGCCGTCGTGCGTGACGAACCGGCCCTGGTGGTTGACGACGCTCGTGGCCCAGATGTCGGTGCTGCAGCGCACGACCTCCGGGGAATACATTTCACAGGTGGTGCGCCAGTAGCGGCCGTTGACCAGATGGTGGCCGGGCTGCGTGTAGACGCTGCCGCCGGCCGCCTGTGCGTCGCCGCCGTAGGCCACACTCAGCGTCACGGCCATGACAGCCGCGACCAGGAGGTGGATCGCTCGCTTCAACATATGGGGGGTGCCTTCCGAATGAGTGACCCGGAGATAGTAGGCACCCAAACCTGAGAAATCCAAATCTGGTTCTCAGGAACATCTGTTTCACGAGAGAAGTAGCTGCTCGTCAGGGCCTGTTCGACTGGCTCTCACTGAGAACTCTCAGGACGTCTTTCAGCAGCAGGGGTTTCGCGCATCACGGCTGCGTGGCCTCCTTCCCGGCGTACGATGTCACATGGAGTCCTACTGGTTTGCAACTCACCCTCCGAAGACTGATTTCACCGCGGCGTTCAGCGCTGGTGCCCACTACGACGTCGTCGTCGCGGGGGCCGGGCTCACCGGCCTCACCTCCGCACTCCTCCTCGCACGCACAGGGCTGACGGTCGCCGTCGTGGAAGCACGCAGCGTCGGGGCCGTCACCACCGGAAACACCACGGCGAAACTCTCCCTGCTGCAGGGCCTGTCCCTCAGCGGCATCCGCTCACATCAGAGCGAGAAGGTGCTACGCGCCTACGTCGAGGGCCAGCGCGAAGGCCAGGCGTGGCTGGTGCGCTTCCTGGAGACCGAGGGCGTCGACTTCCAACGCCGCACGGCCTACACCTACGCCACCACCTCCGACGGCGCGGGCAAACTGCGCAAGGAACTGGAGGCCTGTCAGGCCGCCGGTCTCGAGGAGGTCGTCTGGACCGACCAGACCGAGCTCCCGTTCCCCACCACCGGCGCGCTCACGATGCTGGACCAGGCGCAGATCCACCCCCTCACCGTCCTCGACGCCCTCGCCGGTCAACTCCTCGCCCACAACGGCGTCGTCTTCGAGAACACCCGGTTGCTCAACGCGGAGGGCGATTCGCCCGTGCGGGTCTCCACCAACCGCGGTGAGCTGACGGCCGGGCGGGTGGTGCTCGCTACCGGCACCCCGCAGCTCGACAGGGGCGGCTACTTCGCCAAGCTGGTGCCCTCGCGCTCCTACGCCACCGCGCACCGGGTCTCGAGCGGCCAGATCCCGCAGGGCATGTACCTCAGCGCCGACAGCCCCACCCACTCGCTGCGCACGCTTGATGACGGCCCGGAGCAGCTGCTGATGGTGGGCGGTCATGGTCACACCGTCGGCCGCGCAGATTCGGAAGCGGCCGCGCTGCAGAGCCTCATCTCCTGGGCAGATTCGGTGTTCCCCGGCCTGGAGATGACCCACGCGTGGTCGGCGCAGGATTACACGACCGTCGACCGGGTGCCCTACGTGGGGAAGCTGCCCGGCGGGCACGGCGACATCTTCGTGGCCACCGGCTACAACAAGTGGGGCATGACCAACGCGGTGGCGGCCGCGCTGAACCTCAGCGCGCAACTGCTGGGCGGTTCCATGCCGTGGGCAGAGACGCTCACCGATCGCGGCACCTCCGCCAGCGCCGTCGGTGAGGCGTTGAGCGCCAACGTGAAGGTGGCCGGGCACCTCGCCAAGGACTGGCTCCGCGGCGAACTCAGCTCGCTGCCCGACGACCCGCCCGGCGAGGGCAAGGGCGTCGTGGGCCGGCTGGACGGGAAGCCGGTGGCGGCCAGCACCGTCGGTGGTGTCACCTGCCGGGTCTCCGGGGTGTGCACGCACCTGGGGGGCGTCGTGCATTGGAACGACGCGGAGAAGTCCTGGGACTGCCCCCTGCACGGGTCGAGGTTCGCGGCAGACGGCACCGTGCTCGAGGGCCCCGCGCTGAAGGACCTGGGGAAGGCCTAGGCTCCGCCCGGCTCCGCGCGGGGCACGACGCGCGTCTTTTCGGCGGACGGCACGACGGGCACCTCGACAGCTTCGGGGTGCCCGTTCTCGTCGTGGCTCTTGCCGAACGGGAGGAGGTGCATGATCGCCACGAGGATGGCGCCAGCGACGATGCCGATGACGGCCGAGAAGAAGGTGTTGACCAACCAGCCGAGGAGGCCACCGCCGACGGCGGCCTCGAGGTCGTGCACGAAGGTGTAGACGGGGTGGAACCCGAGGTCGTGCATGCCGACGAGCAGGATGTGGCCGCCCACCCACAGCATCGCGGCGATCCCGACGGTGGACAGCACGCTGAGCACCACGGGCATGGCCTTGACCAGGCCCTCACCGAGGCGCTTCGAGTTGGGCTTCGCGGCGAGGTGGAGGCCCAGGTCGTCCATCTTGACGATGATGGCCACCACGCCGTACACCAGCACGGTGATGGCCAGCGCCACCGCCACCATGGAGGCGGCCCGCATCCAGAAACCGAGATCCGTCACCTCGTTGAGTGAGATCACCATGATCTCCGCCGACAGGATGAAGTCGGTGCGGATGGCTCCGCTGACCATGGTCTTCTCGTGGTCGGCGCCCTTGACCAGCGCCGGGGCCTTCTTCGCCTTGGAGTGGCCGGTCACGGACTCCCAGATCTTCTCCACGCCCTCGTAGGAGAGGTAGAGGCCGCCCAACATCAGGAGCGGGGTCAACGCCCAGTTCGCGAACTGGCTCAGCAACAGGATGGCGGGAAGGATGAAGACCAGCTTGTTGACGATGGAGCCCTTGGCGATCCGCCAGATGACCGGCAGTTCCCGATCCGGGGAGAAACCCTGGACGTACCGGGGGGTGACGGCCGTGTCGTCGACGACGACGCCCACCGCCTTGCTCGAAGCCCTCGCGGCGGCCGCGGCCACGTCGTCGACGGAGGCGGCCGCAGCACGCGCGATCGCGGCGATGTCGTCCAGAAGGGCTGCGAGTCCGCCGGCCATGGGTGCTCCTACTTTCGAGGTCAGTGACACCGCATTCTAGGCGGATCAGTGTGTCAGCAGCGAGATCCAGCGCTGCAGGGTGGGCTCGAGGCGGCCGTGGATCCGGAGGGTGGCGACGTCGTCGCCGCGGGTGCTGCCGTCGTTGGCGATGATGACCTCCTTGCCCTCGCGGGCGGCCCGGCGGGCGAACCGCAGGCCGCTCATCACGGTGAGGCTGGAGCCCAGGACGATCAACACGTCGGACTCGTCGAGCAGCGCGTTGGCGGCGGCCACGGTGTCGCGGTGGGCGTTCTCGCCGAAGAAGACGACGTCCGGCTTCAGCATGCCGCCGCAGGTGGGGCAACCGGGATAGACGAAGTCCTGGGTGCGGTCCACCTCGGCGTCGCCGTCCGGGGCGGCCGCCGCGTTGGAGGCGAGTTGCTCGAGCTGGGCGGCGAACGTGGGGTTGAGCTGGAGGAACCGCAGCTGCAGTTCGTGACGGTCGAGCTGCAGCCCGCACTCGAGGCACAGGACCTGCGCCAGGGTGCCGTGCAGGTCGAGCACGGGGTGCGAGCCGGCCTTCTGGTGCAGGCCGTCGACGTTCTGCGTCACCACTCCGGTGAGCGGGGTGAGCCGGCCCATCCGGGCGAGTTGGTGGTGCGCGTCGTTGGGCTCAGCGGAGGCGAACGAATGCCAGCCCACAGTGGAGCGCGCCCAGTAGCGACGCCTGCTGAGGTCTGAGCCCACGAACTCCTGGAACATCATGGGGGAGCGGGGGACGGCGTCGCGGCCGCGGTAGTCCGGCAACCCGGAAGCGGTGGACATGCCGGCCCCCGTCAGCACCATGGTGGGACGCCCGCGGAACAGGTCCACGGCGGCCCGCAGGTCGTCGTCGTGCGACTGGCGCCCGAAACTCCCCGTGCCCGGGCCCCACGCGCCCGTGTCAGGGAGCACGACGGGGCCGTCAACCGCGGTGCGGAACCAGCCGCCGACATCGCGAGGAGTCATGGTTCAACGATAGTGGCCGACCCGCAACGTGCGGGTCGGCCACCATGGCTCAGCGTGGCGTCGGTAGACGTCACAGAGGGTTGCGGTCGTCAGAACGCACGTCCTCCACAGAGCGCTGCGTCTGACCCTTCACCTCATCGACGGCGTGTTGGGCATCGTCCTTCACGTGGCCGGTGCCCTCCTGTGCCGCCTCCTTCACGGAGTCGGCGGCCAACTGCGCGGACGGCTTCAGGTTGTCCATGGCGTCCTGCGCCATGACCTTCGCCTCGTCCATGAGCGGCTGGGCCTTGTCCTTGGCCTGGCTGGCCAGCTCCTGCTCCTTGCGGGTGGAGGGGACCAGGCCGCCGATGAGCGCGCCCAGGCCGAAGGCGATCAAGCCTGCGGAGATGGGGTTGCCCTGCGTGGAGCGCCGCACCTTGTGCGGGGCCTCCTGCACCTTGTGCGTGGCGTCGTCGACGGCGTGGGCCATCGTGTCGCGGGCGTCACCCACGCGGTCCTTGGCGTCGCCCATCATGCCCTCGTCGTACGGGTCGTAGGGAGAGCCGAACACGCGCTCCTTGAGGCCGCGGGCGCTGCCCTTGACCTTGTCCATCTGGCGCTGCGCCACCCGTGCCGGGTTGGCGGAGTCCGCCAGTGCGTTCACGTTGTTGCTGAGGTCGGTGCGGGTCCGCTCGATGTCGCGACGGATCTCTTCGGGGTTGTCTGTCATCGGTTCTTCTCCTCATGGCCGGTTGCGGCGGCGGGAATCTTGCTGACGGTCTCAGTGGTCTTCGGCAGACCCTTCATCTTGGTGAACTCGGACTTGCCGGTCATGGCCAGGATGAGGGCGATCACGAGATAGATCACGCCCACGATCAGGCCGGACCAACCCAGTGCCGGCTCCGCGTAGCTGCCGATGAGGATGGCGATGCCCCACCACGCGGCCAGCGACAGGAACAACAGACCGAGGTAGCCGGTGACGGCGGCACCCGAGAAGAAGCCTGCGCCCTTCCCGGCGCGGGTCGCCGACTGCTTGAGTTCGACCTTGGCCAGTTCCACTTCCTGACGGATCAGGGTCGAGGCGTTGTCCAGCGCGTCGCTGGCGATCTCGCCCAACGACCGCGGGTCCGCGTCTCGGCGGTACTGGCCGGCCTCGTCAAAGGCTGTCGCGGGCGCGTGGTCACCAGGCTGCGGAGCGATGTCGTCCGCATGGTGCACGCGCTGCGCCTGTTCGGGGGTGTGACTCATAGGTTCCCCTGCCACGGGTTGGGCTGCGCCCCCGGCCCGGTGGACAGGGTTGGGGGCACTTCGCGGCCGTAATCGGACGTCAGGGGCGTCTCGGCCGGAGTGGTCAGGGCATAGCCCTGGGCGTCACTGCGCGGATAGTAGCCGCTGGTGTCGCTGGCGAGCCGGGGCACGTCGTCATCCGAAGCCGCGTCCTTGAGTCCGCGGGAAAGGCGTCCGACGACGAGGCCGGCGCCGGCCGCGATGGCCAGGAACGTCCACGGGTTGCGCGACGCGTAGCGGCGCACGCTGGTCATGACCTGGTCGGGGTCGTTGTCCCGGAGCCACGAGGACGCACGGCGACCCCAGTCGTGCGCGTCACCCGCGAAATGGGTGAGCGGGCCGTCGGTTTGGGTGTTCGCCGACATCACACCGAGTTCCTCAGTGAGCGCGTCGACCGTGTCCGCCAGCTTGGCTTGGAGCGTGTTCGCCTGGGACCGGAGTTCGCCGACACCCTCATCAAGGAGACGTCTGCCCTGGAACTTGGCCTCCTGGGCGACCTGCCCTGCTTCGAACTTGGCGGTGTCGAGGACGTCGCGCCCGGCCTCCGCGGCCGTGTCCTTGACGTCGCGGGCAGGGCCCTTCAACGAATCTGCGGCCTGTTCGGTACGTCCTGGCGTTGTGGCGTCGGCGTCGAACCCGCGGTACCCGGAGTCAACCGGGACCTGGGGCTCGGTGGGGCGAGGCTCGAAATCGTGGGAGGACATAGGTGGGACTCCTCTCGTAGTGGTGCGCGGCTGAAGAGCCGTACAACGACGCTAGTTCGCTGGGGCTTCCACTGACAGGCCCCTAAAGGTGTGAATTCAGGGGTGGGGTGGGAGTAAAATCGCGCCCGCCCTTTCTCACCAAGCCGGCCCGATGCGGATATCTCCCAGGGGGTCGTCTATTTTTCTCCTATGAGTGCTGAGACAACCAGGCCCAGGAAGTTCTCCTTCGGGCTGCTGCCCCAGATCGTCGCCGCCATCGTGCTGGGCGTGCTGCTGGGCACCGTGTTGCCTGACTGGGTGACGCGCATCTTCGTGACGTTCAACGGACTGTTCGGACAGTTCCTCGGATTCGCCATCCCGCTGGTCATTCTCGGCCTCATCGCCCCCGCCATCGCCGACCTCGGCCGCGGCGCCGGTAAGTGGCTGGCTATCACGGCCGGCCTGGCGTACCTCTCCACCCTGCTGGCTGGTTTCATGGGCTACGGCGCCTCCATGCTGGTGCTGCCCAGGGTGCTGCCGGCCGACGGCGCGCAGTCCCTCACCAACCCGGAGGAGTCACTGCTGGCACCCTTCTTCGAGCTGCCCATCCCGCCGCTCTTCGGCGTGACCACGGCCGTCGTGCTCGCCTTCGTGGTGGGCATCGCGCTCACCGTCGTGGAGGGCGGCGCACTGCTGCGCGGTTTCCGCGAACTGCGTGACCTGGTCAACTGGGTGATCGCCAAGATCATCATCCCGCTGCTGCCAATCTACATCTTCGGCATCTTCCTCAACATGACCCAGGGCGGCCAGGTGGCCACCGTCATCGTCACGTTCCTCGGCGTCGTGGTGTTCGTGTTCATCCTCACCTGGATCATGCTCGTGCTGCAGTTCCTGGTGGCCGGCGCCGTCGTCGGCCGCAACCCCTTCCGGATGCTGCTCAACATGCTGCCCGCCTACGCGACCGCCCTGGGCACCTCCTCGTCGGCCGCCACCATCCCGGTGACGCTGCGCTCCACGCTGAAGAACGGCGTGTCCCAGCCGGTGGCGGCCTTCGCCGTGCCGCTGTGCGCCACCATCCATCTGGCCGGCTCCATGATCAAGATCACCTGCTTCTCGATCGCCGTCATGATGCTGTCCGGCAGCGCCATCCAGCCCGGTCTGATGATCGCGTTCATCTTCATGCTCGGCGTCATGATGGTGGCAGCACCCGGCGTGCCGGGTGGCGCGATCATGACGGCTGTCGGCCTGCTGTCGTCGATGCTGGGCTTCACAGACGCGCAGGTGGGCCTCATGATCGCCACCTACATCGCCATCGACTCCTTCGGCACCGCCACCAACGTCACGGGCGACGGCGCCATCGCCGCGATCGTCGACAAGTGGGTCCGCTCGTCCAAGAGCCAGGAACAGCTCGCCGAGGAGTGGGCGTCCAAGGCGGACGCCGAGGCGGCTGACGCGCTGGCCAGCTGAGCCTGACGCCGACGGCGAACGTCGCTTCCGTCAATCCGCCGGTGTGGTGAGATGGAGCCATGACGACACACGTTGATTTCTGGTTCGACCCCGTTTGCCCCTGGGCCTGGATGACCTCCCGCTGGATGCTGGAGGTGGAGAAGGTCCGTGACGTGAAGACCACCTTCCACGTCATGAGCCTCTCCGTCCTCAACGACGGTCGCGACCTGCCATCCGGCTACCAGGAGCTCATGGGCAAGGCCTGGGTGTCGGCTCGCGCGGCGCTGCTCGTCGAACAGCGCCACGGTTCTGAGAAGCTGCTCGAGTTCTACACGGAGATCGGCACCCGGTTCCACCTCAACGATGAGGAGCGCTCCCCGGAAACCGTCAGTGCGGCGCTCGCCGCCGTCGGGGCTGACGCCGACATCGTCGACATCGCCCAGACCGGCGACATCGACGACGACCTGCGCCGTTCGCACCACGAGGGCATGGACCCGGTGGGCGACGAGGTGGGCACCCCGGTGCTACGCGTCAACGGCATGAGCCTGTTCGGACCGGTCATCTCGCCCGCGCCGAAGGGCGAGGAGGCGGGCGACCTGTTCGACGGTTTCGTGAAGGTCACCGCCTACCCCGGGTTCTTCGAACTGAAGCGCACCCGCACCGTCGGGCCCATCTTCGACTGAACCCGGGCCCGTTAGGGGCGACCCCGGAGTCGGCGGGCACAACCGCGTCACTATCTTATGGTTCATGACTTCGGTTCTCGTCGGGTACGCCACCCGCACCGCCTCCGCCCGCGACGTCGCACTCACCGTCGCAGATGTCCTTCGTGAGGGCGGCCACGACGTGCGCGTGGCCGACCTCAAGGACAAGCCCGCCGTCGACGGGGCCGGTCTCGTGATCTTCGGCAGTGGCATCAACGCCAACAACTGGTACTCCGAGGCAACGACGTGGGCCGCCTCCCATGCCGAGGCCCTGAAAGGCACCAGGGTGGCGGTGTTCAACACCTGCCTCAGCGCCCAGGACCCGGCCGCGCGTGACCAGTCCCTTGCGTACAACGCGCCGATGGTGGAACTGACGGGTGCGGAGGCCAGCGAGTCTTTCGCGGGGCGTTACGTCCCCGGGAAGGTGGGCTTCTTCCGCCGCCTGTTGATGAAGTCGATGAAGCACGGCGAGCAGGACCACTTCGACCCCGCCGCCGTGCGGGCCTGGGCGGTGACGCTCACCCCCTAGCCGCGGCGTCGAGGAACGCTGCCCAGCCCTCCGTCGTGCTGAGGCGTTGCGTGATGCCGAACTCCTGCTGCAGGGCGCGGGCGGCGTCGCGGGTGGTGGCGTCGAAGTCGCCGTGGGCCGGTACGTCGCGCCCGAAGACCCAGCGCAGCACGCCCTGCACGAGCGTCACGTGCGTGCGTGAGCCCTCGTTGAAGCCGAACGGTTCGTAGCCGCTGACGCCGTTGTCGACGTGGATGTGATTGTGGTGCTGCTCGTTGTAGCGGTAGGTGAGCGTGTAGTTGAAGTGCTTCGCCAACGACGCCGCCAACCGCCAGTACAGGGCGAGCCGCGTGGGGTCCTCCCCGTAGAGGTCGTAGCGGCAGGAGACCTCGGTGCCGTCCTCATGGGTGAGGACGCCGAAGTCGAACGCCCGGCCCGCGGCGTGCCAGGACCCGCACTTGTCGACGTGGGCGCCGTAGGTGGACACTGCCGCCAGCGCGCCCAGCCCGCTGACCGCCACCCAGTCGTCGGCCCAGCCCTGCAACTGCTCGACGAAGCGCGGGTCCGCGTTGAAGCTCTGTGGGGTGCCGGTGATCTCGTAGCGCAGGGGCGCTCCGCCGAGCGTGTCGAAGGCGGTCAGCGACTCAGGCGTGCGGCAGGCCACCGGCCCGTCCAGGGGCACGTCGAAGCCGGGGTCGAATCGCCCGCACGCGGCCAAGGGCAGCACCGCGGCGCCGAGGAGCAGCGCGCGGCGGGATGTCATGGCAGCCAGCGTAGATCCGGCGCCAAGCCCCCGCCATCCGCCGGAAGTGGCGGCCGACCCTGACGTGCCTCAGGTGGCCCGTCGCGCCACGCGGAACCACCGGTAACCGTAGCCGTCGAGCGCCACCTCCAACGCGCCGCCCTCGTGGTGGATCACGGCCTCGCCGTCCAGCAGGTCCTCCACCACGTCGTCGTCCCCGAACACGTCCGTGAGGGAGACGACGGTGCCGTCGGAGGAGAAGTTGTGGAGAGCCACGACGGAGGAGTCGTCCAACTGCAGGCGGTGCGCAAGCACGGAGGGGGTATTGTGCTCCAGCACGCTGAAGTCGCCCCAGCCCATCTCGGGCCGCCGTCGACACACGCCGATCAGGGTGCGGATGAAGGACCACAGCGAGCTGGGATCGTGCTCCTGGTCTGCGACGTTGACGTGGTCGGGGCCGAAGCCGTCCGCCACGGGCCGCTGGATGAGCTTGCCGGGGGGAGCGCTGGAGAAACCTCCGTTGCGGCCGCTGTCCCACTGCATGGGCGTGCGCACGGACATGCGCCCCTCGGCCGAGAGGTCCTCGCCCATGCCGATCTCCTCGCCGTAGTACAGCGTGGGGGAGCCGGGCAGCGAGAACATCAGCGAGTAGGCCATCCGGACGCGGCGGGGGTCTCCGGCGAACATGGGTGGGAGCCGGCGCTTGAGGCCGCGGTTGTAGACCTGCATCTCCTCCTCGGGGCCGAAGGCCTCGAAGACCTCCTGGCGCTCTTGGTCAGTCAGCTTGTCGAGGGTGAGTTCGTCGTGGTTGCGCAGGAACGTGGCCCACTGGCAGGTGGGGTGGATCTCGGGGCGGTCCAACAGCGCCTTGATGAGCGGCGCCGGGTCCTCGCGGGCGAAGGACAGGTAGCAGGCCTGCATGGCGATGAAGTCGAACATCATGTGGAGCTCGTCGCCGCGGTCCTCACCGAAGTACTTCAGCTGCTCCTCGTGCGGCACGTTGACCTCGCCGAGCAGCATGGCGTCGCCCTTGCGGCGGCCCAGGAAGTCGCGGATGCCGCGGATCACGTCGTGCGGGTCCGTGTACTGGGTGGGCGTCGTCGTGGTCTCGGAGTTCTGCAGCAGGAAGGGCACGGCGTCGACGCGGAAGCCGTCGATCCCCAGTTCCAGCCAGAAGCCAACGGTGCGCAGGAGCTCGTCCATCACCTTCGGGTTGGCCACGTTGAGGTCCGGCTGGTGGCTGTAGAAGTGGTGGAGGTACCAGGTGCCGGTGCGCTCGTCCTTCGTCCAGATGCCGTCCTCCTCGCCGGGAAACACGACTTCGGCCGACGTGTCGCCCGGGTCGTCGTCGCGCCAGATGTAGTAGTCGCGGAACTTGTTGGTGGTGCTCCGACGCGACGCGACGAACCAGGGGTGCTGGTCCGAGGTGTGGTTGATGATGAGGTCTGCGATGACCCGGATGCCGCGGCTGTGGGCGGTGCGGATGACCTCCAGCAGCTCGCCGTGATTGCCCAGGCGTGGGTCGACGCCGTAGAAGTCCTTGATGTCGTAGCCGTCGTCGCGGTCCGGGCTGGGGTAGAACGGCATCAGCCACAGGGTGTTGACCCCGAGTTGGGCGAGGTAGTCGATGCGCTGGGAGAGCCCGGCGAGGTCGCCCACGCCGTCACCGTCGCTGTCCAGATAGGTCTCGATGTCCAGGCAGTAGATGATGGCGCTCTTCCACCACAGGTCGCTCGTATCGGTAATCCTCATGGGTCCATCGAAGCCAGGTCAGGCGAACTCTGGCAAGACCCGTGAGCCGAACTCCTCGATGAAAGGCTGCTGGTGCTGGCCCACGAAGTGGAGGTAGATGTCGTCGAATCCGAGTGCTGCGTACTCCTGAATCCAGGCCACGTGCTGGGCCGGGTCGTCGGAGATGCGCACCGCACGGCGGACCTCGTCGACGGTGATGTGGGACGCCGCCACGTCGAAACCCTCCACGGTGGCGATGTCCCAGGTCAGGGGTGCGCCCACCGCGTTGCCCGCCCACTGCTCGTGGGCGATGTGCTCCGCCCTCTCCAAGCTTGGGGCCCAGCTGAGGTGCAGCTGGAGCGCGAGTCGGCCCCTCCCGCCGGCGCCCCGGTAGGCGTCGATGACCCGGCGGAGGGAGTCGTGGTCCTGGTTCACCGTGATGAGGCCGTCGGCCCACTGCGCGATGCGTGCGGCCGATTCAGCCGAGACGGCCGGGCCGATGAGCAGCGGCCGTTCCTCAGGCCGGTCCCAGATGCGCGCGCAGTTCACGGTGACCAGGCCGTCGTGGGAGACCTCCTCACCGTCGAGCAGGCGGCTGATGATGCTGACGCATGCGTCGAGGCGTTGTTCGCGAACCTCCTTGCGCGGCCAGACGTCGCCGGTGATGTTCTCGTTCATCGCCTCGCCGCTGGCGAGCGCCGTCCAGAAGCGGCCCGGGAACATGGAGGCCAGCGTGCCGATCTTCTGCGCCATGACGGCCGGGTGGTAGCGCTGGCCCGGGGCGGTGACGCAGCCGAACGTGAGCCCGGTGGTGGCGAGCGCCGCGCCCAGCCAACTCCAGGTGTACCCGGAGTGGCCCTGCGCCGTGGACCACGGCACGAAGTGGTCTGAGCACATGGCCATCTGGAACCCGGCCTGTTCTGCGAGTTGAACGTCGGTCAGGAGCTGGCCGGGGGCGATCTGCTCGTGGGAGGCGTGGAAGCCGAGTCGCGTCATGGCCTCTAGTCCAGCCCATCCGGGGCCAGGGCGCAACGGTTTCGGCTACTTCAGGAGTGCCTCGCGGAGGGTGTCGAGGCCCACGGAGCCGAGGTCCAGGGCCCTGCGGTGGAACGACTTCACGTCGAACGCGTCGCCTTCCCGGGCCGCTGCCTCGTCGCGCGCCTGCTCCCACAGCCGCTGGCCCACCTTGTAGGACGGCGCCTGTCCGGGCCAGCCGAGGTAGCGGTCCAGTTCGAAGCGCAGGAACTCTTCGGCCATGTTGGCGTTGGCCTTGAAGAACTCCCAGGCCTTGGGCTCGTTCCAGGTGCCGCCGCCCCATTCCTCCGGCGCTTCCTTGCCCAGGTGGACGCCGATGTCGAGGACGACGCGGGCAGCGCGCATGCGCTGGGCGTCGAGCATGCCCATCCGGTCTCCGGGGTCGTCGAGGTAGCCGAGGTCCGCCATCAGGCGCTCCGCGTAGAGGGCCCAGCCCTCGCCGTGACCCGAGACCCAGCACGCGAGCCGGCGCCAGTGGTTGAGGAGCGCGGAGCGGTAGATCGTCTGGCCCAGCTGGAGGTGATGGCCCGGGACGCCCTCGTGGTAGACGGTGGTCTTCTCGCGCCAGGTGCCGAAGCGCTCGACGCCCTCGGGCACCGACCACCACATGCGGCCGGGGCGGGAGAAGTCGTCGGAGGGGGCGGTGTAGTAGATGGCACCGGTGTTGCTGGGGGCGATCATGCACTCGAGCCGGCGCACCGGGGCGGGGATGTCGAAGTGGACGTCCGCCAGTTCGGCGACCGCCTGGTCCGAGGTCTCCTGCATCCAGCGCTGGAGGGCGTCCACGCCGTGGAGCTGGCGGTTGACGTCGTCGTCGAGGCGCGCCATGGCCTCCTCCGGTGAGGTGCCCTCGCCGTAGAGCTGGAGGGCGACGTCGTCCTGCTCGGCGACGATGCGGTGGAGCTCTTCGCGGCCCCACTCGTAGGTTTCGTCAAGGTCGACACGGGCACCCAGGAAGTAGCGCGAGAACCGCTCGTAGCGCTCCCGGCCCACGGCGTCGTCCTTCGGGGCGTGGGGGGCGAGCTCACGCAGCGCCCCGGCGAGCCGGCCGTACGCCTCGCGGGCGACGTCAGCGCTGCGGAGCAGCGAGGCGGAGGCAGCGTCCGGCACCTGCGCGCCCTCGGCGAAACGGGTCCAGAAAGAACCGACGCCGGCCAGCTCCTCTGCCTGCTTGACGCCCAGCTCGATCTGGCGGAGCGCAGGGAACGGGCCGTCGGCGTGGGCAGCCGCGTAACGGAGCGATTCGATGTAGCCGTCCACCGCCGTCGGCACGGTGGCCATGCGCTGGTCGATGACCTCCCACTGTTCGAGGGTGTCCGTGGGCATCAGGTCGAAGATGTCGCGGATGCCCTGCAGCGGCGAGGCGAGGTTGTTGAGCGTGGCGTAGCTCTCGCCGGCGTCGTGGAGTTCGAGTTCGAGGCCGAGCCGCTCGTTCATGGCGGCGGCGGTGACCTCGTCGATCTCATCCTGCGGGGCGGTCTGCCGCACCTTCGCCAGCGTGGCGCGCGTGGCGTCGGCGAGGGCGTCGAGGCCGGCCGGGGAGAAATCGTCGAGGAGATGGTCCTGGCCGGGGATGACCCAGTTCGTCGCGGCGATGGGGGAGAGCTTGGCCAAGGTCTCGACGTAGTCGTCGGCGATCTGGTCCAGGGGCGAGCTTGGTCGCGCGGGCGTTTCTGTCATGGATCCGACGCTAGCACCGGCCTCTGACCGTACGGCGAGGGGATCCTCACGGCTCAGGCGTCGGCGAGCATGTCCTTGACGAGCGGGACCACCTCGGTGCCGTAGAGCTCGATGGAGCGCAGGATCGCCTCGTGAGAGAGACGGCCGGCGGACACCTTGAGCTGGTAGCGGGTGGCGTCGAGTGCCTTCATGCCGTCGGCGATCTTGCGGGCCACGGTCTCCGGAGAACCCACCGCCATGGAGCCGTGGGCGGCCTCGTGCTCGAAGTGCTCGCGGCCCATCTGGCCCCAACCGCGCTCACCGCCGATGCGGCGGCTCTGCTCGAGCCACGCGGGGTAGAGCTGCTCCAGAGCCTCCTCGTCCGTCGGCGCCACGTGACCGTACGTGTGGTAGCCCACGGGCTGCGGCGCCTTGCCCAGTTCCTCGAGGGCCCGACGGTGCAGTTCGGCGAACGGCGCGAACCGGGCGGTGGGACCGCCGATGATGGCCAGCATGAGCGGCAGGCCGTGCGACGCGGCACGCACCACGGACTGGGGGCTGCCTCCCACGGCGACCCACGTCTTGAGCGGCCCGTCGGCAAGGGTGGGGAAGAGCTCGACGTCCTTGAGGGTCTGGGTGAGCTTGCCCTGCCAGCTGTGCCTGCCGCCTTGGATGAGTTGGGCGAAGAGGGCGAGCTTCTCCTCGAAGAGCTCCTCGTAGTCGGCCAGGTTGTAGCCGAACAGGGGGAACGACTCGGTGAAGGAACCGCGCCCCACCACGATCTCGGCCCGGCCTGAGCTGATGGCGTCCAGGGTGGCGAAGCGCTCGAACACGCGCACCGGGTCGTCGGAGCTGAGGACCGTGACGGCGGAGGCCAGCTTGATGTGCTGGGTGCGGGCGGCGATGGCCGCGAGCACCATCTCCGGCGAGGACACGGCGAAGTCGTCGCGGTGGTGCTCGCCGATGCCGATGGCGTCCAGGCCCACCTGGTCGGCGAGGATCCCCTCATCGACGACGTTGCGCACGACCTGGTCGTGCGGCAGCAGCGTGCCGTCGGCGGCCGCCGTGACGTCGCCGAATGTGTCGATGCCGAATTCAAGCGTTTCGAGGTCCATGCCCACTCCAACAATGTTTAGGGTTCAACTATTCCCGGAGTCTAGCCGATCAAGCGCCGGTGACCTTGGTGGGCACCCTGGACTCCTTTAGACTCGGCGCTGGCGACCCGCCCCGGACGACGGATCAGTACCCGGTGAAGACAAGACTGGCCCCCTCGCGTGAGGGCAGTGCAGAAGGAGTTGTGTCTTCATGGATTGGGTCATCCTGCTCGCCTCCGGTGTGATGGAGGCCGTCTGGGCCACCGCGCTCGGCCGCTCGAACGGGCTCCGGCGCCCCCTGCCCACCATGGTCTTCGTGGTGGCGTCCGCCCTCAGTCTCATTGGCCTCGGGGTGGCGCTCGACACGCTGCCGACGGGCACGGCCTATGCCGTCTGGACCGCCACCGGCGCTTCGCTCACCGTGATCTGGGCGATGGCCACGGGCGCGGAGCCGGCCAACGTCAAGAAGGTCCTCCTGCTGGTGGGCATCGTGACGTGCGTCGTGGGCCTGAAGGTGGTGGCGTGATGCGGCTGCCGCAGTCCTGGGCCTGGCCCGTCCTCCTGGTCAGCGCCGTCCTCGAGGCGGTGTGGGCCAACGCGCTGTCGGCCAGCGAGGGTTTCGCGAGGCTCGGGCCCACCGTCGTGTTCCTCGTGGCGGTGGCACTGTCCACCGTCGGCCTCGGGTTGGCGATGAAACACATCCCTACGGGGACGGCCTATGCGGTGTGGACCAGCCTCGGGGCGGTGCTCACCGTGACCTACGCCACCCTGACCGGCCAGGAGGAGATGTCCTGGCTGAAGGCGCTGTTCCTGGCCGGCATCGTCGCGTGCGTGGTGGGCCTGAAGCGGATGGATCGGGACAGCCCTCACTGAGGAGATCCTCGCCGGCCGATGGGCACTGCGCCGGGCTGGCATTCTTGGAAGCCCAGTCACTGAGAAGGCACCCATGAAGCGACGCACGTTCCTCACTGTTGCCGCAGGCAGCACCGTGATCTCGTGCGCGCCCGGCTCCCATCAGGAACCGACTGCCAGCTCCCAGCCTGTTGCCGTCGCGGACCCTGACATCGCGTCGCTCGGCGACGTCACGTTGACCGTGTGGGACCAGGAGGTCCGCGGGGGTCAGAACGCCACGATGGAGGCCTTGAACCAGGGCTTCCAGGACGCGTTCCCCAACGTGACGATCCGGCGACTGTCGCAGTCCTTCGACGACCTCCGCAAGCAGGTCACACTCGCGCTCTCCGGCAACGATGTGCCCGACGTGATGCAGGTCAACAACGCCCGGGCCGACATGGGGGCCTTCGTCCGTGCGGGTCAGATCCTCGACCTCTCCGGGTTCGCGGCCGCCTACGGCTGGGACGACCGGTTCGCCGGCTCGGTGCTGGGCAAGATGCGCTACTCACCGGATGCGGTCAGTTTCGGGGAGGGGAACCTCTACGGAGTGCCGCAGACGGGGGAGATCGTCGGGTTGTACTACCGGCAGGCGACCCTGGACAGGCTCGGCGGCGAGGCCCCCGGAACGTGGGAGGGCTACTTCGCCCTGCTCGACGCGGCGCGCGGCGACGGGCTGCAGCCGATGGTGCTCGGCAACCTGGACAAGTGGCCCGCCCTCCATGTGTTCGGGCCGCTCCAGGCTGCCTACGTGCCCACGGACGACATCATCAAGCTCGGCATGGGCAACTCGGGGGCCAGTTGGACCAGCGCCGCGAACCTCGAGGCGCTCACGAAGTTCGCCGCCTGGGGTGCGGAGGACTACCTGGGTGACTCTCCCAACGGCACGGACTACGACTCGGCCTGGCTCCACTTCGCCGAGGGCAAGGCTGCCTTCCTGCCGGCCGGGAGTTGGCTCGCCACCGACCTGCAGGATGCCGTGGGCGAGGGACTGCGCTTCATGGCTCCGCCCATGGGCCTCGACGGTGCGCTGGCCACCACCGGGGGTACCGGCATCCCGTGGTCCATCCCGTCGAGGGCGGCCCATCCGGAGGTCGCGGCCGCCTATCTGGACTTCATCACCAACGAAGGGGCCATGGAGACGGTCGCGGCCAACGGCGGGCTCCCCGTGCTGCGGGCAGGCGAGCTGGCGCCGGAGACCGGGGTGCTGCACGACGTCTTCGTGGAATTTGCGGCCGTGTCGCAGCGGGGCACGCTGTTGCCCTATCTGGACTACGCGACGCCCAGCTTCGGCGACACCGCGGGCGCGGCGTTCCAGGAACTGATCGGCGGCCAGAAGGACCCCGAAGCGGTGGCCGAGGTGCTCCAGGCCGACTACGCGGCCTTCGTCAGCTGAACAGAGCCGTGATCAGGGGCGCCGCGGTGGTGCCGCCGCTGTCGCCGACCTCCACGAACGCCGACACCGCCACCTTGTCGTTGTAGGCGATCATCCACGCGTGCGTCTGCTGGTTGCCCGTCGGTCCCCACTGGGCGGTGCCCGTCTTGGCGCCGATCATCTTGCCCTTCAGGGACTGCGCGGTGCCGGTGTCCACCGTCGCCTTCATCATGGCCTGGAGGCTCTGCGCCTCGGCGGCCGCCAGCGGAGCGGCCGTCGGCGACGCCTGGTGGCCCTTGACCAGCCACGGCACGACGGTGCGGCCGGCGCCCACGGAAGCGGCCACCGCCGCCATGCCCAACGGCGACATCGTGATCTGGCCCTGACCGATCATCGACGCGGCCCGGTCGATCCGGTTGCTCGGCGCCACTGTGCCGAAGTTCGACGTGAACCCGGCGTCGTAATCGGTGCCCACGCCCAGCGAACCGGCGGCAGCGGCCAGCTGGTCCGAGGTGACGGTGTCTGCGCCCGCGACGAACGCCGTGTTGCACGAGTACTTGAAGGCATCCGTGAGCGTGATGGCGCCGGTGTGGCTGTAGCCGGTGTAGTTACCGAAGGTGTAGGTGTCGATGGCGAGCGTGGGCGGGCACTGCACTGTCGACGACGGCGACAGCCCGTGCCGCAGCATCGCCAGCGACGAGACGACCTTGAACGTGGAACCGGGAGCGAACTTGCCGAACGTGGCGTGCGGGTAGGTGCCGCCCGACGGCGACTGTGCCGCAGCGAGCAGCCCACCGTCTGCCAGGTTGATCACCACGAGCGACGCCAGACCGGGCTGCGCCTTGAGGACCGCTTCGGCCTTCGCCTGCAGGTCGCGGTCCATGCTGAGGTCGATGCCCTCGCTGACGGATTCGTCCTGGAGGAACAGCGGGCGGGGTTCCATGGGGGTGGGCGACGGTGACTCGCCCTCCTTCGCGGCCCGCGACACCAGGTCCACCCGGATCAGCGGCACGCCGCGGAGTTGCTCGTCGTAGCGCAGTTGCAGGCCTGAGATGCCCACGCGGTCGTTGACGGTGAGCTTGCCGCCGGACTCCTCGATCATCTCCGCGGTGGGCTCCCCGATCGCGCCCAGGATGGGCGCGGCGAACGTGGAACTGGGGCCCAGCACCGCACGGATCTCCCGCACGTGCCGGCCCGGCACATCGGCGACCCCGGCGGGGATCTCCGACTGGGGCAGCGTCTTGGCGATCACGAACGCCCGCGGCCCGCCGCCCAGCACCTTGGCCGTGAAGGCCTCCGCGTCGGCGCCCAGGAGGGTGGCCAGTTGGGTGGCGGAGGAGGCCCATTCGGCTTCGGCCAGCGCGGCCTTGTCGATGCCCACCTCGTAGAGCGCGCGCTCCTCCACCAGGGCGAGGCCGGTGTTGTCGTTGATCGGGCCCCGCTTGGCCTCCTCCTGCGTGAAGCGCAACCTCGTGGACCCCGTCAGCTCGGGGTGCGCCAACGTCGGCGACCACTCGAGCACCCACTGGTCGTCGCGGAGCGTGAACGCGGCGGGCGTGACGTAGGTCCAGCCGTCCACGCCGAGCGGGTACGTCACCGTCAAGGTGCCGACGGCGCCCTCACCCTGGTACGTCAGCTCGCCCGGTTCGAACGTGGGGTAGATGCCGTCCATACCGGCGAAGATCGTCTCAAGCTCGGCCTGCGCCGCGGCGTTGCTGGCCGACATCGTGAGCTTGGAGACATCCTTGGCGCTCAGCGCTGCGGCCACCTCGGCCAGGGCTGAATCCGCGGCCGGCAGGTCACCGGCTGGGCTTGCGGCCGTCGGCGACTCCTGCGGCTGGGGCGAGTCACCGTCGGCGCCCGGGGCGCAGCCCGAGGCGAGTAGGACGGCGGTCAGTGCCGCGGCCAGTAGTCGACGCATCAGGGACCTCCTCTTCGGCGCCACCCCAGGCTACCCAAGGGTGACGACAGCCCTCGCAGAACGCGCGGTGGCTTCCGGCGTTTCCGGGCTGGCGGTGCCGGACGGTAGACTTGATGAGTCATCGACGTTGGCCCTGAAGGGTACCGATGGCAGAAACCCCGCTTTCTCGCCAGTCAGGAGCTTTTGCGTGTCGACAAACGTGCCCCTCTGGGTCTGGGCGATCACTCTGGTCGCCATTCTGGCCCTTCTCGCGTTCGACTTCTTCTTCCACGTGCGGCAGGCGCACGAACCCACCCTGCGTGAGGCCACCATCTGGTCGGCCTTCTACGTGGGGGTGGCGATCCTCTTCGGTGTCATCCTGCTGATCTTCGGTGGCACCACCATGGGCGTGGAGTACTTCTCCGGCTATCTGCTGGAAAAGGCGTTGTCAGTTGACAACCTCTTCGTCTTCCTGGTAATCATCTCCAGCTTCGCCGTGCCTCGCGCGGACCAGCAGAAGGTGCTGCTGTTCGGCATCGTCTTCGCGCTGATCGCCCGCTCGGCCTTCATCTTCGCCGGCAAGGCGATGATCGACAACTTCACCTGGACCTTCTACCTCTTCGGCCTGATCCTCATCGTGACGGCTGGCAAGCTGCTGGCGCCGGAGAAGGAAGACTCGGAGGCGGACAACTTCATCATCCGCCTCGCCAAGCGCTTCCTCCACACCACGGACCACTACGACGGCGACAAGCTCTTCACCATGGAGAACGGCCGCCGGGTCCTCACCCCCATGCTGCTCGTGATGGTGGCCATCGGCGGCACGGACATCCTGTTCGCGCTCGACTCCATCCCCGCCATCTACGCGGTCACCACCAACGTGTACATCGTGTTCGCCGCCACCGCGTTCTCGCTGATGGGTCTGCGTCAGCTGTACTTCCTGATCGACGGGCTCCTGGACCGCCTCGTCTACCTGAAGTACGGCCTGTCGATCATCCTCGGCTTCATCGGCGTCAAGCTGGTGCTCGAGGCGCTGCACACCAACGCGCTGTTCTTCATCAACGACGGTGAGCCTGTCAACGTGTTCACGTTCGACGCGTACACCTCACTGCCCGTCATCATCGGCGTGCTGACGCTCACGGTCGTGGCGTCGCTGGTCTCGCCCAAGGGCAAGCTCATGGCCGCCGTCCGCCGTGTGGACCGCCTGGCCCACGGCTACCTGAGCCACGACTACCAGGGCGAGCCGGGCGAGCGCACCGCCAAGTACGAGGAGATGCTGGCAGCGCAGAACGCCCTCATGCGCTTCGACCGCGAGAAGGTCGAGGCCATGATGGAAGAGGTCGGTGCCAACTGGTCCGTCGAGAAGGCGGAGCGCGCGCACGCCGAGGCCGGCGACTACTGACGTGCAGCTGATCAGCGCCCTCAGGCGACTCTGGCGCCACGCAGCCTTCCGTCGGCTGCTGACCCTGCGGATCCTGAGCCAGGCTGCTGACGGCACACTCCAGGTGGGGATGGCCAGCTACATCCTGTTCTCCCCACAGTCGCAGGCCAGCGCCTGGGCGATCGCGGGGGTGCTGGCGCTCACCCTGCTGCCGTTCACCGTGATCGGCCCGTTCGTGTCGCCGCTGCTGGACCGCTGGTCGCGACGCAATGTCGCCCTCTACTCGGACCTCACCCGGGCGGTCCTCGCCGCCACCATCGGCGTGATCATCGCCACGGGGGCCACGACGGGGGGCTGGGCCGTCGTGCTGTTCGGCGCCCTGCTGGTCGCGATGAGCATCAACCGGTTCATGCTGGCCGGGCTGTCGGCCGGGCTGCAGCACACCGTCGAGCAGGACGAGTACCTCACGGCGTCGTCGATCGTGCCGACGGTGGGGCCCATCGGGGTCGTCATCGGCGCGGTCGCCGGCTTCGCCGCCCGGTTCGCGCTCGGCGACGCGCTGGGGGCCAACAGGGCCGATGCCATGGTGTTCGGGTTGTCGGCGGTGATGTTCGTCGGCTCGGTGCTGGTGTGCCGCGTTTTCCACCGCGACGCCCTCGGCCCCGCCCCCGTTGACCCAGCCGCTGGCGGCGTGGGTTCCACCGTCGTCAGGCGGCGTTCGACCACGGAGGTGGTGGCCGGCCTGGCAGATGCCGCCCGCCATCTGCGCACCCGTCCCGTCGCGCTCCTGGCGCTGCTGTTGATGGCCGCCACACGGCTGCTGTTCGGCCTGCTCAGCGTCGCGGTCATCCTCGCCGCCAGGCACCTGTGGCACCCTTCGGACCGCCCGGAACTGGCGCTCGCCGACCTGACGGTCTGGGGCCTGGCCACCGGCGCCGGCTTCATCCTGTCGGCACCCGTGGTGCCCGTCATGGTGCGGTGGCTGGGGCTGCGTCGCACCTCGATCGCGGTGCTCCTGCTCGGCACGGCCACCTCTGCGGCGTTGGCCATCAGCTCCGCGAAGCCCGTGGTCTTCGTGACCAGCTTCTTCGTCGGCCTGGCCGTCCAGGCGTTCAAGGTCTGTGTGGACACCATCGTCCAGTCGCACGTGGAAGAGCAGTACAAGGGCCGCGTCTTCACCTTCTACGACATGTTCTTCAACGCCGCATTCGTGACGGCGGGGGTCGTGGCGGCCTTCGTGCTGCCCACCACGGGGCTCTCGACGGCGGCCTTCGTCGGCATCGGGGTGGGTTACGTGGCCTGTGCAGCGGTGCTGTTCGGGGCTGGGGCGCGTCTTGGGCACGCCACGTTCGAACGCGGGACGGAAGACCTCACCCGCGCGTCCTGAACGCCGGTGTCAGTCGGTCGCCTCGGCCCACAGCTCGCGGCGACGCGCGGCCTGCCGACGGTCCACCGCCCCCACCACGACGCAGGCCAGGGTGATCAACCCGACGAGCCACAACAGTTTGCGCATCATGGCGGCCAATCTACCCGGCCGGGCCCGGGTACCGCGGCTCACCAGCCGCGGGCGACCCAGTCAGCCAGCTGCGGGCGCTCGGCCCCGATGGTGGTGGAGGGTCCGTGCCCGGTGTGGACCACCGTCTCATCGGGGAGCGTGAAGAGCCGCTCGGAGATGGACCCGATGATCTGTTCGAAGCCGGAGTAGCCCCAGCGCGTGGCGCCCGGGCCGCCCTCGAAGAGGGTGTCGCCGGTGAAGACGCAGCCGAGATCCTCCGCCACTAGAGACACCGCCCCGGGCGTGTGGCCCGGGGTGTGGCGCACCTCCAGCTCGGTCCCCGCGACGGCGAGGTGCTCGCCGTCGGGCAGCGGGTTGAAGTCGTCGCCCGGGTGCTCCTCGTCCCAGAGGAACCTGTCGGCCTCGTGGAGCCGGATGGGCGGGCTGCCCACCAGGGGTGCCAAGTCCAGCACCGCACCGATGTGGTCCCAATGTCCGTGCGTCAGCACGATCTGCGTGACGCGCCGCCCGCCCACGAGTTCGACGACGGCCGAGGCGTCGTGGGCCGGGTCGATGATGATGGCCTCGGTGTCGTCGCCCACCAGCCACACGTTGTTCTCGAAGCCCTGGCCGGAGGCGGTCACCAGATGTTCGACGCGGGCGCTCACGCCCCGGTCCCGATCGGCTCGACGAAGGCCTGCGAGGCGAGGGTGATGAGCCGCTTCGATTCCTCGTTGTAACCGATCTGGCGGGGGGAGTAGTGCAGTGTCTCGAGGATCTCCAGCGCATCGGCGACCGGGACGGTGAAGCGCACGCCGGCGCGGGCGGCGGCCTGCTCGGCGACCTCCAGGTACATGGGCAGCAGCCCGGCGCGGGTGGCGCGCAGCCGCTCGCCGAACTCGGGTACCCGCGCGGCCCGCAGCGACAGTTCCACCTCCGTCGCATGCAGTGCGGGGGACAGGTGCGCCACGTCGAGGATGGCCGTGACGATGCTGTCCGCCGGGATCTCGTCGGGCATGGTGGCCAGCGCGTCCCGGATCCGGGCCGACGCCTCCTCGGCCACGGTCTGGGCGATCTCGATGCAGAGGTCGTCCTTGCTGGAGAAGTTCGAGTAGAAGGCCCCGCGTGTGAAGCCGGCCGCCTCACACACCTGCTCGACGCTGGTGGCGTCAATGCCACGGGTGCCGAACTCGCTGATGCCGGCCTCGACGAGGCGGGCGCGCGTGGCCCGTCGTCGGGCTGTGTCCAAGACCGTCATGTTGCTCACTTTCGCGACGGGTACAGGAATGTATTGAAATCGGTACACCGATGTATCCTGATGCCGGTACACCAGAGGATAGGGCAATCTCATGTCAGCTTGGCTTTACGCCGTCGGTAAATGGTGCTTCCGGCGCCGCCTCACCGTGCTCGCCATCTGGCTGGCAGTGCTCCTGGGTCTGGGCGGCGCGGCCGCGGCCTGGTCGGGGAACTTCAACAACGACTTCGACATCCCCTCCTCCAACTCCCAGGAGGCGCTGGAGAAGCTGAGGATGACGTTCCCGCAGGGTGCCGCCTTGTCGGCCATGGCGGTGATCGTGCTCCCCGAGGGCGAGTCGGTCGAGACCTACCGTCCCCAGATCGAGGACGCTGTCGCCAGCTTCTCCGAGCTCGACGAGGTGGAGGCCGACGGCGCCACCTCGCCCTGGAACGAGTTCGTGGACGGACTCATCTCCGACGACGAACGCGCGGCGCTGATCCAGCTGAGCCTCGGGTTCTCCGGAGTGACCCCGACCGCCGACGACCTGGCGCCCATCACCGAGGTGGCTGACGCCCTGCAGGCGGAGCTGCCGCCGGGCAGCGAGGTCGCGATGGGCGGCGAGGCCTACAACATCGAACTGCCCGCGCTGAGCCTCATCGAGATCATCGGCCTGGTGGTGGCCCTCATCGTCCTCACCGTGGTGCTGGGATCCCTCGTTGCTGCGGGACTGCCGCTGCTGACCGCCATCATGGGGGTCGGCATCACCACGGCGCTGATGTTCCTGCTGACGTCGGTCTTCGCCATCAACTCCACCACGCCCATCCTCTCCGTGATGCTCGGCCTCGCCGTCGGCATCGACTACGCCCTCTTCATCCTGTCGCGGCACCGCGACCAGTTGCGCCAGGGCCTCGAGCCGCAGGAGTCGGCCGGCCGCGCCGTCGGCACCTCCGGGTCGGCCGTCGTGTTCGCCGGTCTCACCGTCTTCATCGCGCTGCTCGGCCTGTCCGTGGCCAACATCCCGTTCCTGACCGTGATGGGCCTCTTCGCTGCGCTCGGCGTGGCCCTGGCCGTCGCCGTCGCGCTGACCCTGCTGCCCGCGCTCATGGGGTTCATGGGCGAGAAGATGCGCCCCCGGGAACGCGTGCCGAAGGCCAGGAAGAAGTCCCGTTCCGGGACGGGCGCCTTCGCCTGGTGGGTGGGCGTCACCACCAAGCACCCGGTGGCCACCATCATCAGCGTCGTCGTGCTGCTCGGTGCGTTGACGATCCCGACGGTGGGGCTGCAGGTGTCGCTGCCCAACGCCGGCCAGCAGCGCGCGGAACAGCCCGCGCGGATCGCCTACGACCTCATGGCGGAGCACTTCGGCGAGGGCGTCAACGGCCCGCTCGTCGTGACCGCCGACATCATCGGCTCGACGGACCCGCTCGGCGTCATGGCAGACCTCAAGGCCGACATCGAGCGGATGGACGGCGTCGCCTCCGTGCCGCTGTCCACCCCCAACCCCAACGCCGACACGGGCCTCATCCAGGTGGTCCCCACCACGGGCCCGGACGACCCCGAGACCGCCGTCCTCGCCCGCGCGCTGATGGACCGGCACGACGAGTGGCTGGCCGAGTACGACGTCAACACCAACGTCACCGGCATGACCGCCGTCCAGATCGACATCAGCGACAAGCTCACCCAGGCGCTGCTGCCGTTCGGGCTGCTGGTGGTCGGCCTGTCGCTGGTCCTCCTGGCCGCCGTGTTCCGCTCGGTGTGGGTGCCGGTGAAGGCGACGGTGGGCTACCTCCTCAGCGTCGGCGCGGCGTTCGGTGCCACCACCCTGGTGTTCAACCACGGCTGGCTCAAGGAGTTGGTCAACCTGGAGCGCGGCATGCCGGTCATCTCGTTCCTGCCCATCCTGCTGATGGGCATCCTGTTCGGCCTCGCCATGGACTACGAGGTGTTCCTCGTCAGCCGGATCCGTGAGGAGTACGTGCACGGCAAGAGCGCGCTCGACGCCATCCGCAGCGGCTTCGTCGCCTCGGGGCCGGTCGTGGCCGCTGCGGCCGTGATCATGTTCGCCGTGTTCGCGTTCTTCGTCCCCGAAGGCATGGGCCCGATCAAATCGATCGCGTTCGCGCTGGCCGTGGGCGTCGCTGTCGACGCGTTCCTGGTCCGCATGACGCTGGTGCCGGCCGTGATGACGCTGCTCGGCGACCGCGCCTGGTGGCTGCCCGCGTGGCTGGACCGCCTGCTGCCCACCTTCGACGTGGAGGGCGAGGTGCTCTCCACGGAGATGGCGCTCAAGGAATGGCCCGGCGACGGGTCGGCGCTGCACGCCGAAGACCTCGAGGTGGAGGGCATCGTCGAGCCCCTCACCCTGTGGCTGATGCCGGGCCAGGTGGCCGGTGTCGTCGGCCCCGTGGGTGCCCGCACCGGCGCCCTCCTGGCACTGGGCGGCAGGCTGCAGACCACCGGCGGTCGCGCCCGGGTGGCCGGCGCGTTGCTGCCCGAAGGGGCCGGCCGGGCCCGCCGTCGGGTGACCTACCTCGACCTGGCCCATGTCGAGGACGTGGCCGGCGCGCTGGCGAGCACCCGTCCGGCCACCGTCGTGATCGTCGACTCGGTCGACGTGGTGACGCCGGGCGCCGCGCGGGACGCCCTCGATCAGCTCATCCAGAACACCCATCCGCGGGGCGCCGTCCTCCTGGGCGCCGCCAGCGCGGAGCACCTCATCGACCTGACCCCCGACGGCGTGCTGAACGTCGCCACCCCCCTGCACGAGGAGACAAGGGCATGAGAAACACCCGCCCCACGCCTGCACAGATCGTCGCGATGGCGCTTGTGCCGCTGCTGGCCGCAGGCCTGATGCTCGGCCTGATCGGCCGTGGCGGCGAGAGCCGCATCGAGGCCGCCGTCGTGAATCTCGACCAGGCGGTCACCGTCGGCGACCAGTACATCCCCATGGGGCGTCAGCTCGCGGCCGCCATGGTGGATCGCGAAGGCGACAACATCAGCTGGACCCTCGCGGATGCGCCCAGCGCCACCGCGGGCCTCAAGTCCGGCCGGTTCTCCGCCGTCGTGACCATCCCGGAGAACTTCTCCGCCAACGCCACGTCGTGGTCCGAGAACGACGCGGCCAAGGCCGAGCAGGCCGGCATCCAGGTGGCGGTCAGCGACAACGCGCCGGTCACGGACGCCCAGGTGGCCGAGCAGATCGCCCGCATGGCCACCGACACCATCAACGCGCAGCTCACCGAGGGGTACCTCGACGGCATCTACGTGGGCTTCAACACCGTGGGCGAGCAGTTCGGCACCATCGTTGACGGTGTCTCCGAGTTGGAGGACGGCGCCTCGCAGCTGTCCCACGGCGCGCAGCAGTCGGCCGACGGCGCCGCCCAGCTCAACGACGGCATGACGCTACTCAAGGACAACGGCGGCAAACTGGCCGACGGTGGCGCGCAGCTCGCGGAGGGCGTGGGCGACCTCGCCGTGGGCGTCGGCGCCCTGAACACAGGCGCCGGCCAGCTCGCCTCGGGCGCCGACCAGTTGGCCGACGGCGTGGACCAGTTCGCCGGTCAGGCGCCCCGCCTCGTCGACGGCGCCGAACAGTTGGCTGACGGCGTCGAGCAGTTCTCGGGACAGACCCCGGCCCTCGTCGACGGCGTGACGCAACTGGCGGACCAGGGCGGGCAGTTGCTCGCCGGGCTCCCCGAGTTCGCCGAGGGTTCCGCCGCGGTGGTCGGTGGGGTCGACCAGCTCAGCGACGGCCTCAGCCAGATCATCACCGGCATCGAGAATCAGCCGGTCGACACCTCGGAGCTCGATCTGTTGGCCCAGGGCGCCCGCGCCACCGCCGTCGGCGCTGCCGGGCTCAGCGGCGGCCTCACCCAGGCGGACCGGGCCCTGCAGGGCTACGCCTCCGGCGCCGTGCCCATGCCCGCCGAGGTCGCCGCGGTCGCAGACCAGATCGCGCAGGCCTTCACGTGCCCGGTGGAGGATCCGGCCACCTGCGAGATGCTCCGCCAGACGTTCGCGGCCGGCGCCGCCGCGGGCGTGCAGGGCGGGTTCCAGGCCGGCACCGGCGCGGGTTCGGCCGCGCTCAACACGCCAGACCCGCAGAGTGGGCTGTCGCTGCTGGGCGGCGCGGGTCAACTCGCCGGCGGCGCCGACGCGCTGGCTGACGGGGTCGACACCCTTGTCGCCGAACTGCCGACGCAGACCGCCGAGCAGATGGCCGTCCTCAGCGGCGCCCTCACGCAGGTGCGTGACGGCGCTGACCAGATCGTCACCGAGGCCCAGCCCCTCGTCGACAACGCCCCCCTCATCGCGGACGGCGCCACCCAGTTGAACGGCGGGCTCCAGCAACTCAAGGGACAGATCGGCGCGCTGCCGACCGGAGTCACGCAGTTGGCCGACGGCGCCCGCAGCCTGGCAGACGGCATCGCCCAACTCCCGGCCGGTGTCCAGCAGCTGCAGACCGGCGCCCGCGGCCTGGCCGACGGGGCCTCGGGCCTCGCCGGCGGGGTCGGGCAGCTCGACTCGGGCGCCCAGCAGCTGCAGACCGGCGCTGAAGAATACGTCTCGGGCGTCGGCCAGTACACCGCCGGCGTGCGCTCGGCAGCGGAGGGCACCGAAGCTCTCAGCGGGGGGCTCAGCCAACTGTCGTCCGGCGCCGGGCAGCTCTCGGACGGTCTCGAGCTGTTCAACACCGAGCTGACGAAGGGCGCCGAGGAACTGCCCAGCTACTCGGCCGAGGACCGCAAGCAACTGTCCAGCGTCGCTGCGTCGCCGGTGGCCGAGGAGAAGGACTTGATCACGCCCACGGAGGTGGGTTCCACGGCGCTGCTGATCGTCGCGGGGCTGTGGCTCGGCGCCCTGGCGGCGTTCGCCTTCTGGCGTCCCGTGCCGCGCAACGTCGTCAGCTCTCGTGCAGCGAGCATCGTGCTCTGGGGCCGGACGGTGTGGCTTCCGCTGGTACTGGTCGTGGGCCAGGGCCTCGTGCTGGGGCTCGTCGGTTCGGTCGTGCTGGGCCTGGGCGTGGGCACCGCCGCGGTGCTCGTGTTGCTGATGATGCTGTTGGGCGGTTCGTTCGCGTTGGCCAACCACGCCCTGGCCGGTTGGCTGGGCAACATCGGGCGGTTGATCTCCGGGCTGCTGCTCGTGGTGACGGTGGGCCTCGGCCTCTCCTCGGCCGTCGGCTGGCTCTCGCCGATCGGCGCGGTGTCGCCGCTGCAGAACGGTTTCGAGCTGGTCCGCACCCACATGGCGGACGGCACCGGTGAGGTCGGCCTGGCCTCCGTCGCGCTGCTGCTCGGCGTCGTCGCCCTCACCTTCTCGGTGACGGCGATCGCCGCCAAGCGTCGTCTGACCCCCGCGCAGTTCCGGGCGGCCCACGCCGGCTGATACTCCAACCAGGTGGGCGTACGGGCCCCCGCCACCGGCGGGCCAACGGTGTGTGACGTGACCCGAACGGCTGGTTAACTTGGCAGCGGTTTATGCCCGGAGGAGATGGCTATGGGTGACGCTGACGAGGCGTGGGAGCAGCTGATGAAGCGGGCCGCCGAGGGCGGTTTCGCCGGGCTGCGTGCAGATTCAGATGACGAGATCGACGACACAGACCTGGGCGAAGCACCCATCAACCCCAACTCCACCGGAGCCAAGGGCAAGAAGGGCGCCGGCGGCCCGGCGATGATGCCGCCCATGATGGGTGGCCCCGGCGGCGCGGGCCGCCCCGGCGCACCCGGTGGCGTGGCCCCCGGAGACATGGCGGGCGCCATGGGTGGCGGGATGATGCGAGGCGCCCCCGGCGCGGCCGGAGCCGGCATGCCCGGTGGTGCCACGTCGATGGGCGGCGGCCTCGCCGGAGGCGGCGCGGGCGCCCCCGCAATGGGCGGTGGGCCCGGTGGTCCGGGTGGCCCCATGGCAGCGGGCCTCGGCCCGGACGGGAGCGGCCCCGGAGACCCTGGCCACGTCCTGCGGCCCGGTGACCCGGGCTATGTGCCCCGTCCGGGTGATCCGGGCTATGTCCCCGGCCCTGGGGAGCCTGGCTACATGCCGGGGCCCGGCGAGCCGGGCTATTCACCCCGCCCCGGGGAGCCCGGCTATTCACCCCGCCCCGGGGAGCCCGGCTATTCACCCCGCCCCGGGGAGCCCGGCTATTCACTGCGTCCGGGTGATCCCGGCTACGTGCCGCGTCCGGGTGATCCTGGCTACGTCCCCGGCCCGGGCGATTCGGGCTACGTCCACGGCCCGGGCGATCCCGGCTACGTCCCCGGCCCGGGCGATCCCGGCTACGTCCCCGGCCCGGGCGATCCGGGCTACGTCCCGCCGTCGCCCGGCTCAGAGGGTCCCTCGCCGTACCAGCCGCCGAGCTATCAGCCACCCTCCTATCCGGCGCCCTCATCCCTCCCCGCGTACCAGCAGCCCGGCGCCGAGGGTTCTGGGCAATACACGTCACCCAGTTACCCGACAGGCCCAGGGTCGTACTCACCGTCCGGCGGCGGCTCGGGCGGCGGCGGGAGCACCGGTGACTATCAGGTGGATCCGGCCCAGCTGGAGGCTGCAGCCCAGGAATGGGAGGATCTGTCCGGTGAGATGGAATCTGTGACGTCGACCCCGGTCCCCACCGAATTCGGTCTGGTGCCGGACCTCGGTGTGAACTCCCTGACGTCGTCCACCACTGACTGGTCCTCCGGGGCGGGCGGCGAGTACAACACGATCTC
Organism: Tessaracoccus sp. MC1756; assembly: GCF_014164735.1. NCBI lineage: Bacteria > Bacillati > Actinomycetota > Actinomycetes > Propionibacteriales > Propionibacteriaceae > Tessaracoccus > Tessaracoccus sp. MC1756. The sequence goes on along the minus strand of NZ_JACJFZ010000005.1, from coordinate 75,681 downwards.
GTCGATGCTGCGGGCGTCGGCCAGCGACTACCGGGGCACGGAGCAGGCCAATGCCCAGCAGGCGAAGGGGATGATCTGATGATTCTGCCGATCAATCTCGTTGACGGGTTGTTCATCAAATTCGGCGGCCAGCCGAGCGGATTCTCCCTGACCGAAGCGGAGGGCGTGGGGGCCCACCGGCTCGGGCCAGCCGCCGATGCGCTCAAGGCTGCCGTCGACGCCGCGGTGGAGGCGGATCGGAAGGACTCCGTGAACTGGTGGGACGAGTTCCTGTCGTTCGTGGAGCACGGACTCTTCGGCTACCAGCAGGACCGCCGCGAGTTTGAGGCGAAGGGCGAGAAGATCATCCGGGATCTTCAGCGCGAGGTTGAGGCCGTTCGCGAGCAGATGACGGTCGTCCGAACGGAGGTGGGGCATGTCCCCGGGGACCTTGAGGCTGATGCGAGACGGTGGCGCACCAAGGCCGACCAGGTGTCACAGATGCGCAGCAGGATCACTGCGCTGCGACAGATCCCCGGCTGGGTCAGCGGAGCAAGTAGCAGTTACACGGCGCGCAGCATCGTGCAGGACGGCGCGACGGAGGAACTGCGGGGGTTGGCCACCAGCATGGCCAATGCGATCAGCCAGCTCGCGCTGTTCAATCGAGCGCTCTTCCTCGTGATGGAGCGCGAGATCAAGGCCACCACCCAGGCTGTCCAGAGTCTGCAGCCTGGCGCCAAGGGCTATCACTACCGACGGGTTGCCAACGCGCTCGATCTTCTGAGGGCGTTGCGGACGAACCTGCAGGACGCCCAGTTCGGACGCCCTGTCCGAGACAGCGCCGATGCGCTTGCCGGCAAGGTGACGGAATGCCTCTCGGCTCCTCAGTTGCTTCAGCCTGGCACGTGGCCCACAGGCGGTGGGCAGGCCTCTGTCCCGCCGGCCCCCACGGACTCGGTGCCGGATCCGGATGAGGCAGAATCACGGGTGGACGATCCGGCCGGCGCCCAGCGGCCCGGCGGAACCAACGACGGGGTGAAGAGGTAAGGAATGCGTGGAGCCGTTTCGATGGGATTGCGGTCCCTGGCCGCCTGCAGTGTCACGCTGTTGATCGTGAGCACCGGCTGCACCCCGGACGGCCCGGCACCCCCCAGCCCTACAGGGACTGTTGAGGCGTCGACGGATGCTCCCTCGGCGACCCGGTCGTCCAGTGACCCGGCGGCCACTGGGTCGGTGCAGCTGGAGGAGTTGGGCGAGGACGATTACCCCACGACCGTCGGGGATTTCACCCTGAACTGGCTGCTCGGACAGCCGGTGTACGACGCCGGAAAAGCGGATCGGATCGTTGTTGCGCCCTGGGCATGGAGTGAGCGGGCGGCCGAGTGGAGCGAGGGCCTCGAGAATGGGCAGACAGAACTGCGCCCCGGTGTCTGGTGCTACGAGGCGAATGACGCGCAATGGTGCGTCGGGAACTCGGCGAGCGGTCGCCTCTTCCTCAACCGGGACATGTTTGACACCTTGACGCTGGACGAACTCGCCGCCTGGACCGAAAGCTTCGTGGCGGAGGTTCCCTGACGTGACCGAACTCGACGACGACCTGGACCCGCTCGCGCCGCCACCCTACGGCGGCGATGAGCCCGAGGAAGAGGCGATCGACGAATCCGACGGCGGGTTCTCAGACCGCGAAGGCATTGTGCGCCTCTGGTCTGAGCACGGCCGCCTCACCAAGGTGCGGCTGAGCCCCGTCTGGTTCCACAAGGTGCCCGACGCCGCGGCGTTGGAGGCCCGGTTCCGCGAGGCGCTGATGCTGTCGACCCTCCAGCTGGCGGCACCGCCAGAACCCGGTGCGGCTCCCGAGGAGCCCGAACTGCCCCGTGAAGTGCGCGAGCGTCTGCGCGACCTGCCCGCGCTCAGCCGTCGGTCGCTGGTGTTGTTCGACACCCTCGGCCGGGACCTCGACGCGCGGCATGCCGCAGCCCTGGCTGCGACCCGGCAGACGGAACCAGCCGTGCCGGCCCGGGGCCGCTCGAAGGGCGTCACCGTCATCCTCAACGTCGACGGTGGGGCGGAACGCATCATGTTCGATCCGAAGTGGCTCGACGATGCCCAGGTGGGGTCGATCTGTACCCACATCATGCTGGCGGCCGAACGGGCCTATGCGCGCCACAATGCCGTCGAGCTGCCACCTGCTGCGCTGGATGAACTGGCCCAGGAGAGAGACCTCATGAGGGCGGCGCTGCTCACCATGCTGCAGCCGCGCGACAGGCGGCCCTGACAGCGTCCTTTCTCCCAATCGGGCGCGGCGCACGGCGATTCAGCACGCAGTTATGTGCACCGGTGTCTAAGACCTGTGCACAGGTGTGCACGGCTGTTGCAATGACGTGCAACTTGCTCTTTGCTGGGGTCAAACGCGTCTATGGAAGACGTCTATCTGACACTGCAGTCAGGAATGGAGAAATCATGGGAACCATCTTCCTCTCTGAGGCCGTTGGCTCGATGCTGCTGCTGCTACTCGGTGGTGGCGTGGTGGCCAACGCATTGCTCGCCAAGACCAAGGGCAACGGCCAGGGCTTCCTCTTCATCAACTGGGGGTGGGGCCTCGCGGTGTTCGCCGGTGTCCTCGCCTCCTACGCATCGGGCGGTCACATCAACCCCGCCGTCACCGTCGGCCTGCTCGTCAACGGCGCTGAGGAAATGGGTGGAGAGCCCGTCTCCGTCGGCCTCGTGCTCGTGTACTTCGCCGCCCAGCTCGTCGGTGCCATGGCCGGCGCCGGCCTCGTGTGGCTGTCGTACAAGCAGCACTTCGACACCGAGACGGACCCCAACCTCAAGCTGGCCGTCTTCTCGACCGCACCTGAGATCCGCAACCCGCTCTGGAACCTCATGACTGAGGCCATCGGCACCTTCGTGCTCGTGTTCGTCGTCATCGCGGCCGGCAAGTTCACCGAGGCGGGCGGCGAAGGTCCGGCCAACCTCGGCTGGCTCGGCGCCCTCGGCGTGGCACTGCTCGTCGTCGGTATCGGCATCAGCCTCGGTGGTCCCACCGGTTACGCCATCAACCCCACCCGTGACCTCGGCCCCCGCCTCATGCACGCCATCCTGCCCATCCCCGGCAAGCGCGACTCCGACTGGAGCTACGCCTGGGTTCCGGTGGTCGGCCCCCTGATCGGTGGCGCCCTCGCGGGTCTGCTCGCGATGGTCCTGCTCCCGCCGGTCGCCTGATCGCATCCATCCAACCTCACTGACGAGAAGGACTGAAGACACATGACTGACAAGTACGTACTTGCCATCGACCAGGGCACGACGAGTTCCCGCGCCATCGTTTTCGACCACAAGGGCACCATCGTGTCGGTCGGCCAGAAGGAACACGAGCAGATCTTCCCCCGCGCCGGCTGGGTCGAGCACGACCCGCAGGAGATCTGGCGCAACGTGCGCTCCGTCGTGGCGGATGCACTCAGCCAGGCGGAGCTGAACCAGGGCGACATCGCAGCAGTCGGTATCACCAACCAGCGCGAGACCACCGTCGTGTGGGACAAGAACACCGGCGAACCGGCCTACAACGCCATCGTGTGGCAGGACACGCGCACCGCGAAGATCGTCGACGAACTGGGCGGCGCCGAAGGTCAGAACAAGTACAAGGCCCGCGTCGGCCTGCCGCTTGCCACCTACTTCTGTGGCCCCAAGGTCAAGTGGATCCTCGACAATGTCGACGGCGCCCGCGAACGGGCCGAAGCCGGTGACCTGATCATGGGCACCATGGACTCCTGGGTGCTGTGGAACATGACCGGCGGCACCGACGGCGGCGTACACGTCACGGACGTCACCAACGCCTCCCGCACCATGCTGATGGACCTCAAGACCCTCAGCTGGGACGAGGACATCGCGGCCGACATGACCATTCCCATGTCGATGCTGCCCGAGATCCGCAGCTCCGCAGAGGTCTACGGCGAGGGTCGCGGCAAGGGCATGCTGGCCGGCGTGCCGATCGCCGGCATCCTGGGCGACCAGCAGGCCGCCACGTTCGGCCAGGCCTGCTTCGAGGTCGGCATGGCCAAGAACACCTACGGCACCGGCAACTTCATGCTGATCAACACAGGCACCGAGGTCGTCCCGTCGGAGAACGGCCTATTGACCACCGTCTGCTACAAGATCGGCGACAACGACGCCATCTACGCGCTCGAGGGCTCTATCGCCGTGACCGGCTCGCTGGTGCAGTGGCTGCGCGACAACCTGGGCATGATCTCCTCGGCTCCTGAGATCGAGAAGCTGGCCGCCACGGTTGAAGACAACGGTGGCGCGTACTTCGTGCCGGCGTTCTCCGGCCTGTTCGCCCCGTACTGGAAGTCCGACGCCCGCGGCGCGCTCGTCGGCCTCACCCGCTACGTGAACAAGGGCCACATCGCCCGCGCCGTCCTGGAGGCCACCGCCTACCAGACACGCGAGGTGCTCGACGCCATGGAAGCAGACTCGGGCGTGAAGCTCGCTGAGCTCAAGGTCGACGGCGGCATGACGGCCAACGAGACCCTCATGCAGTTCCAGGCCGACATGCTCGGTGTCGACGTGGTGCGCCCCGTCGTCGCAGAGACCACGGCCCTCGGCGCGGCCTACGCGGCCGGGATCGCCGTCGGTTTCTGGGAGGGCGAGCAGGACGTCATCGACAACTGGGCCGAGGACAAGCGCTGGACCCCGTCGATGGACGAAGCCGAGCGTGATCGCAAGTTCCGCCTGTGGAAGAAGGCCGTGACCCGCACGTTCGAGTGGGTCGACGAAGACGTGAAGGAGTGATCCTTCCGGCTGTGCTTTCATAGCTGGTTCCCGCTGCGCCGCAGGGCCTCCGTCAAGGAGGCCCTGCGGTTCTGCGTTTCGCCAGCTCCCGGCGCGAGGCACACTTAAGTTGTGCACCAAGTCCGCTGCACAACTTCACTCTGCCCCCTCGGGAAGTAGCCTTGGCGCATGGCTGAGCCGGTGATCCTCAAGATCGATGGACCCTACGGCGAGCGGGAGCTGAAACTCTCTTCGCCAGACAAGGTGCTGTGGCCCGACGACGGGGCAGGCGCCGTGACCAAGCGCGGCCTCGCCGACTACCTGCTGGCCGTCTCCGACGCCTTCCTGCACCTGAACGGGCGCCGGCCGATGACGCTGCAGCGGTTCCCAGAGGGCATCGAGGGCGAGGAGTTCTTCTCCAAGCGGCCGCCGCGCGGTGCGCCCTACTTCCTCCGCACCGTCATGTGCACCTACCCGTCGGGCCGACGGCACGAGCAGCTGGTCTTCGACGAGCCGGCGGACCTCGCCTGGGCCGCGCAGATGGGCACCATCACGTTCCACCCCTGGCCGGTGCGTGAGGACGACGTGGACAAGCCCGACGAGTTGCGCATCGACCTCGACCCCCAGCCCGGCACCGACTTCAAGGACGCCGTCAAGGCCGCCCACGCGCTGCGCGAAGTGATGGCCGAGGTGGGCCTCAAGGCCTACGCCAAGACCTCCGGCAACCGCGGCGTGCACGTCTTCGCCCGCATCAGGCCCACCCACGAGTTCCAGCACGTGCGGCACGGCGTGATCGGCATTGCCCGCGAGTTGGAGCGTCGGATGCCGGACCTGGTCACCACCAGCTGGTGGAAGGAGGAGCGCGGCCAGCGCGTCTTCGTCGACTTCAACCAGGCCAACCGCGACCGCACCATCGCCGCCGCCTACTCTCCGCGCCCCCTCCCCGGTGCCCCTGTGTCGATGCCCGTGCGCTGGGAGGACCTCGACGACGTGGAGCCGCACCAGTTCACCGTCCACACGGCGCCGGGCATCGTGGCGGAGCGCGGCTGCGCCTGGGCCGACATCGACGACGAGGCGGGCACCATCGACGGCGCCCTGGCCCTGTGGGAGAAGGACCTCGAGCGCGGCCTGGGCGAGCTCAACTTCCCGCCCGACTACCCCAAGATGCCCGGGGAGCCGCCTCGGGTGCCGCCGTCGAAGCGCCGCGAGGACAAGACCGACGACGACTACCTCGCGCCCAAGGCCGAGCGCGACGCCGAGTGGGGCACCGCCGTCGTGCCGCCGTTCGGGCCGATGCTGGCCAAGCCGGTGAAGAAGCTGCCGAAGGGCGAGTACCTGTTCGAGCCCAAGTGGGACGGCTTCCGCTCGATCATCTGGCGCTCCGGCGACAACGTGGAGATCGGCAGCCGCAACGAGCGCCCGATGACCCGATACTTCCCTGAGCTGGTCGGGGCCATCATCGACAACTTCCCGGACCACTCGGTGATCGACGGTGAAATCATCATGATCGACCCCGAGACCGGGGACCGCCTCAACTTTGACGCCCTGCAGCAGCGCATCCACCCAGCCGCCTCGCGCATCGAGAAGCTGTCGAAGCTCATGCCCGCCAGCTTCGTCGCGTTCGACGTGCTGGCCCTCGGCATGGACAACTACACCGAGAAGCCGTTCAAGGAGCGCCGCAAGGCGCTGGAGAAGGCGCTGAAGAAGGCGAAGCCGCCGATCTACCTGACCCAGGCCACCAGCGACGAGCCGACCGCGATGGAGTGGTTCGAACAGTTCGAGGGCGCAGGGCTCGACGGCGTGATCGCCAAGCCGTTGGACGAGGTGTACCAGGAGGACAAGCGCGTCCTGTACAAACTCAAGCATGAGCGCACGGCCGACTGTGTCGTGGCCGGCTACCGCCTCTACAAGGGCGAGACCGAGGCGATCGGTTCGTTGCTGCTGGGCCTGTACACCGACGACGGGACGCTCAACTCGGTGGGCGTGATCGGGTCGTTCCCGATGGAACGGCGGCGCGAGCTGTTCGCGGAAATCCAGACCCTCGTCGACGAATCCGATGCGCACCCATGGGCGGAGATCGCCGCGGCGCAGCGCACGCCGACCTCTGCGCAGCATTCGCGGTGGAACGCGAAGAAGGACCTGTCGTTCGTGCCCCTGCGGCCGGAGCGGGTGGTGGAGGTGAAGTACGACCACATGGAGGGGAACCGGTTCAGGCACACGGCGCAGTTCGTGCGGTGGCGCGACGACCGGGAGCCGGAGTCGTGCACCTACGACCAGCTCGAGGAACCGCTCAGCTACGACCTGGACAAGGTGCTCGGGGCCGGCTGACCTGCCCGGTTACTGCAGCGTGACCTCGGCTACCTCAGCGCGGAACCCGCCCTCGACGGCCGGCAATTCAGTGAAGTACACCAGCACCCACTGGCTCTCCACAGGCTCCGTGAGGGTGACGGTGGCCGTGCCGTTGGCGGCTGGGTCTGCCCCGACGATCTCCCAGTCGGCCTCGGTGCGCATCGATGGGGTCTCGCCCTTCGGCACCCGGATCTCCACCGAGGTGGCGCCCACCAGCGTGAGGGTGACGCTGCTCACCGTGCGCGGCTCGCCCAGGTCCAGCAGCAGGCCCACGCCGGGCTTCAGCCCCCCGAGCTTGGGGTTGCGGAGGTAGCGCATGGTCTGCCAGGTGGTGGCCGGGTCCCCGTCGACGACATTGGCGGCCCGGTCCGGCACTTCCTCGTTGTTGCCGCCGTCGGTCTCCGGGTCGAAGTCGGTCACCTCTGCCACGGTGATGGGCCCGGACGCGACCGTGCTCTCCCCGTTGCCGGGTGTCGTCTCGCCGGGCGAGACGGGAATGGCGCTGGTCCCGCCGGGGGTGGTGGGGTTCGCCGGCTGCGGATCGTTGCCGCCGAAGAGGCTGAAGACCAGTGCGATGGCGAGCCCGATGACGGCCAGCGCCAGCAGGATCCACCAGAGGCGACCGTTGCGGCCGGGGCGTGCGCCCTCCCTGACGGGCGCCTCGTCCTGGCGCGACTCCCGGCCGAAGCCGAAGAGCGAGTCGTCGTCCGAGGCGGCAGGGAGCGTCACAGTGGGGGGCGCGGCCACGGCGTCGTCGGAGCGGCGGATGACCTCCGTCTCGCGGAACAGGGCGGGGCGGGGCGGAACGTCGTCGAGGCCGTGCCACGAGCGCACCCGCTGCTCCAGGTCAAGGGACGCGTCCGCGCTGCCGAGCACCTCGTCGAGGGCGGCGACGAGCTGTGAGGCGCTGAGGATGCGCGGGACGCTCAGGTCGCCGCGCTCCGTGAGCGTGGCTGAGCAGATCCGGTCGAGCGCGGGCGAAATGCCCACCTGCACCGTGTGGGCGGGCGCGGTCTCGCCGGCGATGATGGGGGCCGCCGGCAGGTCCCAGGCAGCGCCGCCGGGCCAATGGCGCACGAGCGTGGCGTACAGCAGGCTGCCGAGGGCGACGACGTCGGCCCGTTCCCGGGTGGACCAGGCCGTGTCCTCCGCGTCGCCGCGGGCCAGCGTGGCCTCGATCCCGAAGCCCACCAGCCGCACCGCGCCGGAGGTGGTGATGATGACGTTGTCCGGGGTGATCTGCTCGTGGAACAGGCCCTGCGCGTGCACGCCGACCAGCGCATCTGCCAGTTCGCGCACGATGTAGGCCGCCTCGATCGCGCTCAGCGGGCCCTTCGATAGCAGGTCCGTCAGCGAGCGCCCGAAGGCGTACTCGGCCACCACGTATGCGCCGATGCCCTGGTCGCGGTCCACCGTCTCGTCCGCGTCCAGGACGCGCAGGAAGCGCGAATCGGTGGCGGCGGCGCCCTTGCGCGCGGCCCGGAGCAGCTCTGGGCTCCGGGGGTCGCCGGGGGCGAGCACGTGCACGACGACATCGCGCGACAGCACCTGGTCGTGTGCCCGCCACGTCTCCGCGCCATGCCGCTCGGCGAGTTGTTCGACGAGTTCGTAGCGCGTGTTGAGCAGCGTGCCGACGCTGGCGATCTGCCCCTTCTGCTCCTCGCGGAAGAGACCCTCCAGGTCCAACGGACCGGTGGGGTCGTCGTCGATGTCGGGTTCGGGATGACGGTCCATGGCGATGTCCTCAACTTCAGCTCCGGCGGCGACCTCGTTGTCGACGGGCCAGGCGGGGTGGGCATCGAACGTGCGCTGCACGATCGGGGGACGGTTACGGATGACGGTGGGCGGCCCCGAGTCGAAGTCGAGCGGGCCGGTGATGGCCGTCATGACGAGCGCCTCGTCGTCGCGGGCGGCGCTGTCATCACGGTCGCCGTGCGGCGCGTCCGTGGCGGGCTGGGCCCCGGGGGTGGCTGGGCCGCGGCGTCCGAAGCGGCTGCTCAGCAGGGTGGAGAGGCTGGTCAGTTCGCGCACCTTCAGCAGCTTGCCGATGCCGACGAAGCTGCCGAGGATCAGCAGCCCGCCCAGCGCCAGCGCCACGACGTTGCCCAGGAACTGGGAATCGATCAGGCGGGTCAGCCAACCGGCAAGGAAGTAGGCGGGCACGCCGCCGACGGCCGAGGCCAGCAGCAGCCGGAGGATGTGCATCCCGATGGCCCCGCCGTCGATGCCCGGCACCCGCCGCTTCAACAGCCGCCAGGACACCAGCACTCCGGCCAGGTAGGCGACCGAGTAGGCCAGCGCGAGCGCGGTGGCCACCCACGAGGACGGCTCGTCCATCCAGGCCTGCGCGGCTGAGACCAGGCCGATGGCGCCCACCATGTTCAGCCCCGCGATGAGGACCTGCACGAGGAACGGGGTGCGGGTGTCCTCTAGCGCGTAGAAGGTCCGCAGCGTCACGAACTGGACGGTGAACGGGATGAGCCCGAGAGCGAAGGCCATCAGGGCCCAGGCCACCAGGTCTGAGCTGGATCGGCCGGCGCCCTGCCCGAACAGGATCCCGGTGGTGGGCTGGGCCAGCGCGAGGAACACGACGGCGGCTGGGACGATCACGATCAACGCGAGCCGCACCGTCTTCATGAACTCCTGGCTGACGCCGTCCGTGTCCCCTGAGGCCGCCAGGCGGGAGGCGCTGGGCAGCATGGCGGTGGCCAGCGACACCGTGATCAGCGAGTGGGGGAGGATCCACAGCAGGTGCGCGTTGGCGTAGGCGACGACGCCGGCGCCCTCGCCGGTGGCCGTGGCCGAGGTGGCGAGGCGTTGCACGACGACCAGCGCGAGCTGGTTCACGGCCACGAAGCCGATGGTCCACTTCGTGAGCGAGAAGGTGTGGCCGAGGCCGGTGCCCTTGAGGTCGAAGCGGGGCCTCAGCTTGAAGCCCACCTTCCTGACGTACGGCAGCAGCACGAGGGTCTGCACGGCGATCCCCGCCGTTGACCCGATGCCCAGCAGGAGGATCTGCGGTGTGGTGAACGCCTGGCTGTGGTCCTGCTGGTTGCCCCAGACCACCAGGTAGGTGCTGAGCACGATGATCGCCACCACGTTGTTGGCGATGGGGGCCCACATCATGGGGCCGAACTTGTCGCGGGCATTGAGGATCTGGCCCAGCAGGAAGAAGGCGCCGTAGAAGAAGATCTGCGGCAGCGTCAGGAACATCAGCGCGATGAGGGAGCCGTACTGCGCCGCCAGACCGGGGTCGCGCCAGGAGCCAGAGGTGTAGATGCGGGCGACGACGGGCGCGCCGATGGTGACCAGCACCGCCACGGCGGTGATGATCAGCATGAACGCCGTCATGATGCGGTTGGTGTAGGCCTCCCCGCCGTCCTCGTCCTTCTTGATGGCACGCACGATCTGCGGCACGAGCACTGTGTTGAGGGCGCCGCCGGCGAAGAGGATGTAGAGGGAGTTGGGCACCATGTCTGCGAGGCCGTAGATGTCGGCCTGACGGGTGGCGGTACCGAGGATGAACGCGAGCAGGGCGACACGGACGACGCCCAGGACGCGCGAGATCAGAGTCCCCGACGCCATCACCGCACTCGCGGAGACCAACCTCTTCGTACTGCTGACCTGACTCACTCGCTCCCCTTCGGCGGAAGGCCTTGATCCGCCCGCGCCCGTTCGCGGCGGACGGCGGCGATGCGCCACGCGGTGCCTCCCAGCACCACTGCACCCGATACGACGATGATGATCCAGCCGACGCGCCCAAGATCGGTGGCCGTGATTTCGATGGGCGGGCCCTCGGAGAGGAGTTGGCCCTCTGCGGTCACCAACCGGGGCCGCACCAGGGCGACACCGTTGGCGGCGGCCTCCGGCGTGATCGTGATGGTGGCGGTGCCCCGTGCGGGCACCTCGACCGCCTTGACGCCCGGCACGCTGATGCGCTGCGGGGCGTCGGAACTGAACTCGACCCCGACGACGATGGGGATGTCCAGTTCGTTGCTGAGCGTGGCGGGGAACTCGTTGACCCGCGCCCCCATCACGTAGTTGGCGGCCGCCCGCAGCGTCACGCGAGAGAGGTCCACCTCCGCCGGCGACGCGGCATTGAGGTAGTCGACGGCGGCGGCCTCCGTTGGGAACCCCTTCGAGTAGACGGTGGCCCCCACGGCGGCCAGGTCGTAGGCCTCGGCGCTGGGGGTGAGGTCCGCCATCAGCGAGGCGTTGCCCGTCTGTTCGTCCAGCGCCGCCACCAGTTCCTGGTAGGCCGCCGGCGTCTGGGCGTCGGCCCAGCGCAGCGGCTCCGCGGGGGTGGTGGTGGCGGGGACGTGCTCGCGGTAGGGCGCGAGCTCGTTGTCGATGGCGGCGGCCTCCGGGGTGTCGATCACGTACAACGGCGGGCGGGGCGCGAGCAGCTCGTCGGCGATCTTGCGGGCCAACTGCACGCCGGCCGGCAGGGCGGTGACCGCGCCCTGCGGGGCTGCGGTGAGCACGCGGGGCGGGCCGACGCTGGCGCCGGTGGCGTTGCGGATCACCACGGTGCTGAATTCGCCCAGTTTGCTGACCAGATCCGTGTTGGCGCCCTCGTCGAGGACGGCCACCGACGGCAGCTCGAGGAGGTCCTCGGGCGTGGCCTCGCGCGCCCAGGCCAGCACACGCGGCAGCTGGCCGGTCGCGTCGACGCGGACCAGATCCGGGTTGGCGAACGGGAGGCGCCACAGGCGACCGTCGTCGGCCAGGGCGTCGACCCGTTCGACCCAGCGCAGCGCCACCCCGTTGGCGGGTCGTGCCTCACCGGCGACGGTGTGCTCGGCGCTGAGCCACTGCACGGCCTGGTAGAGCGCCGGGTCCACGGCGCTGATGACGCCGGGTCGTTCGGCGGAGCTGAGGAGGGTCTCGAGGCGGCCACTGAGCTGCTCCGTGAGCGAGTCGTCGAGGAACGTGCCGTCCGGCAGCCACGAGGGGGTGCCCGCCAACACCACGAGGGCGCTGGAGCCCACCGGCTGCTGCGTGGCGGGGGTGACGACCTGGGCGCGGCCGACCACCATGTTCTCGGCGTCGTCGGGGATGCCGCGCACCTGGACGCCCAGCAGGTAGACCGCGTCGTCGCGGCCGAGGGGGACCTGCGAGGGGCCCTCGGTGACGAGCTCGGCGACGGTGGCGCGGACGGTGAAGTTGGCGCGCTCGCCGGGGCCGAACGGCTCGTCGCGGGTCAGGATGTCGAGGTTTCCGGCGGATTCTTCGAACAACCGGTTGCCGACGGGCAGGTTCGCGGTGATGGAGGTCAGCTCGTCGGTGGTGAGGATGGGCACCGGGGCGCGCCAGAAGTGCACGTTGACGTAGCGGATGGGGGTGGTGGAGACGTTCGTCAGCCGCCCCTGGATCTCGACGACCTGCTCGGGATTGTCCAGATTGAGCGTGGGGGTGGAGATGGAGGTGATCTCCACATCGAGGTATTCGGAGGCTGCGTTGGCCGTCGACGGGGTGCCGACGAGGCCCATCGCCAACAGCATCGCTGCCAGCAGGGCACGCAGCAACCGACCGACCATCACCGTCTCATGGTAGACGGGCCGCGGGAAGATTGAGTTGCGCGCGCTCCCGGAGGGCGGATCCGGCGCGGCCCTCGACGTGCGCGGCGGCGGCCGCCAGGGCGTGCCGCAGCCACTGCGTCGGCTCATCCGAGGCGAGCCGGCCCCAGGCGAGGCCGGCCACGAAGGAGTCGCCTGCCATCACGGACTGGATGGGTCGCTCGACGGGCAGCGCGCCGTACTCCGCGGCTCCGTGGGGGTCCGGGACATAGGCCACCCCGCGCGCCCCCAGCGACACCATGGGTAACCGAACCCCCGCGCGGCGGAGGACCTCCAGCGCGACGGCGACCCGATCCTCCTGCGGTGCGGCCGCGACCTCCGGGATGGCCAGGATTTCGTCGTCGTTGGGCTTGAACGCCAGCACACCGGGCACGTCGAGAGCGGCCACGAGGGCGTCCTTCTGCGCATCGACCACCACCTCCGCGCCGCGTTCCAGCACCGCGCGGGCCACGTCGGCCCACGTGGTGACGGGCAGGCCGATGGGGGTGGATCCGTTGAGGGTGACGATGTCGCCCGGCTGCACATCCGCCAGCAGAGCGTCGACGAGGGGGCGAACGTCGGCCGGCCCGGAGAGGGTGAAGCCCTGCGCGACGAAGTGTGCCGCCACCTTTTCGCCCGCGGCATCGATGAGGGTGAGGTTGTGCCTGGTCGCGCCTGGCACGGTGACGAGCCGGTGCGCGATCCCCTCCGCCGTGAGCCGGCCCGAGTAGTCCTTCTCGTCATCGGCCCCGACGAGGGCGTAGGCGACCGTGGGTACGCCCAACGCGACGGCGGCCCGGGCGCAGCTGATGCCCTTCCCTGAACAGACGCTACGGAAGGCGTGCATCTGGGAGACGCCGCCCCAGACGGTGTCGCCGACGGTGAAGTAGTCGTCGTAGCCCGTGTTGAGGGTGACCGTGCGCAGAGTCCGCATGCCCACAACCTACTCACGCCACCATGTCGGCGCCGCAGGATTGCCCGCGTCGCCTGTCAGGCCGGCGCTGGGGGCAGGGCAATTGTCGGTCGTCGTAGAGTTCAGCTGTGCGCAGCATCATTCGGATCATGGCAACGGCCAGGGAATTGTGGCCCCTCTACGTCAGCATCGTCCTGGGGGCCATCCTGGTGTCGGCCACCGCGCTGCTCACGCCGTTCGTGATCGGCCGGGCCACCGACACCGTCGTCAGCATCGCCTCGGGCGACGGCGGCACCTGGACGGACCTCGTCTGGTACGCCGTCGTGCTGCTGGTGATCGCGCTGGCCAACTCGCTGCTGACCAACATCGCCGGCTACTTCGGCGACCAGATGTCGGTGAAGCTGCGCGCCATCCTGTCGGGTCGCTACTTCCACAAGCTCCTGCGCCTGCCACAGCGCTACTACGACAACGAACTGACCGGCAAGATCGTCAGCCGGCTGAACCGGTCCATCACCTCGATCACCGACTTCCTGCAGACCTTCGCCAACAGCTTCTTCCCCACCGTCGTCACGCTGCTGGCGGTGCTGGTCATCACGGCGTTCTACTCGCCGTGGCTGTCGCTGCTGCTGATCATCATCTACCCGACGTTCGTGTGGCTGACCGCCATCACCTCGCGCCGGTGGATGGTGTGGGAGAAGCAGAAGAACGACCACTACGACATCGCCGGCGGCCGCTTCGCCGAGGTCATCGGCCAGATGCGCGTGGTCAAGTCCTTCGTGGCGGAGAAGCGCGAGCTCAAGGGGTTCAACGAGCACTACGACAACACGCTCACCCTCACCAGGTCGCAGTCCGCGTTCTGGCACCGAATGGACTTCTGGCGCCGGGCCGCGCTCGACCTGGTCTTCTTCGGCGTCTACGCCATCATCTTCGTCCAGGCGGCCCGCGGCGACTACACCGTCGGCGCGATGGTGTTGCTCATCCAGCTCACCGCCATGGCCCGCCAGCCCGTCACCTCCATGAGCTACTGGGTGGACCTCACCCAGCGCGCCGTGGTCGGGAGCGAGGAGTACTTCAATGTGATGGCGGAGATCGACGAGCCCAACAACGCGCTCGAGGCCGAACCCACCGCGGAGGTGAAGTGGACCGACGACGACCCGGTGATCGCGTTCGACGACGTCGACTTCGGCTACGACGACGGTGATGGCGCCGGCGACAACCTGGTGCTGCGCGGCATCGACCTGACCGTCAACCGCGGTGAACGCGTGGCCTTCGTCGGCGAATCAGGCGGCGGCAAGACCACGCTGGTCAACCTCATCATGAAGCTGTACCCGGCCACCAAGGGCGAGATCCGCGTCCACGGCCAATCTGTCCGCGACGTGCCGACGGTGGCGCTGCGCAAGGCGATCGGCGTGGTCTTCCAGGACGCGAACCTGTTCAGCGGCACCATCCGCGAGAACATGGAGTACGGCCGCCCCGGAGCCACCGACCAGGAACTCACCGTCGCGGCGCAGCGCGCCAACGCGCTGGATTTCATCTCCCGCCTGCCCAACGGTTTCGACACCGAGATCGGCGAGCGGGGCATCAAGCTGTCCGGCGGCCAGAAGCAGCGGCTGTCCGTGGCGCGGGCGCTGCTGAAGGACGCCCCCATCCTGATCCTCGACGAGGCCACCAGCTCGCTCGACACCAAGGCCGAGCGGGCCGTCCAGGCCGGGCTCGAGCAACTCATGGTGGGCAGGACCACGCTGATCATCGCGCACCGCCTCTCCACCATCGCGTCGGTGGACCGCATCGTGACGCTCCGCGAGGGCCGCATCGACGAGGTGGGCTCTCCCGCCGAGTTGGCGCGCTCCGGAGGCATCTACGCAGAGCTCCTCGCGCTGCAGGGCTCGGAGAGCAAGGCGGACAAGGCACGCCTGCTCGCGTACGAGATCACGCAGTAAAACGCACCGGCGACTTCTGACTCAGCCCGTGGCGCCGGACCTGTCCAGCAGCGCGTCGATGTCGCGGATCACGATGCCCCGGCGGCCGTGGAGGCCGAGCACACCGTCGTCGACGAGCTTGCGCAACTGACGGCTGAGCGTCTCCGGAGTGGTACCCAGGTGCGAGGCCACGTCCTTCTTGGCCATCGGCAGTTCCACCTCTGCCCCCTCCGGAGCGGAGGTGGAGGGCAGATCCAGCAGGTAGCTGGCCAGGCGCGCGCCGACGTCGCTGCCGCTCATGGCGGCCAGCATGCGCTCGGCGTTGGCCAGCCGCTCCGACTGGACCTGCAACATCCGCACGGCGATGCCGGGATAGCGGGCCACCAGGGCGGCGAGGTCGTCGTGGTCGAAGGTGCACATCGACGCCTCGGTGTCGGCATAGGCGTAGTGGGTGGGCCGACGGCCCAGGACGAAGGC
This sequence comes from Tessaracoccus sp. MC1756, assembly GCF_014164735.1. NCBI lineage: Bacteria > Bacillati > Actinomycetota > Actinomycetes > Propionibacteriales > Propionibacteriaceae > Tessaracoccus > Tessaracoccus sp. MC1756. Next base: position 59,722 of record NZ_JACJFZ010000005.1, on the reverse strand, counting down.
GTCCTCCCCGAGCACGTCCCCCACGCTCAGCACCCGCACGACGTGTTCGCGGCCGCCCTCCGACAGGTGCACCACCCGGACCCGGCCGGAATGCACCACGAAGAGGCGGCGGCTGCGGTCACCGGCGGCCACCACCTGGTCGCCGGCGTCGAAGTGGAGCGGGCGGGCGAACCCCGCCACCTCCAACTGCTGGGTGTGGTCGAGGCCCTTGAAGATCGGCACGAGGGAAACGCAGGTATCGCCGGTTGACATGGCTCAAGTATGCACCCGCCTGCTCGGTTGGCGCTTGACGCAGGTCAAGGAGCCGGTGGCGGTTCTGTCGTAGCTTCAACTCATCGGCAACAACGCCGGAATGAAGAGAAGGAACCGACATGACCACGCAGACCACCACCCACACCATCCTCCGCGCCGAGGGCTTCAGCTGCCCCTCCTGCGTCGCCAAGATCGAGAAGGCCGTCGGCCAGCTCCCCGGCGTCGCCCTCGTCAAGGTCCACTTCGCCTCCTCGCGGATCGAGGTCGACCACGACGACCAGGCCACCAGCGTCGACGACCTCGTCGCCGCCGTCGCCAAGGTCGGCTACACCGCCCGTCCGTCGGCTTTCTGAGGGGTCAGGTAGCCATGCATGCCCGTCTTCATCGCTGGGCGATCCCCGCCGTCTCCGGCGCCCTGATCGTCGTCGCACTGGTCCTCGGCCAGGTCGCTCCGTCCGTCGGCGAGTACTTCATGCTCGCCGCGGCCGTGGTGGCCGGTGCCCCCGTCGTCAAGAAGGCCTGGCTCGCGCTGCGCGTGGGTGTCATCGGCATCGATCTGCTGGTGGCCGTCGCGGCCATCGGCGCGATCGCCATCGCCAACTACTGGGAGGCCGCGGCCGTCACGTTCCTCTTCGCGCTCGGTCACGCCCTCGAGAACGCCACCCTCGCCAAGACCCGCTCCGCGCTGGCCGAACTCGTCGCGCTGGCGCCCACCACCGCCACGGTGATCCGCGACGGCGAGCAGGTCGAGGTGCCCGCCCACACCGTCGGCGTCGGTGAGACGGTCATCGTCAAGAACGGTGGACGCGTGCCCGTCGACGCCGACGTGGTCAGCGGCCAGGCCGCCGTCGACGAGGCCGCCATCACCGGCGAGTCCATCCCGGTCGAGAAGTCGGCCGGCTCAGAGGTGTACGCGGGCACCATCGTCGCCGACGGCTTCCTCACCCTCAGCGCCACCGGCGTCGGCGCCGACACCACCCTGGCCCGCATCGTCCACCGCGTCGAGGAGGCCCAGGACGCCAAGGCCCGCACCCAGCAGTTCATGGAGCGGTTCTCGAAGTGGTACACCCCCGGCATCATCGCGCTGGCTGTCGTCGTGGGCCTCCTCGCGATGGACCTCGAACTGGCGCTCACCCTGCTCGTCATCGGCTGCCCCGGCGCGCTGGTGATCTCCGTGCCCGTCGCTCTGGTGGCCGGCATCGGCCGCGCCGCCCGCGACGGCATCCTCATCAAGGGTGGCGAGTTCCTCGAGACCGCGGCCAGGATCGACGTGGTGGCGCTGGACAAGACCGGCACCATCACGCGCGGCGAGCCCCGGCTCACCGACATCCGCAGCCGGACCCTCAGCGACGACGAGGTCCTCCGCTGGGCCGCCCAGGCCGAGGCGGGCTCCGAGCATCCCCTCGCCGTGCCCGTCCTCGACGAGGCCCGCGAGCGCGGGATCACCGTCCCAGCCGTCCCGGAGCACGTCCGCTCCGTGCCCGGTCACGGCGTGGTCGCGATGGTCGAGGGTCGCGAGGTCGCCGTCGGCAACCTGGCGCTCATGGAGGAGATCGGCGCGGAGTTGAGCTTCGCCCGGTCTGTCGTCGAGGAGTTGTCGTCAGCGGGCCAGACGCCGCTGGTCGTCGCTCTGGACGGCACCGTGATCGCGGCGCTCGGGGTCGCCGACACCGTCCGTGAGGAAGCTGCCGAACTCGTCGCCTCCCTCCACGCCGCCGGCGTCAAGCGCGTCCTGATGCTCACCGGCGACAACCAGCGGGTCGCCGATTCTGTCGCCGCCCAGGTGGGGATCGACGACGCCCGCGCGTCGCTGCTGCCCGAGGACAAGTTGGAGGTCATCCGCAAGCTCCAGGCCGAGGGCCACACCGTGGCCATGGTGGGCGACGGCGTCAACGACGCCCCCGCGCTCGCGCTCGCCGACGTCGGTATCGCGATGGGCGCCGCCGGCTCGCCGGTGGCCGTGGAGACCGCCGACATCGCGCTGATGACCAGCCGCCTCAGCCGCATCCCGGACGCGATCTCACTGGCCAAGCGCACGGCCGGGGTCATGCGCGCCAACATCGCTATCGCCCTGATCACCGTGGCCACCCTGCTGGCCGGCGTCCTGTTCGGTGGCGTCACTATGGCGATCGGCATGCTCGTCCACGAGGCGTCCGTGCTGGTGGTCATCATCAACGCGATGCGCCTCCTGCGCCGCAGGACCAGCGCCTCGCAGCCCCGGCTGCGCCCCCGGGCGGGCGACCGGCAGTTGGCCACGGAGCGGAAGCCTGAGCTGGTTCGCTGAGCCTTCCTGTCGAACCTGTGCGGCGTCCTGCCCCACAGGTTCGACCCGCTTTCCCCCGAGCGTCCCGCGCGTCGCTAGCATCGATCGGCAACAGAGCTGAAGGGGATCCGCATGCCGTGGTTGGAGATCGTCGGGTGGCTGGGCTCGATCCTGGTGGTGTGGTCGCTGACGCTGGGCAGTGTGCTCCGGTTCCGCTGGATGAACCTCACCGGGTCCGTCATCGCCGCCGTCTACAACGGGATCATCGAGGTGTGGCCGTTCATGGCGATGAACGCCGTCATCGTGCTGATCAACATCTACTGGCTGAGTCGCCTCTACCGCGAGCGGCACGACGCCGCCGTCTACGAGGTGGTCCCCGTCAGCCCGGACGACGCGTACCTGGCGCGGGTGCTCAGCGTGCACGCCGACGACATGGCCGCCACCCACACCGGCTTCCGGCCCGAACTCCTCGGACGGGGCGACCGCCACGCCTGGCTGGTGGTGCGCGGCGACGAGACCGTCGGTGTCACCGTGGTGCGTGACGACGGCAACGGTGAGGGTGTCGTCGAACTGGACTGGGTCAGCCCCCGCTTCCGCGACTTCACCCCCGGGGAGTTCGTCCACCGTCGCTCCGGGATCTTCGAGGACCTGGGCCTGGAGCGGGTCGTGGTGGAGCGGCCGGACAAGCACCTGCGCGAGTACCTCAGCCGGGTGGGCTTCGCGCCCGACGGCGACCGCTGGGTGCGCACCGTGTGACACCGTTGCGCCACGCAACGATTTTCGGACTCGAGTGGGCCGGGCGTACATTGGGCGGTTGTGACCAGACAGCCAACCACCTTTGAATTCGCGACCATCCGGTGGGCGTATTTCGGTCTCGTGATCGGTATGTTCAGCGCCTCGATCTCCCAGACGATCGTCGGCCCAGCCATCCCGCGCATCGTCGCAGACCTCGGCGGCCTCGCCTGGTATTCCTGGCTCTCCACGATCGTGATGTTGGTCAGCGCGGTGGTCACCCCCATCTCGGGCAAGCTGTCCGACATCTTCGGCCGCCGTCGCTTCTACATCATCGGCCTGCTGCTGTTCATGCTCGGCTCCGTGCTCTCCGGCATGGCTTTCAGCTTCTGGTTCCTCATCGTCGCCCGCACCATCCAGGGCATCGGCATGGGCATCCTCATGCCGCTGTCGCAGACCATCCTCGGCGTGCTGATCCCGCCGCGGCAGCGGGGCAAGTACCAGGGCTACATGGGCGCGGTCATGGGCGCCTCGCAGGTGGCCGGCCCGCTGCTGGGCGGCTGGATCACCGACGTGTCGAGCTGGCGGTGGCTGTTCTACATCTCAATGCCCGTGGGCCTGCTCGCGCTGCTGATCATCCTGCGGCACCTGCACATCCCCGAGGAATACGTGCGCGGAAAGATCGACCACGCGGGTATCTCCACCATGACCATCGGTGTGTCGGCGGCGCTGCTGGGCATCAGTCTGGGCGGGCAGAACGGCTGGGCCGAGCCGCAGGTCATCGTGCTGCTGTTGGTCGGTGTCGTCTTCAGCGTCGCCTTCGTCTGGGTGGAGCACCGGGCCGACGAGCCCATCGTGCCGATGCACCTGTTCCGCAACAAGATCTTCACGTTCTCCACGGCGGGCGCGTTCTTCATGAACATGGCCATGATGGCCGTGCTGATCTACGTCCCCGTCTATGCCCAGGGCGTGCTGCAGGTCTCCGCCACCGAATCGGGCCTCATCCTCATCCCGATGAACGTGGTGCTGTTCGCCATGGGCATCGTCGTGGGCCAGCTCACCAGCCGCACCGGCCGCTACAAGGAGTTCGTCGTCGCCGGCGCCGTGGTGCAGGTGATCGGAGCGCTGTTGATGCTGCGGCTGGGGGAGGATTCCAGCCGCCTGGAACTGGTGGCCTCCACCGCGGTGCTGGGCTTCGGCTACGGCATGGCGTTCCAGATCTACGTGCTCGCGGTGCAGAACGCGGTGCAGCGACGCGACCTGGGGGTGGCCACCTCCGCCCTCCAGTTCTTCCGCAACATCGGCAACACGCTGGGCACGGCCATCGCCGGCACCATCATGACCACGCACCTCATGAGCGGCATCGAGGAGCGGCTGACCCCCGAGCTGGCGGCGCAGGTGCCCACCGGCGGCCTCAACCCCAACGCGGTGCTGCATCCCGGTGACCTGCTCTACCTGCCGGAACCGTTGGCCGACCTGCTCCGCTCTTCGCTGGGCGACGCCATGCAGGCGGTCTTCATCATCCTGCCCGTGCTCACGCTGCTGTCGCTGGCGGGGACGATGTTCATCAAGGCCGTCCCGTTGCGCGACACGCTCGCCCAGCCGGAGGAGCGTGGACGCGAACTGCTCGACGCCACCGCCATGTCGGCACCGGACCAGGAGCGCGTGCGGCTCACGCCCGAGGACTCCCACGCCCGGAGCAAGGAGCGCATCCTGGGCGCCCACCTAGTGCTGCTCGCGGAACAGGTGCGCGACGACAACCCCATCCTCCGCGACGCCGTGGCCGAGTTCGGCGGCGGCGACCTGGGCCGGGGCCTGCAGATGCTGCGCTCCACCGGCACGATGCTGCTGACCGAGGACCCGGACCTGATCGACGAGCACGAGGCGTTCGCCGTCGAGATGTCGAAGCGTGGCCGCAGGGAGCGGATGCTGAGCGAGCAGATGACGGCGCGCCTCGACGCCGTGGCCGAGCTGGTGGCCCACCGTCCCACCGGGCACGTGACCCGGCCGCGGATCGACACGGCCGAGGGTATCGACGGGACCGGGTTGCGTCGGGCCGTGATGATGCTCGACAGTGCGCTGGTGGCCGACATTGCGACCCGCCGCTGGGAACGACCGTGAGCAATTGGATGGGGTCACGGCGCGACACGCCGGGAAATGCGGCCTGATCAGGCGGCGACCCCATCCAATTGCTCACGGATGGTCAGCGCGGCGACCCGCCCCGCCCGGGTGGCGCCGATCGTCGAGGCCGAAGGGCCGTAACCCACGAAGTGGATCCGGCCGTCGACGGCCGACGTGGTGAAGGTGTGCGGATCCCGTGGCGCGAGCAGTTCGATACCGCCCTCCGGGGAGCGCAGCCGCAGCGGCGCCAGGTGGGCGATGCTGGGCCGGAAACCCGTGGCCCACAGCAGGACGTCGGCCGGCTGGAACGATCCGTCGGCGAAGCGCACGCCGTCGGGCTCGATGCGGGTGAACATCGGCCGACGGGCGGCGTAGACACCCATGGCGGCCGCCTTCTGCTCCTGTTCGCGCAGCATCAGGCCGGTCACGCTGACCACCGATCTGGGCGGCAGACCCCGCTTGACGCGCTCCTCGACGAGCGCGACGGCCTCGCGCCCGGCATCGGGATCGAACTCGGTGCTGCGCCACACGGGCCGGCGGCGGGTGACCCAGGTGAGGTCCGCCCGGCCCGCGAGCTCGCCGAGGAACTGCACGGCCGAGGCGCCGCCGCCGACGATGACGACCTTCTTGCCCGCCAGCGCGGCCGGCCCGGGGTAGCGGGCGGTGTGGAACTGCTCGCCGCGGAAGGTGTCGGCGCCGGGGTAGTACGGGATGAACGGCGTGTCCCACGTCCCGGTCGCGTTGATCAGCGACCGCGCCCGCCAGGTGCCGCGGGTGGTGCGGATCAGCAGGTGGCGGGTGCCGGGGTCCGACTCCACGCGGCTGACGCGCACCGGCCGCTGGACGGGCAGGTTGAAGCGCCGCTCGTAGTCAGCGAAGTATTCGGGCACCTCGACGTTGGCCCGGGCCGCGCCGTCCCAGGCGGTCGCGTCGGTGCCGGGGAGGTCGGCGACACCGTGCACGTCGTGCATTGTGAGCGAGTCCCAACGGTGCTGCCAGGCGCCACCGGGTGCCGGGTTGGCGTCGAGCACGACGAAGTGGATGCCGAGGCGCTGCAGGTGGTGGGCCGCTGACAGCCCGGCCTGCCCGGCCCCGATCACGACTGTGTCGACGTTCATGTCAGGTACAACAATACTTGAACATTCAATATTCCGCGTCGGGGTGCGGGTCAAGGCCGGGTGAAGTTGTGCAGGGAGTCCGCTGCACAACTTCACTTTGCTTGGGCCTGGGCCTGGGCCTGGGCGCGGGCCGAATCTAGATCCGGCGTCGTCAGGGACCCTGAATCTAGATTCGGCGCGCGCAAGATCAGCGGCTGTGCGCCTCGATCACCTCGAGGATCGCCGGGCGCAGCTCGGCCGGCGAGATCACGCGGTCCACAGAGCCCACCTCGACGGCGCGGTGGATGGAGTGCACGCCGTCGAACTCCCCGGCGATCTCAGAGATCTTCTCGGCCCGCACCGCGGCCCTGGCGTCAGCGAGTTCCAGCTGCAGCGGGGCCCGGTCCTGCGGCGCCGCCTCCTGCAGGCGGTTCTCGAGCTCCCGGACCCGCGCGTCGGCCGCCGTGCGCTTCGCGACGTCGCCCGCGAAGACGACCGCCGCTGCCGGGGCGCCGCCCAGCACCGAGGCGTAGGAGCCCTCGATGGCCAGCACGGTCATGTTCTCGTTGAGCTGCTTGGAGAACACGACGAACGCGCCGCCGTGGTAGCGCGAGATCACCACGAAGACGATGGGGCCCTGGAAGTTGACGATGGCACGGCCGATCTCCGCGCCGTACTCGAGCTGCAGGTTGCGCATGGACTCCGGCGAGCCGTCGAAGCCGGACAGGTTCGCCAGCACCACCAGCGGACGATTGCCCGACGCGGCGTTGATGGCGCGGGCCGCCTTCTTCGACGAACGCGGGAAGAGCGTGCCGGCGGTGAAGGTGTCCGGACCGTCGGTGGGCGGGAAACCCGCGCGCGGCACCGGCTTGGACTCGATGCCCAGCACGCTCACCGAATGGCCGCCGATCCGCGCGTCCATGACGACGGCGGTCTCGGCGTCGGCCATGCCCGCCCAGCGCTCCACCCGCGGGTGGTCCTGGTCGCACACCGCCGCGATGACCGCGCGGATGTCGAACGGCTTCTTCCGGTCCGGGTTGTGCTCGCGGGAGAAGATCTGGCCCACCGTCGCGAAATCCGAGCCGTCGCAGTGGTGCGGGAAGTCCGAGATGTCGCGGCTGCCAGGGTCTGAGGTTTCGGCCCGACGCGGCCCCGTCTCGCCCGGGGCGACGTAGGTGTGGTCGTAGTGCGACATCAGGATGCCCATGGCGGCGCCCAGGTTCGGCGCCCAGTACTGGGCCTGGCCGTTGGGGCCCATCACGCGGTCGTAGCCGCCGATGCCGAAGTTGTCCTCCGCGGAAACGCCGCCGGAGAAGTCCAGCGACTGCTTGCCGGTGAGCACCATCGCCGAATCCGGCGTCATGACGAGGATGCCCTTGGTGTGCATCAGCATGGTGGCCTCCGCATTCCAGTACGGCTGGGCACCCACGTTGATACCGGCGACCACGACGTTGATCTCGCCGCCGGCCTGCGTGAACTCGACGATGCGGCGCAGCGCGGCGGCCACCCAGTCCATGTTCTCGGTGCCGGATTCCATGGAGATCCGGGCGCCGGAGGACAGCGTGAACCACTCGACGGGGACGCGCATCTCCTCGGCCAGGTTGATGGCGGCGATGATGCGTGCGCACTCCGGTTCGGCGACCGCGCCCAGGCCCTTCGTCGGGTCGCCCGACAGCACGATGCGGGTCATGCCCTCAGGGTGCAGCGCGGTGAGGGTGGTGACGCGGGCGCAGATGATGCCGGCCTTGTTGCGGCCGGGCTCGCGGTCCACCTCCACCAGTCGACCGTCGGCGTCCAGGTCCAGCTCGACGAGGGAGCCGCCCTCGCCGGCCAGGCTGGCGGACAGTTCGTACGGGTACACCAGGCCACGACGGCGTGCGCGGAGCACCTTGCCCGCGTAGTCGTCGAGGGGTTTGAGGGGCTCGGACGGCGGCGCCGTCACCGACGTGGTGACACCGGAGCCGGGCTTGGCGTGGAAGCGGACGGCCAGGGGCTGCAGTTCCTCCGCGCCCTCACCGTCGCGGGTCAGGAAGCGGGCGTGGCAGAGGACCTCTTCGATGCCGGCGCCGTCGGACAGCGGGGTGATGCGGTCCTGCAAGGGCTTGATGTCGTTGACGGTGAGATCGACGGGCGGCCACACGTAGACCCACACGTGGTTCATGTCGAGCTTCGACCCGGCCGAGCCCCGCGCGGAGCGGGTGCGGCGGATCGCCTCGAGGCAGTTGGAGACCGCCCGCTCGGCGTGGGGCAGGCCGATGAGCCGGCCGGCGTCGTCGCGGACCACGCCCAGCTGGCGCACCTGCGCGATGGCCACCAGGCGGCGGTCGTCCGGGTTGGACTTCGCCACCGCTTCGTAGAGCAGCACATCCTCGGGGGCGGGGAGCCGCGTCGTGTCGAACTCGCGAAGGCGCCAGAGGTCGAGGCGGCGGCCGGTCATGGGGTGGAGGGCGCGGACGTTGGTGTTCTCGCGGAGGGTCCGAACGCCGTCGATGTCGTCGAAGGTGAATGCGCGGTACTCGACGGTGCCGTCGGCCAGGCAGACGCCCACCGCCACGCGCTGGGTGGCCGGATCCCAGGCCCAGGTGTTGAGGAGCTCGGCCAGCTCGACGCCGATGCCCTCCTCGTCGGGGGTCTCCGGCCAGGCCACGTAGAGCTCGGCCACCGCGTCGTAGCCCTCGGGGCGGGCCGCGAACTGCTCGCTGACCAGGCGCTCCAGGGCGCCGTCGGTCAGTTCTGCGCGGGTGCCGACGGTGGTGACGAAGCGGCGGGGTCGCCCTTCGAGCAGGTAGTCGGCGATGACGACGGCGCGGCCGTCGACGGCGAACCGGTGGATGTTGCTGAGGTCGTAGTCGGCGTAGTACTTGTGCAGCAGCACCTCGAGCATGGGTTCGTGGGCGGGCACGCCCTGCGCGAGCCTGGTGGCGAGGTAGTTCGCCGTCCACTCGTGCACGCCGGCGAGCTTGGCGACGCGCTCCTCGTAGTCGACGGCCTGAGGGTTGGCGACGAGCGCCTCCAGTTCGGCGCCGAAGCCGGCCAGGACGGAGGCGCGCTCCGCGTCGACCTGCGGTTGGTCGAACCAGCGGAACCTGACCGACCGGGCCATGTCGCCGATGACGGGGAAGCGCAGCTGGGTGGCGCGCAGGAGTCGCTCGAGGTCGGCGCGGGCGGAGGCCGCCCTGTCGGCGTCGGGGGCGGGCTCGTCGATCCAGCGGTCGAGGATGCCCAGCACGATGGAGACGTCGGCGGCCTGACGCTTCTGCGCCAGGAAGACGCGGAACACGGCCTGCTCCAGTGCCGGCACACGGTCGAGGGAGTCGACCCCGTAGTGGCTGAGCACGCGGCCCAGGCGGTTGATGAACTGGCCCGGCAGGCCGGCGCGCTCCGCGTCGAGCGTGGTGAGGTAGCGGTGGAAGTGCTCGCGGTCCGAGTGGACGCGCAGCTCCGTGTTGTCCTGTTCGCCGACGGGGCGGTTGCGCGACAGTTCGGCGAGGTCGGCGAACAGCGCGATGAGTTCGATCTCCCCGGGGAGGGTGTCGATGCCCTGCGCGCGGGCCTCGTCGCGGGCGGCCAGGTAGGCCTTGAGCGTCTTGGCGGCCGGGTCGACGTCGTAGCCCATGAGGACCGCCGAGAGTTCGGCGCGCAGCCGCGCCAGGCGGGTGGCCGCGTCGCCCTCCTGGGGCTCAGGGAGGTCGACGGCGTTGGTCTCGTCGACGGCCACGCCGCCGTTGCCGTTGCCGAGGGGCTCCAGGCGAACCAGCGGCGCCATGGACTCCACCTGCGAGCCGGTCATCACGTGCAGTTCCTTCACCCGGGCGGCGAACGGGGCGGGGATGACGGTCTCCATCTTCATGGACTCGAGCACGACGACGGGGGCGCCGGCCTCTACCTCGCTGCCGACGGACACGGGGGTGGCGACCACCAGGGCCGGAGCGGGGGAGCGGAGCACGCCGCCCTCGTCGCGGGAGACGCGATGGGTGACGCCGTCGACCTCGATCAGGTGGACCGGCCCGTGTGTGGCGGTCACCAGGCGGAAGCGCTCGCCGTTGACGGTGATGCGGCCGTGCACCTCGTCGAGCTTCTCGACGGCGACATCGGCGGTGTTGCCGTCCACGGTCACGCGGTAGCGGCCGGGGCCGGTGGCGTAGGCGGTCACGGAGTGGACCACGCCACGCAGCTTCAGGTCGACGGTGAGGCCGGACTTGTGCTGCGTCTGGGGGCGGCCGCCGTGGGCGGTGCTCAGCAGTCGTTCGGTCTCGACGTGGACGTTGTCGTCGTAGCCCTCGATGGCGGCGGCGACCAGCGCGATACCGGCGTGCTCGTCGGCGACGAGCCCACCCTCGGCGCGCACCCGGTCGATCCACCCGGTGTCGGCCCACTCGACGGCGGCGGCGCGCCGGCCGGAGGCCTCGGCGCCGGTGACCTCGGGTTGGGCCAGGAGTTCCAGGATGAAGCTCTTGTTGGTGGCGCCGCCCTCGATGACGACCGTGGTCTCGGCCATGGCGCGGCGCAGGCGGCCCAGCGCTTCGGTACGGGAGCGGCCGAAGGCGATGATCTTGGCGATCATGGAGTCGAAGTCAGCGGGGATGGAGTCGCCCTCGGCGACGCCGGTGTCGACGCGGATGCCGGGGCCGGCGGGGAGGTCCAGGCGCGTGATGAGGCCCGGCGACGGCGCGAAATCGCGGTCCGGGTCCTCGGCGTTGAGGCGGGCCTCCACGGCGTGGCCGAACTCGACGGGCTTGCCCTCGAGCTTGTCGCCGGCGGCGATGCGGATCTGGGCCTTGACCAGGTCGAAGTCGTTGGTCGCCTCGGTGATGGGGTGCTCCACCTGGAGGCGGGTGTTGACCTCGAGGAACGCGAACTGCTGCTCGCCCGGGTGGTAGAGGAACTCGACGGTGCCGGCGCCCTTGTACCCCACCGCGAGCGCGAGGCGTTCGGCCGAGGCCTTGATCTCGTCGTTCTGTTCGGGCCTCAGCAGCGGTGAGGCGGACTCTTCGATGACCTTCTGGTTGCGGCGCTGCACCGTGCAGTCGCGCACGCCGACGGCCCAGGCGGTGTCGCCGTCGGAGATGAGCTGCACCTCGACATGACGGGCGCCGGTGACGAGCTTCTCGAGGAAGACGACGCCGGAGCCGAAGGCGCGCTGCGCCTCGTCGCGGGTGCGCTGGTAGGCGTCGGCGAGGTCCGCGGCGGAGTCGACGCGACGGATGCCGCGACCGCCACCGCCTGCGGTCGCCTTGAGCATGAGGGGGTAGCCGACGGCGTCGGCGGCGGCCAGGGCGTCATCGAGGGTGTCGACCCCGCCGCGCGACCAGGGCGCCACGGGGACGCCGACCTCTTCGGCGATCAACTTCGAGCCGATCTTGTCGCCGAGCTTGCGCATGGCGTCGCCCGAGGGTCCGATGAACGTGATGCCCAGCGACTCCACGAGGTCCGCGAAGGCGGGGTCCTCGGCGACGAAGCCCCAGCCCACCCACACCGCGTCGGCGCGGGCCTCGGTCAACACGCGGCCGAGCAGGTCGTGGTTCAGATAGGGGCGCTCCGACGCGGGCCCGAGCGGGTAGGCCTCGTCGGCCTCGCGGGCGAACATCGCTGAGCGCTCCGCGTCGGTGTAGAGCGCGACGGTGACGATGGGCTCCCGGTCCGGATGTTCCGCATTGAGATCGCGCACTGCGTGGATGAGCCGCATGGCGGCCTCTCCACGGTTGACGATGGCGATGCGTCGAAACATTCGAACCTCCTGGCACGACAACAGCCCCCGGTTGGGGGTTGGCGACAATCTGTCAGGTCAGGGGCTCGTTTGGAAAACGACACGACCGTGTTGTCAGGGGATTTTCGGGCGCTCCACGCGTAAACCAAACCTGGGCGCCCAACTTTGTTCGAACCCGACAGCGGCTCCGGATGGGCATGGGGTATGGAGGGGCCTCGTCAGCCCTCGGGGTTGATGGACTCGTCGTTGCCCGCTGTTCGGCCGCAGCGGTGCCGGAGTCCTGCGGATCGCGCACCCGCCAGATGTCACGGTGCGGAGCCGGCCGTGGACGTAGGCTCCCGATATGGCTACGTGCTTCGTCGGGGTCTCCGGTTGGCGCTACAAGGGGTGGCGCGGCGACTTCTACCCCGTGGGTCTCAAGCAGCGGGACGAACTCCGCTATGTCGCCGAGCGGATGAACTCGGCTGAGATCAACGGTTCGTTCTACTCGCTGCAGCGGCCCAGTTCGTACGCCGCCTGGGCGGCGGAGACGCCGCCGGGGTTCACGTTCGCAGTCAAGGGTGGCCGCTACCTCACCCACATGCTGCAACTGCGTGGCGTCGAGACCGCGCTGGCCAACTTCTTCGCCTCGGGCGTGTTGGCGCTGGGCCGGCGGCTCGGCCCCGTGCTGTGGCAGTTGCCGCCCCGGATGTCGTTCGACCGCGAGAAGATCGGGCAGTTCCTGTCCCTGCTGCCGCGCACCCACGGGGAGATCGCCGAGCTGTCCGCCGGGCACGACGACAAGGTCGCGCCCGATCGGGTCCTTCTGGAGGTGTCGGAGGACGTCGACCCGTCATCACCCGTCCGCCACGCAGTGGAGCCGCGACACGACAGCTTCAACTCCCCGGAGGCGCACGCCCTGATGGCGGAGCACCGGGTGGCCATGGTGATCGCCGACAGCGCCGGTACCTGGCCCACCATGCGCGCTGCCACCGGCGACTTCCGCTACGTCCGGCTCCACGGCGAGCAGGAGCTGTACGCCAGCGCGTACCCTGATGGGTCGCTGGACCGCTGGGCGCGGCAGTGCCGCGAATGGATGGGCGCGGGGCTGGACGCGTACGTCTACTTCGACAACGACGCCCGCGGACACGCTCCCCACGACGCCGTGCGACTGCTGAGCAGGCTCACACCCTGAACGACCGGGGGACTTTGTCCAAAGTTTCGCCAATAAAGACCCACTCGTGCCCTAGGGTTCCCACATCATGGCCGCGCGGTCATCCGCATCCCCAGATGAAACCCAGGTGGTGGGCACAGTGAGCCTCGTCAACAACAACCCCGATCTACAGCCGTCGAAAGCTGAGCTGGTCATCTCCAAAGGATGGGTCCAGGGCATAGCCTTGGTCTTCGTCTTCGGCTTCTTCGTGATGGGCTTCCTCGCCTACCGCACCTACACCGACGGCATGCCCCTCCCGCAACAGGTGGTGAGCGAGTCAGGGGAGGTGGTGTTCACCGAAGAGGAGATCACCTCCGGGCAACAGATCTTTCTCCGCCGTGGGCTCCAGCAGTACGGCTCCATCATGGGCCACGGCGCGTACCTCGGCCCTGACTACACGGCCGAGTACCTGCGCCTGGCCACGGAGCACGTCACCGAACAACTGCGTGACGGCGGCGTGCAGGATCCTGCGGCGGCCACCGTCGAGCATATGCGGGAGAACCGCTACGACGAGAGCACCGGCGTGCTGGTCTTCACTCCCGAGCAGATCAGCGCGTTCGAGATGCTCAAGCAGCACTACGCAGACTTCTTCGGCACCGATTCCACCAAGTACGGCTTGATCCCCTCGGCGATCACGGATCCGGACCAGATCCACGATCTCACCGCCTTCTTCGGCTGGACTGCCTGGGCCAGCTCGGCTGAGCGCCCCGGGCACGACTACTCCTACTCGAACAACTGGCCGCCCGAGCCCCGCGTCGACAACCGTCCGACGGCGGACATCCTCGTCTGGTCGGCCATGTCGCTGATCGCCCTGCTCGCAGGCCTCGGCGCGTTGTTCGCCCTGTACGGCAGGTGGAGCAAGAAGATCGGCTGGCAGTCGAGCGAGACCCCCACCCTGTCGTTCCTGCAGCCCGGCAAGGTGGGCATCACGAAGGCCCAGAAGGCCACCGGTTGGTTCTTCTTCGTCGTCTCACTGCTCTTCCTGGCGCAGGCGACACTCGGCGCCGCCGTCGAGCACTACCGCGCGGAGATCGACAGCTTCTTCGGCATCGACCTGGCCCGCATCCTCCCGTTCAACCTCGCCCGCACCTGGCACCTGCAGTTGTCGCTGCTGTGGACGGCCGCAGCCTTCCTGGCCGCCGCCATCTTCCTGGCACCGATCATCTCCGGCCGCGAACCGAAGCGCCAGCACTGGCTGGCCTACGGCCTCCTCGGCGCGCTCACCGTGGTGGTGCTCGGCATGCTGGGCGGCACGGCGATCAGCACGTTCGGCCCTGAATGGGCACAGGGCTCGATCTTCTTCGACCAGCAGTGGGAGTACCTGGACCTGCCGAGGTTCTGGCAGATCCTCCTGGTGATCGGCCTCTTCATCTGGATCATCATCATCTACCGCGCCATCCGCTCGCGGCTGCGCTCCGAGTCGAAGTTCAACATGCCGTGGCTGTTCTTCTACTCGGGCCTGGCCATCCCGGCCTTCTACGCCGTCGGGCTCCTCGCCACGAACGGCACGCACCTCACCGTCGCCGAGTTCTGGCGCTTCTGGGTGGTGCACCTGTGGGTGGAGGACTTCCTGGAGCTGTTCACCACCGTGATGGTCGCCTACATCTTCGTGATGCTGGGCGTGGTGCGGCGCAAGATCGCCATCCAGATCATCTTCCTCGACGTCATCCTGTACTCGGTGGGTGGCGTGATCGGCACCATGCACCACCTGTACTTCTCGGGCACCCCCGTCGAGCACATGGCGCTGGGCGCGTTCTTCTCCGCCCTCGAGGTCATTCCCCTGACGTTCCTGACGGTGGAGGCATGGGCCTTCCTGCAGTTGGGTTCGAAGCAGGAGTCGCGCAGCAGCGCGCCCTTCCCGCACCGGTGGGCCGTCATGTTCCTGGTGGCCGTGGGCTTCTGGAACTTCGTGGGCGCCGGCGTGTTCGGCTTCCTGATCAACCTGCCGATTGTGTCGTACTACCAGATCGGTACCGCGCTCACGGCCAACCATGCGCACGGCTCGATGATGGGCGTCTACGGCATGCTCGCCGTCGGCATGGCGCTCTTCGCGCTGCGCTACATCGTCAAGCCGGAGAAGTGGTCGGACCGGATGGCGAAGATCTCGTTCTGGTGCCTCAATATCGGCCTGGCCTGGATGGTGTTCGCGACGCTGCTGCCGCTGGGCGTGCTGCAGCTGTGGCACTCGGTCAACGAGGGCTACTACGAGGCCCGCACGCTGGGCTACATCGCCGAGCCCGGCAACGTCATCCTCGAATGGCTGCGCATGCCCGGTGACGTGGTGTTCCTCGTCGGCGGCATCCTGCCGTTCGTGTGGCTCGCCTGGTGCGGGATCCGCCACGCGATCCCCGCCACGGTTACCGTCATGGAGCCCGAGACGCTCTTCGTCATCGAGCACGATGAGGCCAAGGAGGACCGCACCGGCCTGCCGGTTCAGGCGGGCATCGCCGCCGACGAGCTGCCGCCCAGCCGCAGTCGCTACGCCTCGGACAGGCGGGTTCCTCCCGAGAATGAGGACCTTTCATGATCGACATCGAGATCGCCGCCTGGCTGGGCGCGGGCTACGGGCTGGTGCTCCTGCTGGTCGCCTACGGCATCGACTCGTTCGCCAGGCGGGCACAGAGCCGCACGCAGGACGACCGCAACGGCGGTTTCGTCTACCACAAGAGTCACGACGCGTGGCTCTGCCCGGAGGACCAGTGGCTGTACCCGCGGTCCTTCGACCCGGACAACCGGGTGATGCGGTACCGGGGCAGCCCGCTCGTCTGTAACTCGTGCCCCGTCAAGGACAGCTGCACCGAATCCGACGACGGACGCGAGATGCGCCGGTCGGTGGACCCGTGGCCCTCGTCGGAATCCGCGCGCTTCCACCGCGGCATCGCCTGCTCGGTGACGGTGCTGGCTGTCGTGTGGCCGGCCGTGACGGCGTTGGTGGTGGAGAACTGGACCAGCCAGGTGCTGGCCCTCGTCGCCGCAGTGTTGATCGCCGCGGGATCGGTGCCGCTCTGGCTCTTCCTGCGCCACACCCCGGCAGATCCCCTGGGCGCGGTCGTCAGGACTGCGGATCAGACCAGGCAGGACCGCGAGGCTGCGGCCGCAGCCCTGGCCCGCCAACGCAGCAGCTATGCATCAGACAGGAGAGCTGACCATGCCAACTGAGGTCGTTCTGGCAATTCTCGCGTTCCTCCTTGTGGTCGCGTTCCTCGTCTCCTCCTTCCGGATCGTCCGGGAGTACGAACGGGTGGTGGCGTTCCGCATCGGCCGGCTGCGCGGCGCCCTCGGCCCCGGCCTGGTGTTCCGCCTGCCGTTCCTCGACAAGCTGGTCCGCGTGGACCTTCGGACGGTCACCCTGACCATTCCTCCGCAGGAGGTCATCACCAGGGACAACGTCACCGCCCGCGTCAACGCCGTGGTGATGTTCCGGGTGACAGATCCGGTGCTGTCGGTGATGTCCGTGGAGAACCACGCCGTCGCCACCTCGCAGTTCGCGCAGACGACGCTGCGCTCAGTCGTCGGCCGGGCGGAACTCGACACACTGCTCGCCCACCGGGCAGACCTCAACGAGGACCTGGCCCACTCGATCGCCACGCAGACGAAGGAGTGGGGCGTCGAGGCGTCGGTTGTGGAGATCAAGGACGTGGAGATCCCGGAGATGATGCAGCGGGCGATGGCCCGGGAGGCCGAGGCCGAGCGCGAACGTCGCGCCAAGGTGATCAGCGCCCGGGGCGAACTCCAGGCGTCGGTGGAACTGCGCGACGCCGCCCTCACGCTCAGCGAGGCACCCGCTTCCCTCCAACTTCGTTACCTGCAGACCCTGCTGGAACTCGGCGCGGACCAGAACTCCACCGTCGTCTTCCCGCTCCCGATGGACATCGTCGGCCCGCTCGTGCAGGCCGTGAAGAAATTCAACGGCGACGACGAGGCCGCCCCGCCGCCCCACAAGCCGGGCCTGGCCGTCGTCGACCGCCCCCTGGAAGGATGATCCCGATGACAGATCTCGACCCCGTCGTGACCGGGCGGCCCGTCCGCCTGGTGCCCACCGCGCCCGGCTTCTGGATGCTCACGCTCGGCGTGTGCATCGCCGCCCTGGCCCCGCTGCTCGGCTTCCTGCTCGGCGTCATGCGCCAGCGCCCGCAGGAGGAAGTGCTTTTCAGCCCGCTCTACATCGGCCTGTTCGTCGGCGTACTCGTGGGCGGTGCGGGGGTGGTCCTGGCCGTCCTGGGCGGCATCCGCCTGTGGCGCCACCTGCGTCACGCCCGGAGCCTCGAGGACGAAGCCACAGAAGCGGTAGCGTGAGCGCCGTGAGCATCCTCGACGACGCGGCCCGGGCGACATCGTCGCCCCCCGCAACCCGGTTCCGTTCGAACGCCGCGCCGGACCGGTTCATGCGCCGTCTCCTCGGCGTGACCGAGGCAGACAGCGCCTCGGGTGTCGGAGCGCACGCCGCCTTCCGCGTGTCCGTGATGTTCTCCGGGGTGCGCTGCCTGATCACCTACCTGCTGATCCCGGTGCTCGTGCCGGTGCTCAGCCTCGCGGGCTGGGTGGCGGCGCCCATCGGCATCGCACTGTGCGTCTACGCGGTGGTCAACGGAATCGTCAGTATGAAGAGGTTCTGGCGCTCGGACCACCGCCAGCGCTGGATGTACACCGGCTTCATGGCGGTGGTGTTCGTGGTGCTGGGCGTGGCACTCGTATCTGATCTCAGCCGATTGGGAGGCATGTCGTGAGCACCGAGAACCGGGAACAGTTCGACGTCGAGAAGTATCAGGCGGAGCACAAGCAGCCCAGTGAGGCGGAGAGCGCCATCCTGACCGTCCTGCTGTTCGTCTCGATGGTGGTCTTCGCCGTCGGTTGCACGATGTTCGGCTGGTTCCAGTAGGTCGCCGCAGGCCGGCTCTCCCGGATCACGGGCTCAGGGCCAGATATCGATCTGGCATCCCTTGTCGGCGAGCGGCTTGAGCTGCGCCAGGTTGGTGATGGACGGATTCCCGGCCAGCCAGAGGTGTTCAAGCGACGTGAGCCCCTTCAGGGGGGCCACGTCCCCCAGGTAGTTCTCCCTCAGGAACAGCATCCCCAGCTTGGTCAACCCGGCGAGGGGGCTGATGTCGTCGATGAAGTTGTCAGTGAGGTCCAGCCGGGTGAGGTTGGTCAGCCCGCGCAGCGGCGTCAGGTCGTCCACCGAGTTCGTCTGGAGATCCAGCTGGGTGAGGTTCGTCAGCCCGCGCAGCGGCGAGATGTCCTGGATGTCGTAGTTGTGGCCTAGCCCGAGCGTCCACAGGTTTCGCATCCCCGCCAGGGGGGAGAGGTCCGTGACGAGGTTGTCGCCGACGTCCAACGTCCAGAGGTTGCGCCCGGCGAGGGGCCGGAGATCCTCGATGAGGTTGTCATAGGCCTTCAGGTGTTCGAGGTTGCGGACGCCGGCGAGCGGGGTCAGGTCGTCGACGAGGTTGTGGGTGATGTCCAGTTGGCTGAGCGTCGGGTGGTTGGCAAGAGGGCTCAGGTCGGTGATCTCGTTGTCCAGCAGCTGGAGCCCGGTCAGCCCGGCCAGCCTCTGGATACCCTCCAGGGTCTTCACCCCCTTGGCGTCGCAGATCACCATCGACGTTGAGCTGATGGCCCACTGCGCCTTGACGCAGGAGCGAAGAGCCGGGTCCTTGATGAAGTCGAACGTGGGCGCAGCGGGCTTCGGGGCGCTGAAGCGAACCATGTTGTTCAGCAGCCACTGCGTGCGCCACTCGTAGCCGACGGCGGTCTTCGCGATGACGCTCGCCTCGATGTAGGAGCGGCACCCGCCCTGACCGGTCACGGCGGTGTCGCACTCGGTGCGCCACTGACGGCCGTCCGCCGAGGTCCATGTCGCGGTGCCCTCAACCTTCCCGTTGGCGGCGATCGGGTTGCCCGTCCACAGCGAACGCGGGGAGGCCTTGTAGGTGAGGTTGTTGAACGCCCAGCCGTTGACCGGAACGAAGCGGCCTGCCTCGTACTTCACCACCGTCGCCTGGATCTCGGTCCGGCAACGCTCGGTGGAGGAATAGGGCTCGCACGAGGTGCGCCACACGCGTCCGTTGACGGTGTGCGTGCCGGGGGTGATGTACACGTCGACAGTTGCCTGCGCCGGTGTCGAGCCCATCGCCATGCCTGCAGCGGCAAGAACGATGCTCGCCGTGAGTGCGCCGAGCCTACGTAACCCAGTGGCGGTGCTCATGGTCCCCCTTGTGCGGAGTCCGACCGTCGAAGCCCGCGTTCGGAGGTATTAGATCACGCGATGACCTGCGGTGGGAGCGCGGGGCGGTGAAGTGAACGACCGGCTGGGTAACTGAGGGCGCCCGTTCTCGCCTTGGGATAACGCGCCGATCTCGCTCTAGGAGCGAGATAGAGACGATTTACCAAGGTGAGATTTCATCACCTGCTCAGCGCACGGTGAGCGACCGCGCGCGCTGCGCGACCCGCCCGTCGCCGAGTTCACCCTGCCGGGCGGGCCGGCCGCGGTAGGCCTCGATGAGGGCCGCCACCACCCGGGGGTCGGAGTCGATCTGGCTCACGCCCACCTGGAGTTGGGTCTTCTCGGTGGGGATGAGCAAACGGGCGCCCTTGATCTCTGGCGCGCCGCTGAGCTGGGCCCACGGTACGCGGGTCTCCTTCCCCATGCTCGCGACGGTGGTCACGTGGCTGGGTGAGAGCACCAGACCGGGCGGGTTCCGGTACGCGAACCAGCCGTCCGCGATGCCCCACCCGACAATCAGGGCCAGCATGACGGCGAAG
Source organism: Tessaracoccus sp. MC1756 (assembly GCF_014164735.1). Lineage (NCBI taxonomy): Bacteria > Bacillati > Actinomycetota > Actinomycetes > Propionibacteriales > Propionibacteriaceae > Tessaracoccus > Tessaracoccus sp. MC1756. The sequence goes on along the minus strand of NZ_JACJFZ010000005.1, from coordinate 39,596 downwards.
CTCATGCCGCCGTCGTCTGTGAGGTAACCGGTCAGGCGCAGGGTGATGTCGACGAGCACCACGATGCCTGCCAAGCCGGTCAGCAGCAGCGGAATGAGCCGCGACGACGGCGCCGGGCCGATCCGCGTCACGCCGTCACCCAGCGACAGGCGCAGGGTGCCCGAGCGATCGCGCCGATTGAGGTACTGGGAGATGAGGATCGCCGAGAGGGCCAGGGTGATGGCCAGCGACGAGGTGATCAGCCAGGGCATCTCGTAGACGATGGCCAGCACCAGCGCCACGACCGCGAAGATCGGGAACAGGACGGTGCCCACCAACGCGGAACCGGGGAAGAGTGGCTCCTTCGGCGCATCGACTTCGATGACGGTGCGGGTCTCGTCCATGCGGTCCTCCGGGGTTGTGACTCCCTGCATCCTAGGGCCGCGCAGCGCGGGGGCAGACAGAGGGCCGGCCCGCAGCGCGCTGGGGGACGCGCCGGGACCGGCCTGATCAGGGAGCGATGCGGGCTCAGTCGTCGTCGTGGTCGTCGTCCCGGTCGTCGTCCCAGTCATCGTCCCGGTCGTCGTCCCGGTCGTCGTCGTGGTCGTCGTCCCAGTCATCGTCGTCGTGGTCGTCGTCCCGGTCATCGTCGCCGTTGTAGACCGGGGTGGAGGTGGTCTTCTTGACGGTGGTGGCCCTCGTCTGCGCGGGGGCGGCGACGGACGTCTTGGCCGGGGCGGGTGCCATGCCCGGAGCCGGGGTGGGCGAACTGTCGACGGTGGGCGACAGGCCCTGCTCGTCGTCGCAGGTGTAATTGTTGTCGAGGTCGTCGCACTGGTCTGTGCCGGTGATCACGATGGTCTCGGTGACGGTGGGGGCGGGCGTGGGCTGTGGCGTGGTGGGGTCCGCGTCTGGGCTGGCGCTCACCGTCGGGGCCGCCACGATGATGGGCTCCAATGAGGGAGTGGGGGAGACTGCCGGCGAGGTGACGGCCGGCGCGGGTGTGGGGGATGCGGCGGAGGCCAGCAGCCCACCGCCGACTGCGGCGACACCGAACGCGGCCGCCGCGAGCCAGGTGGTCGAGGTTTTGAGAGCCATCTGAATACTCCTTCGAAGTGGTTGTTGAGACCATCACACCGGTCGCAGATGAGGAGAACCACGCGGGAATCGTGAGAGGTTTCTCATGCGTGACGGGCTCGGCTTCCGGCACGAGGGCACGCCGGTCGCCACCGCGTGAGCGTGCGCGGTCCGAGCTCAGGGCAGGATAGGGACATGATCTCCCAGCAACCCGACCTCGTCGCCAAGGTGACGTTGCGGGCGCGCTTGATCACCACGATGGTGCTGCTCGCGGGGCTGGCGCTGCTGACGTCCGGCGCCATCGTCGCCGTGCTGCAGCACCGCGCCATCCACACCGGTGTCGACGACCAACTGATGCGCACGCGCGACGAACTCCGCGTGCTCGCAACGGATGGCATCGACCCCGCCACCGGCCAGTCGTTCGCCGGGCCGTCGGAGCTGCTGCACACCTTCCTTGCCCGAACGGTGATCGGCGAGGCGGAGGGGGAGTTGGCCGTCGTGGACGGTCAGGTGCGCTGGGTGGCTTCCACGGACGTTCCGCTGCGCCCCGAGAACGACGAGGAACTCGTCGGCCACCTCATGCCCATGGCCGCCGGCAACCAGATTCGCATCGACACCCTCCGCACCCCGGATGGGAACTACCGGGTGCTCGTGGCGCCCGTGCAGTACCCCGGGTCGGCGGGTGCGCTGGTGCACGTCTACGACCTCGACATCGTCGAGGCTGAGCTGCGCCGCACGATGACGCTCTACGCCGTGGTCGCCGTCGGCACCGTGCTGCTGCTGGTGCTCGTCGCCTGGATCTCGGTGGGCAGGCTGCTGCGGCCCATCGAGGAACTACGCAAGGCCGCGGAGTCGATCGACGAGCGCGACCTCACGTCGCGCGTGCCGGTGCGCGGCCGCGACGACCTCACCGCCCTGTCCAGCACCATCAACCGGATGCTCGACCGCGTGCAGCGCTCCGTCGAGGGTCAGCGGCAACTGCTCGATGACGTGGGCCACGAACTCCGCACGCCTATCACCGTGGTGCGCGGCCACATGGAACTCGTCGACCCCGACGACCCCGTCGACGTGCGGGAGACGCGGGACCTCGTCATCGACGAGGCCGACCGGATGGGCGTGCTTGTCAACGACATGCTGATGCTGGCGAAGGCCACGGAGTCAGACTTCGTGCAGCCCCGCTGGTTCGACGTGGCGACACTGACGGACCAGGTGCTGGAGAAGGCGCGGGCGTTGGGCGACCGCGCGTGGCGGCTCGAGCGCATCGCCTCGGCCGAGGCGTTCCTCGACCCGGGCCGCATGACGCAGGCCTGGCTGCAACTGGCCGCCAACGCCGTCAAATACTCCGACGCTGGCTCGGCCATCACGCTGGGTTCGGCGCTCGAGCGCGGTGAGGTGCTGCTGTGGGTCCGCGACGAGGGCATCGGCATCGAGCCGGATCAGCTGGACGTAGTGCGGCAGCGCTTCGGCCGGAGCCGCGTAGGCGCGGCCCACGCACAGGGCGCGGGGCTGGGGCTCAGTATCGTCGAGTCGATCATGGCCGCGCACGGTGGCCGCCTGGACATTGAATCGACAGTGGGCGTCGGCTCACGGTTCACCCTGGTGCTGCCGCTCGGTCCGGTGGAGCTCGCCGAACTCGAACCGACCATCAAGATGGAGATCCCATGAGCACGATCCTGATCATCGAGGACGAGACCCGCATCGCCGGATTCATCGCCAAGGGGCTGAAGGCGGCCGGCTTCACCTCCCACACCACCGCGTCGGGGTCCGAGGGCGCCACGCTGGCGGTGCACGGAAATTTCGACCTGGTGATCCTCGACGTCGGACTGCCGGACATCGACGGCTTCGAGGTGCTCGAACAGATCCGCGGGCAGGGGGTCGTCGTGCCGGTGATCATGCTGACAGCCCGGTCCTCCGTCGCTGACCGCGTGGCCGGGCTCGAGGGCGGCGCGGACGACTACATGCCCAAGCCCTTCTCGTTCGAGGAACTGTTGGCGCGGATCCGGCTGCGGTTGCGCACCGAGTCGCCCCAGCCGGCCGGGCAGAGCGTGACGCAGTTGTCGCACAACGGCCTGGTGCTGGATTTCAGGACGCGCAAGGCCCAGGTGGACGGCGAGTGGGTGGACCTGTCCGCCCGCGAATTCACGTTGGCGGAGACGTTCCTGCGCAACCCTGGGCAGGTGCTGAGCCGCGAGCAGCTGCTGAGCAATGTGTGGGGCTTCGACTTCGACCCGGGCAGCAACGTCGTCGACGTCTACGTCCGATACCTGCGGGGCAAGCTGGGCAAGGACCGCTTCGAGACGGTCCGCGGGATGGGCTACCGGCTGGCGTGACGCCTAGTCGTCGTCATCGTCATCCACGTCGTCGTCGTCATCGTCGTCATCGGTGGACGGGGCCGGTGCCGGCCTGACCGGGGGCGCGGGCTTGACGGGCTGCGGAGCCACGGTCGTCCGGGTGGGCGCGGGAGTCGTCGTCGCGGGCGTCGACGCGGTGGTGGGCGTCGGGCTGAGCTCCGGTGTCGCGGTGGCCGCGTCGACGGTGGGGCTGGGCGTCGGCGAAGGGCTGGGAGTCGTCGTCGTGCTGGCCGGGGACGGCACGGCGGTGACCACGATGGCCGGCTCCGCCGGCGGTTGCGCGAGGGGCGCGGCGAGCGCGACCAGCAGCCAGCCCACGAGCAGCCCGGCCACGACGGCAGCGGCCACCAGCCCGGCCGTCACCCCGCGTTTCCTGTCCATGCGCTTGCCTCCTGCCTCTAGTGAAGGGTGCCAGGATGAAGGGGAGCGGAACGGCAGATGAGAAGACTCTCATCTGCCGTTGTGGCTGCGGGCCTCAGCGGCTGCGGCTCAGAGCCCTTCGCGCTTCGGGATGGTGAGCACCAGGGGCTTGTTGACCTCGGCGAAGAAGTCGTTGCCCTTGTCGTCGACCACGATGAACGCCGGGAAGTCCTGCACGTCGATCTTCCAGATCGCCTCCATGCCGAGCTCCTCGTATTCGACGACCTCGACGTGCTTGATGCAGTCCTGCGCCAGCCGGGCGGCGGGGCCGCCGATCGAGCCCAGGTAGAAGCCGCCGTGCGTACCGCATGCATCGGTGACGGCCTGCGAGCGGTTGCCCTTTGCGAGCATCACCATCGAGCCGCCGGCTGCCTGGAACTGGTCGACGTAGGAGTCCATCCGGCCGGCGGTGGTAGGCCCGAACGAGCCCGACGCCATGCCGGTGGGGGTCTTCGCCGGACCGGCGTAGTAGACGGGGTGGTCCTTCAGGTACTGCGGCATCTCCTCGCCCGCGTCGAGGCGTTCCTTGATCTTGGCGTGGGCGATGTCGCGCGCGACGATCAGCGGGCCGGTCAGCGACAGGCGCGTCTTCACGGGGTGCTTGGACAGCTCGGCCAGCACGTCTGTCATGGGCCGGTTCAGGTCGATGCGTACGACGGCGCCCTTCCCCGTGCCGGTCACGCCGTCGGTCTCCGCGTCGAGGTCCTCGTCCACGTGGTCCGGCATGAAGCGGGCGGGCTCGGTCTCGAGCTGCTCGATGAACACGCCCTCAGGCGTGATCTTGCCGAGGCACTGCCGGTCCGCGGAGCACGACACCGCGATCGCCACCGGGAGCGACGCGCCGTGGCGCGGCAGGCGGATGACCCGCACGTCGTGGCAGAAGTACTTGCCGCCGAACTGGGCGCCGATGCCCATCTTGCGGGTGAGTTCCAGCACCTCCTGCTCGAGTTCCACGTCGCGGAAGCCGTGCGCCTCGATGGAGCCCGTCGTCGGGAGGGTGTCGAGGTACTTGGCGGAGGCGTACTTGGCGGTCTTCATCGCGAACTCGGCCGACGTGCCGCCGACGACGATCGCCAGGTGGTACGGCGGGCAGGCCGCGGTGCCGAGCGAGCGCAGCTTCTCCTCGAGGAACGTCATCATCGAGTCGGGGTTCAGGATGGCCTTGGTCTCCTGGTAGAGGTAGCTCTTGTTCGCGGAGCCGCCGCCTTTGGCCATGAAGAGGAACTTGTAGCCGTTCTCGTGCCCGGGCGCGGTGTCGGCGTAGAGCTCGATCTGCGCGGGCAGGTTGCTTCCGGTGTTGCGCTCCTCCCACATGGTGATGGGCGCGTTCTGGGAATAGCGCAGGTTCAGCTTGGTGTAGGCGTTGTAGACGCCCAGCGACAGCGGCCGCTCGTCGGTGCCCTCGGTCAGCACCTGCTGGCCACGCTTGCCCATGATGATCGCGGTGCCGGTGTCCTGGCACATCGGCAGGATGCCGCCGGCGGCGATGTTGGCGTTCTTGAGCAGGTCGAGCGCCACGAACTTGTCGTTGGCGGAGGCCTCCGGGTCGTCCATGATGGTGCGCAGCTGCTGCAGGTGGGCCGGCCGCAGGTAGTGCGCGATGTCGTGCATCGCCGTCTCTGCGAGCAGCGTCAGTGCTTCCGGAGCGACCTTCAGGAACTGGCGTCCCTCCGGCCCCTCGACCACCTCGACACCCTCATGGGTGAGGAGACGGTAGGGGGTGTCGTCGCCCCCGGTGGGCAGCATGTCTGCGTAGCGAAACTCCGGCATCGGACCTCCTTGTAAAGCAATCGATTCAGTCTCCCACGCACGATTTCGTGGGTTAGCGTGGGGGCATGTTGTCACTGAGCGGGAAGCGTGCCCTCGTCACCGGCGCCAGCAAGGGCATCGGGTTCGCGACGGCGAAGTTGTTGCGCCACATGGGTGCCGAGGTGACCATCGCCGCGCGCACCGAAGAGGACCTGCGGGTGGCTGCTGACCAGGTCGGCGCCCGCTGGGTGGTGGCGGACGTCTCCACGATCGACGGTGTGCGCGCCGCGGTCGAGGCCGCCGGGGAGGTCGACATCCTGGTGTCGAACGCCGGCGGACCCCCGCCCGGCCTGCCGTCGGAGGTCACCGACGAGGGGTGGCACGCGGGTTTCGAGACCACCTTCATGTCGACGGCGCGGCTCGTCGACGCGGTGCTGCCGGGCATGCGCGCCCACGGCTGGGGCAGGGTCATCGCGATCACGTCGCTGACGGTGGGTCGCCCATCGCTGACGCTGCCGGTGAGCAACGCCATGCGGGCGGCGGTCACCAACCATCTGCGCACACTGGCGCTCGAGGTGGGCGCCGACGGGGTGACCTGCAACACGGTGGCGCCCGGGTACACGGCCACGGACCGGCTCAAGCGGCTGCACACTGATCCCGAGGCGGCGGACGAGATCCGGCACAAGATCCCGGCGCGTCGCTTCGGTGAGCCCGAGGAGGTCGCGGCGGCGGTGGCGTTCCTCGCCTCCGAGGAGGCGGCCTACATCACCGGCCAGGAGATCCTGGTCGACGGTGGCTACTCCATCTGACGGCGGGCCAACCGGCGAGTCTAGGCTGAGGGGATGGACGAGCACCTGACAGAGCGCCAGAAGGCAGCGCGCATCCGCGCGGAGCTGAACGCGAGCCACGCCCGCAATGAGGCCGCCCGCGCAAAGGTGCTCATCGACGAGTTCCTCGTCGCAGCCCGGGAACAGGGTCTGGCGCCCCGCCCGCTGAAGGCCGTCACGCTGGACGGGCACACCGTCAAGACGGACAAGACCGGCTGGTACCTGCGCACCAACCACTCCGTCGCCGTCGACACCGAGGGCAACTACTACTCGCTCACGGTTCCCGGAGGGTTGATGTCGCGGTTCACGGGCGTGAAGCTGCAGCCGCAACTGGCTCCGCTGGTGATCGGCCGCGGCGGCCGCGACGGTGAGACGGGTGACCTCAAGGAGTTCCTCGCCTGGGTCCTGAACGGCCACATCCCGCAAGACTGACCGCCCCGTCGTCGTCGCCCCGCCACCTCGCTGGGCAGAGTGAAGTTGTGCAGCTTGTCCGCTGCACAACTCAACAACGCTTGGGTGGGCGTCGTCTCACTCGCTGGGCAGAGTGAAGTTGTGCAGCTTGTCCGCTGCACAACTCAACAACGCTCGACCCGGCGTCGCTTCAGCTCGCCGGGCAGGGTGAAGTTGTGCAGCTTGTCCGCTGCACAACTCAACAACGCTTGGGTGGGCGAGGGTCCGGCCAGCCCGTAAGCTCGACGGCGTGACGAAGCGGATCTGGTGGGGCACCTGGCCCGGCGCGCTGGCGCTGGGGCTCCTGTCGCTACTGCTGGTCCTGCCCGGTGCGCTCGCCGGGCTGCTGACGCTGCTGATCCCTGACACGGGCGGCGCCGGCGTGGACTTCGCCGTGGAAGAGGCGCCGCTCTGGCACCGCGTCTTCGGGATCATCTCCCTCGCCGCAGCCGTGGTGCTGCCGTTCCTGACGGTGCGTTGGGCCCGCCGCACCTGGCTCGGCTACGTCCTGCTCGCGCTGGGCCTGAGCTTCGTCTTCGGCGCCATCGGGCTGGGTCTCTTCGGCGTTGTCTGACGCAGCCCGGCGTGAGGGACAATGGACGCATGGGTTTGCTGGATTTCCTGGGGAAGCGTTCCGACGACGGGCTGAGCATCGATGAGACGCTGCTGGCGCTGAGCAGGGGCGCCGTACTCATCGACGTGCGCACCAAGATCGAATACGAGGCGGGTCACGCGCCCGGCGCCCGCCCGGTGGACACCGGGGCCCTCCACGACAACCCGGTGGACGCCATCCACGGCGACGACCCGCTGGCCGAGCGCGACGCCGCCATCATCGTCATGTGCGACACGGGCCTGCGCTCCTCCTTCATGGCCGCGCTGCTCCGCGAAAAGGGCCTCCTGGCCGAATCCGTCAGCGGCGGGTTGCGCGCCTGGGCGAAGGACGGCAACCCCGTGCTGCCCGGTCCGTACCGGGGCCGGCGATGAAGCGGCTGTGGGGGCTCCTGGCCGGCGCGGCCGCGGGCACCCTCGTGTCCGCCGGGGCGGCGTCGTACCTGATGGGCCGGCGCGAGATCATTCGCCACGTCAACGACTACCGCATCCACTGGGGCGAATCCCCCGACGGCGGCGAGGACGCCCTGCACTACGTGGCGCTCGGCGATTCCGCGGCACAGGGCGTGGGCGCGTCCCATGTCGACCACGGCTATGTGCCGCGGATCGGTCGCAGGCTCGCAGAGGTGACCGGCCGCGAGGTACTCATCACCAACCTGTCAGTCAGCGGCGCGACCAGCGCCGACGTCCTCCGCGATCAGCTGCCGCAGTTCCGTGAGCTCCCCTTCACGCCGGATCTGGTGACTCTCGACATCGGCGGCAACGACGTCGTGTTCCCCGGCCATACACCCGCGTCCTTCGAGGCCAACATGGACGTGCTCCTCGCGGCCCTGCCGGAGGGTTCCTTCGTTGCCGACGTGCCGTGGTTCATGGTGCCGGTGTTGGGCCGCCAGTCACAGAAGATGGCCGCCGTCGCGTCGATCCTCATCGAGCGCCACAGGCACCACCTGGTGCCGCTGCACCGCGCCACCCGCGAGGCGGGCACCTGGCGCTACCACCGCTACACCGCCGGGGACTGGTTCCACCCCAACGACCTCGGCTACGAGGGGTGGGCCGACGCCTACTGGGCCGCCATCGAGGCCAGCGGGGTCGTCGACAAGCTGCAGTCGGCGGGTCGAGCAGCCCTTCCCGCAGAGTCCGGCGGTTTGGGATCGGCAGCCCGCAGCCGGTAGTCTGGCTCCTTGGCTGACCCCAGGTCAGTTTTGCCCTCCTGCCGCGGGACAGACTCGCGGCCGTTAGTCCGAAGGAGGTGGGGCTGAAGCATGCGCAAGTACGAGGTTATGGTGCTCATCGACTCAGATGTCGACGAGCGTCAGGTCCCCGCGCTGGTCGAGAAGCATCTCGAAGTCATCACCAAGGGTGGTGGCACCGTCGACAACCAGGACATCTGGGGACGTCGTCGGCTCGCATACGACATCAACAAGAAGTCCGAGGCTATTTACGCCGTCCTGCAGGTGACTGCGGATCCGGCGACCGTTGCTGAGATGGATCGCCTGATGACCATCGACGAGCGGGTTGTGCGCACCAAGGTGCTGCGCCGCGAGGACTGAGTTTTCCACAGCAAAAAAACTGAGTGGAAAATTGTCGGCGCCACCGGCCAAAGTGGTAGACAGATAGATTTCACTCAGACCTCGACGGCAAGGCCCTCAGCTGCGTCGTCACCAAGTCCGAACTTATCGGAGGCATCAGAAACATGGCAGGCGAAACCCAGATCACGGTGATCGGTAACCTCACCGCAGATCCCGAGCTCCGCTTCACGCCCAACGGCGCAGCGGTGGCCAACTTCAGGATTGCGTCGACACCCCGTGTGCTCGACCGTCAGTCCAACGAGTGGCGGGACGGCGAGGCATTGTTCCTCAGCTGCTCCGTGTGGCGCCAGTACGCCGAGAATGTGGCCGAAACCCTTCGCAAGGGCATGCAGGTCATCATTCAGGGCCGTCTGAAGTCGCGTACGTATGACGACCGTGAGGGAGTCAAGCGCACCGTCTTCGAGATCGATGTCGACGAGGTCGGACCCACCCTCCGCTTCTCAACCGCAACCGTCACCCGCTCCGGCAGTGGTGGCGGCGGCGGTGGTGGCCAGTGGCAGGGTAGCCAGGGCGGTGGCAACACCGGTGGTGGTCAGGGTAGCCCGCAGGGCGATCCGTGGGCCAGCTCCGGCAACACCGGAGGCGGCAACCGCGGCGGGAATGACCCGTGGGCGCAGTCGCAGCCGGAAGAGCCCCCGTTCTGATCCATCGCTTATCTAGCTCCCATGGGCTAGCTGGCACATTCCGTCGCAAGACGGGCTTTCAGTAATAGAAGGAGAGCACCACAATGGCCGGTCCACAGCGCAAGTCTGTGAACAAGAAGAAGATCATGCCGGTGAAGACGACCCGCGTCGCCAACATCGACTACAAGGACATCAACACGCTCAAGAAGTTCATCTCTGAGCGTGGCAAGATCCGTGCCCGTCGCGTCACTGGCCTTTCGGTCCAGGACCAGCGCAAGATCGCCATCGCCGTGAAGAACGCGCGCGAAGTCGCTCTGCTGCCGTACGCGTCGACCGCCCGCTGATCGGAAGGGATGAAGACACCATGATGAAGCTCATTCTGACCAGCACCGTTGACAAGCTCGGCATCGCCGGCGACGTCGTCGAGGTCAAGGACGGCTACGGCCGTAACTTCCTCCTGCCTCAGGGCAGGGCCATCCGCTGGACCCGCGGAACCGAGAAGCAGATCGACGGCATCAAGCGGGCGCGCGACGCCCGTGAGGTGCGCGGCGTCGAGCACGCTCAGCAACTGCGCGCGCAGCTCGAGGACCTCAAGGTCACCGTCGCCGCCCGCGCTTCGGAGGCGGGCCACCTGTTCGGTTCCGTCACCGCTGCTGACCTGGTTCAGGCCGTCAAGAAGGCCGGTGGCCCCACCGTCGACAAGCGCACCGCTTCGTTCCCGAAGCCGGTGAAGTCGGTCGGCAGCCACACCGCAGCCATCAAGCTGCACCAGGCCGTCACCGCGTACGTCCCGTTCGAGGTCGTCGCCCAGTGATCGTCTGATCGCAACCTGCAAGAGCCCCGGCTTCGGCCGGGGCTCTTGTTATGTTCTCGGGGGAGTCAATCGAGGGGTGACTGGAGCCAGTCGTCGATCTCCGCCAGCCAGCGGCGTTTGTCGTCGGCCGGCGCGAAGCTGGCGTTGACCGACGAGCGTGCCAGCCTGGCCAGGGCCGCGTCGTCGAGTCCGTGGACCTCGCGCGCTGTGACGTACTGGTCCGTGAGCCTGGACAGGAACAGCAGCGGGTCGTCGGCGCCGAGAGCGACATCGGCCCCGGCGTCGAGGAGTGCGCGCAGGGGCACCTCGTCCGGCTCGCGGTAGACGCCCAGCTGCACGTTCGACGCCGGGCACACCTCGAAGGTGATGCCCCGGTCGATCATCCGGCTCAGCAGATCGGGGTTCTCGACGGCGCGGACGCCGTGCCCGATGCGGGCGGGCTGCAGGTGCTCGACGACCTCCTCGAGGTGGTCCGCCCCCCGCAGCTCGCCGCCGTGCGGCACCCCCGGCAGGCCGGCGCGCCGGGCGATCCGGAACGCGCCCTCCCACTCGTGGGTACGGCCCTCACGCTCGTTGTTGTTGAGCCCGAACGCGCACACCTCCCCGGCACCCTGGCCGGCGTGCCGCGCGGCGATCCGCGCGAGGGTGCGCGCATCCAGCGGGTGCCGGATGCGCGAGGCGGCCACCACCACCCCGATCTGCACGCCGGAGCTGGCGGAGGCGAGCCGAGCCTCGTCGCACACGATCTCCAGCGCCTCCTGCAGCCCTCCGACGGAGGAGGCGTACGACGTGGGGTCCACCTGCAACTCCAGCCGGCGCGAGCCCTCGGCGGCGTCCTCAGCTGCGGCATTGCGGACCACCGCGCGGAGCGCCTCCTCGCCCCGGACGGCGGCGCGGGCCACGTCGTAGAGGTGTTGGAAGCGGTTCCAGCCCCGCCTGTCGTAGGGCACGTCCAGGGCTACGCCGTCGATGAGGGTGGGAGGCAGGTCCATGTCGCGGGCCTCCGCCAACTGCCGGAGGGCGGGCACACTCAGGGACCCGGTGAAGTGGAGATGCAGATGTGCCTTGGGCAGCGCGGCCAGATCCCGCGTTGGTTTCGGCTCCTGCAACATGTGCCGATGGTAGTGAATCAATCCCGTGGGGCAAAGACGCATCTCCGCCTGTAGCCTTGACGCTCATGAGCGCCCGATTCCTCACCACATGGCCGTGCCAGGACGCCTGCGGCACGATCAAGACCGACGAGCTGGTCGAAGGCGCGCCGGTCTACCGCTGCCCGGGGTGCGACACCACGTGGATCGAACTCAACGAGCGGACCGAGGTCGCCGGCCAGCAGACCAATAGACACGCCACTGACCGCCCCCGGGACGGGCAGCTTATGACCGGGTCTGGGTCGAACCCCTGACCTGGATCATCGGCGCGGCAACTACTACCTCCCGTGGCTCTTCACCGCCGAGGAGGTCGAGCAGCAGAGTGGTGGCTTCCGCGCCCAGACCGGCAGGATCGTAGGCCAGCGAAGTGATCGGTGGGGAGGCCACCCGGCACAACGTGGAGTCCTCGAAGGACACGATGGCCACGTCGTCCGGGATCCGCACACCCATGGCAGTGATCGCGCCAAGGCCGCCCAGCATCAGACCCTCGTTGTCATAGATGATGGCCGTGGGCGGATTGTCGGCCATGAGTAACTGCTGTGTGATGGCCTGGCCGGCGTTGATGCTGCCCGGATTGGTCTCGATCCGCGGGGTCTCGATGCCCAGTTCCCGGCACGACTCGGCAAAGGCAACGGACCGTCTGAGGGTGTGGATCAGGTTCGGGGGAGCCGGGACGTGCGTGATGCGCCGGTGCCCCTGAACTGCGAGGTGGTCCACGATGAAGCGCATGGCCGCAGCGTCGTCGACACGGACGTTGGGCAGTTCGTTGCCAGGCAGCGAGCCGATCAACACTGCCGGCATCGTCAGTTCTTCCAGGATGGCGGGCCGGGGGTCGTCCACCACGGGGTCTGTGAGGATCACCCCGTCGACACGGCGCTCGAAGTGCCAACGGCGGTAGGTTTCGAGTTCCTCTCCCGGGGAAACGATGAACTGGAGCACCAACGCCAACGCGTGCGCGGTCAGGACTTCCTCGATCCCGGCGATGAGGTGCATCAGGAACCGCTCGCCCGTGGACTCACCAGTGGGTCGTGGCAGCACCATGCCAACTGCCTGCGCTCGCCCCGCGGACAGCGCCGCGGCGGCGACGCTCCGGTGCCAGCCGATCTCCTGGGCGACCTGCAGCACGCGGGCCCGCGTCGACTCGGAGACGCCCGGGCGGTTGTTCAGCGCAAACGAGACCGCGGTGGGCGAGACGCCCGCGATGCGGGAGATGTCCTTGATGGTCGGGCGGGGCATGCCTTCATCCTTCCATCGTTCACCCCCCGGAATGCGCACGGGCCGATGGGAACGAAGAGACACGCAGCCGGAACGCGCATTATCCACCCCCCCAGGTACGGTGAGGGTGACGAAGGGGGCTCGCCTGTGAGCGCAACCACTGGAAACCAGGACCCGGTCCAGCAGGACGGCGCCGATGCCACCGCGCCGTGGCGCTCGCTGGTCATCGGTGCCGCAGCGTTGCTGCTGGCGCTCCTGCCGCACCTTGCCATGGCGGTGAGGGAGGCCTTCCGTGGCGCCTCTGCGGGCGGGCAGTTCCGGCTGGCCCTGAATCTGTTCAGCTACTACAACTCGGTCTCGGCCGTCGTCATGGCCGCTGCCTTCACCGCGCTGGGCCTGAGGATCTGGCGCGCCAAGCGAGGGCCGGTTGCGGCCGGCCCGGCGGCGTTCGTCGCGACGGTGGGCATGGCCCTGCTCGTGGTGGTCAGCTTCGTCGACCTCTCCGGGAACGCCCTCAGCCCCAGCCCGCCAGCCATGCTGGTGATGACCATGGCCGTCGTCGCCGCCTACTCCGGCTACGCGGTGCTGGCCTACTGGCTGCTCATGCGAGGCCCCATCGCCTTCACCGTCGGATTGGGTCTGCTCTACCTCCCGACGGTCTACTGGCTCACGGGGCTGATGTCCGCGGTGGTGGGCCAGACTGGCTCAGCGGCCATCGTCTACGTGCCCTATGTGGTGGCCGCCGGCCTCGGCCTCGCGCTCGGCCGCCTCGGATGGGACACGCCACGCCGGATCCTCGCCTGGCTCGCGGTGCTACTCATCGTCACCGTGGGCGTGGCCGGTCACGTCGCCCTCGACGCGGCGCTCACCATGTGGGGCTTCGAGCAGACGTGGGCGATGTTCTGGATCGTGCTGCAGGGCTCGCTCATTTCCGCGGGGATCGCCTTGATCGTGGGCGTCCTCGTGCGTCTCATCGACACCCGGCGCGGAGCCAAGTCCGCAGTTTCCACCGCCTGACGGCCACCGTCGACAGATTCGGGGGCCGGTGTGGATCATCCACACCGGCCCCCGTTCAGTTGCATTGCGTCAGACGGCAGCGAACCCGTTGGGGTTGTCGTGCTGCCAGCGGTAGGTGTCGGCGCAGGCGTCGGCCACGGTCTTCTCCGCGTGCCAGCCCAGTTCGTTGTGCGCCTTGTCGACATTGGCGTAGCTCTCCGCGACATCGCCCGGGCGGCGGGCCACGATCTCGTACGGGATCTCCTGGCCGGCTGCCGCCTCGAACGCGTGCACGATCTCCAGGACCGAGGACGGCTGGCCGGTGCCGAGGTTCCAGACGTGGTAGCCGGTGTGGTCGCCGAGGTAGTTCAGCGCGGCGAGGTGACCGGCGGCCAGGTCGACCACGTGGATGTAGTCCCGGCGACCGGTGCCATCCGGGGTGGCGTAGTCGTCGCCGAAGATCATCAGCTTCTCGCGGCGACCGGCGGCCACCTGGGCCACGAACGGCAGCAGGTTGTTCGGGATGCCTTTGGGGTCTTCGCCGATGCGGCCGGATTCGTGGGCGCCGATGGGGTTGAAGTACCGCAGGATGGCCACCGAGAGCTCGGGGTTGGCGGCCGAGGCGTCCTCGAGGATCTGCTCGAGCATGTGCTTGGTGCGGCCGTACGGGTTGGTGGCGCCGGTGGGCGCGTCCTCGGTGAACGGGGGCTCCGACTCCTCGCCGTAGACGGTGGCGGAGCTGGAGAAGACGATGCGGTTGCAGCCGTGCTTGGCCATGGTCTCCACCAGAGTGATCGTGGAGCCGATGTTCTCGCGGTAGTACGTCAGCGGGATCTCGGTGGATTCGCCCACGGCCTTCCAGCCGGCGAAGTGGATCACGGAATCCGGCCGGAAGTCGGCGAAGGCCTTGTCGAGCGCAACCGCGTCGCGCACGTTGGCCTCGACGAACTGGGCTTCGCGCCCCGCGAGGTCTGCGACGCGGCGCAGCGACTCCTCGGAACTGTTGGACAGGTCGTCGACGACCAGGACGTCGTGACCATCCTGAAGAAGGGCAAGTGTGGTGTGGGAGCCGATGTAGCCGGCGCCACCGGTGACGAGCACGCGCATGGGTGGGGTTCCTCCTCGGGTTCAGCCCCAACTCTAGACCTGTGCAGCGGACGCTGAGCGGTGCGGGTCGCCGCTTAAGCGAATCGCTCAGTGCTCGTCAGCACTCGATGAAGGCGACGGCTAGGCCGCCCTCAGAGGTCTCCTTGTACTTGCTGAGCATGTCGCGCCCGGTATCGCGCATGGTGCGGATGGCCTGGTCGAGTGTCACGCGGTGCCGCCCGTCCCCGTTGAGTGCCAGCTGCGCCGCGTTGATGGCCTTGACCGACGCCATGGCGTTGCGCTCGATGCAGGGCACCTGCACGAGCCCGCCGATGGGGTCACAGGTCAGCCCGAGGTTGTGTTCGAGCCCGATTTCCGCCGCGTTCTCCACCTGGGCAGGGGAGCCGCCCATCACCTGGGCCAGGCCGGCGGCCGCCATCGCGCAGGCGGATCCAACCTCGCCCTGGCACCCCACTTCGGCGCCGGAGATGGAGGCGTTCATCTTCAGCAGCACCCCGACGGCGGTGGCCGCCAGCAGGAAATCCACCACGTCCTCGTCCCGGGCGCCGGCCTGGAACTTCATGTAGTACTGCAGCACCGCGGGGATGATGCCGGCGGCACCGTTCGTCGGCGCGGTCACGACGCAGCCGCCCGCCGCATTCTCCTCGTTGACCGCCAGCGCGTAGAGGTTGACCCAGTCCATGGCCGAGAAGGTGCGGGTGATCAGGTTGGGGGCGTCGTCTCGGGAGATGAGGTGGCGGTACAGGTCCGGCGCCCGCCGCGGGACGCGCAACCCGCCGGGGAGGAAGCCCTCCTGCAGCACGCCCCGCTCGATGCAGCCGCGCATGGCGGACCAGATCTCCAGCAGGGCCGCCCTGGTCTCCTCCGCCGGACGCCAGGCCAGTTCGTTGCGGGCCACCAGCTCGGCGACATTCAGGTCGTGCAGCGAGCACAACGCCAGCAGCTCCTCCGAGGTGCTGAACGGGAACTCGACGGTGACGTCCGCCACCCCGGTCTCACCGGCCTCGGCCTGCGCCTCGTCGACGACGAACCCGCCGCCGATGGAGTAGAACGTGTTGGTCATCAGTTCGGCCCCGTCGTCGCCGAGGGCGGTGACCGTCAGGGCGTTGGGGTGCCAGGGTTTGGATTCGCGGTGGAACAGCAGATCGGTGGACCAGTCGAACGGCAGCCGGCGCTCCTTGAACATCAGTCCGTCGCCGTGCACCACGGCGTCCCCGGCCGCCTTCATCTCGTCCGGATCAACCCGCTGGGGCTGGAATCCGAGCAGCCCGGCGACGACGGCGCGGTCCGTCCCGTGCCCCAGCCCCGTGGCCGCGAGCGAGCCGTAGAGGTCGACGCGGACCCTGGCCACGTCGTCGACCACGGGGCTGGCCAGGAGTTGGGTGCGGAAGAGCGCGCCGGCGCGCATGGGGCCCATCGTGTGGGACGACGAGGGACCCACCCCGATTTTGAACAGGTCAAGCGCGCTGATCGCCATGTACCGACGATACCCTCAGCGCGCGCCTCCGTAGGCGGGGCGGGACGGCAGGGTGGCGCGGATCCGGAGGGGACGACCCCGCTCGATGTGCAGCCGCAGCCCGTCGTGCACCATGAACCAGGCCAGCACCCCGATGACGGCCATGCCCGTGGCCAGGGAGGCCACCAGCACCGACGCCCGGGGACCGAGCACCTCGCCGAGCCAGCCGATCAGCGGCGCACCCAGCGGGGTGCCGCCGGCGAAGATCGCGACGTAGACCGCCATGACGCGCCCGCGGTACTCAGGCGCGGTGGACAACTGGACCGCCGCGTTCGCCGTCGTCATCACCGTGAGGGCGAAGAAGCCCGAGGGGATCAGGAGCAGCGCGTAGACGGTGTAGTTGGGCGCGAACGTCAGGGCGAAGGTGCTCACCGCGAAGCCGGTCAGGGCCATCAGCACGGTGCGCAGCGACGGGTTCGCCCGCCGCGTGGCGCCGAGTGCCCCGGCGAGCGTGCCGATGGCCATGATCGTGCCGAGCAGGCCGAACTCGCGGGCTCCGGCGTGGAACACCTCTGTGGCCATGGTGGCGTTGAAGATCTGGAAGTTCATGCCGAACGTGCCCAGCATGAAGACCACCACCAGCAACACGATGATGTCCGGCCGGCCGCCCAGGTACCGCAGGCCGTCCATGGCGGCGCCACGCGCCTTCACCATGGGCGCGGGGTGCAGTTCGTCTGCGCGCATCAACAACAGCGCGGCGAT
The DNA here is from genome assembly GCF_014164735.1 of Tessaracoccus sp. MC1756. Classification (NCBI taxonomy): domain Bacteria; kingdom Bacillati; phylum Actinomycetota; class Actinomycetes; order Propionibacteriales; family Propionibacteriaceae; genus Tessaracoccus; species Tessaracoccus sp. MC1756. The sequence continues at coordinate 22,424 of NZ_JACJFZ010000005.1, read as the reverse complement.
GAAGGCGAAGAAGCTGAGCCCGTTGATCAGCAGCGTGGGACCCACGCCGACGGCGGCCACTAGGACGCCGGCCAGGCCGGGGCCGATGAGCCGCGCCCCGTTGAACGAGGTCGAGTTGAGCCCCACCGCGTTGGGTAGCAGTGTGAGCGGCACCATCTCCGACACGAACGACTGCCGCGCGGGGTTGTCGAACGCGGTGATGGCGCCGGTGATCAGCGCGAAGACGTAGACGTGCCAGAGCTGCACCGTGCCCGTGGCCACCAGACCCCACAGGGCCAGCGCGGTGGCGGCGAGCGCGAGCTGTGAGATGACGAGCACCTTGCGCTTGTCGAAGCGGTCCACCACCGCCCCTGCGTAGGGGGCGAGCAGCGGAATGGCGAGGAACTGCAGCGCCGTGACGATGCCCAGCGCGGTGCTGGAATTGTCCGTCAGCTCGGTCAGCACCAGCCAGTCCTGCCCTATGCGCTGGATCCAGGTGCCCAGGTTGCTGACCAGCGCGCCGACGAAGAAGAAGCGGTAGTTGCTCACCGCGAACGAGGCGAACGTGCGCCAGCGTGTGGTGATCTCAGGCATGCGACACCTCCAGAAGGAGGTCGGCGGCCTTCCTCAAGAGCGCCAGCTTGTCGTCGTCGAGGGAATCGATGTGGGCGAGCATCCAGAGGTCGCGGTGCGCGATCGTCTCCTGGACCACCTCGTCACCGGCCTTCGTGGAATGGATGAGCACCTGGCGCCCGTCGTGTGGGTGGGGCCGCTTCTCCACGAGGCCGCGCTCGCAGAGGGCGTTCAGCGTGCGGGTCATCGACGGCGTGCTGACGCGGTCGTCCTCCGCCAGCTGGGTGGGGGTCTGGGGGCCGACGCGATTGACGCGGGCCAACACCGAGAAGAGGTGGGGAGGCAGCTCGCTGGTGGACTCGAACCGGACACGGCGCGCGATGCGCTGGCAGGCGAGACGGAGGTCGTTGGCGAGGGCGGGCTTATCGAGGGGCGCGGTTGCGGTGCCGGCCGAAGTGGGTGCGGTATTCGTCACGGATTCCTTTCGTGGACCGGAAGTTACCCTAGCTCATTACCTCAGCTAATCAAAATATCACGGACGGGGAGTCCACAGAATGAACGAACTGGCGGTCCCGCGCTCGTTTTCGAGCGCGGGACCGCCAGCTGATGGTGCGGTGGAAGTGCCGGCGTCAGGCCGACTTGTCCTCAGCATCCGGCGCGGGCTGGTGCGACCAGCTCGGCGGCTCGTCGCCGCCCGCTTCCTCGTCGGCCTCCGCCAAGGCGGCCGTCTCGTGGACGGTTCCCTGCGCATGGTGCGTGGGGGCGTAGACGACATAGAGCTGCAGGGGCTCCTGGCCCGTGTTCAGGACGTCGTGCCACGTGCCGGCGGGCACCTGGACGGACCAGCCGTCCTCCACCTCCTGCTCGAAGTCCAGGTTGTCCTTGGACGGACCCATCACGCACTTGCCCTCACCCGCATCGATGCGCAGGAACTGGTCTGTCTCGGGGTGCATCTCCAGGCCGATGGATTCCCCCACCGGGATGGACATGAGGGTTACCTGGAAGTACTTCCCCGTCCAGGCGACCGTCCGGTAGTTGGTGTTTTCCCGCGTGGCGGTCTCGATGTCGAACGCGTTGGGCTGAGGCCCGTTGTCGGTGATCTTCATGATTTCCTCCTACCCACACACATTAGCGGCGCCGGGTGACAGCCGGCGGCGGTGCGGGCGAAGACCACCCCTGGGGCTGGGGTCCACGCGCCCGTGCCACGCCCACAGCCACGTAGGGTGGAGAGATGAACCCGATCGCCAGCTTCCGGTCACTCCTGGGGCGCACCCTGCGTTCGCGGGTCGCGGGAGAAGACGCCGACGCCAAGGCCGCCCTCATCTGGGGCGCCGAGGGCGAGCGGTGGCACGGCCGCGACGACGTCATTTGGCACGTCAACGGCGACGCCGCGATGTACGCCGGCGGCATCAGGGCGCTGCTGCTGCAGGCGCTGCACCCGGCCGCCATGGCCGGCGTCGCCGGGCATTCCGGCTACCGCTCGGACCCGTGGGGTCGCCTCCAGCGCACCTCCGAGTTCATCGCGATGACCACTTACGGACCCATCCCGTCCGCCGAGGCGCTCATCGACCGGATCCGCACAGTGCACGAACGCGTCCGCGGCAAGACGGACGACGGCACGCCCTACCGGGCCTCGGACCCCCACCTGCTCGAGTGGGTCCACATCGCGGAGACCCAGAGCTTCCTCGCCAGCTTCCAGCACTTCGGCGACCGGCGCCTCACCCAGCAGGAGACCGACGAATACGTCGCGCAGGCGGCCCCCGTCGGCGAGATGCTCGGCGCCGTCGACCTGCCGCGAACGGAAGCTGAGTTGCTTGCCGCCATCGAGAAGTACCGGCCCGAACTGCGCGCTTCTCCGCCCGCCCTCGACACCGTGGACTTCCTGCTCAAGAACCCGCCCGTGCCCTGGCCCGCCCGCCCCGGCTACTGGATGCTGGCAGCCGGTGCCATCTCGACCCTGCCCCCATGGGCGCGTCGCGAACTGCGGCTCCCCGCGGGCCGGTGGTTCGACGTGTTGTTCGGTCAGCCCCTCGGCCGCTTCTCGACGACGATCGTGCGCTGGGCGCTCACTCCCGAGGCCCGGCGCGACCGGTTGGGTGCCCCGCCCCGCACGGCCGCTTCCTGAGCGTTCGCGGGGAAGGAGCGGACCGTCCGCGCCAGACGCAGCCACCCGTCGGGCCCGCGCTAAAGGGGGTAGCCGGACGTGGAACGCCGCCGTAGCGTTGGTGGAACCGAGCAGGAGGTGGAGATGAGCCCCAAGGCATGGAGCGCCAAGCGCGAACGGCAGTACGAGCACATCAAGGAGGGCCTCGAGGAGCGCGGCGAGGACGAGGACACGGCTGAGGAGATCGCCGCCCGCACAGTGAACAAGGAGCGCGCTCGGGCAGGCGAGGCGAAGGAATCCAGCAGGTTGTCCCGCGAGGACATCTCGTCAGGCCGCCGCGGTGGCCTCCGCTCGCACAAGGGGCCGGGTGGCCGTACCCGGGACCAGCTCTATGAAGAGGCCAAGCGCAAGAACATCGAGGGCCGCTCGAAGATGAACAAGGCGGAGTTGAAGAAGGCAGTCGACAAGAAGTGAATCAACCGGCGTCGCGGACGTCCGAGATGACCTTCTCACCGAAGTCTGCGCCGTTGAGCAGCGTGATGATCCTGCGGGCCGCCTCGTCTGGCGATGACAGACGGCCCTCGTCCTTCAGTGCTTGGAACTGGTCTCGCGCCGGGAAGTCCGTGCCGCGGATGGCTTCCTGCATCTGGGTGTCCACCACGCCCGGGGCGATGGAGGCCACGCGCACGCCCTCGAGGTTCTCCCCGGCGAGCGCCACGGCGTGCATGTCGACGGCGGCCTTGCCCGCGCAGTAGGTGCTCCACGTGGTGTGAGGGCGGCGCGCCGCCCCGCTGCTGACGTGCGCCACGCGCAGCGGGGCCCCTGCCGGCCGCATGCGCACCACGGCGTCGGTCAGGATGAGGGGAGCGGTCACGTTGACGTTGACCGACCGCTCGATCTCCGCCGGGTTCAGCGTGCCCACGAAGCCGATGGGCGACACCGCCCCCGCGTTGTTGATCAGGATGACGTCGGAGGCGTCCGCCAGGAACTCCGCGAGTGCGCCGGATTCCAGCCACGCGGCCAGTTCCGACGCCGACCCCAGGTCCACCTGGGCGCCGGCAGAGCGCGACACGCCGAGCACGGCCCAGCCGTCGGCCTCCAACTGCGAGGCGAGCGCGGCACCGACGCCCTTGCTGTGGCCGGTGACGATGGCTTTCCTGGTCATGGGGTTCCTTTCTGGCAGGTCTCGTCGCTACCGTACCGGGCCTCCCCGACACCCATTGACCGGGCGATTAGTATCGGCGCATGACCCGACTGGATGCCTGGCTGTGGGCGGTGCGCGTGTACAAGACCCGCTCGCTCGCGACCTCGGCCGTGCGCGGCGGGCACGTGAGGGTGAACGACCTGCTGCCCAAGGCGTCGCAGCATGTGGTGGCGGGCCAGGTCATCCGGGTGCGTAAGGACCAGGACGAGAAGATCCTCGAGGTGGTGGACCCCGGTCTGGCCAAGCGGGTCAGCGCGCCGCTGGCGCAGGCCGCCTACATCGACCGGACGCCCGAGAAGCCGCCACCCATCCCGGAGATGGTGGGCCGCGTGGCGGTGCGCGACCGCGGAGCCGGCCGCCCGACCAAGCGTGAACGCCGGGCGATCGAGCAGCTCCGCGGCCACTAGCGTGGGCTAGGCGCCGGCCAGCAACGCCTCCTCGGCCTGCTTGGTCCAGACGCCGTTGTTCAGCTTCGCGGCGACATGCGGAAGCTTCTCCGGCATGTCCACCAGACGCGTCAGCTCGAGGTCGTGCAGCATCGGGTACACCATGATCTTGCCGCCGCTGGTGCGGTTCATCACCGAGTCGATCGCGTCCTGGAAACCCTTCATGCCGGTCACGGCGTCCAGGCTGATGTGGGTGTCGATGATGCCTTCCTCGATCTTGCGCAGCACGGTGCGCATGTCCGAGACATCCGAGCCCGAGGTGCCCAGCATGAAGATGCGGCGCTCCACGATGCCCTGGAGGTCGAAGTCGCCCAGGGTGCCGGCGGGGATGCCCGCGAAGGCGTTGAGGATGGCCCCTTCGCCGGCGAGGTCCACGGCCTGGCTGACCAGCGCCGGGACGGGCACCATGCACGCGATGTGCGTGAAACCGTGCTGCAGTTCCTCGTTGCCGGTGTTGACGTAGGTGATCGGCACGCTGCGCCCGGAGGCGATGGGATCGACGGTGCGCGACAGGTGCGTCAGGCGGTCGTCGCTGAGGTCTGTGCCGGTGACGCGGATGCCCTCCACCCCGGAGGTGACGGCGCGGATGGTGTGCATCATGCCCATCGGGCCCGCTGCGCCGATGATGGCGACGTTGTCGCCGGCGCGCAGTTCGCCGTTGGCCGGCACCCAGGCGTAGCCGTCGGCCGGGTCGTCGCCGGTGGTGCCGACGAAGCGGATGAAGTCGTAGTGGACGCGGCCGATGTCGAGGGCCACCTTGCGGCCGATCGTCCCGCCGCCGAGCACCAGGCAATAGGTGGCGCGCGTGCCGAGCAGCGGCGCCGTGGCCTCGATGACCTCAGGGTCTGAGCCGTAGTAGATGATGTCGTCGAACACCTGGCCCTCGAGCGAGGCGACCTCGCCCGGAGTCACGGAGACGGTCTCTGCAGGCACGTGCGCCGAGGTGAGCGCGTCCAGCCCGGTGGGTTCGCCGTCGCTCACGACCAGGAGGCGACCGCCGTCCTTGAGGTGGTCGCGCTCCGCCCACGCGTAGGAGCCTTCGACGGTGGCCCAGGGCTCGATGAGGCCCACTGCGGCGGCGGACGGGCCGTCGGAGACGTGGATCAGGAACTCCTCACCGTTGGGCGCCACGACGCAGCGCTCGTCGATGAGGGCGTACTCCTGCAGGGCGCCGTCGAAGTTGTACCCGAAGGCGCCGTTCGACTTGGCGGTGCGCAGGTGCTTCCAGTCGGCCTGCACGAGCACCCGATCGCCCACGGCGAAGTGCGTGACCTGGTCGCCCACCTTGACGATGCGGCCCACGGGCTCGTGCCCCGGAACGACCGGAGCGGCGCCGGGGTGGTACGACGGGATCTCCGGCAGCGCGTCGAGGTCGATGCCCTTGACCACCTCGGCCTTGCGGGGGTGGGAGTCGAACGCGTGGAGCAGTTTGGTGTCGGAGAAGCAGATGCCGCACGCCTCCACCTGGAGGAGCATCTGATGCGGGCCGACCTCGTCGACTGGCTTCTCGGTGTTCAGCACGATCTCGTCGACGCCGACGAACTGGATGGCATGCTGCAGGGCGGGAATCTGGGTCACGAGGGACACCCTTTCTCTGAGTGCTACGGATCAAATCTAGGCGCGTTGCCGTCCGAAGGAAGGCTGTCCGCACGAACTGGGCATATGCTCACCAAGGTGCTCACCCCCACGCCGAACGACCTCGACCTCGTCGTGCGTGCCGCCTGGCTCTACTACGAGGACGACCTCACGCAGGCGCAGGTGGCCAAGCGGCTGTTCGTTTCGCGCCAGACCGTCGGCCGGCTGCTCGAAGCGGCCCGCCAGCACGGGATCGTGCGCATCGAGATGGACTCGCAGTACCTCGCCGCCATGCAGCTGGCCACCAGGCTGAAAGAGGCCTCTGGGCTGACCGACGTCATCGTGGTCCCCACCGCTGAGGGCAGGCTCTCGCGCGAGCGTACCAACGAGCGCGTCGCCGCCGCGCTGGCCGCCTACGCCAGGCGACACCTGCACCCCGGCGCCGTCGTCGGCGTCTCCTGGGGTGATTCGGTGGCCCGTGCACTGGTCGAGCTGTCCGAGGAGTCGCTCGACGGTGTGCAGTTCGTCGCCTGCGCCGGCGAGCTGAGCGGGATCGACGACGTGCTCACCCGCTCCCCGGGGGTGCTGCGCCGGCTGCGCACCGTGCCCGCCCCGCTGCTGGTCTCGAGCGCCGAGATGGCCAGCGCGCTGGCCGACGAGCAGGCTGTCCGCGAGGTGTTGGACCTGGCTCGTTCCGCCGTCGTGACGCTGACGGGGATGGGGTCGGCGACCCCCGGCGGCTCGGCTGTCCTGGCCGGCGTGACCACCGACGAGGAGGTGGCAGAGTTCGCCGCGCGTGGAGCGGTGGGCGACATGCTGGGGGAGTGGTACGACGCGGAGGGCCGGGTGGTCGCCACCCCGTGGTCCGAGCGGCGCATCGGGCTGGGGTTGGACGAGTTGCGGGAGATGAGCAACGTCGTCGGGGTCGCGGGCGGTGTGGAGAAGGTGGGCGCCATCCGCGGCGCGATCCGCGGCCGGCTCATCACGGCCCTGGTCACCGACGAGCCCACCGCGCAGGCGCTCCTCGCCGGCTGAGTACCGAGCCGGTTACCGCAACTCGACGAAGCTGAACATCCCGGCGGCGGCGTTTCGTGTCAGCTTCCCGTCGGCGTCCTTCTCCACGATGATGATGCGCTGCGACGCGGGCAGCACCATCCGGCCGCCGGGGGCGAGCTGCGCCTCCAGGTCCTCCGGCACGCTCCCGCCGTCGGCCGAGACCAGGATCCGGTCGTAGGGAGCCGATTCGGGCCAGCCCAACACACCCTCCTCCGCCTCCTCGAAGCGCGCCCACGGGAACCGGTTGTCCATGTGCAGGCGACCCATCTGCACGAGCTCAGGCACGATGTCCACGCCGACGACCGAGCCGCTCTCACCCACCAGGTAGGCGAGCAGGGCGGTGGTCCAGCCCGAGCCGCTGCCCACGTCGAGCACCTTGTCTCCGGGTTGCGGGTCCAGATGCTCCAGCATGTAGCGCACCGTCCAGGGTTGCGAGTTGGTCGCGTCGTGACCGATCGCCAGCGCCCTGTCCAGATCAGCGAAGGGCTTGACCTTCGGCGGCAGGAAGTCGGCGCGCGCCACCACGTCGAATGCGTCGTCGAGCTTCGTCATGTCTCCAGTCTGCCCCGTCGCGCTGCGCGGGGGGTGACAAAGAGGCGCCGCACGTGGTGTGCGGCGCCCCGTGGCAACTCCTGCAGGAGGGATCAGCCCTCGCTGCCCTCCTCGACAACTTCCGAGCGGATCTCGCGCTGACCGCCGGAATGGGCGACGGACACCTTGCGCGGCTTCGACTCCTCAGCCACCGGCAGCATGACGGTGAGGACGCCGTCGGTGTAGTCGGCCTCGATCTTGCCGGCGTCGATGCCGCGTCCCAACATCAACTGGCGGGCGAACGTGCCGGTGGCGCGCTCCCGCGTCAGCCACTGGGTGTCCTCCGCGGCCTTGCTCTGGCGCTCGGCGCGGATGGTGAGCGTGCGGTCGTCGATGTCGATGTCGATGCTCGACGGGTCAACGCCAGGCAGGTCGATCTCGGCCACGAAGTGATCGGCCGAACGATAGACATCCATGTTCATGCCCGGCTGGGAGGTGGAGCGCTGCTCGAACAGGCGCTCCATGTCGCGGAACGGATCAAACGTGCGTGCCATGGTTTCCCTTTCTCTGTGTGCAGCTCGGGGTTGAGCCTCTTGGACTCAAGTTTAATCCGAGACCGCGGTGAGTCAAGCCCGGGTTGAGCGAACTGCGCTCAACTATATTTTCTGCCGATCGGCCGACTGTCGCCCGTCAATCGCCGCGTTACGCTGGGTTGGTGACTGGAGCGACGCGCCGCAGGGGGTGGCGGGCAGGCCTGTGGGTGCTGCTCGCCGTGGCACTGACCATGGGCGGTGGGTACCTCGTCTGGTCCGGGCTCCAGGAACGTCCGCCGGGGGAGACCCCGGAACCCAGCCGGCAGTTCTCCATGAGCGCCGAGGAGGCCATCGCGGCCAGGCCGTCGGCGGCCCCCGACGTCGAGCCGCTCGTGATCGAGGAAGAGGCCAAGGCTGAACTGGGGCCGTTCGTGCGTACCGAGCCGGTCGAGGAACCTCCGGCCGATGGTGACGGTGGCGGAAGCTTCGTCAGTCGCCTCCAGATCCCGTCGATCTACGTGGATGCCGGCATTGTGAACCAGGGAGTCTCTGCGGACAATGCGATGACTTTGCCGCGCAACCTCTCGAAGGTGGGCCTTCTCAACACCGTCCAGCCGCTGCGGGCCGGCACCGGGTCCACTCTCCTCGCCGGCCATGTCGTCTACAGCGGGGACCGCGGCGCTCTCTACTACCTGGGGGAGGTCGAACCGGGCGCCAGCATCAGCACCTGGGACGACCGGGGCCGACGCCAGGAGTGGGTGGTCAGCGGCGTGCACCTGTACCGCCAGACCGAGCTCCCGGACAGGCTCTTCGCAACAGACGGCGAACGCCGGCTCCACCTGGTGACCTGCGGTGGGGATTTCATCCGGACGAGCCGCGGCTGGATCTACTCGGACAACATCGTCGTGACCGCCGTCCCCGTGTCGTAGCCGCGCGTAACTCCGTGAGGTAGGAGGGGCGAGCTCGACGTCTTTTTCCCGCCATGATTCATTTGCGCCCGCCAATCCCCCCACAATGCGCTGACCAGCCGCTCAACCCTTTGCAGGCACGTAAAGAATTGCCTGAAAGTTCATTACCAAAAGGTGGCGACAAACGGGCCCGTGGGGGCATATGGTGCTGAACAAGGGTTTAAAGGGGGGCACCGTCCGGCGTGGGGGACAACTACTGACACAACGGTCATTCCCTGACGTACGACAGACGCCTCCTGGCCGATCCCGGGGCAGCTGCGGCGCCGATAGCCGTGGCCCCCGCAGACCGAAGTGGGGAAGATTGATGTCTGGGCAGTCGCACACATTAGGCCATGTTCCATGGCGAAGCCGCACGTGGAGAGTGGTCTCCACCTGGTCCGCGTTCATCCTCGTACTCCCGCTGATGGGAATGCTCGGAGCACAGGCCGATACTGACGCGCCGGGGGAGGTGACCCCCGCCGTCGCTGCGATGGCCGAGGAATCCCCCACCGTGACCCTGACGGAGGCTGCGCCGGAGGAGACTCCAGTAGCGCCGGAACCGTCAGTGAGTGAAGAGGCGCCGCCGCTCGAAGAGCCGGCGCCACCGCCGGCAGAGGAGCCGGTGCCGGTTGAGGTGGTTGAGGAGACCGCGCCCGAACCAGAGCCGGCTCCCGCACCGGCGCCTGAACCGGTGAGCGAAGAGCCGGCCACCGTGGTCGAGGAAGCGGCGCCCGTTGAAGAAGCGCCTGCTCCCGCCGAAGAGGCCGCACCGGAAGAGCCCGTGAAGGAAGAGGCGGCCCCGTCGGTCGCCGTGGCTCCCGAGGGTGAGCTTCCTGCGCTCGACGAAACCGCACCACTCGCCGCCCCGGAAGCCGAGATCGGCGTCCTGGCAACAGAGGACTGCAGTGTCGACGCGTTGACGCCGATCAACTGGAGCGGTTCGCCGTCGTTCGTGTACGACGCCTGTGGCAGCGAGACGGACGACGTGTTCGTGCAGGGATCTCACGAACCGGATCCGCCGTCAACCTGGAAGCAGAGCGACGCGGGTGTGGGACAGAGCACCGACCTGGTCAGCGCAGCAGTGGACATCGCCTACGTGGATGGCAAGCCGACGCTCTATTTTGGGTTCAACCGCTTCTCCGGTAGCGGCGACGGCGGCTTCTACCTGGAACTGAACCAGAAGCCAAACGTGGTCAACAGTCACGACGCCACTGTGCCCAACCGCACGGTGGGCGATCTGCGCTTCGTCCTGGCTACATCGACCAATGGCGGCTTTACGCAGCCCACGGTGTTTGAGTGGAACGGAACGACGTGGGTGGAGAAGTCCGTCCCGCCCGGCGCCTTCGACTACGCCTCAGAAGGCGACACGGCAGAGTTCACCTTCGACCTGACGGCTCTTATCGGCCAGAACGGCGGGCAAATCGAGTGCGGCCGCCTGTCGTTCAACTCCGTCTATCTGCGTTCGAGTGCCTCTTCGCAGGAGAAGTCCCAGCTCAAAGACTTCCTCACGGGCTCTGTCGATGTTGACGCGTGCCCTGGCCTGGACATCGAGAAGCGCGACATGGACGGCGACCTGGTTGGCGGGGCGACCTTCCGCATCTCGCCTGACCCGCGTGACCGCAGCATCGCCTCGGTGACCGTCACCGACAACGGCGCGGGCGACGACTCCGACACGCTCGGCATCATCCGGTTCGACGAGGCCAAGAACGGCGTGTACACGATCGAAGAGATCACGCCGCCCACCGGCTTCCTGCTGCCCGCCCTGGCGGGCCGCACACAGCAGGTCACCGTCGGGTTGACCGACGACGTGAGCGTCGTGTTCGTCGACCCGCAGGTCCCCACCATGACCAAGACCGCCGTCGCCACCTTCCACGAGACCTACGTGTGGGCCATCGAGAAGACCGTCGACGGTGAGACGGAAGTGACCTACCACGTGGGAGGCGAGGCCCCGGTCGTCGCCAACTACGAGGTTGAGGTTTCGCTCGTCGAGGTGCAGCGCTCGGCGTACTCACTGACCGGTGTCATCACCGTCAGCAACCCGGATGTCGCACTGAAGGCCTCGTTGACCGACCAGCTGGCTCCGGGGATGGACTGCACCGTCACCGGCGTGGCCGCCGGCACCGGAAATGTCGAGCTACCCATCGGAACCAGCACCTTCAACTACTCGTGCATCAGCAACGGGCAGCTGGGTGATGTTCCGCTGAGCGGCACCAACACCGCCACGCTGAAGGTCAGCAAGGCGAACTGGGCCACCGCGTTCCCGACCGGCGCAGATGATGCCACGGTCACCGCCACGGCCGACTACATGTTCGGCTCGTCGACCAAGACCAACCAGAGCGTGACCGTCACCGACACCTTCAACGGCTCGACCACCACGCTCGGCACCGTCACGGCCAATGACGCCGGCACCTCGGTCACCGCAGTGGGCACCACTGCCACCGCCACGGTGTCCGGGACGACGGCGACGTTCACTTACACCAGGAACCTCGCGCCCAACACCCAGGGCGACGAGTGCGCGGTGTACGACAACACGGCAACCATCACGCAGACCCAGCAGACCTCGGAAACCGAGGCCACGGTCTGTGTGCCGGACATCACGCTGACCAAGACCGCTTCGCCCACCACGTACGACTCGGTCGGCGACGTGATCACGTATACCTTCCTGGCCACCAACACCGGCCAGTCCGTCCTCACGAACGTGACGATCTCTGATCCGCTACCCGGCCTGTCCGCCCTCGTCTGCGTTCCCGCGCAGCCGACGACGCTGGATCCGGGAGAGTCGATGCAGTGCACCGGCACGTACGCGGTGACGCAGGCGGATCTCGACTCGGGCTCGGTCTACAACGTGGCCACCACCACCGGCACCCCGCCGAGCGGCCCGCCGGTGACCGACACCGATGACGAGACGATCACCGGCGACAAGCTCCCGTTGATCGACCTGGTCAAGACGGCGGATGTGGAGAGCTACGACGAGGTGGGCGACGTGATCACCTACACCTTCGTCTCCACCAACACGGGCAACGTGACGCTCACCGATGTGACGATCACGGACCCGCTGCCCGGCCTCTCCGACCTGACGTGTGATCCGGCCCAGCCGGCAACGTTGGCCCCGGGGGAATCGATGGAATGCACGGCCACCTATGAGGTGACCCAGGCCGACCTCGACAACGGTTCCGTTGACAACACCGCCACCACCGTCGGCACGCCGCCGGAGGGTGAGGATGTCACCGACACCGACGACGAGACCGTGCCTGCAGAGCAGATGCCGGCGATCAGCCTGGTCAAGACGGCGGACGTGGCGACCTACGACGCAGTGGGTGACCTCGTCACCTACACGTTCCTGGCCACCAACACCGGCAACGTGACCCTCACGGATGTGACGATCACCGACCCGCTGCCGGGCATGTCAGCCCTCGTCTGCGATCCCGCGCAGCCGACCACGCTTGATCCCGGGGAGTCGATGGAATGCACCGCCACCTACACGGTGACGCAGGCAGATCTCGACGCCGGCTCGGTCTATAACATGGCCACCACCGTCGGCACGCCGCCGGAGGGTGAGGATGTCACGGACACCGATGACGAGACGATCACCGGCGACCAGTTCCCGGCAATCGACCTGGTCAAGACGGCGGACGTGGAGAGTTACGACGAGGTGGGTGACCTCATCACCTACACGTTCGTCTCCACCAACACGGGCAACGTGACGCTCACCGATGTGACGATCACGGACCCGCTGCCGGGCCTCTCCGACCTGACGTGTGATCCGTCCCAGCCGGCAACGTTGGCTCCGGGGGAGTCGATGGAATGCACGGCCACCTATGAGGTGACCCAGGCAGACCTTGACAACGCTTCCGTTGACAACACCGCCACCACCGTCGGCACGCCGCCGGAGGGTGAGGATGTGACCGACACCGATGACGAGACCGTGCCTGCGGAGCAGATGCCCGCTATCGAGCTGGTCAAGACAGCGGATGTTGAGAGCTACGACGCGGTGGATGACGTGATCACCTACACCTTCGTCTCCACCAACACGGGCAACGTGACGCTCACCGATGTGACGATCACGGACCCGCTGCCGGGCCTGTCGGAACTGACGTGTGATCCGGCGCAGCCGGCAACGTTGGCTCCGGGGGAGTCGATGGAATGCACGGCCACCTATGAGGTGACCCAGGCAGACCTCGACAACGGTTCCGTTGACAACACCGCCACCACCGTCGGCACGCCGCCGGAGGGTGAGGATGTCACCGACACCGACGACGAGACGGTTCCGGGTGACCAGAATCCGGCTATCTCGCTGGTGAAGACGGCTGACCGCGAAGAGTACGCCGAAGTTGGCGAGATCATCACCTACACACTGCTGGCCACCAACACCGGCAACGTCACCCTGACCAACGTGGTCATCGACGACGAAGTGCTCGGCGTCGAAGACGCCTTGTGCGCCGAGTCGTTGGCTCCGGGGGAGGAATGCGTCATCGAGTTGAAGCACGAAGTGACGCAGGCGGATCTCGATGCCGAGTTCATCCACAACATCGCAGTGGTCGAAGGAACGGCGCCGGATGACGAGATCGTGACCGACGAGGACGACGCCCTGGTCGAGGCTCCTGCCCCGTCCGAACCCGTCCTCACGCCCGGGATCGACCTGGTGAAGCACGCCGACAAGGCTGGCCCCGTCCGCTTCGGCGACCGGATCATGTACAGCTTCACGGTGACCAACACCGGTGAGACGCTGTTGACCGACGTCCGCGTCGATGATCCGAAGCTGAAGGCTGCGGGCATCTCCGTCACCTGCCCGGTGACAGAGCTGGAACCGGGTGAATCCACCACCTGCGCCGCAACCGCGGCCTACGTGGTCACGGCCGCCGACGTGGCGGCGGGCAAGGTTCTCAACCTGGCGACGACGACAGGCCTCACGCCTGACGACAAGCCCGTGACGGATCAGGACGATCACCAGGTGCCGGCAGAGCCCACCCCTGCACCGGCACCGCGCCCCATGGCCCCGGCCCCGAAGCCGATGGTCAGGAGTGGTGATCCCACAGGTACCGGTCCCGATTCCGGGCTGGTGCTCACCGGTGTGGCGCTCCTCGCGCTGGCCGGCGGTGCCGCGGCGATGGCAGGCAAGAAGCGTCGCCGTAGCTGAGGCGTGACCTCCGGACAGGGCCAGTCCCCCGTCCCCGTCCGGAGGGCTGCCGGGTCCGGCCTCGACTGGATCGAACAGGGCCGCCCCTGCGTCAAATGACGCAGGGGCGGTTCACTGTGACAAAAGTCACGGCGGGAGGCGACAAAAGTAACTTACGTTACGTAAATGCGTTGCTTAATTCGGAGATGCCTGTCGGCTGAACGGATGACAGTCTCGCGCAGCTCGAGTGCAGTTTCTTTCCCCGATGTCGGGCGCATGGGCACATTCCGCGCTCAGGATGGGAGCCATGGCACCCGAGCAGCGGGCGTTTACGGATCTTGTGAAAGTCCTGAGTGACGGGGAAAAATAGAAACTTCCTTACGTTGTCTCCGAGACAGAAACGCAAAGGTGCCCTACAGTGCCTTCTAAGGGGTAACAAGGGGGGAACCTTTCGACCTCGGGGGACGGTTGTGTGGAACTGGTTGTCGCCAGTTCCGTGGCTGCTTTTCCTCTGACTTCGAGATGACCTCCCTCGGCCATCCCCGGGGAAGCAGAAGGCGCGCAGAGCCGCTGCTCCCCAGGAGATCCGAAAGAGGAAGTCACATGCCTGGGCAGTCGCACACCACAAGTCATCATTCGTGGCGGAGCCGTACGTGGAGGCTTCTCTCCACCTGGTCCGCATTCATCCTGGTGCTCCCACTGATGGGGGTCCTGGGTGCCCAGGCCGATACCGAGAGCACCCAACCCGAATCGCCGGCGGCAATCGCGCTGGAGGAGGGCTCCGTGACCCTCAGCGAAGTGGCGGCGGAGAGCCCCACAACTGCCCAGGTGACTGCGGAGGAGACGCCGTCGGAGGCGCCCAGCGCCGAAGCGGTCCCCGTCGAAGTGGTCGAGGAGACCACCCCGGAGCCCGTGGTGACGGAGGAGCCACCAGTTGTGGAGGAACCAACTGAGCTTCCGGAGCCGGCGCCTGCTGTGCAGAAGCCAGCCGCGCAGAAGCCGACTGTGGAGGATCCTGCGGCTGAAGAGCGGGGTAATCCCAAGCCAGAAGAACCAGCCAAGACCTCAGATGCCCTGGCTCCCGAAACGGTGGAGCCGGCTGAGCCGATCGCGAATGTGGGTCCGATGATGGATCCCAAGGCTCTACTGGCTCCGCAGGCCAACGTTGGCGGCATTCAGGCGCGACTTGTCGACCATCACGGGTTGACAGAGTCCGATTCGACGAACTGCATCCGGTACCGGCCGGCTGCCACTTCCACTTCCAGTGGTTGGGTCTCTCCCGGTCAGGAAGCACTCACCGCCCATGGCTACGACAACTCCTGCCCCAGCACGCTCGACACAGGCAAGCAGAGCGCCATCGGTTTCACCCCGTCGTCGGTGACGGACCTGCCGCTAGGTACTTCGGTGAGCCTGGGCACCATCAAGCACTACAACAACCCCATCACTGGAAATGCAGATGAGCGCTACACCGGCACGATGCAGGTGCAGTTGCCCGGTGTTCAGAGCAGCCCGATCTTCAGCTTCCCTTGGACTTTGTGGGAGACGCCGAACGACTCCAACCAGCCGGACGACTACGTCAAGATCACCGTTCAGTCGCCAGAGCAGATCATCTACCTCAGTGATGGGGCCGGTGGCACGTTGCCTTACCGCATGGTGCTCAGCGGCTTCGCGAGCAGTTGCACGTCGGGCACCCCGAAGAGTGAGTGGTGGACGAAGGAGCGGTCGACGACGACGTCGCAGCTCTGCGCCCAGCTCACCCAGGTGCGCAGCCTTGAAATTGTCAAGCAGGTGCAAGTGCCCGCTGGTTACAACGGCACCGTCCCGGCTTTCGGCTTCGATTCCAGCACGACCATGACCAACCTCGACGGTGTTCCTTCCTTCTGGAAGGACGACTTCTCGCTGACCCCAACCGCGACTACGGCCGCCACCACCGGGTCCAAGTCGGTACTGGTGCCCAATCAGGACGTCACCGTTTCCGAGAAGCAAACGTCCGGCTGGGAATTTGTATCGGTGGTGTGTCAGGGAGTGGGTGTCACCACATCGGGGTCGTCCATCACCTTTGACGGGGTGGAAGTGAAGAAGGCTTCCGAACTGCCCGTGAAGTGCACCTTCGTGAACCGCCCAACGATGAAACCGCTGACGATCGTGAAGACGACCAGCAATCCCACCTACACGCAGGCGTGGACGTGGGCAATCGACAAGTCGGTGACTCCGGCCAATACCGTGGCCAACCCGGCGGTGAGCCCCACCACCTTCACCTACGCGGTCAAGGTGACCCCGGCCAAGGGTCAGCGCAGCGACGGGAAGTACACGACGAACCTCACCATCAAGAACGACAATGCGTTCCCCATCTCGAACGTGCAGCTCGTTGATACGCCCTGTGTCGTGAATGAGCCCACGTTCAACTTGGCGGCGGGACAGACGAAGACCGTGACGTTGAACTGTTCAGCGCCCGCCGTCGCCAACGGCACCAATACGGCGACCATTTCCTGGACCAGCCCGTACGGGCAGACGGGGAACGCCTCCGCCAGCGCGAACTACGGCTTCGACAACGCGACGGCGGTGCCGGGTGCCAACGCATCCATCAAGGTGGCAGACACCTTTGCCGAGTTTGCGGCCAAGTACCCGAACTCGACGGTGCAGGGCACCGCGGGTGTCAAGACCTTCACGTATGACGTGACCCACACCTCACCCGCTGGGCAGTGCCGTGAGTACACCAACACCGCGAGCATCGTGGAGACCGGACAGAACGACAGCGCCAACGCCAAGGTGTGCAACCAGGCTGATCTGGAGACATCGAAGAATGTGATCTCCAGCATGGATCGCACCTACGCCTGGTCCATCGACAAGTCCGTCGACCAGTCCGAGGTCTACGTGGACGCGAACGGCCAGGCCTCGGCCGATTACACCGTGACCGTCACCGAGGGCGCGGCAACGGATTCCAATTGGTCGATGACCGGTCAGGTCACCGTCGTCAACCCGAACAACTACAAGGACGCCATCGTCAACGTGACGGACGCCACCAGCATCGGCGGATCCTGCAGCGTCGTCGGAGGAGTGAACGCTTTGGTGCCGCGAGCCGGCCAGATCGTTCTGGACTACTCGTGCACTTGGAACCAGAAGCCATCGAGCTATGACGGGGTCAACACTGCAACCGTGCACTGGGCTGACCAGTCTCGGCCGTCGGTCTATGCGGCGCCGTTCTCGGCCGCCGACTGGAACATGACCGAGAAGGTCAAGCAGGCCGTCGTCTCGGACACCTTCCCGTCCCTCGCTGACGAATACTCGGCTGCCGAGCGCACCTTGGTGTGGTCGCAGGCAGGTAAGAAGCACGAATTCACCTACACCCATGTCTTCGCTGGGAACGACCTTCCCGCTACCGGAGAGTGCCGTGAGGTTGTCAACACGGCAAGCTTGAACATTGGTGGTCAGGATTCAGTCAAGACGTCCATCTGTGCCGCTGACATCTCGTTGACGAAGTCGGCCTCCCCGGCAACTTTCAGCGCTGCAGGTGACGTGATCACCTACACGCTGACGGCGAAGAACACCGGGCCGGTCACGCTCACCGATGTGAGCATCACCGACGGCGCACTCGGCGCGACCGATGCCTTCTGCGCGGAGGAGTTGGAACCGGGTGAGACCTGCATTGTTGAGCTCACTTACAACATTCTCCAGACCGATGTCGACTCGGGCAGCTTCTACAACACCGCCACGGTGACGGGTACCGACCCCGGCGGCAATGACCTCACGGACACCGACGACGAGACTGTCACGGGGCGTTATGCGCCGGCCATCTCGCTGACCAAGACAGCAGGTGTTGCCAACTACGACCAAGTGGGCGATGTGATCACCTACAAGTTCGTGGCGAAGAACACGGGCAACGTCACGCTGACCAACGTCTCGATCGCCGACCCGCTGGATGGCCTTTCGGCTCTGGTGTGTGCCCAGCCGGTCACGCTGGCTCCGGGGGAATCGTTCGAGTGCTCGGCCACCTACACGGTGACCCAGGCTGATCTCGACGCGGGTTCTGTGGACAACACCGCCACCACCGTCGGCACCCCGCCGGTCGGTGAGCCGGTGACCGACACCGATGACGAGACGGTGCCGGCTATCCAGTCGCCGTCGATCGAGCTGACCAAGGACGCCGACGTGGCGACCTACGACGCGGTGGGTGATGTGATCACCTACACGTTCGTGGCCACCAACACCGGCAACGTGACGTTGAGCAATGTGACGATCTCCGACCCGCTGCCGGGCCTCTCGGCGCTGGTCTGCGCCCCGGTCCAGGGCTCCACCCTGGCTCCGGATGCCACCATCACCTGCACCGCGAGCTACACCATCGGCCAGGGCGACCTTGACCGTGGTTCCATCTACAACCTCGCCACCACCACCGGCACGCCGCCGGCGGGTGAGGCTGTGACGGCCACGGACGACGAGACGGTCACCGGCGACAAGTTCCCGGCCATCTCGCTCACTAAGGACGCCGATGTGGCGAGCTATGACGCGGTGGGTGATGTGATCACCTACACGTTCGTGGCCACCAACACCGGCAACGTGTCGCTGAGCAATGTGACGATCTCTGATCCGCTGCCGAACCTCTCGGCACTGACCTGTGACCCGGCCCAGCCCACGACGTTGGCGCCCGGGGCCTCGATGGAGTGCTCGGCCACCTACTCGGTGACCCAGGCTGATCTCGACGCGGGTTCTGTGGACAACACCGCCACCACCGTCGGCACCCCGCCGGTGGGCGAGGATGTCACTGACACCGACGACGAGACCGTCCCGGCGACCCAGTTGCCCGCGATCTCCATCGTTAAGACGGCCGACGTGGCCACCTATGACGCGGTCGATGACGTGATCACGTACACGTTCCTGGTGACCAACACCGGCAACGTCACCCTGACTGATGTCCAGGTTACTGATCCGCTCGAGGGCCTTTCGGCGCTGGAGTGCACGCCGGCGATGGGCGCCACCTTGGCTCCGCAGGAGACCATGGAGTGCTCTGCCACCTACAGCGTCACCCAGGCAGATCTCGACAACGGTTCTGTCGAGAACACCGCCACCACCGTCGGTACGCCGCCGGTGGGCGAGGATGTCACCGACACCGACGACGAGACGGTGCCCGGCACCCAGTCGCCTGCGATCGACCTGACCAAGGACGCCGACGTGGCGACCTACGACGCGGTGGGTGATGTGATCACCTACACGTTCGTGGCCACCAACACGGGCAACGTGACGCTCACGGACGTGGTCATCACGGATCCGCTCCCGGGTCTCTCGGGCCTCACGTGTGATCCCGCGCAGCCCACCACGCTGGCGCCCGAGGCCTCGATCGAGTGCACGGCCACCTACACGGTGACCCAGGCCGACCTGGACAATGGTTCGGTGGACAACACCGCCACCACCACCGGCACCCCGCCGGTCGGTGACGAGGTGACCGACTCGGACGACGAGACGGTGCCGGCCGCCCAGTCGCCTGCGATCGAGCTGACCAAGGACGCCGACGTGGCGACCTACGACGCGGTGGGCGACGTGATCACCTACACGTTCGTGGCCACCAACACCGGCAACGTGACGTTGAGCAATGTGACGATTTCTGATCCGCTTCCCGGCATGTCCGAGCTCACCTGCGTCCCGGTGCAGCCGACGACGTTGGCTCCGGGTGCCACCATGACCTGCACCGCGGCCTACGCGGCGACGCAGGCTGATCTCGACGCCGGCTCGGTCTACAACCTGGCCACCACCGAGGGCACCCCGCCCGCGGGTGAGCCGGTGACCGACACGGACGATGAGACAGTCACGGCTGCCGTCGAGCCGGCGATCCTGCTGGTCAAGACGGCTGACGTTGAGAGCTACGACGCGGTGGGTGATGTGATCACCTACACGTTCGTGGCCACCAACACCGGCAACGTGACCCTCACGAACGTGACGATCACGGATCCGCTGCCGAACCTCTCAGACCTGACGTGCGTCCCGGCGCAGCCGACCACGTTGGCTCCGCAAGCGTCCATGACCTGCACGGCCACCTACTCGGTGACCCAGGACGATCTGGACAACGGTTCGGTGGACAACACCGCCACCACCACCGGCACCCCGCCGGTGGGCGACGTTGTGACGGACACCGCGGACGAGACCGTCCCGGCCGATGCATCTCCTGCGATCACCCTGGTCAAGTCGGCTGATCCTGCCACCTACGACGCGGTGGGTGATGTGATCACCTACACCTTCGTGGCGACCAACAGCGGCAACGTGACGTTGAGCAATGTGACGATCGCCGATCCGCTGCCGGGTCTCTCGGCGCTGGTCTGCGCCCCGGTCCAGGGTTCCACCTTGGCTCCGGATGCCACCATGACCTGCACCGCGACCTACACCATCGGCCAGGGCGACCTCGACCGTGGTTCCATCTACAACCTCGCCACCACCGAGGGCACCCCGCCCGTGGGTGAGCCGGTGACCGATACCGACGACGAGACCGTGACTGCGGCCACCGAACCGTCGATCATGATCGTGAAGACCGCCGATGTGGAGTCCTATGACGCGGTGGGTGATGTGATCACCTACACCTTCGAGGTGACCAACACCGGCAACGTGACGCTTGACGATGTGACCGTCTCTGACCCGCTGCCGGGCCTCTCGGCGCTGGTCTGTACTCCGGTTCAAGGCTCGTCCCTCGCTCCGAACGCGACCATGGAATGCAGCGCCACCTATGCCGTGACGCAGGCAGATCTGGACGCGGGTTCTGTGGACAACACTGCCACCACCGTCGGCACCCCGCCGGTCGGCGACGATGTGACCGACACCGACGACGAGACGGTGCCGGCCAGCCAACTGCCCGACATCGATCTGGTCAAGACGGCGGATGTTGAGAGCTACGACGCGGTGGGTGATGTGATCACCTACACGTTCGTGGCCACCAACACGGGCAACGTGACGCTCACCGATGTGACGATCTCTGATCCGCTGGAGGGGCTTTCGGCACTGACGTGCGTCCCGGCGCAGCCCACCACGCTGGCGCCCGAGGCCTCGTTCGAGTGCTCGGCCACCTACACGGTGACCCAGGCCGACCTGGACAACGGTTCGGTGGACAACACAGCCACCACCGTCGGCACGCCGCCGGTCGGTGAGCCGGTGACCGACACGGACGATGAGACCGTCCCGGCCGCCCAGTCGCCTGCGATCGAGCTGACCAAGGACGCCGATGTGGCGAGCTACGACGCGGTGGGTGATGTGATCACCTACACGTTCGTGGCGACCAACACCGGCAACGTGACGCTCACCGATGTGGTCATCACGGATCCCTTGGAGGGTCTGTCGGACCTGACGTGCGTCCCGGCCCAGCCGACGACGCTGGCGCCCGGGGCCTCGTTCGAGTGCTCGGCCACCTACACTGTGACCCAGGCTGATCTGGACGCGGGTTCTGTGGACAACACCGCCACCACCGAGGGCACCCCGCCCGCGGGTGAGCCGGTGACCGACACCGACGACGAGACGGTGCCGGCCAGCCAACTGCCCGACATCGACCTGGTCAAGACGGCGGATGTGGCGACCTACGTCGCCGTGGGCGACGAGATCACCTACACCTTCGTGGCCACCAACACCGGCAACGTGACGTTGAGCAATGTGACGATCTCCGATCCGCTGGAGGGCCTCTCGGCGCTGGTCTGCGCCCCGGTTCAGGGTTCCACCCTGACTCCGGGTGCCACTATGACCTGCACCGCGACCTACGCGGCGACGCAGGCTGATCTCGACGCCGGCTCGGTCTACAACCTGGCCACCACCGAGGGCACCCCGCCCGCGGGTGAGCCGGTGACCGACACCGACGATGAGACAGTCACGGCTGCCGTCGAGCCGGCGATCCTGCTGGTCAAGACGGCTGACGTTGAGAGCTACGACGCGGTGGGTGATGTGATCACCTACACGTTCGTGGCCACCAACACCGGCAACGTGACCCTCACGAACGTGACGATCACGGATCCGCTGCCGAACCTCTCAGACCTGACGTGCGTCCCGGCGCAGCCGACGACGCTGGCTCCGGGGGAGTCGCTCGAGTGCTCGGCCACCTACTCGGTGACCCAGGCTGATCTCGACGCGGGTTCTGTGGACAACACCGCCACCACCGTCGGCACCCCGCCGGTGGGCGAGGATGTCACTGACACCGACGACGAGACCGTCCCGGCGACCCAGTCGCCCGCGATCTCCATCGTCAAGTCGGCCGACGTGGCCACCTATGACGCGGTCGATGACGTGATCACGTACACGTTCCTGGTGACCAACACCGGCAACGTCACCCTGACTGATGTCCAGGTGACGGATCCGCTCGAGGGCCTTTCGGCGCTGGAGTGCACGCCGGTGATGGGTGC
>NZ_JACJFZ010000004.1:0-282120 GCF_014164735.1 Tessaracoccus sp. MC1756 | reverse complement strand
TCATCGTGGTTGATTTCCTTTGAGAGAGCTTTGGTAGGTGAACTCGAAGGATCCCACGGTGACCGCCCTGCCGTCATCGACGGCCACGGCCACTGTGGGAGCTACACCACTCTAGGGGGCTCTACTAGGAGCGTGAGTTCTGGGACGAGGTAGACACGGGAAAGCTGCCGCGGGAGTGTCGCGCGGGTGCCGCCGGTGCGCGCTTTCGATGCTGTGGTGGATCTGCTCGGCGTCAATCGAGCTATGGATGGCTTCACCGGGCGCAAGTAGCCCCTGCTTCTGCGATGTCCCGCTCAGGGGTCTGGACTTCCCACGCCCTGTCTTGTAACGTTTCACTCGACGTCTCGGCCGGTCCCCGCTGAGACGCGCCGGCGCCCTGCACAAAGGAGTGGCATGCGCATTCAAGACGCATTCGTGACCTCAAAAGCAGCACGGATCAGGCCTCGAGCCCGGTGGCGAGCCCTCGTCTCCACCGTTGTCGGGGCGGCGCTCGTGCTGTCCGGCGCCGTGGCTGCCGCGGTACCCGCCAGCGCCGCCACCAACAGCGCCCCTTCCGCGCCCAGCGGCTTGCGTACCGAGTTGCTGACCGACGCAGTGGTGATTGACACCCGGCAGCCGTCGCTGTCCTGGGTGGTCAACGATCCCGACCCCGACGAGGTCCAGACGGCCTACCGGGTCGCCATCTCGTCAACGAGGGCGAAGGCCGCTGCCGGCGACTACGTCTATGACACCGGGTGGCAGGAATCCGCCCAGTCCACCTCGGTCGCCGTGCCGGAGCTGGGCGACACCCTCGCCGCCAACTCGCTCTACTACTGGCAGGTGCAGACCCGGGACCGGGCGGGTGCCGCCAGCCCGCTGTCGGAACCGGAGCCGTTCAACACCCCGGTGGCCTGGGAGGACAACCGCGGCGCCTGGTTGCAGTACAGCGAACAGGAGATCCCGGAGGAGGCCGACAAGTACCTCAAGGTCCCCAATGGGCAGTCGTCGCCGGGTTCCCTCTTGAGCCTGGCGGACGGCAGCGGAAGCGGCCACGACGGGCCGGCGGTTCCGGGCACGCTAGCCCCGGCCCGGGCCAGCCAGTGGACCAACTACTCCGTCGAGGGCGACCTGTACACGGCCACAGCGCTCGGCGTGGTGTTCCGGCGTTCCGGGACCTCCGACTACATGTGGCAGTTCCGCTCCGAGGCGATCGCGTCCAACAAGAACCAGGTTTGCGCCCACATCGGCACGTCCTACGTCTCGGCGGGCTGCTCGCCGGCCACCATCCCGGCGAACACCTGGGTGGGCTTCAAGATCGTGGCACTGAACAACGTCATCACCACGTACGTCGACGACACTCTGGTCGACACCCGGCGGCTCGCCGGCTCGACCGCGGGCACGATCGGCTTCCGCACCGGCGGATCGGAGAGCGGGCGGGTCGACAACCTCGTCGTTCGCAACCTCAGCACGGGCAGCTACCTGTACGCCGAGGACTTCAGCACCGCCACGGGCAGCGCCAGCTACAGCGGCACCGTCAGCGTCACCGACGGCTACCTCAACGTGCCCACCGGACGCGGCGCCGGCGACGTCCTGACCCTGGGCGACAACGCCAGCCGCACTGGCCTGGCCGCCTACCCCGACCGGCTCGCCCCGGCTGCTGCGTCCGAATGGACGAACTACGCCATCGACGCGGACATCTACGTCACCAGCGCTGCCCTCGGCATCGTCTTCCGGGACGACGGCACGAGCAACTACATGTGGCAGTTCCGGCCGTCCAACAACACCCTCAACTACCACGCCGGTCGCGACTATGCAGGAGCATCACCGGCCAACCCGGCGTCGCCATCCCTGCCGGCCGGCACGCTGACGCTCAACACCTGGGCGCACGTCAGGATCGAAGCCAGCGGCTCGACCATCACGACCTACATCGACGGTGTCCTGGTGGGCAGCGTCACCGATACCAACGCGGCGGCCGGCACCATCGGGCTGCGCACCGGTGGTTCCGAGACGGCCAACGTCGACAACCTCGTTGTCCAGAACCTCGACACCGGACGGTACCTGTACGCCGAGAACGCCGACACGCTTGCCGTCGGCGCCTCGCCGGACTTCCCCAACGTCTCGGTCGAGGTGGCCGGGGTCAGCTCGACAGTGTTCCCGTCCTTCGTGTTCCTGCGGCACGCCTTCGATCTCGAGCAGACTGGCGACATCGAGCGGGCGATAGTCACCGCGACCGGCTACAACACCCAGTCGAGCCTGGTGTCGATGGCCGACCTGTTCGTCAACGGTGAGGCGCTCGGCACCTACCCTGCGCGCAACCACCCCAACGCCCCGAAGGGCAGCGTCCAGTTCTACAACAGCTACGACGTCACGGTGCTGCTGCGCGAGGGAGAGAACGTCCTCGCCTCGCTGGCCTACAACCGGGACGCCGCCCGCGCCGTCCTGCTGCAGCTGACCGTGTGGCGCACCGATGGCAGCAGGGAGGTCATCGCCAACTCCGGTCGCGACGCCGCGAGCTGGCACGGCCTGGACGGCACACCGGTCTTCGGCGACACGCTGCTGACCCGCAACGGCGGGTACTACAGCCAGCACCAGGAGAACCTCGTCGCCGGCAACTACCCGTTCGGGTTCGAGCAGCCGGGCTATCAGGAGAACGATGACTGGCGCCCGCTGCGGACCACCGCCGCGATCAACGGCAACCGGGTTCTCGCGCCGTACGGCGCCGAGAACACCGAACGCCACCTGATGCCTGCGGCATCGGTGGACGACCGGGGCTCCGGAACCTACGTCGTCACCCTCGACAAGGCGATAGTCGGCTCGCTGCAGCTGGCCATCGACTCCCCGGCCGAGCACAGCATCACCGTGAAGTACGCCGAAAGCCTCAACTCCGACGGCTCCATCCGGATGGGCGGGGTGGGGTCCGGGTCGTACCCGCTGTATCAGGAGACCTGGTCACTGAAGCCGGGTGAGCAGACGCTGCGCACCTTCCTGATGAAGAGCTTCCGTTACGTCCAGATCGAGGACTCGCCGGTACCGATCACCGCCGACATGGTGCAGGGCTGGGCGATGCGCACCGCGTTCGACGAGGACGCGTCGTCGTTCACGTCCTCGGAAGCGCTGCTGGACCGGCTGTACGACTATTCCCGGTACTCGATCCAGGCCACCAACCAGGACCTGTGGGTGGATTCACAGGCCCGGGAACGGGGCGCCTACGAGGGCGACATCATCATCAACAATGATGTCGCGACAGCGGTCAGCGCCGACTACGCGCTGGGCCGGCACTCCGCGGAATGGCTGATCGACAACCCGACCTGGCCCGCTGACTACCGGTTGTTCTCGGTCGAGCTCGCCTGGCGGGACTACCTCTACACCGGCAACGCCGACTCGCTGGTGGAGTACTACGACAAGATCAAGGCGAAGCTAAACCCCTCCACCAGCGCCTCCGGGGCCGGCACTTTCGTCCCCGAAGCGGGGATGATCCGGACGCTCGGCGACACGGGCTCGGGCAACCGCGTCCTGGTCGACTGGCCAGTCGGGGAGCAGGACGGCTATCAGTTCCCCAACCCCGGCTTCAGCACCCCCTACAACGCCGTGTATGTCGGGGCCGCGCAAGCGATGGCCAATATCGCAGAGGTGGTGGGACGCGAGGCGGACCGCGCTGCCTGGCAGGAGCGGGCCGACACAGTCAGGGCGAACATGATCGCCAGGCTGTACGACCCGACGGTGGGCGCGTTCGCTGACCACCAGAAGGACGACGGGACGGTTTCCACCCACTTCGCCCAGCACTCCACCGCGTATGCGCTGGCATACGGCGTCTTTGACTCGCCAGAGATGGCCGAGCGACTGACCGCCTTCGTGGCCGGGCAGGGCGGGTTCAGGGGCTCGATCTACGCCTCGTACTTCGTCCTCCGGGGCCTGTTTGAGGGGGCGGACGGCCCCACGGCGCTGAGGTTCCTGCTCAATCCTGACAGCGCCGACCGGCGCACCTATGCCCACGTCCTCGACGTGCTGAAGGCGACCATTTCGCCGGAGGCGTGGGATCCGTCCCTGAAGGCGAACATGACGATGTCGCACCCGTGGGGAGCCTCCCCCGGGGGCGCGCTAGCCCACGGCATGTTCGGGATCGTCCCGACCAAGGCCGGGTTCGAGGAGTTCCAGGTGCGGTTCCAGCCCGGTCCGGTGGCGACCGCGGCAATCACGGTGCCGACGCTGCGCGGGCCGGTTGGTGCCTCGTCGGACACCACCGGTGCCCGGTTCTCCGGAAACGTCACAGTGCCCGCCAACACGACGGCCGTGGTGTCGCTACCCGAGCCGAACCCCGCCTTCGTCAACGTCGAGGTCGACGGCCAGGTGCTGGCCGCCACCAGGGATGGGGACTTCCTTACCGTCCGGGTGGGCTCGGGAAGCCACGCCGTCGCTGTCTCGGCGGAGGGCGCGCAGTACTACGACGTCGCCCTGTCCGGCGCCGCCACAGTTGTGGTGTCCGGGACGGCCGCCACCACCGTGGTGGTGACCGATGAGAGCGGGGCGGCTGTCGACCCGTCCGAAGTGTCGGTGATCTACGAGAGCGCCAACACTGCGGTCGCGACGGTGTCGGACAGCGGCATAGTCACCGCTGTCGCTGAGGGCGACACGACGATCACGGTCACGGTCTCCAACGGAAACCGGATCGGCGTCGCCACGCTGAGCCTGCGGGTGACACCTGCGCCGCGCATCGAGTCGCTGGAGATCAGGGCCGACCTCACCACTGTCGGGGACGAGGACACCCCGCGTCTGGTGGGGATCGCCGAGGACGGTAGCGAGGTGGAGTTCACCGATGCCGAGTTCGAGTCGTCTGATCCCTCGGTGGCCGAGGTCCGGGCCGACGGCGCGGTCAAGCTACTCAGCGATGGTGAGTTCACCCTGAAGGCGCGCACCAGCGAGCACTTCGCCGACCTGGTGGCCGACTTTGACTTCGCGGCCTTCGAGATCACCCCGATCTGGTCGGCGGACTTCGACGACGGCACCAACCCGTTCACCACCGGTCCGGCCAACCCGTCGGTGGTGGACGGCCGGCTGTTCGTCGACAAGTCTAAGAATGCGATGCTGCCGATTGGAGCCGACTGGTCCGACTATGTGGTCAGTTTCACCGGTCAGGCCGTGGCGGGGACGTCCGCCAACCCGCTCGGGGAGGGCATCTCGCTGCTGCTGCGAACGCGGACGAATACTCCGCCCGGCCAGAACTACTACTGGCAGCTGTTCCCGTCCCAGACGATGAAGCGGGGAGCGGGGATCGCGGAGGTGGCCCCGGTGACGATCACCGGCGTGAAGGCGGCGGGTGAGGAGAACAGGATCGCCATCGCCGCCGAGGGCGACAGGTTCATGACCTACGTCAACGGCAACCTGGTCGATGTTTGGACCAATGCTGCCTACCGCGGCGGCACCCTCGGGGTCCGGACCGGCTCCAGTGATGCCCGCTACTACCTGGACGACCTGGTGGTGGGGACGCGCATGCTGACCCACACCCGCGAGTTCACAGCGGCGGCGGTGGCGCCGGTCAACATTGCGGCGCCGTCCATCACCGGAGAGGCCACGCCGGGCGGGCTGCTGATCGCAGATCCCGGACGCTGGGACACGGAAGGCCTTGAGTTCGGCTACCGGTGGCTCGCCGACGGCGAGCCGATCCCGGGCGCGACCGGGCAGTCGCTGACCGTCACTGCGGCGATGTCGGGCGAGGCGGTCACGGTGCAGGTCACCGCCAGTGTGGCCGGACGCCCGGACGGCGTCGCCGTCTCGGAGGCAGTGACGGTGGCGGCATTGCCGACCTGGCAGGCGAAGACTGCCTACACCGTGGGCGATCTCGTGGTGCATGAGGGCCGGGTCTTCGAGGCGCTGTGGTGGACGCAGGCCCAGGTGCCGGGGGCATCCTCATGGAGCGCCTGGTCAGAGGTCGGCGTCACGCTTGGCTGCGAGACCGGGCCGACCAGGCAGTGGGCGGCAAGCACCCAGTACGACGCCGGTGCGGCGGCCGCCTGGGACGGCAAGGTGTGGACTGCCAAGTGGTGGACCCGCAACCAGCAGCCCGGTGGCAAGAACGGGCCGTGGCAGGCGACGGGAACCTGCCAGGCGGCGGCCTGATTGGTGGCTGACCCGGGCAGGCCAGGTTCGCCCCTGGCCTGCCCGGGTGCCGCAGCAGTCAGGCCAGGAATTCGAGCAGCACGCGGTTGTAGGCGTCGGAGTTCTCCAGGATGGGGTGGGCGCCGCCCGGGATGACCGCCAGCCGTCCCCGGGGCAGCTTCTCCGCCAGGCTCTTCGCCGAGACCTGCCCGGTGGCGTCCGACTGTCCGACGATGACGAGGGTCGGGGCGGTGATGGCCTCGAGCCGGGACGAGAAGTCGGCCTCCGCCATCACGTCCAGCACACGGACGAGGTCGTCCTTGTTGAGCCCGGTCTGTTCGAGGCCGCGCACCGGCAGCATCCGCAGGGCGGCCTTCTGCATGCGCAGCGCGAGCTTGCCGGGTAGCAGCAGGGCGCCGGAGACGACCAGCCGGGTGATCCGGTCGGGATGGTCGGCCGCCGCCTGCAGCGCCACCATCGCCCCCAGTTGGTGGGCCAAGACGTGGGCCGACGCATAGCCGGACCGGTCGAGGACGCCGATTAGCTCGGCGCTGGCGGCCTTGAGCGACAACTCCGAGCGCTTGCCCGGCTACTCGATTGATTCACGGATGATGGCCCGTATCGCCGTCAACGCGCTCGAGATGGCGGTGGCCCACCGAGGCCGGCCCGCTGGGGTGATCGTCCATTCCGATAGAGGGTCCCAATTCCGGTCGCGCCGCTCCCGCAAGGCGCTGAAGCGTCAGGGCCACGTGGCTCGATGGGCAGGGTCGGGGCATGTGGCGATAACGCCGCGATGGTGTCGTTCTTCGCGCTACTGCAGAAGAACGTCCTCGACTGTCGATCCTGGGGCACACGAGAGGAACGGGTTGTCTGCAAGATCAAGAACATGTCCCGATTCGACGTCTTGCTGCCGTGCCGACGGCGACTATTGCCAACGTGGCTCTTCATAACTAAGGGTTTGGATCCTCCGGCTTCTAGGGGCACCGTTCGAGCAGCGTTCTTCGGCGACGCAGTCCGCCAATGGGTGGCTCGTAGCACATTCGTAGCACGGCCAAGCCTGCTTCTCGGTAAGATCCTAGTCAAACGCGTTTCGACAGGGGTTCGAGTCCCCTATGCTCCACGGCTGAACTCCCTGGTCAAACATCTGGCCAGGGAGTTTGTGTTCTCTCTCGGACTCAAGCGCCCCAATAGAGACCGCAGGGCTTCCCGTGGAACGTTCGTGGAACGTCATAAGCCCGTGATGGCGGGCAACGGTTCCTTGATCCCGCGCCCGGTGATCAGGCGACCGGGATAGGTCCGGTCTGGCCGGGGAGGGTTCCCGTGGCGCGCTGGCCCGGGGCTGGGGGCCGGCTGGCGGACATCTCCGCCTGACTGGGCAGGAGGTCGTCCCATGGCACGTCCTGCAACACCAGCAAGGTGGTCGTGCCGTGGAGGATGAAGCTGGTGGCGAGTCCGCCGTGGGGCCAGTAGCGCTGCCCGGACTGTCCGTGCGCGCTGACCAGAACCAGGTCCACCCCCTCGTCGGCGGCCAACGCGTGCAGTGCGGCCGCGGGGTCACGGTCGCGGAGCACCCGCACCTCGGTGGGCGACTGCAGCCCTGAGGCCACCTCATCCAGATAGGACTGCGCCTCGGAGATGAACTGGTTGATGGCCCCGTCGACGATCGACTCGACCACGCTCTCGCTGCGTCGATGGATGTACCTGGGCGGCTGCACCACATGGGCCAGCACGATCGTCGCACCTGTCCCGGAGGCGATGGCATCTGCCGCGCCCAGCACGTGCTCCGCCCGCAGAGACCCGTCCATGGGCACCAGGATGCGTCGGTACGACTCGGAGGCCAGCGTCTCATCGGGTGAGTCTGAGCTGAACTGGTAGCCGCGCACGAGCAGCAGGGAAGTGCCGGTCCGCTGCGCCACCTTGAACGCCACAGAGTTGAGGTTCCAGGCGTTCAGGCCCCCCGCCCCGTGGCTGCACAGGGCGATCAACTGGGCGTCCCACTCGCGCGCCACGGCCAGGATGCGGTCCGCAGCGCAGCCCTCCTCCACGCGGGAGACGGGGTGCAGCTCGGTGTCCAGGCCGATCCGCCGCGCGACGTCGTCGAGGTAGACCTCTGCGACGTCGCGGCGCATGCGCCACTCGAGGGGATCGTTCAGGGTGGCCTCGACGTTCTGTTCGAGAACTCGAAGCAGCAGCGTCTGCGAACCTGCGGGAGCGATCCTGGCCACATGCGGCAGGACGCTGGCGGCCAAGGCGGAACCGTCCAGCGGAGCTAGTACGCGCTCGAACATAGTGCCCCCTGTCGTGGAGTGCTTGCCATCGTACGCCTGGCGCCGTCGTCGGTTCGGGGCCGTTCCCTGTTAGTCATCGGTCTGCTCATCCTGCTCCACCTTCCACCCGTCGCCGTCGCGTCGGACCGTCACGTCGATGCGCCGCCCACTGCGACGCACCGTGGCGCGGTACCCGTCCCAGTCGCGCGGCAACTGCGGGGCGACGCGGAGCGTGTTGCCGTCCCAGGAGAGGCCCAGGATGGCCTCCACGCCCACCCGGTAGAGCCAGGAGCTGGACCCCGTGTACCAGGTCCAGCCGGCCCTGCCCACGTGCGGCTCACGGCTGTACACGTCGGCGGCCAGCACGTAGGGCTCCGCCAGGTATTTGGCCACCCCGTCGGCGTCGGCCGTGCGGCGGACGGGGCTGATGAGGTCGAACAACCGGTGCGCGGCGTCGCCGTCACCCGCCTCGGCTGCAGCCCACGCCAGCCAGGCGGCCGCGTGCGTGTACTGGCCGCCGTTTTCTCTGATTCCAGGAAGGTAGCCCTTGATGTAGCCGGGGTCGTCGGGGGTGTGCTCGAACGGAGGGGTCAGCAATAATGCCAACCGGTCCTCCCACCGCACCAGGTTCTCGACGGCGGACGCCAGGGCTGTCGCCGTCCGGTCGCTTCTGGGCGCGCCCGAGAGCAGCGCCCAGCTCTGCGCGATCGAGTCGATCCGCGCTTCTGCCTCCCCTGCCGAGCCGAGCGGGTGCCCGTCGTCGTAGAACGCTCGCAGGTACCACCGGCCGTCCCACCCGTGGGCCTCGACGGCGGCGAACAGCTCGTCCGCCCGGGCCCGGTGGGCGGTGGCCTCGTCCGCGCGCCCCGCGCGCTCGCAGAGATATGCGAACTCGCGGCTGGCCGCGCCGCCGAACCAACCCAACCAGACGCTCTCGCCGAGACCCTCGGCTCCCACCCGGTTCATGCCGTCGTTCCAGTCCCCGGTGCCCATGAGGGGCAGCCCGTGGGCGCCGGAGGTGATCCCGCGCCGCACCGCCCTGCGGCAGTGCTCGAGCAGGTCGCCCTCGCGGTGGGACGCCCGGAACGAGTCGTACCGCTCGGCTTCGTGGGCGGCGAGGGGGGCGCCCCGCAGGAAGGGCACGCTCTCCCGGAGGACGTCGACGTCACCCGTGGCGCGGACGTAGTTCGCGGTCACGTACGGCAGCCACAGCAGGTCGTCGGAGATGCGTGTGCGGACACCGCGGCCGGTGGGCGGGTGCCACCAGTGCAGGACGTCGCCGTCCTCGAACTGGTGAGCAGCCGCCCGCAGCAGGTGCTCCCGGGCGAGATCCGGCCTGGACCACAGCACCGCCATGACGTCCTGCAGCTGGTCGCGGAAGCCATAAGCGCCGCTGGACTGGTAGAACCCGGTGCGCCCCCAGAGCCGTGCGGACAGGCTCTGGTAGGGCAGCCAGGTGTTGAGGAGCAGATCCATGGCCGGGTCCGGCGTCTCGACCCTCACGCCACCGAGCGCCCCGGCCCACAGCCGGCCGACCTCGGCGTGCGTCGCGTCGATCGCCCCTGGCTCGCGTAGCCGTGCGATGGCCTCGGCCGCGGCCTCCGACGAGTCGGCCTGCCCGAGCAGGAACGCGACCTCGTCCGATCCGCCGGGCGGGAGGCTGAGGTGCACCTGCAGCACCGCGCACGGGTCCACCCCGGGCCCGTCGCGCCGCGACAGCCCGATCAGGGACAGACCGGCCGGGCTCGCCAGGCTGCCCATGCGGCCGATGAACCCCCTACGATCGGCCGTCCACCCGTGCAGCGGGTGCGGGGTGGCCACCCACGCCACACGGTCCGCCAGGTCGGTGTGGAACGGGTTCCGGGCAGTGATGGCGCCGGTGGCCTCGTCGTACCGGGCCGTCACGTGATGTCGCGTCGTTTCGTGGGTGCCACCCAGCACCAGGTCGGCGAAGTAGGTGAGCGTGATACGGCGGGGGCGGTCCGCCACGTTGGCCACGTGCACCCGCACCACCACGGCCGCCGGATCCGGGCTGGCGAAGACTGTGGTGGTCAGCCGCAGCGCATGGCTGGAGTACTCGTAGGCGGTGTACCCGAGGCCGTGGCGCACCAGGGTGGGTCGCTCACCGCCGGCCGGTTGCGGGGTCGTCGACCAGAAGGCCCCCGTCTCCTCGTCGCGTACGTACACCGCGTGGGACGCCTGGTCAGCCAGCGGGTCGTTGCGCCAGGCGACCAGCCGGTTCTCACCGCTGTTGACCGACCAGGCGGCGCCCAGGCCCGCCTCTGTGGCCAGGCATCCGACGTCGGGCGTGGCGATCACGTTGGACCAGGGCGCAGGTGTGGTCACGCCCGGCGGGAGGAAGATCTGGTACTCCCGCGCGTCGACGTCGAAGCCGCCCAGACCATTGTCGAACGAGAGCCCGGTGGGGCGGATCACCGATGCGCCGGCGGCGGCGGACAACATGCTGCTCGTCTGGTCCCCGGGTCGAGGATCGAACGGTGGCAGTGCGGCGGGCGCGGGGCCCATCAGGCGTCCAAGCCGGGCGGGAAGGTCGCCTTGGCCCGCGTCGAACACCACACGGGCGGCATGGCGAAGCCACCCGAGCGCGTGGCCGCCGACGTGGTCGCGGTTGAGCATGAACACGCCGCCGCGACGGCCCAGCCACCGGTCGGCGCCCAGCCGGCCGACCACAGCGAGCGCCGAGTCGCGCACGTCGGCCGCATAGCCGGTGGGCTCCTCGTCGACGACAGCGAGATCCACTTCGATGCCGCGGCGTCGCCAGTAGGACTGGGCGCGCAACAGCTGTTCCAGGAGGGCCAGGTCGCCGTCGTCCGCGATGCCGAGGTAGACGATGGGCAGGTCACCTGAGATACCCAACCCCCACAGCGCGCCCAGGGCCTCACCAGGGCCGGCCGCCTCGGGGCCGGCGACCCTCAGGCCCGACGGTGGGAAGAGGAGCAGGCCCAGCAGCCGCTGGGTGTGCGCCAGATCGCCGCCGGCGAAGCCGAGTTCGCGCAGTTCGCGTTGAGCGTGGGCGGCCGCGACGCCAGCGGCGTGCTCGAGGTGCGCCCACACCCGGTAACGGTCGGCGAGCTGGAGGGCCTCCTCGCGACTCGCCGCGAAGGCGGTGACAACGGCCAATCGGACGCGCCCGTGGGCTTCCAAGAAGACCTCCTGCCCCAGCGCCAGCGCGGGGTCCAGGGGCGCCTCGGGGAACTCCTCGACGCCCCGCCACCACCCAGTGCGGTGGTCGAGGGCCCGGGGGCGTGCTGGGGTCCGGTGCCGGCCGAGGAACCTGGCCCGGTCGCTGGTGGAGCGCACTCGGCCCCATTCGGCGCCCTCAGGCTCGGGCCCGCGGACCAGGAAGTGGACGACGAACCGCTCCGCCTCCTCGGCCGAGCGCGGCCTGCGCCGCAGCAGCAGCCCGGGCAGGTCGGGCAGGTCCTCCGCCTCGACGAAGAGCCGGCTGAATGCGGGATGTCGCTGGTCGTCGCCTGCCGGGGCCAGCGCGACCTCCGCGAAGCTGGTCAGCCCGAGCCGGCGGGACTCGGCGGACTCGTTGCGCACGTCGAGCATCCGGATCTCGACGTCGTCCCGGGCGGCGACCGTGATGTCGAGGTGGCTGTGGATGCCGGCGTGTCCCTGCCGGTACTCCGCCCGTGAGGGGCTGAAGACGGTCTCCGCCGGAATGGGCCCGCACGGGCGGGCCGCCGCGGACCACAGCGTCCCACTGGTCAGATCCTGCAGATAGAGCCAGGATCCGCTGTCGTCCAGCGCCTCGTCGGCGCGCCAGCGGGTCAGCGCGACACCCTCGTGGGTGCTGTGGCCGGCGCCGCTGTCGGTCAGCAACACCGTGTAGCGGCCGTTGGAGAGGCAGTGCACGGCCACCGTCTGCCCCTGCGGCGGGCCGACGGTCCACGGCGCGGTGGGCACGCCTCCCGCCGCGTCGTTCCCGGCACCACCCTCGGAGCCTCCGTCGTCCTCGTGCTCCGGCGTGGGCAGTCGGATGCTGCCGCCCTCCGGCACCTGCTCGGCCAGGAGCAGGCTGATGGCCGCCGTGAACGGCTCGCGCGCGAACCGCCTCACCATCCGCGGCCCGTCGAGGTGTGCGGCCAGGGCGAGCATGATCATGCCCTGGTGATGGGCCATGTGGGACCGGACGATGCCGAAGTCGTGGCCCAGCGGCACCCTGGACGGGGTGAAGTCCACCGCCTCGTACATCCCGTAGCGACCGAGGGCACCCAGTGCCTCCAGCCGGTCCAGGTTCTCGACGACGGCCGACGGGTCGTAGGGCAGGCCCAGGACGCTGGCGTAGGGGGCTACCACCAGGTCATCGGCGAGCCCGCGGGTGAGCCCCGCACCCGGCACCCCGAACGCCCGGTACTGGTAGCCGGAGGCCGCGTCGAAGGCGTAGAAGCCGGACTCTGAGATGCCCCACGGGACACCGCGCCTCCGGCCGTAGGCGATGTGGTGGGCCACGATCGCGGCGCAGCTGTGGCCCAGCAGGCTCGCGCGCGGCGTGGGCACCACGAGGGTGGGCATGAGGTACTCGAACATCGTCCCGCTCCAGGACGTGATCGAGTAGTCGCCCGCCAGCGTCCTAGTCATCGGGCGGCCCAGGTGGAGCCAGTGGTCCTGCGGGACGTCGCGCTTGGCGATGGCGATCAGGCTGGCGATCCGCGACTCGGATGCCAGCAGATCGTAGTAGCTGTCGTCGAGGAGGCCGGAGTTGATGTTGAAGCCGATGTGGAACACCCCGCGTCCCCGGTCGTAGAGGAAGCCGAAGTCCATGTCGGCCACCATCGCCCGGGCGCGGGTGGCGAGGGCCTGCAACGAGTCCAAGGTCCGGTCGGCGGACACTGCCGCCTCATCGAGCGACACCGTCAGCGCCAGCGCCCACTCGCGTGCCGGGGGAGGCGCGTCGGCGAGCGCCGCGACGAGGTCGCGGGCCCCGGCGGCGGCCTCGCGGCTCGCCCGAGGCAGGTCGGCCCAGGTCAGCTCGAGAGGCAGAGCCTCGCGGACACGGTGCCAGGCCACGGCCGCCGGGCCGCGGCCGAGCGCGTCCTCCCAGGCCGGATCCGGTCGCGACGACAGCCACGGAAGCGCCAGACCGGCCTCCCGCTCGAGCGCTTCGAGGTGACGCTGGAGGAGACCGGCGTGGAGGCGGAGGGCCGCGACGGCTCCGGGATCCAACCCGCGCCCATGCTCCACCAGGTCCGCCAGGAGCAGCGAGACGTTGGCCCGCACGTCGGCCAGGAGGGCAGGGAGGGCGTCGAGCCAGCTCGTCGGGTCGGCCTCCACCGTGGCCACCCGCCGGTCCAGGCCCGCGAGGTACTCGACGAGGGCCGGCTGGCCGGAGCCCAGAGCCGCGGCACCGTCGCTCACCAGCGCGATGGCATCGCGCAGACCCTCCCAGGCCGCGATGGGCCAGACGGGGCCGTCGGGCAGTTCGTCGCACCCCTGGGCCACGACGATGAGGCAGGCCGCGAGGTTGCCGCTGTCCACCGTCGAGACGTAGCTGGGGGGCAGTGAGCCCAGGCTCCGGGTGTCCACCCAGTTCACCGGATGGCCTCGATAGTGCTCGATGCGGTCCAGGGAGTCGAAGCCCGATTGCAGGCCCGACACGAAGCTCTGTGTGCCGAGGTAGCCGCGGTCGTGCGCGGCCAGCGCGGCGATGAAGTACAGCCCGACGTTGGTGGGGGAGGTGCGGTGGGCGACGATCCCCAGGGGCACCTCCTGGTAGTTGTCCGGCGGGAGCCAGTTATCCTCGGGCCCCACGAACTGCTCGTAGAAGAGCCAGGTCCTGCGCGTCAGGGTGCGTAGCTTCCGGTCGTCGGCGGCGGTCAGGCTGGGCTTGACCCAGCGGTCCGGGCGGCCCACCAGGTAGTGGATGAACGGGGCCGCGAGCCAGGCAACGAGGAATGGAGCCGCTGCCGGCAGCGCCGATGGGCGCAGGAGCACGACGGCGACGCCGAGAGTGAGGGTCAGCAGGGTGGCGGGGAGAGCGGCGCGGACCGCCGTGGTGAGCCGGACGTCCTTGCCCACGAGGCCGACGGCCCCGGCCGCCGTCGTCCACTCGAGGAGGTTGCGCCGCGAGACCTTCATCCGCCACAGGGTGCGCACGATCGCCTCGAGGCTGATGACCGCGTCGCCTGCCAGCCCCGCCAGCTGCAGCCCTGCCCTGCTGAACTGCCGCCTCAGTGGGGCAACGCTCGTCCTCCACAGCCTCGTCCGATCCGCACGGACCAGGGCGGACGCGGCAGTCGCCAGTGCACCCACCACGCCGGCCGCGAGGCCCACGACCGGGGCGAGCAGTGCCAAGAGCGTCCATGCCCAGGGTGACCCGGGCAGCCACAGCCATCCGGAGGCCAGCAGCGCGACGATGGACGCCGGGACGAGGCTGCGGCGCAGATTGTCCGCCATCTTCCAGCGCGCGACCATCGGCAGGGTGTTGGGAGCGTGACCCCGCTCCGTCGGCACCCGCGAACCCAGCCAGGGCAGCAGCTGCCAGTCGCCCCGGACCCAGCGGCTGAGTCGCAACGCGGCCACCAGATAGTTGGGGGGGTAGTCCTCGTAGACGGTGACGTCGCTGACCAGCCCCGCCCGCCCCTGCGCACCCTCGAACAGGTCGTGGCTGAGCAGGGCGTTCTCGGGAACGAGGCCCTCGAGGCTGCGTTCGAAGGAATCCACGTCGTAGATTCCCTTGCCCATGTAGTTGCCCTCGCCGAAGAGGTCCTGGTAGACGTCGGAGACGGCCATGTTGTAGAGGTCGACGGTGGAGTCCCCGGCAAGCGCCCGCGTGAAGGCGGAGCGGCTGGCGCTCACGGGATCGGTCTCGGCGCGCGGCTGCAGGACGGTGTAGCCGGCCACCACCCGTCCCCGCTCGTCGAACGTGGCCTGATTCAGCGGATGTGCCAGCGTGCCCGCGAGCCGCCCGGCGGCGTCAGGGGGGAGCACGGTGTCGGCGTCGAGCGTGATGACGTAGCGCACACCGTCCAGCAGGGTGCGGTCTCCGGCCACCAGCTCGAACGACGTGTCAGTGGCGCCGCGCAGCAGCCTGTCCAGCTCCTGCAGCTTCCCGCGCTTGCGTTCCCATCCCATCCAGGACCTCTGGGTCTCGTTCCACATCCGGCGCCGATGGAGGATGAGGAAGGGGGCGCCGGCGGTTGCGGCGTTCAGTTCGGCGAGGGCGCGCTGAGCGTGCGCGAGGACCTCGTCGTCGCCTGGAGCGGTGGGGCCCTTGGCGTCCGGGAAATCGGTGACCGCGGCGAAGGCCAGGCCCGGATCCGGGTTGCGTAGGTAGTGGGCGCGGATGTTGGCCAGGAGGGAGTCGACGTCCGCCGGGCGGGACACGAGGCCGGGCACCACCACCAGGGTTCGGTGCTCAGTCGGGATGCCGTCGCGGAAGTCGAGCTTCGGCAGCACCCGCGGACGCAGGGTGCGCCCGAGCGCCCAGTTGACGAAGTGGACCGCGGCCGTCAAGGCGGGCACGAGCGACAGGATCGCGGCGGGGACCGCGGCCCACGCGGCCCGGGTGCCCGAGTAGAAGGCGGCGGCCAGCACGAGGGCGGTGGTGGTCACCAGGATCGGGACGAGGTAGGTGGCGGTGGGCCTGCCGAGGAGCGCCCGGCGGACCCGCTCACCGAGCCCGGGCCGGCCGCCGACGGACGTCTCCAGCCGCCGCCGGCCGGCGTCGATGAGGAAGTAGCCCACGTGGCGCTCGCGGGGGGTGGTGGAATCGGCGGCCAGGGCAAGGGCAGCCTGGGCCACCTCGACCTCGGAGCGGCCGGCCGTGCGTGCCGCCTTCTCGATCACGGTCCGGTAGCGGTTCCGGCTGTCGTAGTCCATGACGGGGTAATGGCCGGTGGGGTCGCCGTCGACGAGCATCCGGTGCACGACGCTCAGCCGTTCGGCGGAGGGTTTCCAGTCCCACCTGTCGAGCTTGCGCAGGCTGACCACCGCGGTGGCCATGATGTCGTCGTCGTCCTCGCCTACGGGCGGATCTGCGACGGGTGGCGCGCTCCTCGCCGCGGGGAGCCCTGCGAGTCGCGATGCGGCCCCGATGATCGCCTGCAGCAGCACCACCCGCAGCATGGTGGGCAGCGCCCACACGTCCCCCTGGGTCAGGACGCTGTGCTGCTGATAGAGATCCACGAAGCCGAACAGCTGCTCCGGATCGAGCTGGAGCTCGTCGGCGCCGAGGACGGCCTCGGCCAGTGCGAGGGTCCTCGGGGGGCACGTGGCGCCACCCTCCCTGGCCAGCCAGGGCAGCTCCCGGTAGTACACCGCAGGCAGGTCCTGCCGCACCTGGCCGAGGGCCTGTTCGATCAGGTAGTAGTTGTCGAGGAACCACTCCGACCCCGACGAGGGCGTCTTCGCCCCATCGCTGGAGAGCGCCGATCGGGCCGCGCGTAGCGTCCGAAGGAGTTCGGGGAAACGGGCCGGCAGGTTGACAGGACTGCCCCTGCGTGTGGTGGTCAGGACCTCCGCGTGGGCGCGGCCAAGCGCCGTCGCACTGCCATGTTCAGTTATCACCGCGTCCCCCTTCGGAGGCCTTCCACCGATGGTAACCCGTGCGGCGTGTCGGCCGGGGTGACGGGGTGAGGTTCAGCGCCATAGCTCGGCCGGGGTGGCCTCCGCTATGCCCTGATTCAACCCGCGACCAGGTGCGGCCACCCGGTCGAGAAGTAGTCGACGAACGCCTCGCCCACGCAGTTGTCGCGCAGGACCTCCTTCGTCACCGGGAAGGCGGGCCCAGGGTAGTCGGGGTCCGCCAGGATCCGCTCCGCGATCCGCTGGTCGGCGACAGCCGCCCGGCCGATGGTGACGAAATCGGCGCCCGTGGCCAGCGCCGCCACGGCGGCCGGTCCGCTGCCCACTTTGCCGGCGACCCCCAGGCGCGTGGAGCCGCGGGGGAGTTCGATGAAGTGGCTGAGCAAGGGCGCCGCCCCTGGCTCGGCATCCTCGGGGAGCTTCGTGACGTCCCACAGGGACAGTTCCAAGTGGTCGAGGTTGCCCTCGGACATGAG
The DNA here is from genome assembly GCF_014164735.1 of Tessaracoccus sp. MC1756. Classification (NCBI taxonomy): domain Bacteria; kingdom Bacillati; phylum Actinomycetota; class Actinomycetes; order Propionibacteriales; family Propionibacteriaceae; genus Tessaracoccus; species Tessaracoccus sp. MC1756. The sequence goes on along the minus strand of NZ_JACJFZ010000004.1, from coordinate 264,752 downwards.
CTGGGCGCTGAGCTCCGCCATCTCGGCGGTGTCGAGACCTAGTCGTTCGGTGGAGATCCGCAGCCCCAGGTGGAAGTCAGACGACGTGGCCGCCCGGATCGCGGCGATGGCCTCGCGGATGATGCGCGCCTTTCCCTCCGGGTCACCGCCATACCCGTCGTCGCGGACGTTGCGTGAACTCAGGAACTCGCAGAGCAGGTAGCCATGGGCGCCGTGGAGTTGCACCCCGTGGAAGCCGGCGCGTTCGGCGCGGACGGCGGCGGCGGCGAAGTCGTCAACGACTCGTCGCACCTCGTCGGTGGTCAGTGCACGCGCGCCGTGGTCAGCGTCTGCGTAGGGTCCGACGCGCTCCTCACCGGAGACTGAGGGGTTGGCCTGTGTACCGCCGTGATGGAGTTGGACAATCGCGGCGGTCCCCGCGTCGCGGAGGCCATCAGCCAGCCGGGTGAGGCCGGGGAGGTGCGCGTCGTCGCTGATCCCCAATTGCCCCTGCCACGCCTTCCCGGCGAGCGCGACGTAGGCCGCGGCGGTCATCGTCATGCCGAAGCCGTGTCTCCCGCGCGCGAGCAGCCACCGGATCTCGTCGTCCGAGAGGGTGCCGTCGGGATGGGACTGCTTGTTCGTCAAGGGGGCCAGCGCAAGCCGGTTGCGCCAAGCGGGCCCGTGTGGAAAGACGAGGGGATCGGAGAGCTCTGTCACGCACACGAGGCTACTTCGTCCGCATGACCTTGCTGAAACGGGGCGCCGTCCACGACCCCCGGGCGATGCGGGCAGCGGCCTCAGCCCCCGACGTTGACGACGCCCAACTCGTAGGCGCGGATGACGGCTTGGACACGGTTGGCCAGCTCCAACTTGGCAAGGATGCGGCCGAAGTGTGCCTTGACGGTGGACTCACTGAGATACAGGCGGTGCGCGATGTCCGCGTTGGTGAGGCCCTGCCCCACAAGCACGAACACTTCGCGCTCGCGGTCGGTCAGCACAGCGAGTTCCTGCTCGGCCTCGCTTCGGTCAGCGCCGGACAGGTGCGGCACCGCGACCTCGATCAGCTTCGCGGTGATCCGCGGAGAGACCACCGCGTCGCCGGCCACGATCGTTCGCACCGCCGCTACGAGTTCGGCCGGCCGGGTGTTTTTCAGCAGGAACCCGGCGGCACCGGCCTGCAGCGCTCCGAAGGCGAAGTCGTCGCGATCATAGGTTGTCAGCACCAGCACACGGGTGCTTGGCAGTGTCGCGTTCAGGTAGGTGGTGGCCTCGATGCCGCCCATGCCGGGCATGCGGACGTCCATGAGTACCACGTCGGGGGAGAGCCGCCGGGCCGTGCGCAGGGCCTCCTCGCCATCGGAGGCTTCGCCGACGACCTCGATGTCGGGTTGCGCCTCGAGCACGAGCCTCAGTCCGTACCGGACCAGTTCCTGATCGTCGACCAGCAGAACACGGATGGTCGCCGCTGTGGCGGAGCCCTCGGTCATCGTTCCTCCATCGGCAGTCGGACATCCACCCGCCAGCCCCCACCGGCGCGGGGACCCGCGTTCACGCGACCATGGTAGAAGGCCGCCCGCTCCCGAATACCCACTAGCCCGCGCCCGGGTTCCGTGTCTGCCTGGACGGGGGCCGATGTGTCCTCGATGAGGACCGTCACCGCGTCATCGTCGTGCACCACCCGTACCAGTACGTCGCGTACCTCGCGTGCATGTCGGAGCACGTTGGTGAGCGACTCCTGCGCGACCCGGTAAACGGTGAGGCCGACGACGGCCCCAGCGTCAGGGTCTCCCTGAAGGTCCAGGCGGACCGGAAGGCCGGCGGCCCTGAACTCGTCCACCAGGGCGGGCAGGTGCTCAACGCTCAGCGAGGACGGCAGCGTCGCCTGGGGTGAGCCGTCGCCATCACGCACCGCCCCCAGCAGCCGACGGACCTCCCCGAGGGTGCGCCGTCCGGTCTCGGCGACGCGTCCGATCGCGCGGCGCGACTCCTCCGGCCGCGACGAGGCCGCGGCGTGGGCGCCGTCGGCCAGCGCGATCATCACCGACAGACTGTGGGCGATGACGTCGTGCATCTCCCGCGCGATGCGCTCGCGCTCCTGAGCACGCGCAATGCTGGCCTGCTGGTCGCGTTCCCGCCTCATCTGCTCCGCGTGCTCCACGAGGGCAGCGATGTGGCGACGTCGATGGCCGACGTTGATGCCGATGAGGACGGTGATCAGGGCGGCTGCGACGAAGACGGTAGTTGCGCTGAGCCAGTCCGTGGGCCAATCCTGCAGGTCGACGCGTGGGGCCAGGCCCAGCAGAGGGGGGCCGAACCGCACCCGGAGCGACAAGATGAGCGCGCCCAGCGCGCCGGCCGTCGCCGCGAGGCCGAATGCTCCCCACGCCCGTCGAGTGGTCCGCGTGGCGCCGACCTCGTACAGGGCGGGAAGGACCAGCACGGCCTCCGCGCCACTGCCCCAGCCCGCCGTCAGTGGCAGGGCGGCCAGCGTCGCCGCGAAGGCGACCGCAGGGCGGCGACGCCGGGTCAGGACGGTCGCGATGCCACCCGCGCCGAGGAGCAGGATCGGCGCGAGCGGCGTCCTCAACGGCGACTCGAGAGACAGGTACGCGAGGAAGAGGGCGAGCACGGCGTAACCGGTCAGTATGGCCAGATCGCTGCAGTCAGGCCGGTAGCGCTCGGCGCGGTCATTCATGCGTCGCGCCTCTGCAGGGCAACCGCCCCCCCGGCCAGGGCCAGAGCCGCCCAGGCTGCCACCAATAGCCAGCCGGCTGCAGTACTGATGTGGCCACCCCAGACGTCGAGGAAGGGGCCTCCCGGGGTGCCGATCCGCGCCATCGCGTCGCCGGCATTGCCGAGCAGTGCCACGCGTGCAACACGGGAAAACAAGTTGAACGGCAGCGCCGAGGCCAGAATCGGCCCCAGAAGGGTGGCCGTGAACACGACTACGGCACCGATCGTCGTGGACCGCACGAGCATTCCGATGCCGACACCGAACACCGCGCAGAGCCCGAGGTACACCGCGGAGCCCAGCAGCGCGAGGAGGACGCCGGGCGCGGTCAGAGGGGCATGGAGTCCGTGCTCCGCATACAGGGGGTAGGTCGCCAGCCAGGCCCCGAAGACGGTCGTCAGGGCGACTCCGGTCGCCGCGAGGAACGCGACAATCGCCTTGGCCCACAACACCCGCACCCTCGTGGGCACGGCCATGAGCGTGGTCTGGATCGACCCGGATGAATATTCGGCGCCCACGGACGAGACCCCGGCGATGCCTGCGATGATCTGGCCGAGAATGACCATCGGGAGGGTGACGTCACCGATGGTGCGTTCGACCGACGCGACCGACGGCACCCCGGAAGACTCGAGGGTGAGGCCGAGGAAGAGGCTGCCTCCCAGCCCCACGGCCAGGATGCCGCCGAGGGCGAGGAACGTCGACGGCAGGCTCAGCAACTTGATCCACTCCGAGCGCAGGGCGTCGCGGAAGGCCGGGCGGCGGACAGCGGGATCGGCGCGTCGGGTCGTCGGCGCGGTGGTCATGATCGGGCTCCTTCTCCTGCGGCGGAGACCGCACGGTATTCGGCGGCCTCCGCCGTGAGGGTCAAGTATGCGTCCTCGAGGGAGCCTTCGGTGGAGGTGAGTTCGTGAAGGACCACCCCCGCGGCCGAGGCGGCCTCGGCCACCTCTTCGGCGGTCAGCCCCGAGATCTCGACCGCACCGTCTGAAGTGGGCGTGACGGTCACGGCCTGGGCCGCGACGGCGGCGCTCAACCCCTGTACGTCGCGTGTGCGGGCCCTGACGACTGTGCGGGTTGCACCGGAGATGACCTCGCGTATCGGGGCGTCGGCCAAGATCTTGCCGCGGCCGATCACAATGAGGTGATCGGCGGTCTGCGTCATCTCTCCCATCAGATGAGAGGAGAGCAGCACCGTTCGGCCCTCGGCTGCCAAACGACGCAGGAGCGCCCGGATCCAGAGGATTCCCTCAGGGTCGAGGCCGTTGACAGGCTCGTCAAGGATGACGGTCCCAGGGTCGCCGAGCAGCGCCGCAGCGATACCCAGACGCTGGCCCATGCCCAGCGAGAAACTCCCCACGCGCTTGTCGGCCACCGATTCCAGACCGGCGAGTTCGATGACCTCCCGGACCCGGTGTTTCCCGATGCGGTGGGTGGCGGCGAGACCTAGCAGGTGCTTGTAGGCGGTGCGGCTGGGGTGCGCCGCCCGGGCGTCCAGGAGCGCGCCCACCTCGTGGAGCGGTGACTGCAGGTTCCGGTAGGCAGTTTCGTTGATCGTGGCCGTTCCCCCGGACGGTCGGTCGAGCCCCACGATCATCCTCATCGTCGTCGACTTCCCTGCACCGTTTGGGCCCAGGAAGCCGGTCACCCGGCCCGGCCGGACGGTGAAGTCGATCCGGTCGACCGCCACCTTCTGGCCGTACCGTTTGGTCAGGTTGTGCACTTCAATCATGTAGCGCCTTTCGTTCATTTCCGACGCTACGTGACGACCCCCGACGGGCTCGTTGTCCTGCAGTCCCCTCATCCTGAGGGGGGCAGTACCCAGGTCCACATCCTGGATCCGTTTCAGGCGCTCGCCCAAGAGCCGCCGCGACAGCAGCACCCCGACCCCGCCCTGTGTCACGTCGCTGTGGCGTGAGCCAATTTCCGGCTCAGGCTAACGGCCGAAGGTAAACTCCCATCCGAGACGGACCTGCCGCAGGCATGGCCGCGCGTCGGAAGGCGGCTTGTGGACAGCATCAGCAGAAGCCGGGACGGTAGCGCCCATGTGACTGACGAGCGGTTCAACACCCTCTCGCACCTCGTGGCCCTCTGCTTCTCAGTGATGGGAACGGTGCTGCTCGTCTCCCAGGCCGTCGCTCAGGCTGAACCTTGGAAGATCGTCGGTTTCAGCATCTACGGCCTGTCCCTCATGACGCTTTTCGCGGCGAGCACACTCCACCACGGGATTGATCGTGGGCCCCGGATGAATGAGGCGTTGCGGACGCTCGACTACGCATCCGTCTTCGTCCTCATAGCTGGCACGGTCACCCCCTTGGTGTTGGTGCTCGCGCGCAACGCGTTCGGGTGGGCGGTGTTCGGCGCGGTGTGGGGCGTCGCGATCATGGGCGTCGTCCTTCGTTCCGTCTGGCGCCGGCTTCCGAAGTACATCACCAACACCCTCTACATCACGCTGGGCTGGATGACCGTCGCGCTGCTGGGAGCTGACGTCTCGCTCCCGCCGCTGGCACTCTTCCTCCTAGCGGCGGGCGGGCTTGTGTACAGCGCGGGCTTCGTGATCTACGTGATCGAACGGCCCAATCCCTGGCCCGGCCGGTTCGGCTTCCATGAGATCTGGCACGTGCTCGTAGGCTTAGCGGCGCTCCTGCATTTCCTCTTGATGTACGTCTTCGTCCTCCCTGCCTGATCCGAAGGAGTGACGGCGTCGAGCGGCCACGCACCTGCGAGCGACGATGGCACCGTGCGCGTCGACCACCGGCCCTGGTAGCCGGACGAGTTGCGACACCAGGATGTCGCTCAACTCATCGTGTCTGGCGCCCGGACCAAGAGCGCAGAAGCGCTCAGCCCTAGCCGATGCTCCCGCGGCTCTCGCGCGGCGGTTGCGCCGCTGGGCTCCCCGGCCGGCAGTCCACCGTGAGCCCACCGTCGGCGCGGACGGCCTGCCGCAGTACCTCGTCGGCCCCCACCGTGCAAGCCGGCCAGACGACGCTGTCGATCAGCGTGCCCTCAACGACGGCCCCGTCGCCCACCACGCTGCGGCCGCCGTTGGCCAGCAGGTTCGCCCGGAGGTAGTCGGCCGGCGTGCCGCAGTCGACGACGTCGCCGCGCACGCGCACGAACTCGAGTTCGCCGCGCTCGAACGCTGGCCCCCACACCAGCGGGTACAGGGCCGCGAAGCGATCCGGCAGGGCCGCCACGTAACGGTGGGGCAGCAGGCTGACTCCGACGAAGCGCCACGGCCCGAAGTCCGCCGGGCCGTCGCCGGCCTCCGCCACCAGGAGCCTCGGGTACTCGCCCGACCAGCCGGCAACGAGCTCGGACAGGTCGTCGGTCAGCCAGCTGTCGGAGTTGTGCAGCAGCACGTCGGCGTCCCCGATCCAGCCGGCCAGGTGGCCCAGCGCGCCGGCGCTGCCGAGCAACTCCGCCTCGTGCGACACGGTGACCCCCGTGCCTTGCAGGTAGGAGTCGATCTGGCCGGCGAGGTGGTAGGCGTTGACGGCCGTCCGGGAGACATGGGGGCGCACCCGGTCGAGCGCCCAGTCGAGCAGGGGCCGGTTCCCCACCGGGCACAGCGGCTTGGGCCGCAGGTCGGTGAGCGGCCGGAGCCGGCGCCCCTCCCCGGCCGCCAGCACCACACCCAGCAGTTCACGCTTCGTCACGCCGGCCATTCTGCCCGCCGCCGAGACGAGCCGCCAGGATGGGGAAGGGTAAGGTCCACACGAGCCGGGCAGTCGCGGTTTGCGGGGGGCGAAGGGAGGAGCATGGCGGAGGTGCTGGCGGTTGTCATGCCGCTGTACGTGCTGATCCTGCTGGGGCTGCTGGCCAGCAGGGCCAAGGCGTTCGGGAAGGCCGACGTCGGCCTGAACTCCTTCGTGTACTGGTTCGCGCTGCCGGCGTTCCTGTTCGACGCGATCGTGAAGGCCCCGTCGGGCGCCGGGCTTCCCGTTTCCCTGTTCCTGGTGGCGTTCGTCGTCACCCTCGGCTTCTCGGCCCTGGTCTACCTCGCCTCGCGTTTGGCCGGGCTCCGGCCGATCGCGGGCAGGCTGTCGCTGGCGGCGGGCTACGGCAACGTGGGCTACTTCGCCTTCCCACTCATTCTGAGCGTCCTCGGGCCGCGGGCCGCGCTGCCGATGGCGTTGACGTCCATGGTGCACAACCTGATCTTCATGGTGGGTTACCCGGCGTTGGCGACGGCGGGGAAACCCCAGCCGGGGCGGCTGCGGCGGGCGCTGCTGAAGGCGGGCCCGCTCAACCCCGCGGTCATCTCCGTGGTGGCCGCGCTCATCGTGCGCGGCCTCGGGCTGGAACTGCCCGAGATGGTGGCCGTCCCGGTCACGCTGCTGGCGCAGGCCGTGATCCCGGTAGCGCTCTTCGCCATCGGCCTGTCGCTCGGCCCGGCCGTCAAGCAGGTGTGGACCCGTGGTTCGTCCCTGGTGGCGATCGTGTCGGTTGCCATGGCGAAGCTCCTGGTCCTGCCGCTCCTGACGTGGGCGGCGGCCAAGCTGTTCGTTCCAGACCCCACGGGCCTCCTCACCGCGGTCATGGTGCTGCTCGCCGCCATGCCCACCGGCGCGACCACGTTCACCCTGTCGCAGGAGTTCGACGGCGACGGGCACCTGGTCGCCGCCGTCGTGGCGGTCTCGACGCTCTTGGCGCTCGTGACCGTCTCGGCCTTCAGCGTCCTGGTGGTGTAGAGCCGGAGACCCCCGGCTCCGGTGTCCTAACGCAGCTGTGACCCCGAGGGTTCCACCGAGGGTCCGACTCTGAAAGGATCAAGCATGGTGATTGATCCCACCGCATTCGACGCCGCCGTCACCCGCCAGTCGTTCACCGGCGTCGTGACGGTCGACGTCGGCGACCAACGGGTCTTCGAGCGCTGCGAGGGTTTCCTCAACCGGGCTCTCGACGTGCCGATGACACCCCGAGCGCGGATCGCCATCGCCAGCGGGAGCAAGAGCTTCACTGCTCTGGCGGTGATGCGGCTCGTCGAAGACGGCGCCGTGCAGCTGGGGCAGCCGGTGCGCGGCCTCCTCGGGGACGACCTCCCGCTCATCGACGACGCGGTCACGGTGGAGCACCTGCTGACGCACACGTCGGGCATCGGCGACTACCTGGACGAGGACACCGACTGGGAGGTTGCAGACTTCGTGCTGACGGTCCCCGTGCACCGGCTGATCACCGCGGAGGCGTTCCTCCCCATGCTCGACGGGCATCCGCAGAAGTTCGCACCGGGCGAGCGATTCGCCTACTGCAACGGTGGGTACATGGTGCTGGCCGTGCTGCTGGAGCGGGTGACGGGGGAGACCTACCACGACGTCGTGAGGCGGCTCGTGTTCGAGCCGGGGGGCATGGCAGCCACCGACTTCCTTCCGCTCAACGAGCTGCCGTCGGACGCCGCGGCCGGCTATGTGGCCAACGAGGGCCACCTCATGAACACGCTTCACCTGCCGATCCTCGGCAACGGCGACGGCGGTGCGTTCACCACGGCCGACGACCTGCATAGGTTCTGGCGCGCGCTGATCGACGGCAGGATCGTGCGGCGGGACACCGTCGACGAGATGCTGCGTCCCCGCCACGACGTGCCGGAGGAAGAGATGCGCTACGGCATGGGCTTCTGGCTGCACCGGTCTCACCCGGTGCCCATCCTCGAGGGCTATGACGCCGGCGCCTCCTTCCGGTCGACGCACATCATCGCGAGCCAGACAACCGTCAGCATTCTGGGCAACAGCTCCGAAGGTGGGTGGCCGGTGATCAGGGTCATGAACGCCGCGATCGAAGCAGCAGGCCTGACCTCGTGAGCCGCCCGGCACGCCCCTTCACTGGCGTGCCGGGCGGTTCTCGTTGGGAGCACGGCACTAAGGTCGACCGTGTGAGTAGCTCGGATGGATTCTTTGGTCAGTACGGTGGACGGTTCGTGCCACCCCAGCTCGAAACCCCCCTCGCCGAGGTGGCCGAGGCGTACCAGGAGGCCATCAAGGACCCGGCCTTCCTCGCCGAGTACGAGGCCCTATTGACGGACTACGTCGGCCGGCCGTCCCCGTTGTTCAAGGCGCAGCGCCTCAGCGAGGAACTGGGTGGGGCCACCATCTACCTCAAGCGCGAGGACCTCAACCACACCGGCGCCCACAAGATCAACCATTGCCTCGGCGAGGCGCTCCTCGCCAAGCGGATGGGCAAGAAGAAGCTCCTCGCCGAAACGGGCGCAGGCCAGCATGGGGTTGCCCTGGCGACCGCCGCGGCGCTGGTCGGGCTTGAGTGTGAGATCCACATGGGGTCCATCGACATCGCCAAGCAGCACCCCAACGTCGTGCGGATGGAGCTGCTCGGCGCCAAGGTGGTTCCCGTCACCAGCGGCGGGGCGTGCCTGAAGGACGCCGTCGACTCGGCCTTCGGGGTCTTCGCCGCGGACTACCACGACACCTTCTTCGCCATCGGATCCGTCGTGGGCCCCCACCCGTACCCGACCATGGTGCGCGACTTCCAGTCGATCGTCGGGCGCGAGGCCCGGGAGCAGATCCTGGCGAAGGAGGCCCGCCTGCCCGACGCCGTGATCGCGTGCGTGGGCGGCGGGTCCAATGCCATCGGGATCTTCAGCGGCTTCCTCGACGACACGGACGTGCGCATCTACGGCGTCGAGCCCGCGGGCCGCGATCTGGGTACGGTGGGAGAGCACGCCGCCACCATGACCCTGGGGTCAGACGGCATGCTGCACGGCATGAAGACCGTGATCCTGCAGGATGAGGCCGGCGAACCGACGGCGGTGCACTCGATCGCCTCCGGCCTCGACTACCCGGGCGTCGGACCGGAGCACGCCCACCTCCGGCAGACCGGCCGAGTCGACTACGTGCATGCCTCCGACGACGAGACGTTGGAGGCCTTCAAGCTCCTGTGCCGCACGGAGGGCATCATCCCCGCGCTGGAGTCGAGCCACGCGCTCGCGCACGCCATCCGCATCGCCCCGTCGATGGGTGCCGACCAGATCATCCTGGTCAACCTGTCCGGGCGTGGCGACAAGGACATCGACTACGTCGCCGAGAGACTGGCGGAGCGCGCGAACGACGCTGGACTGGAGTCCACACTAGAAGCCTGAGCGGAGCGCGGGGGAACCGGGGGCCGGCGACGATGCGGGTCTGGCTCCCGGTGGTCCCAGCTTCGGCGTCCGAGTGCACGCCACGGCGGTTATTAGGCTGACCCTGCGCCCCCCGCGAACCGCCCGCTCGTCCTCGCCGTCGACTCCTCCACGACCGCGACCAAGGCCCTGGTGGTCGACGACTCGGGCCACGTCGTCAGCCAGGGCGTGCTCGGGCAGCTTGCGCAGTCCCGTGACGATGGCGTCCGCGGTGAGTTCGAAGCCCAGCTCGCGGGCTGCGTTCTATGCCACATGGCTGCCGATGCTTGTCGTCGGTGCGGGCACCGTTTCCGGCTCCTTCCGTGAGCACGGGCCGTTGGCCGAACACCTGCGCCCCCGCGCCCTGGACCCATCCTGGTGTATTCCTTGGGGGTCGTTTCGCGTCGTGATCCTTCGCGAAAGCGCGATGCACTTCGCGTTTGACCCGTACCATCGCAGTACTGCTGTTCCCCATGGGGCCGATGACGATCACACCACCAGGAGGATCGATGACAGTTGGCGAGCACCGGAGCGCGTCGCGCCGAAGTGGCAATCCATTGAGCGGTTGGGTGATGCTCCTGATCGGACTCCTGGCAGGGATCGCGCTGGCCGCAGCCGCCGGCGTCGTCCTCCTGGGGATCGGTTGGGCCACCCCACTGGAGGCACAGTCCGTGATCAGCGCAAGCCCCACCCCGTCGGCGTCTCCCACCGCGGATGCCTCCACTGGGTCGGGCGACGTCTCTGAGGCGTGCGTGCGGGCGGCCGAGTACAACGTCGAGGTCGACAAGGCCGTCGAGGATCTCGCCAAGGGCGCCGAATCACAGGACGCACGCGCCCTGCAGGAGGCCCTCGACCGCCTCCAGGATGCTCGCGAGGTGGCCGACGGGGCGTCAGAGGAATGCCTTGAGCAGGCCGGGAAGTCGCCGCAGGCCAGCGAGTCCGGCTCTCCGTCGCCTACCCCCAGCGAGACCCCATGACCCACGCACCTGCGCCGCTCGAGGGGGAGCCCCGGCGCGGCTTCATGGCCACTGTCTGGTACGGCTACGCCCGGGCGATCGTCGCCCTGCGCTGGGTGATCGTCATCGGCTGGGTGGCGGCGGCTGTCGCGGCGACACTGCTCCTTCCCCCGATGCAGGGCACCGCCAACGACATCGAGGCGCTCGGCGCCGACGACGACAGCTTCGCGGCCGAGCAGCGGTCCATGGAACTGTTCGAGTTCCCCCTCCTGAGCCGGGCGGCGATCGTGCAGCGCAACCCGGAGGGCCTGCCCCCAGTGGTCCAGGCCGAGGCCGTCATGCGCGGCATCGCCATCAACCAAGGCAAGTACGACACCCCGCTGCTGGGCGCGATCCCGGTCCCCAATGCCGAGGGAGCCTTCCCCGGTGCCGCCGAGAAGAACACGACCGTCCTCACCTACGTGTTCGCCGACCCCACGCTGAACTTCTTCGAGCAGACCCGAATCGTTGAGGACTTCGCGGCGGAGCAGCTGACGGACCCATCCGACGGGTACGTGGGCGTCACCGGTTCCATCCCGGCGCGCGCGGCCCAGGGCCTCGTCCTGAACTCCTACGTCCACATCGTCGAGGCGGTGACCGTCCTCGCGGTGTTGACGATCGTGGCGCTGACGTTCGGCTCGCTGGCAGCGCCCGCCCTGACGCTCGTCTCGGTGGGGGCTGCGGTGTTCGTCACACTCGGCGTCTCGGGCTGGGCCGCGACCATCATGGATGTGTCGATCCCGGCAGACCTGCGGCCGCTGATCGTCGCGCTGCTCCTCGGCATCGTCACCGACTACTGCATCTTCTACCTCTCCGGCCTACGCAGCAGACTGCGGGAGGGCCACGGCCGCCTTGAGGCGGCCCGCCTGGCCACCGCTTCCGTCACGCCCATCGTCGCTGTGGCCGGCATCACTGTCGCGGCGGGAACAGCCTCGCTCCTCGTCGCCCAGTCCCCCCTCTTCCGGGGGTTCGGGCCCGCGCTCGCGCTCACCGTCCTGACCGGGCTCGTGGTGGCCGTCACCCTCGTGCCCGCCCTGCTGGCCATCCTCGGTCGAGGCGCGTTCTGGCCCCGAACCCTGGCAGCCACACCCACGAAGATGCGTGAGAGGCCTTCCCTCCTCACCAGGGCCGTGGCGAACCGTGGCTCCGCCCTGGTCCTGGTGCTGGTGTGTGTGGCCGGTCTGGGCGTCGCCGCCTACCAGGCGCGCAACCTCGACCTCGGCCTCGGATTCGTCCAATCCCTGCCGGAGACCACCAGCGCGCAGCAGGCAGCAGACGCGGCGGGCAAGGGATTCGCTCCGGGCATCGTGTCCCCGACCGAGATCGTGGTCGAGTCACCGGGGGTGGGGGAGAAGCCCGATGAGGTGGCCCAGTTCGGTGAGGCCCTCAAGACCCAACCAGGAGTGGCCGGCGTGATCGGCCCCGGCGACCTCCCGGCCGCGGACGACGTCGGCGCCTTCACCGCGAAGTCGGGTGACGCCGTGCGCTTCCTGGTCATCCTCGACAGCACGCCACTGGAGGCGACGGCGATCGACACGCTGGGGCGCGTGGAAGCCGCCCTTCCACAGCTCGCCGCTGGTGCGGGGCTGGGCGAGGTCACCACGCACGTCGGCGGCGACACCGCGTTGGCTTCAGGAGTCATCGCGGACACCACCAACGACCTCTTCCGGATCGCCATCGTCGCGATCGCCGTCAACCTGCTCCTGCTGGTCATCTTCCTGCGTGCCCTGATCGCCCCGCTGTACCTCCTCGCCTCCAGCGTCCTGGCGCTCGGGGCGACGCTGGGTCTGTCGGTGCTGTTCTTCCAGGACTTCCTCGGGCACGACGACCTCACGTTCTACGTCCCCTTCGCCGCGTCGGTGCTCCTGCTGTCGCTGGGGTCTGACTACAACATTTTCGCGGTCGGCCACATCTGGCAGGAGGCACGCAACCGGTCGATGAGGGACGCCCTCCTCGTCGCCACCCCGGAGTCGACCCGCGCGATCACCTCCGCGGGCCTGGCGCTGGCCGCCAGCTTCGGGCTCCTGGCGCTCGTCCCGCTGGGCCCGTTCCACGAGCTGGGCTTCCTGCTGGGGGTGGGAATCCTGATCGACGTGTTCATCGTCCGGGCGCTGCTCGTCCCGTCGCTGATCACGCTGGTGGGGACCTTCAGCAGTTGGCCGTCGGACATCCTGCGCGAGAGGCGCCCGCGCGTCAGGAAAGCACGTGCAGTTTCCTGACGGGCCGCCACAGACGCACGGCAGCCACGCCTACTCGCCCGGCGCTGTTACGGATGAGCCGTTCGGGGGAGGGAGCCACCTGGTTCCCGCTCCGCGACGCCGGCTCCGATCACGCGTGCTCGACTGGGCCATCGGCGCCCTCGCGATGCTCTGCATCGTGCTGCTCGCACTCGTGTTGTTCTGGTTGTCGGTGACGCGACCGGTCGACCCCACCGGCGCCCCGCCGAGCGACGACACGTCGACGACGGCCGGACCAACCGGCGAAGTCACTCCGCCTGCAGACCTCGAGGAGAACGAGGTGTGGCTCGGAGACATCTTGCTCAACGCCGGTTCGGTCTTCGCCGCGGGCACCCCGTTGCGCGACGTCGTCGGCACCGGCACCGACGTCACGTCAGGGCCTGAGGGGCTCGTCGCGCGGCACCTCGACCTGACGGCAACGGTGCCGTTCCATGTCGTGGCCGCGCAGATCAACCCGAACACCACGCTGAGCGCGGCCGGTGGAGGTGAGGCGCGCGTCGACACCACGGTGGAGGCCCTGGGCCGCAGCCTCCCCGTGGCGGCCACCGGCACCGTCGATGTCGTCGGAGGCAAGCTCGTGATGGTGCCGACCTCCATCGACGTCGGCGCCCCACGCTTCGTCTCCGACCTGCTGGGAGACGTGGTGCGGGAACTGATCACGTTCGAGTACGCCATCGAGGGCCTGCCCGACGGGGTGGTGCTGCGGAGCGTGACGGTGGTCGACGGCGGCTTCCGCGCCAACCTCACCGGGGACAACGTCCGACTGGTCCAGTGACCCCATCCAATTGCTCACGCATAGCTCGGATCCTGGCGACGCTGGCTCCGTCCGCCGGATCGGCCAGGCCTTGAATCAGGCCGATCCGCCGGTGGGTGCAGGGCCTGTGCTCTCGCGCACCGTCAGAGACGTGGCGAGTTCTATGTGCGACGACGCGGGCCGATGGCCCTCCGCCATGGCGAGGCACGCTCCGACCGCCATGCGCCCCATGCCGTCGAGGTGCTGGTGGACTGTGGTCAGCGGTGGCGTCGTCCACGCGGTCTGGGCGGTGTCGTCGAAACCGATGATGCTGAGCTGTTCCGGGACGTGGACGCCCAGGAGGCGGGCGGTCGCCAGAACACCGAGCGCGAGTTCGTCGTCGGCGGCCAGGATGGCCGTGGGGGGTTCAGGCGAGGTGAGCAGTTCCCGCGCGTGCCGGGCGCCTTCCGCGGCAGCGAACGGCCCGGACGTCACGAGCGCTGGATCGACCTCCAGGCCGGCCGAGTCGAGAGCCGCTCGGTAGCCGTAAAGGCGGTCCTGTGCCGCGTCGGAGGCGTCCGGCCCGCCGATCCAGGCGATGCGCCGGTGGCCCAGACCGACGAGGTACTCGGTGGCCGCTCGTGAGCCCGCCCAGTTACTCGACCCGATGCTCACCAACTTCTTGTGACTGGTGTCGACTGGGTCGACGATGACGAAGGGGATGCCTGCGTCGCTCGCCGCGGTGATGAGCGCGCCGGGCTGCGACAAGGTGAGGCCGATGACGCCGGCGACGGCGCGCTGGTCGGCGATCCACTCCCGCGCAACCGCATGTCGGCGTCGCGATTCCAGCTCGGGCGCCAGCCGCATCAAGAGATCGACCCCACGGTCCGTGGCTTCGCCGAGTACCCCGTCGAGGACGCCCATGATGTAGGGAGAAGCCGGCAGATCGAAGACGACGACCAGCGCCCCGCGGTCCGGCGCAACCCTTGGGGCAGTCGTCGACCGGTACCTGAGTTCCGCGACGGCCGTCAGCACGCGTTCGCGCGTGGCCTCCGCTATGTCACCGCGGCCGTTGAGCGCCTTGGAGACCGTCGCTCTCGAGACCCCGGCGGCCACGGCCACGTCCGCCAGCGTGGGCCTCCGGCCGCTGCCGTCCCTCGACCTCGTGTGTTCGCTCGACATATGCCGATGGTATCCGAAAAAGTTTCGCATTGCGTTTGCCAGGTCGACGCCAAGCGAACGAATTCCTCAGAAGTGTGGACAGTGAACCGTTGGCGATATAGGGTTGCGACGAAACAAAAGCAGAAAAAGTTTCGAAATAGTTTCCATCCAGCGGCAGAGGCGCCGCGGATTCACAGAGGAAGTACCAATGCCGGTAGACGCCCCCGCCGCCACCGTTCTGATCGATGGACAGACGCCCCACGTTCGGACCCTTCGCCATATCTGGAATGAGTGCGTCGGAGCCGGGCGCGCCAACGAGGCGTTGCGGGTGGACTGGCAGGCGCACTTCCGTGAGGCGGTTGAGGTACTGGGCGCGCGCTACGTCCGGTTCCACGGCGTCTTCCACGACGACATGTTTGTCTACCGCGCATCCAACGGGGGTGGCTTCGGCCCGCCCACCCCTCTTGCTAAGCCGGTGTACACCTTCGCCTACGTCGACAAGGTCTTCGACGCCATCCTCGACACCGGTGCCCGTCCGTTCGTGGAGCTGGGCTTCATGCCCCGCGAACTCGCGACGCAGACGGAAACCCTGTTCTGGTGGAAGGCGCACTGCAGCCCGCCGAAGGACATGAGTGCCTGGGTGGAACTGGTCACCACGACCGTCAACCACTGGATCGAGCGCTACGGCATCGACGAGGTGCGCACCTGGCCGTTCGAGGTGTGGAACGAGCCGAACCTCGTGCCGCACTTCTGGACAGGGACGAAGACCGAGTACTTCCAGCTCTACGAGGCCACCGTCCGGGCGATCAAGGGGATCGACCCCCGGCTCAAGGTGGGGGGCCCGTCGTCGTCGGTGTTCGTGCCCGATGCCCGCTACGACGGCGAGTACCACGATAAGTCCGTCGAGGCCGCCACCGCGCAGGCCCCGGACCCGGATGTGTTGCCGTGGAAGCCCGTGTGGATCAATGAACTCATCGACTACTGCGCCGAGCGGGACCTGCCGATCGACTTCATCTCCACCCACCTGTACCCCACGGACTACGCGTTCGACACCCAGGGCGTCGGCCGCTCGATCAGCCGCAACCGGGACGCGACCCGTGACGACCTCCTCATGCTCCGCGACCTCATCACCGCCAGCCCCTATCCGGAGGCCGAGGTGCACATCACCGAATGGTCGACGTCGCCTTCCAGTCGCGACTTCATGCACGACACGCTCTTCGCGGCGACCTACATCACGCGCGCGTTCCTGCAGTCCCATGAGCTGGCCGATTCCATCTCCTACTGGACCTTCACCGATGTCTTCGAGGAGGGGGGCGGGGGGATCGGTCCCTTCCATGGTGGCTTCGGCTTCGTCAACGAACAGGGCATCCACAAGCCGACGTTCCATGCCATGAGGATGCTGAACCGGTTGGGTTCCGCGTTGCTGCTGCAGACCGAGCACGGGGTCATCACTCACACCGACGGCGGCGTCGCGGCGGTCTTCTTCAACTACCCGGACTCCATGGGTGCGAAGTCGGTCGGCGGTGCGAACAGCTACTCAGACGCCCGTCGGCACCACGAGGAGGGTCCCGCCCGGCGGATCTCACACACCGTCTCCGGCCTCGCTCCGGGAAGCGGCTACGAGGTGGAGATCCTCGCGTGGGACCACGGCAACGCCCCCGAGGCATGGCACCAGATGGGCGAACCCCTGAACCTCTCCCGCCAGGAGGTTGCGGACCTCAAGGCCGTCGCTGACGGTCTGGACCGCCGCAGCCTGAAGGCTGACGCCGACGGTGTCCTCGCCATCGACATAGAACTCCCGGCCTGGGCGGTCGCCTCGATCGCCCCTGCCGGAACGCACTGATTCCATCCCTCCCACAGACGAAAGGAACGAAATGATGCGGATCAAGAAGAAGCTCATCGGAGCAGTGACGCTCTCAGCCGTCGCTGCCCTCATGCTCACCAGTTGCGGGGGAGGTGGAAACGACGGCGGGACGGCCGGTGAGGCGAACGATGCCAACAAGCCGGAGGAAATCACGGTGGCGGCGTGGATGGACTTCCCGCAGGAACTCCTCGACTCCTTCGAGGAGGAGAACGGCATCAAGGTTGTCGTCAACTCCTTCCCCGACGGCGCGTCGGCACAGGAAGTACTCCGCAACGGCCTGTCCGCCGACGGTGCAGGACTCTCCGACGTCCACCTCATCGAACTCGACTGGTGGACCGAGATGATGTCGGTCCCCGAGGACTGGGTGGAACTGCCCGAGATCCCCGACCGCTGGGTGGACTGGAAGGTCAAGCAGGGCTCGGTCGACGGCAAGATCACCGGCTACGGCACGGACATCGGCCCGCTGGCGATCGCGTTCAACCAGAACATGACCGAAGCCGCCGGTGTGGCCACTGATCCCGAGTCGTTCGGCGAGTTCATCGGCGGGGACAGCGCCACCTGGGAGTCGTACCTCGACGCGGGCCGCGAATACGTCGCCAACAACGACAACTACTTCATCGACTCGCTGACCAACGCCTTCCAGGCGGCGATCAACCTGCTGCCGGCCGCCTTCGAGGACCCGGAATCCGGCAAGCCGTACAACCTCGCGGACAACGAGGAGGTCAAGGACCTCTTCATGATGTTCGCCGAGGCCGCCCAGGACGACATCTCCGCGGGCATCGCCATCGGCCACAACGACTGGGGCGCAGGTTTCCAGAACGAGCAGTGGGCCACGGTCGTCACCCCGGCCTGGATGGCCGGCATCATCGCCGAGAACGCCGATGGCATCGAAGGTTGGCGCATCGCCAGCTCGTTCCCCGACGGTGGGGGCAACTGGGGCGGTTCGTTCTTCGCCGTCCCCGCCACGGGCGAGAACACCGAGTGGGGCGTGAAACTCGCTGATTACCTGACCTCGGCTGATGCCGCCGTCGCATGGTTCAACACGACGGGCCAGTTCCCCTCGCAGCTCGAAGCGATGTCCAGCCCGGAGATCGCCGAGGCGGAGAACCCCTTCTTCGGCGGCCAGCGTGTCGGCCAGATCTACGGTGAACTTGCCGAGAAGGCCGGCGACGCCGCCGCGGGAGGTTTCCGTGGCGAGAACTTCGCCGGCATCCAGACCCTGGTCACCGACGGCATCCGACTCGTCGAATCCGGCGACACGACGCCCGAGCAGGCCTGGGACTCGGTGGTGAAGAACTTCGAAGCCCTCGGCTTCGACACGGCCGGCTGATCGACCGCGGCGCGGCCCGTGACCCACGTCCACGGGCCGCACCTGGTCGGGCCGGGACTCCGCGCGAGGCCCGGCCCGGCCGGCGGCACCTTGGACCATCACCTCGGAAAGGCCCTCAACAATGGCATCCACTCCTGCTTCAGCGCGGGTCATCAGACGCGTGGGGTGGGGACAGCAGCTGTCCCGGTGGGACTTCAAGGTTGCGCCCTACCTGTACGTTTCGCCCTTCTTCATCCTCTTTGCGATCTTCGGGGTGTTCCCTCTCTTCTTCAACATCGTCGTCGCCCTCCACGATTGGCATCGCCGCGCCGGTATGGGTGATTTCGTCGGTATCGACAACTTCACCTGGGTGCTGCAGCAGCCCCTGTTCTGGCGGTCTCTGGAGAACACCTTCTCCATCTTCCTGTGGGGCGGGGTGCCGCAGCTCGTGCTGGCCCTGCTGATCGCGGTGGTCCTCGACCAGAACCTGCGCGCCCGGACCTTCTGGCGGATGAGCGTGCTCGTACCGTTCGTCGTGATGCCCGTCGCAACCGCGATGATCTTCGGCCAGGTGTTCGGTCAGTTCGGCCTCCTCGTGCCCAACCTGCAGGACATGGGGCTGTTGACGGGCCTGAACTCACCGTTCTTCCAGGATCGCCTGCTGTCGCACATCGCCATCGGCTCGATGGTGGTGTTCCGCTGGACGGGCTACAATGCCCTCATCTTCCTGGCCGCCATGCAGGCGGTGCCGCGCGAGTTGTACGAGGCGGCAACGGTCGACGGCGCGAGCCGCTTCCGCCAGTTCTTCTCCGTCACCATCCCCGGTATCCGTCCGACGATGATCTTCGTCATCCTCACCATGACCATCGGCGGCCTCCAGATCTTCGACGAAGCCCGCATGTTCGATGGTTCGGGTACCGGTGGCGGCCAGGGCGGTGCCGACAATCAGTGGACCACTATCGTGCTCTACCTCTTCAACCTGGGCTTCGGTGACTGGCAGGACCGGCTGGGTCAGGCGGCGGCCGTCGGCTGGATCTTCGCCTTCATCATCGCCATCGTCTCCCTCATCAACTTCCTCTTCACCCGTTCCATCTCCTCATCGAAGGCGACGGTCGGTCGCGCGTCGAGGGCCCAGCACAAAGCAGTGGTGGCCCGGCTCCGCACCGAAGCGGCGTCGTCGCAGGGCAACGCCCTAGGGGTTGGCGTGGTCGCACCCGCCGAAATCGACACCAAGAAACGAGGGGACCGATGAGCACGGCCTTCATTGAGAACACCGCGGGGCGTGGCGCCGCCAGGTACGCCCGCAAGCGTGCCGCGAAGGGGCGACCCGTCCCGGCGCACACCTCCTCCGGCCGCGGCCCGGGCTGGATCACCTACGGGCTGCTGACGATCGTGCTCCTCGTGTCCGTCTTCCCGCTGTACGCCTCCGCGATGTACGGCTCGTCGACCACCCAGGAGATCTCGCGGGCAGTCGGCAACCTGCCCAAGTGGTTGCCGACCCTCACGCTCCTGGAGAACTTCGGTGAGGTCTTCAGCGCTTCCCAGTTCAGCTTCTGGATGGCATTCGCCAACTCGGTACTCGTCGCGGTGTCGGTGACATTGTCGACGGTGTTCTTCTCCACACTCGCCGGGTTCGCCTTCTCGAAGCTGACGTTCCGCGGCCGGCAGGCGCTCTACGTCACCGTCATCGCCACCCTGGCGATCCCCTCCCAGATCGGCACCGTGCCCATGTTCATCATGATGAACGAGTTCGGGTGGATCGACTCGCTCATCGCACTGACGGTCCCCGTTCTGGTCAGCGCATTCGGTGTGTTCTGGATGACGCAGTACCTGCAGGAGGCGCTGCCGTTCGAACTCGTCGAGGCGGCTCGTGTCGACGGCGCGTCGATGTTCCGCACCTTCTGGTCGATCGCGATGCCCGCCGCCCGTCCGGCGGCGGCGACGCTGGGGTTGTTCACGTTCGTGGGCTCCTGGAACAGCTTCTTCTGGCCGGCGATCGTGATGCGCTCCAAGCTCACGATGCCCCTCGTCATCCCGCAGCTGCGTGGGGCCTTCACAACGGACACCGGCCTGGTCATGTCCGGCGTCTTCCTGGTTGCCGCACCGCTGCTCATCGTGTTTGCCCTAGCAGGGAGGCATTTGGTCTCCGGAGTCATGGCCGGCGCCGTCAAGGGCTGACGGCTCCCGCGAGACCGCGTCGGGCCGGCAGGGCCGGGAAAGAAATCTCGAATCTTTTGTTGCGTGACCGGACAAATCTAGGTAACTTGGGCCGCACGTGGCTGAAGCAAGGAAGCTTCCAAGGCTGTACGTCACGGACGCCAACCAGGCCGACCGCCCCCAATCACACCGCTCCGCACGGCGGCCCGCAGCGGGCCGATCAGTCCACCGAGATCCTGAGAACTCATCCATCGGAATGAGGTGATCCATCGATAACTGCTGAAGAGTACTCGTCCAATTGGTTACTGAAAACATCATTGAGAAGGAGTTGCTTGTACATGTCAAAGAAAAGACTGGGCATATTGTCCCTGATTGGTGCATTACTGTTCGTCAACCTGTCCGTGCTTTCCGCCGCGGGAGAGGAGGGCTCTGCCCTTCCCTTCATCCTGAGGAATGAGAACTTCGCCTTCGAGGAGCGCGTCGCTGCTGTCATCATCGACGCCGGCAAGCCGGTGGACGGCTCCTCGTTGTCTGCCGACGACTTCGATGTCCATGTGGTCTCCACGCGGAAGGTAGACCCGACGGTCGTCATCTACGACGGCCCCCGTGAGGTGGCCGGCGTCTACACCAGCGAGGTCAACGACTGGGGCCACCCGTCCGATTCCGGCCAGTACATCGTGCTGGATTTCCCCCACGTCGGATGGGGTGACGGCGGAACGACGATCGACAACGGGTACACGCTCGACGCGTCGTACACCGTCACGTACCAGGGTGAAGCCATCGCCTACGTGGACGGATCCACCCTCGTCCCCGAGGCGTTCGAGCAGGTCGGCGTCGTCAGCCCGGTGCTGGACCTGTACCAGTACGCCACCAGCGACGACGGGCTGGACTACGCCTACTTCATCAACGAAGAGGCCGAAGGGCCGCTGCCGCTGGTGGTCTACTTCCACGGCGGTGGGCAGGGCAACGACAACTACACGCCTGCCCGGTTCAGCAACGGTGGAACGGTGTGGGCCAATCCCGAGAACCGGACGGAATTCCCCGCCCATGTCCTCGTGCCTCGCACCGCCGGCTTCGGTGGCACCAATGTCGCAGCCGTCAAGGAAGTGATCGATGAGTGGATCGCCGAGGGGAAGGTGGATCCCAACCGCATCTACATGACCGGCTACTCCATGGGTTCCTCCTCCACTTGGGCCTTCGTGCGGGCCTACCCCGAGTACGTTGCGGCTGCGGTGTACGGCGCAGGCACCGGACCCGGCACCCCGGAGTTCGCCGACGCGGTGTCCCACATGCCGCTGTGGGAATGGGTGGACATGGGTGACTTCGCCTACAACGGCGTGATCAACCGCTTCAACGCCGTCGGACATCTCCTGACGGACTACGAGCTGACGATCCTTCCTGAGGTGACTCTCCACGAGTACCCGTACAACGGCTGGACGTTCAGCGGGCACTCCTCCTGGTTGGTCGCCTACAACGAATTCATCCACGAGGATCGCGGCACGGTGTTCGACTGGTTCTTCGGCATCAGCAGGATCCGGGGCATCGAGGCAGTCACTGTGGACACGGTTTCCGGCGTTGCGCCTGTGCTTCCTGAGACCGTGACGGTGGACGTCAACTACAACGCCACCGGTGTCGTCTCCGAGGAGCGTTCCGTTGTCTGGGACGCCATCGATCCGTCCAGCTATGGCAACGACGGGCCCGGTGTCTTCACGGTGGAAGGAACGATCGACGGCGTCGTCGAGAAGGCCGTGGCCACTGTGACCGTCGAGTACAGGAACCGGATCGCGGACCTGAAGGACCTCGTGGCCGATGCTGATCTCAACAAGGGCAATGCACATGCTCTGACGGTGAAGCTCGACAACGCCGCGAAGTTCGTCTCGCAGGGAGACGCAGAGCAGGCCGGCGAGATGTTGAACGCCTTCATCAACCAGGTCACTGCATTCACCAACAACAAGTTGACCGAAGCCCAAGCCGCTGAGCTGATCCATGCAGCCAGGGAGACGGTGAGGAGCATTCAGGAGTAGCTGACCTGAAATCGGACGGGTTGGCGGCAGTTCATTGGTGAACTGTCGCCAACCCGCTGCTTGACGTCACTCCGCGCCAGGTCAGGCGGCGGTGCTCACGCCCGTGGCCAGTGATGGACGACCTGCGCTTCATCCGCCGCGACCGTCAGGGCGGCCGTGTAGCCGGCCAGTGGAGGATCCAGCTGGAGCACGGTGCCGGCGCCTTCGGGAAGGCCCGCCTTGAACCGCGCCTCTGCCACAACCCAGTCCCACGTCTTCCCGGCAGCCGCTGTGCGCTGCACGTCGACGCCGACAGCCGCCTGGTAACTGGCGGCGACCGCGACGAGGAGCCCCGAGTGGCTGACCGAGACGAAGGGGCCCAGGCCGTCGGAAGGTCTCGGCCGGCCATGGGGACCGCCGCAGGTCTCACACGTCCTGTCGAGCTCGACGGCGGCTCCCGGCGGTAGGCCGCGCGCGGTACGTAGCGCTTCCTGGAGCAGCAACGCGCCCAACAGGCGGCGCCCGCGATCTGCCGACGCGTCGAGCTCCTCCAACCGTGCCCGCTCCGCCGCCGGCAACTCAGCGGCGCGCTCCACGTCGGCGGAGCGCAGGTCTGCCCACCACACGTCGACCGCCACCGTGATCAATTTAGTTACCCCTAGCTTGTGTAAATCACTTTTGTGAGGTTACCCTAACCCGGTGCAAGAAGCGTGGACGCTGACCAAGGGTCGGGCCCTGAGTCCGCTCCCTCTGTCCCAGCGCGTCGCCGGCGCGGCGCCGGCGCTCATCGCCAGGGACGGGGAGGTCGTCGACCACGCGACGCTGCGTCGGCGGGTGGACGAACTGGCGGTCGGCCTGCGTACGGGCGACCGACGTCTCGCCCACGTCCAGCTGCGCCCCACCGTCGACGACATCGTCGGCTACCTGGCCCTGCTCGAGGCCGACCACGTCGTGCTGCTCCTGCCCGAGGGCCACGCCGCAGAAGCCGTGCGCCGGGCCTGGCCGGCCGACCTGCAGCTGGTCGACGGTGACATCGCCGCCCTCCACAAGGATCCGGAGCCGCGACACCTCCTCCACCCGGATCTCGCGCTGCTCCTCAGCACATCCGGCAGCACCGGTTCCCCCAAGCTCGTGCGGCTGTCGCACGCCAACCTCACCTCCAACGCCCACGCCATCGCGGCGGCGCTCGCCCTGACGGCACACGATCGCGGTGCGACGAGCCTCCCGCTGCACTACTGCTTCGGGTTGTCCGTCCTGCACAGCCACCTCGCGGTGGGGGCGTCGGTCGCCCTGACCCGCGGCTCCGTGCTCGACGACGACTTCTGGAGCGCCGTCGACGCGGGCGTCTCGACGCTGGCCGTCGTCCCCCACATGGTGGAACTCATGGAGACCACCGGGGTCCTCGATCGCCCGCACCCGTCCCTCCGGCTCGTCACTCAGGCCGGCGGCCGCATGGGGGAGGACCGGGTGCGACGCACCGCCCAGCTGGGAGCGCGCCACGGCTGGGGGGTCGCGGTCATGTACGGCCAGAGCGAGGCCACCGCGCGGATCGCCATCCAGTCGCCGAACGCCACGTTGTCGTCGCCGGGCACCGTCGGCACCCCTGTTCCCGGGACCGAGGTGCGGCTGGACCGTGCGGTGCCCGAATCCGACGGCACCAGCGGCGAGATCGTCGTGACCGGCCCCGGCGTGATGCTCGGATACGCGCAACACCCCGACGACCTCGCCCTGGGCCGCATGGTCACCGAGCTGCGGACGGGCGACCTCGGAGTGCTCGACGGCGGCCTGCTGCGCATCGTCGGGCGACGCTCCGGATTCGTCAAGGTGCTGGGGCTGCGCATCGACCTGGCCCGTGTCGAGACCACCCTCGAGCACGACGGCCTGGTGGTGTGCGTCACCGGGGACGACACCGGCCTGCGCGTCGCCGTCGAACCCGTGCCCGGAGAGGACGCGGGGGCCACCGCCAGCCGGGTCCGACGCCTCGCCGGCCACGCCGCCGGAGTCGGCGTAGGCCACATCCGGGTGGGCGTCCTCCCCTTGGCCCGTCTGACCAACGGCAAGGTGGACCGCGCCGGCTGCGACGCCCTCGTCCGGGCCACGGACCCGGAGGAATGCGCGGATTCGCGGCAGCGGATCGACGCCCCCGGTGTCGCCGTCCGTGTCGCCGGGGTGCTGCGCGACGTGCTGGGCCTGCCCGACGTCGACCTCGACCGGTCCTTCGTCGCCCTGGGCGGGGACTCCCTCACCCACGTCCAAGCCTCGGCCCGGCTCAGCTCGCTGCTCGGCGACCTGCCTGCGGATTGGCACCACCGCCCCGTGCGCAGCCTCGTGGACTCCGCCGCTCTGGACGACGCCCCGCCCGCGTCGCGCCGGCGCTGGCCGCGCGTCGAGATCTCCGTGGTCCTGCGCGCCATCGCGGCGATCATCATCTGCGGCTCGCACGCCGAGCTGTTCCGGGTGCTCGGCGGTGCCCACACCCTCATGGCCGTCGCCGGTTACAGCACGGCGATGTTCGGCCTCTCCGCAGCCGGGGCCGTGGCCCGCTGGCGCGCCGGCGCCAGGCTGCTCATCGGCGTGGCAGTACCCACCGTCGTCACCGCCCTCATCGGCATGGCCTACGGGCGCTACGGCTGGGGCAACGTCTTCCTGGTGAACTGGGCCACCGGCAACATCTCCACGCCCGGCCGCAACGAGTTGTGGTTCGTCGATGTCCTGGTGCTGGCGGTGTTGGTGGTGACCGCGCTGCTGTCGTGGCCCGCCATCGCCCGGCGCTGGACTGAGGACCCCTGGCGGGTCTCGATGGGGCTGCTCCTCGTCGGTCTGTTGGCGCGCTTCATCATCCTCAGCTTCGAGCACGACGGCCCGATGCGCGGCGTGCTGCCCACCGTCTTCTGGCTGTTCGCCGCCGGGATGGCGTTGGCCGTCGCCCACACCCGTCGTCGCACGGAGCTGACGCTGGCGCTGGCGCTGCTGGGCACCCTCGGGTACTTCCCGGACGACACGGCCCGCAACCTGGTGATCGCGGGCGGCATCATCGCCCTGGCGCTGGTGCGCAGCGTCCCGCTGCCCCGGCTGGTCGTCCCCGTCGTGACGGTGCTTGCCGCCGCCAGCCTGCACATCTACCTCATCCAGTTCCACGTCCTGACGTTGGTGTCGCGGACCATCACCGACCACGGGTTGGTGCGCACCGTCGCCGCCCTCATCGTGGGCGTGCTGCTCTGGCGCGTCACCGCCACCCCCATCGCCCGGCTCCAGGACCTCCTCGTCCCCCTCCGCCGTACTTCCCCCACCCCCGAGAGGACCACCCCGTGACCCCCCATCTCAGCCGACGCCTCCTCCTCACCGCGTTCGCACTCACCCCGCTCGCGGTCGCAGCGTGCAGCCGCGACGACGGCGGTGAGGAGTTCGTCGCGGACCCCGAGGCGCTCCTCATCTACTCCTCGCAGCACGAGAACGTGACGAAGGCCTGGGCGGAGGCCTTCACGGCGGCCACCGGGGTGAAGACCCAGGTGCGCAGGGGTTCCGATTCGTCCATGGGCCACCAGATCGTGCAGGAGGGGGACCGCAGCCCCGCCGACGTCTTCCTCACGGAGAACTCCCCGGCCATGACGGTGGTGCAGCGCGCCGGCCTCCTCGCGCCCGTGGCCGCCGCCACGCTCGAGCAGGTGCCGAGCACCATGGCGCCGAGCAGCACCGACTGGATCGCGATCGCGGCCCGCTCCACGGTGCTGTGCTGGAACACCTCTGAGATCGGCGAGGCGGAACTGCCGAAGTCGATGATGGACCTGGCGGATCCCGCCTGGGACGGCCGCTGGGGCTGCGCCCCCGGCGGGGCCGACTTCCAGGCGATCGTGGCCGGCATGCTCGCCGACCGCGGCGAGGAGGAGACCGCCGCCTGGCTGGTCGCCCTGCAGAGGGGCGCCAACGCCTACCAGAACAACATCGCCACGATGAAGGCGGTCAACGCGGGCGAGGTGCCGGTGGGCGTCATGTACCACTACTACTGGTACCGCGACCAGGCCGGCTCCAAGGAGGGCTCGGGCAACACACAGCTGCACTACTTCGGCAACCAGGACCCGGGCGCCTTCGTCTCCCTGTCGGCCGGCGGCGTGCTGGCCAGCAGCGACAAGGCCGAGCAGGCCCAACAGTTCCTCGCCTACATCACTTCGCCCGAGGGCCAGAAGGTGCTTGTCGACTCGAAGTCGATGGAGTACGCGGTGGGCGTGGGCGTCGCCTCTGACCCTGCGCTCCCGCCGCTGGAGAGCCTGGACAACCCGCCGGTGGACCCGTTCACGCTGAACTCGGATGAGGTCACCAAGCTGATGACCGATGCCAGCATCCTCTAGCCGCCCCTGGCTCCAGGTGGCCGCCGCCCTCGTCGCGGCGGTCGTCCTCCTCCCCATCGTCGTGACGGTGGCCAGTGGGTTCGGGGTGGGCTGGTCAGTGGCGGCCGCCTATCTCTTCCGGCCGCGGATCGGGATGCTGCTGACCAACACGGCGGCGCTCATGGCCATCACCCTGCCGCTGGCGGTCGTGATCGGTACGGGGGCGGCCTGGCTGGTGGAGCGCACGGACCTCCCCGGCGCCGGCGTCTGGCGCGCCCTGATGCTGGCGCCCCTCGCCGTCCCCGCCTTCGTGGCCAGTTACGCCTGGATCTCCTGGCAGCCGGCCCTCGTCGGTCTGGGCGGTGCCGCGCTGGTCACCACGCTGGCCTACTTCCCGTTCGTCTTCCTGCCGGTGGCCGCGTTGCTGCGGGCGCTCGACGAGGGCGAGGAGGAGGCGGCGCGCTCCCTCGGGTTGGGCCCCTTCGCGGCCTTCCGTCGGGCCGTCCTCCCTCGTCTCCGCCCCGCCCTGAGCGGCGGGGCCCTGCTGGTGGCCCTCCACCTCCTCGCCGAATACGGCGTGCTGGCCATGATGCGCTACCAGACCTTCACCACGGCGATCCTGCAGCAGTACGCCGTCGGCTTCAGCGACGCCCAGGGCTCGCTCCTGGCCTCCGTCCTCCTCCTGCTCTGCCTCGGCCTGCTGACGCTCGAGGTCGTGGGCCGCGGCTCGCGGCGCGTCGCCCGGATCGGTGCTGGCAGCATGCGGCCGCCGTCGCGGGTGCCGCTGGGTAGGTGGACGTGGCCGGCGCTCGCCGGGCTCACGCTCCTGACCGCCCTGTCCACTGCGGTACCGGTGGTGCTGGTGCTCCGGTGGCTCCTCACCGGGACGAGCCAGTCGGGGGCCGTGGCCGACGACCTCCTCCGCGTCACCGGATCGACGCTCGGGCTGGCGGTCCTGGGCGGCCTCACGGCGGTGGTGGTGGCTCTCCCCGGAGCGTTGCTCCTGAGCAGGGGCGGCGGCTGGGTCGCCACACTCCTCGAGCGCGCCACCTTCGTCGGTAGCGCGCTGCCCGGCGTGGTCGTGGCGCTGGCGCTCGTCGGCCTCGCCGTGACCTGGGCCCCCGGGCTCTACCAGACCGTGGCCCTCGTGGTAATGGCGTACGCAGTGCTCTTCCTGCCCCGTGCGATGGTCTCCCTCCGCTCGGGGCTGGCGGCGGCCCCACCGGAACTGGCGGAGGCCGCGCGCTCGCTGGGACAGGGCGGCGCGGGCGTGTTCCGGAGGGTGGTGCTGCCCCTGGCGGCACCGTCGGTGTTGGCCGGTTTCGTGCTGGTGGCACTGGCGATCTCCACCGAACTCACCGCGACGCTGCTGCTCGCCCCCACCGGCGCCGACACGCTGGCGCTGTCGTTCTGGGCGGCCAGCGACGAACTCGACTATGCGGCCGCCGCGCCGTACGCGGCGGTGATGATCGTGCTGTCGGTGCCGCTGACGGTCGTGCTCCGGCGCCAGATCACCCACGACAGAAGGGCCACGAGATGAGCGAGGTGCTGGTGCGCGAACTCCGCGCCGGATACGGGGCCAGCGAGATCCTCCACGGGGTGAGCCTGCGCGTCGCCGAAGGGGCGATCACCGCGATCCTCGGCGATTCCGGATCCGGCAAGACGACGCTGCTGCGCGCCGTCGCCGGCTTCCTCCGGCCGACGGCGGGGGAGATCAGCGTCGGGGGCCGCATCGTCGCCGGCCCGCGCACCTGGGTGGCGCCCGAGCGACGCGGCGTCGGCTACGTCCGTCAAGAGGGGGCGCTGTTCCCGCACCTCAGCGTGGCGGGGAACGTCGCGTTCGGCCTGCCCCGTGCCGGTCTCCGGGGGCGCGAGCGGGCCAACCAGGACCGGGTCGCCGAGCTGCTGGAGCTCGTCGAACTGCCGCCCGAGGTCGCCGGCCGCTACCCCGCCCAACTCTCGGGCGGACAGCAGCAGCGCGTGGCCCTGGCCAGGGCGCTGGCGCCGCGGCCGAGCGTCGTGCTGCTCGACGAGCCGTTCTCCTCCCTCGACACCACCCTGCGGCACGCGACGCGGGAAGCGACCGCGCGGGCCCTCCGCGCCGCCGGCGCGACGGTCATCCTCGTCACCCACGACCAGGGGGAGGCGCTGTCCTTCGCCGACGAGGTGGCGGTGCTGCGCGGGGGTCATGTGCTCCAGGTGGCCGCGCCCCGCATCATCTACGGCGAGCCGATCGACCCTCAGGTGGCGGCGTTCATGGGCGACGCCGTCATGGTGCGCGGCGAGGGCGTGGGCCCGGAGGTGCGTTCAGGCCTGGGGACGCTCTCGGTGGTCGGGTTCGTGCCGAGGGGACCCGTCGACGTGCTGCTGCGGCCGGAACAGATCCGGCTCACGCCCCCCGAGCAGGGGGCGGTCACCGGCGTCGTCACGACCGTGCGCTTCTTCGGTCACGACGCGGTCGTCGACCTGGATGTCGCCGGCGACGTGCAGGGCTGGGCCGGCGGGCCGCTGTCGGTGCGGGCGCGCGTCCACGGGAACGAGACCCCGGTGCTCGGTGCCCGGGTGGGCCTGCGGGTCGTCGGTCCGGTGCGGGTTTTCAAGCACTGAGGCGTGCACGCCGTCACCAGCGGTCGTGGACGTGGCTCCTGATGTACTCGTCGTAGATCCGTTCGCACGCGTCGAGCTGTTCCCGGGTCAGGGGCGGCAGGGAGCCGGCGGCCGCGTTGGCCTTCGCCTGGTCCGGCCGGCTGGCGCCGGGGATCACGACGGAAACACCGGGCTGGTCGATGATCCAGCGCAGCGCGAACTGGGCCGGGGTGACGCCCTGCGGCACGATCGACGCGAACTCGCGGGCGGCCGCGACCCCGACGTCGTAGGGCACGCCGCTGAACGTCTCGCCCTGGTCGAACGATTCGCCGTGCCGGTTGTATGTCCGATGGTCCTGCGGCGCGAAGGTGGTGGATTCGGTGAACCTGCCGGTCAGCAGGCCGCTGGCGAGCGGGACCCTGGCGATGATGCCGACGCCGGCCTCCATCGCCGCGGGCAGGACCTTCTCCAGTGGCTTGCGGCGGAAGACGTTGAGGATGATCTGGATGCTCGCCACGCCGGGGCGGGCGAGGGCCGTCATCGCCTCGTCGACCGTTTCGACGGACACGCCGTAGTTGCGGATCCGTCCTTCCTCGACCATCTCGTCGAGCACGTCGAAGACCGTGTCGTCGGAGTAGACGGGCGTCGGCGGGCAGTGCAGCTGCACCAGGTCGATGGTGTCCAGCCCGAGGAGAGCGCGGGAGCGGTCGTTCCAGGCGCGCAGGTTCTCGCGGGTGAACGTCTCCGGCACGTGCGGGCTGGCGCGGCGGCCGAGCTTCGTCGCGACCATGATCGAATCGTCGGCGCGCTCCTTCAGGAACCGGCCGACGAGTTCCTCGCTGTGGCCGTCGCCGTAGACGTCGGCGGTGTCGAAGAAGGTGACGCCCTCGTCGGCCGCCGTGTGGAGGACGGCCATGGCCGCGTCGTCGCCGACGTCGCCCCAATCGCCACCGAACTGCCAGCACCCCTGGCCGACGACCCCGATGTCGCGGCCAGTCTTACCCAATGTTGACTTCTGCATGCCTCCACCTTGGCACAGCCGTCGACGGGGCGCTGAGGGGGGCCGCCGTTGCATGACCCCGGAGACCTCCTCAGCCGGCCCAGACGTCCTCGACGTAGCGGCCGCTGATCATCAGGTCGTGCAGCCACGCCTCGGCGTCCTCCTCGGATCCGTCGGTGTGGTCCCGGAACAGCTGCCGGAAGCCGGCGCGTACGTCGGGGGCCATGTACCGGCCGTCGCCGCAGACGCGCACGTGCGCGCCCTGCTCGAGCAGGCGCCACACCTCGTCGCCCTCGCGCGCGATCCGGTGCTGGACGTACCGCACGCCGTCGTGGGCCGCGCGCGAGAAGACGGGACGCAGGCTGATCACACCGGCCGCGTCGGCCGCCTCCAACTCCTCGCGGTGGAGGAAATCGACGTCCGGGTGCCGGCAACCGAAGTAACACAGCACGGTCCCGCGTGGGGCGTGCCTGCGATCCGCGATGGCGGCTCGGAACGGGGCCAGCCCCGTGCCGGCGCTGATCAGGATGACGGGGATCGACGGGTCGTCGGGCAGCCGGAAAGGCTCCTGACAGGAGACCGTCCTGGCATGGAGCACGTCGCCGGCCTCCACGCCCCAGAGGAAGGCGGAGGCCACCCCGGTGTACGTGCCGAGGCCCGCGCGATGCGGTTCGTCCAGGAAGGAGACCAGCAGTTCAGCCTCGTGCGGCCGGTCCAGGGGAGAGCTGGAGATCGAGTAGCTGCGCAGCCGGATGGGGCGCACGAGGTCCAGGTACGCGTCGAGGGTGAGGGCGCAGGAGGGGAATTCCTCGAGGAGGTCCAGGACGGTGCGCTCCGGCTGGGTGACCTGCTCGCGGAACTCCTCGCGGCTCAGGGCCGCGAGAGCAGCGAGC
Organism: Tessaracoccus sp. MC1756; assembly: GCF_014164735.1. Lineage (NCBI taxonomy): Bacteria > Bacillati > Actinomycetota > Actinomycetes > Propionibacteriales > Propionibacteriaceae > Tessaracoccus > Tessaracoccus sp. MC1756. The sequence continues at coordinate 233,671 of NZ_JACJFZ010000004.1, read as the reverse complement.
TGGTACCGCTCACCGTCGTCTGAGGCGTGGTCGGCGAGCTTCGCGACGCTGATGGCGCTGGGCGGGAAGCGCAGCTCGACGAATTCGGTGAGGAGTTGGTGCACCGTCAGTGGGACGCCGATGGGGAGCCCCCGTCGCCCCTTCTCCAGCGTGACGCTCTGCGTCAGTTCCAGGCCGAGGCGGGCCGCGACGCGCCCCACCAGGTTGTCCGGGTTGCGGGGGAGGAGCGCGAGGTGGTCCCCGGTGCGGTAGGTCATCTCGGGCGGCAGCTGGACCCGCAGGAACCGTTTGGGTTCCCCGAGGGGGTGGCGGGTGTCCACCAGGTCGCGTGCCTCGAGCACCGGCATGGGCGCCACGTGATACCGGTCGGCGAGGATCTGGAACACTTCGACAGAAGAACGGGTCGCGACCTCCTGCTGGCCGCTCTCCTCTCCCTGACCGGTCACCAGGCGTAGGCCTCCGGGGCCGGTCCGCCGGGGCCGGGGAAGATCTCGTCGAGCCGTGCCAGGGCCGACTCGTCCAGGCTGATCTCCAGGGCGTGGAGCGCGCCGTCGAGCTGCTCCATGGTGCGAGGACCGATGATCGGGCCCGTGACGCCGTCCTGGTGCAGCAGCCACGCGAGCGCCACATCGGCGGGCTGCTCGCCCAGTTCGCGGCAGAACGACTCCCACGCCTCCAGTTGTTCGCGCATCTCCGCGACGCGCCGCAGCATCTGCTCGTCGGCTCGCCGGCCGGATTCGATCTTCTGCAGGACACCACCCAGCAGCCCGCCCCCGAGCGGCGACCACGGGATGACACCCAGCCCGTAGTGCCGGGCGGCGGGCAGCACCTCGAGTTCGACGGTGCGCGCGGCCAGGTTGTAGAGGGACTGCTCGCTCACCAGACCCAGGCTGTGGCGTGCCTTCGCGGCCTCCACCGCCGCAGCGATGTGCCAGCCGGCGAAGTTCGAGGACCCGACGTAGACGATGTCGCCCGCTGCCACCAGGCGGTCCATGGACTGCCAGATCTCCTCCCAGGACGTGGCGCGGTCCACGTGGTGCATCTGGTAGAGGTCGATGTGGTCGGTCTGCAGGCGCTGGAGCGATGCGATCGCTGAACGCCGGACGTTCACCGCCGAGAGCTTGGAGAAGTTGGGCCGGTCCTCGTCCAGGGTGGTGCCGTAGCACTTGGTGGCGAGGACCACCTCGTCGCGGCGGCCGGACTTCTTGAACCAGCGACCGACGATCTCCTCCGTGCGTCCGCGGTGACCCTTGCCTCCGTAGCCGTTGGCCGTGTCGAAGAAGTTGATACCGGCGTCGAGGGCGCGGTCCATGATGGCGTGCGCGTCCTCCTCCGACGTGTGTGGCCCGAAGTTCATGGTGCCGAGGACGAGTCGAGAGACCTGGAGACCGGAGCGGCCGAGGTGCGTGGTGTGCATGGGTTGTTCCCTTCAGCGATCGTGCCTGACTGTGACTCTAGCTCTGCCATCCCTCGACCCCGATCTGGGCCGCGAGCTAGGCGCTCAGTCGCTTCTCCAACCCGGTCTTCACGGCCGGCCACTCGTCGCGGAGGATCGAATAGACGACGGTGTCGCGGAAGGTGCCGTCGGCGCGCACCTTGTGTCGCCTCAGTACGCCCTCCCGGGTCGCGCCGAACTTCTCGATGGCCGCCTGGCTGCGGAGGTTGAGGGCATCCGTCTGCAGCCGCACACGGCCGAACCCCAGGTTCTCGAACGCCTCCCTGAGGAGCAGGTACTTCGTCTCCGCGTTGACGAGGGTGCCCCACCAGCGGCGGCCGTAGACCGTCCAGCCGAGGTGCACCGCCTCGTTCTCCGGCTCTGCCTCCCCCAGGGACGAGGCGCCGACGAGCGTTCCGGCCGGGCCGAGGTCACCGTCGCCGGTGAGCCGCACCACCCACGTCACGCGGGCCGCGTGTGCGGCGGGTTGCGCGGCCCAAGCGGAATAGACGCGCCGGAGGGCCTCGGCGTAGCTCCTGGGCGGGGGATACATGGCGAAGCCGTGCTCGTGCAGGCGCGGGTCGAGTACGAGTTCGGCCAACTCGTCTGCGTCTGAGGCGCTGAACGGCTCCAAGCGGACGAGCCGGCCGCTCAGCGTCTTGGGCTCAGGCGGTGTCGCGACCATGGAGAAACGCTACACCGGACGCCGTCAGGATTGGAGGCCCAAAGATTCATGGGCCTGCTGGAGGACGGTGAGCTGGGCGGTGAGGTTGACCAGCGCATTGCGCACCTCGTCGGTGTCCTCCGCGGCGGCAGGGAGGGCCGGGAGGTGGCTGGTGCCGTGGGCGTCCAGGACAGGGGTCCACCCGCCGAGGCGGGCTTCGAGGCCCGCCTTCACCCGCGGCCAGTCCTCCGTGATGATCGAGTAGAAGACGGAATCCCTGGAGCTGCCGTCGGCGCGGATCTTGTGCCGACGCAGGACGCCCTCGCGCACCGCCCCCAGCTTCTCGATCGCGGCCTGGCTGCGGACGTTGCGCACGTCGGTCTGGATCTGGACGCGGCTGTAGCCGAGGCCCTCGAACGCCTGGCGCAGCAGGAGGTACTTGCCCTCCGGGTTCACCGGAGCGCCCCACCAGCGACGGCCGTAGATGGTGAAGCCGAGGAAGGTCGCCTGGTTGCCGGTGTCGAACGGCCCAAGCGAGGTGGTGCCCACGAGGGTTCCGGGGGTGCCCAGCCCGCCGTCGCCGGTCAGCCGGACGGCGTAGCTGAGGCGGTCTGCGCTGCCGGCGCGGGTGCGGTTGGCCCACCAGGTCCAGACGCGTTCGACCGCTTCAGCGTGGGTCGACGGGGTGGGATACATGACGTATCCGTTGGTGTAGAGGGCCGGGTCGAGCAGGAGGCTGGCCAGCTCGTCGGCGTCGGATTCTGTGAACGGCTCAAGCCGGACGAACCGCCCGGTCAATGGCTCTGTTGAGGGCGGCAGCGCGACCATGGGAGAAGAGTAGGGCCGCCCCGCGGCAGGGATGCAAATCGGCGCGTGTTGTGGGCTTTCATCCCACTCGCGCCACCGCCACGGGGCTTGTCCGCAGCGCTTCCGGGACCACGGCGATCCCGTCGTGGACCACTGTTTCGGAACCGCCCAACCAGTGCACGATCCGGGCCGAAGACAGCTCGGGCGGAAGGGTCAGCCGGCCCTCGCCCGGCGTGAGGAGATGGCAGTAAACGGCACCGTCGGCATGGGTGTAGCGCACCTGAGCGTCGCCACACCGCAGCCACGGCCGCGTCGTGAAGATCGCCTCGCCGTTGACGGCCAGCCACGCGCCCAGCTCCTCCAGCGCGCGCAGTTGCAGTTCGGGGATGGTGCCGTCGGCACGGGGCCCCACGTTGATCAGGAGGTTGCCGTTCTTCGACACGACATCGACCAGATAGGCGACGAGTTCTGCGCCAGACATGGAGGCGCGTTCGTCCTCAACGCGGTTGTAGCCGAAGGACTGCCCCAGGCCACGGCACGCTTCCCACACCTGGGGCAGAGTCTCGTTGACATGTGTGTACTCCCGGGTCACGAAACCGTGGGTGGGGATGCCCCAGCGATCGTTGACCACGCCAGAGGGCACGGCGCTCAGGTAGTCCTGGAAGAGCTGCGCCAAGCCGTAGGGCTCGTGGCCCTTGCCGCCGTCTGGCCAATCGATGTCGTTCCACAGCACGTCTGGGCTGAACCGCTCGATCAACTCCCGGAGCTGCCGCGCGGAGTACTGCGCGAACTCGGCGTCGTTGCGCCTCAGGGCGAACAGGTCTCGGTCTGACTGGATGGGCGGAAGATCGCTCACGTGCCAGTCCAGAGCCCCAGAGAAGTAGACGCCGAAACGCACGCCGGCCGCCCGGGCCGCGTCGTGCAACTCGGCGATGAGGTCACGATGGGGCCCCCGTCGGGCGGTGGAGAATGGCGTGGTCTCGGTTTCCCACAGGCACAGGCCCTCGTGGTGCTTGGTGGTGGGAATGATGTAGCGCGCGCCCGAGCGGAGGACCTGGCTCACCATGTGGCCGGCGTCGAAGCGCTCTGGGTGCCACAGGTCGACCAGATCCTCGTACGACGTGCCCTGACCATAGGTCTCCACGTGGTGGCGCTGGGTGGGACTGCCGGGAATGCGCCAGGTGTTGCCGTACCACTCTGCGTACTCGTGGAGAGCGTACGCCTCCTCGGGCTGTACGTTGCGTTCGCCGTGGAGCTGCGCCCACGCCGGCACCGAGTAGATGCCCCAGTGGATGAAGATGCCGAGCTTCGCGTCGCGGTACCACTCCGGCACGCTGAGATCCGGGTAGTCCGGGGCGACGGCGAACTGGGGCCCTATGCGCGTGTCGAAGTTCAGCATGGGAAGGCTCCTCGTGAGAGTTGGGGTTCGAACATGGGCTGCAGCCCGTTGGTGGCGAAGGGCCACGTGCCCGGCAGCAAGCGGTGATGCCCCAGCCGTTCAAGGTTCTGATCGACGCCGCCCGGCGTCAAGGCCAGGGTCCAGCCCTCCGCGAGATCGTGAAGTTCAGGCTCCAGGTAGCCGATCTTCACCACAACGATGTCGGCGTCGCGCGGATCGAGCCCGAGGCGCGTGAAGTCGGCCAGGTGATGGAACGGCTTGCGGCGCTCCGAGATGATCGCGTGCACCGCCCCCCGCTGTACGACGACCTGGGTGCCGCCCACCGGATCGCCTTCGACGACGGCCCGGACGATGCCGTCGAGCTGCGCCGGGGTTGCCGCCTCGTCGACGTTGCCCCCCACGCGTAGTTGCACGCGGGCACCCACGCCCGCCGCCGCCGCCGCCGCAACTGCTGCGGCGTCATTGATCGAGGCGTGGATGACTGTGAGGGTATCGTCCGTCAACCGAGGATCCGCGATGAGCTGCGTGAGGGACCAGGAACTGTCTCCGGCCCCGCCCGCTGTCGGGTTGTCGCCCGAATCCGACACCACATGCGGATGTTTCGCGTCCGGGGAGAGCGCGATGTCGATCGCCTCGGCGAACGTTCCGGTGGGCCCGACGAATTCGAACTCGTCGCGCACTGCCCAGAACGCCTCTGCCAATTGGCGAGCGCCGTAGCGGACGGCAGGCACGGCGTCGCCGGTCACGACGACCACCCCATGGCAGCGGGGTTCGTCGGCCCAGGCGTAGCCCACCCAGATTGCAGCGTCGAGCACGCCGTCGCGTGCCTCCACCTGCGGCACCAACCGGTAGAGCGACCTGGCTGGCTCCACCCTGGTGCTGGTCTTCTCACCCGGCAACAGTATGGGCACCCGAACCCAGGCCTTCAGGGGGCGGCGCGACTCCGGGTCGCTCCCACCGTCGGCGCGGAGCCGCGCGAGCAGGTTGCGGGCGGCGCGTTCGCGGGTGTTCTCCTCATCCTCGTGAGGTGCCATCCGGTAGCACGTCACCAGATCCACCTGCGCCAGGAACTCGGGAGACACGTTGCCGTGGAGATCCATGCTGGCCGACACCAGGGTGTCCCGGCCGAGCGCCGCCCGCACCGCGCGGGCCAGGTCGCCCTCGGCGTCGAGCATCCCGACGACGCTCATGGCACCGTGGATGTCGAGCAGGAAGCCGTCGAAGGGTCCCTCTGCCTGGATGCGCTCGACGAGTTCGTCGCGCATCGCGAGGTACGCCTCCTGGGCCACCGGGCCGCCGGGCAGTGAGCGGCCGTGCAGCAGCGGAACCCAGTGCGCCGCTTGCCGCAGGGGCTCACGCTCTCGGAGGAAAGGGTGGTACGCGAGCAACTCCTCGCCGCGTCGCTGCACGAAATCAGTCAGGGTCGCAACGTGGCGGCTGAACGTGCTCGACTCGATGGCGATGCCGCCGACGCCCACCCTGGGTTGTGAGATCCCCGTGAGGGCGACAGGTGGGAGCGGCTCAGACCGGATCTCCGATGCTTCTCTCATGCCATGTCTCCTGCCGAGTCAACCGTATCCAGCGCGAGGGTTGCGGCGCCGATCGCGGGGTTGGTCAATGCCGCCAACCGCACAATGAGTTGGCGCCCGCTGACCGGCGGGTTCTCCGCCACCGTCGCTTCGAAGGAGGGCCGCCAGAATTCCCATGCCTTGGCCACCCCGCCGCCGATGACGACGTGATCGACGTCGAAGAGTGTGCCCGTGGTGAGGACGGCGTTGGCCAAGGCCTGACCCGCGTCATGAAAGACGGCGAGCGCGACCTCGTCACCGGAAGCGGCCCGTCGGGCGGTCTCCTGCCCGGTGAGGGGTGAACCGCCGGTGCGCTCGGCGTAGCGCAGGCCGATGGACCGCCCCGAGGCAACGGTCTCGAGATGGCCGATCCCGCCGCACGTACAGCGCTGGTCCGAGTGGCGAGGCGTGTGCCCGATTTCACCTGCACCGCCATGAGGGCCCTCGAACAGGTGACCAGCCAGCATGACCGCTCCTCCGACGCCTGTGCCCAGCATCACGCCCAGTGCGTTCTCAGCCCCGCGCAGCGCGCCCCAGCGGACCTCGCCGACGAGGAATGCGTTGACATCGTTCGCGACGGTGACGGGGCGTCGGATGAGCGCTTCGAGCTCGGCACCGATGCGCCGACCCACCCAGTCGGTGAAGAGCTGCGAGGCGGCCAGGACGGTGCCCGTGGCCGAATCGATGATGCCCGCGGCGCCAAGGCCGAGCGCAGCGATGGGGCTGCCGACCTCACGCTCCAGGGATTCGATCGTGGCGGCAACGGCCCGCAGCACAGCGCCTCCGCCCCGTGTGGGAGCGGCCTCCGTATGGGAGGCGAGGACGTCGCCCGACCTCGACACCAGCACGGCGGCGATCTTGGTGCCCCCGATGTCCACCCCGGCGAGCAGGGCGGGCCGAGGGGGGTCGTCGATCGCTACCGGCGTCTTTGCAGGCTGCACAGCTTGTCCTCCTTGAAAGGTGCTGGCAGCAGGTTATATCGGAGCCGAAATAAATGCCAGTCAGAGATTGACGCGCCGCGCGATCATGAGTGAGGCAGCGCCGATCGCCTCCGCCGAGGCGTCCCATTCGCGCACCTGCAGAGCGGGAGGAATGGCCATGGTGGGGCTCGTTTCACCCAGTCCAGCCTGGAAACTGGTCTGAAGGGCGGGCCAGAGCGGCAGCGACTGGCCGGTGAGGAGCACCGTGCTGAGCCCGGTCATGGTGCAGGCGCCGCCGACGGCGCGCCCGAGCCAGTAGCCCGCTCGGTCCATGATCGCTCCTGCCCGCGGAGCCGCGGCGGCGAGTTCGGCGAGGTCCTGGGCGGAGGCGGCCTCCCGGCCGGTGCTCCGGCTGATCGACTTCATGAGGTCTCCCAGGCCCACCAGCACCTGCAGGCAGCCGGTGTTCCCGCACGGACAGGGGGGCCCGAGTGGGTCCACCGAGACGTGGCCGATCTCTGTGGACGCACCCTTTTGGCCGCTGAGGATGTGGTGGTCTCGGACCACGGCCATGCCGACGCCGTAGCCCAGCGAGACGAGCATGAAGTCTGCAGGGTTCTCGGCCCCTGTCCGGAAGAGTTCGCGGTAGGCCAGGGCGCCGATGTCGTTGACGAGGAACGTGTCCATGCCACTGTCGGCCTGCAGCATGCTGGCCAGGCCCAGGTCTCGCCAACCGTGCACCACGGAGATGGCCACGCGGGTGGCGTCGGCGCTGATGACGCCGGAGATGGCCACGGACAAGCCCCACCAGTCGGCGGCAGCATCCTGTTCGACGAGACGCCTCACGTGTCGGCCCAGTGCCCTGCTCAGCTCTCGCGGCGAGTTGGTCGACACCTCGACGGTGGTCACCTCGAGTGCGGCGCCGTCGAGACCCACGGTTGCCACGGTCGCCTGGCCGGGGTTGATCCCCACTCCTACGACGCGGCCGGCGTCTGGCACCACCTCGAGCGGCACTCGGGGGCGACCCGACCCGAGGATCTGCGCCGCCCCCTCGCGCAGGATGCCCATGTCGATCAGCCGTCGCACCTGCGTGCTCACTGTTGCGGGGCCGAGACCCAGCCGGGCCACGAGATCACTGCGGCTCTGGTTGGGCTCGCTCGCCAAGCTGGCTAGCAGTTGGCCCCGTGAAGCTTGACCACCCCGTCCGAACGGCTCCATTGACCTTCTCCCCTCAGGTGCCTGCGGCCATTGTGTCGCGTACCGGCAGGAATTCGGCAACCCCACTTGACAACCACTTAATTCGGAGGCAAATTAAACCTACCTTGTATCTAGGAGGAAGCAATGAAGCTTAACCTTGTCGGCATCGGTGCCGTCACTCTCGCGGCTGCCCTCGGGTTGGCTGCATGCGGCTCGAACGCCAGCCCCACCGGAAACGAAGAAGAGTCGTCCCAGGAAGGGCAAGCCGTCACGCTCGACTGGGGCTTCTGGAACCAGGGCGATGACGGCAACAAGATGTGGCAGGGCCTCGCCGAGGACGTCACCGCTGAGCATTCCAACATCACCGTGAAGCTCACCAGCCCGCCGTTCGCCGACTACTTCACCAAGCTCCAGTCTCAGCTCGCCAGCAATTCCGCTCCCTGCATTGTCAGCATGCAGAGCCTGCGGCTGCCCGCCTTCGCCGAGGCCCTGGAGCCCATTGATGAATTGATGGCAGCCGAAGGATTCGACCCCGAAGAATGGAACCCCGCCGCGCTCAAGGCCCTGCAGCTCGACGGCAAGCAGTACGCCATGCCCTACGGCATCTCCACCATGGCGCTGTACTACAACAAGGATCTCTTCGCCGCCGCGGGCGTCGACGAGCCGGAGCCCGGCTGGACGGTCGAGGACTTCGAGGCCGCCGCCAAGACCATTACGGAGAAGACCGGCAAGCCGGCCTTCGGACAGAGCTTCTCGGATCTCCACATGTTCTCGCAGCTGCTCGCTTACAACGGTGCCCGCCCCGTCTCCGATGGCGGCACGTTGGAACTCACCACCGACGCCATGCGCGAAGCGTTCACCTGGTACACCGGTCTCGCCACAGAACAGGGCGTTGCGCTCGTTCCGGCCAGTTCCTCCGATGTTCCCTGGGGCGAGCAGCAGTTCGTCGCCGGCAACGCTGCGATGGCCGTCGACGGCACCTGGAACCTGGCCTCCGACGCCAAGGAAGCCACGTTCCCGGTCGGCGTGACCACCCTCCCCATCGGGGATGGCGGCGTGTCCTCGTTCTCCGCCAACTCCGGGTTCGGCATCGCCAAGTCCTGCGAGAACAAGAAGGAAGCGGCCCAGGCCATCGCGATCATCACCGGTGCTGACGGCCAGGAGAAGACCGCCACCTCCGGCACCATGCCTGGCCGTCTTGCGCCGGCCGACCTCTTCTACGAGGGCCTGGCCGCCGCTGTCGACGGTGACAACCCCGGATACTCGGAGCAGGCCCGCCTGGTCGTCGAGGAAAGCAGCAAGGGCGCCGTGCCGTTCGTGCCCACCTCGAACTGGGACGCGGTCACCAAGTCCATCGCCCGCGAGTTCATCCTGGCCTACACCGGCAGCGCCACCCCGGAGGCAACCCTCGACAACGTTCAGGCGTCGGCGGGCAACTGACGTGACCGTCTCATCCCCCGTCCGTGACCGTTCGGTCAGGGAAGAGGAGGCCCCGGTTGGCAACAGCCGGGGCCCCCGCTCCAGGCCCCACGAGAAACGTGCCGCCCTCGGGTTCCTGACCCCCAGCGCCATCGGCCTGACGCTCTTCGTGCTGGTCCCGACGATCCTCGCGATCGCCACGAGCTTCTTCCACTGGCCGACTTTCGGCGATGTCACGTTCGCGGGATGGGACAACTACAGGAATCTCTTCGCCCGCGGCAACGCTTTCCCGGCCGCCCTCATCAACACCATCGTCTTCACCATCGTGGTCGTTCCCCTGAACCTGGTGTTGACGCTGGCGATGGCGTTCTGGATCTCCACGAGCCGGATCAGCCACGTCTACCGAGTGCTGTTCTTCCTTCCCGTCGTGACGCCCAGCGTGGCCACGTCGATCATCTGGAAGATGCTCTACCAGCCCGGGGGCATCATCGATTACCTCGCCCAATCCGTCGGCATCCAGATGCCGAATCTTCTGGCCACCAACAGCACCGCGCTGATGGCCGTGGTGTTGGTCGTGATCTGGAATGGCCTCGGCTACAACACCCTCATCTTTTCCGCGGCCATCGACCAACTGCCGGATTCGGTGCTCGACGCAGCGAAGATCGACGGTGCCGGCTTCTGGTCCACGCTGTTCCGGGTGAAGCTGCCCCTCATGACGCCGGCCATCTTCTTCGCCACCACGATCACGATCATCCAGGCGTTCCAGATCTTCAACCAGCCCTACGTCATGACGGCCGGTGGGCCGGGCAACGCAACAGTCACCGTCGTGATGGACGTCTACCAGAAGGCGTTCCAGGGTGGGCAGCTCGGTGCCGCAGCTGCGCCAGCCATGATCCTGTTCGCACTCATCCTCGTGGTCACCGCGCTGCAGTGGCTCGGCCAGAAGAAGTGGGTCAGCTATGACCAGTGAAACCATCCCCACCGTTCGCCGGCGCCGACGCATCGCAGGACCGGTGCTCAACGAGGCGCTGCTGTTCGTCGCCGCCGTCGTGTTCATCTTCCCGGTGATCTACACCATCACCTCTTCCCTGAAGCCGGCAGGCGAGATCTTCAGCCAGCCGCCGTCGCTGTTCGGCTCGGAGATCCGCTGGGCGAACTACACCGAGGTGTTCGACTACGCGCCGTTCGGCAAGTACATCCTCAACGGTGTCATCCAGTCGCTGGGCGGCACCCTCGTCGTGCTGGCCGCCAGCGCGCTGGCGGCCTACTCCTTCGGCATCCTCCGCTGGCGAGGCCGCGACGTGACCCTGCTGGGTTACCTGGCCACGCTGATGATCCCGCAGGAAGTCCTCGTCATCCCCATGTTCCTGCTCATGCAGCGACTCGGCTGGATCAACTCCTGGCAGGCCCTCATCCTGCCCTGGGCCTTCGGCGCGTTCGGAACCTTCTTGCTGCGCCAGTTCTTCATGAGCCTGCCGTACGAACTGGTGGAGGCCTCCAGGGTGGACGGCTGCAGCCACTGGCAGACGTTCCTGCGGATCATCCTGCCGCTGGCGCGCCCGTCCATGGCCGTGCTCGGCGTGTGGACGTTCATCACCTACTGGAACAGCTTCCTGTGGCCGTTGATCGTGGTCAACGACATCGAGGGATTGGGCAACGTGAGCCTCGGGCTCCAGACCTTCTTCGGTGAACGCGGCGCAGCCTGGAACCTGATCCTGGCCGCATCCGTCATCGCGATCGCGCCCACCATGATCGTGGTGATCATCCTGCAGAAGCACCTGGTCAAGGGCATCGCGACGGTGGGGCTGGCCGGCCGATGAACCGCACCTCGCGCCCCCATGTGCTCGTCATCCTGGCCGACGACCTCGGCTGGGGCGACCTCGGCTGCTTCGGGGCGACGAGGGTGCGCACGCCGAACATCGATGCGCTGGCGGCGCGCGGCACGTCCTATTGGGACGCTCACGCCGCATCGTCGGTGTGCACCCCGTCCCGATACGGCCTGCTGACGGGGCGCCACCCCTGGCGCAGCCCCCTGAAGGCGGGCGTGCTGGGCGGAGCAGATCCGTGCATCATCGCCGACGACGTCCCGACGATCGCATCGGTGTTGCAGGCTGAGGGCTACCGCACGGGAGCCTTCGGGAAGTGGCACCTCGGTCTCGACTGGCAGCGCACGGACGGTTCACGCCCAGCAGCCTTCGATCCTGGCTTCGCTCCGGATATGCAGGGCGACGGCCGCGACATCGACTACACCGTCGCGTTCCACAACGGGCCACTCGAGCACGGATTCGAGCGCTATTTCGGCATTGCCGGGTCGCTCGACATGCCGCCCTACTGTTTCCTGGACCAGAACCGTACCGTCGGCATCCCCACGCTGGAGAAGCAGCCGCTGATCACCTCGCAACGCCCCGGGCTCATGGTGCCGGGGTGGGAGGACGACCAAGTTGACGTGGCCGTCACCCGCGCCGCGCAGGAGTGGCTGAAGGAGCCCGACGAGCGTCCATTCTTTGCCTATGTCGCCGCGGCGTCCCCACACCGTCCCTGTGTGCCGCCTGGGTTCGTGCGCGGAACCTCCGATGCCGGCGCCAGGGGCGACAGCATCCATCTCTTCGACTGGATGGTCGGCGAGCTGCTGGGGGTGCTCCCCGACGACGTTCTGGCCCAGACCCTGGTGATCGTGACCAGCGACAACGGCGCGCCGATGATCTTCCCGGAAGACGGCGACGTGGTCATCCATCGCCCCAACGGCGCCTGGCGAGGGCAGAAGGCCGACGCGTACGAGGCCGGCCACCGGGTACCGCTCGTGATCACCGGGCCCGGGTTCGACGTCGGCGCGGAATCTCGCGCGTTGGTGAGCCTGCTGGACCTGTTGCCGACGATCAGCCGCTGCGCGGGCGTCGCCGCGACTCCTCCAGCAGACGGTGTCGCTTTGGGGGACCGAACCGAGCAGGACTTGGTGGGTGCCCAGGCATACGATGGTCGGCTCCTGCTGCGCTCTGCGTCAGCCAAGGTGATCTATGGCAGCGGCTCCGGCGGGTTCAGTGAGCCGGTGGGGCAACCGTGTGGGCCGGGCAGTGAGCTCGTCCAGGTCTTCGATCTTGCGGCAGACCCAGCCGAGGCGCGTGACATCCGCCGCAACGACGAGTCTGTCGCACCCACAATGTATGAGGAGTTTGTGGCCGCTACTGGCTACGCACCTGTCCCCGACCCGTGACGCACATATTCGTCCGCCACGCGTAAGGTGTTTCGGTTCCTCTTGACCTAGACTTCGGCGCAACGAACATACGTGCCGAGGATGGCGGAGGTCGGGGTGACAGGGTCACAGGTGCCGAAGACCGAGGAAAGGTCGGTTTCGCTGAACGCGGGCCGCCCGGCCTGGCTGTTGGGACCCGCCCTTGTTGCGGGAGTGGCCTACCTCGACCCCGGCAATGTCGCGGTCAACATGTCGGCCGGCGCCCACTTCGGGTACCTGCTGGTGTGGGTGTTGGTGGTGGCCAACGTCGCGGCGTGGCTGGTGCAGTACATGTCAGCCAAACTCGGGCTCGCGACAGGCAGCAGCATGGCCGAACTGCTCGGCGACCGGATGGGCACCCGCACCGGCAGGCTCCTCTACGGCGCCCAGGCGCAGTTCGTCGCCGTGGCCACCGACATCGCGGAGATCATCGGTGGGGCAGTGGCGCTCTGGATCCTCTTCGACATCCCACTGGTGGCCGGAGCCATCATCACCGGAGCGGTCTCGACGGTGCTCCTCCTCGTCCAGTCGGAACGCGGGGCAAAGGCCTTCGAGTTCAGCATCATCTCTCTGATGGCCATCATCGTGATCGGCTTCTGCTACGGGTTGGTGATCGCGCCTCCCGAGCCTGCGGATGTCGCCGGCGGGCTGGTGCCGAGGTTCGACGGTACGCAGTCGGTCCTGCTGGCCGCCAGCATCATGGGCGCCACCGTCATGCCGCACGCGATCTACGCGCACTCGTCGCTGGCGCGTGACCGGTTCGCCCACACCGAGATCCCCGCACGCCGGCTGATCCGCGCCACACGCCTCGACGTCACCATCGCGCTGAGCATCGCCGGTTCGGTCAATCTGGTGATGCTCCTGGTGGCCGCGACCGTGCTGCCGGGCGTCCCCGGCACCGACAGCTTGGAAGGCGCGCACCTCGCTATCCAGAACGCGCTGGGGGCCACTGCCGGTTTCATGTTCGCCATCGCGCTCCTGGCCTCTGGGTTGGCCTCGACGGCGGTGGGCTCGTACGCCGGAAGCGACATCCTCGGCGGCCTGTTCCGCACCAGGCTCAGCCTCCTCACCCGTCGGCTACTGACCATGATCCCGGCGGTTCTGGTGCTGGCGGCAGGTGTCGACCCCACGGCGGCGCTGGTGCTGAGCCAGGTGGTGCTGTCCTTCGGGATCCCCTTCGCCGTGGTGCCGCTGGTGTGGCTCACCTCGCGCAGGGAACTCATGGGCGCCTACCGCAATACGACGGCCCTGACCTCTGCCGGCTGGCTGGTGGCGGGGGCGATCGTCGCGCTCAACGTGGCCCTGTTGGCGCTGCAGGTCGGGCTGGTCGGTTGACCTACGGCATGACCCAGACGGAATCCGTCGCGGCGCGTCCCAGGGTCAGCGTCTCGTCGGCGCTGCCGACGATGATCTCGATGCCGCCCGAATAGGGGAGGCCGGGCCTGGCTTCCAGCACGGTGCCCACCCCGATGCCGTGCTCGGCGAAGAACTGCAGCAGGGCGGGGTCGTCGTCGGAGATCCGCTCCACCCGGGCGGGGTGGTTGGTGCCGAGGTCGGTGAGGGTGACGGCGTCCAGCTGCAGGATGCTGCCGTCGGCGTTGGGAATGGGGTCGCCGTGTGGGTCGCGGTCGGGGTGGCCCAGGTGCTCCGCGATGCGTTCGACCATGAAGTCCGAGACGGCGTGCTCGAGGTGGTCTGCCTCCTCGTGCACCTGATCCCAGCGGTAGGCGAGGACTTCCACGAGGAACGTCTCAATGAGACGGTGTCGCCTGACCATGGCCACCGCATGCGTGCGGCCCTCGTCCGTGAGGGTCATCGACCCGTAGGGAGTGTGCTCGACCAGGCCGAGTTCGCCGAGCCGACGCACCGCGTCGGAGGCGGTGGACATCCGCACGCCGACGCGAGCCGCCACGGCGGACGTGGTGACGGGGTCATCAGACCATTCGCCCAAGCTCCAGATGGCCTTGAGGTAGTTCTGATTGCTCGTCGAGAGCGTCGACACGGACATGCTGCGATGGTAACAAAGATGCATGTTCGCCCTGACGAACTTCAGCTTGGCATACCAGGAGCGTCTAAGTAAGGAGACTCATCTTTCTCAGCGGGCCCGCGAGTCGTCACAAGAAGTTTCATATCCGAGTGCCAGCCTGACAGGTGGTGATGACTAGGTACTTGGCCTCAACGGAGGCCTCCCAGGGGCCGCGGGGGCCGTTGCAGAGCGTTGAAATGTGGTGAGCCGGCGGTAAATCCTGTCAGGCGCGCCGAGGTCGGTATGTACTTGACATATGTTCTTGAGCGTTACTATGGCGCCATGCCTTCCCCCGACGTGAACTCCCCCTCTGGGCTGGTGGCACGGATTGAGACAATGTTGCCCAATCTGCGCCCCGCCGAACGACGAGTCGCCGAGGCGGTGCTGACGAATCCGGCCGCCGTGGCACGGGAGTCGATCTCCGCCCTCGCCGAGCGCTGCGGCGTGTCCGCACCCACAGTTGTCCGCTTCTCCAAGCGCGTGGGCCTGGCCGGTTACCCCCAGCTCCGCGTCGGTCTGGCGATGGCTGCCGGCGCCGAGGCAGGCCGCACCGGACGGCCCATGACCGCGGGCATCGTGGGTGAGGACGACTCCTTGTCCGACATCGCCGCCAAGGTGGCCCACGCCCACGCCAACTCGATCGAAGAGACCCTCTCCGCGCTCGACCTCAACGCGCTCAAGTCTGCAGTCCGCACCCTTTCCAGCGCTGAGAAGATCGACGTCGTAGGTGTCGCGGGAAGCGGGCTGATCGCGGCTGACCTGGTCCACAAGCTGCAGCGATTCGGCTACAACGCCTGGGTGCAGGCAGACAGGCACGCGGCAGTGACCGCCCTGGCGCTGCGTGGCCGCGGCGACGTCGTGGTGGGCATCTCGCACACCGGGCACACCGCAGACGTGGTGGAGCCGCTCCGGATGGCTTCTTCTCGGGGCGTGAAGGTCGTCGCGATCACCAGTGACGACCAGTCTCCGTTGGGTCTGCTCGCCGACACCGTGCTCACGTACCGCTCCAAGGAGCCGGCCTTCCGCCTAGGTGCGATGGCCAGCCGGATCGCTCAGCTGAGCATCATCGACTTCCTGCTGGGTGGCATCGCGATGCGTCAGGCCCAGCCCGTGCGCTCCGCGCTCGACAGCACCTTCAAGGCCGTCGGGGCCCTCTGAGGCCCGATCAGGCCGCTCGCGGTGCCCCGCTCTTGGCGCGTTCGTAGGACACGAGGGCTGCCGCGGACAACTCGGCCGGTGACGGGCGGGGCGACTTCACGCCGATGCCCGGCCCGCTGACGGTCCACGTCCCGCCGCGGGTGCATTCGCTCTTGGCGACGACGACGGCGCCCCTGGGCGTGACGAACGACAGCCTCGGCCGGTCGTCGTCGACGGTGATCTGGCCATCGAGCTCGGGACGCATCGCGATGAGATGCGACTTGACGGAGAAGATCAGCAGCAGGTCTGAGATACCGGTGTCGGTCACCAATTCGTTCATGTGAACTACTCTGCCGCTCGCCTCCGACATTTCTTTCGCGCGCACGGGGGACCGATCGCGAGGGTCGGCTGCGCGGCGGGCCCGCCTTGGCGGATATGGGAAGCTTGGCGCGTGAACCCCCTCGTGCTGACGTTCCCGGACTTCGATCCCGTGGCCCTCAACCTCTTCGGCCTCAAGATCCACTGGTACGCGATCATGTACCTGCTCGCGTTCGGCATGGCGTACGGTCTGATGCGGCGTCGTCTGGCGCACGAGCCCTACCGCTCCATCACGAAGCCCCAGCCGTGGTCGTCGGCCGACATCGAGGACATTCTCCTCGCGTCGATCATCGGCGTCATCGTGGGCGGCCGCCTGGGCTACTCCCTCTTCTACACCAACGGCTACCACCTGCAGAACCCGTTGGAGATCATCAGGGTGTGGGACGGCGGCATGAGCTTCCACGGCGGCGCGATCGGCGTCGTCCTCGGTCTGGCCTGGTACGCGTGGCGCAAGAAGCGGCCCTTCCTCCAGGTGGGCGACTTCCTCGCGCCGTCCGTGCCCATCGGCCTCGCGGCTGGGCGTTTCGGCAACTTCATCAACGGTGAACTCTGGGGCAGGCCGGCCCCCGAATCGCTGCCGTGGGCCATGATCTTCCCCACGGGCGGAGACGTGCCCAGGCACCCGTCGCAGCTCTACCAGATGCTCCTCGAAGGCATCCTCCTCTTCGTCCTGCTGTGGTTCTACGCCCGCAAGCCGCGCTTCCGCGGCCAGGTCACGGCCGCCTTCCTCGCCGGCTACGGCGTCTTCCGGTTCATCGCCGAATTCTGGCGCGAGCCGGATGCGCAACTGGGCATCCTCGGGCTGGGTCTCAGCATGGGTCAGTGGCTCTCCCTGCCGATGATCCTCATCGGGGCGGGGTTGTGGTGGTGGGCGCGCCAGCGCCGCGTCGACGACCGCGAAGAGCCTGTGGACAACTCGGGGGACAACTCCCGCGGTGAAGCCGAGGCCGATCCGGCGTCCGACGGCTCGACACCAGACGACGACACGCTCAGTGACAGGCGCGAAGACCCCCACGTCAACCCCCGGGACAACTGACGCGGGGGTTATCCACAGCTTCGTTGCCACGTACAGTGGAGACTCACGGGAGTTCGTACTCAAACGGGCAGGACAAGCATGGATGAGCATCTGAACGAGTCGGCACGGGCTGGGGATAACTCCGTGGACGACCCCCGGCTGACCCGGCCGCTGGTCCTCTACGACGAGGACTGTGGCTTCTGTACCACATCAGCCCTCGCTACGCAGACGCCGTGGTTCCGCGCACAGGTGACTGTGACCGCTTTTCAGCGTGTGGACCTCGCTGTCCACAACCTCACTGTGGACAAGTGTGCGGAGAGTCTTCACGTCGTGGATATCGACGGCAGCGCGCACGTGGGCAGTGACGCTGTCGCCGTCGTGTTCCGCGAGTCGAGGTTCCCCTGGCCGCTGGTGGGGGGCGTCCTGCGTCTGCCCGGGATCCGCTGGGTGGCGCAGAAGGTGTACGCGATCGTGGCTCGCAACCGCTACCGGTTGCCCGGCGGGACGGCCGCGTGCCGGCTTGATTAGCGCTCGAGGAGCGGGTCCACCCAGGCAGCCGGGCCGCTGACCACGGGGCCGAGCGCGGCCAGACCTGCGCCCATCGCGGCGCGGCGGGGCGTGTGATCGACCAGTTCCAGCTCGATACCCGAGTGCGGCGCCCACAGCACGCGCGTGGTGAGCTCGCGCTGGAGCGGCTCGCGGAGCCACTCGCCGACACTCGCGAGGTGCCCGCCCAACCGCACGGTGCTGAGATCGAGCAGGTTCAGAGCCGCGCCGATGGCGATGCCCAACGCCGACGCCAGCGTGTCGATGGCCGCCTGAGCAACGGCGTCGCCCTCCGCGAGCGCGGCAACCACGCCGTCGATGTCCGGCTGCCCGGCAAGGCTGGACACGGCATGGGCGCCGGCCACCGTCTCGAGGCACCCGCGGGCGCCGCAACCACAGAGCTCGCCGTCGGGATCGACGCAGATGTGGCCGAGCTCGCTGGCCCAGCCGTGCCGACCGCTCATCAACTGACCATCCAGCGAGATGGACGCGCCGATGCCCACCTCGCCGGTGACGTAGAGGAACGACGACCCCGGGTTCTCCCGCAGCACGGTGAGCGCGGAACAGTCGACGTCGTTGCGCACGGTGAGCCCCAGCCGGGCACCGGCCACCTCCACGTCCCAGTGGAGGCCGGGCTCGACCCCTTCCCACGCGAGGTTGGGTGCGCGCAGAACGCGTTGGCCCTCCCTGTCGACCAGACCTGGGATGGCGAGGAGCGCGCCGGAGACCCGGGCTCCTTCGGGCACGTCCTTGAGTGTTTCCCTGGCGATGTCGGAGAGCCGGGCCATGCCCTCCTCGACGCTGAACGACTCGACATCGATGTCGATGTAGCGCTCCGCCTGCACCTCTCCGGTCAGGTCGACGAGGGTGGCGACCATGCGCTCGACGTTGACCTCGAGACCGAGGGCGAAGACTGTGCCGGGGCGGATCTTGAGCGGGACGGCCGGGCGGCCCCGCGACCCACCGACGGCCTCGCCCTCCACGACAAGCTCGCCGATGATGAGGTCGTCGACCAGCCTGGACACCGTGGAGCGTGTCATCCCCAACCGGCCGGCGATGTCTGCGCGGGAGACGGAACCGCTGTTCGCCAGCACTTCGCCCAGCACGAGCGCGAGGTTGCCCGTGCGCACGGATGCCTGCGTCATGCCCGCGGAAACTGGTGTCTCAGTGTTGAACATCGCCCCTCCTGCCAGGCCGGAAGTGATCAGACCTCAGACCATTCTCCCCGACAACGATGGGAAACGCCGCACGGGGTGTTGAGCTATGAGCGATCGTCGGGCGACGCATCGTCAGCATCCTCCCGTGAACCCGCGACGGGGGGCCGGCGCCGCAGGATCCGGGCGAGCTCCACGATGATGAAGAAGATGACCAGAGCCGCCGCCGCGCCCAACAGGAGGAGGGGCCACAGCGGCGTCGCCTCCGCGGTCTCGAGGAGCTGGATGTCCAGCGGAATCAGCATGCGCCCATCATCCCACGCTCGCTCGGCCCTCGGACGGGGCGCCCGAAGGGATCAGACGATGAGTTCGGCAGCCGCGTCGGCGTAGGCGCAGGCCAACTGCATCAGGTCCGCCCGGTGCCGGTCGATGCGGCAGCGGCCGGGCTCGCTGCTGATCCCCTCACGCGCCCACTGCTTGCGGGCCAGGGGCAGCAGGTGGACGGGGAGTTCCCCGTCGCGGTTGGTGACCCGCCACCAACTCACCTCGCCGCCGCGGGTGGCCATGATGGTGCCGACCCTGCGCGCGGAGGTGCCGACGAGTTCCGCGATGTCGCCGTACGACACGACCGACCCCCTCGGAACCTGTTCGACGGCTCGCAGAACCAGTTCGACGGTGACCTCCGCCTGCTGCGCCATCTCAGGCCCCCTTCGGGTCAGAGTGATTGAGCAACCCTAATACGCGTCGGGGTTCAGGGCTCGGTGGTCAGCAGATCGGGCAGGACGTCGTCGAGCCGGCCCCGGACGACCTGGTGTGCGAGGTCGTCCATGGGGGTCTCGGAGGCGTTGACGATCACGCCGTACGCCCCGTGGGAGATGGCAGTGGGGAACAGCCCAGCCACGGGGTAGACGCCGAGCGACGTGCCCACGGCGACGATCGCGTCGCAGTCTTCGACCGCCTGCAGCGAGGCCTCCATGACGTCGGGCTCCAGGACCTCCTCGAAGAGGATGACGGTGGCGCGGGTGATGCCGCCGCACTCCGGGCAGCGGGGATCCGGGTCGCCGGCGTTGACGTGGGCGACCATCTCCTCCATCGGGCCGGTCTTCCCGCACATCTCGCAGCGCCACGTGCGCATGCTGCCGTGGACCTCGTGCACCAGTTCGGGGCTGGAGCCGGCCAGCTGGTGGAGGCCGTCGGTGTTTTGCGTGATGATCGCCCGCAGCCGGCCCTGCTTCTCCAGGCCGACGACGGCGTGGTGCGCCTTCGTGGGACGGGCGTTCCAGGCCTCGGGCATGGCGCGGCGGCGCCAGGCCGCCTTCCGGACGTCCTCGTCGCTGAGGTACCAGGAGAGGGTGGAGACCAGTTCGGCGTAGGGGTCGCGCGTCCAGAGACCCTCGGGGCCGCGGAAGTCCGGGATGCCGGCGGCGGTGGACAGCCCGGCGCCGGAGAGGATGACGATGCGGTTGGCTTCAGAGAGACGTGACACGGCCATGCGCCCAGTCTGCCCCAGGTCACATGCCCCTGCCCGCTCGCCCCGAGGCGGTAGGCGACCCCCCGCCGGGCAATTAGGTAAGGCGGTGCTAACTTAATGCGCATGACTCTCGTGGAACTGTTCGCCGCTCGGCGATGCACCACAGCGCGGGCGTTCGCCGCCAAGTCAACGTGCACCCTCGATTCCATACCGCTGGGCGAGGTGCGCACCGTCGTCGGTTTCGATGACGACGACGTGGTGGTGCGCCGCCTGTTCGACCTGGGTTTCACACCGGGTGAGAGCGTCGTGCGGCTGCGCCAGGCGCCGCTGGGCGGCCCCCTGATGTTCCGGGTGGGCGGGGTGGAGATCGTGTTGCGCAGGGCGCAGGCGAGCCGCATCCTGGTCGCGACGTGAGCCACACCCACCATCACGGCGGCCCTTCGGCCGCGCCGCAGACTTCGGCGACCGGAGAGGTGCTCCCGCGGGTGGCGCTCGTCGGGAGCCCGAACGCCGGCAAGACCACGCTCTTCAACGGGCTCACGGGCCTGCGGGCCAAGACGGGCAACTACCCCGGCGTCACCGTCGCGAGGTACGAGGGCCTGGTCGAGACCACCACCGGGCCGGTGGTGGTCGAGGACCTCCCCGGCACCTACTCGCTCGATCCCATCAGCCCTGACGAAGAGATCGTCGCCGCCGTCCTCGAGGAGGCGGGCACGCTGGCCGGGCTGCTCGTCGTCGTCGACGCGACGAACCTGAGGCGGGGGCTCGGCTTCGTCGCCCAGGTGCAGCAGGCCGGTCTGCCCACCACGATCGTGCTCACGTTCGTCGACGAGTTGCTGCGCCGCGGCGGCAAGGTCGACCCAGAGGCCCTGTCAAGGGCCCTCGGGCTCACGGTGCTGCCCGTGGTGGCGGGTGAGCGACGCGGGGTCGAGGCCCTCCGCCAGATCCTCGCCGCGCCCGCCCACTGGCCAGCGCCGATGCTGGTGCCTCCCACGGAACCCCAGGCCGTCGTCGGCTGGACGCAGTCCGTCCTCACCGCAGCGCACTTCGCCGCGCCGGATCCGGATTCGCGCACCGCCAGGTTCGACCGCGTGCTGCTGCACCCCCTCTGGGGCAGCCTCATCTTCTTCCTCACCATGTTCGTGTTCTTCCAGACCATCTTCGTGGTGGCCGCCCCCCTGCAGGGCTGGATCGAGGCGGCCTTCGCGTGGCTCGGCGACTGGGCGCGCGGCGCCATCCCGGTGGGCTGGTTGGCATCCTTCACCGCCGACGCCCTGCTGGCCGGTGTGGGCGGCGTGCTGGTGTTCCTGCCGCAGATCGCCCTGCTCTTCATCCTCATCTCGTTGCTCGAGGGTTCCGGCTACCTGTCGCGCGCCGCCTACCTGATGGACCGCGTGATGTCGACGGCGGGCCTGGAGGGCCGTGCGTTCGTCGCGCTCCTCTCGTCGCTGGCCTGCGCCATCCCGGGCATCATGGCCACGCGCACGCTGCCGTCGGCCAAGGACCGGCTGGCCACCATGATGGCCGCACCGCTGATGACCTGCTCCGCCCGGCTGCCCGTCTATGTGCTGCTGATCGGGATGCTCGTGCCGCCCGAGCTGGGCTGGGGCCCGGTGCGGGCACAGGGCGCCATCATGTTCGGCCTCTACGTGCTGGGGGCCGCGTCGGCCATGACGTCGGCGTGGTTCTGGAAGCGGGTCGTCGGGCGCTCTGGCGTGGGGCTGCCGTTCTACATGGAGATGCCGTCCTATCGGCTGCCAAAGCTGAAGACGGTGCTGATCTCGGTGTGGGATGCCTGCAAGGCGTTCCTGCGGAAGGTGACCTCGATCATCCTCGTCACGACGGTGGTCCTCTGGGCGCTGTTGAGCCTGCCGATGCGCTCTGCTGACGACCTGACCGCGGCAGGCGTGGACCCCGCCGACGAGGTGGCCGTGACCGCCTACACGCTGGACCATTCGGTGGCCGCCGGTCTCGGCCGCGCGGTGCAGCCGGTGTTCGAGCCGTTGGGCTTCGACTGGCGCGTCAACGTGGGCGTGATCTCGTCGCTCGCCGCGCGCGAGGTCTTCGTAGCGACGCTCGGTCAGGTGGCGTCCGCCTCTGACCCCGAGAACCCGGCCAGCGCGTTGGCGGACATGCGACACCAGGACGGGCCGCGCGAGGGCGAGATGGTCTTCACCCCTCCCACCATCGCGGCGCTGCTGGTGTTCTTCGTCTACGCGCTGCAGTGCATGTCCACGCTGGCCGTGATGCGCCGCGAGACCGGCACCTGGCGGTGGCCGCTCATCGCCTTCGGTTACCTTGGCCTCACCGCCTGGCTCATGGCCTTCCTTGCCCATCAGATCGTGGGAGTACTCACATGACACGCGCCATCCACCCCCAGTCGATCCCGGGCGAACCGCGCGCCGTGCGCTGGGTCACCGACGCCGTCCTCCCCGTCGGCCAGGTCCTGCACGCGCCCGGCACGCTCGGCCCGCTGCTCGAGTACGGCGTGTTGACCAAGGCAATGGTGGAACGACGCGGTGTCTGGACGTGGTTGGCCGAGGACCGCACCTGGACCGAGCACGGCCCACGGATCCGCGACGCGGTGGCGGCCGCCGTCGACCTCGAGGGCTGGGAGGTCACCGAGGGCTCCGGGGAACTGCTGGGAATGCTGGCGCGCGAGGTGCTGGAGGGTGAGCTGGCCGGCTACGTGTCGAGCCACGGCGGCCACATCACAGTCGCCGATGCGACGGCCACGACGCTGAAGCTCAACTTCGGCGGCGCCTGCGAGGACTGCCCCGCGGCCGCGTCGACGCTGCATGACCGGGTGGAGGCATCGGTGCGTCAACGCTATCCGCTCCTCACGGAGGTGAAGCGCAGCGGCGAGCACCATCACGGCGGCGGCTGGCTCGGCCTCCCGGTGCCCGGTCGGGGCCGATAGCCCCTGAAACTCCCGCGTGACTGACAGGATGGCCCGTATGAAGGTCTACGAGCACGTCACCGACTTCGCGCACCCGCGCGACCTCGTTCGCCGAATGCTGTACGGCCCCGGTGGGCTGGTGCGCTTCACTCCGGGCGGCGGGCTGACGGTTCTCCAGGGCAACCCGGACGACTACCGCGTGGGCAACCAGTTCACCGTGAGCGTCCATCTGCCCTACCGGCCGTACCCGAAGCCCAAGGCCACCTACCGCTACATGGCGCTGAGCGACGACGTGCAGGTCGTCGACATGGTGGACAGCGCCATCTTCAACAGTTGGCGCCACGAGTCGTTCCTCAGCGACCTGCCAGACGGCGGCACCAGGATGTTCGACCGCATCACGTTCGACGCCCCGCAACTGAGGTTCGACACCGATGCGGAACACAACCGCGACTTCCGGTTCAGGGCGCGCCAGATGAAGGGCGACCTCATGCTCCACCGGCTCCTCGCCGGCCAGAGCCGCCGGATCCTCGTCGCGGGTGCCTCGGGCCTCATCGGCACGCAACTGGTCGCGCTGCTCGCCAACGCCGGGCAGCACGTCGGCCGGCTGGTCCGCTCGCCGGACCAGGGCTACGCGCCCGGCACCGCCATCCAGTGGGACCCCGCCGGGCGACACCTTCCCCCCGGCGTCCTCGAAGGCGTCGACGCGGTGATCAACCTCGCCGGGCACTCCATCGGCGGCCGGTTCACTGCGAACAACAAGCAGAAGATCCTGCAGTCACGCCTCGACGCCACCCACACGCTGGCCGACGCCGTCGCCCAACACCCGTCGACCGCGCTCATCCAGGCGTCGGGCATCGGCATCTACGGCGCGCGACGCCCGGGAGAACTTCTCACGGAGGAGTCGGCACCCGGCGACGGGTTCCTCGCCGACGTCGTGCGTCAGTGGGAGGGAGCCGCCGGCGCAGCGTCGGACGCGGGCGCCCGCACCGCCTTCATGCGCACCGGGATCGCGTTGAGCCAGGGCGGCGGGGCCCTCCTGCCGCAGCTCCCGCTGTTCTTCCTGGGGCTGGGTGGACCGGTGTCGCCGAAGGAGGGCATGAACAGCTGGATCGGGATCGACGACGTGGCCCGCGCGTACACGTATGCCGTGGTGGCGCCGTCGGTGCAGGGACCGGTCAACATGGTGGGGCCCGCTCCGGTCACCAACGGCGAGTTCGCCGAGACGCTGGCCCGGGTGATCGGGAAACGGTCCTGGCTGCCGGTGCCCTCGGTGGGGCCCAAGGTCCTCCTGGGGTCCGAGGGCTACGACCAGCTGATCGACACCGACCAGCGGGTCTCCTCGGCCAAGCTCCAGACCGCGGGGTTCAGGTTCTCTGAGCCCACCGTCGAGGAGGCGCTGAAGCACACGCTCTGGCGGTGACAGGCGGCGCTATCCGGCGAGCTGGAGGCCCCGGAAGAGGCTGACGACCACGAAGGCGACCGCCAGCACGGCGAGCAGCGGCCACTGCCATTTCCGCACCGACCTGGGCAGATACAGGACGACGGCCGTGGCCACAACACCACCCACCAGGCCGCCCAGATGCCCCTGCCACGACACATTGGCCCACAGGAACGACACCGCCACGTTGATGCCGATCCAGGTGAGGATGCCGCGCACGTCGCCCTTGTGCTTGATCGCGAGCAGCAGCACGGCGCCGAGGAGCCCGTAGATCGCGCCCGACGCGCCCAGCGTGGAGCCCAGCGGGTTGGAGAACAGCATCACGCTGGCAGACCCGCCGAGCAACGAGATGAGGTAGATGGCCAGGAACTTCCAGCGGCCCACGATCTGCTCGACGTTGGGGCCCAGCAGGTACAACACCAGCATGTTGAAGCCGAAGTGCCACAACTCCACATGCGCGAAACCCGAGGTGAGCAGTTGCCACCATTCGCCGTAGTACGCGGCGATGGCGGGGGTGAGCGCCACGTAGCCCATCGGCTCGCCGTCGTAGCCGCCGGTCAGCAGCAGCAGGATCCAGATGGCGGCGTTGATGCCGACCAGGACCATCGAGGTCGTCTTGGGGTTGGAGGTGCGCTCGCCGCCGTACGGGAGCGCGTGTTGCCGTGTCTGCTGCATCCCCTGCTGCACGCATTCGGGGCACTGGAACCCCACCGAGCCCGGCACCATGCACTGGGGACAGATGGGGCGGCCGCAGCGCTGGCACGAGATACGGGTGGGTTCGTTCGGGTGCCGATAGCAGACGGGCGCGGCCATTTCCATGGGACGAGCGTACCCGCGCGCCTACTGGTGCTGTTTCCGGCGGCTCTCAGCCCAGGCCTCGCGGGATTCCGGGTCGTCCATGATGAGATAGACGAGGCCGCAGTCGTGCGGGCCGGTCACGCTGACCTGGCAGAGGGTGCACGGATCCCCTGGGCGCAGCGGGCACTTGGCGTCCGGGCGCCGCTTCCGCCTGGTTTCCGCGTTCGTCGACACGTTTCGAGTGTACGTCCGCCGTGTACGTTGGCCCGCATGGGTCACTCGCACGGCGAACACGCACCAGTAGAAGTGGGACAGCGCGCCCGGGCTCTCCTCGTCGGCTTCCTCGCCGTCGTGGGCATCCTCGCCGTGGCGGGCATGATCTGGCTGTGGCCCAGCGGCGCCGAGCTCGACGGCGCCCTCACGATCGTCGACGAGGTGCCGGGCGTGACGTACGAGGACGCCACCATCACGGGGATCGTCGAAGGGTGCGAGTCGGCGGGGGTGGGCCCCGTCGAAGGGCCGGCCTGCCTGACCGCCCAGGTCGTCGTCGACAGTGGGGCCGACGAGGGGGCGGAGGTCGCCGTCGAGCTGTCCGGGCCCCAGGTGCACGCAGGCTTGAAGTCGGGCGACTCCATCGAGGTCGCCCGCATCCCCACCGAAGACGGCTTCCACTATGCGTTCAGCGGTGTGAACCGGCTGCCGGTGATCGGGATCATGCTGGCGCTGTTCGTGGCTGCGGTGGTCGCCGTCGCCAGGTGGCGGGGGCTGATGGCGTTGGTGGCGCTGGGCATCGCCGCCTACGTACTGCTGGGGTTCATGCTTCCGGCCGTCATCGTGGGCAAATCCGGCATGGCCGTGGCGCTGGCCGGGTCGACGGTGATCATGTTCATCGTGCTCTACGTGGCGCACGGGGTCTCGGTGCGCACCTCGGCCGCGCTGGCCGGGACCCTGCTGGGGCTCGCGGTCACCACGGGGCTGGGCGCGATCGCTGTCGTGACAGCCCGGCTGTCCGGCTTCTCTGACGAGAACGAGTACGACCTCGCCCAACTCGCACCCGCCATCAACTTCCAGGACCTGTTGATGGTGGGCATCATCGTGGGCGGGCTCGGCGTGCTCAACGACGTGACGATCACCCAGGCCTCGGCCGTCTGGGAGCTGCGCGGCGCAGCGCCGCAGTGGTCGCGGTCCCGCGTGTTCGCGGCGGGGATGCGAATCGGCCGCGACCACATCGCCTCCACGATCTACACCATCGTCTTCGCCTACGCCGGCGCCGCGCTGACCGTGCTGCTCCTCCTGTACTTCACCTCCCGTGCGCCGCTGGACCTACTCGGCGTGGAGATGTTCGCGGGGGAGGCGGTGCGCACTCTCGGCTCGGCCATCGGCTTGGTGTTGAGCGTGCCCCTGACCACCGGCATCGCGGCCCTCACCGTCGGCCCGGCGAAGGGGGAGGTTCCGGCCGCAGAGGCATCGCCGGTAGCAGAAATCTGAGCAATTCTCAGGAAGGATTTGGGAAACTCTCAGGAAACTCGTACAGTTTTCAGGGATCACCGCGTGGGTGGTCTCCTCACCCTGAGAAACCCTGAGAATTTGCTGAAGGATATCTGCGTGCGAAAGTCTTTTGTCGGAGCCCTGGTAGTCGCGCTCCTGGCTGGCGTGTTCAGCGTCGCCACCGCTCCGAGGGCCGAGGCAGCAGCCACCCTTCCGGATTTCCCCATGCTGCTGCCCGTGGGTTGGGGCCTCACAGTCCAGGGTGGCGGCACCCACACCTTCGCCTCCGGCGTGCGTAGCTCCGTGGATCTCGGCGCCGCAGGCAACGCGTCG
This sequence comes from Tessaracoccus sp. MC1756, assembly GCF_014164735.1. NCBI lineage: Bacteria > Bacillati > Actinomycetota > Actinomycetes > Propionibacteriales > Propionibacteriaceae > Tessaracoccus > Tessaracoccus sp. MC1756. The sequence continues at coordinate 206,350 of NZ_JACJFZ010000004.1, read as the reverse complement.
GTCGACGTGGTCGCCGCCGCCGATGGCGTGCTCACCACCGTCAAGGCCAACTGTGAGGTCATCATCACCCACCAGGGCGGCTGGCAGACGAAGTACTTCCACCTGCGCGCCATCCCGGCCGGCCTCGCCGCCGGCCAACAGGTGGCGGCCGGCACCAAGCTGGGCATGACCGGCATGCCGGGCTCCGAGACCTGTGGCCGCGGTACCTTCCGCCACGTGCACTTCACGCTGATGAAGGCCGGCACCGAAGTGCCCATCGACGGTCTGCAGCTGGGCGGCTACGCAATCCACGGCAGCGGCGGCGCGTACTGCGGCTACTGGACGCGCAACTCCGACGGCGCCGTCGTCGCCGACGCACGTCGCTCCTGCTACGCCGTGCCCGCCCTGAGCAACACACTGCTGCCCGCCTCCGCGCTGCACCGCGCCTCGCAGGTCGCCGCATCGCGTGACGTCCAGCGGCCGGTGATCGCCGCGGCGGACACCATCGACGCCGTCGCGCTCTACGTGACCGAGGGTCAGCACACCGTGGGCGGTCGCGCGTGGCGCACCACCTGCGAGCCGTATTCGCAGACTGAGCGGTGTCGCACCGAGATCTGGGCCTCCATCGTCGAGAACGTCGCGGGCTACGAACTGCACACGGAGGGTTGGGTGTTCAACAACCTCACGTACAAGCCCGCGAAGCGGGAACTCTGGGTAGGCAATGACCTGGGCACGCCCGGCAGCTGGAGCGACGCGCAGGGCCGGCAGTGGCGCACCGAGTGCGACACCGCCGCGACGGGTCGCGGCGCCTGCCGCACCTACGTGAGGTCGTCCGCCGGCGGCGCCGAGGTCTTCAACAACCTGGTGCGCTTCAGCGACTGACCCCCGGCCCGCTCGCGTCACACTCTTCTCCGAATCCCTGCCCCGTCCGCACCGGGGGGCAGGGATTCTCCTATCGTGTGGATGTGGCCCTCCGGCGTTCTTCAGCACTGCTCCTCGCCATCGCCCTGGTGTGGAGCGGTCTCACGCCCACCGTGGCGACGGCCGACGACGGCCTCCACAACTGGCGGGTCCCCCTGACCCAGCAGGCGACCGACGCGGAACTCAGGGGGTTCGTCGGCGCCGAGAGCCTCCTCCCCGGCCAGCCCATGGAGCTGAGGGTGCACAGCCCGTCCCAGGCCGTGGCCGTTGACGTGTACCGCATCGGCGACTACAGCGGCCGCGGCGGGCTCAGGGTGGCGCAACTGACGGCCCAGCCCGGCGTCGCGCAGCAGGCCTGCACGTTCGAAGACGGCAACATGGTGGACTGCTCCGGGTGGAAGGTCACGCACACCCTCGACACCACCGGCTGGCTGCCGGGCATGTACTACGTGAACCTGCGCCACGCGTCGGGGAGGTCGAAGACGGTGCCGGTGATCCTGCGCTCGCGGTCGCACCGCGGCACGGTGACGGTGATGTCGGCGACGGCGACCCACCAGGCGTACAACCCGATGGGCAACTTCAACCTGTACCAGGGCTACCAGGACGGGCGCTCGGCCTTCGAGTACCGGGCGCACCGTGTCTCGTTCATGCGGCCCCAGGCGTTCGAGGGGAACCGCACGCTCAAGGTGCAGGAGTACGAGGTGGGGTTCATCCAGCAGCTCGAGTCGCTGGGTGTGCCGCTGTCCTACACCACCAATTTCGCCCTGCAGCAGGGCCCGGCGCAGTACGCCGGTTCGCCCGCCATGGTGTTCCTCGGCCACGACGAGTATTGGAGCCTGGAGATGCGGCGCGCCGCCGAGGCGTTGCGCGACTCGGGCACGAACCTGCTCTTCCTCGGCGCCAACACCGCGTACTGGCGCATCCGCTGGAACGCCGACGGAACGATCGTGACCAGCTACAAGGACGCGAGCCTCGACCCGGTGCAGGGCCCGACGACCACGGACCTGTGGCGCCGGAGCCCCTGGGCGGATCCCGAGGCTTCACTGCTGGGTTCGCAGTACGCCTGCGCGTCGCAGTTCCGGGAGACGGCGCCCCTGGTGGTGACCGATCCAACCTTCTGGGGGTTCGCGGGCCTCGGCGCGACCGCGGGCGCCCAGTACCCCGGGCTCGTCGGTCATGAGATCGACCGGTTGGCGAAGCAGTCGCCTGAGTCCACCGTCGTGGTGGCCCACAGCCCGTTGCGGTGCACCAACGACGACAACGCGTTCTCCGACATCACCTACTACTCGGCGCCGTCCGGGGCCGGGGTGGTGAACCTCGGGTCGTTCGCGTTCGCGTGGGCGGTGTCGCCGTGGATGGAATCGGCACCGGCGACGTCGCAGGCGTTCGCGCGCGGCCTCGTGCGCAACCTGGTGACGGAAGCGGCGAAGGGGCCGCTCGGGCTGCGCCATCCGAGCGTCGAGCCGGCTCCCGATTTCGTGAGGAATCCGCAGTTGCTCTACGTGACACCCGGCGAGCACCTGGTCAACGGGCGACGGTGGCGCACCTCGTGCGAGCCGTACTCGGTGACGGAGCGCTGCCGCACCGAGATCTGGGGCACGGTGGTCAGCCACGTCGGCGGTAGGTTCGTGCAGAGCACCGGCTGGCTGTTCAACAACCTCACCTACAAGCCCACGCCCCGTTCGCTCTGGGCCGGCAACCCGCTGGCCGCCAATGGCGAATGGACGAGCAACGGCAGGCGGTGGCGCACTGAATGCGACACGGCCGCCACAGGCAGGGGCGGCTGCCGCAGCTACCTGGTGGCCTCGGTGATCGCCTACTCGGTGGGCGCCGACGGGAGCGGCAGCTACGCCTGGCGCAATCAGTGGACGTTCAACTCGATGGTGTCGTTCCAGCCCTCCTGACGTGGCCAACCCCTCCCGGGTGCCCGGCCCTGTGCCTAAGCTTGCGCCATGAGCACTGACGCGATGGTCCTGGTCGGAAACTCCAAGGGTGGCACGCTGACCACCCTTCACATCAGCGACGAGCAACTGGTCCGGGTGAGCGAGGTCGGCGTCGGCGCGGGGTGCAGCACGTTCGCTGTCGACCATGCCCGCGGGCTGCTGTATGTCGCCACCGCCGAGCCATCGCCTGCAATCGTGACCCTGCGCATCGATCGCGAGCAGGGCAGGCACCAGGAGGTCTCGCGTCGCCCGGTGGAAGACGCGTTGGTCTACCTGGACGTGTCGCCGAGGGGCCACATGCTGTTGGCCGCCTCCTACCACGGCGGATGGGGTGCGTCGTACCGCGTTCTCGACGGCGTGGTGGGCGAGGAGTCGGCACGCCTGGAGAGCCGCAACATGCACGCCGCGCTGTTCGACCCGACCGGCCACAACGCCTACTTCGTGTCGCTGGGCGACGACCGCATCGCCCAGTTCGCCACCACCGTCGACGGGGGGCTGGCCGAACTCTCTGAACCGTTCGTCCACGCCACGCCCGGCACGGGTCCCCGGCACCTCGTCTTCTCCCCGGACAGCAACCACGCGTACCTCCTGACCGAGTTCACCGGTGAGGCCATCCACTTCGACCGTGGGGAATCCGGCCGGCTGACCCGTCGCGAAGAGGTGCGAGCCTTCGACGTGACGCGGGGGCTGCACACGTCGTCGTTCGGGGTGGACCCCATTGCGGGTCACCTGGTGTGGGGCGCAGACCTCGCGCTGGCCGCCGGTGGCCGGTGGCTGCTGTGCACCGAGCGCACGGAGTCGACGGTGGGCGCGATCGCCGTCGGAGCCGACGGCACGCTGCGCGGCCCGGTCGTGATCACCGACACGGAGACGCAGCCTCGCGGGCTCACGGTGTCGCCTGAGGGTGAGCATGTCGTCGTGGTCGGGGAGCGGAGCGGGCACGCCTCGCTGTATCGGATTTACGACGACGGCCACCTGGTTCTCCAGAGCCAACTCGAGACCGGCGCGGGCCCCAACTGGGTCCGCTTCCTGTGACGGTTATCCACAGGCTTACCCACACCCGGGGATAAATCACACGGCTGTGGTTAGCCGGGGATCCCCCCTCGGCGTCCTACGCGTCGTAGTATCCGTCACGGGACTCAGTCACCAGCGTGGTTGTCGAGATCCGTCAGGAGCGTGGCTGCCATGGACAAGCTGCAGGACAAGCGCCCCGTGATGTTCGCGGTGGCCTGGATCGGGATCTACATCGTCGCCGTCAATATCGGCGACTGGCTCTCCGGCCTCGTGGGCGTCCCCGATCTGGCGACCAGCGTCGTGCTGGTGCTGCTCTCGCTGGGGCTCATGGTCCACCTCGCGAGGAACGGTTGGCTCAGGTATTACGGGGTCCGACGCCTGCGTCGGGACGATTTCTCGGGGACGTTGCTGTACGCACCGCTCGTTCTCATCGTCGTGATGCAATTCATGAAGGGGCTACGGGCTGACCTCGACGTCACCGCCGTCCTGGTCATCGTCGTGCTCATGACCTGCGTCGGTTTCCTGGAGGAGCTGATCTTCCGAGGCATGCTGCTGCGCGGCATCCAACGCACCAGCACGCTGACCCGGGCGATCATGATCTCCGGGGTCACCTTCGGCATCGGTCACATCGTGAACCTGGCACGCGGGATGAATCCGCTCGAGCAGGGCATCCAAATCGGTTTCGGAGTCGTACTTGGAATAGTCCTGGCCATGCTGTTCGCCGTCACCGGCACCATCGTGCCGCTCATCGTGTTTCACGCGCTGCTGAACATCAGCGGCAACGTGACGGCGAGCGACCCCGGGGCGGAACTCGTCATGCTCGCGGGCACCACGGTTGTCTGCGCTGGCTACGTGATCTACCTGACTGGTGTGCTTCGCAAACGGGGACCCAGCCCGGAGGTGTCGCGGCCCGCACCATCAGCTGAGGTGCCGGAGGTGGGCGTCGAGCCCCAACGCTCGACTGACAAGGTCGGGTGAGAACGGGAGGGTTACGCGCTCGGTTGGGCAGTGAAGGCGGAGAGGTCGCGGCCGCTGGACAGCCTTCGTGTCAGTCACCCGGACGGCGACGCGCACTCTTCAGCTCCGCGCGGTGTTTCTTGGACCGCAGCCGGCGCTCCACCGACCCCTTGGTCGGGCGCGTGGCTCGCCGCTTCGGGGGCGGTGGGGCAAGTGCCTCGCGGAGCATCGCGGCCAGCCGCTGGCGGGCGGCGGAGCGGTTGCGCAGCTGCGAGCGCTCTTCCGACGCTTCGACGGCGAGCACCCCGTCGACCATTCTGTGCCGCAGTCGGTGCAGCACCCGACGACGCTGCGCCTCCGTGAGCGTGGTCGACGCCCGGACGTCGAAGGAGAGCTGCACCTTGCTGTCGGTGGTGTTCACCCCCTGACCGCCGGGGCCCGACGAGCGGGCGAACCGCTCCCGCAGTTCGCCGGCCGGAATCACCAGGCCGTCGGGAATCCCCGGCCCCGGGTCGACGGTCAACTCGCTCATGCCCCGGAGTCTACGAGGATCAGTACCAGAGGCGGATCCCGCGCCTGCCGTGCCGCAATAGGCTGCCTGGCATGGTTCGGAGATCCTGGGGATGGGTGCTGACGGTGGCTCTCGCGGTGGCGGTGGTGTCGCTGGTGAGCGGCCTCGCCACCCAGACTGAGCTGAACGGCGACGCCAACGGGCTGCTCGCCACACGGCTCACCTTCACGAAGTTGCTCAACACCGGAACGGCCTGGGCGGGGGTCCTGATCCTCGCAGGCCGGCTAGTGCGCCGCCCGCGCCAAGCCGCAGCTGCGGGCGTCCTGAGCGGGTGGCTCCTGCTGGGCGCCCACTACGGGCTGGGGCAGGTCCTCGGCGTCTACACCGGCGACATCTGGGCGGAGAACCTCAACTGGTTCCTGCTCACCGGCGCCATCGGCGCACCGCTGGGCCTCATCGGGGCGGCCGCGGGCCGCCCCGGCGGGTGGGGAGCCGCTGCTCGGCTCGCGGTCCCGGCCGGAGCCGTCATCGAACCGTCCTACCGCGGCATGTTCGACCTCCCGGACGCCACGCCCTGGCCCGGGATGCTCTCCAACGTCCTGTGCGGCGCGACGCTGCTGGTCCTCGGCGGTGCTGGTCTCGTTGCCGCGCTGCGCCGAGGGGGCAGGGCTGTGCGGGTTCTAGACTCAGCCGCATGACGCGCCCCTCGTTCGACGAACTCGGCCTCGCCACCGCACGCCTCTGGGCCTCCCGGAGCGCCGACGCGAAGGTTCAGGTGGGCGCCTGCCTGCTGGACAGGTGGCACCGCGTGGTCGGCGTCGGTTACAACGGCCGGGCCGCCGGCGAACCGAACCAACGCGAATCCATGGCCCAGGGCCAGAGCGGGTTCATCCACGCGGAGGTCAACGCACTCCTGGCCGCGAACTGGAACGGCGAGGGCCACACCCTGTTCGTCACCCACGAGCCGTGCGCCACGTGCGCCCGGTTGATCATCAACTCGCGCCGCGTGACCAGGGTGGTCTACGAGACCGGCTACACGGAGGTGGCGCGCTCCGAAGTCGGCCTCCCGTCCGGGGCCCAGATCCTGCGCGAGGGCGGGCTCAGCGTCGAACTCGCTGGTTGAGTCCGCGGCCACTGGCCAGCGTCCGTGCGAGCATTGTCGGATGCACCTGCCCCAGCCGTCCGTCAAGGCCAAGGCGTCGCTCCTGTTGGGGGGCACGCTGGCCGTCGCGCTCGTCGCTGCCATCGTCCTGACCGAACTGTTCGGCGAGATCATGGAATCCATCGCGGACAACGACGGGGTCGCCGCCTGGGACCGCCCGGTGCTCGACTGGGCCCTCGCCGCGCGGACGCCCGGGTTCACGTCGTTCGTCGCCTGGTACTCCAACACCGGCGGGCCCTTCTGGCAGCCCGTCGTCACCGGCGTCGTGGTGGCATTCCTCAGCTGGCGCTGGCGCGACATCACCCCACTCATCCTGACCGTCATCGCCGTGGGCGGCTCGCTGCTCATCACCATCCTGGGCAAGAACTACATCGGGCGTGCCCGGCCGCCCATCGCGGAGGCGGTGCCGCCGTTCGAGTCGTCGATGAGCTTCCCCAGCGGACACAGCCTCAATGCCCTGGTCATCGCCGGCATCCTCGCCTACCTGCTGATCCGCCACACCCGGCAGCACCGGCACCGACGCTGGCTCCCCTGGGTCATCGCGGCATTGGCGGCGCTCTACTCCATCTCCATGGGCCTCTCCCGGGTCTTCTTGGGGCACCACTGGCTGACCGACGTGTTCGGCGCCTGGGCCATCGGCTCGGCGTGGCTCGCCGTCGTCATCGGATGCCACCGCATCTGGCACGCCGTGCGGTCCCGGACGGAGCCTGGGCCGGTGGAGGAGGAACGCGCTCCCGCCTGAAACCCCCAGTCAATGGTGGAACAATGGAAGTGTCAATGGAGCCGGGCGGCGTCACGCCCGCCCGGCGCGGCCCCGCGTAGAAGGGAAGGGCGCCCCATGTTTGAGAACCAGTTCGACAAGATGCAGAGCGCACCCGGCTTCATCGCCGCGCTCGACCAGAGCGGTGGCAGCACGCCCGGCGCACTGAGGCGTTACGGCATTGAATCCTGGGCCGATGAGACCGAGATGTTCGACCGCGTCCACGAGATGCGGACCCGGATCATGACCAGCCCCAGCTTCGATGGCGACCGGATCCTCGGCGCCATCCTCTTCGAGGACACCATGCGCCGACAGGTGGAGGAACGGCCCACCGCCGAGTACCTGTGGAAGGTCAAGGGAGTGGTGCCCATCCTCAAGGTGGACAAGGGACTACGGGACGAGGAGTCCGGCGCCCGCCTGATGAAGGACATGCCGCAACTCGACGACGTGCTCGCGGAGGCGCGGGACAACAAGGTGTTCGGCACCAAGATGCGCTCGGTCGTCATGACGCCGGGTGCCGGCTTGAAGGCCGCCGTCGATCAGCAGTTCGACATCGGCCGGCACATCTTCGCCGCCGGCCTGGTGCCCATCCTCGAGCCCGAGGTCGACATCAAGAGCCCGCTCAAGGCGGACGCCGAACAGCAGCTCCACGACTTCCTCATGGAGGGCCTCGACTCCCTCCCCGACGACGAGTGGGTCATGCTGAAGCTGACGCTGCCGGAGGTGGACGACCTGTACCGCGACGTCGTCGACCACCCGCGCGTGCTCAGGGTGTTCGCACTCTCCGGCGGCTACACGCGCGCCGAATCCAACGAGCGCCTCGCACGTCAGCACGGGGTCGTGGCCAGCTTCTCCCGCGCCCTCACCGAGGGGCTCATGGGGAGCCAGACCCAGGAGGAGTTCGACGCGCTGCTCGACGAGTCGATCGGCAGCATCTACGCTGCGTCGAACACCTGAGCGGGCTGCAGACGCCGGCGGATGCTCAGTGGACGTCTGCGCCGGGGGTGACGTGCACGCGCACCTGCCACAGGTGCGGCACTGTTCCCCGCACGTGGTCCTCGACGGAGTGCGCCACGACGTGGCCCGCGTCGACAGTGAGCGTCGGGTCCACGGCGACATCGAGTTCGGCTTCGAGCCGGTGGCCCGACCAACGGGCGCGGGCCCGGGCGACGCTCAGCACTCCCGGCACGTCCGCGGCCCTGGCCTCGATGGCGTCGATGGTGCCCGGCTCCACGCCATCCATCAGCCGCCGCATGACACTGCGCATGGAGTTGATCAGCACCAGGACGATGACGGCTGCGATCACGAGCCCGATGATCGGGTCCAGCCACGGGAGACCCATCCAGGCGCCGATGACACCGATCGCGACGGCGACCGAGGTCAGCGCGTCCGTGCGGGCATGCTGGCCCTCGGCGATCAGCGCGGCCGAGCCGATCCGGCGCCCGGCGCGGATCCGGTACCAGGCGACGACCTCGTTGCCCAGCGCGCCGATGATGGCGGCGGCCATCACCCAGGGGAGGTGCGTCATGTCGCGCTCGGCGGAGAGGGCGCGGAGGGATTCCCAGATGATGAGGGCTGCCGACGCGGCGATGACGCCGCCGATCAGGAGTCCGACGAGGTCCTCTGCCCGGCGGAAGCCGTAGGTGTACGAGCGCGTGGGGGCGCGCCGGCCCAGGCGGAAGGCGAGGATCAGGGGGATGGTCGTGGCGAGGTGGCCGAAGTTGTGCACCGTGTCCGCGAGGAGGGCGACCGAACCGCTGAGCAGGTAGATGAACACCTGCAGCAGGGCGGTGGCGGCCATGCCCGCGAGGCTGATCCACGAGGCCCGGATCCCGATGGAGCTGGCTTCTTCGGCGCTGCGCACTGCGTCGACGTGGTCATGGCTGTGCGGGATCAGTGCGTGCTTCAGGCGCGCCCAGCGGCCGGAGCCATGATCATGCGGGTGGTCGTGATCGTGGTCATGCGGGTGGCCGTGATCATGGTCGTGCCCATGGGCGTGCTGCTCGTGCTGGGTTTCCGCCGGTGACGTCATGAAGGAAGCATAACTGCGCAACTACGCAGATAACAAGCCATCGCGTTACGATGGAGCGCATGCACGAACACCCGATCCGACAGGTGCCCGACGACGAGCACGCGAACCTCGCCTCTGAGACGTTCCGCATGCTGTCCGATCCCACGCGCGTCAAGCTCCTCTGGGCGTTGTTCCAGGGCGAGCACAGCGTCAATGCGCTGGCCGAGATGGTGGGCGCGGCGCCCACCGCGGTGAGCCAGCACCTGGCCAAGCTGCGCCTCGCCGGCCTGGTGGAGAGCCGCCGCGAGGGGACCTTCGCTTACTACCGCTCGGTCGACGAGCACGTGCGCCGCCTCCTCAGCGAGGCGCTATCCCATGCCGAACACGTCTCCGGGATGGCAGACCACACCTACCGCTGAACACGCCGGGAGATTTCTGCCACATCGGCCTCTAGGGCGACAATGTGGCAGTTTTCTCCCCCCGAATTCGGGCCACTTGCCTCAGCGGGCGAACAGGGCGGCGATCTCCTCGTGCGCGGCGATGTAGCCGTCGAGAAGTTTGCGGCCCAGCTCCGGCGAGTTGACCAGCGGATGCGAGGCGAAGCCTTCCCAGGCCTTGTCCGCATCCCGGTTGAGGGCGGCCTCGGCAATGGCCTGCTCGGCGCCGCGGAGCCGGGCCATCAGGCCCAGTTCGAGGAGGCTCACGGGCCCGACGGGCAGTGGGTGCACCCCGTCGCCGTTGACGACACAGGCGACCTCCACCACCACGTCGTCGGGCAGCTCCGGCACCACGCGCCGGCCATCCGACAGGTTCGCGACGTCGAGGATCATCCGCTCGGGCTGCCCCGTGGCCAGCGCCCGCATCATCCGCAGCGCGACGTCCTGGTAGCCACCGCCCATGTCCTCCTCGCGGCGCTCCTCGTCGCGGGCCTCGGCCATGTAGGTGGCCTCACGCTCGTGCAGCACCTCGTGCCACAGGCGCAGCGGGTCGGCGGCCCCGGCGACATTCTCGTAGAACTGGCTCTGCTGCGCCGCCAGGTACTGGCCCCTGGTCTGCTCGTTCTGACCGATCCGTCCGACGGCGGAGTCTGTGTGCCAGTAGTAGTAGAGGTATTCATTGGGCAGGGCGCCGAGCGCGCGCACGAAGTCCTTGCCGATCACCCGGGCCTCTTCGATGGTGTCGAGCCGGGTGTCGTCGGCGAGGATCTCCGGCAGCCTGTCCACGCCGTCGACGCTGACCGACCGGAGGAACCCCATGTGGTTGAGGCCGAGGTAGTCGTAGTCGACGCGGTCCTGGTCGTGCTCGAGCGAGACGCCCAGCAGCCGCGACACCCGCCGCACCAGCCCGATGGGGGTGTCACAGATACCGACGACGCGCTCGCCGAGCACCCGACGCATGGACTGCGTCACGATGCCGGCCGGGTTGGTGAAGTTGATGGTCCAGGCATCAGGGGCCACCTCGGCTATGGCCGTGGCGACCTCGTGCATCACCGGGATTGTCCGCAGCGCATAGGCCAGCCCGCCTGGGCCGATGGTCTCCTGGCCGAGCAACCCGAGGTCGAGCGCCACCCGCTCGTCCTTCACCCGGCCCGCGGGCCCGCCCACGCGGATGGCGGAGAAGATGAAATCGGCGCCCGCCAGGGCGGTGCGCAGGTCGGTGCCGGTCCGTAGCGTCGGCGGATTCTCCAGCTGCGCGGCCCGCGCGCGGATGACCCGCTCGATGCCGTCGAGCCGTTCCTGGGAGGTGTCGTAGAGCACGACCTCCTCGATGAACGGCCGGCCGTCCGACATGGCCACCGGGTCTGTGGCCACCGCTTCGTAGACGAGGGGCACGCGGAAGCCGCCGCCGCCGAGGATCACGAGTTTCATGGGTAGCGAACCTCCAGATTCGTTTCAGGGGGAAGGTGCAGCGACTCCGGCCCCGCTGGGCTGTCGGTGACGAGTCCGGTGAAGGCTGTGACCGGGGCGATCTCGAGGAAGCCCGCGCCCGGGAACTTGGCGTGGTCGGCCAACAGCCAGGAACGGGTGGACACCTCGATCATGGCCCGCTTGACGGGCACCTCGCTCGGGGTGGAATCCAGGACCGCACCGTCGGGCCGGATGCCGGCCGCCCCCAGGAACGCCACGTCGACGCGCACCTGACGCAGGCACGACTCCGTCAACACCCCCACCAGCGACTGGTAATTGGGCCGGAGCACGCCGCCCATCACCACGAGGTCGACGTGGGGCGCGTCGCTCAGGGTGGCCACCACCGCCAGCGACGCCGTGACCACGGTGATGGACCGTGTCCGCAGGTAGGGGCACATGGCGAACACGGTCGTGCCGATGTCCAGCGCCACCACGTCGCCGTCCTTGATCAACGCGGCTGCGGCCTTGGCGATCCGGCGCTTCTCGTGGGTCTCCTGCCCGGCCACCACGTCGAACGCGGCGTGGTCGGCCTCGGGGCGGATGCTGTGCGGCCGGCAGGCGCCACCGCGCACCCGCTCGACGAGGCCCGCGTCGGAGAGCTGTTGGAGGTCGCGGCGGACGGTAGCCTCGGACACACCCAGCGTGCTGGCGAGTTCGGGCACCGACGCGGAGCCCTTCGCGTGCACGAACTCCGCCACCCTGCGGAGGCGCACATCTGTCAGCATGACACCGACCCTAGCCCCGATGACCAATCATTATCGCTAAACATCGATCATCACCAAACAGAACGTGGCAGACTCAGAGCCACAGACAGTCAAGGAGGACCCCATGTCGCCCAGTCCATTCAGTCGGCTGCTCAAAGCGGCCGTTGCGGCCGCTGCGTCGCTCAGCATGCTCGCAGCCTGCGCCCCTGGATCTGACGCTCCGGACGAGACCACCGCCCCGGCCGACGGCGGCTCGAGCGCCGCGGCTGATCCCAGCGTCGACCCGGCCAGCCTGGGCGACATCACGCTCACCGTGTGGGACCAGGAGGTCCGCGGTAGCCAGAACGACGCGCTCGTCGCCCTCAATGAAGCGTTCATGGAGAAGTACCCCAACATCACCATCGACCGGCAGAGTCAGTCGTTCGACGACCTCAAGGCGCAGGTCTCCCTCGCGCTGAGCGGCAACGACGTGCCCGATGTCGTCCAGGTCAACAACGCCCGCGGCGACATGGGCCAGTTCGTCACGGCCGGTCAGCTCACCGACCTGTCGCCGTACGCGGCGCAGTACGGCTGGGAGGACCGCTTCCCGGCCTCGGTGCTCTCGAAGGTGCGTTACTCCCCCGACGGCACGACGTTCGGCGAGGGCAACCTGTACGGACTCCCGCAGACCGGTGAGATCGTCGGCATCTTCTACTCGAAGAAGAAGCTCGAGGAACTGGGCGCCGAACTGCCGACCACCTGGGACGAGTACTTCGCCATCCTCGACCAGGCCAAGGAGGCCGGCGAGCAGCCGATGATCCTCGGCAACATCGAGGGCTGGCCCGCCATCCACGTCTTCGGCCCGCTGATGGCCAACTACATCGAGCCCGAAGAGGCCGTGAAGCTGGGCATGGGCAACGCCGGCGCCAGCTGGGTCTCCGACGGCAACAAGGCCGCCATGGAACAGTTCGCCACGTGGGGCGCGGAGGGCTACTTCGGCACCTCGCCCAACGGCACCGACTACGACGCCGCGTGGAACGACTTCACCAAGGGCACCGGCGTCTTCCTGCCCGGCGGCTCCTGGTTGGGCACCGACATGGAGGGCGTGATGGGCGAGGACCTCGGCTTCATGGCCCCGCCGCCCGCAGTCAACGGCGAACTCGCCACCACGGGTGGCACCGGCATCCCCTTCTCCATCCCGGCCAACGCCGAGAACAAGGACGCTGCCGTGGCCTACATCGACTACATCACCAGCGACGAGGCGATGAAGCTGATCGCCGAGAACGGTGGCTTCCCGGTGCTCGGCGCCGCCGACCTGGCGCCTGAATCAGGCGTGCAGAAGGAGATCTTCGAGGCGTTCGACAAGGTCTCCCAGGAGGGCACGCTGCTGCCGTACCTCGACTACGCCACGCCCACATTCTCCGACACCGCCGGCCAAGGCCTCCAGGAGGTCCTCGGCGGCCAGCGCTCGGCCGACGAGGTGCTCCAGGCGTTCGAGGACGACTACAAGGGCTTCACGGGCGAGTGACCCATGGCAGGACGAGGTAGGCGGGGGAAGGGCAACCCGTCCGCGGTGATCCGCGGGCGGGCGACGCCCTATCTGTACTTGCTACCCGCCTTTCTCGTCTACGCCGCCTTCCTGCTCTATCCGCTGCTGAGGGCCGGCCAGTTCTCGCTGTACGACTGGCCGGGCTTCGGCCCCTCCACCTTCGTGGGCCTGGACAACTACGCAGCCCTGCTCGGCGACCGTCGCTTCCTCGCCGCAGTCAGCCACGCGCTGGTGCTGATCTTCTTCTACTCGATCCTGCCCCTGGTCGTGGGCCTCGTGCTCGCCGCCGTGCTGCGGCGCGGTCAGGTCCGTGGCCTCGGGTTCTTCCGCGTCGTGATCTTCATGCCGCAGGTGATCGCGCTGGTCGTGGTCGCCGTCGCTTGGTACCAGATCTACTCGCCGCGAGGCCTGCTCAACGCCGTGCTCGAACTCGTCGGGCTGGGCGAGTTCGCGCGCGGCTGGCTGGGCGACCCGGACTTCGCGCTGCCCGCCGTCGGCATGATCGGGTTCTGGTTGTCCACCGGCCTGGTCATGCTGCTGCTCCTGGCAGGCATGAGCCGGATCCCCAACGACCTCTATGAGGCGGCCCGCCTCGACGGCGCCGGCCCCGTGCGCGAGTTCTTCGCCATCACTCTGCCCAGCGTCCGCGCCGAGATCACCACCGCTTTGGTGCTCACGATCATCGCCGCGTTGAAGACGTTCGACCTGGTCTACGTCACCACCTCCGGCGGCCCCGGCACGGCGACGACCGTGCCCAGCTACGAGGTCTACAACCGCGCGTTCAACCTCAAGCAGGTGGGCTCCGCGTCGGCAGTCGCGATCGTGCTGACGCTGCTGGTGTTCGTCATCAACGTGTTCGTGTCGCGGATCGGTGAAGAGAAGGAGGTGCGACGGTGAAGGTCTCGGCCGGCGAGAAGCTGATGAACTACCTCATCCTCAGCCTCTTCGCGCTCTTCGCGCTGTTCCCCATCATCACCATCCTCCTGACGTCGCTGCGCCCGCAGATCGGCGTCGTGGGCGGCGCGTTCCACTGGGAGAACTTCGTTACGGCGTGGGAACTGGGCCGCTTCGGGACGGCGCTGACCAACTCTCTGCTGGTGGCGCTCCTTGTGGTGAGCGTGGCGCTGGTCCTGTCGATCCTGGCCGGCTACGCGTTCGGGACGATGCAGTTCCGGGGGTCGACGGTGCTGTTCTACCTGTTCCTCCTGGGCCTGATGGTGCCCGCCGAGGCCATCGTGATCCCGCTGTTCTTCGACCTGCGCAACCTGGGGCTCACGGACACGATCTGGGCGATCGCGCTGCCGCAGATCGCGCAGTCGGTGGCCTTCGGCACGTTCTGGATGCGCGCCCAGTTCCGCGCCCTGCCTCGCAACCTCATCGAGGCGGCCGCCATCGACGGCACCTCCGGCATGGCCGCGCTGTGGCGCATCATCGTGCCGCCGTCGCTGCCGTCCATCGCGACGGTGGCCGTGCTGATGTTCATGTGGACCTGGAACGAGTTCCTCATCCCGCTGATCATGAGCCCCGGCGGGCAGTGGCGCACGGCGCCCCTCGGGCTGGCCATCTTCAAGGGCCAGTACACCTCGGATCACGCGCTGCTCGCCGCGGCGGGCGTGATCATCGCGGCACCCATCATCGTGGTGTTCCTGCTGCTCCAGCGCTACTTCATCAGCGGCATGCTGGAAGGAGCGTCGAAGGAATGAACCAGCATCAGCACCAGGAACCCGTCTGTTACGACTGCTGGGACTGGGATCCGCTCGCGGATCTGCGCGGCGACGACGACCCGCCGCTGGACGTGGTGACCACCGGCCCGCTCTTCTTCGACCTGATCTTCACCGGCCTGCCCCGGCTCCCGGAGCCCGGCGAGGAACTGTTCAGCACCGGCATGGGCTCCTGCCCGGGCGGCATCGCGAACCTGTCGACGGCGACGGCCCGGCTGGGCCTGCGCACCGGCCTGGTCACCGGCTTCGGCGACGACGCCTACGCCGACTGGATGTGGGACACGCTCGCCAACCAGGAGCACATCGACCTGTCCTGCTCGCGGCGCTTCCAGAACTTCCACTCGGCGATCACCGTGTCGATGGCCTTCAGGGGTGACCGAGGCATGGTCACCCACGAACACGTCCTCCCCGAACCCCTCGACGACCTCCTGCTGGCCGCCCCCGCGGCGCGCGCCGCCGCGGTCGACCTGAAGCGGCCCGGCCTCTGGTGGGACAAGCTCCGCCACGACAACACGCTGATGTTCGCCGACGTGGGCTTTGACGAGACGGGGCGCTGGGACAAGGCGCACCTCGCGCCGCTCAGCCAATGCCACGCCTTCACTCCCAACGCGGTGGAGGCGATGGGCTACACGCGCACGGACCGGCCCAGCCATGCCGTCCGGGCGCTCGCCGACCTCGTGCCGCTGGCGGTGGTGACCGACGGCGTGCGGGGCTCGTACGCCATCGACAACACGACGGGGGAGGAGGCCTACTGCCCCAGTGTCGCCGTCGACGCCATCGACCCGACGGGCGCCGGTGACGTGTTCGCCGCGGCGATCATCCTCGGCACCATCTCCGGATGGAACCTGGAGCAGCGGCTGCAGTTCGCCTCGCTCAGCTCATCGCTGGCGGTGCGGCAGTTCGGCGGCTCGCTCGCCGCCCCCGGTTGGGGCGACCTGGCCGACTGGTGGCACAACCTGGAGAGGCTCCGCGACGAGGGCGACCTCCGCGCGGCCCACATCGGCCGGGAGTACGCGTTCCTGGCAGAGCTCATCCCCACCCACCCGGTGCATGGCGTGCGCCGGGCTGAGGGCACGTTCGCGCTGGCCTCAGATGCGGACTCGCCCCTCGCGCGCCCGGTCCCGGGCGCAGAACCCGTGGGTTGACAGGCCTTTTCAATCAGCTTCACGCAGACTCTCGCAAATGCACACAGGTCGTGCCTAGTATGACCATCATCCTCATCCAACTAGGGCAACGCCGTCGTTGCCATTGGAGGTTCCCTGATGAGACGCAAGTTGCTAGCCCTGGTCGGCGCTTTGGCCGTCGGCTTCGGTCTACAAGTCCCAGCGTGGGCGCAGGACGTGGAGCTCGCCGTGGGCGAGCCGTCCGTGACCACCGAGGTCAATCCCAACAAGATCGATGTGCTCGGCATCTGGGCCCATCCCGATGATGACGCGGGTTTCACCACCCCTTGTGGCGTCTGGACGGACCGCTACGACGTCAAGTGCGGCGTCGTCATGCTCACGCGTGGTGAGGGCGGCTCGAACTCGGTCGGCGACGAGGCCGGTCCTGACCTCGGCCTGCGCAGGGAGAACGAGGACCGCACCTCTTTCTACCGCTCCGGCATGTACGACATCTACAACATCGACGCAGTGGACTTCTGGTACAACACCAGCGCCGCCCTCACCGAGGACGTCTGGGGCTCCGAGCGCATCCAGCGCCAGGTGGTGCACGTCATCCGCCAGACCCAGCCGGAGATCCTGATGGGATGGGCCCCCAGCCCCGCAGGGCACGGCCATCACCAGTACTCGGGCCGGGTGAACTGGGAGGCGGTGCAAATGGCCGCGGATCCCACCGCCTTCCCCGAGCAGCTCACCGGCCCCGACGCGGTTGAGCCGTGGCAGGTGAAGGTGGTCACCTCCGGCGCCGCCACCAACGGCACGGGCGGGCAGCTCGCCGCTGAATGCAACGCGGGCTTCGTGCCTGCCGACAACAACCAGTTCACCGTCGTGGGGACGTGGACCGGGTTCGAGTCGCCGTACACGTGGCTCGAGGGCAACGTGCAGGGCATGGAGCCGGGCACCCCGATGACGTGGGCGCAGGTGGGCCGCGAGGGCAACCGGGCGCACCCCACCCAGGCGCGCACCAAGGAGACCGGCGTGTTCGCGCCGCTCTGCCAGCGTTACGGCATTGCCCAGTCGCTGGTGCCGTTCCAGCCCAACGGCACGGCTGCGAACGCGCGCGACGACGCCATCCTCTTCGGCACACTCGTCGCTGATCCCGGCGGCATGCCGCTGGGCTCGACCTACACGATCGACGTGGGCGACTACTTCCAGGCCCCCGGCGTGCCGTTCGATGTGACCGTCACCGCGAAGTCGGGTGAAGGAACCATCGCCGCCGGTGACGTCACGCTCGGGCTCCCCGAAGGCTGGACCGTCACCGGTGACCCGGAGCTCGGTCCCATCACCAGTAACGCTGAATCCAGCGTGACCCTGACCGTCACGCCTGCCGAGGACGCGGCGCTGGCCCGGTACAAGATCGAGGCACACTTCGACAACGGTTCCGTGACCGCGTACAACGACTCCCGCGTCCAGCTCGTCGCCGGTGTCGAGGGCCAGTTCGAGCGGTGGGGCAACTTCGCCTCCTACGAAGCGTGGGCCGACGAGTTCACCCGCGTGTCCGGTCGCTCCGCGGCCGAGCGCCAGATCGGCGCGGGCGAGTCGGTGACGATCCCGGTGATCGTCAGCAACCGCACCACCGTGCCCCAGAGCGGCAACGTCTCGCTCACCGTCCCGGCCGGGTTCACCGTCGACCAGGCGAGCAAGCCCTACACGGCGCTGGCCGCCGGAGCCCAGACGACGGTCGACTTCGTCGTCACCCACACGGACCCGGCAGATCAGGGCGGGCGGATCGCGGAGGTGCCGATCGTGACGACGGCCACCGCGCTCGGCTCGACGAGCACTGAGACGCTGCGGCTGTACGTGGTGCCCACCACGGTGATCCCCGAGGCTGAGGTGGCGCCCGTGGTTGACGGTGTCGCCGATGACTTCTACGGCGCCCCGCTCGACATCGGCCGCCGCTGGGAGGGGGCGGCCTGTGATCCCGACGGCACCGACTGTGGCGCGGGTAGCACCATGAGGCTCGCCTGGCACGGCGACGCCCTGTACGTCACCGCGTACGTGGTGGACAACATCGCCAGCGCCGCCGCCACGCCTGAGCGTTGCTTCGGCCACTGGCTGGTGGATTCGGTGGAGGTGCTCCTCGACCCGCTCGGCGGTTCGCGCGACACGTCGACGACGTTCAAGACCGGCATCATGCCGTTCACGGACGACGCCTCGGGTGCCGCGGGTCAGGGCCCCAACGGGCCGTGCTGGAGCCGCGACGCCGATAACCACCAGGGCTTCTCGTCCGGTCCGCTGGCCGCCACCGTTGAGGGCGGGCCCAACTCGCCCGGCCAGGAAGTGGCGGTCGACTTCGCCCTCAACGAGGACGGCACCTACGTCGACGGCGGGTTCACCGTCGAGGTGAAGATCCCGCTGGATAACCTGCCTGCGGCAGTGGTGACCAGCACCGCCCCCACGGGCGCCCAGGCGACCAACGTGGTGGACCCGGATTACCTGGGCCTCAACGTGACGCCGTACGACTCCGACGTGCAGACCTTCATCGGCAAGACGCGCACCGCGTGGTCGCCGTTCGGGAGCCAGCAGTCCGAGCCGTACCGCTGGGGCCACGCCTACCTCGACGGCTACACGGCGCCCGAGGGTCGTTCGACCACTCCGGACACGCCGCAGATCCCCGATCAGGCGTTGCTCGGCGTCGAGTCGCCTCAGACCATCTACCAGTCCGCCGCCCGAGGCGTGACCATCGCCGGTCTGAATGCGAGCCGTGCGCTCACCGTGCAGGACGTCTCGTTCGACGACGACGGGGCCACCATCTCCGTCGCCAGCGCCAAGGCCGGCACGCTGCGTGCGTTCGCCTGGAACGGCAACCCCGCAGCCATCCCGGTCTGGGTGTCCAGCTGCGAAGGGGACGAGTGGGGCTTCTCCACCTGTGACCTCGCCACCGACACCGCGGCCGCGCCGTGGGGTGACGACATGGGTGGGCGTCTGCTCGGCTCCGTGGAGAAGGCCATCGGCACAGGAGCCTCCACCGTCCGGTTGGCGTTGGACGCAGCAGCGTTGGAGACGCTGATGGGCGAGGACGGCACGATCCTGATCTCGTTCCAGGAGAGTGCCACCAGCGCGGTCAACGCCTGGGCCTACCCGGTGGTGCTGCGCGAGGTGGAGCCGACGAAGCCGCCGGTCACGCCGCCCACGTCGCCCGGCAAGCCGGACTTCGTGCGCACCCCGCCCTACACGCTGCCGGGTTACCACGACCTCAACGGCCGCAAGTGGCAGACCACGTGTGAGGCGTACTCGCAGACCGAGCGTTGCTGGACCTACATCTGGGCCACGACGATCAAGGTGGAGGACGGCAAGTTCGTGCGCACCACGGGCTGGGCGTTCAACAACCTCACCTACCTGCCCTACATGACCCGGGGCGACTGGGCGAAGAACCCGCTCGGCTACACGGGTGCATGGACCGCGACCGACGGCCGCATGTGGCGCACCGAGTGCGACACTCCTGCCACCGGCCGGGGTGGCTGCCGCTCCTACGCGAAGGTGACGGTGTACCAGGCGACGGCGAAACCGACCGGTGGGTACACGTTCACCCAGAGCAATGAGTGGGTGTTCAACAACATCGTGCTGTTCAAGGAACGCGTCTGATCCCTGAGCGGTTGATGTGAAGCGGGGCGGGTGGCGGTTGCCACCCGCCCCTCCTCATTCGGACAGGGCGCGCCGGGCGGGCGTCTGCATCGCGTCCTGGACCCGGATGGCAAGTGCCGGCTCGAGGTCACGGCCTTCAGCCCGCAGCGCCCGGTTGAGCCGGACGACGGCGTGCTCCGCGTCGGCCTGACTCCCGGCCCTGAGGAGGGCCTCGATCTCGCGCACGGCCAGCGCGTCGTCTGAGGGCGAGCCGAGCCGGCCCCGGGCGATGGCCCACCTGGTGGTCTCGAGGTCTCCCTGGTCAAGCGAGCGGTCCGCGAGGACGCAGGCGGCGTCGACGATCATCGCGATCATGTCCGCGCGCAGTTGCTGGGCCCATTGCCACTGGAACGCGAAGATGCCGAGCGGCTCGCCGCGGACCAGGGCGAGGGCGTCCCGGAGGGCGTGGCTGCCCGCCATGTTCACGCCGCCGCTGAGCAGGGCGACGAACTGCTCCCAATCCGAGGTGACGCGTTCGTCGAGCGCGATCCTCCCGGTGTAGGCGTCCGGTAGGTAGGGCTGCCCGGCTGGGTCCGCCCCCAACCAGGTGCGCAGTCGGCTCATGTTCGAGCGACGGGTGGCATCCGCCACTTGGAGGTCGCGCAGCATCCGGCTGGGCGTGGCGCCGGGGTTCTGCAGCAGCCAGGCACAGTACTCCAGGCACTGCCCCAGCGCTCGGGTGGGGGCGATGCCGGTGGTCGCGCCCAGTTCCACCGGCCCGAGGAGTGAGAGCACGGGATGGGGCGGTGAGCTGAGCCTGGTGGTCATGGGTCGCTCCTCGGGGCGGTCCAGCCGGGGGAGAGGGAGAACGTTGGGTGGGAGATCGTCGTCGCCTTTCCACCAGGGCGCAGGCTCCGTGTCGAGACGGCCGGTGGTGGCGAACAGTTCGACGAGCGCCCGGCGGGCGGGAGCGGTGACGAGTTGAGGGGTGAAGCTACGGCCCCGGAACAGGCCCTGCTGCGGGCTGACGAGCACCCGGGAGAACGGGAGCGGGGATGGGCCCACCGTCGGCGCCACCACTGAGACGCCCACCTCGCCCAGCGCCAAGGCATCGCCCACCGCGTCGAGGTGAGCAGGCTCCAGACGCTCCAGGAAGACGACGACGGTGGGCGCGAAGGCATCGCGCAGGTCCTCGTCTGCGCGCATTGCGGCCAGCGTGCCCTGGCGCATCGCGAGTCTGCGCTCGGAACAGAGGCGTGCCAGCCTGTGCAGCCCCGCAGCCGTATCGTTCTCGCCGCTGACGCGTGGGTCGTCGATGGCCCGCACCCAGTCGTCGCCGCCCACCACGACCAGCGACACGCTGCTCGCCGACGGGTTGCAGGACAGTTGCGTCACGATGGCACCGAGGGCCGACATGGCCCCGTCGCCGTCGAAGAGGACGGCCCGCTCGGCCTCAAGGTCCGCGTTGACGGTTTCCTCGCCGTCCCACCCGAGCACCACGCCGGTGGGTCCGGAGGCTGGGGCCCCGGCCACCGTCGTCTCGGATCTGTGCGCCAACGCCGTCCAGAACTGCGAGACCTGCCGGGGCACTGGGATCAGGCGCCGGCCCAGCGCCCGGGCGAGCACCTGCGCCCGACGCCGCGTCGCCACGCCGAGCAGCACGGAACTGGCCAGTGCGGCGCCCACGGGTTCGAGCATGCCGGAGAAGTCCTCGGCCGATTCGCTGTCCTGGTCGTCCGCGTCTGTCCCTGTTGCCTCGTGGCCGGCCGAGGCGGCGGGATCCTGAGGGTGCGCCGGCCGGGCCGCGTCGATGGGGTAGCCCTGGCCGAAGGCCTCGGCAACGGCTTGCTCTGGGGACCCAGTCGGGGACGTGGCAGGCAATTCGGCCTGCTCGACCGCGGCGGGAGTCGTCGGCTCCGCGACGAAGGCCTCGCGGGATGGTTCTGGGACGGGAGCGTCGGGAACCGGTTCTGCCGCGGCGTCCTGTTCCGCGTGCTCTCCTGGTTCTTCTGCGGCCGGCGCGACGG
Organism: Tessaracoccus sp. MC1756; assembly: GCF_014164735.1. Lineage (NCBI taxonomy): Bacteria > Bacillati > Actinomycetota > Actinomycetes > Propionibacteriales > Propionibacteriaceae > Tessaracoccus > Tessaracoccus sp. MC1756. The sequence goes on along the minus strand of NZ_JACJFZ010000004.1, from coordinate 184,481 downwards.
CGTCTGCCCCGCCCTCGGGCAGGCGCAGCTCCCACCCCACCTCGATCAGGTCCGGGTCTGCCACCGTGGCGGCGTTGGCTCGGTGCAGCTCGGGCCAGCGGGTGGGATCTCCCAGTTCGGCGCCGGCGATGTGCCAGAGGGTGTCGCCTTCCTGAACCACCACGGTGTGTGGAGGTTCTGCGGCGTCTTTGGGCAGGGTGAGGATGTCGCCTGGGTGGAGACGCGAGACGTCCGAGACGCCTTCGTTCAACGCCACGATCTCCCGCCAGCGCTCGCCCGAACCCAACTCGCGCTCTGCGATGGCCCAGAGCTCGTCACCGGGCTGCACCGCGTAGCCACGCCGGGCTCCGGTAGGGGAGGTCGACGGAGCGGGCGCCGTCGCGTCCATCCCCGCGGCGGCAGGAGCGCGTGGCGGCTCCGCGACAAGTGGGGTGGTGCCACCGTCCGCCATGGCCAGGGTGGGGGAGGCGACCGCCGCCATCACGAGGGCGCCGACCGCCGGACGCAGCCAGCCGGTGCCCGGTAGCGTCACGCGGATCCGCTGCCTGCTGAGCACCGCGATCAGCTCCAGCAGCACCGTGAGCGCCACGACCGCCCACGCGGCCCAGGCCACGACGCTGAAGAGCCCGAGGATGAGCCGGGAATCTGCCCCCAGGGTGAGGGCCGTGACCCAGTCGACCCCCAGCAGGTGCGTGGCGTCGGTGAACCGGTACAGGAACCACGGCACGCCGACGAGCAGCGCGCCCAGGGCGAGGATCGCCGAGCCCGCCGAGGCCAGCCGGGTGCCGAGAGTCCTCACGTCAGCCCGGCAGGTTGTCGGTCACGTAGGCGGTGATGACCGTGATGATGATGACGGCGATGCCGGCCGCTCCCGCGAGCAGGATGGCGTTCTCCGTGCTCTGGCTGAGGCCACGCTCGTCGCGACGCGGGGCCGGAACGAGGGTGCGGACGATGAGTTCTACGGTCTGGTGGATTGCTGACATGGGTTCCTCCTCGAAGGACACTCTGGTTGATGGGGAGCTCGGTACACCTGTTATCCACAGGCAGGGCAGGAAAGTCGGAAAAGTTGTCCACAGGGGTCGAGAAAGGGTTGACATTAACCCCCGATCAGGGTGAGGAGCGCTGGGGCGACCAGGGCGACCCCTAATAGGAGGGCAGGGATGGTCATCCAGAGCGTCATCGCCTCGCTGGCCTCCTGCGCCTTCGCCTTCTGCTGGCTGAGGTGAGCGTCGCGCAGTTCGCGCACCCGGGCGCGGAGGGCATCGGCGACACCGGCGCCCTGCTCCTCGAGTTGCATGACGTCGCTGAAGTCCGCCAGTTCCGGGATGCCCCACTCCGCCGCGATCCGCCGGAGTTCCGGCCACGGTTGGACCTGCTCCATCCGTGCCCGCTCGAGCCCGGCGGAGATCCGCCTGAACAGCGCGGCGTCGGAGATAGCGGCCGCGTTCGCCGCAGCCTGCGCGGCCGAGGCGTTGGCGAGGCGTTCCAGCACGGCCAGATCGAAGAAGGTGTGGACGCCGTCGACGGCCGAGCGCTTCTGGTCCTCGGAGCCGGACCGCAGCCGGAGGTCCGCGATGAAATAGCCCGCGGTCGCTCCGGCCAGGGCCACCAGGAACGGGGTGAGGCCGGTGGGGCGTCCCATCGCGAACCGCAGCCCACCCCAGAGGGCGGGGAGGAAGAATCCTGTCACCGTCCAGACCAGTTTCTCCACGAAGAAGTCGCCGACGGTGCGGTCCTGCATGAGCAGCAGCCGCTGTTGCCGGGCGGTGAGCGGCAGCCTGAGCCGACGGTGGAGGCGCTCACCCCAGCTGTCGACTCCTACGGAACCGGCTGGTTCGGAAGGGGTGTGTCGCCGGTCGAGCAGCGCCAGCGCGTCGTCCAGACGGACGGGCGCAGTGAGCGCCCCGCGGACGACCAGCAACGCCCCGAAGCCCGTGACCATGCCGGAGGCGATCGCCAGCCCCATCATCACGACTGGCTCCTCAGGAAGCGCGGCGCCATGGGCGGCACAGTCTGGCGCCGCAGCACGACCAGACAGCCCAGGTAGGCGCAGGCCAGGGTGACGGCGAGCAGTTGGCCCAGCGGGGAGCGGTAGGGCGCGAAGAACTCGCCGTTGAAGAGCAGGGCCGCGCCCAGCACGGCCAAGGTGATGTAGGTGACCTGCCGGACAACAGCCCTGGGCTTCGCGCGCTCGGCCGCCACTTCGCGCAATGCGCGCAGCCGGTCCTGGCTGGTGTCCGCGAGTGCCGCGAGGGTGGCACGGGCACCGGCCCCACCACGTCCTGCGGCGATGACCAGGGCGGCGACCACCGCGTCGGCATCTGCTGAGCGGAGTTCATCTGCGAGCGCGAAGAGCGCGTCGCGCATCGTCCACCGCTGATCGAGGCGCACGCACAGCCGGACGACCGGTTCGGTGAGGACTGGCGGCACTTGTTGCCGGGTGGCGAAGATGGCATCACGGATGGACTTGCCGGAGGAGAGCGCGGTGGCGAGCAGCCTGACCCATCTGTCCAGCGCCGCGATCACCTGGATCTCCCGGTTCGGCGGGGCCATGAGCAGCAGTGGCACGATGATCGCCGCACCGGGCACCAACAGCAGGGCGGGCAGCCACCCCGTGATGACGGTCACCAGAACGCCGGCGCCCAGGGCGCCCCCGAACCATGCTCTGCGACGCGGCGTGAGGCTTGTCCACCACTGCCTGAGTCTTGTCCACAGGCCTGTGGACGAAGCTGTGGACAGCGGGTGGGCGTGGCGCAGACCGGCCACCAGCAGGGTGAGGCCCAACCCGACCGCGCACCCCATGGCGGCCGCTACCATCACCCCCACAGCGACGCCCCGTCGAACTCGGCGAGCTCCGCGGACATGGCGGCCTCAGGCTGGAACCATTCCTGCTGGGAGGCGGTTGCCGCCCGGTAGACGAGGTGCGTCGCGGGGCGGCCCGCTTCGACGGACCCGGTGAGTTGGCGCACCTCCGAGACGAAGCGGCGACGCTGACCGCCGCGCCACGTGTCGTCGGTGAGGTGCACGTGCACGAGGAAGTCGATGTGGTGCGCGATCTGGTTCATCGCGTCCTCGATACTGAGCACGCGTCCCTGCGCCACCCGCGCGGCCAGGCGGTCGATGGTGGAGGTGGCCGAGTGGGAGTGCGTGGTACTCAGCACCCCCGCGCCCGATTGCAGGGCCTCGAACATGGCGCCAGCCTCTGCGCCACGCACCTCTCCGACGACCAGCCGGGTGAGGTTCTGCCGCAGCGCCTCGGGGATGAGGTCTGCGACGGTGTAGTCGCCGACCCCGACGCCGCCGGAGGTCTCGCCCATCCCCACGCGGGCCTGCAGGGCGAGGACGTTGCGCCGGTTGTGCAACAGGTGGGTCAGGAGCTCGTAGTCCGTCTCCAGGGTGCCGAATCGTTCGTTGGGGTGGATGGCGGCGATCAGTGCCCGCAGGAGGGTGGTCTTGCCCGCGCCCTGGTCTCCTGAGATCACCACAGATTTCCTGGCGAGCACTGCCGACTGGAGCAGTCTGGCGACGTACGGCGGCAACATGCCGGTTTCGGCCAGGTCTGACAGCGTCACGTCGGTGAGCCGGTGCTGCCGGATGACGACGCTCGGCCGGTACGACAGGCCGAAGCCGATCGCGTGGAGGCGGAAGCGACTCCCGAGGGCGAGGGTCATCGTCGGATGGAGGTCGTCGAAGGGGCGCGGCGGCGAGGCGGTCTCCCCCAGGAAGCGGATCGCGTCGACCAGCTCCTCGTCGGAATCCGCGACGGCGGGGTGGGCCACCCGCCTGCCGTCGCCGTACTGGATCATCACCGAGTCGCAGCCGTGAATTTCGATGTTCTCGGCCTCCGGGATCTCGAAGAGCGGTTGGAGCCGCCCGTACCCGAAGATGGCGCTCTCCACGGCGTCGGCGTAGCGCGTCTCGAGTTCCATGGGCCACAGCGCCTCGCCGGAGTCGCCGAGTGCCTGGGCTTGAGCGTGGACCACGCGCCGGATGATGGAGCGGCCCTGCACGCGCCGGTCGGCCTCAGGCATGGGCTGGCCGTGGCCGTTGAGCCATTCGGAACCGGCGAGGGTAATCGCCTCGGCCGCCTCCCGCCGCAGTGCCACCACCAGTTGCCAGTCCACCGCAGACGGCGGCCCTGGCAGGCGCGGTGGCGTGGCGGGCGAGCTGGCACCGCGCGCGGCCCGCGTCGGCAGCGTGGGCCCGGCGGGGGAGGCGCCGAGCCTACCGAGGGCTCCTGACAACGGTGGGAGTTCATGCACGCTCATCTGGTTCCTCCGCTCACCAGCGTCGCCGCCTGTCGCGCCCGGCTGAGTCGATCGGAAACCGCCTTCGCGTCGGCCCTCAGCCGGCCCATGAACGATCCTTCGAAGAACCGGCGCGGCTCGCGCTCGCCGTCACTGAGGACGTCGGCGGACTTCGGCTCCCACGGCACCTCGGCCCAGACGGGCACGGCGAACTGGGCCGCGATCTCCGAGGTCGAGTACGGCCGTCCGGCGCCCACCACGGCCAGGCCGACAGCCGGCTGCTGAGGAAGCGCCGCCACCTGGTCATTCAGCGTGGGCAGGTGGATCCGCGCCCCCGCCAGGGAGCGCAGTGAGGAACGGAGGGTCAGCAGGACCACGTCTGCGGCGCTGAGGAGCCCCAGCGGCAAGCCGCCCGTCGAGAGGCGACCCGCGTCGATCAGCACGTCGACGCCCTGGCCGTCGAGCGACTCGAGTGCCTCGCCGAGGACTGGCCACACGTGCTCGAAGAGCCGGGACGCGCCAGGGGACGTGAACCCGGGGAGGAACCGCCGCTGCACGTCGCCGCCGTCGACGAGGGGGAGGGTCTGGCGCCACAGCTCCGGGGCCAACGGGCTGCCCTCCCGGTTGAGGTGCGCGAGGCTCATGAGGCCCCGGCCCCCGTGGTCCATGCCCCGCAGGTAACCGGCCTGCACCGACTGACCGGGCTCGCGGTCGCAGTCTGCCAGGAGCACGTGGCGCGGCCAGGTGAGCGCGAGGCCGAGCGACGCCGTCGTCACGCCGGGGGCGCCCGTGGCGGAGGTGAGGAGGATGACCGCCATCAGCCCTCCGTCGTCACGACGAGGGCCACCTGATCCGCTGCCGACAGCCTGGCGACGGTGTCGGCCTCCCCGTCTGCCACCTGGACGTCGAGTGCGTAGCTGGCGCCGTCGTCGAGCAGTTGCGGACGGGTGGCCACCAGAGCATCGACGGCGGTGTCGGCGCCGTCGAGCAGCCCCACCAGGCGCACCGTGGTGCCGGGCGGCAGGTCGCTGGCCGGCAACTTACCGGGCGCCAGCCGCAGGCCCACGAGGGTCTGCCCGGCGGGGAGCGGTTCCTCACCCACGTGGCGGGTCAGGGGGAAGGACCCCTGAGGCAGATCAGTGCGCGCGATCTGCCCGACGAACAATTCCAGCGATTCGGCACTCTCCGCCGTAACTGCCAGCGAACCGGGGACCTCGAGCACCATGAGGTCGGCGCGGTCCACCATGTCGCCTCTGGACACATCGGCCGCCATGGCAACGACGGCCCGTTGGTCCGCGTTCATCGTGTAGAGCAGCGCGGCGCCTATGCCGCCCAGCGTCACCAGCAGTACCCCCAGGGCGATGAGCTTGGGGCTTCGGCGGGCTCGGAGTTGAACCCCCTCGGGCCGTGGCGCCGAGGGCGGTGTGAGGTCTGGTTTCGTCGGTCGGTCGTGGTTGAGCATTGGCCCCCTCCTGCGAACGCGAATCTAGGCCGCAAAGGGGTCACTTCCTCCACTCACCGGGAGGGCTGTGGACAACCCGACCACAGTTGGCAATCAGCAGCCCTGAGTGATGGCAACCGGTAGCATAGGCCCGGCTTGATTTCCTGAGAATTCTAAGGAACTCTTGTCCTGTCGGAATCGACGAAGATCATCGGAGACAACACGTGCGCACATGGATCGCCTCGCTCGCAGCGCTGGCTGCTGTAGCTGTTGGCTCGATCGCCGCCACCACCGCGGATGCACTGCCGATCGCCCCTGAGCCCGTCGTCCCCGTCACCGGCATCCCCAGCCCCTGCGCCTCCACCTTCCCGTTCCCCGACGGCGCGTCCATCGAGGACATCCAGGCGCAGCTCGCCGCCAACTTCGGCTTCAAGCTGGCCGGCTCGCAGTGGACGGAGGCGCGCCGCCCGTCGATCAAGATCCTCTGGGAGACGCTCGACGCGATGGAGTGCACCTCCTACCGCACGGATCTGCAGAGCAAGGTCACGGGCACCGTCGGCATCAACACCACCAACATCCGCGGCTACGCGTGGGGCGACTGGAGCCTCACCAGGAGCGGCTACGTCTCCCTGGATTTCGCCAAGTTCCAGCGCGCGCTGGATTCCGGTGACGAGGGACGCCTGACCCGCCTCGTCGCCCACGAGTTGGCCCACGTGCTCAACTCGGACCGTTACTCGGAGCCGGCCTACTGGACCGATTTCACGAAGCTGTACGCCAAGGAAGGCCGCTTCTCGGAGTACGCCGGCAGCAAGGTCACCGAGGTCTGGGCAGACGTCATCGGCTACTACGTCGGCCGCTGCGCGCTCGACAACCCGTACGACACCGGGGAACACGACGCGTACTACGCCTACGCCAAGGACGTCATCTTCGGCGGCAAGGAATTCGGCCCGCCCCCCGGCGAGCCTATGAACTGCACCGTCCCGGACGCCAGCGCCGAGGCGCCCATGCCCGGGCCGGAGTCCGACGCCGAATGGCTCGTCGGTTTGGGCGGCGAGTAACCTCGGCTTCATGCCTGAGGTCATCGCCTACGCCATCGACTCGCCCACCGGCCGGTACGAGAAGACCACCATCACCCGCCGGGAACCCGGCCCCACCGAGGTCTACTTCGAGATCGCCTACGCGGGCATCTGTCACTCCGACATCCACACCGCGCGCTCCGAATGGGGCGACACCAGCTACCCGCTCGTCGCGGGTCACGAGATCGCGGGCGTGGTCACGAAGGTCGGCTCGGAGGTCACGAAGTTCGCCGTCGGCGACCGCGTCGGAGTGGGCTGTTTCGTGGACTCCTGCGGCGAGTGCGAGATGTGCGTGGACGGCGAGGAGCAGTTCTGCACCGCGCCCGCCGGCCAGCGCACCGTGGGCACCTACAACGACCGGGGCCGCGACGGCGAACCCACCGCCGGCGGCTACTCGCAGGGCATCACCGTCGAGCAGGATTACCTCATGCGCGTGCCGGACGAGATGTCGCTCGAGCACGCAGCGCCGCTCATGTGCGCCGGCATCACCACCTACAGCCCGCTGAAACACTGGGGTGCAGGCCCGGGCAAGCGCGTCGCCGTCATCGGCATGGGCGGGCTCGGCCACGTCGCCGTGCAGTTCGCCGCCAAGATGGGCGCAGACGTCACCGTGTTCGGGCGCACGCTCGCCAAGCGCGACGACGGGCTCAAGCTCGGCGCGTCGGATTACGTCTCCACCCAGGACCGCGACGCCATGAAGAAGATGCGCGCCTCCTTCGACATCGTGCTGTCCACCATCTCCGACGGCGTGGACCTCAACGTCCTGGTGGGCCTCACCAGGCCCCACGGTGTCGTCGTCAACGTCGGCCTCCCCTCGGACGGCAACGCCACCGTCGGCCTGGGCCGCCTCATCAGTGGCAACCGCGTCATCGCCGGCTCCAACATCGGCGGCATCCGCGAGACCCAGGAGATGCTCGACTTCTGCGCCGACTACGACGTCCGGCCCATCATCGAGGTGATCCCCGCCAGCCAGATCAACGAGGCCTACGACAACGTGGTGGCCTCGAAGGTGCGCTACCGCTACGTGATCGACGCCTCGACGCTGGCAGACTGAGCGCGCCTCAGCTCTCCAGCACCAGGCGGAGTTGCTCCAGCGCCCAGTCGATCTCCGTCTCGCCGATCACCAGCGGCGGCGCGATGCGGATGGTCTGGCCGTGCGTGTCCTTGACGAGCACGCCGCGCGCCATCAGCTTCTGGCTGATCTCGCGCCCGGTCCCGAGCGGGGGAGCGATGTCGACGCCCGCCCACAGGCCAGCCACGCGAATGGCCGTCACACCGTGCCCGAGCAGCCTCCCGAGCCCCAGGGCGAGGTGCTCGCCAAGCCTGCGCGCACGCTCCTGGAACTCACCGGTCTCCAGCATCTCGACCACGCGCAACCCCACCGCCGCCGCCAGCGGGTTGCCGCCGAAGGTGGAGCCGTGTTCCCCGGGCCGCAGCACGCCGAGCACCGCGCGGTCCCCGACGACGGCGGAGACGGGCAGGATGCCGCCGCCGAGCGCCTTGCCCAGCAGGTAGAGATCAGGCTTGACTCCCTCCCTGTCGCACGCGAAGGTCTCACCGACGCGGCCCAGTCCTGACTGGATCTCGTCGGCGATGAACAACACGTTGCGTTCGTCGCAGACCTCGCGGATCCGCCGCAGGTAGCCCCGGGGCGGGATGATCACGCCTGCCTCGCCCTGGATCGGCTCGATGAGCACCGCCGCGGTCTCCGCCGTGATGGAGGCGGCGATGGCGTCGGCGTTCCCGTAGGGCACCGCGTCGAAACCGGGCGTGAACGGGCCGAAGTCGTTGTGCGCCACGGGGTCGTCGCTGAAGCTGACGATGGTGGTGGTGCGGCCGTGGAAGTTGCCCGCGGCCACGATGATGCGCGCCTTGTCCGCGGGGATGCCCTTGACGCGGTAGCCCCAGGCGCGGGCCACTTTGATGCCGGTCTCGACGGCCTCGGCGCCGGTGTTCATGGGCAGCACCATGTCCTTGCCGCAGAGCCTCGCGAGCGCCTCGGCGAACGGCTCGAGGCGGTCGGTCATGAAGGCGCGGCTGGTGAGCGTGACCCGCTCGAGCTGGCGGGTGGCGGCGTCGACGAGCGCCGGATGGAGGTGGCCGAAGTTCACCGCTGAGTAGGCGGCCAGCAGGTCGAGGTAGCGCTTCCCGTCCACGTCGGTGACCCAGACGCCCTCGGCGGACGCGATGGTCACCGGCAGCGGGTGGTAGTTGTGGGCGACGTGCGCCTCCACACGCTCGGGGTGCGGGCCCGCCGTCGCCACGTGGCTGCCGCGCAGCTCCAGCGTGCAGCACTTGATGCCGCCGCCCCCGAGCAGCAGCTCGGACAGGTCGAGCGGGATGGGGTTGTAGCCGCGTGCGCGCAGCTCATTCGCGAAGTCCTCGGCCCCGGGCGCGATGACGACGTTGTAGCCGTCGCTCACGCAGTTCAGCCCGAACACGGCGCCGTCCTCGTCCGACACGCGGACGGCGTCGGGGTAGCGATCCTCGAGGATGGCGCGGCTGGCGGCGTCGAAGGCCCCTGGCAGGTACGCGATGTTGGCCCTGGCCGGCGCGCCGTGCTCCGTGCCCTGGACGGGGTCGAGCACGGCGATGGCTGTGTCGAGGTGGTAGTAGCGCGCGTCGATGAGGTTCAGCGAGACCACGTCGCGACCGAAGATTGCCCCCACTTCGCGGTGGCTGTCGTCCGTGGAGCGGAACCCGGTGCCGGCCAGGATGGTATTGCCGACGAGGAGGAAGTCGCCCTCGCCCTCGTTGACCTCGGTCGGCTCTACCGTGTCGTAACCGTGGGTGCGGAACCACTCGGCGAACGCCGGAGCCTCCCCGGCCCGCTCCTCGAAGAGGCACTTCGGCAGGTAGGCACGCCCGTCGATGAGGAAGCCGCCGTTGGCCGTGTAGACCATGTCGGGATAGCCGGGGACCGGATCGATCAGCTCCACCTCGTGGCCCAGGCTCAGATACAGGTCGTGCAGCTTCTGCCACTGTTCAATCGCGCGCGCCGTGTCGGTGGGCCTGCCCGGCTCCATCCAGGGATTGATGGCGTAGGTGACCGTGAAATGCTCCGGCCGGCACATCAGGTAGCGACGGTGCTGGGCCGTGCGTCGCTCCATCGCGCGGCTGGGGGTGGGGGTGGGGGCTGGGGCCGTTTCCGTCGTGGACATGATGCTCCTCGGGAAATAGACGAGGCGGACGCTGTCCCAGGGCCCGGCGGAACTTCCACCCGCCGCCCATCAGGAGCGGGCGGGGAAGATGCGACACGGGCACGCCAATTTCATTCTGGCATCCGTCCCTGCGGTTTACCACCCCCATTCCAGGGGTCGCGGTGAGCCGCCTGCGATCTCGTAGGCTGAGAGCCATGAGCCGCTTCACGGTCACGCTGCACGCTGACTGTCCACCTCCCGAGGCGCTCAGCCGCGTGCTAGACCTCCGAGCCCACAGCAGGGTCATCCCGTTCACCACGCTGACCCCGGCGCCGTCGTTCGCCGAACTGGAGCCCGGTGCGCGGTTCGTCGCCCGCACCGCGATCGGGCCGTTCGGCTTCGACGACCCGATGGTCGTCGAACACCTCGACGCGGGTCCCGGCCGCTGCTCGGCCCGGCTCCGCAAGCAGGGGCGCGCCATCCGCGGGCTGATCCGCGTGGAGTGCCTGCCCGACGACGGCGGGGCCACCGTCATCTGGCGGCAGGCGGTGCACCTGCCGTGGTGGCCACGCAGGCTCCACTGGCTCGCCGTGCCGGTGCTGCGGGCCGGCTACCGCCGGGTCCTCCGCCGGTTGCTCGCTGAATCATCGGCTCCGTAACCGACACGAGTAGGGTTCGTTTTGTGAGTACAAGCGGGTACGGCCGAGCGGCCTGGGTGGTGTGGGGCGTCTCCCTCCTCGCCTACGCGGTCGCCGTCATGCACCGCACCTCCCTCGGCGTGGCCGGGCTCGAGGCCGCCCAACATTTCGGCACCACACCGGGCATCATCTCTACCTTCGTGGTGCTGCAGCTCGCGGTCTACGCGCTGGCCCAGGTGCCCGTCGGGCTGCTGCTCGACCGGTACGGATCGCGCGTCGTGCTGACCGGCGGCATCCTGGTGATCGTCGCCGGCCAGATGGTGCTCGCCCTGGCCACCGAGCTGCCGCTGGCCTATGTCGCCCGGATCCTGCTGGGCGTGGGCGACGCCTGCATCTTCAACGGCATCCTCAAACTCCTGCCCCGCTGGTTCGAACCGCGTCGGATCCCGGTGCTCACCCAGATCACCGGCATGTTCGCCGGCTTCGGCCAGATCGCTTCGGTGATCATCGTGCTGCCGGTGATCCAGCTCCTCGGCTGGCGGCTGGGGCTCCTCATGGTGTCCGGCGCCAGCGCGCTGGCGGTGCTGGCGATCATCGGGTGGGTGCGCAACGCCCCGCCGGGGGAGGACGCGGGCATCGTCGTCGACCCGCTGCGCGAGATCCCGGGGCGGATCGCCGACGTGACGCGCCATCCGGCGACGCAGCTCGGCTTCTGGGTGCACTTCACCTCCGGCTTCTCGATGAACGCCTTCCTTTTCATGTGGGGCATGCCGTACCTGGTCGTCGCCCAAGGACTGTCGCAGCTCCAGGCGTCCGGGCTGTTCACGGTGCTGTCTGTCGCGTCGATGTTCGCGGGGCCTGTCATCGGCGCCCTCACCGCCCGGCATCCGCTGCGTCGCAGCACGCTGGCGCTCATCGTGGTGTGCTCGTTGATCGTGGTGTGGGCCGCGGTGCTGCTCTGGCCGGGGCGCGCCCCGGGGGCGCTGCTGTTCCTGCTGGTGCTGGTCCTCGCCGTGGGCGGACCGGGCACAGGCATCGGCTTCGACTTCCCCCGCACGTCGTTGCCGTCGACGCGGCTGGGGGCGGCCAACGGCATCGTCATCACCGGAGCGTTCACCGGCGGCACCCTGCTCATCCTGCTGATGGGCGTGTTCCTCGACTGGATCGCGGGCGGCAACGCCTACACGCCGGAGCACCTGCGCCTGGCGTGGGCGCTGCAGGCGCCGTTCTTCATCGTCGGCATCGGCGGGATTCTGCTCAGCCGCCGGAAGCTCCGCACGCTGATGGAATCCCAGGGTGTCCTCGTGCCGAGCTGGCGCGAGGTGCTCGAGAGGCTGCGTCGCCGCCGGGGCTTGGGCGACTGACCCGCATCCACGGGGTCAGAAGAGACCCTCCGGCTGGGGCGGCGGGGCGTGCGACGGATCCACGTCGTTGAACAGCTTCGAGACGGAGCGGCCGTTGTGGATCCGGTCGATGGCGCTGGCGAACAACTGAGCGACACTCAGGCACGTGAGGCCCGGGAAGTTCTCCGGTGCAGGCACCGTGTTGGTCGACACGATCTCCTTGATGGCGTCCACGCTCAGCAGCTTCTCGACCGCGTTGCCGGTGAACAGCCCGTGCGTGCAGGCGACACTCACCTCGGCGGCGCCGAAGGCCTGCAGCGCGCGCACGATCTCCACGATCGAGCCGCCGGTGGCGATCTCGTCGTCGAGCACGATGGCGCGCTTGCCACGGACGTCGCCGACGATGGCGTCGATGACCACCCGGTCGTCGGCCAGCCGCTGCTTCGAGCCCGCCGCGACCGGGAGATTGAGCAGCCGCGACAGGAGCGTGGCCTGCTTGGCGTTGCCCAGGTCCGGGGAGACGACGACGCAGTCTGTGAGGTCCCGCTCGCGGTAGTGGTCGGCGATGACGCCCAGCGCGGTGAGGTGGTCCACCGGCACCGAGAAGAAGCCGTGCACCTGCGGTGCGTGCAACGCCATGGTGAGCACCCGGTCGACGCCTGCTGTCGCGAGCATGTCGGCCACCAGCTTGCCGCCGATGGAGATGCGCGAGGCGTCCTTCTTGTCGGAGCGGGCGTAGGCGTAGTGCGGGATGACGGCGGTGATCTGACCTGCCGACGCGCCGCGGGCGGCGTCGATCATCAGGAGCAGCTCCATCAGGTGCTCCTGGGTGGGAGGCACCAGCGGCTGCACGATGTAGACGTCGCGTTGGCGGCAGTTTTCCAGCAACTGGGCCTGGAGGCAGTCGTTGCTGAAACGGGAGATCTTGACGCCGGAGCGCCTCAGCCCCAGGTGGTCACAGATCTCGTCGGCCAGCTCATGATGCGCCGACCCGGAGAACACGACGATGCCCTTCACCGGCAGGCCCCTATCTTGTTGGACTGGCCTCAGCCTACCCAGCCGCGCAGGGTCCAGGGTCAGGCATTCACCGACGGCCAGCTGCACGCCGCGTTTCCCACTGGTCGTCGGAGCCTCGGCAGCCACGCCGCGCCGCTCTGCTGGTCGGCCGCCCCCGTCGCTGAGTACTACTGGTTGTAGGATCGCGGGCATGTCGCACCCACATGCCATGCACCAGCCGCAGTCGAAGGGAGTGGTGCGCACCCTGCACCACGACGCCGGCGATCGGCCCCACGTCCTGGTGTGGGAGGTCACCCGGGCGTGCCAGTTGGCGTGTCGGCACTGCCGGGCTGACGCGTTCACGCGGGCGGACCCGCGCCAGCTGACCACCGAGCAGGGCAAGGCCCTGCTCGACGACTTCGCCGCCTACGGCACCCCGAAGCCCATCGTGATCTTCTCCGGCGGCGACGCTTTCGAGCGCCCCGACCTGGAGGAGCTCATCGCCTACGGCACCTCCATCGGGCTGCCCATCGCGCTGTCGCCGTCGGTCACCCCGCTGCTGACCGACGAGCGGCTCGCGTCCGTCCGGGAGGCCGGGGTGAAGGCGTTCTCGCTGTCACTCGACGGCGCCACCGCCGAGACCCACGACTCGTTCCGCGGCATCGAGGGCACGTTCGACGACACGATGAAGGCCGCCGAGCTCGTGGTCAAGCACGGGTTCCGGTTCCAGGTGAACACCACCATCTGCCGCAACAACCTGCGGGAACTGCCGCAGCTGCTCGCCACCACCATGAGCATGAAGGCGCACATGTGGTACGTGCTGTTCCTCGTGCCGATGGGCCGCGGCTCCAACCTCGAACCGCTCGACCCGGAGGAGATGGAGGACGTGCTGCACTGGCTGCACGACGTCTCCGACCGGGTCGCCGTCAAGGTGACGGAGGCGCCGAACTACCGTCGGGTCGCCATCCAGCGCGACGACCTCCGCGCAGCGGGCCGGCCCATGCCTGAGCGCGGTGAGCTTCACGCGTGGCTGACGGAGGAGACCGAGCGGCTGCTGGGCGGCGTCGTCGAACGCCGCACGCCGCGGCCGCCGATCGGGGTCAACAGTGGCCGGGGGTTCGCGTTCGTGGACCACATCGGCGACGTCTACCCGTCGGGCTTCCTGCCCCACAAGTGCGGCTCGGTGAAGGAGCAGTCGTTCCGCGAGATCTACGCGGAGGCGCCGATGATGAAGGCGCTGCGGGAACCGTCGTCCTACTCCGGCAAGTGCGGAGTGTGCGAGTTCAACTGGATCTGCGGCGGCAGCCGCGCGCGGGCGCACGCCATGCTGGGCGACCCGCTCGCGTCGGACCCCACCTGCATCTACCAGCCTCAGGGGGCCTGACCGCACATCCCTCGGTGGTCGACGGGGTCCCCTCGGGCCGGATCGCCGTGGGCAAGGGGGCGCCCTTCTCGCCCATGTGGGACCCCACCCGCCGGAGATGTGGTCTCCACCGAGCCAGTCGTCGGCGGGCACCCCCAACGCCCGACCTACCGCGAAGGGCGCCCCCTTGCCCACGGCTAAACGCAAGCTGTGCCGGATGGTTACTCTGGGCGCCTATGAACGGGCCCGGCGCGACCGACTCGCGGACCGGTCAAGAGTTGGCGGAGAGCAGCAGCGCTTCGCCCTGTCCTCCACCCCCACACAAGGCGACACCCGCGCGCCCGGCGCCCCGACGATGCAACTCCATCGCCGCATGCAGCGCCAACCTCGCACCGGATGCCCCGACGGGGTGGCCGAGCGCGATGGCACCGCCGTGCAGGTTCGTCCTCTCCCACGGGTAGCCCAATTCCTTGAGCGACGCCAGGCCGACGGCGGCGAAGGCCTCGTTGATCTCGAGGAAGTCCAGATCGGCCACCTCCCACCCGGCGCGCGCCAACGCAGCGGCCAGGGCCTTGGACGGCTGCTCGTGCAGCTGCGTATCCGGCCCGGCGACCTGCCCGGCCTCGCCCACCACGCACAGCACCGTCAGCCCGTTCGCCTCCGCGTACTCCCGAGAGGTGACCACCAACGCTGCGGCGCCGTCGGAGATCGGCGATGCGTTGCCCGCGGTGATCGTCCCGTCTGACCGGAACGCCGGCCGCAGCTTGCCGAGCGTCTCGACGGTGGACTCAGCCCGCACGCCCTCGTCGCTGTCGAGCACCAGCGGTTCACCCCGTCGTTGCGGGATCGACACCGGCGCGATCTCGTCGGCGAAGATCCCGTCGGCCGCGGCGCGAGCGGCCCGCACATGGGAATCGGCCGCCACCGCGTCCTGCTCTTCCCGGGTGAAGCCGTGCCGTTCGTTGCCCTGCTCGGTGAGTAGCCCCATCGAGATCCGGTCCGCCGCGTCGTCCAGCCCGTCGGCGGCCACGGCGTCCTCCAGCGGGGCCGTGCCGTACTTCACGCCGGCGCGCACCCGGGCCAGGTGCGGGGCGTTGGTCATCGACTCCATGCCCCCGGCGACCACCACTTCGGCCTCGCCCAGCCGGATCAGCCGTGCGGCGTGCGTCACCGCGGCGAGCCCGGACAGGCACACCTTGTTGACCGTCTCGGCCGGCACGTGCATGCCCAGCCCTGCCGACACGGCCGCCTGTTTCGCCGGGTTCTGCCCGCAGCCGGCCTGGATCACGTGACCCATCAGCACGTACTGCACGGCCTCCGCCTCGACCCCGGCCCGCGCCAGCGCGGATCGGATGGCGTGCGCCCCCAGGTCGACGGCCTTCATCGAGGCCAACTGACCCAGCAACCGGCCCTGCGGGGTGCGGGCCCCGCCCACGATCACGACGTCCCTCATGCCACTTCCTCCAGCTCCACCGAGAACTCGGCCCCGGTCTTGGTCTCAATCTCATCAGCCGAATGCCCGGGGGCGATGCGTCGCAGCACCAGCCCGCCATCGACCACGTCGAAGACGCAGAGGTCGGTGATGATCCGCTGCACCACGCCCCGGCCGGTCAACGGCAGGGTGCATTCGGCCACGATCTTCGGCGACCCGTCCTTGGCGACGTGCTCCGTCAGGACGATCACCCGGTCGGTGCCGGCCACCAGGTCCATCGCGCCGCCCATGCCCTTCACGAGCTTGCCGGGGATCTGCCAGTTCGCCAGGTCGCCGGCGCCCGAGACCTGCATCGCGCCCAGGATGGCGGCCGCCATCTTGCCGCCGCGGATCATGGCGAAGCTCGTGGCCGAGTCGAAGATAGCCGCGCCCGGCAGCAGCGTCACCGTCTGCTTGCCGGCGTTGATCAGGTCTGGGTGTTCGTCGCCCTCGTACGGGAACGGGCCCATCCCGAGGATGCCGTTCTCGCTCTGTAGCACCACGTGCACGCCCTCGGGCAGGTTGTTGGCCACCAGGGTGGGCATGCCGATGCCCAGGTTCACGTAGTCGCCGTCCTGCAGTTCGGCGGCCGCCATGGCCGCCATCTCGTCGCGGGTCCAGGCCATCGTCTAAGCCTCCTGACGCGCACGCACGGTGCGCTGCTCGATGGGCTTCTCGCGCCCGGAATACTGCGCCACGTGGTGCACGTAGACACCCGGCAGGTGCACGGCGTCGGGGTTGATGCCGCCCAGTTCGACGATGTGCTCGGCCTCAACGAACGTCACCCGCCCCGCCGTCGCGACATTGGGGTTGAAGTTGCGGGCCGTCCGGTTGAACACCAGGTTGCCGCTGACGTCGGCGGTGTGGGCGTGCACCAGCGACACGTCGGCGACGATGGCGCGCTCCAGCACGTACTCCCGGCCGTCGAAGGTCTGCACCGGCTTGCCGTCGGCGATGATCGTGCCCACGCCGGTGGCTGTGTAGAACGCGGGGATGCCGGCCCCGCCCGCACGCAGCCGCTCCGCGAGGGTGCCCTGCGGCACGAACTCCACCTCCAGTTCGCCGCTGATGTACTGCGCCATGAACGTCTTGTTCTCGCCAACGTAGGACGCCAGCACCTTGTGGACCTGTTTGTTGTCGAGCAACATGCCCAGGCCCACGCCGTCGACGCCCATGTTGTTCGACACCACGGTCAGGTCCCGGACGCCCGAATCCCGGACGATCTCAATCAGGTCCACCGGATTGCCGGACAACCCGAAGCCTCCGACGGCGAGCGTCATCCCGTCGAAGAGGTGCTCTGTCAGCACCTCGGCGATATTGGTCCGGACCTTGGTCATGGGGCCACCTCCTGATGCAGCACGGCATCGGCGACCACGGCGGCTCCGCGTTCCGACAACGTGATCGTGTAGTGATTGACCCCGGGCACATCCACGACGGTGAACTCGGGCAGCCGGGCTGCCCACCGGGATGCGTAGTCAGCGGGGAAGAGCCCGCCGGGCTCGTCCATCATTCCCCGCTCGGCGCGCAGGAACACCGTCGGCACCGCCAGGCCCTGCAGCGCGTCGAGGAACGTGTTGCCCTCGGCGCGCACCAGATCTTGGTAGTCGCCGGCCATGGCGTCGTAGCTGGTGGAGGGCCGGTAGGGGGCCTCGTCGCCGTGCAGGTCGTAGCGGACGTAGCGCTCCACGTCCGGCGTCCACGTGGCGAAGGCGGGGTGCTGCTGCCAGAACGCCACGTACTGCTCGGGGGAGTCGAACGTCATCGACAGCCGTTGCGCGGCTGGGCCGAGGATCGCCTGCAGCGCGTCCTCCGGGGCGAGGCCCTCGGGCATCGGCAGCGGGAGGCCGCCGTCGACGAGCACCAGCCGGTCCATGAGCTGCGGGTGCCGGTGGGCGAGCGTCACGGAGACGAACCCGCCCATCGAGTGCCCCACTGGCAGCACGTGGTGGATGCCGAGGTGCTCCAGCGCGGCGGCCACGTCGTCGGCGTGCTGTGCCATCCCGTGCGGCCCGGGCAGGGCGTTCGACCGCCCCCTCCCGCGCAGGTCCGGGGCGACGATCCGCCACCCGGGCAGGTGCCGGGCCAATGGTTCCCAGGCGCGCGATGACGAGGTGATGCCGTGCACGGCGAGCACCGTGCCGACGGGGTCGGCCGAGGGTTCCCAGACGTGGCAGTAGAGCCCGCCGGGCACCGTGACGTCTCGGCGGCTCATCGCGCGATCCACCCGCCGTCCATGACATAGCTGGCGCCGGTGGCCATGCGGCCGTGCGGGCCGGCGAGGAACGACACCAGGGCGCCCAGGTCGCCGGGCTCCACGAACTCCTTGACGGCCGGCTGCACCAGCATCACCTTCTCGATCACCTCGGCCTCCGAGATGCCGTGCGTCCTGGCCTGGTCCGCCACCTGGCCCTCGACGAGCGGGGTGCGCACGTAACCCGGGTTGACGCACACGGAGGTGACCCCGTGCGGGCCGCCCTCCAGCGCCGTCACCTTCGACAGCCCTTCCAGGCCGTGCTTGGCCGACACGTAGGCAGCCTTGAACGGCGAGGCCACCAGGCCGTGCACCGACGAGATGTTGATGATGCGGCCGAACCCCTGCGAGTACATGTGCGGCAGCGCAGCGCGGATGAGCAGGAACGGCGCCTCCAGCATGATGCGGTGCAGCAGCCGGAACGCGGCCGGGTCGAACTCCTCGATGGGGGAGACCCGCTGGATGCCGGCGCAGTTGACCAGGATGTCGCAGTCGAGGCTCAGGTCCTCGAGCGCGGCGGTGTCGGACAGGTCGACGACCCAGGCCTCGCCGCCCAGTTCCTCGGCGGTCGCGCGTGCGGCGGCCTCGTTGAGATCAGCGACGACGACGCGCGCGCCGTCGGCGGCCAACGCCTGTGCGCAGGCGAGCCCGATGCCGCTGGCGCCGCCGGTGACGAGCGCCTTCCGGTCGCTCAGTGGGGTGCTCATGCGTGTCCTCCTCGAGGTTGCAGTGCGTTGGTGACGAAGTCCATGACGGCCTCGAACACGTCGTCGGGGATCTTGGCGGCAGGGTGGCCGGCGTCCCAACTGAGGTAGCGCATGCCCACCACTTCGCCGACGCCCATCAGCGCCCACGCAGCCACCTCCGGGTTCGCCACCGAGATCTCAGCCCGCCCTGCCGCATCGGCCAACGCCTCGGCGTAGCCCTCGAAGATGCGGGTGTAGTGGGTGCGCATCGCGTCGGGGGCCACGAACCAGGCCTCGCGGATGAGGGGGTAGACCTCGGGGTGTTCGGCGAGGAAGTCGAAGTAGGCGCGGAACCCGCCGCGCTCCGCCTCGAGCCGGTTGGCGGCGCCGTCGCTGCCCTGGCGCATGGCGTTGCGCAGCTGACGGTTCAGGTCGACGACCACCTCGTGGTAGAGCTCAGCCTTGCCGGGGAAGTAGAGGTAGAAGGTGCCCATGGCGACGCCCGCGCCCTCGGTGATCTTCACGATCGACGCCTCGTGGTACCCATGGGTGGCGAACGCGGTGCGCGCCGACTCCAGGATCTTGGCCTTGGTGCGTTCACCGCGGGCGGTGCGGGGGGTGATGGTCGTCATCGGCGACTCTCTTCTCTCAGTGCCCGGCGGCTGACCTTGTCGATGCCGGCGGTGGGCAGGGCGTCGGCGAACGTGATCCTCGCCGGGGCTTTGAAGGCGGCCAGTTGCGCCCGCACGTGGGCGATCAGCTCGGCGCTGTCGACGGTGGCGCCCGGGCGCAGGACCACGTGGGCGTGGCCGACCTCGCCCCAGATGTCGTCCGGCACGCCCACGACTGCGGCCTGGGCGACCGCGGGATGCGTCAGCAGCGCCTCCTCCACCTCGACGGGGGCGATGTTCTCGCCGCCGGAGATGTACACGTCGTCGGTGCGGCCGAGGATGGAGTAGTAGCCGGCCTCGTCGCGGGTGGCGAGGTCGCCGGTGTGCAGCCAGCCGTCGCGCAGCGCGTCGTCGGTGGCGACGGGGTCGCCGAGGTAGCCGGCGAACAGCCCCGGCCCCCGCACCAGCAGCTCCCCGGTGGCCGGCCCGACGACGGGATCGCCGTTGACCGGCTCTGCCAGCGCCACCTCCACGTGGGGGTACGGGCGGCCCGCCGAGCCCACCCGCTCGAGGGCGTCCTCGGGCGGGAGGCACAGCACGTTGGGTCCGGCCTCGGTCAGCCCGTAGCCCTGGGTGAGTCGCACGCCGCGGGCGTGCCAGGTGCGCAGCACGGCGGCGGAGGCGGGGGCGCCGCCCACGACTGCGGTGCGCAACGTGGAGAGGTCGGTCTCGGCGAAGGTGTACTCCTCGCTGAGCCGCCGGTAGTGCGTGGGCACGCCCATCATGGCGGTGATGCCGCGCGCGGGGATGAGCTGCAGGATGCGGCGGGCGTCGAACGTGCGCTCCAGCACGACGGTGGCACCCACCGACCAGGCCAGCAGCGGCTGCACGTTCCACCCGCCGGCGTGGTGCTGGGGCAGCACCGAGAGCACCACGTCGTCGCGGTTCAACGGCACGACGCGCGAGAAGGACAGGTTGGTCCAGAAGCACGTGTCGTGGGTGAGGACGGCGGCCTTGGGGCGGCCGGTGCTGCCGGAGGTGAAGATGATCAGCAGGGGGTCGTCGTTGTGCGGCCCGCGGCGCGGCCCTGCAGGCGTGTGGTGGGCGCGGGGCGGCACGCCGTAGGTGTCGAACCTGGCGGTGTTGATGGGCTCCGGCAGCAGGGCCAGCCCTTCCCCCGCGACGGTGGCGTAGGCGTCCTCGACCACCACCAGCATCGGATCGGCGACCCTCAGGGCGTGGGCCAGTTCCGCCGGCGCCGAACGCCAGGACAGCGGGACGAGCGCGATGCCCAGGCGGGCGCAGGCGAAGAACCAGACCACGTGATCGGTGCTGCTGCCGGTGACGGTGGCGATGCGGTCGCCCGCGCGGTAGCCGCCGCGGGTGAGCCGCTCCGACAACCGCCCGACGCGGCGCTCCAGACCGGCGTAGGTGGTGCCCACGCCGCGGTCGTCGACGGCCACCCGGTCCGGGTAGGAACGGGCGCTGTCGGTGAGCCAGCGGTCGATCGTGTGGTCGGTGTTCACGCGATGTCCTCCAGCGCCTCGCGCGGGTCGTTCCCGCGTCGGCGGCCGGCGAGGCGGTTGAGCGTGCCGGACACGCCGCCGGGCAGGAACAGCACGATCAGGATGAACAACGTGCCCAGGATGAACATGGGCTCCGACAACGGGATCCGCAGGATGGCCGGCAGGTCCGCGATCGCCGGCGAGCTGGCCAGCGCGTTGAGGCGCTGGTTGAGCAGCGTGTAGATGATGGCACCGACGACGGCTCCCCACCGCGAGCCCACGCCGCCGAGCACCACCATGGTGAGCAGCGAGATGGTGAACTCGGTGGACACTGCCGTCGCGGAGGCGCCGGATTGGAGCAGCAGGAACACCATGCCGGTGAACGTGGCCAACGTGCCGCCGACGGCGAACGCGATGAGCTTGACCAGGTACGGGCGGCCGCCCAGCACGCGGACCCGGGTGTCGTTCTCGCGCACCGCGGCGACGTTGTGGCCCAGGCGGGAATTCTCGATCCAGGCGACGATCACGTAGACGACGGCGACGGTGACCAGCGCCACCCAGTAGAGGTTGCGGGTGTTGATGACGCCGATGACGAAGTCCGGCACGTTGTCGCTGGCCATGGACAGGCCCTCTTCGCCGCCGGTGAGGCGGCCGGGGTTCCGGCGCACCAGCACGTTGCCGGCCTGCGCGAACGCCAGCGTCACCATCGCGAACGAGATGCCGCTGACCCGCAGGCTGATGGCGCCCAGCACATTGGCGACGAAGATGCCGATGACCAGCACCACTGCCCCCGCCGCCAGCAGCGGCAGCTCTGTGTTGCGCAGCACGATGGCCAGCCCGTAGACGCCCACGCCGAAGTACAGTGCGTGGCCGAACGACAGCAGGCCGGCGACGCCGAAGATCAGGTGGTAGGACAGCACGACGGCCACCATCAGCATGGTGAACGCCATCAGGTGCATGGAGCCGGCCGAATACGTGGGGCCGGGCAGGATGCCGAGGCCGGGGATGGCCAGCAGCGGCGCCACGAACAGGGCGACGACGACGACAAGGGCGATCAGGTAACCGCGGCCTTCGCCGGGGAGGAGCCTCTTCATGCTGCGGCCTTTCCGAGGAGGCCCTGGGGGCGGACGAGCAGGACGACGCCGAGCAGCAGCACCACGATGAAGTCGCCGACGCCGAGGTAGAAGTTGGCGAACTGCTGGAGCAGCGCCACCAGCACCGACGCGATGGCCGCCCCGGCGAGGGACCCCATGCCGCCGATGACGGTGACGATGAACGCGAAGATCAGGAGCGAACCGCCGAGCAGCGGCGAGACGTAGCCGAAGAAGTGGCTGGCGAGCACGCCGCCGATGCCGGCCGCGATGCCGCCGATGGTGAACACCAGCGTGAACGCCTTGCGCACGTCGATGCCGAGCGCGGTGACCATCGAGCGGTTCTCGACGCCGGCGCGGATGATCAGGCCGTAGCGCGTCTTGTTGAGGAACAGCACCAGGCCGCCCAGCACGATGAGCGCCGCCAGAATGGTGACGAAGCGGTCGTTGGGGATGCGGGCGCCGAGGATCTCGGTGGTCTCGCGCAGCCAACCGCTGGAGTCCAGGAAGATCGGGTCCGGGCCCCAGATGCCCTCGAACAGCGCCACGGTGGCCAGGGACAGGCCCACAGTGACGAGCAGTTGCTCGATGTGGCGTTTATAGAGCGGCCGGATGAGCAGCAGTTCGGTGGCCGCGGCGAAGAGACCGCCCACCACCGCACCCACCAGGATGGAGCCGAAGAAGCCGGCGAACGTGCCGGCACCCAGCCGTCGGCCCACCTCGAACCCGGCGAACGCGGACAGGGTGAGGAACGAGCCGTGGGCGAAGTTCAACACTCCCATCAGGCCGTAGATCAGGCTGAGGCCGGAGGCCACCAGGAAGTACAGGGCGCCGAGGCCCAGCCCGGTGAAGGTCAACAGGACGAGCGTGCTCACTTCGTGGCCTCCCCATGGACGCCGAGGAACCGCTGGACACGTTCGGTGTCGTCGAGCAGTTCGCGGGCGTCGCCGGTATGGACGACGCGGCCGGAGTCGATGACGATGACGCGGCTCGCGAGACGGTTGATGACCTGCAGGTTCTGTTCCACCAGCAGGATCGGGACGGTGCGGGCGGCCTCGTCGAGGACGGCGGCCACCTCCTGGACGATCTTCGGCGCCAACCCCTTCGTTGGTTCGTCGATGAGGAGGAGCCGGTTGTCGTTGATCAGCGCGCGGCCGAGCGAGACCATCTGCTGCTGGCCACCGGACAGGGTGCCGGCCCGCTGCTGCGCGCGCTGCTTGAGCTCCGGGAAGAGCTGGGTGACGAACTCCCAGCGCGGCTCGTCCTGGCGCGCGGCGAGCGTGAGGTTCTCGTGCACGGTCAGCATGCTGAAGACCTCGCGGTCCTCCGGCACGTAGCCGATGCCGCGCTGGACGATGCGGTGGGTGGGTTCGTGGTCGATGCGTTCGCCGTCGAAGGTGACGGTGCCGGTGCGGTCGTAGAGGCCGAGGATGCCCTTGAGGGTCGACGACTTGCCGACGCCGTTGCGGCCCAGCACGGCGGTGACTCCGCTGGCGGGCACCTCGAACGTGATGTCCTCGACGACCTGCTGGCCGCCGACGGTGGCGCGGAGGTGCTCGACGGTGAGCAGGCTCATGCGATGTCTCCCAGGTAGGCCGACTGCACCGTCGGGTTGGCCATGATGGCGCCGGGCTCGTCGAAGGCGAGGAGTTCGCCGTGGTGCATAACGGCGACCCTGCTGACGAGGCCGAGCACCACCTCGAGGTGGTGCTCGACGATCATGACGGTCTTGCCCAGGTTGTTGAGGTCGCGGATGACCTCGGTGAGCCCCGGCACGTCGGCGTGGGCCACGCCAGCCATGGGCTCGTCGAGGAGGATCACGCTGGGGTCCTGTGCGAGGAGGACGGCGATCTCGAGCTTGCGCTTGTCGCCGTGGCTGAGGTCGCCGGCGAAGCTGCGGCGGGACCCCAACTGCACGATGTCGAGCATTTCGCGGGCAAGACGGGTGGCGTCGTCGGCGCTGCGCGGGAACTTCAGGATGGAGAGCGAGCCGCCGAGGCGCTGTTGCGCCGCGAGCCGTACGTTCTCCAGGACGGACAACCGTGGGAACAGGCTGGAGGTCTGGAAGGTGCGGCCGAGGCCGGCCCTGGCCCGGGACGCCACTGAGTGTTTCGTTACGTCCCTGCCCAGGAGGAGCACCCGGCCGCTGCTGGCCGGATTGATGCCGCTGATCAGGTTGAACAGCGACGTCTTGCCCGCACCGTTGGGGCCGATGACCCCCACCATTTCCCCGGGGGCGACGGCCAGACTCACGTCCCGCACGATGCGTGCGCCGCCCACCTGCCAGCAGAGGTCCCGGACCTCCAGCGCTGGTCCCACAGTTGTCACTTGCATCATCAGGATCCGCTCACGACGCTTCCGGCGGGGCCACGTCGGCGCCGTCCATGGTTTCGACGAGCTCAGGCACCCACTGGCCGCCCTCTTCCTTGAGCTTCACCACGAACATCGGCTGGATCATGGCGTGGTCCGATTCACGGATCTGCTGGGGGCCCTTCGGAGCGTCGAACTCCCAGCCCTCGAGCGAGGCGATCATCTCATCGACGTCGTCTCCGCCGCCCTCGCGCACTGCCTGGACGATCATCTGCGCGGCGACGAAACCGTCGGGCGAGAACAGATCGGCCTGGTGGCCACCCTCGTCGAGGAACGACACCATCGCGTCGTTGACCTCGTTGTCCGGGGCACCGGGGAAGTAGTGGTTGAGGAAGTTGATCTTGTCGGAGGCCTCACCGTACGCGCCATAGGTGGAGAGGTCGCCGAGGCCGGTCATCACGTTGGTGCTCTCAAGCACGCCCTGCTGCGACAGCGCCTGCCACATCGCGCCGGAGGTGGCTCCCGCCCAGGCGACGAAGACCAGATCAGGCTTCGCGTCGAGGATGCGGGCCGCGAACGGCGTGAACTCGGTCTCGGCCTCCGGCACGAGGAGTTCGGAGACGACGGCGCCCTTGGGCTCCAGGATCGCCTTGGCGGCTGCCACGTTGCCCTGACCGAACGCGCTGTTCTGCGCGAACACGAGCACCTTGGAACCGTCAGAGATCTGGCCGGAGGTGGTGGCGACGTCCTGCAGCGACTGGCGGCCGGAGCGGAACGTGTAGCGGTTGATGCCGGTGATGGCGTCGGCCGCGGCCGGGCCGGAGATGTACAGCACCTTGTTCTGCTCGGCCTGCTCGGCGAGCGGCCCGGCGACA
Organism: Tessaracoccus sp. MC1756; assembly: GCF_014164735.1. NCBI lineage: Bacteria > Bacillati > Actinomycetota > Actinomycetes > Propionibacteriales > Propionibacteriaceae > Tessaracoccus > Tessaracoccus sp. MC1756. The sequence continues at coordinate 159,437 of NZ_JACJFZ010000004.1, read as the reverse complement.
CCGGAGGAAACCGTGCCGCCCATGATCTTGGTGCCGTTGCCGATGGCCTCCTTGGCCGCGGCGACCGCCTTGTCGGGGTCACCGCCGTCGTCGGTGTAGGTGATCTCGAGCTCGCGGCCGTCGACTGCGCCGGAGCCGTCGGTGGCGTAGTCAAGGCCTGCCTGGAAGCCCTGGTAGTAGGTCTCGCCGTAGGCGGCGAGAGGACCGGTCTTGGAGTAGATGATGGCGACCTTCACCGGATCGCCGGTGGCGACCTCGGAGGTGCTGGCCGAGGCTTCGGCCGATGCGCTGCCGCTGGCCGTGGTTTCGCCGCCGGCGCTCTCGGAGGCGGTGGTCCCGCCACCGGCCGAGGTTTCGGCCGGAGCGGGAGTGGTGCTGGGCGCACAGGCGGCCAGCATCATTGACAGGCCCACAGCTACTGCTGCGAGTACGGGCTTCTTTGTCCGCATGGGGTTCCTTCCGCTGAACATGAAAGGTGATTCAGGTATGAGGATCGTGCCCTGTGCGCAGAGGGCCTGTCAAGGGTTTCAGGTCACGTTTCGATCACGACGGGTGAGCGCCGCGTGATTCGCTTCCCTTCCGGGGGTGGGGCTAGTGGTCGGCCAACTGATGGAGGTGGGCGTGGATGACCTCCCACACCGTCGGGTCGCTCACGGGGCGGAAGTGGCCCTCGACGCTGAGCGTGACGTTCGTGGCGTCGTCGAGATGCGAGCCGCCGGGGATCATCTGGTCGAACGCCGGGGCCAGCGACACGATCCGACGGTTGACCTCCCGCTCGGCGATCAGCGCCGCGAGCTCCGGGTGCTCCGGGTGGAACAGCCCGAGGGGTGAGCGCCGCAGCAGGAACATCCGCTGCACGCGGTTCCAGAGTTGCGAGCCACTGAACGGCGTCGCCACGGCCACCATGCCGGCCAGCACGCCGTCGGATCTGGGGCTGAGCAGCATGGCCTTGCCGATGAGCCCGCCCTTGGAGTGGGCGACGACGACGGCGTCGCGCACCTCGAGCGACTCCAACGCGTCGAGGCCCTGGGTGACGGAGGCGGTGATCCCCCGCAGGTTCCAGCCGAGCGCCGGCAACTGGTGGACCGTGTGCCCGTGGGAGACGAGCCACTGCTGCAACGGCGCCAGGTATCGCGGGTTCTCCAGGATGCCGGGGATGAGGACGACGGCGGGGCCGGTGCAGTCGCCTGGGGTGCCGGACGTCTCGTCCCTGCGGGCGCGGAGCGAGAGGTACTGGTCGCGCAGCGCCACCGCCCAGTCCTGGGCGGCGACCCGGACCGACCGGGGGCTGCGGAGTACCGACCAGGCCGAGACGGGCGGGTGGGGCGCAGCCCCGCCGGATCCAGATGCGGCGTCGTCCCGGACCCCGGATCCAGATGTGGGGTCCTCCGGCCCGGACGAGGCCAGGATCAGCTCGGCCACCCTCTCGGCGTGGGTGTGCATCGCCTGGTGCGCGCCCGGCACCACGGCGACCTGGGCGCGGCCGCCAGCCCGATCAGCCAGTTCCTCCAGCCAGCGGCGCGGCGCCATAAGGTCGAGTTCGCCCGCCACGAGCAGCGTCTCGACGTGGGTCAAGGAGATCCGGTCCTCGATGGGGTAGTTCAGCATCGCGGGGAAGATCTGCCACATCCACTTCGGCCCGCAGCTGAGGAAGGCCCGGACCGACGCGGCGGCTGAGCTGGGTTTCTCCTTCAGCGCCGACTGGCTGAACTGGCGCACGAGGGTGCGCGCCCGGCGGCTCGTGCGGTCGACCACCGGCGACAGCAGCACCATGCGGGAGCAGAGCCCGGGTTGCTGGGCCTCCGCCTCGACGACCACCTGGGCACCCATCGAGTGCCCGATCCACACGGCCCCCTCGACCCCCAGCTCAGCCACCGCGCGGCGGGCCAACGTGGCGAACTCGGCGATCCGGAGCGTCTGGTCCGGCTCTGGGGTGGGCCCGAAGCCGGGCAGGTTGAGCAGCACCAGCCGGCCGCTGCGCCCCAGCGCCTCGGCCAACGGCTCGAAGTAGCTGGACGCCACCCCCAGCCCGTGCACCAGCACGAGGGTGCGAGCGTGGTCACCGGTGGACGTGAGGGCCTGCAGATGGAAGCCGTCGACGTCGATCGAGGTGCTCGTCAGGTGCATCGCCCCAGCGTAATCACCCGACGGGGCGCCCGGCCCCGTCCGGGGTCAGCCGACGCGGGCGGCGGCGAGCTCGTCCTCGGGAGGCAGCGTGTGCTGGGGCGGCTCCTTCACGAACAGCGCCACGATGAGGCCGATCAGCAGGACCAGGACGATGCCGAGGATGCCCCAGTGCTGCGCGGATTCCTCGTCGCCCGCGCCCGTCACCGCCAGCCCGAGCGCGATCGCCAGGCCGAACATGAGCGGGGCCAGGAAGCTCACGGCCCGGCCCGTCGTGGCGTAGAGGCCGAACATCTCGCCGCTCATGCCCTTGGGGATCAGGCGGGCCAGGAAGGAACGGCTGGCGGACTGCGCCGGGCCGACGAACAGGCACATGGCCAGGCCGAGCCCCCAGAACACGGGCTTGCCGCCGTCGTGGAACACGAACACGCCGAGGCCGAGCAGCACCAGCGCGATGAGCGAGCCGATGATCACACTCTTGGGGCCGAGGCGGTCGTCGAGCAGGCCGAAGAGGATCGTCGAGACGCCGGCCACGACGTTGGCGGCGACGCCGAAGATCACCACCTCGCTGAACTCGAACCCGAAGGTGCCGGCCGCCAGCACACCACCGAAGGTGAAGACGCCGGCCAGCCCGTCGCGGAAGAGCGCCGCGGCGATCAGGAAGAACAGCGTGTTGGGCGAAGTGCGGGCCAGCCGCCTGATGGAGTTGAAGAGGGCCCGGTAGGAGCCGACGATGCCCAGCGACGGTGCGGGATGCGCCGGCCGGCGGTCCTTGAGCGCGATGAAGATCGGGATGGAGAAGACCAGCGTCCAGGCGCCACACAGCAGCATCGAGAGGCGCACCTGGTCCGCGTCGAAGCCGGAGCCCATGAGCGCGATGATGAGCAGCAGGATGGAGATGCCGCCCAGGTAGCCCAGGCCCCATCCGAGGCCGGAGACGCGGCCCACGTTGCGTGGGGTCGACACCTGGTCGATGGCCGCGTAGTAGTTGACGTTGGCGATCTCGGAGACGACGTTGCCCGCGCCCAGGAGGATGGCGCCCAGCAGGAAGTACTCGGGGGCGGGCGCCACGAAGTACATCGCGGCGCAGATGGCGGCCAGCAGCCAGGTCTGCCACCTGAGGTGGAACATCCGCTTGCCGGAACGGTCTGATCCCTGGCCCAGCACCGGGGCCAACAGCGCGATGAACAGCCCGGCGATCCCCGTGGCCCAGGCCAGCTTCATCGTGACCTCGTCCTTCGGGCCGAAGGCCGAACTGGTCAGGTACACCGCGAAGACGAAGGTGGTGATGACCGTGGCGTAAGGCTGTGTTCCCCAATCCCACAGTGCCCACGAAAAGACCTTGCCCTTACTGGCCTGCGCCGAGGAAAGGGCACCGGTCGTCTCGGGCGACGGCGTGATGTCTGGAATTGCGGATGTGCTCACCAGCGCAGATTAACGCGCGCGAGTTAACTTTCGGTGAACCCATGCCAACACACCCAAAAGTATGAGAGAAACCCCATATACCTGCCCGTGGAAAGACGTTACGGTGATTATGTGGGCTGCCGTCCACGCGAAACTGAAACAAGGAGGAACCATGCGAATCGGTTCTGGCATCATCCTCATGGCCATCGGCGCCATCCTGGTGTGGGCCGTCGATGCTGAGGTGCCTTACGTCAGCCTCGACATCATCGGCTACATCCTGATCGCCGCCGGCGTCATCGGGCTCATCTGGGCACTTCTGGCCTCGCAGCGCACCCGCGTCACCGAGGCCCGCACCGTCCAGGATCCCAACACGGGCGAGACGGTGCACCGCGCTGAATCGCACGACGGTCTCTGATTAGAACTCAACAATAAGGGTCCGCTCCTTGGGGGGCGGACCCTTCGTTTTGGTGGGACCCCTCCAGACTTGGACGATCGATTTTGTGCACTCGATCCAAGTTGTAAGGTGGGGGCGCAGCCATAGGAACCCACACCGGCGCCCACGACGGTCGCACGGGAGCAGAAGGAAAGGCATACGCATGACCGACAACGGAGTCCTCAAGTACGGGGATCTCGAGCTCGATCTGCCGATCGTGGAGGCCACACAGGGAAACAACGGTTTCGACGTCAGCAAACTGCTGTCGAGCACGGGGCTCACCACCCTGGACCCTGGCTTCGTTAACACAGCGTCGTGCACTTCGGCCATCACATTCATCGACGGCGACAAGGGGGTGCTGCAGTACCGCGGTTACCCCATCGAGCAGCTCGCAGAGAAGGCCACGTTCATCGAAGTGGCCTACCTGCTGATCTACGGCGAACTGCCCACCCAGGCCCAGCTCGACGAGTTCTACGGCAAGATCTCCCGCCGCATGACCCTCGACGAGCGACTCCGTGAGTTGTACCGCAGCTTCCCGCGGGGGGCCCACCCCATGCAGGTGCTCGCTGCCGGTGTCACCGCGTTGGGTGCGTTCCACCGCGAACACCTCGACGTGCACAACCCGGAGCACGTGGAGGAGTCGTCCCTCAGGCTCCTCGGCTCCATGCCGACGCTGGCGGCCTACGCCTACAAGTCGTCCATCGGCGCGCCGTTCCTGTATCCCCAGACCAAGCTGGGCTACGTCGAGAACTACCTCCGTCTCTCCTTCGGCACGCCGTCGGAGGAGTACGAGATCGACCCCGACGTCGTACGCGCCTTCGAGACGCTGTTCATCCTTCATGCAGACCACGAGCAGAACGCGTCCACCTCGACGGTGCGCCTCGTCGGCTCGGCAGACGCCAACATCTACGCCTCCATGAGCTCCGGTGTGGCGGCCCTGTCCGGCCCGCTGCACGGCGGCGCCAACCAGGCGGTCCTCGAGATGCTCCGCGAGATCAGCGCCGAAGGCCTGAACATCAAGGACTTCGTCTCCCAGGTCAAGGACAAGAAGTCCGGCGTGAAGCTGATGGGCTTCGGCCACCGCGTGTACAAGAACTACGACCCGCGGGCCAAGATCATCAAGGGCCATGCAGACACGCTCCTGCGCAGCACTGACAAGAACAACCACCTCCTCGACATGGCCCTGGAGCTGGAGGAGACGGCGCTGAACGACGAGTACTTCATCGAGCGCAAGCTGTACCCGAACGTCGACTTCTACACGGGCCTGATCTACGAGGCGATGGGCTTCCCCGCGTCGCACTTCACCGCTCTGTTCGCCCTCGGACGGCTCCCAGGCTGGATCGCGCAGTGGCGTGAGCAGCACGCAGACCCGCACCGCAAGATCGGCCGGCCGCGCCAAATCTACGTCGGTGAGAAGGAACGCGACTACCGGCCGATCAACGAGCGCTGATCCCGTCAAACCGCCTCTGACAAGGGCCCTGGTATACCAGGGCCCTTGTTTTTGTCCGTTGGGCGGCAACGACCTACTTCGTCCGCGCAAACAACTGATTCCCGCACCCTGAAGGTAGGGCCGGGTTCATCATGGTGGTACTGGACCGCAGGCTATTGGGGGGGTGGTCCAGACACCGTAGGGGGCGGAGCCACCAGCGCGAGCTCGATCGGGCCGGTGGCGGCTGCTCCTCCCGGGACGCCCGGGTAAACGCTCAGCCGAGGTGCCCATTGGCACAGCCGCTTCGAACGATGCTCCTCCTTCAGGTTCAGGATGAATCAACCCAGGAGGTCGTCCATGCGCAGAATTCTCGCTCTTTCCGCCGCCGCAGCACTGTTGGCCAGCTCCGTCGTCGCAGCCGGTTCGGGGCCTGCGATGGCCGCTGACCCGGTGGTGCTCCCCACGCCGCAGTCCATCATCCGCGAGGGCGCGGCCGTCGCACTCGACGGGGCGGTCACCGTCGTTGCGCCCGCCGATGTGGACGGGCCGGCGAAGCGTGAACTCATCGAGGTGCTCACCGGCGTCGACGCCACGGTGACGTGGGCCAATGAGGCCCCCACCGCCGGCACTGTCATCCACTTCGCTGAGACCGACCCGACGACACGGGCGGTGGCTGCGCAGCTGGGAGTCGCGGACGCCTCCACCCTCAACGCCGAGGGCTACGTGGTGGCCAACGGCACCGTCGGAGGGCAGCCCACCGTGCTGTTGGAGGGCGCCAGCGCACGGGGGTTGTTCTACGCCGTCGACACGTTTGAACAGCTCCTCCAGGGCTCGACGGTGGTCCCGGCGACGGTGCGGGACTGGCCGTTGATGTCCATCCGCGGTGGCATCGAGGGCTTCTACGGCATCCCGTGGTCGCACCAGGCGCGCCTGGACCAGTTGGAGTTCTACGGCGAGCACAAGATGAACACCTACATCTACACGCCGAAGGACGACGCCTACCTGCGCAGCCAGTGGCGCACTCCGTACCCCCAGCCCGAACTCGAGCAACTCCGGGAACTCGTCCAGACCGGGCGCGACAACCACGTGGAGTTCGTTTTCGCGCTGTCGCCGGGAAATGACATCTGCTATTCGCTCGACAGCGACTTCGACGCCACCATCGCCAAGTTCGAGCAGCTGCGCCAGATCGGGGTGCGGACGTTCTACATCGCCCTCGACGACATCGACCCCTACCTGAAGTGCGCGCAGGACCTGCAGCGCTTCACGCTGCCGGGCTTCCGCAAGCTGGCCGAGGGGCAGGCGTACTACCTCAACCGCGTCATCAACGAGTTCATCAAGCCCAACAACCTGGAGCCGCTCCAGACGGTGCCCACCAACTACGCGGGTTCGGCGCCGGACGCCTACAAGCTGGAGTTCGGCACGCAGACCGACGACTCGCTGATCATGCAGTGGACGGGAGAGGGCGTCTTCTCGGACCAGATCACCATGGAGTCGGCGGCCCGGGCGAAGACCACCTACAACACCGAACACCTCTACATCTGGGACAACTTCCCGGTCAACGACGGCCAGCCGGACCGGCTCTTCCTCAACCCGTTGTCGGGTCGTGCGGCGGATCTCCACCAGCACCTGGATGGCTTCACGTCCAACCCGATGGTGCAGTCCTACGCCTCGATGATCGCGCTGGCCGGCTATGCCGACTACACGTGGAACGGGCCCGCCTACACCCCGGCCGTCACGCAGACGCGCATCCTCGACGAGCTGGCGGGCGACGACCCGGCGGTCCGCGAGGCGCTCGAGGTTTTCGTCGACCTGAATCAGGACTGGCGGCCCTACCGCCCGTCGTCTCCGCAGGCACCGGCGCTCGGCGCCGACATCGCCGCTTTCTGGGCCGCGCACGACGCGGGCACCGCGGCCGGCACGCAGCCGTTGAAGGAGCGCCTGGCCACCATCGCCGGGTTGGAGGAGTCGCTGGCGGGCATGGCCATGACCGGCTTCTACGACGACTCGCTGCCCTGGATCCAGGCGGCGACCGAATGGGCCACCGCGCTGAGTGAGGCCGTCGTCGGGCTCGAAGAGCTGGCGGCCGACGACGGATCGGGTGCGGCTGCGTCGTTCCTCGCCTCGGCGGCCGAGCGCAAGAAGGCCTCCACCACCTACCGCGTGGACGGGCTCAACGGCCTGACCCCGGTGGCTGACAGGTACATCCCGAAGGTGGGCGACACCCGCTTCGACACCTTCCTCCAGGAGGCCTATGGCCGCTACCTGACGTGGCTGGGTGCGGAGCCCTACGCGTCGGAGACGTTGCCGGGCGCGCCCACGCGGTCCGCCAGACTTGGCCAGTACCAGACCAACGCCATCGAGCGGATCGTCGACGGCAACCTGAGCACGTTCTGGTGGTCGAGCGCGGCGCCGCAGACCGGCGACTGGGTCCAGATGGACCTGGGCTCGGTACAGGCGGTGGGCGGAGTGTCCGTGCACCAGGCCGACAGCGACGGCTCCCGGGGCGACATGTTCTACAACGCTGCGCTGGAGTACTCGACGGACGGGGCCACGTGGACCACGGCCGGCGAGTTCACAGACGCAGTGGTGCTCGCTGCCTCGTTCCAGGAACCCGTGCAGGCCCGCTACGTGCGGGTCCGCGCCACCGCCCCCAACGCCGGCGGACAGTGGATCAAGATCCGCGAGTTCCGCGTCCTGCCGCCCAGCGCGGAGTTGGTCAGCACGGCGCCGGATGGCAACCCCGTCGCGGCGGTGGACGCGAACCTCACCACCGCGCTCGAAGGCACCGCCGAGGCGGGCCAGTACCTGTCGCGCTGGCTGGACGCGCCGCTGCAAAACGCGCAGATCCGCGTGGTGGGAGCGGAGCTCAGCGGCACCGTCGAGGCCCTGGTCGACGGCGCGTGGGAGGTTGTCGGGGAGGCCACGGCGCCCTGGTTCGAGGGGGTCGTCGGCGGTGAGGTGACCGCGGTGCGCATCGTGTTCGACGCAGGCCCGGTGAGCGTGACGGAGCTGCTGGTGTCGCCGTACGACGGCGTGATCCCGAGCCCGTCGCCGTCTGCGAAGCCGTCGGTGTCGCCGTCTGCGAAGCCGACCAACAGCCCGACGCCCCCGTCGAAGTCGCCCAGCGCGAAGCCGACGGTCACGCCGAGCACCCCGGGGCGCTTCGAGCCGAAGCCGCCGTACACGGCGCCCGGCATCTTCGAGCTCAACGGCCGGCAGTGGATGACCACCTGCGAGCCCTACTCGCAGACCCAGCGGTGCCGCACGGAGATCTGGGCGACGATCGTGCGGGTCCGGGGGGGCGAGTTCGTGCGTGAGAACGCTTGGGCGTTCAACAACCTGACGTACCTGCCCTACATGACGCGCGCGGCGTGGAAGGGCAACCCGCTCGGCGACGCCGGCGTGACCGACGACGGGGTGTTCACCTCGGGTGGGCGTCAGTGGCGCACCGAGTGCGACACCGCCGCCACGGGACGCGGCGCGTGCCGCAGCTACACGTGGACGACGGTGTACGCGGCCACCGCCAAGCCGGGCGGAGGCTACGCCTTCAGCCAGTCGAACCAGTGGGTCTTCAACAACATCGTGATGTTCCGTACCGGCTCTGAGTCGACCGCGGGCGACAGCGACGGCCCGAAGTTGTACTCGTCCGGTTCCTGAGGAGCGGCAAGCGAGGAACGAGCGCAGCGCTCACGAAGGTCCGCCGAAGCCGATCTGACACCTGAATGAGGACCCCGGAGTGGAAGGACTCCGGGGTCCCCACTTGTGGAGGCGTTTCAGTCAGCCGGCGGTGGGGTCCTCGTCGGGGGCTCCGACCGCGAGCAACTGCAGCGCGCCGGTGGGGCAGTTGCGCACGGTGGTGCGGAGGCGTTCGTCGCGTTCGGCGTCGTCGGCGGCCGACGGGTTGATCCACGGGCGGTTGGCCGTATTGAACACCTCGGGCATGTTGCGTACGCACTGGCCGTTGTGGTTGCACAGCGCGGAGTCGAACGTCACGTCGACCAGTGGGCCGGTGTAGCGCTTGCGGCCATGGGTGGGGATGTCGCGTTCCGACGCGGGTCTGGCGACGGCGACCGCGCCCACCATCGCGCCCTCGTCGTTGCGCAGCGCGGCGAACGTCATGTCGATGTAGACGCTCCCGCCGTCCTCCCGCAGGGACTTGGTGCGGCGGGCCTGACCGTCCGACGCCAGCGCACCGCGCAGCATCGCGGACGAGAAGCCCCGGTGGTGGGCCTCACGCAGCTTGAGCGGGATCATGAAGTCGACGTCGCGCCCCAGTGCGTACTCCTTCGACCAGCCGAACAGGTCCACGCACGCCCGGTTCCAGGCGCGCACCAAGCCGTCCTCGTCGATCACGATGATGGCGTCCGTGGCGCTGTCTAGCGCCCAGCCCGCGACCTCTGCGCTCAGCGCACCGTCGGCGGCGGTCCAGTTGGTCATGTGCCCTCCTGATCTCGCGCCCCATCATTCAGCAACCGGCGCGGATAAGTCCAGGGAACCGGGAGAAAACCGGCCTCCAGCCGCATGCCATACCTCCGCGCTGCGCGAGAGGAGCTCTTCCAGGCTCGGCGGCTCTGAATCCACCTCATCCGGGCAGGGTGGTGCCTTGGGTGGCGGGGTGAGTTCGCGTAGTAGGTGGCGGGGGTGTTGTCGTGGTGTGCGGGTTGGGTCGATGTGTCGGGGGGGTGAACCATGGCATCCCGGTGTCCGGGTCGAGGTGGACCTGCCATTGCGATTCGGCTGATTGTTGTGGGTCTGGTTCGACGAGGCGGTGGTGGTGTGGACAGAGCAGGACTGCGTTGATTAGGGAGGATTCTCCGCCTGCCCACCACGGGTTGATGTGGTGCGCTTCGCAGGTGGCGGGGCGGGCGGTGCAGCCGGGGAACGCGCAGCCGCCGTCGCGGAGGACGAGCGCGGTGCGGATGGCGGGGGTGAACAGGCGATGCTTCCGGCCGACGTCGAGTGGGCGGGAGTTGCCGCCGAGGACGGCGGGGATGAGGTCTGCATCGCAGGCCAACCGGCGGGCGTCGCCGGCGGAGAGGCCGTCGAGGTCGTCGGCGCCCATGATGCCGGCTCTGCCGAGCCCGGTGAGCAGGGTGTCGTAGTTCAGGGTGACGGTGACCTGCGGCCTGTCCCCGCCGTGGGCGGGCAGTTGCCCGGTGGCGGCGGCTGCCTGGACCAGCAGCATCAGCGCGTCGGCGCGGCGGACCTCTCGGCTGGGCAGTTCTCCTGCCTCGCGGTAGGAGGACAGGGGTGGCTCGATGGCGTCGAGTTGCGCCTCCAGCAGGTGGGCGTGGGCGGTGGGCAGCAGCGCGGTGACTCTGGTGCCGCCGTGGTGGTCTGGGGCCAGGCGCAGGTACCGGCTGCGCATGGCGGCGCGGTCTTGGGCGTCGAGGCGTTGTTGCGCGGCGGCGTCTGCGCCGTCGGGGTCTACCAGTTCGTGGAGGCGGGTGGCGAGGGCGCGCAGTTCCGCCGGGCCGAGGGTGTCGACGTGTTCGAGGATGGCCTCCTGGCACTTCACCAGGTCTGCGCGGTGAGCGAGCCGGGTAGTTTCCGCAGCCCGTCGATGATGCCCTCGGCCTGGGCGAGGGAGATGACGCCTTCGTGCAGGGCGGTGGCGATCAGCGGGAACCGCTCGGCCAGGTCTGTGGCCAGCTTCAGGGAGGCGACCGCCTGGCCCGCGGTGGTGCGCACCGAGTGGCGGACCTGGTCGAGCACGGGTGCGGCGCAGGCGAGCCGGGCCTCGTGCATGTCGTCCATACGCACTATTAAAATAGACAGCACTGACAAAACCGTGCCGGAACGGCCCAATGGGGAAATCCTCGAGGAGCCGTGGATGCTGCGCGCACGAACGAGCGCGAACGATGGACGCCACGTCGCACGAGTCAAGGTGCGATGGCTCGCGTGCATGCCGGGACCCGTCACACGCTGACGGGCTCAACCGGCGTTGCGCTCAGCCCACCAGCTTTTCAGCAGCTCGACGGCGTCGTCGTGGTCCATGGGCCCGTTCTCCGTGCGGTGTTCGAGCAGGAACGCGTAGGCGGCGCCCACCTCGCGGCCCGGCTTGATGTCCAGGATCTCCATGATCTGCGTGCCGTCCAGGTGGGGACGCAGCGCGCTGAGCTCCTCCTGTTCGGCGAGCTCGTCGATGCGCCACTCCAACTCCTCGTAGGCCCGGCGCAGCTTGGTGGCCTTGCGAACGTTGCGGGTGGTGCAGTCCGCGCGGGTCAGGATGTGTAGGTGCTCGAGTTCGTCACCCGCGTCGCGCACGTAACGGCGCACCGCGGAGTCGCTCCACTCACCGTCGGCGTACCCGTGGAAGCGGAGGTGGAGGTCGATCAGCTTGGCCACGGACTTCACCACCGTGTTCGGGTACATCAGAGCCTTGAGCCGTTTCGTGGCCATCTTCGCGCCGACGACGTCGTGGTGGTGGAACGTCACCTTCGACGCCTCGAAGCGGCGGGTGGGCGGCTTACCGATGTCGTGCAGCAACGCGGCCAGGCGGTTGACGATGTCCGGCTCGTGGCCGCGGGCCTTCTCGAGCTCGATCGCCTGGTCCAGCACGGTCAGCGAATGCTCGTAGACGTCCTTGTGCCGGGAGTGCTCGTCGACCTCGAGCTGCAGCGCGGGCAGCTCCGGCAGGATGATCTCCGCCACGCCGGTGCGTACCAACAGGTCGATGCCCTCCCGGGGTTGGTCGGTCAGGAGGAGGCCGGTCAGCTCGGCCTGGATGCGCTCGGCCGAGACGATCCCGATCCGCTCCGCCATGTCCTTCATCGCCTGCACCACCTCGGGTGCGACGGTGAAGCCCAGCCGGGCGGCGAACCGCGCGGCGCGCATCATCCGCAGCGGGTCGTCGGAGAAGCTCGCCTCGGGTGTGCCGGGGGTGCGGATGAGGCCGTCGGCGAGGTCCTCGAGGCCGCCGTACGGGTCCACGAACTGCCGCGTGGCCACGTTGATGGCCATGGCGTTGATGGTGAAGTCGCGGCGCACGAGGTCGCCGTCGATGTCGTCGCCGAAGTTGACCTCGGGCTTGCGCGACTCGCTGCGGTAGATGTCCGCCCGGAACGTGGTGATCTCGATCTGCCACTCGCTGTCCGCGGTCTTCTTGTGGGCGCCGATGGTGCCGAAGTCGCGGCCGATGTCCCACGTCGACGGCGTGAACTTCTTCAGCAGCGCGTGCGTCTGGTCCGGGCGGGCTGAAGTGGTGAAGTCGAGGTCGTGGCCCAGTTGGCCGAGCAGCGCGTCGCGCACCGAGCCGCCGACGAGATACAACTCGTGGCCGGCGTTGCGGAACAGCCTGCCCAGGTCATCGATGACGGGCGCGATGCGCAGGAGTTCCTGCATCGCGTTGGTCTGGGCGGCGGTCAAGCTGGGCACGGGCGTCGATTCTACCCTTCGCGCGCAGGGCAGAATGTGGCCATGCCTGATTTCTGGGAGAAGCTGCTGCTTGCCGGCATCATGATCGCGGTGGCGCTCGCGCTGCGCCTCGTCCTGATGTTCGCCATCGGCCGCACGGTCAAGAGCCTCGCCTCGCGCGAGCGCGCCGTGGGTGACGACCTGGGCACCCGCGCCCGCCGCATCCTCGCCCGCGCCAGCGGCGTCAGCGCCGAGAGGCACCGCCAGCGGGTGGAGACCCTCGGCTCGCTGCTGCGCAACGTCGTCGACATCGTGCTGCTGGTGGTCGTCCTCCTCACCGTGCTGGCCACGTTCGGCGTGCCGATGGGCCCGCTGATCGCGTCGGCCGGCGTCGGTGGCGTGGCGCTCGGCTTCGGCGCCCAGTCGCTGGTGAAGGACTACCTCTCCGGTGTGTTCATGTTGGCCGAGGACCAGTTCGGCGTCGGCGACCTCATCCGCGTCGGCGACCTCACCGGCACCGTCCAGGAGGTCACCCTCCGCGTGACGAAGCTGCGCGACGCGACGGGCACCGTCTGGTACGTGCGCAACGGTGAGGTGCTGACGCTGGGCAACGTGTCGCAGGGCTTCTCCACCGCCACCATCGACGTGCCGGTGGCCATCGACGAGGACCCGGAGAAGGTGCAGGACCTGCTGCGCGCCGCCGTCGGACGGATGGACGAGGAGCCGGAGTTCGCCGAGCAGTTGCTCGAGGCGCCGACGGTGCTGGGTGTGGGGGCTATGGAGGGCGGCACCATGACGGTGCAGGTGCTGATCAAGACCGGCCCCAACCAGCAGTGGGCGCCCATGCGCGCCGTGCGGGCCCGCGCCCAACGGGCGTTGGCGGAGGCCGGGATCCGCGGCCCGATCCTGCCCGGCGGGATGAAGCCGCCGTCGCTCTGACGGGCCACCCGCCAGGCATGCCGAGGGCACATCTGAGTTGTGCATCGACTCCGCTGCACAACTTCACTCTGCCCGACCCGCGGCTCGGCCCAAAGCCCCGATTCGGTCTCCTTGAGCGCGACACTTACCCTGGAAAGGGTCGGCTCTGCGGGGTCGGCGTGGTTGTCAACGGTGAGAGGGACACATGGCCACGACTGGCAAGAAGGCTGCGGCGAAGCGCGCTGCGGGTAAGAAGGGTGCGCAGAAGTCGCGCGCCCGGAAGATCTGGGGCCGCATAGGCATCACCGCCCTGGTGCTGTTCATCATCGGTGGCCTCGTGGGCATCGGCGGCTTCGCGTACCTCTACACCACCACGGACCTGCCGGATCCGAACTCGGACTTCACCACCAACACCACGTTCCTCTACTACCAGGACGGGGCCAACCAGCTGGGGTCGCTCGCGGTGCAGAACCGCGTCACCATCCCCTACGACGAGATGCCGCAGTTGATGAAGGACGCCGTCATCGCGGCGGAGAACCGGTCCTTCTGGGAGGACCCGGGATTCTCGGTGCCCGGCATGCTGCGCGGCGCCTGGTCGATCGCCCGCGGCGGCGAGGTGCAGGGCGGCTCCACCATCACGCAGCAGTACATCAAGATCCTCTACCTCGATTCCAGCCGGACGATGTCGCGCAAGGTGCGCGAGCTGTTCCTGGCCACCAAGATGGGCCGTGAGATGCCCAAGGAGGAGATCCTCGAGGGCTACCTCAACACCATCTACTTCGGCCGCGGCGCGTACGGCATCCAGGCCGCCGCGAAGTCCTACTTCCTCAAGGACTCGAAGGACCTCACCGTCGGCGAGTCCGCCGCCCTCGCGGCCATCCTGAACAACCCCGCCGGGTTCAACCCCTCGGGCGGCCAGGAGAAGCTCGACAGGCTGCTGGGTCGCTATCAGTACGTGCTGGACGGCATGCTCGAGATGGGCGCCATCTCGCAGGCCGAGCACGACGCGGCGCGCCCCGCGCTGCCCACGTTCCCCGAGGTGCCGGTCAACGACCGCTACGGCGGCCCCAAGGGCTTCCTGATCAAGATGGTCGAGGACGAACTGCTCGCCAACGGCTTCTCCGAGGGGGAGATCCAGGGCGGCGGCCTCAGGATCGTCACCACGCTCAGCAAACCCATGCAGGAGGCCGCCATCCAGGAGGCCCAGCGCTACACCGCTCAGGCCGCGGCCGACGCGGAGGGCACGCCTGACCCGTCCAAGCTGCACGTGGCCATCTCCTCCGTCGACACGGCCAGCGGCGGCGTGCTGTCGCTCTACGGCGGCGCCGACTACGTGAAGAGCTCCCGCAACTGGTCGCTGACCAAGCGCCCCGCCGCGTCGACCTTCAAGCCGTTCGCCACCATCGCGGGCCTGCGCAACGGGTTCTCCCTGCAGTCCATCCTCAAGGGCGACACCTTCACCCCCCGCGGCGACACCCAGCCCGTCCGCAACGAGTTCAGCAACCAGTACGGCCCGGTCACGCTGCGCAAGGCGACGGCGGACTCGATCAACACCGCGTTCGTCGACCTCACCGAGCAGATGGAGAACGGCCAGCAGGAAGTGATCAAGGCCGCCAACGACGCGGGTGCCCCCACCGGGCCCGCCTGGGAGGAGTCCGGCAACCGCATCGCGCTGGGCTTCGGCGAGGTCAGCCCCGTCGACATGGCCAACTCCTACGCCACGCTGGCGAACTCCGGCCAGCGCAACGCCACGCACATCGTGAAGCAGGTCATCGACCGCAACGGTGAGGTGCTCTACGAGGCGAAGCCCGCCAACGAGCAGACCATCGACACCAACGTGGCCGCCAACGTGACGGATTCCCTGCGCTCCGTCGTCCAGGAGGGCACGGGTCGTCGCGCCCGTGAGTTGGGCCGCCCGGTAGCAGGCAAGACCGGCACCAACGGCGTCGAGGACGCCATCACGTCGGCCTGGTTCGTGGGCTACACCAAGCAGATCTCGACGGCGGTGATGTACGTCGCCGGCGACGGGGGCAACGAGGACCTCGAGCCTTACAAGCGCCCCCGGGACCGGACGTTCTTCGGCTCCAGCTATCCGCTCATGACCTGGGTGTCCTACATGGCCCGCGCCACCGAGGGCATGCCGGTGGAGGAGTTCGACGAGCCCAAGGACATCAAGGCGGACAAGGGCGAGACGGCCGACGAGTCCGAACCGCCGGCCAGCGAGGAACCCTCGCCGTCCCCCACCCCGTCGCCGACGCCGTCCCCCACCCCCACGCCGTCGCCGACGCCTTCGGAGGAGCCGACGGTGGAGCCCACCCCGTCGCCCACGCCCACCGTCGCGGAGACCACGGAGGCGCCGGCGACGACGCCCCCGGCCACCACGCAGGCTCCGAAACCGAAGCCGAAGCCCACCAAGGAGGAGACCGAACAGCCGGCCCCCACCGTGGCGCCGGAACCCACCGCGGAGCCGACGGTGGCGCTGTCGCCGACGGTCACCGCGGCTGTGCAGGACGCGGTGACCACGGAGCCGTAAACGTCGGGGCGGCTACAGTGAGCGCGTGAAGAACGCGCTGCTGCCCGGCCTCGGGGGCCCCATGGGCCGTCATGCCAACCCGCGGGGTGTCTGGTTCAACCCGTTGCCGTGGGCCTTCCTGCTGGCGACCGCCGTGTTCCTGGTGCTGTTCGTGCGCCACGTGCCGTGCGTCCAGACGACGGCGCACCAGCAGGTCGATATGTACAAGCTGCTCTGTTACACCGACATCCAGTCGTCGTGGCTGGGGCAGGGCTTCGGCCGCGGCAACTCGCCGCTGGGCAGCGAGACCATGCTGTTCGCACCGCTGATCGCCGCGGCCATCCTGGTCACCCGCAAGACGGCGACGGTGCTGTTCGACGCCCCCATCCGCCGCAGCGCCAGCCTCGCCGACGAGGTGGACTCCAGCGTCGTCTTCTTCGGCTTGACCGTGCTGGGGCTCTTCGTCTGCTTCCTGATCCTGGTGGCGTGTGTCGCCTGGCTGGGTCGTCGCCGGCCAGGACGGCCCTCCTGGGACGCCGTGCTCGTGGCCGCCTCGCCCGTGGTGCTGGCCGTGGGCCTCGTCAACTGGGATCTGGTGCCGGTGGCGTTCACCGCGCTGGGCCTGGTGCAGGTGGCGCGGGGGCGCCTGCTGGAGGCGGGCATTGTGCTCGGCCTGGCCGCCTCAGCCGGCACGATGCCGATCGGCGTGATCCTGGCGGTACTCGTCAGCCTGGGCCTGCGGGGAGGTTGGCGCAGGGCCACCGCGTTCATCGCGCCGGCCCTGGTGACGTTCTTCGCCGTGCATCTGCCGCTGCTGCTCCAGAACTTCGACCGCGTCTACCTGTACTACCACGGCGAGATCAACAAGGGCACCAGCTACGGCTCGCTCTGGTACGTCCTCGAGCTGATGTTCGGCTTGCAGCTGCGGGAATCCGGGCCGCTGCTCTTCGTGGTGCTGCTGCTCGGGCTCGGCGCGTTCATCGCCTACCTGTACGTGGCTCGGAAGCGGCCGCGGGTGGGCTCGATGGTGGCGGTGGTGGTCTTCGCCACGCTGCTGATGGGCCCCGCGTTCCCGCCGCAGTCCGCCCTCTGGCTGCTGCTGGCGCTCGTGCTGGCCCGCCCGTACAAGCCTGAACTGATCGCGCTGTCCATCACCCAGGTGGCCTACTACATCGCCATCTGGGGGTGGCTCGGCGGGTGGCTGACCACCAACCAGAACGGGCCGTTCATGCTCTACTGGGCGGCCATCCTCCTGCACGTCGCGGTGGAGGTGTGGATCCTGGCCGAGGTGGTTGCCGACATCGTGCGGCCCGCCCGTGATCCGCTCCGAGACCCGGTGCTCCCCGACGAGAAGGACTACCTCGCCGGTTTCGAGCGCCCCACCGCCGCCGCGACGGTCTGAGCCTCAGCTCCCCTCGGGCCAGTTGTCCGGGGTGCCGTGGCCGCCCTCCACCACGTCCTCCTTCTCCAGATCCGTGACGGAATCCTCGGGCCGGTAGCCCAGCTCCAGCATGGTGTTGGTGAGGTCCCAGCGGCGGTTCGGGTTGTCCGAGATGGCGTAGTAGAGGCCGTAGCCGATGTTCTCCGCCTCGATGGCGCGCCGGAACACCCGCTCCGTGTCGTCGTTGCTCAGCCACATGGCGTGGAGCAGTTCCTCCTCTGCCGCCAGCGGGTCCTCGGTGGACCAGCCGATGCGCAGCGAGATGAACTCCATGCCGTACTTGTCGTGGTAGTACCGTCCCAACGCCTCTCCGAAGACCTTGGACACCCCGTACAGCGAATCAGGCCGCGGGAGGTGGTGGGGGTAGACCGGCCAGTCCTCGTCGCGGTCGTACATGCCCATCGCATGGTTGGACGAGGCGAACACGAACCTGCGCACGCCCGCGTCGCGGGCTGCCTCCAGGACGTTGCGGAAACCGATGATGTTGGGGCCCACCACCTCGTCCCACTCGGCCTCAGGGGAGGCCTGGCCGGCCAGGTGGAGGACCACCTCGACCCCGTCCATGAGGGTGCGCACCTCGTCGTAGTCCTCGAGGTCCGCCTTGCGGAGGCGCTTGGCCTGCTCGTCGTTGGCGGGGGTGCGGCCGTGGGAGATGACGTCGTAATCCGGCATGAGGCGCTCCTCGAGGAGCAGCCCGATCCCGCCGGTGGCACCGGTGATGAGAATCCTGCGCTTGTTGTCAGCCATGATCCATCTTCACAAATGACCGGGCCGACCGCTCAGGTCCAGAAGATCTCGTCCGGGGTCGCCGTCGTCATACGCGTGGTGACGGGCACCTCGTCGCCGACCTTCGTGAGCGGGTACTCGCCGGGCACGAAGACCATCGACGAGTGCATGTGCGGGGGTTCGGCGAAACTCCGCTTCTTCCCGCCGATCTCATACGGCGACAGCGTGCGACCGACGGCGTCCAGCAGGCCCTGAGCGAGCGTCACGCCGCGCTGCTTCAAGGAGCGCTGGGGCACGGGAGCCGCCATGGCCACGCCGTGGGCGGTGCCGCCGGAGACGATGACGATCCACCCGTCCTTCGGCGCGGGCACTCCGTGGTAGCCCAGCACCTGCCCCTTTTTGATGCGGTGCACGTCGAGCACGGTGGCGGTGGTCCGGTAGGCCTGCTTGTCGCCGAGCCAGAGCCGGGTGCCGACGCGCAGATAGGTGGGCACGCTCAAGCTCGCCGCGAAGGTGCGGTAGTCGTCGACGCTGAGGTGCGACAGCCACACGGGACCGGTGCGGGTGGCCAGACCCGTCTGCGCGAGGCGGTTCGCCTCCGCGGGCGAGCCGTCGGCCGGCAGGTGGACGGCCCAGCCCTCGAACCAGAGGTCGCCGAACGCGTCTGCGGTCAGCTGGCGCGGATCCAGCCCGTGGCGGTGCATCGCGGTCTCGATCTCGACGATGACCCTGGCCCTGGGGTGCGACTGGGTCATCGCGCGCAGGTCCTCGACGCGCGAGACGGTGGTGATGATCTTGGGGTCGTTCAGCAGGGCGGTGGCCGCCGCGTCGAAGGGGCGCCAGGGGTTGAGCACGACGATGTCGTCGTCCCAGCCGCCCGCCCGCACGTCCGCGACCTCCTGGGCGATGCCGACGGCGAGCGTCTGCGTGCCCAACCGCTTGGCCTCCGCCGCCAGCGTGCCGAGGCCGAACCCGTAGCCGTTGCCCTTCGCCACGGGGACGAGCCCGCCCACCTGCCTCTGGAAGCCGTCGAGGTGGGCGCGCCAGCGGTGCGCGTCGATGTTCAGCGTCAGCGTCATGTCATCGCCTCTTGAGGTACTGGTTGAACGCCCAGTGGATGGGCTTGTTGATGGCGTAGTCCCATTCGCCCAGGTACGCCACGGCCTCGCCGCCGGTACCCACCTTGAACTGGATCAGGCCGATCTCGGGATGGTCCGCGCCCACGCCCTCGACGATGCCGCGCATGTCGTAGACGGCGCAGCCCGCGGCGTTCGCGTCGCGGATCATCTGCCACTGGACGGCGTTGGAGCCGCGCACCTCGCGCTTGGCGGTGGTGGAGGCGCCGTAGGAGTACCAGGCATGCTCGCCGACGGTGACCATGGTGGTGGCGGCGACGAGGTCGCCGTCGTGCTCCGCGAGGTAGACCTTCATCCGCTCCGGGGCCTCCGCGTTGAGGGCGTCCCACATCACCTCGAAGTAGGAGAGGCCGCGGCCGGTGAAGCCGTCGCGCTGCGCCGTCTCGAGGTAGATGCGGTGGAATGCCGCCAGGTCTTCCCGGGTGCCGGTGCGGACGGTGACGCCCTCCTTGTCGGCCTTCTTGATGTTGCGGCGCCACTGCTGGTTCATGCCCTTCAGCAGTTCGTCGTCGCTCTTCTGTGTGCCGTCCCCATGGCGCAGCGGCAGGTGGAAGTTGAACCTGGGCTGCCCGGCGGCGAAGCCCTCGCCCGTCTCGTCGGTGACCCAGCCGGCGTGCAGCAGGGCGTTGCGCACCCGCGTGCCCACCAGGTTGGTCTCGTCCGGCTCCTGCTGGGAGAGAAGCGTGACGTCGTCGTCCGCGACGGCGTCCTTGATGGTCTTCGCCAGCCAGCGGCGGTGCGTGAGCCACGGCCCGATCCGCACCGCGAAGGCCTTGCGCTGCTTCGCGTGCCTGACAAGGGCGGACACGTGCTCGTCGACGTCTGGTCTCGCCCAGTCGAGGACGGGCCCCTCGGGGAGGTAGGCGAGGTAGCGCTTCACCTTCGGCAGCTGTCGGTAGAGGATGAGGCCGACCCCCGTCAGCTCCCCGTCGGCGAAGAACCCGACGGACTCGGAGCGCCACTCAGGCTTCACCTTGCCCCACGCCGGGGTCTGGAGGAACGACGCGGAGCCGCGCGCCTCGATGAAGGCGAGGTGCTCCTCGGCAGGGATGGGACGACACTCGATGCTCACGAACCACAGGCTACCCAAGTCGGCCCGCCGACCGTGCCGCCGTAGGATCTCTCCATGCCCGACGTCCGTACCTTTGTCCTACGAGCCGTCGACACCTATCTGCATTCCTGGGTGCTGCGCCTTCTGGCGCTGGGGTGGCTGGGCTACCTCACCTACAGCTGGCTCTACGGCTTCCCGGGTGAGGACTTCATCCCGTACCGCATCGACTTCGACGTCTACCGCATCGGCGGCCAGGTGTTCCGCGACGGCGGCGACCTCTACGGACGCATGCCCGAAACGATCGTCGGCGTGAGCCTCCCGTTCACCTATCCGCCGATCGCGGCGGCGATCTTCTCCGCCTTCACGTTCGTGTCCTGGCGGGTGGGCTCGGTGACGCTGTCCGCGCTGACGGTGGCCGCGATGCTCGGCGTGTTGTACCTGGTGGTGCGTGAACTGGGCAGCAACCGGCGCGACGCGCTGTGGCTCACCGCCGCGCTGGGCTGCCTCGCGCTGCACCTGGACCCGCTGGCCGAGACGGTCGAATTCGGCCAGATCAACGCCGTCCTGATGGCGCTGGTGATGGTCGACCTGCTGGCCGGGAGGGGCAAGTGGTGGCAGGGCTCGCTGGTGGGGCTCGCCTTCGCGGTGAAGCTGACGCCGGTGGTGTTCCTCGCGTGGTTCCTGATGCGGCGCGACTGGCGCTCCCTCATCGTCGGGGTGGGCTCGGCGCTGCTGTACACGGGGATCGGGTTCGCGCTGCGGCCGCGCGACTCCATCGCCTACTGGACGCGGGTGCTGCCGGATTCCGAGCGCATCGGCGAGCCGGCCTACCCGGCCAACCAGTCGCTCAACGGCATGGTGCACCGCGCGCTCAGCGGGGACGCCGCCACCTGGATCTGGTTCGTGGCCTGCGTCCTGATCGGCCTGGCCTGTCTGGCGCTCCTCCGCGTGCTCTTCGCGCAGGGCGACGACATGACCCCTGCCATCGTGCTGGGGCTCTACGCGTTGGTGGCCTCCCCGGTGTCGTGGAGCCACCACTTCGTCTGGGCCGCTCCCGCGGTGGTGGTCGTCGCGGCCTGGGCGTGGCGGCTCGGGCCGGTGTGGGCGGCCTGGCTGACCGCCCTGACCGGGGCCGCCGGGCTCTGGGTCTTCCGCCACTCACCCCACTGGGACTTCCCGCACCCGCCCGAGCAGAACCCCAACTGGACGCCCTACCAGCAGGTGGTGGGCGGCGCCTACTTCTGGTGGGTCCTCGGCGCGCTCGTCGTCCTGGGCGTCGCGGCGTTCGTCCACCGCCGCAGCCTACGCAGCAGGCCGTCGAGCTTGTAGGGTCGACACCATGGCAAACATGAATGAGAAGCCGGAGATCGACTTCCCCGGTGGCGAGCCCCCGGCAGATCTGGACATCACCGACATCGTGGAGGGCGACGGCGCGGTGGCCGCTGCCGGCGACGTCGCGCACGTGCACTACGTGGGTGTCGCCTTCAGCTCCGGCGAGGAGTTCGATTCCTCCTGGAACCGCGGCGAGCCGCTCTCGTTCCGGCTCGGCATCGGCCAGGTCATCCAGGGCTGGGACAAGGGCATCCAGGGCATGAAGGTCGGCGGCCGTCGTCAGCTGGTCATCCCGTCGCACCTCGCCTACGGCGAGCGTGGCGCAGGTGGCGTCATCGCCCCGGGCGAGACGCTGATCTTCGTGTGCGACCTCATCGGCCTCAACTGATCACCCACGGCTGGGCGAAGTGACTCCCGGGGGCAAGCGGGTGGTCGGCGTACGCGACGTCGCCACCCTCGCGGGCGTGTCGCGTCAGACGGTGTCGAGGGTCCTCAACAACAACCCCGACGTCGCGGAGGCCACCAAGGCCCGCGTCGTCCGGGCGATGGAGGAGCTCGGCTACCGGATGAACAACGCCGCCCGCGCACTGGGCACGCGCCGCTCCCGCACGCTCGGGATCCTCGCCTCCGACGCGCTGCTGTACGGCCCGTCCCGCTCGGTCGCCGCCATCGAGGCGTCGGCGCGGGTGGCCGGCTACTGGATCAGCGCCGCGTTCGCGCAGGCTGACGACGACACCGCCGTGGCCGCCGCCATCGAGCACCTCGTGGCCCAGGGGGTGGAGGGCATCGTCGTCGTGGCCCCCCACGAACAGACGCTGCGCACCATCGACGCGCTGGCGGCGGGCGTCCGTGTCCTCACCCTGCACTCGGCCGGTCACGGCGCGCCCTGGCTCTCCGTGGACCAGGCCGAGGGCGCCCGCCTGGCGGTGGACGCGCTGGCCGATGCCGGGCACGTGCGCATCGCCCACCTCGCCGGGCCGGCGAGTTGGCTGGAGGCCGAGGCTCGGGCCGCCGGCTTCACCGCCGAGACGCAGGCCCGGGGCCTCGACGGCGTCGTCCTCCACCTGGGCGACTGGACGGCGCGCTCCGGCTACGAGGCGGCCGCGGCGGTGCTCGAATCGGGTGCCACCGGCGTCTTCACCGCCAACGACCAGATGGCGCTCGGTCTCATCGGCGGGCTGCACGAGGCGGGGGTCGCCGTGCCGGACGACATCAGCGTCGTCGGTTTCGACGACATCCCCGACGCGGCGTACTACTGGCCGCAGCTCACCACCGTGCGCCAGGACTTCGAGGAACTCGGCCGCCGGGCCGTTGAAGCCTTCATTGCGGGTCCGGATGCCGCGGCGCCCGCACGGGAACCCGTCGCGCCGGTGTTGATCCCGCGCGCGTCGGTCGCCCGCCCGATCGCTGACCGATTGGGTCCTTGACCTACGGCGCTGTTGGGGATACGCTTGTGTGACCGGTCACAGTCGACTCTGGGAGGTCACCCGTGAGCACACCCTTCTCCGCCGAGGTCCAAGCCGCCATCAGCAGCGTCCGGGCTGATGTCGCCCGGCTGCACGGCGAACTCGTGCGCTACAACCTGATCGTCTGGACGGGCGGCAACGTCTCCGGCCGGGTGCCCGGGGCGGACCTGTTCGTCATCAAGCCGTCCGGCGTCAGCTACGACGACCTGACCCCGCAGAACATGATCCTGTGTGACCTGGACGGCAATGTCATCCCCGGCTCCGAGGGCAGCGAGCGCTCGCCGTCGAGCGACACCGCCGCGCACGCCTACGTCTACCGCAACATGCCCGATGTCGGCGGCGTGGTGCACACCCACTCCACCTTCGCCGTCGCCTGGGCGGCGCGCGGCGAGGAAATTCCCTGCGTCATCACGGCCATGGCGGACGAGTTCGGCGGCCCCATCCCCGTAGGCCCGTTCGCGATCATCGGCGACGACTCCATCGGGCGCGGCATCGTCGAGACCCTCCGGGGCCACCGCAGCCGCGCCGTGCTCATGCAGAACCACGGCCCCTTCACCATCGGCGTGGACGCGAAGGACGCCGTCAAGGCTGCCATCATGGTGGAGGACGTCGCCCGCACCGTGCACTACGCGCGCGAGGCGGGACCGCTCATCCCCATCCCGCAGGAAGCGATCGACAGCCTCTTCGACCGCTACCAGAATGTCTACGGCCAGAGCACCGACGCTCGCCGCTGACAACCCACCCCACCACCGCGCACCGCCGCAGCCCCCAGCCCCCGAAAGGTCCACTCGAATGCCCAAGCTCACCACTTCCCTCGACGGCTACGAGGTCTGGTTCCTCACCGGAAGCCAGCACCTGTACGGGCCCGAAACGCTCGCCCAGGTGGCGGAGCAGTCCAAGGAGATCGCCCGGGTGCTCGACGACGCAGGCGACGTGCCGGTCTCGATCGTCTGGAAGCCCGTTCTCACGGACTCCGCCGCGATCAAGCGCGTCGCCCTCGAGGCGAACGCCGACGACCGGGTGATCGGTCTGGTCGCGTGGATGCACACGTTCAGCCCCGCGAAGATGTGGATCGCCGGCCTCGACGCGCTGCAGAAGCCGCTGGCGCACCTCCACACCCAGGCCAACGTCGAGCTGCCGTGGGCGGACATCGACTTCGACTTCATGAACCTCAACCAGGCCGCGCACGGCGACCGTGAGTTCGGCTACATCCAGACCCGGCTCGGGGTGCCGCGCAAGACGATCGTCGGACACGCCTCGGATCCGCAGGTCCAGCGCGAGCTGGGCACCTGGCAGCGCGCGGCCGCCGGCCTCGCCGCCTCCCGCAGCCTCAAGCTCGCCCGCTTCGGCGACAACATGCGCTTCGTCGCCGTCACCGAGGGCGACAAGACGGAGGCGGAACTGCGCTTCGGCGTCCAGGTGAACACCTGGGGCGTCAATGAGCTGGCCGACGCGGTCGCCGCGGCGTCCGAGGATGCCGTCGATGCGCTGGTCGCCGAGTACGAGGAGCTGTACGAGGTCGCTCCGGAACTGCGTAAGGGAGGGGACCGGCACCAGTCGCTCCGCGACGGCGCGGCGATCGAGCTGGGCCTGCGCTCCTTCCTGGAGGAGGGCGGCTTCGGCGCCTTCACCACCAGCTTCGAAGACCTCGGCTCCCTCAAGCAGCTGCCGGGGCTGGCGGTGCAGCGCCTCATGGCCGAGGGCTACGGCTTCGGCGCCGAGGGCGACTGGAAGACCGCCATCCTGGTGCGGATCGCCAATGTCATGGGCGCGGGCCTGCCCGGCGGGGCGAGCCTGATGGAGGACTACACCTACGACATGACCCCTGGTGACGAGCTCATCCTCGGGGCGCACATGCTGGAGGTGTCGCCGTCGCTGACCACCGCGAAGCCCACCCTGGAGATCCATCCGCTCGGCATCGGCGGCAAGGAGGACCCGGTGCGCCTGGTCTTCACGGCGGACCCGGGGCCCGCCGTGGTCGTCGCGTTGAGCGACATGCGCGACCGCTTCCGCCTGACCGCCAACGTCGTCGAGAACGTGGAGCCCCGCGCCCCGCTGCCCAAGCTGCCTGTGGGGCGCGCCGTGTGGAAGCCGCAGCCGGACTTCAGGACCAGCGCCGCCGCGTGGCTCACCGCCGGCGCCGCGCACCACACCGTGATGTCGACGGCCGTCGGCATCGAGGCGTTCCGCGACTTCGCCGACATGGCCCAGGTGGAGCTCCTGGTGATCGACGACTCCACGACGCTGCCGGAGTTCCAGCAGCTGGTCCGCTGGAACCAGGCCTACTACCGCCTGGCCCAGGGCCTCTGACCGGGGGGTTCGCCCCTCAGCGCAGCACGTCCGCTCCGCCCTCGCGTTCCCAGGCGAGCAGTTCGTCCCTCAGGGGCAGGCCCTCGTAGTCGCCGCGATGGCGGACGGCGGCCGCACCCAGGACGTTGCCGCGGCGCAGCCGGGCCTCTGGCCCGGCGCCCTCCAGCAGCGCCGAGACGTACCCCGCGGTGAAGGCGTCGCCGGCGCCCACGGGATCGACCACCGCCACGGTCGTCGTCGGTCCGTCGACGACCGAGCCGTCTGCGTGCAGGCGCGCGCCCTCGGGGCCGAGTTTCACGACCACCTGCGACGGACCCATCTCCACCAACCGCTGCGGAGTCGGGGCCAGGAGTTCCAGCTCCTCGGGGGAGCCGACCACCACGTCCACCCCGGGGATGATCCGCTGGAGGAACCGGGCGGCGGCCTCCCGTGACCACAACCTGGCCCGGTGGTTGACGTCGAGGACCACCGTCGCTCCCATGGCCTGGGCCGACTCCACGGCCCTGGCTGCCGCCTCCGCCGGGCCCGGTCCCAGGGCCGGAGTGATCCCCGACAGCACCACGACGCGGGGCGCGGCCGCCACCAGCGAATCGACCACCTCGACGCCCAGCGCAGACGCCGCGGAGCCTGCCCGGTGATAGGCGACCTCTGCGGCGAACGTGGTGGGCCTCAGGAACATGAAACCGGTGGGCCGCTCGGGATCCAGCGCGCAGTCGACGGCGATCCCCTCGGCCCGCAGCTCCCGCATCACGAGGTGGCCGAACGCGTCGTCGCCGAGACGGCTGCACCAGGTCACCGAGTGCCCCAGGCGCGCCAGCCCGATCGCGACGTTGGATTCGGCGCCGGCCACGTGGGTGCTCCAGGTCACCCCGGGGCTGAGCAGCGCCGTCGTGCGGAGGCTCACCATCGTCTCGCCGAACGTCCAGACGTCGGTCATGAGCGGCAGGCCCTCACGAACTCCCCGGCGCGCTCGGCCAGCGCGTCCAGCGAGCCGCCCCGGGCCGCGTCGCCGATGAGGGGCCCGCCGACGCCGAAGCCGATCGTCCCGACGGCGCGGTAAGGGGCGATGTCGTCCAGCCCGACGCCGCCGACGGCCACGAGCGGGATGTGGGGGAGGGGGTCGCGCAGCGCCTTCAGGTGCGCAGGGCCGCCCGAACTGGCGGGGAAGATCTTCACGGCCGTGGCGCCCCTGCGATGGGCCTCCATGACCTCGCTGGCCGTCCAGGCCCCGCCCAGGCTGGGGAGCCCGGCGGAGGCGGCGGCCTCGATGGCCGGACAGAGCCCCGGGGTGACGATGAACCGCGCCCCGGCCGCCCTGGCCCGCTCTGCGTCCTCGGTGCTGATGACGGTGCCGGCACCAACCCAGACCTCGGCCGGAGCGTCGGTGGCCAGCGCCTGGATCGTCTGCTCCGCGTCCGGCGTGGTGAGCGTGACCTCGAGCATGCGCACTCCCGCCTCGATGAGACGGCGGGCGATCGGCTCCGCGGCGCCGGCCTCCCGACAGCGGATGATGGCGCACAGGCCGCTCTGCTTCAGTTCTGCGAGGAATCGCTCCGGATCCATGCGGCTCACCACTCCGCGAACGAACCGTCGGGATGGTTCCAGATCGGGCCGCGCCAGGCGTGCGGCTCCTGATCGGCGCGACGGATGGCCGCCTCGTCCAACGCGATCCCCAGCCCAGGCGCGTTCCACAGGGCGATGTGGCCGTCGGTGCTCGTGAGCGGGCTCGGGTCCAGCAGCATGTCGAGCAGGTCCGCGCCCACGTTGTAGTGGATGTCGAGGCTCTGCTCCTGGATGATGTGGTTGCTGGTCGCGAAGCCCACCTGAAGGCAGGCGGCCAGCGCGATGGGGCCGAGCGGGCAGTGGGGCGCCAGCAGGGCGCCGTGCGCCTCGGCGAGCGAGGCGATCTTGCGGGTCTCGGTGATGCCGCCGGCGTGCGAGAGGTCGGGTTGGACCACCGCGACGCCGGCCCTCAGCACGGGGAGGAACTCCTGTCGGCTGTAAAGCCGCTCGCCGGTGGCGATGGGAACCGTGGTGTGCGCGACCAGATCTGGGAACAGGTGCGAGTTCTCAGGCACCACAGGCTCCTCGATGAACATCGGGCCAACGTCCTCGAGCAGGTGGATCAGGCGGCGAGCCGCGGGGAACGACACCCTGCCGTGGAAGTCGATGGCCAGGTCCCCGTCGTCCCCCATCACCTCGCGCACCACTTCCGCCCGCTCCACCGCGGCCAGCATCTCCGCGCGGGTGGCGAGCTTGCCCAACGCCGGGGTGGCGTTCATCTTCACCGCGGTGAGGCCGTTGGCCCTGGCGCGCTCCGCGGAGTCACGCACGGCGTCGGGCTGGTCGCCACCGATCCAGCCGTACACCCGGACCCGCTCGCGCACCGCCCCGCCGAGGAGCTGGTGCACTGGCGCGCCGAGCCGCTTGCCGAGGATGTCCCACAACGCCTGGTCGATGCCTGAGACCGCGCTGGCCAGGATGGGTCCGCCGCGGTAGAACGAGCCGTTCGTGAGCCGCTGCCACAGGTCCTCGATGCGGCCCGGGTCCCAGCCGACGGCGATCTCGGCCAGCTGCTCGACCGCGGTGCGGACCGTCTCCGAGCGCCCCTCGCAGGTGGCCTCGCCCCAGCCCACGACCCCGTCGCGGGTCTCGATCCGAACGAAGAGCCAGCGCGGCGCCACGAGGAACGTTTCGATCCGCTCGATCACGTCAGCCATCATCAGCCCTTCGTCGCGCCGGCGGTGAGGCCGCTGACGATGTACTTCTGGACGAAGAGGGAACCCACCATGATGGGCACGGTGACGACGGTGGTGGCCGCCATCAGCCCGCCCCAGTCGATGCTCGCGTAGCCGATGAAGTCGAAGATGGCCACGGGCAGCGTCTTGGTGTCGGTATCTGACAGCACCAGGGCGAACATGAAGTTGTTCCAGCTGAAGATGAACGACAGGATCGCCGCCGTCGCGATACCAGGCGTTGAGAGCGGCAGAGTCAGGTGCCAAAAGGCGCCGATGGGGGTCAGGCCGTCGACCTCGCCGGACTCCTCGATCTCCGTGGGGAGGCCGTCGAAGAAGCCCATCATGATGTAGACGATCAACGGCAGCGAGACGAACATGTGCGACAGGATCAGCACCGAGTAGCCGCCCACCAGCCCCATGATGCTGAACACGTAGTACCAGGGCACCAGCAGCGAAACGCCCGGGATGATGCGGGCCATCAGCACCACGATGGAGGACTTGTTCATGGTGAACCGGCTCATCGCGTAGGCGGCCGGGATGCCGATGATCAGCGACAGGAGCGTCGACACGGCCGCCACCACGAAGCTGTTCCAGATGAACTCGCCGTAGTTGGCCTGCGCGAAGACGCGCTCGTAGTTCTCCAGCGTGGGGGCGAAGTTGAAGATGTTGGCCGTGTCGAAGATCTGCACGGTCGTCTTGAACGACGCCATGACCATCCACGCGAGGGGGGCCAGCAGGAAGAAGATGATGAGGATCAGGGCGACGACCCTGAAGATCTTGTAGCCACGAGAGGTCATGAGGTCACCTTCTTGTTACCGCGGGAGAGGAAGAACATCAGGATCACGATCAGCAGGAAGAAGAAGATCAGCACCGCCGACGCGAGGCCGTACTCGTTGTAGTCGAAGCTCAGGCCGTAGGCGTAGACGTTGAGGGTCTCCACCTCGTTGAACGAACCGCCGCCCCGGCCCTTCGTCGCGTAGAGGATGTCGAAGGTCTTCAGCGCGTCGATGCCGCGCAGCAGGATGGCGACGATCACCGTCGAGCGCATCAGCGGCAGGGTGATGTGCCAGAACCGCTGCCAGGCGCTGGCGCCGTCGATCTGCGCCGCCTCGTCAGGCTCGTCGGAGAGCGACGACAACCCGGCCAGCAGGATCAGCGCCACCATGGGCGTCCACTGCCAGATATCGATGAACATCGTGGTCCACAGGGCTGTCGACTCGCCCGCGAGCCAGGGTTGCGGCGGGATGCCCACCCAGCCCAACATGGTGTTGACCACGCCGATGTTCGGGTCGAAGATGAGGCGCCACATCATGCCGACGGCGACGGGGGTCGCCACCAGCGGGAGCAGGATCGCCACCCGCACCCAGCGCTCGCCCCGGAAGGGGCGGCGCAGCAACAGCGCGATGATCATGCCGAGGACGACCTCGACGATCAGCACCACCGCGGTGAACAGCACGGTGCGCCACACGGCGGGCCAGAACCTGTCGGTGTCGGTGAGCATCTCGGTGAAGTTGCGCGCGCCGATGAAGTCGCGGCTGGCCTGCACGGAGCCGCTGGCGTTGGTGAGACTCAGGTACGCCGTCCAGCCCAGCGGGAAGATGATCATGGCAGCCACGAACACCATCGCAGGGGCGGCGAACAGCCACTTGCGGTGCTTGTTGGCCCATCTGTAGGCCGGTGAGGTCGGCTTCATCGCGGCGCGGTAGCCGGTGTCGGCAGCAGCGTGTGTCATGGATGCCTCGATTCAGGACGAGCCGTGTGGAGGGCCGCCGGGGCGGCCCTCCACACTCAGGACAGGGTCGGGGGTCAGGCGTTCTCGTCGTCCAGGAACTTCTGGAAGTCCTCCTGGGCCTTGGCGATCGACGCCTCCAGGTCCTTGCCGGTGATCCCGTCGACGATGGGCTGGCCCACCATCTCGCGGGCCTTGGCGACCTGGATGACCAGCGGGCGGTCGTGGCCGACGCCCTCCTTGGCGTTCTCACTGATCGAGGCGGCGAGGTCCTCCGGGAAGCCAGCGACGCCCTCGGGGTCGTCCCAGGCGGAGTTACGGGCGCTCATGAGACCGTTCTTCTGGTTCTCGAGCGTCTTGGCCTTCGAGGTGGCCCATTCGATGAACTTCCACGCGTTGTCCTTGTTCTTGGACTTCTCGTTGATGGCCAGACCCCACGACGGGATGTTGAACGGCTTGCGGCCGGCCGGCCCTGCCGGGAACGGCGCGAAGCCCACCTTGTCGGACACCGCGGACTTCGAGGCGTCCGTGGCGTTGGTGTAGAGCACGTCGGCCTCGGTGTAGAAGGCGGCGTTGCCCTGCGTGAAGATCGCCATGGCCTCCGGCCAGCTCATGTCGGTCGAGACGTTGGCGGGCCCGGTCTCGCGGATGAGCTTCGAGTACATGTCGTAGGCCGCCTTGGCCTCGGCCGTGTCGACGGTGGCCTGAGTGCCCTCCTCGTTGTGGAAGTCGCCGCCGTAGCTGTAGAGGTAGCTGGAGAACTGGGTGACGGCGGCGCTGCGGCCGGTGCGGGCGACGAAGCCGGCCCTGTCGCCGCTCTTGGCCTTCTGTGCGAGCTCGAACAACTCGTCGAGCGTGTCCGGCGGGGCGGCCGCGCCGAGTTCCTCGAGAATGTCCTTGCGGTAGTACAGGCACTCACGCTCGGTGGTGAGCGGGACGCCCACCACCTTGCCCTCGAAGGTGCTGGCGGCGACGGGGCCCGGCTGGTAGTCGGCCCAGTCGTAGTCCTCGCTGCCCTCCACCTTCTCCGTGAGGTCCATCAACCAGCCGTTCTGGGCGAACAGCTTGCCTTCCTGCAGCGGGCGGTACATGAGGACGTCGAGGTCCTCGGTGCCCGAGTTGAGTTTGACGTTGTACTGGTCTGAGAGCTGGTCCTCGCCGAGCTGCGTCAGCTTGACCGTGAGGCCGGTCTCTTCCTCGAACTCCGGGAACAACTCCTTGATGGCATCGCTCCACGGGTGGTTGGACAGGGTGACCTGCAGTTCGGTGGACGCTTCGCCGGATTCGGTGTCGTCCCCGCCGCAGGCGCTCAGCGCCGCAACGGCGGCAGCACCGATCGGGACGCTGATAAGGACAGTGCGACGCTTCATATGATCTCGTCTCCTTCGACGTGTCCCCTAGACCTGGGGGTGGGCTGCGTTGCCCCTCCTGCTTTACATTGGCCAATAAGTCAGACATATGCAAGGGCTTCCGGGAAAAATGAGCCAGAATGTTATCTATGGACGTCCCCGCCATCTCCGTGAGTGCCCGCAGGCGTCTCGCGCCTCCCTACCGGCCGGAGCCGGGCGCGGTGTCGAACCTGCGCTTCTCCGTCGTGGAGGACCTGGGGACGCAGATCTGCGCCGGGGAACTGCCGGCCGGTACCACGCTCCACATGACCGAACTGGCGGTGGAGCGCGGCGTCTCGCGCTCCGTGATGCGCGAGGCGGTCGGGGTGTTGGCGTCGCTCGGCCTTGTCGCGTCCCGCCGCCGCGTCGGCACCGTCGTCCAGCCCATGACGGAATGGGAACTGGTCAACGGCGACGTCATCCGGTGGCGGCTGATGTCGCCGGACCGCGCCCGGCAGATCATCGAACTGAGTGAGCTGCGCTCGGCCATCGAGCCGGCGGCAGCCTCGTTGGCGGCGCAGCGGGTCACCGACGCGGATCGGGCCGAGCTCGGCGAGTGCCTGAAGCTGCTGCTCACCGCCAGCCGCGACAACGACATCCCGGAGTTCCACCGGCAGGACAAGCGGTTCCACACCATGGTGCTGGAGATGGGCCACAACTCGATGTTCGGCGCGCTCCACAGGCTGGTGGAGGGGATGCTCGAGGCCCGCTACCTGCAGGGGCTGCTGCCCCAACGGGTGGACCCGCAGGCGCTGGAATGGCACCACAGGCTCGGAGACGCGATCATCGCGGGCGACGAGGACGCCGCCCGCGAATCGGCACGGCTGATCGTGACCCTGTCCGCGGCCGAGATGCTGGAGATGGCGCAGGGCAGCGTCACCGGTTGAGCCTCCGGGGTCAGGCGAACGGGTCGGCGAAACCGACGGCGCGGCGGCATTCGAGATAGTGCCCCCGTTGACGCCAGCAGCCCGTCTCCAGACGCTTTGTCCTCCGCCGGCCCCGGCGGTGTCGCCGGCGTGCAGGTAGGCGGAGAGCCCGACGGGCGACGCGTTGATTCGCTGCGCCGCCGGTCAGCACTTTCGCGCC
The DNA here is from genome assembly GCF_014164735.1 of Tessaracoccus sp. MC1756. Classification (NCBI taxonomy): domain Bacteria; kingdom Bacillati; phylum Actinomycetota; class Actinomycetes; order Propionibacteriales; family Propionibacteriaceae; genus Tessaracoccus; species Tessaracoccus sp. MC1756. Next base: position 126,858 of record NZ_JACJFZ010000004.1, on the reverse strand, counting down.
CTGCTCCAACGCCTCGTCAACCACGCGCGGGGCGGCGCCGCCCACCCTTGACGTGGGGCGTGCCGGAGGTGAGGCTGGGGGCACACGAACCGGCACCCGGAGCACACGAGGAGTAGCCATGCCCCAGTTCCTGTTATCAGTCATCCACGACGGCAAGCCGTTCGCGGAGGACGCCGACCAGAGCGAGATCTTCGCGGCGGTCGACGCCCTCAACCGGGAGATGATGGACGCCGGCGCCTGGGTGTTCGCCGGCGGGCTCACCCCGCCGTCGGACGCCCGGTACGTCACGTCTGAGGGTGTCGTCGTCGAGGGCCCGGTGCTGCAGTACCCGGACCAGGTCAACGGGTTCTGGGTCATCGACGTCGAGGACGACGCGGCCGCGCTCGACTGGGCGAAACGGGCGGTGGCCACCGGCTGCAACCCCACCGTCGAGGTGCGGCCCTTCCAGGGCTGAGCTGGGCGCCCAAGCCGGCCGGCCGACGAACACGCGAGGCCCGGATCTCCCTGGGGGAGGGAGATCCGGGCCTTGTGCCGAGCGGTTCCGACTCGGAATAGGGGTCAGGCGTCGATCGCGACAGCCTCGGTTGTCCGATCGATCTCCATCTCCGACATGTTCTCGTTGATGCGCATGCCGTAGAAGGAGCGGTGGACGAAGAACAGCGACGCGAAGAAGAACGCCGCGGCCAGCACCCAGGTCAGCACCTGGCCGCCCTGAGCGTTCAGGGAGACCGCGAGTTCGACCGCGAGGAGACCGAACAGGGTGGTGAACTTGATCACGGGGTTCAGCGCCACCGACGAGGTGTCCTTGTAGGGATCGCCGACGGTGTCGCCGATGATGGTGGCGTCGTGCAGGGCCGTGCCCTTGGCGTCGAGGTCCACTTCGACGATCTTCTTCGCGTTGTCCCAGGCGCCGCCCGCATTGGCCATGAAGATGGCCTGGTACAGGCCGAACAGGGCCATCGCGATCAGGTAGCCGATGAAGAAGAACGGCTCCACGAACGCGAACGCGAGGGTGGAGAAGAAGACGCCGAGGAAGATGTTGAACATGCCCTTCTGGGCGTACTGGGTGCAGATCTGGACGACCTTGGCCGAGTCCTCCTCGCTCGCGCGGGTCACCCCGTCGAGCTTGATGTTGGCGCCGATGAACTCGACGGCCCGGTAGGCGCCGGTTGTCACGGCCTGGATGGACGCGCCGGTGAACCAGTAGATGACGGCACCACCGACGAGCAGGCCGAGCAGGAACGGGGCGTGCAGCAGCGACAGGTTCGCGACGGCCTCCGCGTTCTCCAGGCCGTCGGTGAGGCCCATCATGATCGAGAAGATCATGGTGGTGGCGCCGACGACCGCGGTGCCGATCAGCACGGGCTTCGCCGTCGCCTTGAACGTGTTGCCCGCGCCGTCGTTGGCCTCGAGGAAGTACTTGGCGCGCTCGAAGTCGGGCTCATGGCCGAACTCGGTGGCCAACTCGTCGGCCGCGCTGGGGTCATGTTCCACCGTCGACAGCTCGAAGACGGACTGCGCGTTGTCGGTCACCGGGCCGTAGGAGTCCACCGCGATGGTGACAGGGCCCATGCCCAGGAAGCCGAAGGCGACCAGGCCGAAGGCGAAGACGGCCGGGGCCAGCATCATGTCGCTCAGGCCGAGGGTGGAGATGCCGTAGGCGACGGCCATCAGGGCCGCGATCGCCATCCCCAGCCAGTAGGCGGAGAAGTTGCCCGAAACGAGGCCGGAGAGGATGCCCAGCGAGGGGCCGCCCTTGTTGGAGGAGATGACCACTTCCTGCGTGTGGCGGGCGCTGGTGGAGGTGAACACCTTGACCAGTTCGGGGATGAGGGCGCCGGCCAGCGTGCCGCAGCTGACGATCAACGACAGCTTCCACCAGAGGCCACCCTCGAGGTTGCCGATGAGCAGGATCGAGGTGAGGAATGTGGTGGCGATGCAGACGGCCGAGGTGATCCAGACCAGCGACGTCAGGGGCGCCTCGAAGTCCATGTCGTCGGCGTTGGCGTAGCGGGCCTTCGCCCAGGCACGGTTGGCGAAGTAGGAGATGCCGGAGGCGACCACCATGGCGGCGCGGATGACGAACAGCCACACGAGCAGGGTCACCTGCATGCTGACTTCCGGCACGCCGATGAGGATGAAGGTGATCAACGCCACGCCTGTTACGCCGTAGGTCTCGAAGCCGTCTGCCGAGGGGCCGACGGAGTCGCCGGCGTTGTCACCGGTGCAGTCGGCGATGACGCCGGGGTTGCGGGCGTCGTCTTCCTTGATCTTGAAGACGATCTTCATGAGGTCGGCGCCGATGTCGGCGATCTTGGTGAAGATGCCGCCGGCGATGCGGAGGGCGGACGCGCCGAGGGACTCGCCGATGGCGAAGCCGATGAAGCAGGCGCCGGCGATCTCACCGGGCAGGAACACCATGATGATGAGCATCATCGCGAGTTCGACCGAGATCAGCACCATGCCGATGCTCATGCCGGAGCGCAGCGGGATGTCGTGGCAGGGGTAGGGCTTGCCGCCGAGCGCTGCGTGCGCGGTGCGCGAGTTCGCCAGCGTGTTGACGCGGATGCCGTACCAGGCGACGCCGTAGGAGCCGGCCATGCCGATCAGCGAGAACGCGATCACGATGGCGGTCTTCCCGACGCCGAAGCCGACGAGGAACAGGTAGTAGAAGATGATGATCGCGGCGATGAACGCCCACAGCACCAGCAGGAACTTGCCCTGCTGCTTCAGGTAGGCCTTGCAGGTGGTGTAGATGAGTTCCGAGATCTCGCGCATCGCCGAATGGGCGGGCATGCGCTTGAGTTGCGTGTAGGTCATGAGGCCGAAACCGAGGCCCAGCGCGCACACGATGAGGCCGAGCCCGAGGAGCGCGGAACCGGGGATGCCGAGGAAATCGACGCTGCCGAGATCCGGCAGCTGAAGATTGGCCTCACCTCCGACGTGGGTCTCGCCGGGCGGGGCGCCGTCGCCCGAACAGCCGGTGATTCCGAGTGCCGTGAGTCCTGCGATTGCCAGCGCAGCCCAGCGGGCGCGCCTCATCCCTCTGCTGGAGAGCATGGTTGCCATAATGACCGTCTTCTTCCTTGAAACCGGGCCGCGACGCAATGTGCCGTCCCCTCATACTACTTCCGGTAGTGGCCGAAGTCAGCGGGGGTTGGGTTTGATCGCTCAACGTGGCTGTCGCCTGGGCGCCGCACGCGTTGAAGGTGGCCGCCGCGGCCGGCGTCCGGCGACCCTAGGCTGTCCGCATGACCGAAGACGTGCTGGACCTGGACGCGCCGCCAGCACCAGACCCCACCGGGCGACTGGGTGGGTGGTCCAGGGGCCGCACTGCCGTCGTGGCGGGGGCCATGGCGATGGCGCTGGCGCTGGGGCTAGGGGTGGTCCTCCTCCTCAGGTCGCCGCCGCCCCCCGCGCCGCAGGTCCTCGGCCTCCAGGACGGGCCCGTCGAGGCGTGGCGATGGGGCGACGACGGGAGGGCGTACGGGGGTTTCGTGCCCGTCAGCGGCGACCGCCTCCTGGTCTCTGTCGGAGGCGGGGACCCGGCGCCGCCTCAGGTGGCACTGCTCGCGGCAGGGTCCGGCGAAGAGCTGTGGCGGACCTCGGTGCAGGGCGTGTGGGGCTTCGACGAGTCGCATCTCACCGATCTGCCGGGGACCCCGTGGGTCGGCGTGCCTCTCAGAGGGGCGACGGCGTTACTTGACCGCGAGACAGGCCGGGAGATGCACCGGCTGGAGATGCCGGTGTTCGACTCCACGGAGTACACGGACTCGGCGGGGAACGTGTTTGAGTCGCCTGGCGGGTACAGCTGGGTTTCTTCAAGCAACAACGGCACGTTGTTCCTGGCGGTGCGCCAGAACGACGAGGACCCCTACGGTCCTGGCGCGGCCAGATTGCTGGCGTACGACCCCGGCGATCTGGTGCACCCGCTGTGGGATGTCGACGTCGACGCCGGGGGTGGATGGTCCGGAGGCTTTGCGAGGCAGGTCCTGGAGTCTGACGGATTCGCGTACCTCGCGCCGGACTCGGCCGCCTCTGAGTTCGCCGGCTACCGCTACGTGTTCCGGATGTCCGACGGCGCGCAGCCCGACTGGCAGCCTACGCGGCCGTCGATGCACGTGGTGGACGGCGTGACGGTCATCAACGAGTTCGGCGCGGTCCGTGCCATCGAGCCCGCATCGGGGGAGGAGGTGTGGCGCTCCGAGGTGGGCAACTGGGGGACCGTGGTCAACGACGGGCTCCTCTACCTCCTGCCCCTGAGCGGCAAGGGGGAGCTGCAACGGCTCGATCCGCGCACCGGAAAAGTGCGGTGGGTGACACCGCTGGCAAACCAGCTGTGGGGGGATCCGCAGGGTGCTGCGCCCGGAGCGCTGTGGGGCGACGACCTCATCGTCCTCGAGGGAGCCTACGGTTCCGCAGCCATGGCGGTGCTGCGCTTCGACGCCACCACCGGACGCGAGGTGATGCGCACCCCCATCGAGGCGCGCGCCGGTGAAGCGGCCTTGTACGTGGGGGAGGGGCAGCTCGTCGTGCTGATCACGCCGTCAGATCCGCAGACAGGCGAGACCACCCAGCCGAAAGCGTTGGGCATCGACCCCGACACCGGCGAGGTCAGGTGGGAGCGGACGTTGCACGGGTATGCCACCGTGTACGGAGGGCGGTTGGTGGTGGGCGACGACGACAGCGTCGCGGTCTATCGGTGAGCCAACACCGTGTTCCACGCGGCCGTCGCGACGGCGGGGTGGGCCCTCCGGCCCACCCCGCCGCCGCAATTGCGTCAGGCCTGGTCGTCGAGTTTCCGGAGCGCGGTCTCCCAGCGCTCGGTCAACGACTCAGGGGCGTAGCCATCTTCGATGAGTTCGTGGGTCAGGTGAAGCTCGGTGCCGCCGTCGACGGGTTTCATCTGCAGGTCGACGAGGCTGCGGGGAGCGCCTTCGGCTTCATGCCAGGAGAACCGGATCTGTTCCATGGGGTGGAAGCTCCGGGTGACGCCGTGTGGGCCGTCGGTGGACGCCCAGTCGACCCCCTTCGATCCCAGTTGACCACCCTTGCCCAGCAACGGCTCCTGGCCGTTGGGTTGCATGAGCGCCGCCCACACCTTCTCGAGCGGTTTGGCGACCTTGTGGGTCACCTTCACGCTCTTGGTTTCCGCCGTCTCCTCCACAACTGCATCCATCTGTGTGCACCTCCTGGGTACTGCGGGCAACTTCCGTGGTGCCCTGGTATCCAAGCCTAGCTCTGCGATCGCAGGAGGGAAGAGGGCAGTGCCAATTCGTCATGGCTGACTCGGCCGGGGGTCATCCGTTGCCCGGTGGCCACGGCAAGACCGGGCGGCGGCTACACCTTCAGCCAGAGCAACGACTGGTTGTTCAACAACATCGTGATGTTCGGTGCTGGCTGAGGGGCGGCCCCGTAAGGTGACTGTCATGTCAGCAGAGCCGCTGGAGATCCACATCATCGCCGACTCCACAGGCGAGACCGCAGCCCGCATCGCGCGGGCCGCCATCACCCAGTTCCCGACGCGGCAATTCAGCCTGGTCCGGCACCGCAAGGTGGGCACCACCGCGTCGTTGCTCACCGCGCTGGAGACCATCAAGGAGAGCACGGAGCGGGCGCCCGTCGCGGTGTTCTTCACGCTCGTCAGCGAGGAACAGGCCGAGTTGGTCAAATCGTTCTGCAACGACATTGAGGTGCCGTTCGCCGATCTGATGACGCAGGCGATGGGTGCGCTGGAACGCATCAGCGGCATCGAGGCCGACCAGGTCCCCATGCGCCCCCTCGGCGTCGAGGCGGAGTACTTCGTGCGGATGGCCGCCATCGACTTCGCCGTCCGCCACGACGACGGGTCGCTCCCGGAGGCGCTCAAGGAGTGCGACATCTGCCTGGTGGGCCCGTCCCGCTCAGGCAAGACCCCGCTGTCGATCTACCTCGGCTACCTGGGCTACAAGGCGGTCAACGTGCCCCTGGTGCCGGGCATCGAACCGCCGAAGGAGCTGTGGGATCTGGACCGCTGGCGCATCATCGGGCTCACGATGGACGCGGAGCGGCTCAATCAGATCCGTGGCCAGCGGGTGCGCGGCATGGGTGGCTTCGGCACCAAGGACGGGTACGCCGACCTGGTCAAGATCTACGACGAGCTCGATGAGATCGGCCGCACCCAGCGCAAGCTCGGCTGCCCCATCATCGACACCACCGGCGTCGCCATCGAAGAGGCCGCCTCGCGCATCATCGACGTGGTCGATGACCGGGCCCGCAAGGTGGGCCAACGCCTCCGTCGTCCCCCCGGGATCGTGCGGCCGGGCGGCGCCTGGGCGCCTCCTCCCAAGTGATCCACGCTCCGCGGGCGTGGGGTGCCCGCTCCGCAGCCTGACGAAGGTGGGGTCGGCTGGGATTCTCCCACCCCGCCCCCTTCGCCGGGCTTGTCAGGACTAGTCTTGGGGCAGCGGGGAGCCAAAGGCGGTTCCCCAGGGTTTGTCAAAGGAGATATCCCCACATGAGCGAGGATCGCTACATCTACGACCTGTCCGAGGGTGACGCCACGATGCGCAGCCTCCTCGGCGGTAAGGGCGCCAACGTCGCCGAGATGGCGAAGGTCGGCCTTCCCGTCCCGGACCTGTTCACCGTCACCACCACGGCCTGCGTTCAGACGATGAACAACGGTGGAAAGTGGCCAGAAGGCCTGGCCGACGGCATCGCCGCGGCGCTGAAGCGCCTCGAGCAGCGCACCGGCCGTGTGCTGGGTGCCGCCGAGAAGCCCCTCCTCCTCTCCGTGCGTTCCGGCGCCGTCCACTCCATGCCCGGCATGATGGACACCGTCCTCAACCTCGGCATCTCCGACGAATCCGTCAAGGCGCTCGCGGAGGAATCCGGCAACGAGCGCTTCGCGTGGGATTCCTACCGACGCTTCATCCAGATGTACGGCGAAGTCGTCGAGGGCGTCCCGGGCCACCTCTTCGAGGACGCGCTCAGCGCGCTGAAGCACGAGCGCGGCGTCGAGCAGGACACGGATCTCACCGCCGACGACCTCAAGGAGCTGGTGGCCACCTACAAGGAGATCTCCAACGAGTACCTCGGCGGGGAATGGTCCTCGGACCCCCACGAGCAGCTCAACCGCGCCGTCAACGCCGTCTTCCGCTCCTGGGGCAACCCCCGCGCCGAGGTGTACCGCCGCGCCCACAACATCTCCGCTTCGCTCGGCACCGCCGTCAACATCCAGCAGATGGTGTTCGGCAACCGCGGCGACACCTCCGCCACCGGCGTCTGCTTCACCCGCAACCCGTCCACCGGCGAGAACGCGCTCTACGGTGAGTTCCTCGTCAACGCCCAGGGCGAGGACGTCGTCGCCGGCATCCGCACCCCGCGCCAGCTCCATGAGATGGAGGAGGTGCTCCCCGAGGCGTACGCGCAGCTCGTCAAGACGATGAAGGACATGGAACTGCACTACCGCGACATGCAGGACATGGAGTTCACCATCGAGGACGGCAAGCTCTACATGCTGCAGACGCGCAACGGCAAGCGCACCGCGGCCGCCGCGCTGAAGATCGCCTCGGACCTGGTCGACGAGGGTGTCATCTCGCAGGAGGACGCGCTGATGCGCATCGAACCGGGCCAGCTCGACCAGCTGCTCCACCCGGCTATCCCGCCGGACCACGGCAATGACGCGATCGCCACCGGCCTGCCCGCTTCGCCGGGTGCTGCCGTCGGTGGCGTGGTGTTCGACGCGGACACCGCGGCGGATCTCGGCGGCAAGGGCGAGGCAGTCGTCCTGGTGCGCTACGAGACCACCCCCGACGACATCCACGGCGTCATCGTCGCCCAGGGCATCCTCACCGCCCACGGCGGCATGACCTCGCACGCCGCCGTCGTGGCGCGTGGAATGGGCAAGCCCTGCGTGGCCGGCGCGCACGGCATCAAGATCGACACGGTGGCCAAGACCCTGACCATCGGCGACCGCGTCATCCATGAGGGCGACGTCATCACGCTCGACGGTTCCCAGGGCAAGGTCTACGGCGAGAAGCTCGATCTCATCCCGCCGCAGATCAACGAGGACTTCCTCAAGGTCGTGCAGTGGGCCGACGACGTGCGCCGCCTGGGCGTACGCGCCAATGCCGACAACTTCGAGGACGCCACCAAGGCCCGCGAGCTGGGCGCCGAGGGGATCGGGCTGTGCCGCACCGAACACATGTTCATGGCCCAGGACCGCCTGCCCGCTGTCCGCAAGATGATCCTCGCCGAGAGCCCCGAGCAGCGCGCAGCCGCGCTCGAGGAGATCCTGCCCATGCAGCAGCAGGACTTCGAGGGCATCTTCACCGCCATGAAGGGCCTCCCCGTCACCGTTCGGCTGCTGGACCCGCCGCTGCACGAGTTCCTGCCCAACCTGGTGGAGCAGTCGCTGCTGGTGCAGCGGCTGGAACTGACCAACGGCGACGGCCAGCAGCTCACCGAGGCGCGGGAGACGCTGACCCAGGTCAAGCGCCTGCACGAGCTCAACCCGATGCTCGGCACCCGCGGCGTCCGTCTGGCCATGCTGTACCCGGAGATCCCGGACATGCAGGCCCGTGCCATCATCCGCGCCGCCCTGGCGGTCAAGGAGCGCGAGGGCGAGACAGTCGGCGTGGAGATCATGATCCCGTTGGTGGCGCTCACGCAGGAGCTCGAGGCGCAGCGGGCCATCGTCGTGGCGGCGGTTGACGACGAACTGGCGAAGGCGGGTCAGCAACTCGACTACACCATCGGCACCATGATCGAGCTGCCGCGCGCGGCGCTCGTGGCCGACAAGATCGCCGAGTTCGCCGACTTCTTCTCCTTCGGCACCAACGACCTCACCCAGACCACCATCGGCATCTCGCGCGACGACGCGGAGAACGGCTTCCTCACCAACTACGTGATGGACCACGTGCTGGAGCGCAACCCGTTCGAGACCATCGACGTGGACGGCGTGGGCGCCCTGGTGGAGATGGGTGTGGCCAAGGGTCGGCAGACCAAGCCCAAGCTCAAGACGGGCGTCTGCGGCGAGCACGGGGGCGATCCGGATTCCGTGACGTTCTTCCACGGCGCCGGGCTCGACTACGTGAGCTGTTCGCCGTTCCGCGTACCGATCGCCCGGTTCGCGGCCGCCAAGGCGGTGCTGCAGGAGCGCGCCGGCTGACGTGAACGGAAACCCCCGGGTGGACACCGGTTGCCCACCCGGGGGTTCCGTACGCCCGGCCGCTGTCGTCGGCGCGGGCGTCGGCCCCCGTCGGCCTAGACTGGGCCCGAGACTAGGAGGTCAGGGTGTCGAACGACCAGTACCCGCCGTCGGAGCCGCAGCCGCAGCCGTACGGTACGCCGAGGGGGCCGGAATTCGGCGGGCCCAGCTACGACCCCTACCTCGATGATCCGTTCACCGCGCAGACGCCTCCGCCGGCCCAGCCCGTCCCCACGTACCTGCCCCCGGCGGTGTCGCCCGCCCCGGTGGTGCCGCCCACGCCGCAGCAGCCACCGTACGGCTACCCGGTGCCCTACCAGCAGCCGATGCAGGTGCCCCAGCCGTACTACGGCTACCAGTTGGCAAAGCCGGAGCACCCCTCGTCGGTTGCCGTGCTGGTCCTGGGCGTCCTCAGTGTGTTCGTGGTGGTCACCGCACCATTCGCCTGGTACATGGGCAGCAAGGCGAAGAAGGAGATCGCCCTCGGCGCGCCCTACCAGTGGGGTGCCGGCGGGCAGGTCGGCTGGGTGCTGGGCATCATCTATTCCGTGTTCATGATGCTGTTCGCAGCGCTGATCATGCTGGGGATCATGGCCAGCGTGTGAGCGGTTGCTGTGACCTTCGGCAGCCCTTGTGGACAATCTTCCACGCGATGGCCTCCTCATGCCCGACAATTGCGGTGCATTCGCCACGAAAGGAACAGCCATGTCCCAGCCGGAGTACGGGGCCCCGCAGGGCCAGCCGGATCCTCAGCAGAGCCCTCTCTACGGTCAGTCGCCTGACTACGGCCAGACCCCACCCGCAGCGGGCTACGGTCAGCAGCCCTATGGCCAGCCGCAACAGCCCTACGGCCAGCAGCAGCCCTACGGCCAGCCGGCCTATGGCCAGCAGCAGCCGTACGGCCAGCCCACCCCCTACGGGCAGCCGGGTTACGGCCCCCCCGCCGAGCACCCGCAGAGCCAGACCGTGTTCATCCTCGGCATCGTCGGCATCTTCGTGCAGGTCTGCGCCTTCATCGCCTGGTACATGGGCGGCAAGGCCAAGAAGGAGATCCAGGCCGGCGCGCCCTACGCCTTCGACGGCAACCTGAAGACCGGCTACCTGCTCGGCAAGGTCATCTCCATCCTGACCATCATCGGCGTCGTCCTCACGATCGTGTGGTTCATCTTCATCATCGGTCTGGCCGCTTCATCCGGCTACTAACCGCCTGATACGCGACGACGGCGCGGCCACCGATGGTGGCCGCGCCGTCGTCGTCTGTCTGGGTCAGTGGTCACCTTCGTCGACGACGACCTCGGGGGTGCGCACGAGATGCACCACTGCTGCTGCCAGCCCGCCCCAGAGGGTGAGCATGGCGATGATCATCATGGTGATGGCGATGGGTGTCATTTCTTCATGATCTCCTCATACTTGGCGTCGAGCGCGTTCTCGTCGATGGATTCCACGGTGCCGCGTCTCCACGGCGTGAGGGCCAGGATGGCGGCTCCGACGATGAGCGACGCGACCATGCCCCAGCCGAAGATGCCCAGCATCCCCAGCGGGTAGTCCCCGTAGGGCGTGGTGACGTGCTTGATGACCTCGGTCACCAGGATGTAGCCCAGCACGACCGGCACGACGACGGCGACGAGCACCATCCACACCTTGCCGAAGCGCACGCTGGAGACGCGATAGAGGTGGCTCTGCAGCAGCGGGATCTTCCGCAGCACCCAGGCCACCACGATCACCATGGCGAACGCGCCGAGCAGGATGCCGAACTTGTTGATGAACTCATCCGTGATGTCCAGGAAGAACAGGCCGGTGGTGGTGGACAGCAGCAGCATGGACGCCGCGGCCATCGGCAGGCCGACGGCGAGCGTGGCCTGCACGCGGCCAAGGCCCAGCTTGTCCTGCAGGGCGGCGGTGCAGACCTCCACGATGGAGATCATCGATGTGAAGCCGGCGAACACCAGCGACGCGAAGAACAGGGCGCCCAGCAGCGGGCCGATGGAGCTGGAGGACACGATGCTGGGGAACGCGATGAACGCCAGCCCGATGCCTCCGGAGGCCACGTCACCCACCTCGCTGCCCGAGGACTGCGCCATGAAGCCCAGCACCGCGAAGACGCCGATGCCGGCGAGCAGCTCGAAGCCGGAGTTCGCGAAGCCCACCACCAGGCCGGAGCCGGTCAGGTTGGTGCGGCGACGCAGGTAGGACGAATAGGTGATCATGATGCCGAAGCCCACCGACAGCGAGAAGAAGATCTGACCGTACGCCGCCGCCCACACGCCGGGGTTCGCCAGCGCGGCCCAGTCCGGGGTGAAGAAGGCGTTGAGACCGTCCATCGCGCCCGGCAGGGTGAGCGCCTGGATCACCAGGACGAGGAACATCACGAGCAGCAGCGGGATCATCACCAGGTTGGCCCTCGCGATGCCCCGCTTGACGCCGAGGCCGATCACCACGAGCGTCAGGACCCACACCAGCAGCATGGGGATGGCCACCTGCGGGACGAAGTCGAACCCGATGTGCGGGGTCTCGGCCACCTGGAGGAACTCGCCGAAGAGGAACCCCTCCGGGTCGTCACCCCAGGCCTCGGTGAAGCTGAAGATGAAGTACATCGCGGCCCACGCGAGGATCGCGGCGTAATAGACGGCGATGACGAAGCAGACCAGCACCTGCCACCAACCGAACATCTCGCTCCACTTCTTGCCGGCCCGGCGCAGCGCCAGCGGGGGAGAGGCGCGGTAGCGGTGGCCGAGGGCGTAGTCGAGGAACAGCAACGGGATGCCGGCGGTCAACAGCGCGATGAGGTACGGGATGAGGAAGGCGCCGCCACCGTTGGTGTACGACACGTAGGGGAATCGCCAGATGTTGCCGAGACCGACGGCGGAGCCGATGGCCGCCAGGATGAACACGTTGCGCGAGCTGAACATCTCGCGACGGTGGGTCGTCGGCGCCGCTGGCCGCATGACAGATGGATCGCTCATCCGTCCTCCTATGGGTAGTAATACGGGCGTAGCGTATAGGCCACGGGGCGCGCGCGGATAGGGGCGCGCGGGATGGACCGCTCAGTGGCCCAGCGCGGCGCGGCGCCGAGATATGTGCCTGCCCTGTCAGGGCCGCCCCGGCCGTGGGAGACTCGGGTAGCACCCGACGGAGGAGAGTCCTGTGAGTGACGTCCCGCCCTACCGCCCCGACGACTTCGCCGACCCCTCGTCGCCGTCGGAATTCGGCCCCGCGCCCAGCCGGGGCGCGTCGTCGCCCGCACCGTGGGGCCAGCCCCCGGTCCAGCCCCAGCCCTACGGGCGGCCGGCGCCCTATGGTCAACCCGCTCCCTATGGCCAACCCGCTCCTTATGTGCAGCCGGGACACTATGCACCCTCGCCCTACGCGCAAGGGCCTGGGCCCTATGCGCCGCCCTGGGCGCGCCCCGAGCACCCGCAGACGCAGATGGTCTTCATCCTCGGCATCGTGGGCATCTTCACCGGTGTCGTGTCCTTCGTCGCCTGGTACCTGGGGGGACAGGCCAAGAAGGAGATCGAGGCCGGTGCGCCGTTCCCGTGGGACGGCAACCTCAAGACCGGGTACATGCTTGGCAAGGCGTTCAGCATCATCTGGATCGTGCTGATGGGTCTGGGCGTCGTGTTCTGGGCGCTGTACGTCATGTTCTTCATCAGCCTGTTCGCCTCGATGCCCTGACGCTGGGCGTGGGGCGGCGGACTCAACGCACGAAGACCGGCTGGTCCTTCGTCGAGCGGGCCTCGTCGTACTCGTAACCGTCGCGGTTGAAATCCAGGAGCCGGGAGGGGGTGCGCACCCGCTCCTTCACCAGCCACGCGGCCATCGTGCCGCGGGCCCGCTTGGCGTAGAAGCTGACGATGCGGGGCTCGCCGTCCTTGTCGCGGTCCTCGAAGCGCGGCGAGATGATCCTGGCGCCCAGGCGTTCGCCGTCGAGCACCTTGAAGTACTCCGTGCTGGCCAGGTTGATGAGGACATCGGCACCGGGGGAGGAGTCGAGGTCGCGGTGCAGGAGGTCCGTGACCTGACTGCCCCACCAGTCGTACAGCGACTGCCCCCGCGCGGATGCGAGCCGGGTGCCCATCTCGAGGCGGTGCGGCTGGATGAGGTCCATCGGCCGCAGCAGCCCGTAGAGCCCGGAGAGGATGCGCAGCGACTTCTGGGCCTCGGTGAAGTCGCGGGCGTCGAACGTGTGCGCCTGGAGGCCCTGGTAGACATCGCCGTTGAAGGCGAGGATGGCGGGCCGGGCGTTCTTCGCGGTGTGTTCGCTGGTGAAGTCCTGGTACCGCGTGGCGTTGAGGTGGGCCAGGTCGTCGGAGATGTGCATGAGCCGCGAGATGTCCGCCGGGGATTTGGTGCGCATGATTTCGATCAACCCGTCCGACTGCCCGATGAGGCGTGGTTCGGAGTGCTTCTTCGTGGGCAGCGGGCTTTCGAAATCCAGCGACTTCGCCGGCGACAGGACGGACAGCATGGCCCCGATTGTAGGTGAACCCACGCGCGGACGTGCCTGGGAATACCCAGGGCAGTATCGGTGTTTGAATGTGTGAGGAGGATGTATTCATGTTGGACCCAGCAGCCCTGTACCAGTTCGAGTCGCACGTCGACCCACGCACGATCCACGCCAAGGCGATGGTGGTGACGCTCGGCGCCTTCGTGGACGCCGGACACGTGCAGCGACTCGTGGACGAGCACCTGCTGGAGACGTTGCCCAACCACGTGCTGGCGCGCTTCGACGCGGACCAGCTGCTGGACTACGCCAGCCGTCGGCCGCCCATCACGTTCGAGCGCGACCACTTCACGGACTACGAGCGCCCCGAGATCACCCTCCACCACGTGCTGGACACCGACGGTGCCCCGTTCCTGCTGTTGAACGGCCCGGAGCCGTCGTACCAGTGGGAGCGGATAGCCGCCGCCGTCGTCCACCTCGCCGACACCTTCGACGTGGCGCAGGTGATCACGCTCCAGGGAGTGCCCATGGCGGTGCCGCACACGCGCCCCGTCTCGCTGTCGCGCTTCGCCACGAGCCCGGACCTGATCCCCGGCCACCAGCCCATCTTCGGCACCATGCGCATGGGCGCCTCACTGCCGGCGCTGCTGAACGTCCGGCTCGGTGAGGCCGACGTGGCGTCGGTGGGCCTGGCGGCCCACATCCCGCCGTACCTGGCGGAGACAGACTTCCCCGCGGCCGCCGTCGCGCTGCTCGACTCGCTGGGAGTGCACGCCCAGCTCAACCTGCCGACGTCGACGCTGGAGACGAAGGCGGTCCACGTGGCCGCCCGGCTGGGTGAGGGCATGGCCGCGGACGACGACCTGCGCGAACTGGTGGAGTCGCTCGAGGAGCAACACGACCGGGTCGTGCGGGCGCTGGGCCACCAGGCGGAGCCTGAGGACGTGCCCTCGGCCGATGAGCTGGGCGCTCAGGCCGAGGCCTTCCTCAGGTCGCTGGACGACACCGAGTAGGCCACGTGGCCCCGGCAGGCGTCAGCCGACGTGGTCTGCTGAGTTCGTCGAAATGCCCGGCGCGCCCTCGTGGACGATCTTGCCCGGGTTGAAGTTGCGGCCCGGATCCACGCCGTCGAACAGCTTGCTCTGGATGAACACGCCCGCGGGGGAGATGTCCTGCTCCATCCAGGGGCTGTGCTCCTCACCGACGCCGTGGTGGTGCGACACCGTGCCGTGGTTGTCCATGAAAGCCTGCTGGATGGCGCGCTTGGCCAGGTCGTAGGTCACGAGATTGCTCTCGGAGTCGTCGTTGATGGCGAAGGTGAAGTACTGGCACGCGCCCGAGTGGTACGAGTGGCTGAGGTGGCAGAACACGACGCCCCGCAGGCCCAGGTCGTCCATCACCTGGTAGAAGGCGTCCGTGGCGTTGGTGTGGATCTGCTCCGCGAAGGCCCAGGGGGTCGTCGTCTCGGAGACGTCGCAGACCAGGCCGTGGTCCAGCATGAAGTCGCGCAGGTAGGGGGTGTCGTACTTCTTCTGGTCGTACAGCGCGCCCGGGCCCTTGCCGACGCCCATGCCGCCGTTGTTGCGCACGATCTTTCCGACGATGCCCTTCAGGTAGCGCACGTGGCTGGCCGAGCCCTCGAAGCCTACGAAGCTCATGGCGATCTGGCTGAGGTCCCAGCCCTTCTGTTCCATCAGCTTCTTGATGCCCTTGCTGACCAGCGACGAGACCTTGCTGCCCTTCTTGCCGTTGGCCATGATGTATTCGGTTTCGAGAGCATCCGAGACGCGGGCCATCATGACCTCCGCGTCGGATTCGACGATCTCGCGGCAGGCCTTGAGGCCGTCTGCGTAGGTGGCGTAGAAGTACGCCTGGATCTCGCGCACCTCCGGCACGCGGTGCACGTTGACCCACGCGGACGTGATGACGCCCAGGCGACCCTCGGAGCCCAGCACCATCTCGCGCACGGACGGGCCGGACGAGGTGGACGGGAGGGGGCGCAGCGTCAGCACCTGGCCGGGCATCACCATGGTGAGGCCGCGGGTGATGTCGGCGATGTCGCCGTACTTGTCGGACTGCATGCCCGACGAGCGGGTGGCGATCCACCCGCCGAGCGTGGACCACACGAACGAATCGGGGTGGTGCCCCAGCGTCCAGCCGCGAGCCTGGAGCTGGTCCTCCATGTCGGGGCCGAAGACGCCGGCCTGGATGTGCGCAAGGCCCGAGACCTCGTCGATCTCCAGCACCTTGTTCATCCGGCCGAGGTTGACCGAGACGACCTGCCGCGACTCACCGGGCATGGCCTCCAGGGCGGCCACGATGTTGGAGCCGCCGCCGAACGGGATCAGAACGGCGTCGGCGTCGACGACGGCGTCCACGAGTCGTTCGACCTCACGCTGGGTGCCGGGGTAGAGCACCACGTCGGGTACGCGGCCGAGCTGGCCGCGGCGCACGCGCACCAGGTCACGCACACCCTTGCCGAACGCGTGGACGACGCGGGTCTCGTCGTCGGTCTGCACGTACTTCTCGCCCAGGATGGCGACGAGGCTCGTGCGCAGCGACTCTGAGAGCTGGGAGGCCGGCACCTCGAGGGAGGAGAAGGGCGGGACGGGTTTGACGGGTTCGTCGATGTCGACGCCGACCCTGTTCATGACGAAGGGTGCGAACTTCGGCTTGTCCTTGTAGCCGAAGCTATGGCCTTCTTCGCCCCAGCCCCACCACTTCTGCTGCTTGACGCCCTCGATCATTGAGGATCCTCCTGCTTGTCGGCCTGCTCCCGGGCATGTTCAGCCAGAGTCGCGATTTCCGTCTCCTGTGCGCGTTCGAGCGCCACATTACGCTCATACTCCGCGAGCGTCTTCTTACCGTAAGCGCGCGCGGTCGTGTCATGGAGCTCCAGCACCTGGCGGCGCATCCGCTCGTTGAATTCGTGGGCGATCTCGCCGGGCCGCGGCGTCATGGGCCGTCCGAACACGACGTGCACCTCGGGCCGGCCCTTGGGGAGGTGCTTCTGCTTCGACGGCCAGGCCTCGAAGGCGCCGACGAGGGCCACCGGCAGCGCCGGCACGCCGCGCGAGATGCACAGCGACGCGACGCCGGGGACGTACTTGCCCATCGCGCCGGTGCGGGAACGCGTGCCCTCGGGAAACAGCAGCAACGGGACGCCGTCGGACAACAGCTGGCCGGACATGCCGCGCCTGCCCTTGCCGCCCTTGCCGCGGTCGATCGGGAAGCCGTTCATGAACAGCGCCATCGACATGGACTTGAACCAGTTGCCGAAGAAGAAGTCGCCCGCCGCCCCGGTGGCGACGCGCTTCGAGAGGCGGGTGGGCAGCGAGGCCAGGATGAGTGGGGCGTCGAGGTGGGAGGAGTGGTTGCCGAACACGATGAAGGCGCCGTCGAGGGTGTCGAGGTTGCTGGCGCCGTGCACATGGACCCGCAGCAGCCGCATCAGCGCGGGCTTGAGCACCAGCATCTGGGCGGTCTGGCGCGTCGTCGCCTGCACCTTGGAGGTGTAGCGCGAGTTGCCCGATTCGAGTTCGGCGGCCACGTCAGTGCTTCCTCGAGGCGGACAGCTTCTTCGAGAACCAGCGGGTGAAGGAGCGCGGACCGTGATCCGCGAGGAACATGGCGGTCTTCCACTTCCAGTCCGGCACCGACTCGAAGCGGCCCTTGGCGGAGTCGTCGAGGGCGGTGCGCACGAGCTTGTCCGCGTCGATCCACACGATGCCTGGCAGCTTGGAAGCGTTGATGCCGGCCCGCTGGTGGAACTCCGTCTTGACCCAGCCGGGGAGCAGCGCGGTGGCGGTGACGCCGGTGCCGCTCAGCTCCAGGGCCAGGGAGTTGGAGAACGTGCGCGCCCAGGCCTTGATGGCGGAGTAGTTGCCGGAGAAGATCGACGACGACGAGGACGCCACCGTAATGATCTGGCCGTGCCCTCGGGTCTTCATGGCGCGGGCGGCGGAGCCGCTGAGGATGAACACCGCCACGCACATGACCTCGATGGCGTTGGTGTTGAGTTCCACCTCGTCGGGGTTCAGCGACGTGGAGTGGAGGCCGAACCCGGCGTTGTTGATCAGGATGTCGACGGGGCGGCTGAGGTCCTCGAGCCGCTCACCGATGCGCAGCATGTCGGCCCGCTCTGACAGATCCGCCTGAATCGTCTCGACCTCGACGCCGAACTGGCCGTTCAACTCGGCCGCGACGGCCTCGAGGCGGGCGGTGTCGCGGGCCACCAGGATCAGGTTGGTGCCACGCCTGGCCAACTCCTGCGCGAACGCGAGACCGATGCCGGAAGTGCCACCCGTGATCAAAGCTGAAGCCATGAGGTCAAAGGTACGCCACTGGGGGTGGGGCTCGCGAAGCGTGTCTGGCGTTGCTGAGCGGGGTTCGTGGTAATCCCACAACGGCGGGGCCCGTGGTTGTCGGAGAGCTACAAAAAGGGGGCTGGAAATGCTTCAGGGGGCGATGTCGCGCAGACGCGGGCCGTTCGGCCCGGTGTACGCGACACCACCCCCTGGAGGGCTACGCTCAGCGGGAGATGACCTCGAGGGTCTCCTGCGCCATGGCCAGTTCCTCGTTGGTCGGGACGACCAGCACGCGGACCTTGGACTCAGCCGTGGAGATCTCACGCGGTTCCTTCGACCGGGCGTCGTTGGCGGCCTGGTCGAGTTCGAAGCCCAGGTTCTTCAGGCGTTCGATCACGGGGCGGCGCACGTGCGCCGCGTTCTCGCCGACGCCGGCGGTGAACACCAGGGCGTCGACCCCGCCCAGCACGGCGATGTAGGAGCCGATGTAGCTGATGAGACGGTGCACATAGACGTCGAGCGCCAGCTGCGCGCGCTCGTCGCCCTCCAGGATGGCCGTCTGCACGTCGCGCATGTCGGTGAAGCCGCAGAGGCCGCCCATGCCGGACTTCTTGTTGAGCAGGTTGTCCACCTCGTCGATGGTCATGCCGCTGCGCACCAGGTACTTGTGCAGACCGGGGTCGACGTCGCCGGAACGGGTGCCCATGACGAGGCCCTCCAGCGGGGTGAGGCCCATGGAGGTGTCGATGGCGACCCCGCCGTCGACGGCGGAGATCGAGGCGCCGTTGCCGAGGTGGCAGACGATGGTCTTGAGGTCTTCGATGGGCTTGCCCAGGAACTCCGCGGCCTTCTTCGACACGTAGCTGTGCGAGGTGCCGTGGAAGCCGTAGCGGCGCACGCCCAGGCGCTGCGCGGTGTCGTAGTCGATGGCGTAGGTGTAGGCCTCGGCCGGGAGGGTGGAGAAGAACGCCGTGTCGAAGATGGCCACGTGCGGGACGTCCGGCAGGACCTCCTTGGCGGCATTGATGCCGGCGATGCCGGGTGGGTTGTGCAGCGGCGCCAGGTCCGACAGTTCCACGAGCTTGTCGATGACGCTGTCGTCGATCAGCACCGACTCGATGAAGGTGGCGCCACCGTGCACCGTGCGGTGACCCACGGCCACCACGTCGTCGAGGCTGGGCCCGTGGTCCGTGAACATCTTCACGACGGCGGCCACTGCCTCGGTGTGGTCCGCGAACGGGCGGGCCTCGTGGTACTCCTCATCGCCCACCTCGTGGGTGATGGTGCCGACCTCGAGACCGATGCGCTGCACGATGCCGACCGCCTGCGGCGAGCCCACCCCCGGATCGAGTAGCTGGTACTTGATCGACGACGATCCGCAGTTGAGCAGGAGGATCGGCTGACTCATGGCGCTTCCTTTGTTGGGTGGTGGTGATGAACGACGCGGCAGGGTGGGGGACCCTGCCGCGTCGGTTCCTGGCTCAGTTGGTCTGGGCCTGGATGGCGGTGATAGTGATGGTGGACACGATGTCGTCCACGAGGGCCCCGCGCGACAGGTCGTTGACCGGCTTGCGGAGGCCCTGCAACACGGGGCCGATGGCGATGGCACCTGAGGTGCGCTGCACGGCCTTGTAGGTGTTGTTGCCCGTGTTGAGGTCCGGGAAGATGAACACGGTGGCGCGGCCGGCGACCTCCGAGTTGGGCATCTTCTTGGCGGCGACCACCTCGTCGACGGCGGCGTCGAACTGGATGGGGCCCTCGACCTTCAGCTGCGGCGCGCGCTCGCGCACCAGGCGGGTGGCCTCGCGCACCTTGTCGACGTCAGCGCCGGAGCCCGAGTCGCCCGTCGAGTACGACAGCAGGGCCACGCGGGGCTCGATGCCGAAGTTCGCGGCGGTGGCGGCCGAGGTGATGGCGATGTCCGCCAGTTGCTCGGGGGTGGGATCCGGGTTGACGGCGCAGTCGGCGTAGACCAGCACGCGGTTGCTCATGCACATCAGGAACGAACCTGACACGACGGAGACCTCAGGCTTGGTCTTGATGAACTCCAGCGACGGCCGGATGGTGGCGGCGGTGGTGTTGATCGCGCCCGACACCATGCCGTCGGCCATGTCCAGGTGGACCATCATGGTGGCGAAGTAGGACGGGTCCGTGATGCGCTGGCGGGCCTGCTCGATGGTGACGCCCTTGTGGGCGCGCAGCCTGGCGTATTCCGCCGCGAACTGCTCGACCAACTCCGGGTCCTCCGGGTTGACGACGGTGGCGTCGGAGAGGTTGAGGCCCAGCTCCGAGGCGCGCTGGCTGATGCGCGCCACGTCGCCCAGCAGGATGATGTCTGCGACGGACCGCTGCAGCACGATGTCCGCGGCCTCGAGGATGCGGTCGTCGGTGGCCTCCGGCAGCACGATGCGCTGCTTGTTGGCCCGGGCCATCTGCATGATCTGGAACTCGAACATGGTGGGCGTGCGGATGTCCGTGGTGGTGAGGTCGATCTTCTCCAGCAGCGCACTCTCGTCGACGTACTGCGAGAACAGCGCCCGCGACACCTCGATCTTGCGGGGGGAGCTGGTGGACGTGCCGCGCACGCCCTGCAGCTTCACGGCGGTGGAGAAAGTGTCGCCCTTGGTGACCGCGATGGGCAGGTCGATCGTCGAATCCGTGAACAGCTTCGACACCGATTCCGGGATCTCGAAACCGCCGGTCAGCACCATCGCCGACAGCGGGCCGTAGTGGGGCGAGCGGTGCGCCATCACGAGGCCGGGGAGCAGGTCGAGGCGGTCCGCCGGCATGATGACGGTGGATTCGCGCTTCAGGTAGGGCAGCAGGTTGGGCAGCGTCATGCCGCCCACGATGGTGTGCAGCGACTCGTGCGCCAGGAACTCGCTCTGCCCCAGCCACTGGGTGGCGCCGACGGCGGCGAACTGGGCGCCGACGGAGGGGGCGCGCAGCACGGGGCTGTCCGGCAGCACGGCGACCACGGCTTCACGGACCCTGTGCAGTGCATCGGCGACCTCGGCCTCCCGACCCTCGTCGGCATGCGTCGCGATCAGCGCGATGACGGTGTTGTGGCGCGACTCGAACGCATCGACGGCGGACTCGGTCATGCGCTGGACCTGCTCGGCCGAGCGGTCCTTGGCGCGTGCCACGAAGATCACCGGCGAGTTGAGGTTGGCGGCGATGACGGCGTTGTGGTCGAGCTCCAGGGCCGACTCGAAGTCGTCGTAGTCCGAACCGACGATGACCACGGCGTCGCGGTTCTCCGACAGCTCGCTGTACTTCGCGACGATGGTGTCGATCGCCTGGTCCGGGTCCGCGGCGTAATCGGCGTAGGTCACGCCTACGGCGGACTCCAGCGACTGGTTGACGCCCTTCGGCGAAAGGAGGGCCTGGGTCACTGCGTCAGCGTCGAGGGAGTGCACGAGCGGGCGGAAGACGCCCACCGAGCGCACCTGACGAGCGAACAGGTCGATCACGCCCAGTGCGATGGACGACTTACTGACCAGCCGCTCCGACGAGGCAATATAAACACTTTTGGTCACGGGGACCACCTTATCGCGATTCGTTTGTTGGGATGGGGCGGGTCTACACCGTCAGCGTAGGAGCTTCCCGGCTGCCAGCACGACGGCGTCCAACAGGTGTTGCAACTGCCCGGACCGGTGGGCGTCGGGGCGGACCTGGTTGCCGTCGAACTCCGTGGCGTTGTTCAGTGACACCTGGTTGCGCAGACCCCACACGTGGAGTGCGGCGAGGATGGGCCGCCACGCCTCCACGGCGCGCACCCCGCCCTCGAAGCCGTAGGAGACGAACGCCACCGGCTTGAAGGCCATCTCCAGGCCGAGGTGGTCGACGCCGTTCTTGAAGCCGCCGGGCACGCCATGGTTGTACTCCGGGGTCAGCCACACGTAGCCGTCACAGGCGGCGAGCGCATCGGCCCACGCCTGGACGTTCTCGTCGGGGTACTTCCCCGCGTAGTCGAAGGGCTCCACCTCGTCGGTGAGCACCGGCAGGTCGTAGCCGGCCAGGTCGATGAGCACGAACTCGGCGTCGGTGCGCTCCGCGGCGAGGCCCATGATCCAGTCAGCGACGGATGCGCCCTTGCGGCCCTTGCGGACGGAACCCAGAACGATGCCGATCAACATGTCAGTGCCTTTCGGGTATGCGAGACCACTGTTGGTATACCAGCGACCCTATCGCGGTCGAGCGCTCAGACGGCTCAACTGTCGAGGAGGGCCTCCGCCAACAACTCGAAGCCGCGCACCTTCGCCGGCCAACGGTCTGCGGCGTCGCCCTCGTAGGCGCCTTGGACGGGGTGCACCATGATCTCGTCCACGCCGAACTCAGCCGCGGTCTCGCGCAACTGGTGGGCGACCTCGTCGGGGTTGCCCACCGCCCACGTGTCGAGGGTGGGCTGGGCGGCGCGGCGCAGGTCGTCGGTCAGCAACCGCTTGACGTCGGCGCCGACGAACGGCGAAGGGGACAGTCCGCCGCCGGTGGAGAACTTCGCCATCGTGTAGAGGTGGGGCTCGACGAGCTCCCAGGCCTCGTCGGCCGTCTCCGCCACGCAGACGTTGACGGTGACGAACGTCCGCGGTGCCTCACCGTTGTCTGTGGGTTGGAACGAGCCGCGGTACAGGTCGAGCGCCTGCCGCGTGCCGCGCCCGCTGAAGTGGTGCGCGAAGACGTACGGCAGGCCGAGCGCAGCGGCGAGTTGCGCCGAGTAGTCGCTGGAACCCAGCAGCCACACCTGAGGGGATTGCTGGATGTCCGGGGCGGCGCGGAGGTGGTAGGTGCGGCCGTGGGGGAGCCGCACCTCGGCCCCCTCGGGGTTGAGCAGGGTCAGGATGTCGGTGACGTTGCGGGGGAACTCGCGCACGGAGTCGACGGGGCGGCCGTCGGCGTCGACGAAGTGGCCCCCTGCCAACTGACCGCGGATGGCGGCCGACGTGATGGGGTCCGTGCCCGGCGCGCGGCCGATGCCCAGGTCGATGCGGTCGCCGTACACGGCGGTCAGCAGCGAGAACTGCTCCGCCACGGCCAACGGGGCGTGGTTGGGCAGCATCACGCCGCCGGAGCCGAGGCGGATCTGGTGCGTGTCCTGCCCCAGGTACATCAGCTCGACGGCGGGGGAGGTGGAGGCGACCGAGTCTGTGTTGTGGTGCTCGGCCACCCAGTACCGGGTGAAGCCCAGCCGGTCCGCCGTCTCGGCCATCTCCCGGCTGGCCCGGAGGCTGTCGGCGGTGGTCTGGCCCGTGCGGACGCTGATCAGGTCGAGTACCGAAAGCTGCATACCCCCCACCGTAGGGCCACCGTTCAAGCTGTGGCCTCCGTAGCCGACCACGAGCAGGTGGCAGCCGCGGCGGGCGTCGATCCTTTAACCCAGCCTCAGGCGGCTGGCCCAGGAAACCGTCTCAGTCCAGGTGGCGGAAGCCGGCGTCCTTGAGGTCTTCGGCCAGGTGGTTGACCAGGAGTTCCGAATCATCCGTCAGTCCGCTCCGGTAGGCCGAGCGCGACACCATGCTCGCCGAGACGGGAGCCGTCAGGAGTTGCAGCGTGATGATCAGCAGGCACAACCCCAGGGCCCACCAGGTGCGGAGGCTGAGCGCGATGCCGACGGAGACGAAGATCAGCCCCAGGACCTGCGGCTTGGTGATGGCGTGCATCCTTCCCAGCAGGTCAGGGAACCGCACGAGGGCCACTGCGGCGCCGAAACACAGGATGGCCCCCACGAGGATGGACAGCGCGCTGACGAAGTCGAAGACGGTGTCCATCACACCCGCTCCTTCCGCTGCCTGTTGTAGCGGTGCCGCTGCAGCATCCGGTCCGACACCATGCGGGCCACCGACACGGCGCTGGTGAAGCCCAGCATCGACAGCAGGACGAGCACCATCAGCTCCGTGGACATGTCCGTCCAGACCACCCACAGCCCGAGCGAGGCCACCATCACGGCGACGATGAGGTCTGCCGCGACGGAGCGGTCGAGCTGGGAAGGGCCCGCCGCGATCCGGTTGACGCCGATGAACGCCGCCACGGTCAGCAGCACGGCCGCGACCGACAGGATGATGTTGGTGGCCAGGATCATGGTTCGACCTCCAGGTCGAGGGCGTCGGGGGCCGGGTGGTGGTGCAGCGCGGCGTGGAAGTCCTCTATCTCGCGGCGGGAACCGAAGGCGCGCACCACCCGCGACTCCACGCCGACGGCCATCTTCTGCACCCGCCCGATGGGGTCGTCGCCGTGCAACTGGATGGCGTGCAGGTAGAGGCGGCGCGGGTTGCGCACCACTTCGACGACGACGGTGCCGGGCACCAGGGAGATCATCTCGGCCACCTGCACCTGGTAGAGGTCGTTGTCGGTGATGAGGTCGATGCGCACGATGCCCGCGCGCAGGTCGACCTTCCGGTGGAACGCGAGCAGGAACACGCGGATGGACGACACGACCAGGTCGTAGACCAGGTGCCCGATCAACCGCAGGATGCCCACCGGCCGGAGGTGACCCTTCCAGAACACGGGGGGGAGCGGGAGCACGATGCCCACCACGTAGCCCAGCAGGAGCCCGGACACGATGATCATGGGCGAGACGCTGCCCCAGAGCAGCACCCAGACGGTGGCCATGGACAGCACCGACAGCGGCCGGAACGTGAGTCGCTCGGCCAGGGGCACGCGGGACCTGGCGATCATCGCAGACCTCCCGGCAGCACGGCCTGGACGTAGGAACCGTCGCGCAGCGCGGCTGCGGCGGCGTGCGCGTACTCGTAGAGCGGGCCGGCGAACACCGTGAGGGCGAGGCCGAACAGGATCAGCCCGATGGTGGCGCCCACCTGCAGCGGGGGCATGGGGCGGGTGTCCTCATCGGCGATCTCGTCGGGGTCGAGGTCCTGCGCCGCGGCCTCCGCCCGGCGCTGTTCGGCGGGGGTGACGCCCCAGAATGCCCGGTTCCAGACCTTGGCCATCGCCATCAACGTCAGCAGGCTGGTCAGGACGCCGCCGGCGAGCACGGTCCAGGCCAGCGGGGTGCCCACCTCGGCGGCTGCCTGGAGCAGGCCGAGCTTGCCGATGAAGCCCGACAGCGGAGGGATGCCACCGAGGTTCATGGCGGGGATGAAGAAGAGCGCCGCCAGCAGCGGGGCGACCTTCAGCAGGCCGCCCAGCCCGTCGAGCGACGACGTGCCGCCGCGCCGCTCGATCAGCCCCGTCACGAGGAACAGCGTGGCCTGGATGGTGATGTGGTGCGCGGTGTAGAAGATGGTGGCGGCCAGGCCCGCGTCGGTGCCCAGCGCGATGCCGAAGATCATGTAGCCGATGTGGCTGATCAGCGTGAAGGACAGCATTCGCTTGATCTCCACCTGGGCGATGGCGCCGAGGATGCCCAGCACCATGGTCAGCAGGGACGCCACGAGCAGCACGTTGTAGACGGTGTCCGCCGGGAACAGCAGGGTCTCTGTGCGGATGATGGCGTAGACGCCCACTTTGGTCAGCAACCCGGCGAACACCGCGGTGACGGGGGCCGGCGCCGTCGGATAGGAATCCGGTAGCCACGACGACAGCGGGAAGACCGCCGCCTTGATGGCGAACGTCACGATCAGCAGCACCTCGAGCAGCAGCTGGACCGGCTCCGTGAGGTCGCGCAGCCGGACGGCGAGGTGGGCCATGTTGACGGTGCCCGTGGCGGCGTAGATGGCCGCGATCGAGATCAGGAACAGCGACGAGCTGAGCAGCGACACCACGACGTAGGTGGTGCCCGCCCGGATCCGGTCCGACGTGCCACCCAGCGTCAGCAGTACGTAGGACGCGAACAGCAGCATCTCGAAGCCGACGAACAGGTTGAACAGGTCACCCGCGAGGAACGCGTTCGAGACCCCGGCCATCAGCAGCAGGAAGGTGGGGTGGAAGATCGAGACGGGGGTCTCGCGCTTGACCTCGTCCCTGTCCTGGCCGGTGGCGAACAGGAGGACGCCCAGGGCGATGACGGAGGCGACGAACAGCATGAGCGCGCTCAGCCGGTCCACCACCAGCGAGATGCCGAGAGGTTCGGCCCAGGCGCCCAGCCAGAGGGCCATGGGGCCGTTGGCGTGGGTGAGCCACATGAACAGGGCACCCAGGGCGACGATGCCGCTCAGGCTGAGGATCGACACCAGGCGCTGGAGCCCTGGGCGACGGGGGAGGGCTAGCGCGATGGCGGCGCCGCCGATGGCGAGCAGCACCGGCAGGGGGAGGAGGTTGTGGAGCATCATTCGCTGACCACGTCCGCGCCGGTGTCGGAGAAGGTGGTGTCCTCGTAGGACTCAGAGGTGACATCGTCGAGCGCGAGTTGCCGGATGCGCGCATCCTCGACGTCGTCGGCCACCTCGTCGTGCCCGTGCAGCTGGAAGCTGCGGTAGGCGAGCGTCAGCACGAACGCCGCCACCGCCATGGTGATGACGATCGCTGTGAGCACCATCGCCTGGGGCAACGGGTCCGAGACGCCCTCCGCGCCGGAGTCGCCGAGGCCGATGATCGGCGCCAGCGCGGGCTTGCCGGCCGCCACCAGGAACATCAGGTTCACGCCGTTGCTGGCCACCATGACGCCCAGCAGGATGCGGGTGAGGGAGCGCTCGAGCAGCAGGTACACGCCTGCCGCGACGAGGGCGCCGGCCGTGATGGCCAGGACGAGGTTGGCTGTCATCGGCGCTCTCCGTAGCCGGGGATCGCCTTCGTGGAATCCGGGATGGGCATGGGGGCGATCTCCTCGGAGGCGTGCTGGTCGATGCCGGAACCGAGGCTGCGGGCCACGTCGAGCAGCATGCCGATCACGACGAGGTACACGCCGATGTCGAAGACCGTCGAGGACACGAGGTGGAGCTCGCCGAGCAGGGGGATGGTGAGGTGGGCGTCGTAGCTCTGCAGGATGTTGCCGCCGAAGAACACCGGGGTGATGGCAGCGAGCAGCGCGAGGATGAGCCCGCCGCCGAGTAGTCGTCCGGCGTCGAACGGGGCGGCCTCGTCCAGTTCGTGGCGGCCGGCGGCGAGGTAGCGCGTCATCAGCGCCATGCCCGCCACGAGGCCACCGGCGAAGCCACCGCCCGGCCAGTTGTGGCCCGCGAGCAGCAGGTAGACCGACACCACGATCATCACGCCGAACAGCATCCGGGTGACGACCTCGAAGACGAGCGAGCGCACCATCGGCGACAGCGTCTGGCCGGCGCGCAGCCACACGCCCGGCGAGCTGTCCGCCTGCGGCTCGTCCTCGCGCGATTCGAAGGCCTGCGCCGTCGAGGTGATCCCCACCACCCGGGAGCGGAGGAAGATCAGCGACGCGACGCCGGTGGCCGCGATGACGAGCACCGAGATCTCGCCGAGCGTGTCCCAGGCTCGGATGTCCACGAGCGCGACGTTGACGATGTTCTTGCCGTAACCGAACTCGTAGGCGGCCTCGTACCAGGCCTTGGACACGGGCTCTGCCACCCGGGCGCCCACGGCGACCAGCGAGATCAGCGTCACCGTGGTGCCGACGGCCAGCGCGATCAGCACGCGCCACCACCGCGTCGAGCTCAGCGGCCGGTTGGTGAAGTAGCGCGGCAGCTTTCGCACCACGAGCACGAAGACCACCACTGTGACGGTCTCGACGAGGACCTGGGTGAGCGCGAGGTCCGGCGCCCCGCCCATGGCGAAGAGCAGCGCGAGGCCGTAGCCGGTGACGCCGACGAGCAGGACGGCGCGGATGCGGCCACGGGAGGCGGCCGCCAGGGCCGCGGCGGTCACCATCACGGCGGCGACGAGGAGTTGGGGCCAGTTGTCGAAGAGCCGGTAGGTGGGCCAGATGCGGATGCGCAGCATGGCGTAGGTGGAGAGGGCAACCATCACCAGCAGGATGGTGCCGAGGTAGATCGACAACGAGCCGCGCTGGGTGCGCGCGGTGACCTCGACGGAGATCCGGTCCAGCCCGTGCATCGAGCGGTGGAAAATCTCCTCCGACGTGGTGGTCGTCGGGAACGTGCCCTGGATGTCGGCGATCCGCTCGCGGAAGACGAAGAGGAGCACGCCCGCGGCCACCGCGATCATGGACATCCCGAGCGGCCAGGAGACGCCGTGCCACAGCGCGAGGCCGTGGCTGGGCTGCCCGTGCCCGACCTGGGCGGCGTAGGGGGTGAGAATCTCCGTGAGCTGGGGGCCGAGGAAGCCCAGCACCAGGCTGAGCGCGCCCAGGAACATCGGCACGCCGGCCATGCCGAGGGCGGGACGGTGCCAGCTGAGCGCCGGGGCGCCGTCCTTGGAGGCGAAGGCGCCCCACCAGAAGCGCAGCGAGTAGGCCACGGTGATGGCGGAGCCGAACACCAGCGCGACGGCCAGCGCCGCCGCAGCGAGGGGCGTGACAGCCTGGATGTCGCCGACCACCAGGTAGACGATCGACTCGAACGCCGCCTCCTTCGTGAGGAAGCCCACCAACGGCGGCATGCCGGCCATGGAGAGCGCCGCGAGGCCCGCGAGGACGGCCAGCCAGGGCACCCGGTACCCGACACCGCTGAGCTCGCGGATGTCGCGGGTGCCGGCGGAGTGGTCGATGAGGCCGACGCACAGGAACAGGGTGGACTTGAACAGCGCGTGGGCGATGACGGTGCCGATGGCCGCCAACGCGGCGGCCTCCGTGCCGATGCCGGCCAGCAGCACCATGAACCCCAACTGGGAGACAGTGCCGTAGGCCAGCAGCAGCTTGAGGTCCGTCTGGCGCAGCGCGCGCCAGCCGCCCATGATCATCGTGAGGGTGCCCAGCAGCATCACGGCCGGCCGCCAGAACGGTACCGTCGCGAACGCCGGGGCCAGCACGGCGACAAGGTAGACGCCGGCCTTCACCATGGCCGCGGCGTGCAGGTAGGCGGAGATGGGCGTGGGTGCCGCCATCGCGCCCGGCAGCCAGAAGTGGAACGGCACGAGCGCCGACTTCGACAGGGCGCCCACCAGCATCAGGAGCGCGCCCGCCGTGGCGAGGACCCCCGTCGGCGGGTTGGCGACGATCTGCTCGAGCGAGAACGTGCCCGAGGCGCTCCAGAGCGCGATGATGCCGATCAGCATGGCCAGGCCACCGGTGGTGGTCACGACCAGCGCGGTGTGCGCGGCCCCGCGGTTGGCGCGGCGGGTGGGGTCGTGGCCGATCAGCAGGTAGGAGAAGACCGTGGTCAGTTCCCAGAAGACGTAGAGCACCACCAGGTTGTCCGCGGTGACCAGCCCCAGCATCGTGCCGGCGAAGAGCGTGAGCACCGCGGCGGACCGGCCGCTGGTGAGGCCCTCGAAATACCAGCGGGAGTAGATCAGGACGCACACCCCGATCCAGGTGACGATCATCGCCAGGACCCACTGGAGCAGGCCCAGGCGCAGCGTGAGGTCGATGTCGAGCGCGGGGATCCAGCCGTAGGCCTCGACGTAGGGGCGGCCCGCCAGGATCAGCGGCGCCTTGGAGACCAACCAGATGCCTGCGGCCAACGGGGCGAGCGCCAGGATGAAGTAGGCACGGGCCCCCATCCGCTTCACGAGCAGGGGCGTGAGGGCGCCCAGAATCGCATGGACGGCGATCAGGGCATAGAGCACGCCAGAGCTCCCCTCAGGTTTGGGTTCTTGGTGGCGGGGTCAGCTTATCGGGTGTGGCAAAGGGCTCTCAAAGTTCTGCGATGCCGGTTGTCGTGTCTGGGGTCGTCCTGATATTGTTTTCTCAAGAAACAAATCCAATGGAGGAGAGTCCCGTGTCTGATCTTCGTTATTCCTTCGGTCTTTGGACGGTGGCCTGGCGGGGCACTGATCCCTTCGGCAGCGACACGCGGCCTGAGTTCGACCCCTGGTACTACACCGACAAGCTCGCTGAGCTCGGCGCCTGGGGTGTGACCTTCCACGACAACGACGTCTACCCGTTCGATGCCGACGACGCCACCGTCGCCAAGCGGCTGGCCAAGTTCAAGGAGGCGTGTGACGCTTCCGGCCTGACCATCGAGATGGTCACCACCAACACCTTCAGCCACCCGATGTTCAAGGACGGCGGCCTGACCTCGAACGACCGCTCCGTGCGTCGCTACGGGCTGCGCAAGATCCTGCACGCCGTCGACATCGCCGCCGACATGGGGGCCAGCACGTTCGTCATGTGGGGCGGGCGCGAAGGCGCCGAGTACGACAGCTCCAAGGATTACCACGCGGCGCACGCGCGCTACGCCGAGGGCCTCGACACCGTCGCCGGCTACATCAAGGAGCAGGGCTACGGGCTGCGCATCGGCCTGGAGCCCAAGCCGAACGAGCCACGCGGCGACATCCTCCTCCCCACCATCGGGCACGCGCTGGGCCTGATCGCCACGCTCGAGCACGGCGACATCGTGGGCCTGAACCCGGAGGTCGGCCACGAGCAGATGGCCAACCTCAACTACACCCAGGGCCTCGGGCTGGCGCTGTACTGCGACAAGCTCTTCCACATCGACCTCAACGGCCAGCGCGGCCTCAAGTACGACCAGGACCTCGTGTTCGGCCACGGCGACCTCATGAGCGCCTTCTTCACCGTCGACCTCATCGTCAACGGCTTCCCGGCCAGCCCGGACGCGCCGCGCTACGACGGCCCGATCCACTTCGACTACAAGCCCAGCCGCACCGAAGGCGTCGAGGGCATCTGGGATTCCGCGAAGGCCAACATGGAGGCCTTCACGATGCTCGCGGACCGCGCCAAGGCCTTCCGCGCCGACCCCGAGGTGCAGGAACTGATGAAGAAGGCCTCGATCTTCGAGCTCGCGGAGCCCACCCTCGCCGAGGGCGAGACCATCGCGGACCTGCGCAAGGCCGAGATGCCGGATCCCGCCGAGAAGGGCGCCCGCGAGTATCATTTCGTCGAGCTTCAGCAGGCAGCGCTGCGGCACCTGCTCAAGGGCTAGGAGACCGACGATGGCATTGGTGGCAGGCGTCGACACCTCGACACAGTCGTGCAAGGTGCTCATCGTCGATGCCGACTCCGGCGCAGTGGTGCGCCGGGGCCAGGCGTCGCACCCCGACAGCACCGCCGTCGACCCGGAACACTGGTGGAACGCGTTCCAGCAGGCTGCCGAACAGGCCGGCGGGCTGGACGACGTGGAGGCGCTGAGCGTCGGCGGTCAGCAGCACGGCATGGTGGCACTGGACGCCGACGGCCGCGTGATCCGCGATGCGCTGCTCTGGAACGACACCCGCTCAGCGGGGGCCGCCACAGACCTGCGCGCGGAGTTCGACGGCTGGGCGGAGGCCGTCGGTCACCTACCCCTGGCGTCGTTCACGCAGACGAAGCTTCGCTGGCTGGCGGACGAGGAGCCTGACAACGCGGCGCGGGTCGCCGCCGTCGCGCTCCCGCACGACTGGCTGACGTGGCGCATCCGTGGCGCACGCTCGCTCGACGACCTGGTCACGGACCGCTCTGACGCCTCGGGCACGGGCTACTTCGACTCCGTCGCCAATGAGTACCGCCGCGACCTGTTGTCGCTGGCGCTGCGCCGCGACGCCGCGAATGTGGTGCTGCCCCGCGTGCTGCGCCCCGACGAGGGGGTCGAGGGGCCCGGGTTCCTCATCGGGCCCGGTGCCGGCGACAACGCGGCGGCCGCGCTCGGGTTGGGCCTCGCGCCCGGCCAGACGTCGCTGTCGATCGGTACTTCGGGCGTGGTGGCTGCGGTCTCCGGCACACCGGTGGCCGACGCCACCGGAACCGTGAACGGCTTCGCGGACGCCACCGGTGCCTGGCTGCCGCTCACCGCCACCCTCAACGCGGCCCGCATCCTCGACAGCGCCCGCTCCGTGCTCGGCATCGATTTCGACGAGCTGGCCAGGCTGGCGTTGTCGGCCGAGCCCGGCGCTGGCGGGCTGACGCTCGTGCCGTGGTTCGAGGGGGAACGCACGCCCAATCTGCCCGACGCAACGGCGTCGCTGGTGGGCATGACGCTGGCCAACTTCACGCCGTCGAACCTCGCCCGCGCCGCCGTCGAGGGCCTCCTGGGCCTACTCGGTGGCGGCCTTGATGCGGTGCGAGCCCTGGGTGTCGCCGTTGAGCGCGTGTCGCTGATCGGTGGCGGCGCCAGGTCTGAGGCCGTGCGGCGGATCGCCCCCGAGGTGCTCGGGGTGCCCGTGGACGTGCCGCCGGCCGGCGAGTACGTGGCGCTGGGCGCCGCGCGTCAGGCCGCGTGGGTGCTGACCGGAACGCTCCCCACCTGGGAGCTGGCCGGCTCCGAGACCTACGAGGCCGCGTCGAAGCCGGAGGTCATGGAGCGCTACCGCGCGGAGGCCGAGCGGCTGGCTGTCGCCAACGGCTGGAAGTAGCCCTCAGAGCCGGGCCCGGAGCCACGCCAGGTCGGCGTCGTGCTCCGGGACCCCGCCGGGGGTCTCGAGGATGGTCGGCACGGCCGCTTCGCGGATGATCGCGATGAGCGCCTCCGGGTCCGCCTGGCCCTGGCCCAGGTTGGCGTGCCGGTCGGCGCCGCTGTCGTAGGCGTCGCGGGAGTCGTTGCAGTGCACCACATCGATGCGGCCGGTGATCGCCTTGATGCGCCCCACCAGGCCGTCGAGCTCCAGCCCGCCCGCGTGGGCGTGGCACGTGTCGAGGCAGAACCCGACCTGCCCGATGTTGTCCGAACCCGAGATGGCGTCCCACAGCCGCTCGATCGACTCCTCGTAGCGCGCCATCGCCTGCCCGCCACCGGCCGTGTTCTCGATGAAGATCGGCACCGGCAGCTTCAATCCGTCCACGCACTTGCGCCAGTTCTCGTACCCGACGGCCGGATCGTCCTTCGCGGTGACGTGACCGCCGTGCACCACCACCCCGAGCGCGCCCACGGCAGCCGCCTCGTCGACGGTCTGCTGCAGCAGCTTGCGGCTGGGGATGCGCACGCGGTTGTTCAGCGAAGCGACGTTGAGCACGTACGGGGAGTGGACGACCAGCTGCACGCCCGCCTCGGCGGCGGCCAGCCTGAGGGCCTCGGCCCCGCCCTCGGTGAGGGCCGCGGGCTTCTTCCAGCTCTGCGGGTCGCCGAGGAAGATCTGCACTACTCCGGCGCCGAGCGCGGCGGCGTCGGCGAGGGGGTTGACGGAGTCGACGTGGGCACCGAGGGGGAAAGACATGGTTCCCAGCCTAGCTATGTGGCGCGGGAAGTCCGCGGCGCAGTTTCAGCGCGCATGCTGCCTGTCGTCCATGATCCCCAGCACGAGCGCGAGCAGGAGGCAGGCCGCGATCCCGGTGAAGGCGCCCATGAACGCCAGGGTCCACGAGCCCGTGGCGGCGACGGCGAAGAAGACGCCGGTGATGGCGGCGTTGCCCAGCGCGGTGGTGATGCGCTCGACGGTCTGCTTCAGGCCGCTGGCCGTGCCGCCGTGGCGCACGGGCACGTCCTGCATGCTCAACGTCTGGTTCGCCGAGGCGAAGGCGCCCATGGCCGCCCCGTTGAGACCCAGCGTGGCCGAGAGCCACCAGAACGACCAGCCGAACTCACCGATGCCCCACGCCACCAGGATGCTCAACAGGGCGCCGGTGACCATCAACGCGAGCGCGAACACGACGAGACGCCTGCCACGCGTCATCACGAAGCGCACCGTGTAGATCGAGGCGACGGCGCTCAGCACCGCGTTGGGCAGGCCCAGCAGGCCGGTGCGCAGCGCGTCGACCCCCAGCCCGTTCTGCAGGAAGATCGCCACCACCGCGAACGTGGAGGTCAGACCCAGGAAGGC
Source organism: Tessaracoccus sp. MC1756 (assembly GCF_014164735.1). Lineage (NCBI taxonomy): Bacteria > Bacillati > Actinomycetota > Actinomycetes > Propionibacteriales > Propionibacteriaceae > Tessaracoccus > Tessaracoccus sp. MC1756. The sequence continues at coordinate 93,239 of NZ_JACJFZ010000004.1, read as the reverse complement.
GGCGCCGGAAACCAGCAGCCCGTTGCGGAAGGAGCGGTAGCGGAAGAGTTCGAGGTCCACGAGCGGCTCGCGGCCCGCGGCCTTGTACCGGCGCTCCCAGAGCCACCACGCGAGGATCAGGACGGCGGCGAGCGGCAGGAGCCACCAGGCCCACGACTGCCTGGCCATGAACGGGTACATCACGGCCACCACGGAGGCGGTGATGAGCAGCGAGCCGACCGGGTCCAGATCGACCCTGCCCGCCGTCGCGTCGAGGCCCAGCCGGCGCCTGCGTTCCTTCACGAACGGGAACCACCTCAGGCCCAGCACGACAGCGGCAAGGCCGAGGGGGAGGTAGCCGAAGAAGGCCCAGCGCCACCCGGTCTCCGGGCCGGCGGCCTCGATGATGGCACCGGCGATGACGGGGCCGGCCGCCACTGAGGCGGAGATGGTCACGCCCAGCAGGGCGAACGCCTTGGCCCGCCCACCGCCGCTGAAGTACTGCTGGATCATGCCGGTGACCTGCGGCGAGAACAGTCCAGCGCCCACGCCCTGCACCAGCCTGGCTGCGTTCAGGATGAACGCGTTGGGCGCCAGACCGCATGCCAGCGACGCCACGGTGAACAGCGCCGCACCGACGATGAACCAGGAGCCACGCCCCAGCACGTCGCCGGCGCGGCCGGCGGGGATCAGCGTCACTCCGAAGGCCAGCGCGTAGCCGGCGAGCACCCACTGAAGGTCCTGGTCGGTCGCGCCCAGCCCCTCCTGGATGGTGGGCAGGGCCACGTTGACCGACGAGATGGCCATGAGCGACATCCCCATCGACAACAGCAGGACGGCCAGGACCTTCATCCGGTGGAAGGTCCTGGCCGTGCCTGGTGCGGAGATGTGGTTTCTATCGGTCACCCGGCGAGTATGTCACCCAGTGGCGCGATCACCCGCGTGACGTGTCTGGGTCATCGTCCCCCTCCGGGTGACGTGCCCGTCACCGGTTGAAGAGGACCTGGTTGTTGAAGACCCACGTGGTCTCCTGGCGGTAGCCGGAAGAGGTGGTGCCGATCACGGTGGCGAGGATGTAGCTGCGGCAGGCGCCGCGTCCGGTGGTGGCGGTGTCGCATTCGGTGCGCCACCTGCGGCCGTCGGTGGCGGTCCAGCCCGGGGTGGTGTTGCCCAGGGGGTTGTTCTTCCAGAGGGCACGGTCCGACCAGCGGTACGTGAGCGAGTTGAACGCCCAGCTGTCGGTCTTGACGTACCGGCCGTCCTTCAGCGTGATGACGGAGGCCCAGATCTCGGTGCGGCAGCGGGCGGTGGCCGAGTACGGCTCGCAGGTGGTGCGCCACTGGCGAGAGTTGACGGTGCGCTCGCCGGGGACGGTGTAGACCTCCATCATCGGCTTGAAGAGCTTGGCGGTGGCGATGTTGTTGGCCTCGGACACGGCCCAGGTGTTGCCGGTCATGGAGGCCACCGCGCCCGGCGCGAACGTCCAGTAGTAGAACGCAGGGCTGGCGTCGGCCCACTTGAAGGCATCGGCGCCCAGCGCCGGTACGGGTTGCGGCTGGAACGGATAGGGGCTCTCGTCGGGCCACTCGGCGGCGATCGTCGCCTTGACCTCGGCCGGGGTGCCGACGGCGACGCTGACGGTGAAGCCGTCGTAGGCGTCGCCGCCCACCCTCTGGTAGCGGCAGGAGGTGGTGGTGACCTCTGTCCGGGTCATCTTCGCGCCCCAGGTGGCCGAGACGGCCTCGGCGCTGGGACAGGCGACGCGGGCCACGGGGGCGACCGGGGCGGCCTGCGCGGGAGTGGCCACACCGACGGCGAACATCGCTGCGGCGGCCAGGACGGTGAGTGTGGTGCGGAGCTTCATTGGAATCGCCTTCCTCAGCGGTCTGTACCGGTAAGACGCGATGAGCGGCGCTTTGGTTGACAGGCGGACCGGTTCGGCTCAGCTGAACAGGACCTGGTTGTTGAACACCCAGCCGACGGTGGTGACGAACTCCCCGTCCGATGCCACCTCGACGGTGGGGTGACGAAGCCAGGTTCGACAGGCACCCCGCCCCGTGACGGCCGTGTCGCACTCGGTGCGCCAGACCCGGCCGTCGGCCCGCCACGTGCCGTCGGTGGCGAGCGGGTTGTGCGCCCACAGCGCGCGCTTGGACCAGAGGTACGTCAGCGAGTTGAAGGTCCAACCCTCCTGGCGGCGGAAGGAAGCCCCGTCAGGCACGACGGTGTGCGCCCAGATCTCGGTGCGGCAGCGGGTGGTCTCGGAGTACGGCTCGCAGGTGGTGCGCCACTTCCGGCCGCCCACCGTGCGCTCGCCCGGCACGGTGTAGACCTCCATCTGTGGGCGGAACAACTCCGCTGTGGCCACTGCCTTCGCGTGGTCGTCGACGCCGCTGAGCGTGCCCACCGCCCCGGGGCTGACCTCCCAGTAGACGTTGGCCGGGCCCGCGGACTCCCAGGAGAACGCCTCCGGGCCCAGCGCGACGGCCGAGCGGATGGTGGCGTCCTGCCACGCCTCGACGCGGGACCGGGCGGCGGCCAGGCCGGCGTCCTTCGTGTAGGTGAACTCGACGCGCTGCCGCAGGCCCTGCGCGGCGGTGGGGGCGCTCTCGTACCAGCAGGAGGCGCGGGTGGCGGTCAGGGAGGACAGGTCGTAGCCGGACACCTTCGAGACCTGCTCGGCGGTGGGGCACGAGATGCGCCGGACCGGCGTGACGGGGGCGGTACCCTCATCGGCACGTGCCACGGCCGGGACGGCGAGGAGGACAGTGGCGGCGACGGCCAGCACACGGCGCAGCACGTTCATCGCATCTCCTCCTCGGCCCCACACCGAGGTGACGCGCCCGACGGTGTGTCTGACAAACTCTAAACCCAGCAGGGGCTGCCCGGATACGGGTAGCTTGGCTGACATTCAGTAAGGAGCATTCATGGCCTACTCAGAGGGTTACGAGTACCACATCCACCTCGCCCAGGGCGACATCGGGCGCTACGTCTTCCTCCCCGGCGACCCCGGCCGCTGCGAGGTCATCGCGCAGCATTTCGACAACCCCCGCTTCGTCGCGTCGAACCGCGAACACACCACCTGGGCCGGTGAACTCGACGGCGTGCCCGTCGCTGTCACCTCCACAGGCATGGGCGGGCCGTCCACCGCGATCGCCGTCGAGGAACTCATCCACGTGGGCGCCGACACCTTCATGCGCGTCGGCACCTCCGGCGCCATGCAGCCGGAGACGCAGCCCGGCGATGTCGCCGTGATCAACGCCGCCATCCGCGACGAGGGCACGGGTCTGCACTACCTGCCGATGGAGTTCCCAGCCGTCGCCCACCAGGACCTCGTCATGGGCCTGACCGAGGCCGCACGGGACATGGGGAAGCGCTACCACGTGGGCGTTTCGCAGTCGAAGGACTCCTTCTACGGGCAGCACTCGCCGGATTCGATGCCCGTGGCGTCGCGCCTCAAGGAGCGGTGGGACGCCTGGGTGAAGGGCGGCTGCCTGGTCTCGGAGATGGAATGCGCCACGCTGTTCCTCGTCGCCGCCACCCGCCGCGTCCGCGCCGGCGGCGTCATGATGATCATGGGCCACCACGATTTCCAGCCCATGACCGAGGAGGAGAAGGCAGCCTCGCAGATCGGCAACCTGATCCCCACCGCCATCGAGGGCATGCGCCGCGTGATCGCGGCCGACAGGGCGCGCGGCTGACGCCTCACCCGTCACTGATCCGCACGTCGCCCGCCTCCCGGGTGAGATCCCAGCGACGGGTGACGTGCAGGTCGCGGGCGAGGTGCGCGTCGTGGGTGACGATGAGGAGTGCGCCGCGGTAGTCGCCGAGCGCCGCCACCAGCTGCCCCACCGACGCCAGGTCGAGGTTGTTGGTGGGTTCGTCGAGCACCAGCAACTGCGGCGCCGGATCCGCGAACAGCGTGCGCGCCAGCCCCAGCCGGAACCGTTCACCGCCCGACAGGGTGGCCGGCGGCTGGTCCGCACGGTCGCCCCTGATCAGAAACCGCGCCAGGAGGGCCCGGGCGTCGTGCGGAGTCCGGCCCGGGGTGGCCGCCCGCACCGCCTCGAGGGCGGAGGGGAACGCGTCCAGCTCGTCCAGGGTCTGGGTCAGCACGCCGACGGGCACCTGGGGCGGGAGCGCGACGTGCACGTCGCCCAGGAGGTGGGAATCGGTGCCGCCGCCCAGCAGGCGGGCGAGCAGGGTGGACTTGCCCGCCCCGTTGTCTCCCGTGAGGCGGATCCGCTCAGGGCCGACCACCTCGAGCGGCGACTCCCCGGGCTGATGCAGGGCCAGCACCCGCTTGCCCGGCGGCACCGTGGTGTCCGGCAGGTCGATCCTGATCACCTCCGGGGCACGGGCCGCGGCGTCCGCGCGGCTGCGGGTGTCCAGCGCGTCGGCGACGGCCCCCGCGTGCGCCGTCGCCTTTGCACCGGATCCCTTGTCCGCGCGGTCCTGGAAGTAGTGGGCGGCCATCTTGTCGACGTTGCCCTTGGCCCGCTCTCGCCGCCCGGAGCGGTCCCGCTGGGCCTGCCGCTGCAGCTCGGCCTGCGCGGCGCGCTTCGCGCGGGACACCTCGGCGTCGGCCTCCCGAAGTCGCCGCTCAGCCGTGGCCTGAGCGGCGGCGCGCTGCTCCTGGTAGGCGCTGAACGGGCCGCCGAAGCTGACGGTGCCGCGGGGATCGAGGTCCACCAGCGCGCCCACGCGCTCCAGCAGGTCGCGGTCGTGGCTGACGACGATGACCGCGCCGTCCCAGGCGCTGAGGGCGTCGTGGAGCCACCGTCGGGTGCGGGTGTCGAGGTTGTTGGTGGGCTCGTCGAGCAAGGTGATGTCGGCTCGGGCGAGCCGCGCGCCCGCCAAGGCGATCCGGGTGGCTTCGCCGCCGGACAGCGAGCCGGCGTCGCGGTCGAGGAAGTCGGCGTCGACGGCCAGCCCCAACGCGGCCAGTTCGGCCATGGCCCGAGGCTCGACGTCCCAGTCCTCGCCGACGGCGTCGAACTGCGCCTGGTCGACGGACCCGGCCTCGATCGCCCGCAGCGCGGCCCGGACGGGCGTGATGCCGAGCAGGTCGGCGACCGAACTCGCAGTCGACACGCGCTGGGGCAGGAGATGAACCCGTCCCGAGACCAGCAGTTGGCCCGCCGTCGGCTGGAGGCGGCCGGCGATGAGGCGCAGCAGGGTGGTTTTCCCGGAGCCGTTGGGCCCGATGAGCCCCGTCCGGGCAGCCGGGAACGTGGCGGAGACGCTGTCGAGGATGACGGCTCCGTTGGGCAGGTGGAAGGAGAGGCCGTCTACGACGACGGCAGGGGACTGAGCCATGAGGGTCCTGAGGGTCGCTGGGATGCGGTCTGGTGGACGGCACGCCAACGGGCGCGCCCGGCTCAGTCAGTCATGTCACTTCCAAGGTCGGGTCCGACCAGTCTAGACACCGGCGGGCACGTCTGTCACGGTGCGCGTTAGGCTGGAGAACGCCCAACGGAGGGGAACCCCATGAATCACGTCGTCGCACGCGTCCGCAGCATCATCGAGCAGCATGGCCAGCGCACCGCCACCAGAATCCGCGAGAACGACGCGTGGCGAACGCAGACCTACGCGCAGTTCGGTGAGCAGATCCGACGGGTGGGTCAGGGTCTCCTGAACCTGGGCGTCGAAACCGGTGGGCGCGTGGGCATCTTCCTGGGCAACAGCCCCGAGTGGTCCGAGATCGACCTCGGTTCCGGCCTGGTGCGTGCGGTGCCCGTGCCGTTGTACGCCACGTCCACGCCGGAGCAGATTCAGCACATCGCCCTGGATTCGGGCCTGACGGTGATGTTCGTCGGCAACCAGTCTGAGGCCGAGCGGGTGCTGGAGGTGTTCGACTCCCTGCCGGAACTGGAGCATGTCATCATCACCAGGCCGTACGACGGCATGCCGGCCCAGATCGTCAGCTACGCCGACTTCCTGGCCGAGCCCACCCCCGCCGTCGAAGAGCGCTTCGCCGAAGCCGACGGGGACGACCTCGCCTCGATCATCTACACCTCCGGAACCACCGGCAACCCCAAGGGCGTGATGCTCCAGCACAAGGCGTTCGTGATGCAGTCCGACGCGCTGGACCAGTTCTTCGACATCACCCCCGACGACCACTCGCTGTCGTTCCTGCCCCTCTCGCACGCGCTGGAGCGGGCCTGGACCTACGTCGTGCTGATGCACGGCTGCATGAACACCTACGTCGAGAACGCCCGCACCGTCGCGGAGCAGATGGTGCTGGCCCAGCCCACCATGATGGTCTCGGTGCCGAAGCTGTTCGAGACCGTCTACACCACGGCGCACCAGAAGGCCGGCGGGTCGCCGGTGAAGCGCGCGATCTTCGCCTGGGCGCTGAAGGTGGGCCGGCACAACCAGTACGCGTTCCGCGCCGGCCGTGAGCCCGGCGCCTCGCTCCGCGCGAAGTTGCGGATCGCCGACAAGCTGGTGCTCGGCAACGTCCGCGCCGCGCTGGGCGGCCCGAAGACCGTGCTGGCCTGCGGCGGCGCCCCGCTGCGTCCGGAGATCGAGGAGTTCTTCGCGTCGGTGGGTCTGCCGGTGATGCAGGGCTACGGGCTGACCGAGGCCTCGCCGTTGGTGTCGTTCAACGCGCCGGACGACTTCAAGGAGAACACCACGGGCAAGGTGCTGCCAGGTGGCCAACTCCGGATCGGCGACTTCGGCGAGATCCTCTACAAGGGTCTCAACGTCATGCTGGGCTACTGGAACGACCAGGAGGCCACAGACCAGGTGATCAAGGACGGCTGGCTGCACACCGGCGACGTCGGCTACGTCGACACCGACGGCTTCCTCATCATCACGGACCGGCTGAAGGACATCATCGTCACCCTCGGCGGCAAGAACGTCGCCCCGCAGCCCATCGAGGGACTGATCCTGGCGGACCCGCTGTTCGAACACGCCGTGCTGCTCGGCGACAACAGGCCGTTCGTGACGCTGCTGGTCAAGCCGTCGCTGCCCGCGGTGGAGGAACTGGCCAAGCGCTTCTCCTGGCCGGGGGAGATGAAGGACTGGATGAACTCGAGCGAACTGCTCGACGAGCTGCGCCGCCGCGTCGACGAGATCACGGCGCGGCTGCCATCGCAGGAGCGGCCGAAGGAGACCACCGTCCTGCATGAGGAATTCACCATGGACAACGGCCTGCTGACGCCCACGCTGAAGGTGCGCCGTCGCGAGGTGGAGAAGCGCTTCCGCGAGTTGGTGGACGAGATGTACGCCCGCCTGGAGAAGGCCCGCAAGCAGGGCTGAGTCACCAGAGGTAGAAGAAGATCTGCAGTTCGGGATAGCGCACGTGCACGATCGACAGAAACACCACCACGTCGAACAGCAGGTGCACCACCAGCACGTACAGCAGCGAGCGGGTCTTCGAGTACAGGTACGCCTGGAGGAGGGCGAACGGGGTGGTGAGCAGCGGGCCCCACTCCCGGTAGCCCAACTCCCACAGGAACGACACGAAGATCATCGCGGTCAACACGTTGGCGAACCAGAAGGAGAAGTGCCGGCGCAGCAGCACGAAGATCGTGATGATGAAGAAGAACTCGTCCCAGGAGCCCACGAAGTTCACGCCGACGAAGAAGCGGGCCACCTCCGTCCAGTCCTCGAGCGCGGGCCAGTTGCGGTACGCACCGGAGCGCACGAAGTAGGTGGGCAGCAGCACCCAGCCGATCACCGGCACCGCCAGCAGGTAGGCCCACATCCATGTCGTCCAGCGGCCTGAGAGCCAGTGGAAACGGATGCTGTGGTCGCCGTAGCCGAAGCGGTTGAGCAGGTACGGCACCGCCACGGCCAGCGTCAGCACCGTGCCCATCAGCGCCACGTTGCCCCAGCTGACGTCGGCGCGCACCGAGATGGTGGAGACGATGACGAGGCCGACGGCGACCAGGAGGAGGTCGCGGAGCAGGACCCGGTCGAGCCAGACGGCCAGGGCGATGCCGAGCGCCATCGTCAGGTAACCGACGGGCCGGGCCTCGAGGCCGAAGAGGAAGAACGCGGACAGGGAGACCAGCGCGGCGGGAATCAGCGACACGCTCCATCCCGGCCTGCGCGCGACGTCGGGGGAGTCCGTGCTCACGCCGTCACCCTATCCAGCGCCGGCCCCGAGCCGCGGGATAGCGGCGATCAGCGCCCGGGTGTAGGGCTCCCGGGGTGCGTTGAGCACGTCCATGGTGGGGCCGGATTCGACGAGCCGGCCGGCCTGCAGGACCACCGTCTCGTCGCACAGCGCGGCCACGATGCTGACGTCGTGCGACACCATAACGATGCTCAGCCCGCGGTCCTTCCGCAGCCTGTCGAACAGCGCGATCACTTCGATGCGCGTGGTCACGTCGAGCGCGCTCACGGGCTCGTCGGCCACCAGCACCTCCGGGTCCGTCACGAGCGCCCGGGCGATCGCGATGCGCTGTCGCTGCCCGCCGGAGAACTCGTGCGGGTAGCGCTTCAGGGCGTCGGACTCCAGGCCCACCTCCGCCAATGCGTCGGCCACCCGGGCTCGACGGCGGGCACCGTCGCGCTCCACCGCCAGCGACACCAGCGGCTCGGCCACGATGCGGTCCACCCGCATCCGCGGGTCCAGCGACGCGTACGGGTCCTGGAAGACCGGCTGCACCGCGCGACGCAGCCGCCGCACCTGCCCGGCGTTCCGCAGCGACAGCGGCTCGCCGTCGAACAGCACCCGCCCCTCGCTGGGCGACGCCAGTGCCAGCAGCAGCCGCAGCGCGGTGGTCTTGCCGGAACCCGATTCGCCCACCAGGCCCAAGCTCCGCCCCTTGTCGACGGCGAGGTCAAGCCCCTGCAGGGCCGGCTCTGTGGCCCCGCGGTAGCGGTAGGTGGCGCCCCCCAGCGCGAGGATCGTCACTCGAGCCTCCCGGTGGTCAGCGCACGGTCCAGCGCCCGAGCGCTGCCCACCAGCCGGTGCGTGTACGGGTCACGGGGGTCCGTGATCAGGGCCTCCACCGGCCCCTCCTCCACGACGCGTCCGTCGCGCATCACCAGCGCCCGTGTGACGGTCTGCGAGACGACGGCGAGGTCGTGCGAGACGAACAGCAACCCCATCTCGTGTTCCTCCACCACCCGGGCGAGCAGGCTCAGGACGCCGGCCTGCACCGTCACGTCGAGCGCGGTGGTGGGCTCGTCCGCGAGCAGGATCTTCGGCCGGCACGCCAGGGCGGCCGCGATCGCCACGCGCTGGCGTTGCCCGCCGGACAGTTCGTGCGGGAAGGCCCGCAGCACCCGGTCTGTCGACGGCAGCGCCACCTCGTCCAGGGCCTGCCGGATGGCCGCCTCCAGGCCGGAGCCGCCCAGCCCACGGTGTCGGCGCAGCGGTTCGGCGAGGAACGCCCCCACGCGCGTCAGGGGATCCAGGGCGGTGGAGGGATCCTGGAACACCATCGCCACCTTCGCGCCGCGGACACCCGCGAGGACCCGTTCCGAGGCGCCGATGACCTCCTGCCCGGCCACCCGGACGGACCCGGAGGCCCGCAGCCCGCGCGGCAGCAGCCCCAGCACCGAGAAGATGCTCAGCGACTTCCCGGAGCCGGATTCGCCGATGATGCCCACGCGCTCACCGGCGTCGACGGCGAACGACACTCCGTCCACCACCCGCCGGCCGCCGGCCACGACGGCGAGATCGGAGACGTCGAGGTAGCTCACGACCGCTCCCTCCGCGTCGGGTCGAGCCGCTCGCGCAGCCCGTCGGCGACGAAGTTGGCACCCAGCACGATGATCACGATGACCACACCCGGCGCGACGGCTCCCCAGGGCGCCGAGTTCACCGTCGACTGCGACTCCTGCAGCAACCGCCCCAGCGACGAGTTGGGCGGCGGCACGCCCAACCCCAGGTAGGACAGCGACGCCTCGGCCAGCACGGCGGCCCCGAAGATCAGCGCGCCCGCCACCACGAGCGTGGGCCACATGTTGGGCAGCAGGTGCGAGCGGATGATGCCCAGCCAACCGGTGCCCGACGTGCGGGCCGCCGTGACGAACTGCGCGCCCAGCAGCCTCTTGGCGAGGATGCGGGTGAGGCGCGCGACGATCGCGGAGGCCGCCAGCCCGATGGAGACGACGGCGGAGCCCAGGCTCGCGCCCTGCGCGGCGCCGATGAGCATGGCCAGCAGCAGCGTGGGGAACGCGATGAGCACGTCGAGCAGCGACGACTGGATGTCGTCGAGCCAGCCCCTGGAGAACGCGGCGACCAGCCCGATCGCCGTGCCCACCACCATGGCGATCGCCGAGCTGCCCACGCCGACGGTCAGCGCGATGCGCGTGCCGGCCATGATGAAGCTGAAGGTGTCGCGGCCCAGCCTGTCGGTGCCCATCCAGTGCTGGGCGCCGGGCGGCTCGAGGCGCCCGCCGGAGGTGTCGGCCAGGTCGAACGGCAACCACACGAGGGACACGGCCCCGAGCGCCATGGCGAAGAGCAGGAACGCCGTGCCCACCAGCAGCGTCAGCGGCAACCGCGCCCGACGGCGGGCCGGCGTCGGCACGACCGCCGAGGGCAGCTCGACCGGGGCGCTCACGCGTCGGCCCCCGACAGCGAGACCCGCAGCCGCGGGTCCACGATGCGCTGCACCACGTCGGCGAGGAAACCGATCAGCAGCACGAACAGCGTGGTGACCAGCAGCACGCCCTGGATGCTGGGGTAGTCGTGCTCGGCGATGGCCTTGGTCAGCATGGACCCCAGCCCCGGCAGGTTGAAGACGGCCTCCACCACGACGGCGCCCAGCAGGGTGGACGCCAGCTCGATGCCCAGGATGGAGATCACCGGCACCGACGCGTTGCGCAGCCCGTGACGGAGGAAGGCCTCGGTGGGGCTCGCGCCCAGGGCGCGGGCGTTGCGCAGATGGTCCGCGTCCAGCACGTCCAGCACCGCGGAGCGCACGTACCGGGTCAGGGACGCGCTCATCACGAACACGATGGTGATCACCGGCAGCGTCAACGAGGTGAGCGCGGCCACCGGATCCTCCCAGTCGGTGCGCGGGAAACCGCCAGAGGGGAGCAGCCGCAGTTCCAGCGCGAGCAGCCAGACGAGCAGGATGCCGATCCAGAAGACCGGCACCGCGATGCCCACCTGCGCCACGCCTGACAGCAGCACGCCCAGCCGGGTATCCGAGCGCACGGCCGCGGTGTAGCCCAGCAGGCTGGCGACGACCACCGACAGCGCGAACGCGATGAGCGTCAACGGCAGCGTGACGGTCAGGCGTTGGGCGATGTCGGGCAGGACCGGGCTGCCGGAGATGAAGGAGTTGCCCAGGTCGAGCCGGGCAACATCGGACAGCCAGGTGGTGAGCTGTTCCCAGAGCGGCAGGTTGGACCCCACCTGCTCCTGCGCCGCCTTGATCTGTTCCGGTGTGGCGTCGACGGAGAGGAGCGCGTTGGCCGGGTCGCCCGGCAGGAGGCGCAGCAGCACGAAGATCAGCAGCATCGCCAGCAGGAAGCTGAGCAGCAGAAACCCGAGCCGGCGTACCAGGTAACTGGTCATGCGCCCGCCCGGGTTTCCCGCTGAATCATTGCCAAAGATTAGCCCTTGGTGATGCCGTAGACGAAGAACTGGGAGTTCAGGCCGTTGACCGGGAATCCGCTGATGTCCTTGTGTGCCACGACGATCTGCGGGAACAGGTAGAGCCAGTTGCTGGCGGCCTCATCCGCGATGATCCGGTTGGCCTCCTTCAGCTTCTCCGCCTGCGCCTCGGGTGAATCCGCCTGCTCGGCCTCGGCCACGAGCGTCTGCACCTCGGCGTTGTCGTAGCCCCAGTAGAAGTCGGGGTTGGCGTACCAGACCACGTCGCGGTCGTTGACGTGTTCCTGCAGCGTGGCCTCGAAGGCGCGCTCCTTGAACACGTTGGAGTACCACTCGTCGGCGGTGATGGTCTTGATGTTGACCGTGATGCCCACCTTGGCCAGCTCCGACTTCAGGAACTCGGCCACCTGCGGGTGCGGGTCGTAGTTGGGGGTCTGGAGCTCGAACTCGAAGCCGTCTGCCAGGCCCGCCTCGGTCAGCAGTTCCTTGGAGAGCTCCGGGTCGTACGGGTTGAGGTCCGTGAGGTCCTCGTACCAGGGGTCCGTGGGCGGCACCATGGAGCCGATCAGCGTGCCGCGGCCGTCCCAGATCGCGTTGAGCAGCTTCTCGCGGTCGACGGCGGAGTAGACCGCCTTGCGCACGAGGGCGTCGTCGAACGGGGCGACCCGGTCGTTGAACGCCAACAGTTCCTTCACCGTCGAGGTGCCCTCGCTGATCTGGAACTCGTCGTTGTCCTCGAACGGCACGAGCGAGTCTGGGCTCTGGATGGTGGTGACCAGGTCGAGCTGGCCGGTCAGTAGGGCGTTGCCCAAGGCGCTGGCGTCGGTGAAGTAGTTGAAGGTGACACGGCCGTTCTTGGCCTTGTCGCCCCAGTAGTCGTCGTTGCGCACCAGGCTGAGGGTGCTGCCGCGCTTCCACTCGTCCAGCGTGTAGGGGCCGGTCCCGTCGGTCTCTGTGAGCGGGTCACCGAGCTCCGGGTTCAGGATCCACACGTAGGCCATGTAGTACGGGAACGAGATGGACTTCGAGTTGAGCGTGAAGACCACCGTCTTGTCGTCGGGGGCCTCCACGGAATCCACGACGGCGAAGCTGGACTTGCGGGCCGCCTGGGAATCCTCGGCCACCACTGCCTCGTAGCTGGCCTGCACGTCTGCTGCGGTCAGGTCGCGGCCGGAGTGGAACTTCACGCCGTCGCGCAGCGTGAAGGTGTAGGTGAGGCCGTCGTCGCTGACCGCGTAGTCCTCCGCGAGGAGGTTGCTGATGGAGCCGTCGTCGTTCAGCTTGATCAGGGCCTCGTAGACGTTGCCGCCCAGGGCCTCGGTGACGCCCTGGCCGCCGCCGCCGGTGTTGCTGAGGTTGCCGGGCTCGTAGATGGAGCCGATCTCGATGGCGGCCTCGGGGTCTGCGCCCACCGCTGCGGGATCCGCTCCGTCGTCGGAGCCGCCGCAGCCGGTCAGCATCACGCCCATGGCTGCTATGGCGGCGACTGCTTTCCAGAGTTTCTTCATGACGGCTCCTGTGTTCATTCGGGTCGGCCGGTCAGCCGCCCTGCCCATCTCCCAACCCGGGGGAGGGCCATTTCATTCCCGGTTGGCCGGGACCATTTCCACGGGGGTGCCGAGGGCGACGGTGCGCGAGACGGTGCAGAGGACATCCCGGGCGCGCTCGATGGACTTGTCGAGGATCCGGCGGGCCCGGTCGCCGTCCTCCCCCTCGGGGAAGCGCACGTCGAACGTGACCCGGATGTCCTCCAGGCGGTTGCCCGTCTCATCCTTGACGCTGGTGCCGGACGCCTCGACGGCGAACACGTCGGGCACGGCGCGGCGGGTGGTCAGCATGTCGACGTCGATCGAGCCGCAGGCGGCGATGGCGGTCAGCAGGAGTTCCACGGGGGTGAAGAGGTCGTCGCCGCCGGTGCCGATGGCGATCTCGCCGCCGCGCTCGTTGGTGGCGCGGAAATCGGTGGACGACACGCGCTGCACGTCGACGGCGCGGGGGCTCCTGGTCTGTTCGGTCATGGCGCCAGCCTAGGCCGGGCGGACGGGTGGCGGCGACCTCTCGTCGGCGGGGGGGCGCGCCAAATCCAGATTCGGCGTCGTCAAGGGCCCCACATCTAGATTCGGGCCGTGGGGCATGGATGGGGCTGGTGCTCGCCTGCGGTTTGATGAGTGGACCCCCGCCGGCGTCGGTGTGCGTCGGGGATACCATCAAATCCATGGCCCAGTTCTCCATCAAACGCAGCACGACCCCCACCGCCGAAGCAGCCCGCCACGCGGCGCTCGCAGACCCCGGTTTCGGTCGCTACTACGTGGACCACATGGCAGTGATCGACTACATCAGTGGCGACGGCTGGCAGGAACCCCGCATCGTGCCCACCACCGAATGGGCGCTGCACCCCGCCTCCGCCGTCCTGCACTACGGCCAGGAGATCTTCGAGGGCCTGAAGGCCTACCGCCACGACGACGACTCGATCTGGCTGTTTCGCCCCGAGCGCAACGCCGCCCGCTTCGTGAACTCCGCCCGCCGCCTGGGCATGGCCGTCCTGCCCGAAGAGCTCTTCCTCGCCTCGGTGGAGGAGTTGGTGAAGCTGGAGCACCATTGGGTGCCGGTCAGCGAGAACGAACAGAGCCTCTACCTGCGCCCGTTCACCATTGCCTCGGAGCCCTATCTCGGCGTCCGCGAGGCCAATACCTACCGCTACGCCGTGATCGCCACGCCCGCGGGCCCGTACTACTCGGAGCCCGTGAAGCTGTGGATCACCCCCAACTACACGCGCGCCGCACCCGGCGGCACCGGCACCGCCAAGTGCGGCGGCAACTATGCCGCCAGCCTGATCGCCACGGACGAGGCGGCGGCCAACGGCTGCGGCCAGGTGCTGTGGCTCGACGGCGCGGAGCGCAAGTGGGTGGAGGAGTGCGGCACCATGAACATCATGTTCGTGACGGCCGACGGCGAACTGCTCACGCCGGCCCTCGGCACCATCCTGCCGGGCGTCACGCGCGAATCCATCCTGGAACTCGCCGCGGATCATGACCTCAAGGCCGTGGAACGGAAGATCTCCATCGACGAGGTGCTCGATGGCGTGGCCAGCGGCCAGATCGCCGAGGTGTTCGCCTGCGGCACCGCCGCCGTCGTGACCCCCATCACCGGCTTCAACTCCCCGGACCGCGGCCCCCAACAGGTGGCTGACGGCATGCCGGGCAGCAAGACCCGCGAGATCCGCCAACACCTCGTCGACATCCAGTACGGCCGTGCGGAGGACAAGCGCGGCTGGATGCGCCGCGTCGTCTGACCGCGCGCTGTTCTCGCCGAGGAGCTTTTTCTCACATCAGGCCGAGCGCCCCATCACCACCCCATGAGGGGTGTCGCCGCCGGCCACGACATGTGAGGCTGGAACATGTTTGCAGTCACCTGGCAAGGCATTGAAGACATCCGCACCGTCGAGGTCGACGAGCCCCGGATCATAGAGCCCACAGACGCCGTGCTGCGCGTCACCTCCACCGCCATCTGCGGCTCGGACCTGCACCTCTACTCCACTTTCGCGCCGTTCCTGGAGAAGGGCGACATTCTCGGCCACGAGTTCATGGGCATCGTCGAGGAGGTCGGCGGCGCGGTGCAGAACCTCGCCGTGGGTGACCGCGTGGTGGTCCCGTTCACCATCTCCTGCGGACACTGCTGGATGTGCACCCGCGGCCTCCACACGCAGTGCGAGACGACGCAGGTGCGCGAGCAGGACCGAGGGGCCGCGCTGTTCGGGTACACCTCGATGTACGGCGGCGTGCCCGGCGGGCAGGCGGAGCGGGTGCGGGTGCCGCACGCCGACTTCGGGCCGGTGAAGCTCCCGGCCGATTTCGATGACGAGCGGTTCCTCTACCTCAGCGACATCCTCCCCACCGCGTGGCAGGCGGCGAAGTACGCGGAGGTGAAGCCCGGCGACACCGTCGCGGTCCTGGGGCTGGGCCCGGTGGGGCAGATGGCGGTGCGCTCCGCGTTCCGCCAGGGCGCCAGCCGGGTGCTGGGCGTCGACCTCGTCGACGAGCGGCTCGGCCTGGCCGAGGAGTGGGGCGCGGAGACCGTCGACTACCGTCAGGTCAAGGATGTCGCCGTGGCACTGCGCGGACGTACGGACGGCCGCGGCCCGGACTGCGTCATCGACGCCGTCGGGATGGAGGCGCACGGCAATCCGGTCACCGAGCAGATCATCGCCGGGACCGCCCGGATGCCGAAGCCGGTGGGCCGCCAGATGTTCAAACACCTCGGCATCGACAGGCTGGATGCCCTGCACACCGCCATCGACGCCGTCCGTCGCGGCGGTGTCCTGTCGCTCGCCGGCGTCTACGGCGGCATGGTCGACCCCATGCCCATGATGACGATGTTCGACAAGCAGCTGACGTTGCGCCTCGGCCAGTGCAACGTGCCCCGGTGGACCGACGAACTGTTGGCCCTCGCGCTGGAGGACGGCGACGTCATGGGGCTGGAGGGCTTCGCCACCCACCGCGTGCCGCTGTCTGAGGCCTCGGAGGCGTACAGGATGTTCCAGACCAAGTCCGACGGTTGTATCAAGGTGGTGCTGCAGCCCTGAGCCCCTTGTGGGCCGGTTCCCGACCACCGACATCCTGGAGGGGAACCTCTTGTCGCAACATTTCCTACCGGGCGTGTATTGACTCACCAGTCGGGATACGCCCGACGGCGAATCCCCCAGAGGGGGTGGCCCTCATGTCAGTTGAGATGGTGCACTCGAGGCTCGGACAAGCTGCGCTGGTTGTCGGAGGTGTGGTGCTGGCGATGATCGCCGCGATGTTCTTCATCAACTCCGACGAGACCCGGGCCTGGGTCTTCACGGGGATGTTCTTCGCGCTGACCCTCGCCGTGGCACTGGTGGCCTTCGACGACCTCCACCGGCGCCACGAGAGGGTGACCCTACGGCCCCGGACGAAACCGGGGCGGTGGGCGCTCTGGCTGAGCGTCGCGGGAATGGCGACGATGCTCCTGTCCGGCGTCTACGGGGCGATCGTCAGGATGGGGCAGCCCACTGAACTGGGCCCGTTCGTCCCGATGTTCGTGTTCACCATCGCCGGGTTCGGCCTGATGCTGGAGGGCGGCGTGGTGTCCCTGATCGCGTGGTTCCGCAGCGACGAGAGGTCCTGGCTGGTCCTCCTGCCGCTGCTGCCGGCGCTCTTCGCGGTCTACTTCGTGATCGGCGAATTCACGTTCCCGCACTGAGCCGTGCGGCTCAGTGCGACGCGTGCACCTTGCCCACGCCGTGACAGGTGGGGCAGTCGATCATGACCGCCTCCTCATCGGGCGTGGGCTGCGGCGGCGGTGAGACGCGGCCGTCGCGCTGAGGGATGGTCATCACGATCGACAGGATCGCCAGCAGCAGGAACACCAGCGACACCCCGATGGCGACCATCGCCGCCAGGCGGAGCGACTCGTTGTCCGAGCGGCCCTCCATCGCGATCAGGTCCGGTACCCGTGTCCCCATCAGGCCGTAGTAGACCGCCAGCGACACCGCGGTGCCGATGGCGCCGCCCAGTGTCGAGGCCATCTTGTAGATGCCGGAACCGGAGCCGGCCTGCGCGGCGGGCAGGCTGGTCAGCGCCGCGTCGGTCGACGGCGTGGCGTAGAACGCCAGGCCCAGGCCGAAAAGGCAATAGGCGATGATCGCGAGGATGGCGTACTGCCCGATGAGGGTGTGCGTGGCCATCAGCATGAGGCAGGCGACGATGGAGATCAGCGAGCCCCAGATCATGGGCTTGCGCGCGCCGAAGCGCTGCAGCAGCTTCTCGCCGACGCGGATGAACGCGATGATGAAGATGCCGTAACCCAGCGACAACAGCCCGGCGTCGAAGGCCGTGTACGGGCTGCCGTCCGGTTTCTCGCCCGCCATCTGGATCACCTGCTGCGAGATGATCAGCATGCCGATGGTGCCGTTGACCAGGAAGTTGGAGATGGTGGCGCCCGTGAAGGTGGTGTTGCGGAACAGCGTGAAGTCGATGAACGGGTTGTCCTGCCGCCGCTCCCAGTAGACGAAGGCCACGTAGGCGACGACGGCGACCACGGCCAGCAGGATGGTGAGCCAGTTCGTCCAACCCAGTTGCGACCCGTAGAGCAGCACGATCATCAACCCGAGCGTGCCGACGATGAACAGGACGAGGCCCACCGCGTCGAAGCCCTTGCGCTCCGTCTGCGTCACCTTGTTCTCCGGCGTGCCCATGATCATCACGAACGCGACGGCGGAGATGACCACCGAGGCCATGAAGATGCCGCGCCAGCCCACGAACTGCACGACGGTGCCGCCGAAGATGGCGGCGAGGCCGGAGCCTCCCCATGAGCCGATCGACCACATCGACACGGCGCGTTGGCGTTCCTTGCCGTCCCAATAGGCCTTCACCAGTGCCATCGACGCCGGCATGATCGCCGCGGCACCCAGACCCTGGATCGCCCGGCCGACCAGCAGGAGCGGCAGCGCGGCCGCACCGGAGGCGAAGATCAGCAGCAGGGAGCCCGCCGCGTTGAGGATCACGCCCAGCAGTGTGATGCGCACGCGGCCGATCTTGTCGGCGAGCCCGCCGAACAGCACCATGAACAGGCCCGAGAAGAGCCCGGTGAGCGAGACGGCGAGGTTGAGTGAGGAGGCGTCGATGTGGTCGCCGGTGGAGTTGATGTCGGCCATCATGTCCGGCGCGACGGTGCCCGCGGTGCCGGCGAACAGCCAGAAGGTCACCACCGCGAGCACGATGCCCCACAGAAGCTTCTCCGTGCCCAGTTGTTTCGTCTGCGTCGCCTCGGACATGGCGCTCACTCCTTCCCGAGCCAGGCCAGCGCCGCGACCACTGCGGCCTCGGAGCCCGTGGCGAGGGTGGGCTGCATGGCGGGCGCGAAGCCAGGGTTGTGGTTGGGGAAGACCGGTTGGTCCGGCAGGAAGCCGCCGACGCCCCAATAGGAGTAGGGCGCTCGGAACGCGGTGGGCAGCAGGCTGAAGTCTTCTGAGGCCGACACCGGGTCCAGCTCGGCGACCCTGTCGGCGCCGAAATGCTCGACGAAGGCGGCGTGGACCCGGGTGGTGACGTCGGCGTCGTTGTCGGTGAGCGGGTACTGGTCGTAGGCGTGGAACTCGGGCTCGCGCGGTGAACCGGAGGCCGAGCATTCGGCGCGCACGATGCGTTCGATGGAGCTCATCAGGTGGTCGCGGACGCCGTTGTCGTAGGCGCGCACGTTGATCAGCAGGACGGCGTGGTCCGGGATGATGTTCGACTTCTTGCCCGCCTGGAGGCTGCCGACGGTGACCACGGCCATCTTGAAGGGGTCGATCTCGCGGGCCACGATGCCCTGCAGCCGCACCACGATGGAGGACGCCAGCAGCACGGGGTCGACGCCGAGGTGGGGCATCGAACCGTGTGAGCCGCTGCCGTGGACCGTCACCCTCACTGAGCCGCCCGTCGAGAGCATCGCGCCGGGCCGGGTGCCGACGTGGCCCGCTGCGGGCGTCGTCAGGACGTGTTGCCCGAGCACGACGTCGGGCCTGGGAACCTTGTCCACCAGGCCGTCGGCGACCATGGAGCGCGCCCCCTCGGCCGTCTCCTCCGCAGGCTGGAAGAGCGCGACGTAGGTGCCGCGCCAGTGGTCGCGCCCCTCGGCAAGGACGCGGGCCGCTGCCAGCCCGGCGGTGATGTGCACGTCGTGGCCGCACGCGTGCATCACGGGCACGATGTTCCCCTCGCGGTCCGCCATCGTCTTGGTCGAGGCGTAGGGGAGGCCGGTGGATTCCTCCACGGGGAGCGCGTCGATGTCGGCCCTGAACATGACGGTGGGGCCATCGCCGTTGCTGAGCACTCCCACGACCCCGCCGCCGATCTCGCGGATGTCGTATCCGTGGCCCTCGAGGCGCCAACGGATCTCCGCCACGGTCTCGGTCTCCTGCATCGACAGTTCAGGGTTGCGGTGGAGGCTCTGGTAGAGCTCCTCGGATTCTGCCCGCTGCCTGGCGACGTGATCGGCGACCCACTGCGTGCTCATCTCGTGGTCCCTTCGCTGGGAGACACCCGGCGCCTTGTCGGCGTGGCTCCTGTCTACCACTGCCAGAGGTCGTTGACGAGGGGTCGCACTCGCATACGGAGTCCCAGAGGGAGGAATAGTTGAATCGTCAAGTATGTTGTACAGTGGTGACATCAGCTTGAAGGAAAGGCACATCATGCAGTTCGGCATCTTCACCATCGGTGACGTCACCACGGACCCCACCACGGGCCGGACGCCCACGGAGAACGCCCGCATCAAGGCCACCGTCGAACTCGCGATGAAGGCCGAGGAAGTGGGCCTCGACGTGTTCGCCACAGGTGAGCACCACAACCCGCCGTTCATCGCCCCGGCCAACCCGCCCATCCTGATGGCCTACCTGGCGGCGAAGACCGAGAAGATCCTCCTGTCGACGGCCACCACTCTGGTCACCACGAACGACCCCGTCCGGCTCGCCGAGGACTACGCCTACGCGCAGCACCTGGCCGAGGGCCGCGTCGACCTCATGATGGGACGCGGCAACACCGGCCCGGTCTACCCCTGGTTCGGCAAGGACATCCGCGAGGGCATCGGGCTCGCCGTCGAGAACTACTCGCTGCTGCACGCGCTGTGGCGCGAGGAGGTCGTCAACTTCGAGGGCAAGTACCGCACCCCGCTGCACGGCTTCACCTCCACGCCACGCCCGCTCGACGGCATCCCGCCGTTCGTCTGGCACGGCTCCATCCGCTCCCCCGAGATCGCGGAGCAGGCTGCCTACTACGGTGACGGCTTCTTCCACAACAACATCTTCTGGCCCTCGTCTCACACCAAGCGCATGGTGGAGCTGTACCGCCGCCGCTTCGAGCACTACGGCCACGGCACGGCGGACCAGGCGATCGTCGGGCTCGGC
Source organism: Tessaracoccus sp. MC1756 (assembly GCF_014164735.1). Lineage (NCBI taxonomy): Bacteria > Bacillati > Actinomycetota > Actinomycetes > Propionibacteriales > Propionibacteriaceae > Tessaracoccus > Tessaracoccus sp. MC1756. The sequence continues at coordinate 72,819 of NZ_JACJFZ010000004.1, read as the reverse complement.
GGCCAGGTGTTCATGCGGAAGAACTCCCAGGACGCCGTGCGCGAGTTCCGCCCCTACTTCGACAACGCCCCCGTCTACGGCGGTGGCCCCTCGTTGGAGGACTTCACGCGCGAGACCCCGCTCACCGTCGGTTCGCCGCAGCAGGTCATCGAGCGGGTTCTGGGCTTCCGCGAGTACGCGGGCGACTACCAGCGCCAGCTGTTCCTCATGGACCACGCCGGCCTGCCGCAGAAGGTCGTGCTCGAGCAGCTGGACCTGCTCGGTGAAGAGGTCGTGCCCGTGCTGCGCAAGGAATTCGCCAAGCTCAAGCCTGCCCACGTGCCCGACGCCCCCACGCACGCGAGCATGCTCGCCGCACGGGGCCCCGTCGAGGAGGTCGCGCCCGGCGAGCCGCAGGTGGACCGCTGGACCGGTACCCGCGCCGAGGACGACAACAAGCTCTGACCCGAGGAGAAGACACATGAAGCGCATCGTCGTGATTTCCGGCGGCCTGGGGTCGCCGTCGTCCACCCGCGTGCTGAGCGACGACATCGTCGCCCGGCTGCGTGAGTCCCTCGCCGCCAAGGGTGAGGAGCTAGAGGTCACCGTCGCGGAACTCCGCGAGCTGGCGCACCCCATCGTCGACGCCATGCTCACCGGGTTCCCCACCGGCGAGCTGGCCCGCATCACCGACGCCGTGGCCGCCGCGGACGGACTCATCGTCGTCAGTCCCACGTTCTCGGCCTCCATGTCCGGACTGTTCAAGAGCTTCTTCGACATCCTCGACATGGACACGCTCAAGGGCAAGCAGGTCCTCATGGCCGCCACCGGCGGCACGGAGCGGCATTCGCTGATGCTGGAGTTCGCCATGCGGCCGCTGTTCAGCTATCTCGGTGCGCTCACCATGCGCACGGCGATCTTCGCGGCGACGTCGGACTTCGGCGGCCCCGGGGTCGCCTCCCTGGGTCGCCGCGTCCGTGCCGGCGCCGAGGAGCTCGCCGAAGCCCTCCTGGGTTCCCGGCAGCGGGTGGAGGCCGACGAATTCGTCGAGTTCGCCACCCTCCTCGGGAACTGACGGTGCCTATGCTGAAGGACATGCTTCCTGATCGCCGGCTCCTGCTCGTGCACGCCCACCCCGACGACGAATCCAGCCAATCCGCCGCCACCATGGCCCGGTACCTCGCCGAAGGCGCCCAGGTCACGCTCGTGACCTGCACGCTGGGCGAACTCGGCGAGATCCTGGTGCCGGACTGGGCGCACTACTCCCCGCAGGAGTTGGGCGTGCACCGGCAGGAGGAGATCGCGCAGGCCATGAGCGTCATCGGCGTCACGGACCACCTCTTCCTCGGCGGGGTCGGCCGCTACCACGACAGCGGGATGATCACCACGGAGGCCGGCCGCGCGGGCGTGCCCGACGAGATGCCGGCCAACGCCTTCTGGCGCGCGGACCTCCTCGAGGCGGCGGACCACCTCGTCGATGTCATCCGCACCCGCCGCCCGCAGGTAGCGGTGACGTACGATCCACACGGCAACTACGGCCACCCGGACCACATCCAGGCCCACCGCGTGCTGATGTACGCCGTGCAGTTGGCGGCCACACCGTCGCACAGGCCGGATCTCGGATCGCCCTGGCAGGTGCAGCGGGTGCTCTGGAACACGCACAACACCAGCCGTTGGGCGGAGGCCTACGCCATCGCTCGCGAGCGGGGGCTGGAGTTGTGGGGTGCCGATCACGACCACAGCGACGACGAGGCGGAGCGCCGCTTCGGCCCGGACCCGGAACAGATCGTCGCGGTGGTCGAGCTGCAGCCGTACCTCGACATCTGCCGGCGCGCGCTCTTCACCCACCGCAGCCAGGTCAACGCGGAGGACCCGTTCTGGCAGTTCTTCTCGATCATGCAGGAACTCCCCGGCGCGGGGGAGGCCTATCTCCTCGGTGCCGGGCAGCCGTTCCCGCAGGGCGACGGGCCGGCCACGGACCTCTTCGAGGGCCTGCCTCCGGACGCTGCATAGAATTGCGCCCATGAGGATGAGACCCGCCGCACTTGCCGTCACCGTTGTCGCCGCGCTTTCGCTGGCCGCCTGCACCGGCTCGGACGAACCGACGTCGGCGCCCGAGGTCACCGCCTCCGCCCCGGCGGGTGGCACCCAGAGCGGCCTCCCGCAGCCGGAGGAGGAGGCGTTCACCGGCGAGATCCAGACCGAGGTGATCAAGGTCGGCCCCATGGACGTCACCGTGCCGAAGGGCATGAAGCTGCCGGAGAGCACCATCGTGACGCAGTCGGAGCAGTCAGCCGTGATGATGATCGACGAGGACCCGCAGCCAGTCATCGACTCCATCATGAGCAGCGCCGCGGACGCCGGCTACGAGATCTACGCCAAGCCCAGCGAGGACCAGACGGTCTTCGTGGGCCACGGCAATGCCGTCCTCTTCACGGCCATCCCCAACGCCCAGATCCTGACGTGGGGCCCGGAGTCCATGAAGGACGTGCTCGCGGAAGGCTGACGCGGCCGCCGCATCAGATCTCCGCCAGTCGGGCCGTCCCCGCGTGGGCCCACGCGGGCACCCCTCGGCCGGCGGACATCCCATGCGGTAGTAGATTCACCCCGTGATCGACCTCGACCCCGCCAAGGCCCGCCTGCTCCGCCGCACCGTGCTGGTGGTGGCGTGCCTGAACCTGGGCTACTTCTTCATCGAGGCGACGGTGGCGTGGGCCATCGGGTCGGTGTCGTTGTTCGCGGATTCGGTCGACTTCCTCGAGGACACCGCCGTCAACCTGCTGATCTTCGGCGCGTTGGGGTGGCCGCTCGCGCGGCGCGCGAAGGCCGGCAAGGCCATGGCGGTGGTCATCCTCGTCCCCGCAGCCGCGGCGCTGTGGCAGGCGGTGGCCAAGTTCTCCCACCCGGATGCACCCGATCCGCTGTCGCTGATCCTCACCGCAGGCGGCGCCGTGGTGGTCAACTCCCTGTGCGCATTCCTGCTGCTGCGCCAGCGCGACCACGGCGGATCCATGACCAAGGCCGCCTGGCTCGCGGCCCGCAATGACGTGATCATCAACCTCGGCATCATCGCCATGGGTCTCCTGACGCTCACCCTGGTACCCAACGGGTGGCCGGACCTCATCCTCGGCCTCGGCATCGTCGTGCTCAACTTCCACGCCGCCAAGGAGGTCTGGGAGGTGGCCGAGGAGGAGAACCTCGCGGCCAAGGCCCTGGCCGGCGAGGTCGACGACGATTGAGCCCCCGACGAACGGCTCCTGACAAGGGGCGTGAGACGGCGGGTCCTCCCCTGACAGGAACGAGGGCTAGGCTCGGAATATGATGGAGCGCAGCCAACCCGGCCCGGGGTATGTCCTCGCGGGCCGCTACCTCCTCGAAGAGCGGCTCGGTCGCGGTGGCATGTCCACCGTCTGGCGCGCCCGGGACCAGGTGCTGGACCGCGAGGTCGCCGTCAAGGTGGTCGCGGAGATGGAGGACGCGGAGGTCACCGCGGAACGTTTCCGCCGGGAGACGCGCGTCACGGCCGCCCTGAACCACCCCAACATCGTCACCGTCTTCGACGCCGGCGTCGACAACGACCGGGCCTTCCTCGTCATGGAGCTGCTGCCCGGCACCACGCTGGCAGACGAGCTGCGCACCCGCGGCGCCTTCCCCTTCGAGGAGATCCGCAGCATCGCCATCCAGGTCTCGGCGGCCCTCGGCGCGGCCCACGACGCCGGCCTGGTGCACCGCGACGTCAAGCCCGGCAACATCGCCCGCGCCGCCGACGGTGCGGTCAAGGTGCTCGACTTCGGCATCACGCACATCATCGACGAGGCGGTCGCAGATTCCGGATCACCGCTGACCGCCACCGGTGCCGTCATCGGCACGGCCGCCTACCTGGCGCCGGAACAGGCCCGCGGGATGCGGGTGGACCAGCGCGCAGACATCTACGCGCTCGGCTGTGTGCTGTTCGCCCTCATCACCGGCCGGCCCCCGTTCCAGGGCCCCACCGCGGTGTCCACGATGATGGCCCACGCCACCGAGCCGGTGCCCAACATCCAGGAGGCCCGTCCCGACGTGCCGCCGCAGCTGGCCGCCATCGTCACCGCCATGCTGGCCAAAGACCCGGAGGCCCGGCCGACCGACGCGGCCACCCTTGAGGCAGCGCTGCGCGCCGAGACCTCCGAGGCCGTCACCCAGCTCCTCCCGCCACCCGTGGTGGAGGGCGAACACACCGCCGTGGTGCCGGCGGCGGACCTCCCCGCGCCCATGCGGGCCTACCCGGCAGATGCCCCCGGCCCGGTGGTTGCGGCGCCGGTGGTTGCGCCGGCCCGGGCCGCCGTCGACCCGGAGGGCACCGACGACGACGTGCTCCCCATGGAAGAAGAGGAAGAGAGCAGCCGCCGGGGCCTGTTGATCGGCCTCATCGCGCTGGCCGTGCTGCTGGTCGTGGGCTTCGCCTGGTGGCTGCTGTCCGGGGACCCGCAGCTCACGGCTGACCGGTCGCCCACCGCTGCCGTGCCGGCGTCGACCTCCCCGAGCGTCGACGCCTCGCCCCCGGTCTCACCCTCCCCGCAGGCCACCGAGGCGTCCCCCAGCCCCACGCCCTCGCCCAGCCCCAGCCCTTCGACCGCCCCCGCGACGACGACGGCTGCGCCGGCAACGACGGCCCCGGTCACTACCGAGGCGCCTCCGCCGCAGACTGAACCGCCCGTGGAGACCGCGCCCCCTGTCACTCAGGCGCCCCCACCGGCGGAGCCTCCGGCAGACCCGGGCAACATCGAGGGGGCCGCGCAGTCGGCTCAGGCGGCGGCCGATGAGCTCAGCACCGCCGTACGTGAAGCCTTCACGGGCGGCAACCTCGACAACGACGCGCGCAAGGCCGTCGACGCCGGCCTGCGCGACCTCTCCAGCGCGCTCCGCAGCGGCGACGAACAACTGGCCAGCGACGCCATCTCCGCAGTGGACCAGGCCCTCAGCGATTCCGGTCAGAAGGATCAGTTCGAGGGGCTCTACGAGCGGTTGAAGGACCAGGTCGACAGCTGGGACGACTTCCTCTAGGTCCCGTGCGGCCGAGAATCGAGGCCCAGGAGCGGGCGCAGGTCGTCCAGGTGGGCGACTGAGTGCTCGGCGGCGTCGTCGACGGGAGCAGCAGGCGACTCCACCGTGGCCGCCGTCATCCCCGCCGCCATGGCGGCTTCCGCGTCGATCGGCCGGTCGCCCACGCTCAGACAGTCCGCCGGGTCCAGCCCGTGCCGCTCCATCATCACCCGGTACATCTGGGGGTTGGGCTTGCGTGGGTGACCGTCGGAGGTGGAGATGAGGTCGTCGACGACGAGGCCCAGCCCGTCGAGCAGCGTCTGGGCGGAACTGCGGTCACGGTGCGTCACGACGAGGTTGAGGCCGCCCGCTGCGGTGACATCGCGCAGGAGTTCGCGGGCGCCGGGCATGGCGGGCGGGGGAGCCGACTTCCACCGCTGCTTCAGAGCGGCCTCGACGTCCTCGAACTCCGATTCCGGCAGGTCGAAGCGTCCGCTCAGCGCGGCGATGGCCTCCCCCGTCGACCTACGCGTCAGCACCGCCACCTCTGAATCCGTCAGCTCGAAACCGTGGTCGCGCACCACGCCGGCCAAGGCCGCGTCGAGCGCCGGGTAGGTGTCGACGAGCGTCCCGCCCAGGTCCCAGAAAACATGCATCACGTCTCTCAGCGTAAAGGTGCACGCACCAGGCGACCCCCGGGTTTGTCACAATCGAGAGATGATCATCGCACTCGACGAACCCGGCTGGCCGACCGCGGACTGGCCGCTCGGAGCAAGCCCTTCCGCAGAAGGCATCACGTTCGCCGTCCACGCCCCGGCCGCCACCCGCGTCCAACTGGAGATCTACCCGGAGGCGCTGGGCGCCGACGCGTCCCACACCTTCCTCCCCGCCCAGGGGCCGGATGGGATCTGGCGCGCCAACATTCAGGGTCTCCCCCTCGGTGCGCTGTACGGCTACCGGGTCTGGGGCCGGAACTGGCCCTACGTCGACACCTGGGAGCCCGGCACGGAGGAGGGCTTCGAGGCGGACATGGACGAGGACGGCAACCGGTTCAACCCGAACAAGGTGCTGTTCGACCCCTATGCGCGCGAGATCAGCCACAACGTCTTCTCCGACAGCATCCTCGAGCACGGCAACGATGAGGTGTTCGGCACCGGCGCGGCGGAGGTGGATCCCACCCCGGCGGCCGAGGACGTCGCGCCCGAGGAACCGCTGCCCACGCGGCGCTCGGTCGACACCGCCCGCCAGGCCCCGAAGGGCATCGTGATCACCGATTACACGCCCATCGCCGCAAAGCCCCATCTACCCGCCGAGAAGTCGTCCATCTACGAGGTCTCGGTGCCGCAGCTCACCGGGCACCCGTCCGTCTGCCGTCTGGGCGAACTGCTGAAGGACGAGCCCGGCTACGAAGGCGTCGACAGCATCCCAGACGAGTTCCGCGGCACCTACAAGGGCGCCGGCTTGATGGCGCCCTACCTGAAGGCGCTCGGCTTCACCACCGTCGAACTGCTCCCGTTGCAGCAGACCAACGCGTCTGAATCCGCGCGCCGCGGCTACACCAACGCCTGGGGCTACATGACGCTGAGCTACTTCGCCCCCCACCGCGGCTACGCGTCGGACCAGAGCTACGGCGGCCCCACTCGCGAGTTCAAGGAGATGGTCTCCGCCTTCCACTCCGTCGGCATGGAGGTCTACCTCGACGTGGTCTACAACCACACGGCGGAGGGCGGCAACTGGGACGGCGACGTCAACAGCACCGGTTTCACCTCGCTGGGCGGCTTCGCCACGGCCGACTACTACCAGATGACCGCGGATTACGTGCTGGTCGACGGAGCCACCGGCACCTCCAACCAGCTCAACTTCTCGTCGGACGCCGCCTGCCAGCTGGTGCTGGACTCGCTGCGTTACTGGACCACGGACATGGGCGTCGACGGGTTCCGCTTCGACCTGGCCACCGTGCTGGGCCGCAAACCGGACGAGGCGCACCCGGAGGACTGGGCCAACCAGAAGCGGTTCTTCACGGACCACCCGCTGCTGGTCGCCATCGCGGACTTCGCCGCCAGCGAGCACATCGAGGTCATCGCGGAGGCCTGGGACCTGTGGGGCTACGAGGTGGGCAACTTCCCCCGCGGCTGGGGCGAATGGAACGGCCGGTATCGCGACGCGGTCCGCCGCTTCAGCAAGGGCGACGCCAACATGCGCGACTTCCTCGACATGATGAACGGCGACTACCACCACTTCCACGACTCGGGGGGCGCCCAGAAGTCCATCAACTTCGTCGACGCCCACGACGGCTTCAACATGGTGGACCTCGTCAGCTACCAGGGCAAGAACAACGATCAGCCGTACCCGTTCGGACCCTCCGACGGCGGCTCCGACAACAATCTCTCCTGGGATTCGGGTGGCTCCCAGGCACTGCGTCGCCAGCGGGTGCGCAACCTGTGGACCATCCTGTTCTTCTCCCGCGGGGTGCCGATGGTGGTGGCCGGCGACGAGTTCGGCCGCACCCAGAACGGCAACAACAACCCCTGGGAGCTCGACTCGCTGGCGATGCTGAACAACTACGCCATGATCCCGACGGCGACGCCCCACCTCGTCGACGTAGAGGCAGGCGTCGAGGCGGCCTACCACGACAACTTGGGGCGCTTCGACAACCAGGACGACGTCAATTCGCTCTTCCGGTTCGCCACCTTCATCGCCAACCTGCGGCAGCGCCACGATTCGCTGCAGCAGACCCACTGGGGCGACCTCATCCCGGACAGCAAAGACGTCAGCTACCTGTTCTACACACCGACGGGCGACGGCTACCCGGAGGAGGGCCACCGCGCTGTGGCGGTACGCATCAACAACCCGGGCGACGACTTCTGGGTGCTGATCAACATGGCCGAGCACCCCATCGACTTCACGCTGCCGCCGCCTGCCGAGGGGTGCGTGCTGCGCCGCCTCATCGACACCGCGTCGTGGGCCGAGCCCGCGCACAACTTCTGGCAGGAGGGCGAGGGCATGATCATGGACGGGAGCTCCACGGTGGAGCCGTGGGCCATCGTGGTGCTGCAGGAAGGCTTCATCGAGCCGCGCGATGTGCCGGTGTGGGAGGACTGAGCCCCTTGCCAATCGACCCGAGCCGCCCCGGGAACGGCCACACTAGGGACATGAGCACTCTCGCCGTGATCTTCAACCCCACCAAGATCGACCGCGCCGACCTCGAGGCGGTCGTCGAGCCGGCACGCGTCGAAGCGGGTTGGGGGGAGGTCCTCTGGTTGGAGACGCAGGAGGACGACCCGGGAGTCGGGATGGCGCGGGAGGCTGTCGAGAAGGGCGTCGACGTGGTGCTCGGCGTGGGTGGCGACGGCACCATCCGTTGCGTCGCCGAGGGGCTGCGCGACAGCGGGGTCCCGCTGGCGCTCGCGCCGCAGGGCACGGGCAACCTGCTGGCCCGCAACCTGGACCTCACCCTCGACAACCTGCCGGAGTCCGTCGATGCGGCCTTCAACGGAAAGCCCCGCAAGGTGGACCTCGGCGTTGCCCGCTGGGTCCGCCCCAACGGCGACGAGGAGGAACGCGTCTTCCTCGTGGCCGCGGGGGTGGGGCTGGATGCGCAGATCATGTCGACCACCGACGAGAAGCTGAAGAAGCGCGTGGGCATGCTCGCCTACGTCAAGGCGGGCGTCGAGGCGCTGTTCCGCAACCATCGCATGCGGCTCACGTACCGGCTCGACGAATCCGAACCCGAGCGCGCCCGCCTGCACACCATCCTGATCGGCAACTGCGGCTCCATCGGCGGCAACGTGCTGTTGCTGCCGGACGCGGCCGTCGACGACGGGGTGCTGGACGTGGTGGGTGTCTTTCCCCGCGGCGTCTTCGGCTGGCCGAGGGTCGCCTGGAAGGTGCTGGTGGACAACGCCATCCTGCACCGCACCCGCAGCGAGTTCGTCCGCAAGCGGCGCGACCGCAGTCGCGAGCTGAACTACCAGCAGTGCCGCGAGATCGAGGTCACGTTCCGCCGGCCGGAGGAGATCGAACTCGACGGCGACCACTTCGGGGAGATCACATCGCTCCTGGTGCAGGTGGAGGACGGTGGGCTGCTCGTCCAGATGCCGGCCGACTGGACCGCCGACGAGGACTGAACCGGCCCCCATTTCCCCCTGATCCCGGCCCGCAGACCTGTTGCTGACCGTGCCGGCGCCGCATACTTCAACGCATGGAACTGCTGCCAATGACCTTCGCCTCGGGCTGGGCCTCGGGCATCAACGCGTATGCCACGGTGTTCATCCTCGGCATCCTCGGGCGCTTCCTGAACACCGGCGGCGTCCCTGAGGGTTTCCAGCGCACCGACGTCCTGATCGTCATGGGCATCCTCGCGCTGGTGGAACTGGTCGCCGACAAGGTGCCGGTCATCGATTCGGTCTGGGACGTACCCTCCACCGTCATCCGCCCCGTGGCGGGCGCGGTGATCGGGGCCTTGATCGCGGGCGCCAACGGCGACCTCCTCACCATCTCGCTCGCCGCGGTCGGCGGCGTCACGGCCCTGCTCAGCCACCTTTCCAAGGCGGGGATCCGGCTGGCCGTCAACAGTTCGCCGGAGCCGGTCTCGAACGTGACGGCTTCGGTCGCCGGCGACATCGGGGTGGTCGGCGTCACCACCCTCGCCGTGTTGTTCCCCGTCGTGGCGGCGGTCGTCGCGGCGGTCCTGCTGGCCCTCATGATCTGGCTCGCGTTGGCGATGATGGCCAGGATCCGACGCGGGTGGCGGTGGCTCAAGCAGCGCTGGACCGCGCCGCCAGCGGCCGTCTAGTCGGAGCGACGGCGTCGCACCCAACCGAGCACGACCAGCGCCAGGAGCGCGACCCCGGCCACCCCCAACGCCGTGTAGAGAACCGCCGGGCTGCCGTTGTCGGGACCGGGGGAGGGCGCCGTCGAGGAGTCAGCCGACGGGGTGAGCACGGTCGGCTCGCCCTCCGCGGCGCTCAGTTCCGCGGCCATTGCCTCGGTCATGGGGCCGGTGCCGTCGCAGAGATCTGATCGCCACACGCCGTTGTCGTCGCGGGAGAACAGCGCGATGGTCATGCCCTCGGAGAGGCCCTCCAGGCCGCAGCTCGCGCCGCTGACGGGGGAGAGCACGGCCACCTGTGGGGCCTCCGGCCCCTTCCACAAGCGGGTGAGTTCGACGGTGTAGGTCGCGTCGTCCATGGAGGTCTGTGGGTTCTCGGGCCGGTCCACGCCCACTACGACGCCCTCCGCAACCAGGTCCGCGCTCTCGGCGTGTTCCGTGACCGACTGGGCCACACAACTGCACGCGGCGGCGCGCGGGGCCTGCTGCCAGCTCACGACGCCGATCCCGGCGAGCAGCAGCAGCACCATCAGCATTGACCGTGTCCTCATCCCCCAAGTCTGGGGCCGTGCCCTCAGGTCGGCCCCGCGCCGCGGCCAACAGCAACCGGATTGTTATCCCCGGGCTCGTCGCGGGTCGGCGGTAGGTTGGCGGTGATCAGAGAGAAAGGGGCGACCATGTCAGAGCTGACCATCCTCCACAACCCGCGCTGCTCCACCTCGCGCGCCGCGCTCGAGGCGGCAGAGGCCTCGCCGTTCGCGCTCACCGTGCGCAACTACGTCAAGGTGCCGCTCACCGAGGAGGAGTGGCTCGACGTGATCGCCAAGCTCGACGCCCACCCCACAGACCTGGTCCGCCGCGACGCCAACTTCAACCGCAGCACCTTGTCCGACGACGACGTCCGCACCGCTCAGCAGGTCGCCAAGGTGCTGGCCGCGCACCCGGAAATGGCGCAGCGCCCCGTGCTGATCCGCGGCGACCGCGCGATCATCGGGCGGCCCAAGGCCGCCGTCGCGCCGTTCCTCGCGGGCTGAGCCGGCTGCCGGCGGTCAGGCCTCAGCGAGGACGTCCTCGACGGGGGCCCAGTCGCGTTTGAACGCCTCGGCCACGGGCTGCGACGTGAGCCGCCCGGCGTGCGTCGCCAGGCCCTTCGCCAGCGCGGCGTCGAGCCTCATGGCTTCGCGCCAACCGTGCTCGGCGATCCGCTCGACGTAGGGCAGCGTCGCGTTGGTCAGCGCCCACGTGGAGGTGTTGGGCACCATCGCGGGCATGTTGGCCACGCAGTAGAAGGTGGAGCCGTGCACCTGGTAGGTGGGGTCGTCGTGCGTGGTGGGCCGGCTGTCCTCGAAGCAGCCTCCCTGGTCGATGGACACGTCCACCAGCACCGAGCCCGGCTTCATGGTGGCCACCATCTCGTTGGTGACCAGGCGCGGCGTCCGGCCGCCCGGGATCAGGACGGTGCCGATCACCAGATCCGCCTGCGGCAGGTGCTCCCGGATGGCCATGTCGGACGAGCGGAGGCCGTGCACCCGGTTGTCCCAGCGCCAGTAGGCCTGACGCAGCTTGTCGATGTCGGTGTCCAGCATGGTCACGTCGGCGTTCATGCCGAGGGCGGTGTTGACGGCGTTCTGGCCGGCGGTGCCGCCGCCCAGCACCAGCACCTTCGCGTTGGGCACGCCCGCCACGCCGCCCATCAGCACGCCGCGGCCGCCCTGCGTCTTCATCAGGTGGTACGCGCCCATCTGCGGGGCGAGGCACCCCGCCACCTCGCTCATGGGGTAGAGGAGGGGGAGCAGCCCGGTGGGCTTCTGCACCGTCTCATAGGCGATGGAGGTGGCGCCGGACCTCAGCAGGGCGTCGACCAGCGGTTCGTCCGCGGCCAGGTGGAGGTAGGTGAAGACGCTGAGGCCCTCGCGCAGGTGGCGGTACTCCGCGGCGACGGGCTCCTTCACCTTGAGGACGAGCTCGGCGTCACCCCAGACGCGGTCCACGTCCGCCACCACTGAGGCGCCGGCATCGCGATAGGAGTCGTCGGTGAAGCTGGAGCCCACACCGGCGCCCGCCTGCACGACGACCTCGTGCCCGCGGTGGGTGAGTTCCTGGACGCCGACGGGGGTGATGGCGACCCGGTTCTCGTTGTTCTTGACCTCGCGGGGGACGCTGATGCGCATAGGTGGTTCCTTCCGGTATCCGCTCAGGCTAGCCGCCGCTCTGGTGGGGCGTGGCCGATGAAGGCCAGATGCCGTCGGGGACCGGAGTTTCACGTCGGTGAACGAGGGCTGAGAGTTCTCAGTCGCCCACTGGGACCCGACGGGTAAAGGCGCTTGTGGAGGTCCCGAATTGCGGTGAACCTGAAGGCAATCCTGAGAAATTCTTTGGAAAAGGTGGCCTCGGGGTGTTAACGTCATCCCGCTACTTCGAAAGGACCCCCTCCATGCTGAAGCGCCTCCTAGCCGCAGCCTCCGCGGCCGTCGTCGGTCTCGGGCTGGCCCTCGTGGCCCCGCAGACCGCACAGGCCGTCGAGACGAACATGTACACGACGCCGGGCAATCACCTTGTCAACGGCCGGTACTGGAAGACCGCCTGCGACAAGTACTCAGACACCGTCGTGCGCTGCCGCACTGAGATCTGGACCACCAAGGTGGCCACGGTCCAGGGCCAGCACGTCCTGCACAACGGGTGGGTGTTCAACAACCTCACCTACCTCCCCTCCGGGCGTGACCAGTGGACGGGCAATCCCCTCGCCGCGGGCGGCAAGCCCGGCGGCACCCGCACCTGGACGGCCACTGACGGCCGCCAGTGGCGCACCGAGTGCGACACCGCCACCACCGGCCGCAACGGCTGCCGCACCTACGCGCTGACCTCCGTGGTCGCTCATGAAGACGGCGCGTTCGTCACGGAGAACCAGTGGCAGTTCAACAACATCATCCAGTTCGCCGCCAGCGGCACCCCCGCAGTGACGACGATCCCCGCCGCAGCCCCGCCGCTGGCCGGAGTCCCCGTCGAGACCGCCCCGCAGTTGCCGGCGAACCAGCGCATCGACCTGAGCCGCGCCGCGACGTGGGACCGCATCGCGCAGTGCGAGTCCGGTGGCCGCTGGAACATCAACACCGGCAACGGCTACTACGGCGGCCTGCAGTTCAACCTCGCCACCTGGCGCTCGGTCAACGGGGGCGACTTCGCCTCCTACCCCCACCAGGCCACCCGCGAGGAGCAGATCACCGTGGCCAACCGCCTCTACGCGCAGCGCGGCTTCCAGCCGTGGAGCTGTGCCTGATCCCCCCTCGCTGAAGTAGCTGACGAACCCCCGGGCGCGACGCCCGGGGGTTCGTTGCTTAGACTGACACATCGTGCGTACGAAGTGGGCAGCCCTAGTCGGCGGTGTATTGGTTCAGTTGGTGATCGGCGGCGTGTACGCCTGGAGCCTGTTCGGGCGTGCCCTGCAGGCACCGGAGGCGATGGGCCTGAGTCACGTGCAGGCCTCCGTCCCGTTCGAGACCGCCATCGGCATGATCTTCGTCGGCGCCTCCATCGGCGGGCGCCTGCAGGACCGCAGCAGCCCCCGCACCGTCGCCATCATCGGCATGGTCATCTACGGGTTGGGTGTCCTGCTGGCCTCCTTGGCCACGGCCCCGAGCCAGTTCTGGCTGCTGGTGCTCGGCTACGGCGTCATCGGCGGCTTCGGCCTGGGCATGGCCTACATCGTGCCGGTCGCACTCCTGCAGAAGTGGTTCCCGGACCACACGGCGCTGGTCACCGGCCTCGCCGTCGGCGGCTTCGGCTTCGGCGCGACCGTGACCTCGCCGTTCGCGCAGTGGCTCGTCGCGATGACGCCCGACACGCCCGCGCTGGCGTTCCGGTGGCTGGGCATCGCCTACCTCGTGGTGGGGCTGATCGGCGCTGCGCTGCTGGTGTCGCCCGTTGTCGGGGCCGGTGCCAAGAAGGTCGTCGAGGGCGACCTCACCGCGCCCCAGGCCCTGCGCACGCCCCAGTGGTACCTGCTCACCGGCATCCTGATGCTCGCCGTGATGGCGGGCATCTCCCTGATCTCGATGATGGCCAGCGCCGCCGTCGACGTGGGTGGCTTCACCCCCGCGGCGGCCGCGGGCATCGTCGGCGTGCTGGCGCTGTTCAACGGTGGCGGCCGGGTGGCCTGGGCCGCCGTCGCTCAGAGGCTGGGTCGCCTGCCGATGCTGGCCACGATCCTGGCCCTCGAGGGAGTGGCGCTGATCCTGCTGCCGCACGCCCAGGGCTTCTGGTTCCTGGCGCTCGCCGCCGTGGTGTACCTCTGCTACGGCGGGGCGTTCGGCGTGCTGCCGTCCACGGCCGGACAGTTCTTCGGGTTGAGCCACGCCGGCGCCATCTACGGGCTGATGCTGGTGGGCTGGTCGGGGGGCGGAGTGCTCGGGCCGCTGCTGGCGGCAGGCCTGGTCGGCGATGCCGGCTCCTACACTCTCGCGTTCTCCGTGATGGGCGCCCTCGCCGTGGTGGCCGTGGCGTTGCCGCTGGTCACGCGCCCGGTGCGCCGCGCCCCTGCGGATCAGGCCGAGAGCACCCCCAGCGCGGTGAGCCAGGCGCGCGTGTCGTGATCGTCCACCCAGCGGTGGGCCTGCCAGCCCACCGATAGGGCGCCGTCGACATTGGCCTGCTTGTCGTCGATGAAGGCGATCTCGCCGGGCGCCAGGCCGAGGTCGCTGGTCACGCGCTCGTAGATGGCAGGCTGCGGCTTGACCGCCCCCAGGCTGGCGGAGACGTAGAGGTGGTCCACGTCGGCGCGCCAGATGGCCCCGTCGGCGGCCAGCTGCATGGCGTGCGGCGAGTTGGACAGCACGGCCACGGTCACCCCGGCCTGCCTGCAGTCGCGGAGTAGTTGCCACGCTGCCGGGCGGAGGTTGGCCCAGATGTCGGCGTCGAGGTGCGCGATCTCGGCGATGAGGTCGGCGTCGTGGACCTCGTGCCCGACGGCCGTGAGCAGCGGGCCCCAGTAGTCGCCGTCCGGGGCGCCGGCGTCATACTCGGCCCGACCCGTCCAGTAGTGCTCCTTGAGAAGTTCGGGGGTGGTGCCGACACGTCCCGCCAGCACTGGAAGGAGCGACGGCGGTGAGGAGAGGACCTCTCCCAGGTCGAAGACGACAGCCTTGATCATGGCTCCAGCCTAGGCTGTGCGGATGCTGCCGTTTCGTTCCATCGCCCTCTTCATCGTTGCCGCTGTCCTGGAGATCGGCGGCGCCTGGCTGGTGTGGCAGGGGATGCGCGAGCACCGCGGCTGGTTGTGGATCGGCGGCGGAGTGATCGCGCTCGGCCTCTACGGCATGGTGGCCACCCTGCAGCCGGACGCCAACTTCGGGCGGATCCTCGCGGCCTACGGGGGCGTGTTCGTCGCCGGGTCGTTGGCGTGGGGGATGGTGGTGGACGGCTTCCGCCCGGACCGATGGGACGTGGTGGGGGCGCTGTTCTGCCTGGTCGGGGTGGCCGTGATCATGTACGCGCCACGCTCGCTGGGGAACTAGCGGCCCATCAGCGGGGGAGGGTGAGGCCCTCGTCGAGACTCTCGGCCAGGCCGTCGTCGACCAGCGAGGTGATGCAGCGGCGGAGCTGCTCCCGGTCAGGCCAGGTGAGGTCGGCCACGGGCACAGGCACGTGCGCCGAGCGGAGGGCGGCCATGATGCGGCCGCGGCACTGGCGGTCCGTGCCCTCCCACGCCTGACCCACCCTCGGCGGGCCTTCCCAGTCGGGCCGCCCGAGGGCGAGCCAGGAGCAGTGCCCGGCCACGGGGCAGCGGTCGCAATCGGGATTGCGGGCAGTGCAGACGGTGGCGCCCAGTTCCATGGCCGCGGCGGACCAGGTGGCCGCCTCCCGGTCTCCGTCCGGGACGAAGACCCAGGCGCGGCGTCGCTCCGCCGCGGTCTCCGTGCGCGCCGGATGCTCCACCCCGCCGTCGACGCGGGCGAGCACCCGCCGCACATTCACGTCGAGCACCAGGGAACGGCGGCCGAAAGCGAAGGCCATGACCGCGGCAGCCGTGTAGCTGCCCACCCCCGGGAGCGCGAGCAGGGCGTCCTCGCTCTCGGGGAGCTCACCGTCATGACGCTCGACCACAGCTCGGGCCGCCTCCTGCAGGCGCAGCGCGCGGCGGGGGTAGCCGAGCCGACCCCAGGCACGGAGGACGTCCGCCGTGGACGCCGCCGCGAGCGCGGCAGGAGTCGGCCAGTGCTCCATCCACGCCAGCCACGTCCCCTCCACCCTGGCCGCGGGGGTCTGCTGCAGCATGATCTCGCTGACGAGGATGCCCCACGGAAACACTCCGGGCTCACGCCACGACAGCGGCCGGGCGTTGGCCGCGTACCAGGCGCTGAGCGTGTGCCGGAGCTCCGAAACTCGGCGGGAGATTTCTGCCACATCGTCGCTATCTGGGCCGATGTGGCCGGATTCTCCCCTCGAATGCTGGGTCCTCACGCCTCGAGGATGGGGGTGATCGTGTCCACCAGCTCCGGATGGTCGGCGAGGGCCTCCCGCAGCTCGCGGGCGCCGTGCGGCGCGAGGCCGGCGAGGAAACCCCGGACCAACAGGGGGACGTAGCGTTCACCGAGCCGGGCCTCGAGGATGAGGTCTGCGGTGCGGAGCACTTCGTGGGCGGCCTTGTCGCGGACCTGGGTGCCGGAGAGCCGCCGCATCTTCAACAGGGTGGAGGTGTAGGACGCGTCCTCCAGCGCGGAAGCGAAGTAGACCCGTGCCGCATCGGCCAACTCGGCGTCGACGGCGGCGCCCCCGGCCTCCTCGACCGCCCTCCGCAGGTCCTGACCGGATTCGAACTTCTCCACTTGGCGCTTCACGTTGCTCAGGCTGGGCCGCATCTGCTGGGCCTCGACGATCATGCCCAGCCAGAGGCCGACGAACAGGTCGCCCGTGCGGCGCTTCCCGTAGCGGGCCAGTGCGACGGCGGGATGCATGTCATCGGGATCTGTGAGGTGGTACTCGGTGAGCAGCGCGGCCATGGGGCAACGGTACCCCCCCGGGCCCGGGGAGAGGGTTGATTACCGTCGCGGCAAGGCGTCCAATGGGAGGATGGAGAACTTCCCGCTGCTGCGCACCCCGGTCCGCTCGATCGTGGTCGACGACTCCGCCTGCGACGTCAACGACCTCGCGGTCTGTGGAGGGGTGCAGGTCACCGTGCCGGCCACTGGGATCTGGGCGGAGCTGGTCGAGCGCGCCGTCGACTCAGAGTGGACGGGGGTCGAGGCGCTGGCGGGTCTCCCGGGCACCGTCGCCGACGTGGTGCGCCGCAATGCCACCGCGCACGGGCAGCAGGTCGCCGACACCGTGATGTCCGTGCGCACCTGGGATCTCGAGGCCGACGCCCAGCGCACCTTCGCCGCCGTCGACAGTGGGTTCACCGATGGGGGCTCCCGGTTCCAGGAGGAACTGGCGGACGGCTCCCCGCGCTACGAGATCCTCGACGTGAGCTTTCTGTTCCGCCAGGGCAACCTCACCCGGGTGGGCGCGGAAATCGCCGCCCTGCTCAATGTGGGTCTGGGCGAGCGGGTGTCGCTGCGCACCGTCGCAGACGCCGTCAGCACCTCCTGAGCCTGGGCGACAGCGGCGGGGGATCACATGGGCGCGTTGGTGAACCGGCTGTAGTGGCCCTGGAAGAGCGCGTCGATCTTGCCGGTCTCGCCGTTTCGGTGCTTCGGGATGTGGAAGGCCGCCAGGCCGCGCTCCTCGTCGGAGGGGTTCTGGGAGTACATCTCCGGGCGGTGCAGCATCAACACGATGTCCGCGTCCTGCTCCAGCGAGCCGGACTCGCGCAGGTCTGACAGCTGCGGGATGCCGTCCTTGCGCTGTTCGGTGTTACGCGAGAGCTGCGACAGCGCGATGACCGGGATCTCGAGTTCCTTGGCCAGCAGCTTGATCTGGCGGGAGAACTCCGAGACCTCCAGCTGACGCGACTCCACCTTCTTGCCGGAGCTCATCAGCTGGATGTAGTCGATGGCGAGCAGCTGCAGGTCGTGGCGCTGCTTCAGGCGGCGGGCCTTCGCGCGGATCTCCATCATGGTGAGGTTGGGGGAGTCGTCGATGAAGAAGTTCTTCTCCGCGAGGATGGCCGACTTGTCCGTGACCCGCTGCCAGTCGTTCTCGTCCATCTTGCCGCCGCGGATACGCCCCAGGGGTACCGAAGCCTCGGCGGAGAGCACCTTCATCACGATCTCCGTGCGGCTCATTTCCAGCGAGAAGAACGCGGCGGGGAGGTTGTGGTGGATGGCGGCCGAGCGGCACACGTCGAGCGCGAACGTCGACTTTCCGACGCCCGGGCGCGCGGCGACGATGATCATCTGGCCGCCGTGCAGGCCGTTGGTGATGCGGTCCAGTTCGGTGAAACCCGTGGGGACGCCGGAGAGCGCGTCGCCGCTGTTGGCGATGGCTTCCATCTCGTCGAACGTGGGCTCCAGCAGTTCCCGGAGCGACTTGTAGTCTTCCGAGGAGTTGCGGTCCGTCACTTCGAAGAGCGTCTGCTGGGCCTCGTCGACGATTTTGTCCACTTCGCCCTGGCCGCCGTAGCCCAACTGCGCGATGCGGATGGAAGCGTTGACCAACCGACGCAACACGGCCTTGTCGCGGACGATCTCCGCGTAGTACGGCGCGTTCGCGGCGATGGAGACGCTGGAGAGCAGGTCGTGCAGGTAGACGGCGCCGCCCACCTTGGCCAGGAGCCCCGTCTTGCCGAGCTCGCCTGCCACGGTGATGGGATCCGCCGGCTCACCACGGCCGTAGAGGCTGATGATGGCGTCGTAGATGGACTCGTGGTTGGGGCGGTAGAAGTCTGTGCCGCGCAACACCTCGACGACGTCCGAGATGGCATCCTTCGACATCATCATCGCGCCCAGCACACTCTGCTCTGCGGCGAGATCCTGGGGAGGCGTGCGGTCGAGCTCGCGGTCATCGAAGACCGCGGTTGTTGCGTGCGCCGTCATCAGCTCACCCCCTTCCAGTTCCGTTGCTTAGGCTAAGGCACCCCTCTGACGGTTCCTGCCCACGTGCGCCCCCAGCGTGTGGAGGGCTCTGTGGACAGCCTGTGGATGGCTGTGGATAAGTGCCCGGTCCTGAGTCCCAGGGGTGTGGACGAACCTGTGCGCTGAGCGTGAATCTACCGTTATCAAATCGTTATATTCATGATGGCTGACCGGCCACTGGCAATTTGTCCACAAAGAGACGCGGCCTGTTCGTCATCCGCTCGTCATCTCGGCCCGAGCGCACCGGGGCCACGTCGGGGGCGGTGTCGCAAACCGGTGCTGACAACGAACTTTGTACGATTCAACCCCAATCTCGACCCGGAGGGACCGGCGTGGTATATGGCGGCCGGGTTCACCCGCCGTTCATCTCCACGGCGCCGGTTGTCCACAGGGCCTGTGGGTTCATTGTGGATATGTGGCGGATCCGGTGCTGACGCGGGCGGTAGGTCACCCCGAGGGCCCGTCGGGAAACCCCCGATGGGATGATGGGATGAGATTGAATTCCTTACCCCCCCGGGGTATGCTCAGTCGAGAGGGAGGTGTCATGACGACGGAAACCGAAACCTGCCACACTCACGGCTACACGCCGGAGAAGGCAGCCTATTTGCGGCGCCTGCGCCTGATCGAAGGTCAGGTCCGCGGTCTCGCTCGCATGGTTGAAGAGGACCAGTACTGCATCGACGTCCTGACCCAGGTCACGGCAGTGACCTCGGCGCTGAAGGCGGTGTCGCTCGGGCTTCTCGAGGACCACCTCTCGCACTGTGTCGCCGACGCTGCCCGCAAGGGCGGCCCGGAGGGCAAAGAGAAGATTGACGAGGCGATGCAGGCGATCAAGCGCCTGACCCGATAGCCCGTCACCCAAGGAAGGACTTTCTCTGTGATCACCAACTACACCGTTTCGGGCATGACCTGCGGCAACTGCGTCCACCACGTCACCGAAGAGGTCTCTGACGTCGAAGGCGTCAACAACGTCTCCGTCACGCTCGAGGGCGGCGCCATGTCGGTCGAATCCGACGAGCGCATCCCGTTCGACGCCATCATCGAGGCCGTCCGCGAGGCCGGCGGCTACACCGTCGTCGAGGCCTGAGCGCCTGACCGTCTGACCCATCCGGGCAACTTTCCCGGGCGTAGCCGCCCGGGGCCTGTTCGGCCTGCCCTGCGCCAGCCGCGGGCACCGCAGTACCCACCGCGCACCAGGCAAGAGGAAGCATGTCCACCACCAGGACCCAACCCATCACCAACAAGATCCAGCTCGACATCCAGGGCATGACCTGTGCCTCCTGTGCCGCGCGGATCGAGAAGAAGCTCAACAAGGTGGACGGGGTGACCGCCTCGGTGAACTACTCCACTGAGAAGGCGACGGTAGAAGCACCGCCCAACTTCACCGCTGAGGACCTCATCGCCGTCGTCGAGAAGACCGGCTACGGGGCCACGTTGCCCGTCCCTGTCGGGGAGAAGAACGACGAGGCCGCAGCCCTCAAGCCGCGCGTGCTCTGGTCGTTCATCCTCAGCACCCCCGTCGTGCTCGTCTCGATGATCCCCGCGTTGCAGTTCCCGGGTTGGCAGTGGGCGGCTCTGGTCCTGTCCGCCGTCGTCGTGCTCTGGTTGGGCCGGTCTTTCCACAAGGCGACCTTCACCAACCTGCGCCACGGCGCCACCACGATGGACACGCTCGTGACCATGGGCACCGGCACCGCGTTCGCCTGGTCCCTGTACGCCATGCTGTTCGGCCACGCCGGTGAGATCGGCATGAAGCACCACTTCGAGTTCAACCTCGCGCAACAGGACGCGACGGGCTTCATCTACTTCGAGGCCGCCGTCGTCATCATCTCCTTCCTGCTGCTCGGCCGCTACATCGAGGCCCGCGCGAAGACCGAATCGGGCGCGGCCATGCGTGCGCTGCTCGAGGTGGGCGCCAAGCAGGCCACCGTCCTGCGCGACGGCGAGGAGCGGCGCGTCGACGTGAAGTCGCTCGCCGTCGGCGACCTCGTCGTCGTCCGCCCCGGCGAGAAGGTCGCCGCCGACGGTGAGGTCGTGGAGGGCCGCTCCGCCGTCGATGCGTCGGTCATCACCGGTGAGTCGCTGCCGGTGGAGGTCGAGCCGGGCGCGACGGTGGTGGGCGGTTCTGTGAACACCACCGGCCGCCTGGTGGTGCGCACCACCGCCGTCGGGGCCGACTCGCAGCTGGCCCGCATCGCGAAGATGGTCGAGGAGGCCCAGGAGGGCAAGGCCGACGTCCAGCGCCTGGCGGACAAGGTGTCCAGCATCTTCGTGCCCGTCGTCCTGGGTATCGCCGCCGTGACGCTGGTGGGCCACCTGGTCGCCGCGCACGGCTGGACGGTTGCGCTCTCCGCCGCCATCTCCGTGCTGATCATCGCCTGCCCGTGTGCGCTCGGCCTGGCCACCCCGTCGGCCCTCATGGTCGGCACCGGCCGGGGCGCCCAACTGGGCACCGTGATCCGCGGCCCGCAGGTGCTGGAGCGGGCGCGCCGCGTGCAGACCATCGTGTTCGACAAGACCGGCACACTGACCACCGGCCACATGTCGGTCGTGGACGTGGAGCCCACCCACCGCGTGGACCGTGAGGAACTGCTCGCGCTGGCCGCCGCCGTCGAGGCCGCGTCGGAGCACCCCATCGCGGCCGCGCTCGTGGCGGCGGTGGACCGGCCCCTGCCCGTCGAGGACTTCCAGAACGTGCCGGGCAGGGGTGTCCGGGGCGTCGTGGGCGGCCGCACCATCTACGCCGGTTCGCCCGCGTACATGGCGGACCTGGGCCATGGCCGTGCGGAATGGAGCCGCGACCTGATCGGTTCCGTGGTCGAGGTCGCAGATGAGCAGGGGATCCTCGGCCGGGTGGTGGTGGCCGACACGATCAAGGAGTCGGCCGGCCTCGCCGTCGAGCAGTTGAAGAAGCTGGGCCTCACCCCGGTGCTGCTGAGTGGCGACAACGAAGCCACGGCCCGCGCCGTGGCGGAGTCGCTCGGCATCCTCGACGTCCGCGCAGGGGTCACGCCCGAGGGCAAGGTGGCCGCCATCAAGGAGCTGCAGGCCAGGGGGCAGCAGGTGGCCATGGTGGGCGACGGCGTCAACGACGCGGCCGCCATCGCACAGGCGGAGCTGGGCATCGCCATGGGCACCGGCACCGACGCGGCCATCGCCGCCGGCGACATCACGCTGATGCGCCACGACCTCAGCGCCGCCGTCGACGCGGTGCGCCTGTCCCGCGCCACGCTGCGCACGATCAAGGGCAACCTGCTGTGGGCCTTCGGCTACAACACCGCCGCCATCCCGCTGGCGGCCTTCGGGATGCTGACGCCCATGATCGCGGGTGCGGCCATGGCGTTCTCCAGTGTCTTCGTGGTCTTGAACAGTCTCAGATTGCGGGGGTTCCGCTCTCTCCGGAAGGGCTGATACTGGCCGCTGGCTAGGGCAAACTGCTCCTGAGAAGCGCTTTCAGGAAAAATTCAGGGAAACATCAGACAATTTGCCTCGTCCGGCTTTGCAGTGCCGAGAAATCCCGCTACAGTAATCCCATCTTCTGGATCACACAGAAGCCCGAAAGCCGCCCGGACCGCTGCCGCCCCCCAAGGGCAGCGGTCCGGGCCTTTTCATGCCCCTGCCGCTCGGCGTCTGCCGGATCTCACCTCCGCCGAATCGTCCCGATCAGTCGTCGCGGCGGGGTAGCGTCGGGGGCATGGCACGCATTGAATCCGACTCAATGGGCAACATCGACGTTGCCGCAGACCGCTACTGGGGCGCGCAGACCGAACGCAGCCTCCACAACTTCGACATCGGCCGCAACGCCTTCGTCTGGGGCCGCCCCATGGTGCGGGCCCTCGGGGTCCTGAAGAAGGCCGCCGCCCAGGCCAACGGCGAACTGGGCGAACTGCCGTCCGATGTCGCCGAGCTCATCGCCCGCGCCGCCGACGAGGTGATCGCCGGCAAGCTGGACGACCACTTCCCGCTGGTGGTGTTCCAGACCGGTTCCGGCACCCAGTCCAACATGAACTCCAACGAGGTCATCTCCAACCGAGCCATCGAACTGGCCGGCGGCGAGATGGGCTCCAAGCAGCCCGTCCACCCCAACGACCACGTCAACCGCGGCCAGTCGTCCAACGACACCTTCCCCACGGCCATGCACATCGCGGTGGTCAGCGAAATCAACTCGCTGCTGTACCCGGCCGTCGAGAAGTTGCGGGAGGTGCTCGACACCAAGGCCAGGCAGTACGACGACGTGGTGATGGTTGGCCGCACCCACCTGCAGGACGCCACGCCGGTGCGGTTGGGTCAGGTGTTCGGCGGCTGGGTCGCCCAGCTGGACTTCGCCGCCGAAGGCATCAGGTTCGCAGATTCTCGTGCGCGTGACCTGGCGATCGGCGGCACCGCCGTCGGCACGGGCCTCAACGCCCACCCGGAGTTCGGCGCGTTGACCGCGCAGAAGATCTCCGAGGAGACCGGCCTGGAGTTCCGCCAGGCGGACAACCTGTTCGCCGCGCTGTCGGCGCACGACTCGCTCGTCGAGGTCAGCGGCGCGCTGCGCGTGCTGGCCGGCGCGCTGATGAAGCTGGCCAACGACGTGCGCTGGTACGCCTCGGGCCCGCGCAACGGCATCGGCGAGCTGCTGATCCCCGAGAACGAGCCCGGCTCGTCGATCATGCCCGGCAAGGTGAACCCGACGCAGTCGGAGGCCCTCACCATGGTGGTCGCGCGGGTGTTCGGCAATGACGCCACCGTCGGCTTCTCGGGAAGCCAGGGCAACTTCCAGCTCAACGTGTTCAAGCCCGTGATGGCCCACGCCGTGCTGGAGTCGATCCGCCTGCTGGCGGACGGCATGCGCTCGTTCACGGACCACTGCGCCGTCGGCATCGAGCCGAACCTGGAGCGGATCAACGCGAACCTGTCGTCCAACCTGATGCTGGTCACCGCGCTGAACCGGCACATCGGCTACGACATGGCCGCCAAGATCGCCAAGCAGGCACACAAGGAGGGCACGTCGCTGCGTGAGTCGGCGATCGCCAACGGTGTCGCCGGCGAGGACTTCGACGCGTGGGTGATCCCGGCCGACATGACCGGTAAGTAGGCCGCGCCGGGCGCTGGTCTCAGCGCCCGGAGGCGGCAACCTCGGCGTAGATCGAAAGCATCTCCGCGGCCTGCGAAGCGATGCTCCACTGCGAACCGAGTTCGACGGAGCGCTCGCGCGCCCTGGACCGCCAGGTGTCATCCGGCAGCTTCTCCAGCACCCGGATGATTCCGGCGGCCAGGGACGCGGGCGTCGGGCGGGTGATCTCGCCGTTGACGCCGGGTTCGATCACGAGTTGCAGTTCGTGGTCCACCGAGACGATGGGCAGGCCCGCCAGCGCGGCCTCGTGCAGGACGAGGGCCTGGGTGTCGGTGAGGCTGGGGAATGCGAACACGTCCGCCATGCCGTAGAACGCGCCGAGGTCGTCGCGCTTCTGCTCGCCGGGCAGGATGATGCGGCCCGCGTCGCGGCCTTCGGTGAGGATCCGTTTGATGCCTGAATACCGTTGCCAGTCTCCGACGATGCACAGCCGCGCGTCGGGGTACTGCGCGTGCACCAACGTGAAGGCCTCCGCCAGCAGCGGGATGCCCTTCTCGGGTGCGATGCGGCCGGCGTACAGCACCATCGGCCCGTCGGGATGAGTGATCGGCGGAGGGCCGGGCGGGAGCGGGTCCACACCGTTGGGCACCACCCGCACGTTGATGTTCTCCGTGAGGTGCCGGCAGCGCAGCGCCGTCTTCGGCGACGGGGTGGTCACCAGGGTGGCCGTCTCCAGCATCTTCTGGCACAGGGCGAGCAGCGACGCCGTCGAGCGGCCGCGGTCCTCGTAGCGCACCTCTGCGGCGCGGATGTCGCGCTGGCTGACGAAGTCGCCCCGGGTGATCGTCGCCCAGGCCCTCAGCACTCCGGTGAGCAGGGGCAACACGGTCGAATAGTGGTCTGCGTACGCGTCGAAATCGGTGTGCCACGTCAGCAGCATGGGGATGCCGAGCCGCTGCGCGGCCCAGGTGCCGAGCACGCCGATGGTCCCAAAGCCGTGCACGTGCAGCACGTCGGGCTTCAGCTTCCCGATCTCGTCGATCGTGCGCTCGAAGTGCCGACCGTTGGCCACGCGCGTGGGCATCTTCGGAACGCGCACCGAGGGGAGCCGGATCTCGCTGCGCCCGGGGCGGCCCTGGTGCGGGTTGGGCCCCTTGGCGGCGGGGGCGACGACGATCACCTCGTGCCCGGCGTCGAGCAGGTTGCCCTCCAACTGCTGCACGGCGAACATCAGGCCGTTGGCACCCGGGCCGTAGTTATCGATGAACTGGGCCACCCTGAGGCGGCGTCCATCGGTGGAAACGGGGGCGGTCACCCGGCCACTCTAGCGGCTGATCGCGGGCGCCTGTCGGCGGGCGCGGCAGCCGGTCGAACCGTGGGCAACCGGGCGCCATCCCAGGGTTTCCACGCCGTTCCACCGGCGTGTCGGAGGGCGACTGCCGCGAAGTGCTCGCGTTGTAGACCCTCTCCGGGTTACCGTCGTCCATGCGCGTGGTGATCGCACCCGACTCCTTCAAGTCGACGATGACCGCCGTCCAGGCCGCACGCGCGATCGCGGACGGGTGGGTCGACGTGCGCCCGGCGGACCGCCTGACCATCCGCCCCATGGCCGACGGCGGCGAGGGAACCCTCGACGCCTTCGCCACCCTCGCGGGGGCCGAGCGGCTGCCGCTCGACACCGTCGACGCGCTCGGTGAGCTCCGGCACGCGTCGTGGGTGCGGCTCCCGGACGGCACGGGCGTGGTTGAGCTCGCCCACTGCTGCGGGCTCACCACCATCGGGCATCTGGCCCCACGTGAGGCGCACACCCGCGGCTTCGGCCTGGCCATCCGCGCCGCGCTGGACGCCGGCGCCACCCGGCTCCTCCTGGCCCTCGGTGGCAGCGCCTCCACCGACGGCGGCCTGGGCCTGCTCGTGGCGCTCGGCCTCAGCGTGGGGCGCGCGCCCCAGCCGCCCGCGCTCACGGAGCAGCTGGGCAACGCCGCACTGCCCGCAATCACGGCCGTGGAGTGGGCCGGCGTGGTGCCGCCGCCCGAAGGCGGTGCGCTGGTGCTGTCCGACGTGACCAACCCGCTGCTCGGCCCCGACGGCGCGGCGGCGGTGTTCGGGCCGCAGAAGGGCGGCGCCTCCCTCATCGAGGAGATGGACGCCAACCTCGCGCACTGGGCCGCGGTGGTGGGAGGCGACCCCCACGCACCCGGCGCCGGCGCGGCGGGCGGCGCAGGCTTCGCGCTGCAGCTCTGGGGCGCCACCACCACCTCCGGCGCCCGGGTGGTGGCCGACGCGATCGGGCTCCGCGAGGCCATGCAGGACGCCGACCTCGTAGTGACGGGGGAGGGGTCCTTCGACGCCCAGAGCTTCAGCGGCAAGGCCGTCGACGTGGTGCGGCAGATCGCTTCCGAGGTCGCGGAGGCGCGGGGGAGGGAACTGCCGGTCGCGCTGGTGGCCGGCCGCCAGGACGTGGACTTCCACGGCCTCGCCGTCGCGCTCTGGGACCTTGCCGGTGAGCGCGCCCTGGCGGACCCCATCGCAGTGGCGAGGGAAGCGGGACGCCAGGTGGCTATGAGCTTCCGCTGACCACGGGGGAGGCGGACTGGCCGGCGGGGCTCATCCGCACCACCCTGGTGCACTGAGCCACCACGTCCGGGTCGTGCGTGATGACCAGGACGGGCTCGTCCGCGAAGGCGGCCCACACGTCGCGCATCAGCGCGTCGGCGGTCTCGCGGTCCAAGTGCTCGGTGGGCTCGTCGAGGATGATGAGGTCGCGCGTGCCCACCAGGAGCCGCGCCAGCGCGAGGCGACGACGCTCGCCGCCGCTGATCGTCGTGCCTGACTCGCCCAGCCGTCGCTGCGGGTCCATCGGCAGCCCGGCCTTCGCCAGCGCGTCGACGACGGCCTGATCGGTTGCGTCCTTGTCGCCGATGCGCACGTTCTCCGCAACCGTGGTGGCGAAGATGTGGGCGTCCTGCTCCAGGTAGCCGACGCGTCCGCCCCGCGACACGCGGCCGGCCAGTGCGGGGATGAGCCCCATGGCGGTGGCAGCCAGGGTCGTCTTGCCGACGCCCGACTGTCCCACCAGCGCCACCCGCTCGCCCGGGGCCACCGACAGGGAGACGTGCTCCTGGACCGCCACGGAGTCGCCGTCGGGCAGCGGCCAGCCGATGGTCGCGTCCTCCAGCAGGAGGCCCGGTGCGCCGTCGCCGGGCACCACGTCGCCGGTGCCGACAGGCTCCGCCTCCAGCACCTCGGAGAGGCGGCCGAGCGCGGAGCGCGCCCGGGTGTAGGTCTGCGCCGCCTGCGCGAAGGTGCCGAGCACCTCGTGCAGCGCCAGCGGGGTGAGGACGAGCACGGCCAGCAGACGCGGGTCCAGGTCTCCGGCCGTCAGGGCGCCGGTGCCGAACCACAGCGCTGCCCCGACGGCTAGCCCCGAGGCCACCAACTGGCCGCCTGTGGCGATGCCACGGATCCAGGCGCCACGGGCCTCCTGCAGGCGCAGTTCGTCGTCGACCTGCAGCAGCCTGTCCAGCGCGGCGGAGTCGGCGCCGTAGGCCACCAGATCCGTGGCGGTCCGCGCCAGTTCGCGCACGCCGTCCGCCAGGCGACCCCGGGTGGGCACCGCCGCCAGGTCGACGGCGAGGCTGGCCCGCTGGGTCCACCACGGCAGCACCACCCCGGCCAGCAGCGCGGTCGCCAGCAGCGCGAGGGCGGTGGGCCAGTTGAACACGCTGAACATCACCGCGGTGGCCACGACGACCAGCGCGGCCGAGACGAACGGGATCACCACGCGCACCACGAGGTCCTGGATGGCGGTGACGTCTGCCACGACGCGCGTGAGCAGGTCGCCGCGACGCCTGCCGATCAGGGTGGTGGCGGACAGCTTCTCGTAGACGCGCACCCGCAGCGCCGTCTGCATGCGCAGGGCCAGGTCGTGGCCGACGATGCGCTCCAGGTAGCGGAAGACGCCCCGCGAGATGGCGAACGCGCGCACGCCCACGGCGGCGGCCTGCAGGTACAGCACCGGCGGGGCCATGGCGGCGAACGACAGGAGCCAGGCCGAGACGCCCAGCAGTGCGACGGACGAACTGGAGGCGAGCATGGCCAGCAGCACTGCCAGCAGGAACCGACGGCGACCCCTGGGCGTCGCGTCCATCAACTCCCGGGCCAGGAGGACTGTCTTCCTCATGCCGGCACCGCCTCGACCACCCGGTCGGCGGCGGCCAGCACCGCGGGGCGATGGCTGACGATGAGGGCGCCTGCGCCGGTTGCGCGCACGGCCTCGATGACGTGGGCCTCGGTGGCCGCGTCCAGGCCTGCGGTCGGTTCGTCCAGCACGAGCAACCGCGCGCCGCCGAGCCTGATCCGCACCAACGCTCGGGCCAGCGCGACACGGCGCCGTTCGCCGGCGGACAGGCCCTCGCCGTCGTCGCCCACGTGCTTGTCGAGGCCGAAATCGGCCCCGGCGTCCGCCAGCGCCCGGGCGAGGTCCGCCTCCGCGGCGGTGGGGTGGCCGAGCGCCACGTTGTCGCCGACTGTGCCGTTGACCAGCCCCGGTTCCTGCGCCACCCACGCCACCTGGGCGCGCCACGAGGCCAGGTCGATGTCGGTCAGGGAGACGCCGCCCACGGACACCGTGCCGGAATCCGGCGTGAGGAAGCCCATGGTCATGGCCAGTGTCGTGGACTTGCCGCCGCCCGAGGACCCGCTCAGCGCCACCACCTCGCCGGGCTCCACCCGCAGGTTCAGCTGGTCGACGGCGGGGCCGGCCGCTCCGGGATAGGTGAACGACACCGCGTCCAGGACGAGGGCGCCTTCCGGCGCGGGCAGCGTTCCCGCGTGGGCCTGGGCCGCGTCGATCACCTCGAACGCGGCATCGGCGGCCGCGATGCCGTCGGCCGAGTCGTGGAAGTGCACGCCCACCTGCCGCACGGGCAGGAAGGCCTCCGGCGCCAGGATGAGGACGAAGAGGGCGGTGGTGAAGTCGACGTCGCCGTACACCAGCCGGAAGCCCACCGTGACCGCGACGATCGCCACCGACAGCGACGCCAGCAGCTCCAGCGCGAACGCCGACAGGAAGGAGATGTAGAGCACCTTCATGGTGGCGCCGCGGTACTGCTCCTCGGTGAGGTCCACGCCGCGCTTCTGGGCCCGGGCGCGCGCGAACGCCTGCAGCGTGGGGAGGCCGCTGATAAGGTCGCCGAAGTGGTTGGCCAGCCGGTCTGCCACGGAGTACGAGTGCCGCGTGGCCTTCTCCGTCGTCCATCCGATCAGTGCCATGAACACCGGGATGAGCGGCAGAGTGAACGCGATGATCAGCGCGGACTGCCAATCTGCCAGCAGGATGGTGCCGCCCACGAGCAGTGGCACGGTGACGGCCAGGCCGAGTTGTGGGAGGTACTTGCTGAAGTAGCCGTCGAGCGCGTCCAGTCCTTGCGTGACGGTGCGCAGCAGGGACGCCGACGAGGTGGCGCCCACCGGGGTGGCCAGCCTGGCCGCCAGCACGTCGCGACGCAGCGTCGACTTCACCGAGGCCGCGCTGCGGTGCGCCAGCCACGAGTTGAGCCAGGCCAGAAGGCCGCGCCCCACGAACACGAGGAGCAGCAGCGCCAGGGCGGTGCCCCAGCCGGGTGGGAAGCCGCCGGTGTCGAACGCCAGGGTGACCCAGCCGGCGATGAGCCGGGCCTGGGCGATCAGCAGCCCGGCCGTGGCCACGCCGACGACCACCGTGGCCGCCAGGAACCTGCGGGTCGCGTCGGCGCGCTTCAGGAGTCTGGGATGGATGGGTCCGGCCACTCCATCATCCTTCCACAGGGCGTCCGGCGCTCAGCCGGGCGTGCGAGTCACCGCAGGTCGGCGTAGGCGCCGCCGTCGATGACGTCGGTGAAGCCCATCTCGTCCATGAGGGCCTTGGCCTGCCCGGAGCGGTTGCCGCTCTGGCAGTAGACCACGTACTGGTCGTCCTTCGGCAGCTCCGCGAGCTGGTCTGCGAAGTCTGCGGCGTAGAAGTCGATGTTGCGTGCTCCCTCGACGTGACCGGCGTCGTACTCCTCCGCGGTGCGGACATCGAGGTACACCGCGTCGGTGGGGAGCTCGGCCGTCTCACCGGTGCCGCAGGCGGCGAGGACGGCGGTGAGGGACAGGACCAGGGCGAGGAGGAACGTGCGCACGGCAACAGCATACCCCCACCGGTATATATGAGCGGGCGAGGGGCCCACTTCCACTGAAGCGAGCACTCGTCGTCGGGATCCGGAGGTCAGGCAGCGACCTGCACCTCGTCGGGGATGTTCTTCGTCGAGATCCGCTTGCTGAACACGTAGTAGCTCCAGCTCTGGTACGCGATCACGATGGGCACGAAGATCACTGCCGCCCACGTCATGATCGTCAGAGTGGTGGGCGACGACGCGGCCGACAGCATGGTGAGGCGCTCGCCGATGGCGATGGTCTCGTTCTGGGCGAAGCCCAGGTTGCCGTACATCTTCAGGAAGATGCCGGTGAACAGCGCCACCACCGTGATGCCGGTGGAGATGAAGCCCCAGCCGTCGCGGCCCTTGGAGATCAGCAGCGTGCCCGCCACGATCGCGATGATCGCAACCGCCCCGGCCGCCCAGGCGTAGATCGAGAAGTCGCCGAACTCGGAGGAGGCCGGCCAGAAGATGTTCTGACCGATCACGAAGAGCGCGACGAGCGCCGCGGCCAGCCAGCCGACCTTCGACGCGAACGCCTTGGCGCGGTCATGGATGATGCCGCTGGTCTTCAGCGCCAGGAACATCGAGCCGTGCACCAGGAACAGCACGACGAGCAGCACGCCGCCGAGCAGTGCGAACGGGCCGAAGAGGCCCCAGAAGGTGCCGTCGAACAGTGGCGCCGGTCCCACGGGGGTGTCGACGGTGGCCTGCGGCAGGCCAACGACGAAGTTGGCGAAGCCGACGCCCAGCACCAGCGACGGGATGAAGGAGCCGATGGTGGCGAACCAGTCGAGCATGGAGCGGTACTTCGAGTCGTGGTGCTTCGAGCGGTACTCGAACGCGACGCCACGCAGGATCAGCCCGACGAGCACGAGCAGGAGCGGCAGGTACAACGCCGAGAACGTCGTCGCGTACCAGCCAGGGAAGGCGGCGAACATCGCGCCGCCCGCGGTCAGCAGCCACACCTCGTTGCCGTCCCACAGGGGGCCGATGGTGTTGACGATGACGCGTTTCTCCTTCTCATTCTTGCCGAACACGGGGATGAGCATGGCCACGCCGAAGTCGAAGCCTTCGAGGAAGAAGAAGCCGATCCACAGGACGGCGACCAGGAGGAACCAGACGGCCACGAGGATCGGGGTCTGAACGGTGGTTTCAAGCAGATTCAACATGTCTCAACCTGTCAGTAAGCGAAGCTCATCGGGGCGTCGGCATCCGTCTGTACCTCGACGGGGGCGACCTCTGGGAGACCGGCCTTCGCGTACTTGAGGAACAGCCACACCTCGAGGACGGCCAGGCCGCCGTAGAGGAGGGTGAAGACGATCATGGAGAACAGCACCTCGCCCGCCGAAACGGAGGCGGAGACGCCTGCCTGGGTGGGCAGCACGCCCGCGACCAGCCACGGCTGGCGGCCCATCTCGGTGAAGATCCAGCCGAACGAGTTGGCGAAGAGGGGCAGCAGCGGCATGGCGAACATGAACACCGTCCAGAACCGGCTGTACTTCGGCAGGCGGTCCTTGCGAACGCTCCAGAGCGTGAAGGCAGCGATCGCGATGCCGATGAAGCCCAGGCCGATCATGAGCCGGAAGGTCCAGTAGGACACGGCCACGTTGGGCATGGGGTCCACCTCGTAGTTGGCCTGGAGTTCGGCCGCGTACTGGGTCTGGAGCGTGGTCTTGGTCTCATCGAAGCGCTGGAAGCCGTTGGCGGCGTACTCGTCGCGCAGGTTGTTGATGCCCTTGACCGTTTCGTGGCCCGAGAGGGTGGACAGCAGGCCGGGGATCTTGATGGCGAAGACCTCCTCCGTGCCCTCCAGGTTGCCGATCGTCACGATGGAGAACGAGGCGTTCTCCTCCGTGTAGAACAGTCCCTCGGCGGCGGCCATCTTCATGGGCTGCACCTCGGTCATGATCTTGGACTGGAGGTCGCCGGTGAAGATGACACCGACGGAGGCCACGAGCAGCACCCAGGCGCCGAACTTGGTGGCGAAGCGGTAGGCCTGCGTGTCGCCGGGCTTGGCTTCACCGTCGCGGTTGAGCTTGGCCAGGTGCCAGCCGCCGATGGCCGCGAGCAGACCGCCGGCCACCATGTAGGCGCCGAAGATGACGTGCGGGAAGGTGACGAGGAACACCGGGTTGCTCAGCACCTCCAGGAAGCCGTCGACACCGTCGAGCTCAGCGCGGCCGTTCGTGAAGATGGTTCCGACGGGGTGCTGCATCCACGAGTTCGCCGCGAGGATGAACACGGCCGACAGCATGGTGCCGAACGCGGCCATGTAGATGGCCATGAGGTGCAGCCACTTGGGCAGCTTGTCCCAGCCGAAGATCCACAGGCCCAGGAACGTGGACTCGAGGAAGAAGGCCAGCAGCGCCTCGAGCGCGAGCGGTGCGCCGAACACGTCGCCGACGAATCGTGAGTACTCGGACCAGTTCATGCCGAACTGGAACTCCTGGACGATGCCGGTCACGACACCCAACGCGAAGTTGATCAGGAAAAGCTTGCCGAAGAATTTGGTGAGGCGCAGGTAGGCATCCTTGCCGGTGCGCACCCAGAACGTCTGGAGGACCGCCACGAGCATTGACATGGCGATCGTGATGGGGACGAAAAGGTAGTGGTAGACGGTGGTGATCCCGAATTGCCACCGTGCAAGAATCACAGGATCCATGGCCGCACGGTACTACTTTGCGTCGTACTTCGACAACCTGTCGCTAAAACAGGGACGAGTAGCGCCTATGCTTGCCCCATGTCATCCAGGGGTGAACTCGAGCAGCGTGTGATGGAGGTGCTCTGGGCCGCGGAAGCGCCCATGAGCGTCGCCGACGTGCACGCCAAGCTCTCCGAAGAGCGGGAACTCGCATACACGACTGTGATGACCGTGCTCGATCGCCTGACGAAGAAGGATCTGGTGGACCGCGAACTGGTCGCCCGCGCGTGGCAGTACACGCCGCGCAGCACGCAGGCCGAGGTCATCGCTGCGGACATGTTGCGCCAGATCGACGGCGTGGACAGCTCGGTTCGGGTGGAAGCGCTGAAGCTGCTGGTGCGGTACCTGCCTGATGACGAGCGCACCGCGCTGGAACGCCCCGCGGAACTCGTCTAGCGCTTCCCGCCCTACTTGCCGACGGGCCTGCCCCGCTGGTCGAGCAGTTCCCGCTTGTGCGCCAGCGTCGCGTCGAGATCCGCCAGGAGCGCGGCCCGCTTGCCCTCCACCTCCGCGACGGCGGTCTCCTGCACGTCCTGCGGCTCCGCCTGGGTGCGGATCCGGGCGGCGTCCTCCGACGCCTCGAGGCTGTTGTCGATCGCATCGAGGACGGTCTCCTCGGTGTCGGCGAAGTCCTCGGCCAGCGCCTCGGTACTCATGGTCTCCGCCAGACGGGCGCGTTCCCGCTCCGGCGTCCACCCCTCCTCGGGTTCGGGCCAGCGCAGGTCCATGTCGATGAGGGTGCGCAGCAGGATCTCGGTGACCGCCAACCGGGAGTACCACTTCCGGTCCGCCGGCAACACCATCCACGGTGCGTACCCAGTGCTGGTGAGGCGGAAGACGTCGGCGTAGGCCTCCTGGAATTCGTCCCACTTGGCCCGGGTGTCGAGGTCGCCGGGGTTGTACTTCCACCGCTTGTCCGGCCGGTCGATGCGCTCCATGAGGCGCTTGGCCTGCTCGTCCTTCGAGACCATCATGGCGAACTTCAACACCACGGTGTCGTCGTCGACGAGCTGCTGCTCCCACTCGTTGATCTCGTCGTAGCGCTTGGACCAGACGTCCTCCTCCACGATGCCGTCCACCCGCACGACGAGCACGTCCTCGTAGTGGGAGCGGTCGAACAACCCGATGAGGCCGGGCGGGGGGAGAGCCTTCTCGACGCGCCAGAGGTAGTGGTGCGAGCGTTCCTCCTCGGTGGGTACCCCGAAGCTGGTGAGCCGGATGCCCTGGGGGTCGAACAGCCCGAAGACGTGGCGGGCGATGCCGCCCTTGCCCGCGGTGTCGAGGCCCTGCACCACGACGAGGATCTTCTTCGTGCCCCCGGAGCGACCGTGGGCGAAGAACCGTTCCTGGAGCTCGTTGAGCAGCTGCTCGTTGCCGGCGATGTACTCCTTGGCGTCGTCCTTGCTGCCTTCCCAGCCCGGGGTGGAGTTGCGGTCGAACGTGGCCAGGTCGAAATCGGGTGTGACCCGCAGCGCGTACCGGGGGTCCTGGCTCCAGAGATCGGTCATGGGGAGTCCTTTCGGGAGGATCACCCATTCTTGCGCGCATAGGGGCCGTTGTGTGGGCGATCGCGGGCCCCGGATGCCAAATCCAGATCTGGGGTCATGAGTGACACCGAATCTGGATTTGGGCGTCTCCCTGGGTTCGTCAGACGTCGGCCGTCAGGCGGATCTCGTTGCGCCACGGGTCGAGCACCGTGAGGATGCGGCCGTCGTGCGTGGGGGCGAATCCGGCCGAGCGCAGGCGCTCCTCGGCCTTGGCGACCTCGTCGACGGTGGGCACGAGGATGTCCACGACGCCCATGCCCAGCGTGTTGGCGCGGGGGCCGGCGCCGGCGGAGTTCCACACGTTCATCGCCATGTGGTGGTGGTAGCCGCCGGCGGACACGAACAGCGCCTGGCCGCCGAGCAGGAACGTCTGGTTGAACCCCAGTGCGTCGACGTAGAACTTCTGGGCCGACGCCACGTCGCCCACCTGAAGGTGCACGTGGCCCAGCTCGCCCGCCTGGCTGGTGGGCTGGTCCGTCAGGTGGGTGCGCACGAACTTCTCGGGATCGATGTAGAGGGTGCTCATCTGCACCTGGTCGCCGATCCAGGTCCACTCGTCGCGGGGGCGGTCGTGGTAGAGCTCGACGCCGTTGCCCTCCGGGTCTGTGAAGTAGAACGCCTGCGACACCAGGTGGTCGCCCGTGCCGGCATAGGTCTCGGGGTACTTGGTGTACATCGACACCAGGGTGCGGGCCAGGTCCGGCAACTCGTTGTACAGCACGGCTGTGTGGAACAGGCCGGCGGCGCTACGCGGCGCGGAGCGCAGTTCGCGGGACTCGGTGAGGCGGACGATGGGGGTCTGGCCCAGGCCGAGCGTCACGGCGCCGGGCTCGTCCGCCATCGGGGCGAGGCCCACGCCGTCGGTGTAGAAGGCGAGTTGCTGGTTCATGTCGCGGACGCGCAGCTCGAGGCGGCCCATGTGCGTTTCGGGTGCGAGAGTCATGCTTCCAGCATACGGTTGAAAGTTAAACTAATCAAGTCGCTGTGGGGCTTCAAGCCCAGCACCGGCCGTCACTGCTGCGCCCAGCGCTGACTTTGAGGCGAAGGACGGCGTCAAACCCAGCAGTCGCCCGAGACGTCCTGCGAGGCACGGGACGTGACGAGGTCCTAAGCCCGATGCCGTACCCCGCGAGCTGCCGCCCCCAGGCCTGGGCGGCCGCCAGCGTGGCCGCCAGCGCGCTCGTCATCGCGTACGTTCTCGCTCCCTGAGCCAGCCCGCAGCGGCAGGTCGAGGAGAGGGCATGGCTCCCCGGGCACGTCCCCACGGCGTGGGGGCGCCGCCTCAAGCGGGTTGCCAGATTGCGGCTGTTCGGGCGATGAGTTCGTCGAGTTGGCTGAAGTCGGTGCGTCGGTCTTCGGGCCGGCGTTCGCTCTGAACGGCTTCGACGGCGACCGGTTCAGCGATGCCGGGCTCATCTGGGCAGGGTGGTGCCTTGGCCGAGGAGACGAGGTGTTCGCGCAGGAGGTGTCGTCGATGTTGCCTCGGCCTTCGCGCCGGATCGACATGTCGGGGTGGGGTGAACCACGCCCTTCCGGTGTCCGGGTCGAGGTGGACCTGCCACTGCGACTCGGATGACTGTTGAGGGTCTGGTTCGACCAACCGGTGATGGTGCGGACACAAAAGCACCGCATTGCCTAGACAGCTGGTTCCGCCTGCCCACCAGGGGACGATGTGGTGCGCCTCACACGAGGCAGGTCTGGCGGTGCAGCCGGGAAACGCGCAGCCTCCGTCGCGCAGTGCGAGGGCGGTGCGGATCCCGGCGGGGAACAGGCGGTGTTTGCGGCCCACGTCCAAGGGTTGGGATTTGGTGCCGAGGACGACGGGGATCAGATCTGCGTCGCAGGCCAAATGTCTGGCGTCGGCGGCGGATAGTCCGCCCTGGCCGTGGCCGCCGAGGACGTCGACGCGTCCCAGCCCGGTGAGCAGGGTGTCGTAGTCGACGGTGATGTGGACCTGGGGCCGGTCTCCGCCGTGGGCGGGGAGCTTCCCGGTGGCGGCAGCGGTGTGGACCAGGATCATCAACGCATCCGCGCGCCGCACAGCCGGATCCGACGGCTCATCCGAGTCGCGGTACGAGGATGCCGGCGGCGTCACCGCGTCCAGTTGGGCGGCGAGCAGTTCTACCTGGGCGGTGGGGAGCTTGCCGCTGAACCGCGACGACCCGTGATGGTCCGGGGTGATGATCAGGAACCGGCTGCGGTGGGCGGCGCGGTCTTGGGCGTCGAGCCTCTTCTTGTCCTCGGCGTCGGCGCCGTCGGGGTCGATCACCCGAAACACGTGACTGGCCAGCTCCCGCAACTCGTCCGGGCCGAGGTTGTGAACCTCCGCCAGGACGGAGCGCTGGCACAGCTCCACCTCTGCACGCGTCACAGCATTGGGGAGCTTCCGGAGCCCGGAGATGATCGCTTCGGCCTGCGCCAACGAGATCTCCCCGTCGTTCAACGCATCAGCGATGAGCGGGAAGCGTTCCCCAAGATCCATCGCGAGCTTCAACGACGCGGTGGCCTGGGCGGTGGTGGTGCGCACGGACTGCCGCACCCCCTCCACCAGAGCTTCGTCGGCTGCCAGGCGTGCGTCGTGCAGGAGCCGCAGCCGGGCACCCGCTGCCTGCGCCTGGACCTCCTCCAACAGTGCCGCGAGCTGGGCGCGACGCTGGACGTCGGCTTCCGGGTTCATTCCCAGCGAGCCGATGTCCTGCCACAGGGCAGCCATGCCCTGCAGCAACACCTCGCGCGTCTCGTTCATACGTACCATTAAATAAGAACGCACTGACAAAATCGCTCAGGTCGGCGCCCCTCTTCGAAAACCACCCCAAAGGGTGGGCGCAGTTTAGAACGAAGGAACCCCCGGACCCGTGGGGGCCTGGGTCAGGCCCCCCGTGCCCGGGGGTTCCGGCGCGCGCCAGCGGTGCGCGGATCTACCCGTCAGTCCTCGATCGCCGCCGCGAACTGCGACTGATACAGGTCGTAATACGCACCCTCGGCTGCCAGCAGTTCGTGGTGGTCGCCCTTCTCGACGATGGCCCCGTCCTCCATCACGAGGATGAGGTCTGCGTCGCGAATGGTGGACAACCGGTGGGCGATCACGAACGACGTGCGCCCGGTCCGCAGCGCGGCCATGGCGTGCTGCAGCAGCAGCTCGGTGCGCGTGTCCACGGAGCTGGTGGCCTCGTCGAGGATGAGCAGCGCAGGGTCGGCCAGGAACGCCCTGGCGATCGTGATGAGCTGCTTCTCGCCCGCCGAGACGTTCGAGCCCTCCTCGTCGATCACCGTGTCGTAACCGTCCGGCAGCGAGTGCACGAAGCGGTCGACGAACGTGGCCTTGGCGGCCTCGATGATCTCGTCCGGGGTGGCGTCCGGGCGGCCGTAGGCGATGTTGTCCCAGATCGTCCCGCCGAACAGCCAGGTGTCCTGCAGCACCATGCCGATGTTCCGGCGCACCTCGCCGCGCGGGAGCATGGCGATGTCCACGCCGTCGATGGTGATGCGGCCGCTGTCGAGGTCGTAGAACCGCATGATGAGGTTGACCAACGTGGTCTTGCCGGCTCCGGTGGGGCCGACGATGGCGACGGTTTGGCCGGGCTCGGCGGCCAGGTTGAGGTCGCGGATCAGCGGCTTGTCGGGGGAGTACGAGAAGTCGACGTGCTCGAACTTGATGCGGCCCGTCACGTTGGCGGGCGCTCCCGCCTGGCCTGCGCTCTGCGCCTGGCCGGACTCGGCGAACGTGTCGAGCCCGGTCATCTCTTCGGCGTCCAGCAGTTCGAAGACGCGCTCCGCGGAGGCGACACCCGACTGCATGAGGTTGGCCATCGACGCCACCTGGGTCAGCGGCTGCGTGAACTGGCGGCTGTACTGGATGAACGCCTGCACGTCGCCGATGTTCATCTGGCCCGTGGCGACCCTCAGGCCACCGAGCACCGCGATCACCACGTAGTTGAGGTTCCCGACGAAGAACATCAGCGGCATGATGATGCCGGAGATGAACTGCGCGCCGAAGCCTGCCTTGTACAGCTCGTCGTTGCGTTCGGCGAAGACCGCCTCGACCTCCTTCTGGCGGCCGAACACCTTCACCAGCGCGTGGCCCGTGAACGCCTCTTCGATGTGGGCGTTGAGCTCACCCGTCGACTTCCAGTTCTGCGCGAACAGCTTCTGGGAGCGCTTGCCGATGATGGCCGTGATGAGCACGGCCACCGGGATGCTGACCAGGGCGACGAGTGCCAGCGTCGGCGAGATCCAGAACATCATGATCAGCACGCCCACCACCATGAGCAGCGAGTTGAGCAGCTGCGACAGCGTCTGCTGCAGCGTCTGCGACACGTTGTCGATGTCGTTGGTGACGCGGCTGAGGACCTCGCCGCGGGGCTGCTTGTCGAAGTAGCGCAGCGGCAGCCTGTCCAGCTTGGCGGAGACGCGCTGGCGCATGTCGTAGATGGTGCGCTGCACGGCGCCGTTGAGGATCCAGCCCTGGAGGTAGGAGAACGCGAAGGACGCCACGTACAGCGCCAGCACCAGCAGCAGGATGCTGCCGATGGCGCCGAAGTCGATGCCTTCGCCGGGGACGAAGTTGAGGTTGCGGAGTAGGTCCGCGAACTCGGTCTGCCCCTGCGCCTCGGCGCCCTGGATGATCTGCTCCTTGGTGGCGGTGGCCGGGAACTGCTTGCCGACGATGCCCTCGAGCATCTTGTCGGTGGCCAGGCCCAGGATCTTCGGGCCGACCACGCCGAGCGCGACGGAGAGGGTGCCCAGCGCGATGGCGGTGATGATCCAGGCGCGCTCGGGCCGGAGGTTGCGCAGGAGACGCCGCGCGGAGACGCCGAAGTTGGCGGCCTTCTCTCCGGTGCCCATGCCGTGGCCGCCAGGTCCCATCTGGCGGCCGGGGCCGTGCTTGGGGCGCTCGTTGGCCTTGACGGGCAGGGCCATGTCGTCGTCGGGGTTCTGGGTGGTGGTCGTGTCGGTCATCAGGCCGCCTCCTCCGCGCTGAGCTGGGATTCGACGATCTCTTGATACGTCGGGTTGCTCTCGAGGAGCTCTTCGTGGGTGCCGCGGCCGACGATCTGCCCGTGGTCCATGACCAGGATCTCGTCGGCGGAGGTGATGGTGGAGATGCGCTGGGCGACCACCAGCACCGACGATTCGCGCGTCACCGGCGCGAGCGCGGCGCGCAGCCGGGCGTCGGTGGCGACGTCGAGCGCGGAGAAGGAGTCGTCGAACACGTACACGCCGGGCTTCTTCACCAACGCGCGGGCGATGGCGAGGCGCTGGCGCTGACCGCCGGAGACGTTCGTGCCGCCCTGGACGATGCTCGACTCGAGCTGCCCGTCGCGTTCACGGACGAAATCCGCGGCCTGGGCGACGGTGAGCGCCTCCCACAGTTCGTCGTCGGTGGCGTCCGGCTTGCCGTAGCGCAGGTTGCTGCCCACCGTGCCGGTGAACAGGTACGGCTTCTGGGGGATGAGGCCGATGCGGGCCCAGAGGTCGTCCGGGTCGTAGTCGCGCACGTCAACGCCGTCGACGAGGACGCGGCCGCCCGTCGCGTCGAACAGGCGGGGGATGAGGTTGATGAGCGTCGACTTGCCGGCGCCGGTGGAGCCGATGATCGCGGTGGTCTTACCGGGGGTGAGCGTGAAGGAGACGTCCTTGATGACCGGGGCCTCGGCGCCCGGGTAGGCGAAGCTCACGCCGTCGAAGACGACGTTGCCGCGCGCCATGGTCGCCTGCTGCGGGTGGGCCGGCGGCGCGACGGAGGACTCGGTGTCGAGGACCTCCATGATGCGGTCTGCGGAGACGGCGGCGCGGGGCGCCATCACCAGCAGCATGGTGGTCATCATCACGGAGATGAGGATCTGCATGAGGTAGGCGATGAACGCGGTGAGCTGGCCGATCTGGATGTCGCCGGATTCGATGCGGTGCGCGCCGAACCACATCACGCCCACCGTCGAGAGGTTCATGATGAACCCGACGAAGGGGAAGAGGAAGGCCATGAGGCGGCCCACCTTGGTGGTGACGTCCACCAGTTCGGCGTTGGTCTTCTCGAAGCGGACTGCCTCGTGGGGTTCGCGGACGAACGCGCGCACGACGCGGATGCCGGTGATCTGCTCGCGGAGCACGCGGTTGAGGGAGTCGATGCGCTTCTGCATCTTCTCGAACAGCGGCCCCATGTTGACGATGAGCACGACGATGCCGATGCCCAGGATGACGACGGCGGCCAGGATGATCCAGGACAGCCCGGCGTCTTCACGCAGCGCCATGAACACGCCGCCCACCATGGTGATGGGTGCCGAGACCAGCATGACCGCGGTCATGAGGACCAGCATCTGCACCTGCTGCACGTCGTTGGTGTTGCGGGTGATCAGCGACGGCGCGCCGAACTTGTTGAGCTCCTGCGTGGAGAAGCTCAGCGCGCGGTTGAAGATGGCGGTGCGGACGTCGCGGCCGAACTGCATGGCCGCGTTCGCGCCGGCCCAGACCGCGCCGATCTGCGCGGCGCCCTGGACGGCCGACAGCAGCAGCATGATGCCGCCGGTGCCCCAGATGAAGCCGGGGTCGCCCTTCACGACGCCCTCATCGATGATGCGGGCGTTGAGCGTGGGGAGGTAGAGGCTCATGATGGTGGCGATGGTCTGCAGCACGATCACGATGGAGAGAAGGCCCCAGTAGGGGCGGATATAGCGGTTGATGAGCCGCGCCAGGCGGGAGAGCATTAGTTGGCCTTTCGGGCGCCGGAGAGGGCGAGGGAGGCGAGGGTTTCGGGGGTGAGGGCTGCGGAGCCGTGCGTGTAGTTGAACACGTGGCCCAGCGCGATGGTGCGCAGGAACTCGACGTAGGCCTGCGGCTGGATCGAGAGTTCGTCGATGTGGGGTTCGAGCTGTTCCATCAGCCAGGCCTCGAGTTCGTCGCGGCGAGCTTCGAGTTCGTCGCGGAGGCAGGCCCCGCCGTCGGACTCCTGGCTGTGGTGGACGGTGTGGAGGAGGTTGCGGACGTCGGCCATGCGCTGGGTGAGGATGGCGATGGCTGCGTGCGACTTCGAGAGGAGGGTGTCGCCTGGTTCGACGGCGGCGATGTCCCGCTGCAGCCGCTGGGCGGAGAGCGCCTCACGCGTGGTGGCGGCGATGAGGTCGGGCAGCGAGGTGAAGGCACGGAAGATGGTGCCTTCGGCCACGCCGGCGGCCTCCGCCACCTGCTTGGTGGTGAGGGAGGGGCCGTGTTGGAGGAGGAGGGGGAGTGTCGCCTCTACGAGGGAGGCGCGTCGCTCCTGTGGGGGCATGGGTGTCGCGCGGGTCACGGATCGAGTGTAGTGAGTGAGAGCTCACTCACCAAAATAAGACGGGCGAACCGAGGCTCACGCCATCCCCGGTCGAGCCCGGTAACCTTCCCTTACGGGGACTGAAAAGACGAAGAAGGCCGCTCTCGCTTCGGGGAGAACCTTTACCGGGACGTTCGCCTGCGACAGATGCGCCGCAGCCCTCCACCGGCCTTCGTTCTCCTGCTCCAGCAGCCGGTGGCGTTTCCGCAGCTCAAGGATCTAAACCGCCTCGGTTCTCGACTGACCGGGCTCAACGCCCTCGTCGGTATCGGCGCGGCGCATCCACTTCTGCAGCGTCATGGGGAGGATCGCGAAGTCCTTCGCGATCTGCTCGAGCGTGACTCCGGGCACGGTTCCTCGCGAGGCGTACGACGTCATCACGAAACTTGCTGGGGGAGGGCCTGGGCACAGCGACATCCTTCCAAGCACACCCCCACCGGTCGCGGTTCAGCTGACCCCTGCGCGCACCGGCTGCCCGTTGCGGTGCGGAGCCGATGGGGTTTGCAAGATGTACGGGGACCGTGGACGAGCTCGTCGATTACGACCGCGTACTTATGGAGCCAGCACCGCGCGCTGCTGCTGGACGCCTTCGGCTGCGACGTCTGCGAAGGCGAAGGTGGTGTTGGACGGCCGGTGGCGTCGACCTGTTCACTCCCTCTCGGGCGGGCGGTTGGCAGCGCGGGCACCGCGGACCCTGGATCAGATCAGGGGTGGATGAGCCGCACCAAGGCGGAAGATTCCGAAAACTGCATCCATTGACCGCTCCGGTGACAACTCAGTCCACGGGAGTGGACTTGGTTGCACCAATGTTCTGTCCAACTTGTGGCCTTCGGCCAAATTGTCGGCGGTCCCTGTAAGTATGACGTAGTCAGGTATTGAACGCGTCAATGGAGCGCTCCGTTGACTGGGGGAGAAGGTGGCTGGGCGTGCGGCGCTTGAAGTCAGAACTGATTGAGGAGTACCTCAGATGGAATGGTGTCCTGACGGACGCGGTTTACCCAGAAATCCCGTCAGCCTCCCCTGCCTATCTAAGTCTCGACACGGAGCAGCGCTCAGCGGCAGCAGCGGGGCTGGGACTCGACATCGAGGTCTTCGAGTCCAGCCTCGCTAGATGTGTGCGAGGCGTCCTTAATTTGGATGGCTCAGGACCGACGGACACTTATCGAACGCTCAATCTGGAACTGGGGAGGTGGAAGCGGCTTCGGAAGGCTGAACGCGGAGCGCCGCCCGTGCTGCCTCTCCTGGCGCTGCTCACCGTCGCGGCTGAACGGATGGCCACCGGCGACGGCATGGCCGAGACCAACTTCTACGGTCGCGCATGCGAAGTGCTCGAGCACAGGGACGACCGCCGCCACTTCGAACAGGGCTACCGAATGTTCGGGGAGCGGTACTGGTCCGCACTGGACCGTTGGCTCGAAGACAACGACGGGCTTCGTGGACTACCCACTGCCGTAGCAGTGGGACATCGTTTCGTGGGCTTGCCAATCTCCCAGGTACTCATTCGTGAAGCTGACCGAGACAGGCTCCCACAGTTCTTCATTTATGCGGGCTTTCCGCCCGGCGCAGCGGTTCCGCCGAAGGAACTCGAGCCGGCTTTCGATCGTTGGATGGCTTCCGAACCGTGTCCTGCTTCCCCAGCCCTTCTTCATCAGTGGCACTCCT
The DNA here is from genome assembly GCF_014164735.1 of Tessaracoccus sp. MC1756. Classification (NCBI taxonomy): domain Bacteria; kingdom Bacillati; phylum Actinomycetota; class Actinomycetes; order Propionibacteriales; family Propionibacteriaceae; genus Tessaracoccus; species Tessaracoccus sp. MC1756. Next base: position 29,525 of record NZ_JACJFZ010000004.1, on the reverse strand, counting down.
CCGGGAAGCAGCGCATCCTGGAGTCCGTGGCAGCGGTGTTGGCCACCTGGAACGGCCACATTGTCCATAGGGAGGGTGACGACGCATTGCTTCAGGCGTCGCTTGCTCTCAATATCGGCCAGTTCCCTCGCCCGAGGATCGAGTTCTCCCCTATCGCCTACCTCGCGAATGCCGACGAAGCCCGTGACGGTGAAATCAAGACTGATCGGGGCTGGGAACCGGTTGACTTGGCACCGTTCGCCACCGGCATCATGCGAATAGGCGACCAGCAGGCATTTGACAACACCTCCCTGCTTGAAGGCATCCTCGAGGTCCGGGATTCCCTGTCGGGACGCAGCATCGGACGTAGCCCAAGACGAGTCATGATCTTCCGACGCGTAGACCACGCCGGCGCGTACCTCGAAGCGGAGCAGACAATGCTCGGCGAGGACGTGGTCGTCGTGGTGCGGAACCAGCCGGTCATGACCACCAAGGTCGAGAAGATCCTGCAGGCGTGCGCCCGGCCTGGTTGGGGAACCTACCCCGAGGGGTACGGCGGTATTCCCGTTGGATGGACGGTCTACCACAGTGTTCAGATCCTCTCGAACCCTGGGGAACTCGTTCCCAACGCCAGCCTCGATCTCCGGGCACTCGTACCTCTGACCAATAGCCAGCTACTGGTGTCGGGCGGCCTGGGGCTGCCTGGCTCTGTCCGTGGCAAGTGGCACCGTCTCGCCCTCCCAGAGGTTCGCGCCGTGAGTGACGACCCAAACGGTTTCACAGTGCGCCTCTTCGACCTCGAAATGCAGGAGGACGACGAGGATCCAATGCCCTTGTCCGAGTGGCGGAAGCGCGATGCGGGAGCGTTGGTGATTGCGCTGTCCGAGGAGGAACTCGAGGATGGCAACTACCGTGTAGAGCTGCAGCCCGCTGGTTCAGCTCAGGCCGTTTCTGCCATCACCATTCGAGTCCGCAGCGGTGATCGGGTGGACGCCGAACAGCTGGCCAAGTCGGACCCGGTCGACCAGTTCCTGGATGACCCCCTCAGCGTTTTGTCGGCCAGTGAAGTCGTCGGTGAACGCAGCGTCGTGGGCGGTCTGGTGATGGAGCCGATGCCGGCGGTCGTGAGGAATGCCCATCCACCTGCGTCGGCCCACTGGAAGACTGGACGATCCGAACGGCGAAAACTGACACTTGCGATCGCCACTGTGCCTCCAGATTCCTGTCTCTACACCGGCTCCCACCACACCGCGATCGAAACCGTGGAATTCGCGCCGGGCGGGCGGCCCTTGACGCCGTACGTGGTGGGGAAGTGCTCGGAATGCGGGCTGCAGCGTCGCTTTCCGAGCACCTCGTGGCAAGCAAAGCGGCGATCAAATCGAGGCCAGACGCCTCAGTCCAGTTCGCCGGCGCGAATGGATCTCCTGCCCCAGATCACGAACGAGGAGAAGATGGGATGGGACGTCGCCTTGGATGGCTTCTTCCACTGTGGCGCAGGAACGCCAGCCGCCTTCGAGAGGCTGGCGGCTTTCCTCGAGCCGAGCGCACTGATGGTGCATCACCTGACCCGCACGCTGTCCTCCCTGGGGCACATTGAGTTGATGCGCGATGCCCACACCTTCGAGCTTAAGGGGTGGGAGGTGGGGCCCAGCGTTCTGGTGCCTACCTCAAGGGGCTGGTTTCTGACCGGCCACTGGCCAAGCAGCCTTGTGAAGAGCCAGCTGGCCGCCGATCCAGGCCTGACGATCCAGCGCTACGTACACCCCGAGGCGCCGACATCTAGATTCTTCAACCGCTTTCCTGAGCAGGCTGTTGACGGTGTGCAAGAGGGCATTTCTGCCATCGAGTTCGCGGCCCAGCTGCCGGTGCTCAGCCAGGTCATCGACGCCCTACCGCGGGTTTCCGCACCGGCTCGGGCTACAGGACTGAGTGTCTTTGACCCCGCCAGTGCGAAGTGGCAGGACACCGAGAACATGGCACTCAAGGGCGGCTACCGGATGAGGAGCTTCGCGACCCTCGATCTCCTCCGAAGCCAGGACGACCTCGACCGAGGCACCATGGCGGTGTCAACCGTCCACTTGAGCAAGCACGCGACGGCGCTGCTCTGGGGTGCGGAACCCCTGCTGGCCTATGACGAAGAGCGGCAGGTCCTGACGGTGCCGCTAGGTACGAACCTGCCGGGCTTGTACGAACGCGCCGCAGTCCTCGCGTCCGGTCTGGCCCCGCTGGCGACGGGCGGTTCGCTGTCATATCTGGACGTCTCGCCGGAACTGGCCGGACACATTACGTACCTGCTGAGCAACTAAGGGGCGTCACGTGGCTACCAACCCACTGGCATTGAAGCGTGACCTGCGCGAGGCGCTGATGCGGGCGGTCGACTCCGAGCACTGGCTCCGCAATGACGACATCCGCCGCGAACGGAGAGCTCTCTTCAACGAGGGCGGGGCGCTTTTGCGAGACGTGCTGCTGGAGCCGGTGCTTCCGTATGACGGAGTCCATTCCGGCCTCGACATTGCTTTGAAGGCAGGCTTGAGCGAGGCCGAGGCAGCCAGACTGCTTGAAGCGATGTTCGGAGTCGATCCTGTGAGCGCCAAGCTGCGTGCGCATCAAGCAGATGCCTGGCTCGCGGCTTCCGGCGGGCAAAACCCCATCGTGACCTCGGGCACGGGCTCGGGCAAGACGGAGGCCTTCCTTCTACCGGTGCTAGCGAACCTCCTGATCCAGTCGCGCAACCGCCCCGTTGCTCGGCCGCCGCATCACTGGTGGGCCAGCGGGAGGCCGAACCACTGGGCCCCACTCCGCGGCTTGGATGATGCCGCGATGCAGACCATGATCCTCTACCCGATGAACGCGCTGGTCGAAGACCAGATCGCCCGGCTTCGTCGGATCCTCCGCAGGCTCGTCGACCTGGGCGGACCAATGCTGTGGTTCGGGCGCTATACCTCTGCGAGTCCAGGCGGAGCCAAACCGATCCCCACAGGCTCCGAACCCAACCGAGTTGGTCCCATCCGGCAACAACTAGCCGACATGGTGGATGAGTACGACAGGCTCTCCGAGGCTGTCTCACACAATGAACTAGGCCACTTCCAAGACCCCCGTCGCGTGGAGATGATCACCCGTTGGGACATGATCACAAGCCCGCCGGACATCCTGGTCACCAACTACTCGATGCTCAACGTCATGCTGATGCGCAGTCTGGAGAGCCCTCTATTCGAGCAGACTAAGAGGTGGCTGCGGGCCGACCCGGCGCGCACGTTCACGCTGGTCGTGGACGAACTGCATCTCTACCGCGGCACGCCTGGCGCTGAGGTCGCCCTGATCATCCGATCGTTGGCCGACGCGCTGGGCCTCGATCCAGCCGCGCCTAACTTCCGCGTCATCGGGACCAGTGCGTCGCTAGACGAGGGCGCAGGCTCCCGTGACTACCTGGAGCGGTTTTTCGGCAAGCCCCGGGACACTTTCGACATTGTGCCCGGGGCGCCGCGGGACCTGCCGCAGGCGCCGCGCCTCGTGTGGTCCCAAGTGCAGTCCAAACTCGCTTCGAGAAGCGAGATTCCGCTCCTGGATGTTGCGGTTGCCCAGGCCTGCACAGACACGCAGGGTCGCTACCGGGCAACACCGCTCGAGGAGATTTTCGAGCGGATCTTCTCAGAGCGCCTCGCGGAAAGTGACCAGGAGGCTCTGCTGGAGGCGCTCGCTTCGGACTGCAACTCCAATGGGCTGAACTTCCGGGCGCACTTCTTTGCGCGTGCCACGCGGGGTCTATGGGCTTGCTGCAACCCTGACTGCGATCAGATCCTCCTTGAACGAACGAGCACGCGGGCTCCGATTGGCCGCCTGTTCACACGCCCCGGATCCTTCTGCCCGTGTGGGGGGCGCATTTTGGAGGTGTTGTTGTGCGGGGTGTGTGGCGACCTGTCGCTCGGGGGATACATCATCGGGGATGAGCCTGGGGGCTCCGGTAAGTATCTCTCGGCGACGCCACCGGAATCCCTGACCGGTGGGGCAGACAGGCTGAACAGACTGCGCGCCTCGGATTATTGCTGGTTCAGGCCGGGCGAAGAGATCGTCGACCAATCGAGCTACCTGAAGGGGGCCGCCCAATGGTCGTACCTAGGAGGTTCCTTGTACCCCGCTCTCGGATTTCTGGCCGAGCATCGGGGGGATGGTGTACCGGTGACGTATATGGCGGTGGGGACGAGGGATGCGGATGCCAGCCTGTCGGCGCTGCCTCCCAAGTGCTTGCACTGCCACGAGGAGTCGAGGCAACGGCGGCTGCTCCCTGGCGGCCACACCCGCAGCCCCTTGGCCCAGCCAGCGTTCCAGCCACAGAGCGCCACCCGCTTGGCAGTCGAGCGAGTGCTGCGGGCGATAGACCAGTCGCCCCGTGAGCCCGGCACGATCGTGTTTGCGGACAGCCGTGATCAGGCATCGCAGACGAGCGTGGCGCTCAACCACAACCACCACCGCGACCTGATCAGACAGCTGATCCAGCAACAACTCTCTGAGCATGGAGAAGGCGTCAGATTGCGGGTGTTGCGGGAAGGGCCGCTAGGAACGCTTCCGGAACAGCTCGCGAGCCGTTATGCCGAACTGCAGCGGCATTTCCCGGACCTGGCGATGGCGTATCGGACTGCGGCGCGGGGCATCGCCACCGAAGAAGAACTTGCCCTCATCGAGGCTGAGGAACACCTTGCTTCCGGGGGAGCCAAATGGTCAGAGATCATCCATGGGCTGCTGCGACGCCTCCTCCAACTAGGCGTATCCCCTGGCGGTCCCCGAGCCAGCCTCCAGACCATCTCGCCCGACGGCCGGCCCTGGAACGTTGTCTACGATCCTCCTACATCCGGTGAGTGGGTCCCGATGGTCGATAGCGGCACGCGCTCAGACCTCGCTGAGAAGTACCGAATTGAGTTGGTTCACGCCGTGGCTGACGCCATCGGCAGTGACGCGAGCCGCGACTTGGAGGAAACCAGGCTTGGGCATTTTGCCTGCACCACCATCACGGACGGGGGACTGACAGATGTGGTCAACTCCTGCCTGCGGCTCTATCTCCAGAGCGGGTACTGGAGCCCAAAGAAGTCAGGGCCGAACACCTCCAAGCCGGATCGGTTCAAGGATTACATCAAGAGGGTCGCTCAGGCGCGGGGAACCGTGACAGAGGAGTTGGAACAACTTGTCGTAGAGGCATTGGCACCGCTCATGCGAGAGGGCCTCATCGATCTCGAGTCGCCGGATGTTCCGCTGTTCATAGCCCCGTGGCAGGAGGACTGGGCCTGCGGCACTTGTGGCCGCATTCATGGGCATGCTTCCGGAGGCATCTGCACAAGGCAGGGCTGCCGCGGACTGGTTGCGCGCGTGGAGAACGGCACGCGAGATGACTACTACGCCTGGTTGGCCACCCAGGAACCGCGCCGGCTGAAGGCGGCTGAGCTGACCGGCCAGAACTCTGCAGCTGAACAGCGTGAGAGGCAGCGCCGGTTCCGCCGGGCGCTTTTGCCGCAGCCGAGGGAGAACCTTCGCACCACACCCATCGATGTACTCAGCGTCACGACGACGATGGAAGTGGGCGTGGACATCGGCGACCTGCAGGTGGTGGTTATGGGAAACATGCCGCCGCAGCGGTTCAACTACCAGCAACGAGTCGGGCGTGCAGGGCGGCGGGGGCAGACGTTCTCCTACGCGGTGACGGTGGCTCATGACCGCTCCCATGATGACTATTACTTCCGATTCCCGGAGCGCATCACGGGCGATCCGCCTCCGCAGCCGTTCATCGATACGCGGAGGACCTCGATCTTGCGGCGTGCCGTCGCGGCGGAGGTCCTAAAGCGGGCTTTCCGCGCAGCGGGCGTCACCGGCGGCGGGGTGCACGGCGAATTTGGGCCGTCTGCCCAGTGGTCAAATGTCCGGGCGACCATCCTCAAATGGATCAGGAAGTCCCCGGAGATCGATGGCATAGTGGGTCGAACGTGCTGGCTAACCGGGGTTGATGCCTCGACGGTCGATGGCTTGACCCGTTGGGCGCGGACCAAGCTGGTCCCCGCAGTGGACGCTGCGGTGGAGAACTCGGCTCTGGCGCAGGATGCGTTGAGTGAAAGACTGGCCAACGCAGGCGTCCTGCCGATGTTCGGATTCCCGACGACGTCTCGCAACCTGTACTACAGCGAAGCGCGGGACCGCGACGGCGCCGAGGTATCGCAGCGCCCACTGAACCAAGCGGTCAGCCTCTTCTCGCCGGGGTCAAAGGTTGTAAAGGACGGCTGGACCTACGAAGTCGACGGATTTGCCGACTACGTATATGGCCGGGCGCGGCCTTTCTCCAAGGACCCGCTCAGAGAACGCATCGAAGTACTCGTCTGCCCGGAGTGCCATTCCGCCCGTGTTCTGCCAGGTGAAGATACTTGCCCAGTGTGCAACGCAGTGACGAAGCGCCACACCGTTTACCAGCCGGCCGGGTTTCGCGCCCGGACTCGTGACGACCGACTTAGCGAAGGGCCGCCCGCGCCGCGCGCCGACCAGCCTGTCCTCGCCTGGGTAGCTCTGGGGAAGCCGACGCACAGGGTCAGTGCGATTGACGCCTGGAGGCTGGAGCAGGCGCAGATCCTCACCATCAATAACAACGGCGGCCAATCATTCAACTTCTACCAAGAGGCAGACCGCTCCGTCGTGACCTCAGATCCGCAGAATACGTTGATGCATCTCGGCTCAGGAGCTATTGGTGAAGTGCGCACAACTGATGCGGCGCTGCTGCTCCCCCGCAGGGTGGCACTTGCCGGTGGGGTAATAGCCGTGGACTCTGCGATGTGCCCATCCGGCCTGTCTGCCGTCACATCGTTTGCCAACGCCCTTCGGCTCGCTGCACGCGCCGCGTTGGACATCGATCCGTCCGAGCTCGAGTCAGGCGTCCAGCCCCGCCATGAGAATGGACTACTGACGTCGTCGGTGTATCTTGCAGACACGCTCCAGAACGGCGCTGGCTACTCTGCGGAACTGGCCGAGGGACCGAAGCTCCACAAGGCGCTCGTATCACTCAGCGTCGATATTGCCTCTCGGTGGGAGGAAGATAGCCACATCGGCTGCGACACCGCCTGTGCCGACTGCCTCCGGGCTTGGGACAACCGCTTCGCCCACGCCTTCCTCGATTGGAGGCTCGCGCTTGACGTGTCGGACCTCGCGCAGGAACGGGAACTGAATCTTGCACGGTGGGCACCGCTTGCGGTCCCTGCAGCGCGCAGGTTCGTCCATGCGTATGAGGAACCTCTCGAGGGGTTGGCAGACGTCGAGGAAGTGGAAGGGCTCGTCACCGTGATAGCCAAGGGGAGGGCTGCCGTTCTCGGCCACCCCCTATGGCGCCAGGATCCCCCCGGATGGAACAAGCAGCAGTCTCAAGTAGCCAAGAAGTTGGAGCGCCGCGGCCTCACGGTCCGCATGAGTGACATCAGGCGCTGCATGATCCACCCGGACCGCTTGTTCCAAGCGCTCCAGAGATGAGCCGGGAGTCACACACCATCTCCGGTAGATGCCCAGAGGCCGAGCCTCATGGCGGGCGTAGGCCTCGGTCAAGTCCCGGGGGAGTGGTGTAGCGGTTCCTTCATTTAGGCGGTGAGTGCGGGGGGTTCGGTCACCTCCTGGGGGTTGGGGATGGTGGTCAGTCGGCAGCGTGCGAGGATGTCGAGGCCGAGGTGGCGGCGGCCTTCTGCCCATTCGTCGGTTTGTTCGGCCAGGACGGCGCCGAAGAGACGTACGATCGCTTCCCGGTTCTCCCTGGTGGGTTAAGAGATGCGGCCCCAATCCCTCGGAATGGTCGCACGGCAACCGGCAACCGCTCCGGTGCCCTCCGAGGAAGACCCGGCCTCCACAGCCGTCGAGGTCATGCGGTCTCGTTCCAGCGAGCCCTGGAACGAGGAGTTCTTTCATGTCGCCGTTGCCCCTTCGTCCCGGTGAGGGTTCCTTCCCGGAGGACCAGATTTCAATCCCCCGAGCGCCACACCGCACTGACCCTGACTACGGGAAAGTCCTGCGGCGTCCGCCCTCGGTGCCCGTGGCGGAGTCCTACCGCCAGACGGTCATCCGGATCTGGCCGAACGGGAGCGATGAGTCCCCCGTCGACGTGGTGCCCACACCCGGCGCGGAGACCGACGGTCCGGAGGCTCTGTTCGGCGAGGGGTGCGGGCCGGTGTTCGTCGTGTCGGGCAGCCACGCCTTCGGTCGGCTGACGATGCCGGATGAGGATGCTCCCACGCTGGGCGGGCTCTACTGGAGGTTGGACTATCAGGGTGAGGACTGGGTGCCGAGCGTGTCTACCTCGCCGGATCGTCAGTGGGTGGAGAAGGGGGCCCTGGTGAAGGGCATCGACGAAGACGAGGCGCTATCCACGGCCTTCTTCCACGGTCAGGACTTCGTCCTCCGGCGGGATTCCAGTGGCCTGACCCCGCTCGCCACGCGGGAGGGCGTTGACGTCGGAGGAGACGAACCGGTCGCGGTTCAGCTGACCCCGGCGCGCACCGGCTGTCCGCTGCGGTGCGGAGCCGATGGGGTTTGCAAGATGTACGGGGACCGTGGACGAGCTCGTCGATCACGGCCGCGTACTTATGGAGCCAGCACCGCGCGCTGCTGCTGGACGCCTTCGGCTGCGACGTCTGCGAAGGCGAAGGTGGTCGTGGGTTGACCGGTGGCGTCGACCTGTTCACGCCGTCGCGAGAGGGCGGTTGGCAGCGTGGGGCGCCACGGACGTTAGAGCAGATCAGGGACTCACGCAGCACGTCGTGACACGGGGACCATACGGTCTCTGCGGATCGGGGCCCGCTCCGAGAAGGGGTCCCCTGGGCGGGTCCATAACGGCGGCCGCTACAGCGTCGCAGAACCTCGAAGCCCGGCGGCTGGACCGTCACTGAAATGGCGGGGGCTGGGGGTTCGCCGACTCGAAGCCATTTGCCGCCGTCTGTCTGCGCTCTAAGGACGTACACCCGTGCCATGCGGCAACCCGGCTCAGGCCATCCTCCGGTGAAGCTTTTTCGTTTCGAACCAGATATTCCGAGGCGCACGTTCACGGGCGGCCGTTTCAGATGTCCTGAGCGAGCAGACGCTCGCGAGCACTCTCGTTCTTGGCGCGAAGCCGCGTGGCCAATCCAAGGTCCTCTTCAGCGAGCAACGCGTTGGACTCGAGGTTCAGGGCGTTATCGGCGAGTTTGACCAGGCGACCGAGCGGGTCGGCGGCGGCCCGCTCGATGAGCTCCTCGCAGGTCTCGTTCTCGTCAGCCCATGAGACGGACTCAACCGCCCGCACCACGACGTCTGGAACACCGTGATGACGGGGTCCCTGAGCAGTCATCTGGGTGTCTTCCAACACATTGTGCAGGAGGCCAGCCATCTCGGCGTGGGGTCCGTGTTCCACGAGCCTCGCTGCCACCGGCAGCAGATGCGCGGTGTAGTGGTCGCGCCCAGTTTGTCCGTCTGCCCGGCGTGGGCGTCGCGGACGAGCGTGCGGACATCTTCGATGGTGGGTTCCTGAGGGATGGGGTTCCTCCACTGTGGTCGACGATTTGGTTCTTCTGGGTGTCGTAACTCGCCCCGGCCGCTCGCCTACGGAATGCCAGGTCCGACGGCCGGCGACTTTGGCGGGGAGAGGTCTAGCCGCATCTTGGCGAGTTCTGCCGGCGCTACGTCTCCCAGCCTCTGCTGCAACAGGGCCAGCATGTCCTCCTGACGCGGCTGGCCGAATGTCAGCCTATAGAGAGCAAGGTCCCTCTTCAGCTGGTTGAACAGTGGCTCGTCGGTGCTCAGAGGGTAGTGCGACACGTGCCGCTCCACGCGGTGAGCGCCGGGGTAGACCCAGTCGGGCGCGAAGTGCCCGTACTGGTCGCGAACGTCTTTGGCGAGAACGTAGATGTTCACCCAAGGATTGCCTCCGTCATGAAGCGAGGTTGCCCCGTGTACTTGGGCGATGTTGCGACGTATGGCATGACCCCGAAACCGGTCCACGCGGCCCTCGCGCTGTTCGAAGTCCACGGGATTGGACGGAATGTTCCAGTGTAAGACTGAGTGGCACCACCAGTGGAAGTCGATGCCTTCTTGTCCGACCGACGTCGTCGCGAGCACGAACGGCCAGAACGGGCTATTGAATGCCTCACGTACCTCCCCCAGGCGGGCCTCCCCACCGGTCACGTCGGAGCGCTTGTTGTTGTAGCGCAAGGCGAATCGGGCGGGGAAGCGAAGGCTTCTGAGCGGGTCTTCCGCGTCGAGACCCTGATAGTTGACAAGGGACAGTGACAGCGCGTGGGCTGCCGTGCGGGCGACGCCCATCAACTTCGTGCCGTCCATCACATCTGGGCTGTCAGCAGCCTTGTGGAACAACCACTCGTCGAGCACCGATTCCAAGTTCCCCATGCCGCTGTAGATGACGGCTCGCCGCCAAGCGCTGTCGGAAGAACGTTTCTTGTTCTCGTGCTTACCGCGCTTCCTTCCCCCCAGCACTGCCTGGAGTACAAGAGCGGCCTCAGGGCGATTGAAGAGGGAGCGGATGCCGTTCGACAAGACGGCAGCGGCCTGAAGGCGCTCCAGAAGTGCCACGTCGCCGTCGGTGCACAAACGCTCCACGACGCGCCACGCGATGCTGCCCGGAGAAGAAATGGCAAGGTCGGCCAGCGCCTCGATGGCCTTCCGGTCAGGGGTGAACGCCCCGTCCTTCCTTACCCCCTCGGCCGCCTTGATGTGGAGGCCGATGGCGGTGTCATCCAGGCCTGCAGGTTCGTCTACTGTCTCGTGCGAAGAGCCAGACGTCAGGCGGCGGAAGCCCTCCATCAGCTCCCGGCGCACCGCCCAAGGTTCAGCCGGCCAGGCGAGGTCGGTCGCGAACAGTGCGCGCCACATCGCATCAGTCCCGGCTGGTTCGTCGGACTGCCCCAGAACGGTGGCCAGCTCCTGTACGACGTGCCGCTTCAACGCCGAAGGGTCTGCGGCGGTGCCTCCCGTTGCCCTGAGGAAGCGCAACGGATCACCGATCTCCGCCAACTTTGGCGCCGGCCACATCGCGGCCAGGGTAGGCATATCGCCGGGTTCGCCTTCCCGCATGGACACAGCCATGGGGCGAGTGGTCGCCTTGCGCTGTTCAGGCGTGTTCTCATGGATGCCCACGGCGTTGGCCAGGCGACGCTCGGCCTCGTTGCTCAGCAGGCTCGCCACCGCCGTCGGCGTCGCAGTCCATGATGAGAACACGAGCCGCTTCGTCATGCCTCGTACCTTCTGGAAGGGCCCGCGGGGCGTCAGGTACGGAAGCGTGGGCGGCACCCAGAGCAACTGCCACCAACCGGCGCCGACGGTGTCCGCCTCGAGCGCCCGCATCCGGGCGTTGGCCGGGTCGATGCGTTGGAAGGAGCGTAGTTGGCCCGCCGTGATGTGTTGGCTCCGGCGGAGCGCGTCGGTCACCTCCGGCAACTCATGCCGCTCACGGATCCGTTCGCGCAGCTTGTAGCCGTCGCAAAACGTGGGGAAGTATGGTGCGGACTTCCAATAGGTCGGGGTGACCAGGCCTCGATCTCGCCCGGTGGAGGCAGCCTCTGCCAGCCCCATGAGCGAGACGTAGCCGGACAGGTCCTCCGCTGTGATGTCAGCAGCAGGCTTATTCACCTCGGTGATGCGTGTCGAGATGTCGATCGCGTGCTGCTGCGACTGGGCGCCCTCTGGTGCTGCAGTGGCCGCCTCTGTCGCTGGTCGCGCCGAGGGCCGTTCACTTCGGCACATGAGCTTTAGCAGTTCCTCGCGCAGATCCGTCATGGTCGCGCCATCGTGGCTCCCGCTCTGGATGGAGACTCGGTACTGGCGCAGCAGTTGGCGGACCCGCTCCACGTCTGCGCGTGGATTTCCGCGCGCCAGGAAGCCAAGCGTCGCAAACAGGTCGCGCTCGTGGGCGTCCTCTGTCTCTTCGGCCAACGAAAAGGGCTTATAGGGGGTGGCTGAGAGGAGCAGGACGCGGGCGTCGGGCTGGGCAAAGAGAGCCGCGGCGAGTTCTCCGGCCGGGGTGTCGGTGCGGAGGAGATGGGGGAACTTCTGAAACTCGTCGAGGATGACCAGATCGGGTTGGAGTGCGGACAGGCTGGCGTGGGCCAGCGTCGTGCGTAGATCCCCGATGAAGGCCGGTAGTCGGCGGCGCAACTCGGCGGGCAGGTCGCCGTTGCGTGCGACGTCCATGAAGGTATCGAGCTCGTTCAGCAGCCCGGAGTTCTTGAGGCCCGCTTCAAATGGCTCGAGGATGCCGTCATCGACCCCTCTTCGTACGAGCGCGCGGTCGATCCAGTCAGCATGGTTCGCCCGGAAACGCTCCACGCTGGACACTTGGCCCCTGAGGAGCCGAGCCGCTGCGTGAAAGTCCTGCTCATCGAACTGCCGAACACGCTTGAGGAGCGCCAGGATGACAGCCCTCTCGTCAGCCATTCCCGTCTGGTTCCCCGTCTCGAAAGTGGTGCCAGGCGTGAACGCGATGAGGTTGACGCGCTTGCCCATTGCGGTGAAATGCTCCGTCCCAGGAGGCGGGGCGTGCAGTGCGAGCATGGTGAGACGGCTCGCCAGTTCGTGCTGGGATCCTCCGGTGACGTTGAGGCGCTTGAGGTTCTGCCTCGCGAGATCAGCGTTGGAGCACACGTAGACCACGTCGATCTGCTGGATGTTCTCATCGTCTTGAAGACGTGCAATGGTGCGCGCGATGAGGCCACGTGCCACGACGCTCTTGCCCAAGCCCGTCTCGTCTGCCACCAGAAAGTGGCGGGAGCCGTGGGTGTAGAACTGCTCGAAGACGTGGTCCACCGTGTCGCGCTGGAACTCCTTGAGGCCCTTGAGTACCGGCTCCGCGTCAAAGCGATTCACGCTGTTTCCTTTCGGGCACGTGCTGCCTTGATGATTTGCGGCCACAGTCGCGCGACCTCCGGCGGGATTCGCGAGCGGCCCTCCTCGGTCTTCCGAAGGCGACGCATGAGCTTGTCCAGATCCAGGATCGTGCTGGGGCGGTGTCTCAGGTTGCGCAGCACCAACTCCAGCAAGCCCGGCGCACCGAAGGCTCCCTCACCGCCGAAGCCGCTGCCAGCCGGGGTGTCCGTGCGGGCCAATTGAGCGAGCAGATTGGGCTGATCGAGGCTCAGCAGCAGCAGCATGTAACGCATGAACTTGGCTGGCGTGTCGATCTGCCTTGCCAACACGTGGTCCCAGCGGTCACGCGGCGCCCCCTTAAGATCGGCGACGATGGTAGCGCTGCGCTCGTGTCCGTTCGGGGCCGTGAGCGTCACGATGACGTAGGCAGTCAGATCTGCAGTCGGGATAGCGTCGAAACGCAGATCCACCGGCTTGTCAGGGCCAGCCCGGCGGAGCTCTGCGCCTCGGGTGAGGAGACGCAGCGTGGCCCGCCAGCCGTCTGGCAGGGGATAGGGCTCCTGGCTCGTCAGGGACACGTCGTGGTGTTCGTCTTCCGATGCCACGATCCTGACCGTGTGCGGGATTTCGCCGATGGCGAGTAGCCGGCGCTCAAACTCGTGGTCCTCGCGTTCCTCCGCGGAGGGTGAAACTCCACCGTCGGTGGAGTACGACGCCAGAAAGGCGCCCAAGGTGCTGCCGTGAGTGTCCAGCGGCCGTCCATCCTCGTGCCGTCCGAGCGTGGCGTTGATCCCGAAGAGGTCGCGGCGGCCGAGGAACTCCACGAGAAGCTCTTCGTTGATCGTGAAGCCAGGTGCCGTGGCGTTGGCCGAACCGAGGATGAGCGAGCTCTTGGTCCACTGTTTGGTGTGGTCGACGATGTACGCCTTCGCGTGGAGCGTGCGGCCGAGAGGTCGCGTCGGCTGATCGAGTTGCTCTCCCTCGGAGTCGTCCTGGTGCAGGAGTTCGGCGCTGGGGTCGAGGATGTAGGTAGCGGCGAGCTGCGCCAATGCATCCGGGCTGAGCTGATCGAGGCTCTCTTTGCGGGACACGACGGTCCGGGCCCCTGCGTTCGGGCTGACAAAACTGGCGATGTCGTCGGTGATGAACGGGGAGATGATCAGGACCCGTCCGTGCGTCTTGAGGCTCGGGGGGATCCCACGGCCGCCCCGATGGAATTCCACAGCCTCGACGCCGTCCGGTAGCTCCCAGTGAACCTTCGACAGGTCGGCTGCGAGCCCCCGGACGCGATGCACTCTCTCATCGTCGAGGCGGTGAAGGACCCCCAAGGGAAGATCCCTGACGAGACTGGCTAGCGGCTCATTGGCGGCGCGGGGCCCATCCGCCAGCCCACGTGAATCGAGGCGTACGGCCACATCCCAGGAGTCGTCGAGCGTCAGATTCCGGCTGAGGATGAGAAGTCGGTAGGAAAGCGCCTCTCCCTCGGTCTCTCGGAAGCGCAGCGCCCAGAGCTTCGGGTGGAATAGCCCGCCCCGTTGGGTTCTAGGCATCTGGTGCAGCATGGGTTCCATGAACGCAGCGAGGTCTGGCGCACGATGGGGCACCGAGATCAACCCTGCCTGACAGAAGATGTCCACCTTGTTCGTGGCGGCACGGATAGATTCCAAGAGCAGAACAGGATCGGCCCGCTGGACGTCATCAGCCGAGGCCGCATCCCCCACGCTGGAGGCAGCGAAGGCGAGAGCCGGGAGCAGGGCTGCCTCCAGGCTGAGCGTGTAGGTGGTCGCGACAGCGGCGTCGAGGTGGTAGCCGGCCGGAGGGCGGAGGTCATCCAGGAGGACCGTGCGGGATTCAGGCGACAACATCACGGTTCCTTGCCTCGGCAATCTCGGAGAGAATGCCGACCACGTTGCTCCAGCGGTAAGAGATCCTGCCTCCTCCGTCGTGGCCGTTCCAGGTCTGGAGCATTGAGGGGTTTTCGAGCCGGGACTTGGGCCCCTTCAGGCTCTCGCGCCGGTGGATCGCATTGCTGAGAGCGGCGTCCTCCTGGAGAGTCCTGCCGGCCCGAACCGCACGCAGAAGCTCACGTACGAGCGATTCCGTCGCCCAGTGGATGCGTGGGTTGCGAGACGTCACCATGGCCCAGAATTCTGCGTCGTCCCAGGATGCGAGCGACTCGATGTCCTGGCTGTTCCGCTCCTGCCAAGCGAGGTAGGAGTCGAGCACGCGGCCGTGCACGTTGTCGCCGTGCTTCGTAAGCCGATGGTTGCGGTCGTACTCTCTGGCCACGAGCAGCGCATACAAGCGGGCTAGGCACTCCGCCGCGATGCTGAAACGTCTGGCGTGGTCGACCTCCGGCAGGTCCATGGCTTGCCGCACCTCCCAAGGGAACCGGGCGTCGCGGTAGTCGGAGGCAGGGCGCGTGATGAGTTGCGCGAGGAGTGTGTGCTCCTGCGCGAGCAGTATCCGTTCGGTCAACCAGTCGGCTTCCGCCGGTTGCAGGGCGAAGCCACCCTCGACGGTGTTGGGAAAGTCGGCAGGAGGGGGCGGCAGGCTGGGATGCCAATCATGGGCTGGGCGCTCAGCGATCTCCGTTTCGCCCTCGAGGTCGAAGCGATTGAGGCCCACCGACTGCTTGCCCGTCCGGGTGCGGACGATATCGAATTTCTCCAGGCCCACCCAGAACATGGCAGACGGCAGGTTGACGACCGAGTCCCCGACTCGGCCGCCGATCAGTCCGACGGTGTCGCCTGTCTTCAGCAGGGTTCGGATTAGCTCACGCTCGACGGTCTGAACGTCTGGCGCAGTGGACCGCTTGCGGCGCGCGCGCTCCTCCGCCACCTGGTAACACCACGGAACGAACAGGTAGTACCGGGCGCGCGTCTGTAACACGGTGATGCCCGGGAACATCATGTTGCTGAGTACGTCTCGAACCTGACCAACGCCCAACTCGTCGCGTGTATCGGGTTGAGAGAAGAGCGCGACGAGTTCGCACGCTGCACGGTGTTGCTCAGGTGTGGTGTCCACCCAGGCGATCAACGACGGCATTCTAGTGACCTCTCTGTCTCCATGGTGGGGATGCTAATCCGCAGAGTGGGCGCGCACCGTGCCCCAGAGGAACTGAGCATGGCCTTTCCTGCATTGTTGCTCCTTTTGACGGGAGGGCTGGCCAACAAATCGGCGGAACAATCTAGGCAATCGCACTCACCGGACAGCGGCGGCCACGTCCAGCAATTGGAGCAGGTCCCGGAACTGTCGAGCGGGCCAGTCCCTGCTGGTGTGCTGTTCTGGAAGGTCGAAAGGATTCGCCAGGTTCCGCTCCCGGGCAGGTCCGCGGGGACGAACTGCTTGGCGAATTCGCTATAGCTGGGGTAGATCCGGCAGGCGACTCGGCCCGCGTCTGTGCGACATGCGACGTAGTGGTTGTGCATGGATGTGAAGGTGACGGCGCCTACTCGGTTGAGGTCCTCATCAATGATTCTCAGGTCTTCCTGGCCCCAGCGATCGCGCCACTTCAGCACCTTGTCGCGGGTGATGGTGAGGGATGTCATTGGCCGCCTCTCAGCTATTCCGACACTATGAATCTATCCCTAGGGTCTGACATTTTTCGTCTGTCGGAAGGTGTGAGCGCTTCCCGTCGAAACCACAGATTTCGCGCCTGGAGGGCAGCCGGTTGCAAGCGGACGTGACAGCCTCCTTGTAGACGGACAAGGACTTCCCTGCTGACGGACAGTTGATCTACCTGTCCTAGGCCCATTGGGACCCCGATCGTGTCGGTCCCGCAGTTGATGCGTCCCTCCGGTGTTTACTCGAGGTCTTCTACCACCTATGAGCGGTCCCACCGGAGGGACACATGAAGAAGTCTGAGAGGGAGATCATGGAAATTCTGGAGGCGTTCGACGCCACGGAGAGTGCGCGGCCGCGGAGGACCGAAGGACCAAGCAGTGATGGTCAACCACGTTCAACTCCCTAGAGGGGCTACCCCGAGATGGTGCAGGGATTCACCAACGGCTCCACCGCCTTCCTCCTGCCCCGCCGGTTCGATCGTCGACGGGGCCTTGGGCGTTCTGGGCCTCTGAGGCCGGCTCACCAGGCGGTGGCGATGCTGACCGCCAGGATGGCCACCGCCACCATCGCGCAGCTGAGTTCCACGAGGATCCCCATCCCCAGTGCCTTGACGGTCGTCCAACTGGTGGCCAGCGCCATGCGGAAGTCGCGTAGCCGGTACCACTCCGCCAGGAGCAGGCCGAGTACGAAGCCGATCGGCAGGCCCAAGCCGGGAAGCACGAAGACGCCGACGACACCGGCGACGACACCGACGACGACCGGCCATTTCGGTACCTGACGCTGCTGGAGCGAGCGGCCGGTCAGCATCCAGCTGCTGAGGGCGCCGAACATCAGCAGCAAGGCGGCGAAGCCGAACGCGATCCACCCCCAGGACGAGCCGCCCCAGATCGCCCACACGAGTGCGCCGACGCCGATGGCGAGGCTGCCGGGGAGGACGGGCACCACGATCCCCGTGAGCCCGACCAGGGCCAGGACGCCGGCGGCGAGCGCGGCGATCATCTCTGCTGTCATCCGGCAAGACTATGCCGTACCTCAGCCTGGTGCGAGTGCGCACTGTGGGCGCTTCCATGCGGTCAGACACCTCGCCATGGGACCAGCCGTTCGGCGGTGGAGTACCGTCTGGGCATGCCCGCCGTCACCCGCCGACCTCCCGGCCACACCCCGGGGATTGCCAACACCGAACGAATCCGTGAGGTGAACGTGTCGCGCCTGCTGGATCTGCTGCATCGCGGTGGTCCCCAAACGCGTGCGGCGCTCACCAGGCAGCTGGGCCTCAACCGGTCCACCATGGGTGTCCTCGTGGCGCAACTCGTGAAGCTGGGCATCGCGACGGAGTCGGAACCCGTGCCGAACGGCACCGGAAGGCCCAGCCCTGTGGTGTCGCTCGACCCCGGCCTGGTGGCCATCGCGATCAACCCCGAGGTTGGAATGCTGCGGGTGGCCGCCGTCACCACGGGAGGTCGCATTCTCGAGCGGGTCTCGCTGCCGCTTGAGGATCTCCCATCCTCGCGGACCGTGGCGGCACTGGCCGCCGAGGCCGCCAACGACATGCTCAAACGCCATCCAGAGTGGCGACTCCTGGGCGCTGGGGTGGCCGTCCCGGGGCAGATCCGCCTGCAGGACGGATCGGTGAGCGAGGCCACCCACCTGGGATGGACGGATGAGCCGCTCTCCAGCCACGTTGCCGAAGCGCTGGGTGCGCCCACCTGGGCCGCCAACGCGGCGATCCTCGCGCTTCGCGCCGAGACGACCTTCGGGGCCGGTGTGAACCGCGACGACCTGTTCTACATCATCGGCGGGCCTTCGGGTATCGGCGGGGGAGCGGTCGAGGACGGACGCCTCTTGGTGGGCGCCCAGGGGTTCGCCGGCGAGATCGGGCACGTGGCAGTCAATCCGGGCGGCAAGGAGTGCCATTGTGGCGGCCGAGGATGCCTGGAAGCGGAGGTCACAGCCGCTCAATTGGGCGAAGCGCTCGGAAACCCCGATTTCACCATCGAGGAACTCGTCGACGAGTGGCGCAGCCGGCGCGATGAGCCGGGCCTCCATGAACTCAACGAAGAGTTGCTGGCCCATCTGGCCGTCGCCCTGCGCAACATCGTCAATCTCTTCAACCCCGGGACCATCCTGATCGCCGGGTTCCTCGCCGGCCTTGTGGCGGGAAGAACGGTGGAAGAACTCGTGCCCGAGGCCATCCGGTCCAGCCGGCGCGACCTGACGATCCTGCCCGCCAATGTGCCCGACGCGGTGCTGCTCGGTGCCGCCGAGTTGGTCTTCTCGGAGTTCATCCTCGCTCCGTCCGCCTTGACCTGACCACAGCCCCGCCGCAGTCTCGGTTTGTAACGAAGTAGAACTAAATCCCCGGAACCCTTGCGCGACGTTCGTCGGCGGGATATGTTCGAGTCGCAAACAAAGCATCGGAGTGCCCCAGCAGCCTGCTGGCTCGCAGTCCTACAAGGAGGTAGTGATGCTCAAGAAGATTGTGAGTGCAGCAGCCGTCGCGGCGCTGTTGCTGACCGGATGTGGCGCTGGCGGCACGTCGGACCCTGACCCCGAGTCGACCAACGGCGGGGCTGGCGCCTCCGGCGAGGGCGGCTCGTTGACTCTCTGGCACTACGAAGGTGCCAATTCGGCCATGGGCATTGCCTGGGATGAGGCCATCAAGATCTTCGAGGAGGAGACCGGAGCCACGGTCAACTTCGAGGAGAAGAGTTTCGAACAGATCCGCTCGACTGCCAGCCAGGTCCTCAACTCCGACGAGGCGCCTGACGTGATGGAGTTCAACAAGGGCAACGCGACGGCTGGGCTCCTGGCCAGCCAGGGCCTCCTGGCCGACATCAGCGGTGCCGTCGACGAATACGGCTGGGACGACAAACTGGCACCGGCGCTCCAGACGACGGCACGGTACAACGAGAACGGCGTGATGGGCTCTGGCCCCTGGTACGGAATCCCGAACTACGGCGAGTTTGTGACCGTCTATTACAACAAGGCGATGTTCGAGGAGTCAGGCCTTGAGGTGCCTACCACCTACGAGGACTTCATCGCTGTCATGGATGCTTTCGTGGCCGAGGGCGTGACCCCACTGGCCACCGCCGGCCTCGAGTATCCGCTCGGTCAGCTGTGGTACCAGCTCGCGCTGAGTCAGGCTGACCGCCAGTGGGTCAACGATTACCAGCTGTATGAAAACCCCCTCGACTGGAACGGCAAACCCATCACCTACGCCACCGACACTCTTCTCGAGTACGTCGACAAGGGCTATATCTCTGAAGACGTCTCCGGCATCAAGGCGGAGGATGCGGGCTTGGCCTTCATGGGTGGGCAGTCGCCGATGTTCGTCTCCGGTTCGTGGTGGTACGGCCGCTTCGTCGATGAAATCGAAGGCTTCGAACTCGGGCTGTTCCCGTTCCCCGGCAGCGAGCTCAGCCTCGGTTCCTCGGGCAACCTGTGGGTCGTCCCCGAGAACGCCGAGAACAAGGAGCTCGCCTACGAGTTCATCGACATCACCATGCGCCCCGAAATCCAGGCCATCCTGGGCAACAACGGGGGCCTTCCCGTCGCCGCGGACGAGGCTGACATCACAGATGAGAAGAGCCTTGAACTCATCCGGGCGTTCAATGCGGTCAACGAGCAGGACGGCCTGTCCTTCTACCCCGACTGGGCCACCCCCACCTTCTACGACGTGATCGTCGCCCAGCTCCAGGAACTCGTCAACGGCACCAAGAGCCCGGCTGAGGTGCGGGAAGGTCTCGCGACGGAGTACAACTCGTACGCCGAAGAGGTCAGCTAGTCGGCAGCGGCGGGGCGGCCACGCGGCCGCCCCGCCCTCGACCCTCGCGCCATTCACCCGAGCCGCCACCCCACGAAGGAGTAGGGCTGTGACTGCTGTTCCCACCATCAAGCGAGCCAAACGCCCGCGATCCATCGAAGAGCCGCTGATCCCTGAACGTAGCCGGCGCTCGCTCATCTACTGGCTCTACCTGATTCCCGGCTTCGCGCTGCTCACGTTGGTGGTGCTCATCCCCCTGGGGTGGAACATCTACCTGAGTTTCACGTCCTGGCGTGGCATCAAGCCTCCTGAGTTCATCGGCTTCGACAACTGGCTCAAGCTCTTCGGCGACGACAAGTTCTGGGCCTCGTTCAGCAACAGCCTCTGGATGATCGTCGCCATGGTGATCGTGCCCACCTCGATCGGGCTCATCCTGGCGGCGCTCCTGTTCGACCTGGTGGGGCGCAAATTCGGCGGCAAGGTCGCCAGCTTCCTCCGCGCCACGTACTACCTGCCTCAGATCCTGCCGGCGGTCATCGCGGGCATCGTGATCGGCTGGATCCTGCGGCCTCAGGACGGGGCCCTGAACACCATCCTCGAGAGCGTCGGCCTGGGCTCACTCACCCACAACTGGCTGGGCTCGCCTGATACAGCGCTCGCCAGCATGATGGTGGTGCTCGTGTGGATCCAGATCGGCTACCCCGTCGTCATCTTCATGGCCGCACTCCAGAGAGTGAATCCCGAGTTGTACGAAGCCGCGGAACTCGACGGCGCCAACTGGATTCAGCGGTTCCAGGCGATCACCGTGAGCATCATCCGTCCAGAGATCTTCGTTGTCACCCTCACCTGCACGATCGCGGCGCTGAAGGTGTTCGGCCCCATCTACGTGCTCACCAGGGGAGGGCCGGGCACGTCGACGATCGTTCCCGCCTACTACGCATACAGCGAGTTCTTCCAGTCACAGCAGGTGGGTTACGGCGCCACGATCGCCACCGCACTGACCATCGTCATCAGTGTGGTTGCCATTCTCTTCATCCGCGCTCAGAACGCGATGGAGCGCAAGGAAAGCGCAGGCCTGTGATGACCACCAACACCCTTACTCCGGTCCAGACCAAGAGGCGTGGCCGGGGCGGCATGCTCAGGCGTCGTCCCATGGACTGGCTGCTCCTCGCCTTCGCCATCGCGGCTGCCTTGGCCATTGTGGCCCCCTTCTATCTGATCCTGGTGAACTCCTTCAAGTCGCCTGCCGAGTACTCCGCAGGAGGCCCATTGGCACTGCCCAAGGGTCTGTACCTCGACGGCATCATGGCCTTCTGGGAGCGCGTCGACTTCCCACGGAAGGTGTGGAACTCGTTCTTCATCTCCGGCCTCGTCGCCGTCTTCGCAGTCATCATTTCCGTACTCAACGCTTTCGCGATCGGCATCGGCAGAATCAAGGGCCGCTCCTGGGTGGTGTTGGCGTTCCTGCTGGCAAACCTCCTGCCGCAGGAGGCGCTCCTCTACCCCCTCTACTACATGTTCAAAAGCATGGGGCTCTACAACAACGTGTGGTCCGTGATCATCATCTTCACGGTCATCCAGGCAGCATTCGGCACCTACCTGTTGGCGTCGGTGTTCGGGGCCTTTCCCAGGGAGATCCTCGAAGCCGCAGCCATGGACGGCGCCAGCCGGTGGCGGATCCTCACCCGGGTGATCTATCCCATCAGTCGCCCCACGCTCTCGGTCCTGTTGATCTTCTTCTTCATCTGGACCTGGAACGAGTTCCTGATC
Source organism: Tessaracoccus sp. MC1756 (assembly GCF_014164735.1). Classification (NCBI taxonomy): domain Bacteria; kingdom Bacillati; phylum Actinomycetota; class Actinomycetes; order Propionibacteriales; family Propionibacteriaceae; genus Tessaracoccus; species Tessaracoccus sp. MC1756. The sequence continues at coordinate 7,588 of NZ_JACJFZ010000004.1, read as the reverse complement.
CCGCTCACGTTCCTGGTCTCCAACGCCAACCAGACGGTGCCCGTGGCCATCTCCGTCCTGCAGGGCGACCGGCTCATGGACGTCACCACGACGTCGGCCTCGGCGCTGCTGGGCCTCATCCCGACCCTCATCTTCTTCCTCATCTTCCAGCGCACCCTCACGCGCGGCATCACCGCAGGAGCAGTCAAGTAATGAAATTCACCGATGGTTTCTGGCAGATCCGGCCCGGCGTCCGGCCCCTGTATGCGCAGGAGGCCTACGACATCTGGGAGTCCGACGAGACCCCGGACGGCCCGGGTCTGGTCATCACGGCACCTACCAAGGAGATCGAGAAGCGCGGCGACGTGCTGAACCGGGCCGTGCTCACGACCACGCTGTCGTCGCCCTGCGAGGGCGTCATCCGCGTGCGGATCGCCCACCACATCGGCGGCCGTCCGGTGCAGGGGTTCGACCTGCCCGGCCGCGTCGAGGGCGGTGCCGGCACGGTGTCGATGGCGGCCGACCACGCCACCCTCACCAGCGGCAGCCTGGTGGCCCGCATCAACCAGGGATCACCCTGGCAGCTGGCATTCGAGAGCGACGGTCGACGGCTGACCGGAAGCGGCCACAAGGCGCAGGGATACCTGCAGCTCGACGTTGACGCCCAGGTGGACCCGGGCCTCATCGACAACGCCCGCGAGGGAGCGCCGGTGCCCCGGCCCCGAACCTTCGTCCACGAGCAACTCGACCTGGGCGTGGGGGAGGCCATCTACGGGCTCGGCGAGCGGTTCGGGCCCCTGGTGAAGAACGGCCAAACCGTGGAGATCTGGAACGCCGACGGCGGCACCTCCAGCGAGCAGGCCTACAAGAACGTGCCCTTCTATCTCTCCAGCCGCGGCTACGGTGTGCTGGTCAACGACCCGGGTCACGTCTCGTTCGAGATCGGCTCGGAAGCGGTGGAACGCGTCCAGTTCTCCGTGCCCGGTGAGGTGCTGGAGTACTTCATCGTCGATGGACCCACGCCCAAAGACGTGCTCGAGCGTTACACCGGCCTGACCGGCCGGCCGCCCGTCGTCCCCGCCTGGTCCTGGGGGCTCTGGCTCTCCACGTCCTTCACCACCGACTACGACGAGGCCACCGTCACGAGCTTCGTCGACGGCATGGCGGAGCGCGACCTGCCGGTGTCGGTGTTCCACTTCGATTGCTTCTGGATGCGCGAGTTCAACTGGACGGATCTCGTGTGGGATCGCCGGACCTTCCCGGACCCGGATGCCATGCTGATGCGCCTCCGCGAGAAGGACCTGAAGATCTCCGTGTGGATCAACCCGTACATCGCCCAGCGCTCTGCGCTGTTCACGGAGGGAGCCGAGAACGGCTACCTGGTGAAGAGGCCCGACGGCACGATCTGGCAGTGGGACCTCTGGGTGGCCGGCATGGCACTGGTGGACTTCACCAACCCGGACGCGGTCACCTGGTTCCAGGAGAAGCTCCGCGGCCTGCTGCGGCAGGGGGTCGACGCCTTCAAGACAGACTTCGCCGAGCGCGTCCCCGTCGACGTCGTGTGGCACGACGGGTCCGACCCGGCGCGGATGCACAACCGCTACACGCACCTCTACAACAAGGCCGTCTTCGACGTCATCGTGGAGGAGAGGGGTGAGGGCGAGGCCGTCCTTTTCGCCCGATCCGCCACCGCCGGCGGCCAGACGATGCCGGTGCACTGGGGCGGCGACAACACGTCCACCTTCGAGTCCATGGCAGAGACCCTCCGGGGCGGCCTGTCGCTGGTGATGAGCGGGTTCGCCCACTGGAGTCACGACATCGGCGGCTTCGAAGGCACCCCGGATCCGTCCGTCTACAAGCGATGGACGGCGTTCGGGCTCATGGGGTCCCACTCGCGCTTCCACGGCTCGAACTCCTACAGGGTGCCGTGGGCCTTCGATGATGAGGCCGTCGAAGTCACCCGCGTCTTCACCCACCTCAAGATGCAGCTCATGCCGTACCTGTTCCAGGTGGGGATGGAGGCGACCAAGACAGGGCTCTCCATCATGCGGCCCATGCAGGTGGAGTTCGCCGGCGACCGCGCAGTCGACTACCTCGACCGCCAATACATGCTGGGGTCCGACCTGCTCGTGGCGCCAGTCTTCTCGCACGAAGGTGACGTGGAGTTCTACCTTCCGGCGGGCGCCTGGACGAACCTGCTCACGGGGGAGGAGGTCCGAGGTGGGGCCTGGCGCACCGAGCGCCACGGCTTCACCAGCCTTCCGCTGTACGTGCGGGAAGGCGCGGTGCTGCCCATCGGCGCGGTGAAGACCCGCCCTGATTACCACTACGTCGACGGCCTCGTCCTGCGGGTCTTCCCCGGTGGGTCGGGCGAGCAGACCGTAACCGTGACCAACCCGGACGGCACCGCCGTCGACTTCACGGTGGGGCGATCCGACGGTGGCGTGAGGATCACCTCAGCCACCGGCGAGGGCTGGAGCGCGGCCCTCGGGCTGGGCGATGCCGTGGCAGCAGACGCCGGCGTCGTGGAGTTGAAGGCATGAACGCCGGCAACCCGGACTACCGGGATTCCGGGCTGGTGTTCCCCGACGGCTTCACCTTCGGTTCGGCCACCGCCTGCTACCAGGTGGAGGGCGCCGCACAGGAGGACGGACGCGGCCCGTCGATTTGGGACACCTTCAGCCGCACGCCCGGCAAGGTGTGGAACGGGGACACCGGCGATGTGGCATGTGACCACTATCACCGCTGGGAGAGCGACCTCGACCTGATGCAGGATCTGGGGTTGGACGCCTACCGGTTCTCGATCGCGTGGCCGAGGATCATCCCCGGCGGCGTCGGCGCCGTGAACCAGAGGGGGCTGGACTTCTACTCGCGGCTCACAGACGGTTTGCTCGAGCGAGGGATCGAGCCAGTGGCCACCCTGTACCACTGGGACCTGCCCCAGCCGCTCGAGGACGCTGGTGGTTGGCCTGTTCGTGCGACGGCGGAGGCCTATGCCGAGTACGCCACCGTCGTTGGGGCGGCGTTGGGAGACCGGATCCACACGTGGACGACGCTGAACGAACCGTGGTGCTCGGCGTACCTGGGCTACGGGCAGGGCGGGCACGCGCCCGGCCGCACCGAACCCGCCGCGGCCCTGGCGGCGGTCCATCACCTGAACCTCGCACACGGTCTGGGGCTGCAGGCGCTGCGGTCCGCGTCCACTGGGTCGCCTGAGTACTCCGTGACGCTCAACTTCCACGTGCTGCGCGGCGTGGGCGACGGAGGCGCCGAGGCCGTCCGGCGGGTGGACGCGCTGGCGAACCGCGCCTTCACCGGCCCCATGCTGCGCGGGTCCTATCCCGAGGACCTGATTGAGGACACATCAGCAGTCACGGACTGGTCGTTCGTCCTCGACGGCGACCTCGCGAGCGTGCACCAACCCCTGGACGTGCTGGGCGTCAACTACTACTCCACCACCACCGTCGGGCTCTGGGATGGACGGTCACCACGGGCGAATGCCGATGGGCACAAGCCGTCGACCGGCACGGCGTGGCCGGGTTCGCACGATGTCGTGGAGTTCCATGAGCAAGCCGGCCCGCACACGGAGATGGGATGGAACATCGCGCCCGAAGGGTTGCACGAGCTGCTGCTGAGCCTCCGTGGGCAGTTCCCGGACCTGCCGCTGATGGTGACCGAGAACGGCGCCTCGTTCGCTGACGTGGTGGCGGCGGACGGATCTGTGCCGGACGCGGAGCGCGTGGACTACCTGCGGAGGCATCTGACCGCGGCGCACCGGGCGTTGAGCGACGGCGTCGATCTCAGGGGCTACTTCGTCTGGTCCCTGCTCGATAACTTCGAGTGGGGTTACGGGTACGCCAAGCGGTTCGGGATCGTCCGGGTGGATTTAGATACGCAGGAGCGCACGCTCAAGGACAGCGGGAAGTGGTACCGCCGGTTGGCCACGACGCGAGTGTTACCGCAGCGGTGACGCGTCCTTCGCGCGTGCCGGATCTCCCTGCGTTGCGGGCTGCATCTCCGGCACCAACCACCCTTGAGGCCGGCCCGATCGTCGACGGGGCCTTGGGCGTGCTGGGCCTCTGAGTCCGGCTCACCAGGCGGTGGCGATGCTGACCGCCAGGATGGCCACCGCCACCATCGCGCAGGCCAGTTCCACCAGGATCCCCATCCCGAGCGCCTTGACGGTCGTCCAACTGGTGGCCAGCGCCATGCGGAAGTCGCGTAGCCGGTACCACTCGGCCAGCAGCAGGCCGAGTACGAAACCGATCGGCAGGCCCAGGCCGGGAAGCACGAAGACGCCGATGACGCCGGCGACGACACCGATGACGACGGGCCACTTGGGCACCTGACGCTGTTGGAGCGAGCGGCCGGTCAGCGTCCAGCTGCTGAGGGCACCGAAGATCAGTAGCAGTGCGGCGAAGCCGAACGCGATCCATCCCCAGGACGAGCCGCCCCAGATCGCCCATACGAGTGCGCCGATGCCGATGGCGAGGCTGCCGGGCAGGACGGGCACCACGATCCCCGTGAGCCCGACCAGGGCCAGGACGCCGGCGGCGAGCGCGGCGATCATCTCTGCAGTCATCTCGCAAGAGTATGTCCCGGCGCGTGCACCTGCTGGCTTCGCGCCCCGGGGCGCGAGCCCTCTCGCTGCCCTCAGCCGGCGGTTCCCATGCTCCTCGATGCGACCCGAGGCGCCGCGACGTACAGAGCCAGGCCCAGCGCAACCCAGGTGGCCAGGGTCAGCAGCGCCCATCCGCCGCCCGCGCCGTCGAAGTAGGCGACGGCGCGCACCAGCGTGCCGGCCGCACCGGGGGGCAGGAGTTGCCCCAGAGTCGCCACGCCGGCGGGCAGCCACACCGCGCTGGTGGCGATGCCCGCGAACGGGTTGCCGATGAACATCATCGTCATGGCCGCGACGGTGAAACCCTTCGCGCCGAGGGTGTCGTTGAGCGCGGCCAAGGGCACGGCCAGGGCCGCGATGCCGAGCGCGATTGCCGCACCCACGGACCAGACCGACCCGTCGATGCTCCCAAAGGCGTAGCGCAGCACGGTCGACACGACGAACCCTCCCGCCAGCGAAAAGCCCAACAGCCCCACCAGGACGAGCCGCCGGTGCCCGGGCAGGAGCTTGCGGAATGCGACGGCGGGCACGATGCCGCCGAACACCAAGGGGAAGGCGAGGCCGCCGATGCCCGCGCCGATGGGGTCGCCGTCGGGAAGGGGTACGACATCGTCGACGGTGGCTGCCAGGCCCAGTTGTGCGGCGACTGCGCTGCCGGTGGCGGCGACGGTGCCGGAGATCGCGGTGGATCCGGCACTGGCGACGGCGACCCGGGCAGACCCGCCACGGGTGAGATCGAGCCCCCCCAGCACCTCCTTGGCGCGGATGGCTTCGTCCAGTTCCGCACTGGAGCTGAGTTGCTCGACGAGGTACCCGCCCGGCGCGTGCTCGTCCAACGCAGCGGCGATCGCGTCGACGGTGGGTCCCTCTGCGACCACCCCCAGCGGGAGGTCACGGGGGCCCGACTTCAGCGTCGGCATGATGAACAGCAGCAGGAGGCCGACGAGGACGACGGAGAGGCCGGCGGTGAGGCCGAACCAGCGGACGGCTCGCGCCCGCTTGCGCAGCGTAGGACGGATGGGGGCTTCGGTGGTGACGGACATGCGTTCCTTGCGTTATGGAGGAAAATCCTCCGCTTATGGAGGAGTTTCCTCCGGATAGGATGGCGAAGTCAAACCAGGGAGGTGAAGGCGGTCATGAGGGCAGACGCATTGGCACGTCGGCGCCGCATCCTCGACGAGGCACGTCACCTCTTCGCCGGGCAGGGAGTCGCCGTTCCGCTGGAGGCCGTGGCGCAGTCAGCGGAGGTGGGCATCGCGACCTTGTACCGCAACTACCCAGATCGCGACGCGCTCGTCATCGCCGTGATGCTCGACCTTCTGGCAGACATCGACGCCGCCGTCGCAGCGGCAGCGGAGGGGCTCGACGCAGACCCGGAGGCGACGTGGGCCGGGCTGGTCGACCGCCTCGTCGCCCTTGAGGTCGGGGCACTTTCCCACGCCTTGTCCGGGCAGGTGGCAGATCTCCCGGCTGAAGTGACCGAGGCGCAGGAGCGCTCCCTCGCCGGCGTCTCGGCTGTGTTGAAGGCGCTGAGCGACAGGCGGGCGGTGAGCTCAGACCTTAGCGCGGTGGAGTTCATCGCGGCCATGGCGATCCTGACCCGCCCCCAGCCTGAGGCGATCCACCGGGCCGCGCCCGGCGTCGTCGCCCGTCTTGTGGCCGCGTTCGTCGGCTCCACCCGACCGTAGGTCGTAGCTCAGCAGCTCAACCGAGCCAGGTGGTGCTCCGGCGGGCAAGCTCGAACACCTTCTCGACGGTGTGCTGAGGGTGGCGCGAGTTGCGGATATAGGGCTGGCGCACGCCGTTGACCATGAACGTGTTGCCGCCCACCCATACCTTCATCCCGGCGTGGTTCTTCGAATTGATGGTGAAGACGCCCGCTGGACCGATCAGTAGGTGGTCGATGTCTGAGTCCTTCGTTCCCACCGGGATCGAGTGAAGGAAGCGCCATCGTGGATCCGCCTTCTGTAATCTCTCGAGCTCCGCGGCGACCAGCCGCTCACCGATGGCACCCCGCTCCCACGGCGAGCGCGCGTGCTTCCCAAGAAAGATGCTTCGCAGGATGGTGGCACGCTGGCCGGCTGCCTGGGCAGCGTCGATCTGTGCCTGGAGCGATACGCCGGGTGTGTTGTGGATGAGGTCAAGGACGGGAGTGGGCTTGCTGGGGACTGCCCCGACGGCCCGTCCCGGGGGGCCGGATGCGGTGCACGCCGCGGGATCCTTCGGCCTCGCCGGCGGCTTCGTCGATGGGCTCGGCTCGGCACTTGGGCGGCGCCAGTCGCCAACGGCCCCCGCGAGTTCCGCGGAAAGCTCCGGTGACTCCTCCCACCTCGCCGCCATGCCCGACTCCGCGTCGACACCGGCGGGTCGCAAGTGGCCTCAACTGCACCGCAGCCCGTGCCGGGCGTCCGTGGGGTTGTGAAGTCGAGTCGGCACAGGGGAGCTCAGCACTCCGACTGGTGGCGAGCGCCCCCACACGCGCGCATGGGAGTTCAAGCAGTCGTCAGAGCGACATTGCCCGTCGACCCGACGGGTTACGCAACTGACAGACCAGCTCAGCAGTACACCGATTTTGACTTCTTCGCAGAGTCTGTCTAGTATTGGCCTTCGCGCAAGCGACTGCTGAACAAGCAAAACCCCCAGTCACATGGGGATTGATGCTTATTTGCGGACTGATCCACTCAGGTCAAGCGATTTGACACGGGGGAAGCCCACAAGTAAAGTTCTGCGGGTTGCCCAAGCGGCAAATACAACTCAACGGAACAAGCCAAACCGGCCGATTTGACAGGCTGGAACACGGCGAGTAAGGTTGATCGAGTTGCCCCAAGCGGAAATCGCGCCGAATATGGTGTGGTGGATGTGCGGGTCGCACCCGAAACTTGAGAACTCAACAGTGTGCTTTAAGTCAATGCCAATTATATGCACTGGCAAGGCTTTTCGGAGTCTTGTCGTGCGAACCCGTCTCCCAGCTTTGGTTGGGGATGGATT
>NZ_JACJFZ010000003.1:0-304551 GCF_014164735.1 Tessaracoccus sp. MC1756 | reverse complement strand
CGGAAGTTAAGCCTCTCTGCGCCGATGGTACTGCGAGGGGGACCTCGTGGGAGACTAGGACGCCGCCGGACTTCTTTATAGCAAACCCCCCGAACCTGGTTCGGGGGGTTTGTTGCATTTACAGACCCTTTCGTAGGGCAACAGGCCGGCAACCAGGGCCGCCAGCGGTGCGGACTGGCGTGGGGGCGGTGGAGGAGTGCTCCCGAAAAGTTGGGAGTAGGCCCCCTCTGCTGGGATGATGGTCCTTATGACTGACAACTCCACACCGGACGAAGGCCAGGGCAACCGCGGGCGAGACGGCGAGAACTACGAACGTCGCGCTCCGCGAAGCGGCGGTGCGCCGCGAGGCTCCCGCGGAACCGGACGCGACGATGACCGTCGCGGCCCGCGTCAGGGTGGGGAGGGGCGCAGCTGGGGCGGTCGGGATGACCGTCGTGGTCCGCGCCGTGATGATGACCGTCGTCCTCCTCGTGCTGAGGGTGAGCGCCGTCCGTGGGGTGACCGTGACGACCGCCGTGGCCCCCGCCCCGAGGGAGAACGCCGTCCGTGGGGTGACCGTGACGATCGTCGTGGTCCCCGCCGCGATGATGACCGTCGTCCTCCTCGCTCTGAGGGTGAGCGTCGTCCGTGGGGTGACCGTGACGATCGTCGTGGTCCCCGTCGCGATGACGACCGTCGTCCTCCTCGCTCTGAGGGCGAACGCCGTCCGTGGGGTGACCGTGACGACCGCCGCGGCCCCCGCCCCGAGGGAGAACGCCGTCCGTGGGGTGACCGTGACGACCGCCGTGGCCCCCGCCGCGATGATGACCGTCGTCCTCCTCGTGCTGAGGGTGAGCGTCGTCCGTGGGGTGACCGCGAGGACCGCCGCGGCCCGCGCCGCGACGACGACCGTCGTGGCCCCCGCCCCGAGGGCGAACGCCGTCCGTGGGGTGACCGTGACGACCGCCGTGGCCCCCGCCGCGACGATGACCGTCGTCCTCCTCGCTCTGAGGGTGAGCGTCGTCCGTGGGGTGACCGTGACGATCGTCGTGGGCCGCGCCGCGATGACGACCGTCGTCCTCCTCGCTCTGAGGGTGAGCGTCGTCCGTGGGGTGACCGTGACGACCGCCGCGGCCCGCGCCGCGACGATGACCGTCGTCCTCCTCGCTCTGAGGGTGAGCGTCGTCCGTGGGGTGACCGCGATGACCGTCGTGGGCCGCGCCGCGATGACGACCGTCGTCCTCCTCGCTCTGAGGGTGAGCGTCATCCGTGGGGTGACCGCGAGGACCGCCGCGGCCCGCGCCGCGACGACGACCGTCGTGGCCCCCGCGCTGAAGGCGAGCGCCGTCCGTGGGGTGACCGCGACGACCGCCGCGGCCCCCGCCGCGACGACGACCGTCGTGGCCCCCGCTCCGAGGGTGAACGCCGTCCGTGGGCCGACCGCGATGACCGCGGCCCTCGCCGCGATGATGATCGACGCTGGGACCGTGACGATCGGGAAGAGCGCGTCCACCGCCCCGGCACTGCACCGCGCGCGGACGAACCCGCGACCCCGCTGGAATACGACGAGAAGGAACTACATCCCGGTGTGAAGGCCGAGCTCAGGGGCCTCCCGAAGGACCTGGCCGCTACGGTCGCCGCGCATATCTGGGCCGCAGGGCAGTACATTGACACCGACCCCGCACTTGCCTTCCGTCACGCGGAGGCAGCGAGGCGTCGTGCCGGCCGGCTCCCGATCGTTCGTGAAGCGGCCGCTGAGACCGCCTACGCCGCCGGCGAGTTCGCCGTGGCACTGCGCGAGTTCCGCGCAATCCGCCGGATGTCCGGGGGCGATGAACTGATCCCGCTGATCGCCGACTGCGAGCGCGCCCTCGGGCGGCACCACGAAGCGCTCGACGTGCTCAATGAGCTGAACCCGAAGCATCCGGACGTGAACCTGCACATCGAGTGCCTCCTGGTGGAGGCCGGCATTCGCGATGACCTCGGTCAGCGCGACGAAGCCCTCCGCCTGCTGAAGGCGGCCATCTCCCGCAAGGTTGGCCCGCCCCACGCCCAGGCGCGCCTGCAGTACGCGCTGGCGAACCTCCTTGAGGAGAGCGGCGACAGCGCTGCTGCCCGCGAGTGGTTCACGTCAGCCTCTGAACTCGACCGCTCGGGTGACCTGGATATCGCCGAGCGCCTCGCGGAGATCGACGGCATCACGCTGCCCGATTTCACTGAGGAAGAGGAAGAGGAAGAGGACGACGAGGACGAGTCTGCAGAGGATCTCGACCGGGACGAGAGCGGCGCCGACGAGTTCGACGACGAGGATGACGATCCCGACGAGGACGACGAGGACGAGGACGACCACGACGACGAGGACGACGAGGACGACGAGGACGACGAGGACGACGAGGACGACGAGGACGACCACGACGACGACATCGAAGACGACGATGACGACATTGAAGACGATGACGACGAACTCGACGATGACGACGACCTTGGAGACGCCGAAGCACTCGACCTCGTCGAATCGGGGGAGGACCTTGAGTCAGAGTCCCAGCCCGAGGACGACGTCGACCTGGAGGGACAGGACTTCGCTGCGGAGGAGGCGCCGGCTGTGGGCGACGACGTCGAGACTGTCGACTCCACCGATGTGACGACGGAGGATGCCGAACCCAAGGACGCGACCATCCGCACCGAAGGGCTACCGGCGGGGGTTGACGAGCCGGTGACCGATACGCTGGTGGAGCCGACGACGGAGGAGACCGAGCGATGATCAAGGCCCTTGCCGCTGACTATGACGCAGCTCTGTTCGACCTCGACGGAGTGATCTACCTCGGCCCGTACGCGGTCGAGGGCATTCCCGAGGCGCTGGAGGAACTGCGTTCCCGCGGCACCCACGTGGGCTTCGTCACCAACAACGCCGCGCGTACCCCCGCAGCTGTCGCGGAGCACCTCGAGGAACTCGGGATCCGCGCCAGCGAGGGGGACGTGGTGAACTCCACGCAGGCGACCCTACGCATGCTGGTGGCAGATCTCCCGGCCGGCGCGAAGATCCTCGCCGTGGGCACTGACGCCCTCGCCCAGCAGCTCGCGGGCGCCGGGTTCACCGTCGTCGACTCCCTCGATGATGAACCGATGGCCGTCGTGCAGGGATACCACCCGACGCTGGAGTGGACCCGTCTGGAGGACGCAGCCCTGGCGATCCAGCGCGGCGCCGTCTGGTACGCCACCAACCCCGATCTGACCAGGCCCTCCGAGCGCGGGATCGTGCCCGGGCTGGGCTCCCAGGTCGGCGTGGTGCGCAACTGCGTGGCGATCGACCCGAAGATCGCCGGCAAGCCGTACCGTCCGCTGCTCGATGAAACCGTGCTCCGCCTCAGCGCGGCGCACCCCATCTTCGTGGGTGACCGCACCGACACGGACATCCTGGGCGCCAACAACGTCGGCATGGATTCGCTGTTCGTGTTCACCGGCGCCCATGGCAAGGCAGACCTCGACGTCGCCCCGCCGGCGTTCCGCCCCACCCACATCGGTTTCGACGCCACCGCGCTGCTCGAGCCCAAACGGGAGGCCGAATTCCAAGGGCAGCGCTACATCTGTGGCTACCAGGAGGTCGACTTCACCGACGGGGTGGGCTACCTGTCCACCCGGCCAGTCACCCGCGACGAGCAGCTCGATGCCCTCTGGGCCGGCCTCCAGGCGCGGTGGCGCTTCGACGTGGACATCTCGAACGTCCTCAACTCGCTGGACCTCCTGAGGTGAGCGAGGGGGCGACACCGAGGAGCGCCGCGCCCGCCGAGGTTCGGCGGGTCGAGTTGGTGGGCGAGGTCATGGCGGGCCTCGAGTCGCTGGACGACCTGCCGCTCGAAGAGCAGACGGCGAAGCTGACCGAGGCGCAGTCGGTGCTCCAGGCGGTGCTCAACAACGACCCCAACCTCACGCAGTTGGGGATCCCCGGCGTCGCACGGTGAGACTCGACATCGCCCTCGTCGAGCGTGGACTGGCGCGGTCCCGCACGCATGCGGCCGCGCTCATCGCCGGAGGGCGCGTGAGCGTCAACGGAACGGCGGCGGCCAAGGCGTCGCTGCGCGTCGGCTACGAGGACGACCTCGTTGCGGACGCGGAGCGTTGGGTCTCCCGCGCCGCCCACAAGCTGTTGGGGGCCCTTGACGCGTCAGGCTTCACCGTCCGGGGCAGGGTGCTCGATGCAGGAGCCTCCACCGGCGGCTTCACCCAGGTCTGCCTCGAGCGAGGCGCAGACCTGGTCTACGCCGTCGACGTGGGCCACGACCAGTTGGTCGCTGAGCTCCGCTCGGACCCTCGCGTGCGCGTCCACGAAGGTCTCAACCTGCGTGACCTCACTCTCGAGCATCTCGACGGTGAACCCGTCGACCGGATCGTCGGCGACATCTCCTTCATCTCCCTGCGTCTCCTGCTCCAGCCCCTCCTCGGCGTGCTGCCGGCAGACGGCGAGGCGCTCCTTCTCGTCAAGCCCCAGTTCGAGGTGGGCCGCGAACGGCTCGGCTCCGGCGGTGTCGTCCGGGACGAGAAGCTGCGCATCGAGGCGGTCGACGTGGTGGTCTCCGACGCCGAATCCCTCGGTTGGATCGAGCGGTGGCGCGGCATCAGCGAACTGCCCGGCGCATCGGGCAACGTGGAGTACTTCGTCCGGCTGACTCGGTAGGCTGGGCGCGTGAATAAGCGAACCGTGGCCGTCCTCGTCCACCCTGACCGGGAGGAGGCCCTCGACAACGCGATCGCGTTCATGGCGGACCTCCACAGGATGGGCTTCGACTTCCTCGTCTTCGACGACGATGTCGAGCGGATCGCCGCCCAGGTGAGCCCAGCCGTCGAGTTCCAGGCCCTGGACAACCGCATGGCGGAACTGGCCGTGGTGTTCGGTGGCGACGGCACCATCCTGCGCGCTGCGGAGTGGGCGCTGCCGCTGGGCGTGCCCCTACTCGGGGTGAACCTGGGTCATGTGGGCTTCCTCGCCGAACTCGAGCCGTCTGATCTGCACGAACTGGCCACCGTCGTCGAGGAGCGCCGCTACCAGGTGGAGGAGCGCCTCGCCCTGGAGGTGCGGGTCACCGACCGCGACGGCAACCTCACGTGGACTTCCTCGGCGGTCAACGAGGTGTCGCTGGAGAAGATGGCCCGCGAGCGTATGCTCAACGTCCTGGTGAGCATCGACGACCGCCCGCTCTCGCGCTGGGGCTGCGACGGGGTGCTCGTGTCCACCCCTACCGGCTCCACCGCCTACGCCTTCTCCGCAGGCGGGCCCGTCGTCTGGCCCGACGTGAAGGCCATGCTCGTGGTGCCCATCGCGGCCCACGCGCTGTTCAACCGCCCCATGGTTCTGAGCCCCTCGTCGAAGGTGCGGCTCCACATCACCCCGGACCTCCCCGCGCGCGGCATCCTGTGGTGCGACGGGCGCAGGAGCCACGAGGTCGCCGACGGTGAGACCGTCGAAGTCACCCAGCTCGGCGTCCACCTGCGCCTGGCCCGCTTCGGCGAGCAGCCGTTCACCACCAGACTCGTGAAGAAGTTCGCGCTGCCCGTCCACGGGTGGCGCAAGCAGACGGAGAAGTAGATGCTCACCGCGTTGCGGATGACAGCCTTCGGAGTGGTCGACATGGCCGAACTCGAACTGGGGCCGGGCCTCACCGCCCTGACCGGCGAGACGGGTGCCGGCAAGACCATGATCGTCTCGGGCCTCGGCCACCTCCTGGGTAGCCGCGGCGACGCGGGGATCGTGCGGCGCGGCGCGGACCGGGCCGTCGTGGAGGGCCGCTGGGAAGTGGCCGAAGACCTGGCCGCGCGCGTCCGTGACCTGGGCGGAGACGCCGAGGACGGCGAGCTGGTCACGCTGCGGCAGGTGACGGCTCAGGGCCGCTCCCGCGCGGTGCTCGGAGGCGTGGGCGTCCCCATCTCCGCGTTGGCGGACGTCATCGGCGAGATCGCCACGATCCACGGGCAGTCAGGCCAGATCCGGCTGTCCAGCCCGGACCGCCAGCGCGAACTGCTCGACGCGCACGCCAAGCCCGGGGAGTTGGCCGGCTACCGGGCCCATTTTGCGGAGCGGAAAGCGGCGGCCGCCGAACTGCAGGAGCTCGAGGAGCAGTCCATGGCCCGCGCCCGCGAGGCCGACATGCTGCGCTTCGGTCTGGAGGAGATCGGCGCCGTGGATCCGCAGCCGGGTGAGGATGACGCGCTGGCCGCAGAGCAGGCCAAGCTCATGGACCTGGACGACCTGCGCAGCCTCGCGGCCACCGCGCACGAGGCGTTGAGCGGCTCGGAGACCGACTTCGATGCTCCCGGCGCCGTCGGCCTTGCCGGGGAGGCACGCAAGGCGCTCGCGGCCCTGGCTGAACGCGACGAGGCCGCCGCCTTGCTCGCGAGCCGTGCTGTTGAGCTCACGATGCTGGCGGGAGACCTCGCCGCGGACGTGGCCGGCTACGTGGACGACCTGGTGGCTGACCCCCTCCGCCTCGAAGCGGTGGGGCAGCGGCGCGGCGCCCTGGCGGGCCTCACCCGCAAGTACGGCACCACCGTCGACGAGGTGCTCAGTTGGGCTCAGACGTCTGCGGCCAGGCTGGGCCAGCTGGTCGGCAGCGACGAGCGTATCGACACGCTGCGCGCCCGCGTCGCCGAACTCGATGCCGCGCTCGCGGCGGACGCGGCGGCCATCTCGGCGGCCCGGCACCGGGCGGCCGACGACCTCGCGGAACGCGTCAAGGGCGAGCTGGAAGCGCTGGCCATGCCGCATGCCGAACTCCGCTTCGCCGTCACCGACGCGCCCATCGGGCCGCACGGGGCGGACCGCATCGAACTGCTCTTCACCGCCAACCCGGGCTCCGAACCCGCGCCGCTGGGCAAGGTGGCATCCGGCGGCGAACTCTCGCGCGTCAGGCTCGCGCTCGAGGTCGTGCTGGCAGACGCCGGCGCGCAGCACACCTATGTGTTCGACGAGGTGGACGCGGGCGTGGGCGGCGCCGTGGGCCTGGAGATCGGGCGGCGGCTGCAACGACTGGCCGGCCACAGCCAGGTGATCGTCGTGACCCACCTGGCCCAGGTGGCCGCGTTCGCAGACGCCCACTTCGTGGTGGCCAAGGAGTCCGACGGCCAAGTGACCACTTCGGGTGTGCGTCTACTCACCCAGCACCAGCGCGCCGCAGAACTGGCCCGTATGATGGGCGGCGCCTCCTCATCGACGAAGGGGATCGAGCACGCACAGGAGCTGCTCGCACAAGCTGCCCGGTAGGGGGAATATCGATGGCCGCACAGCTCCTCGCGGGAGTGCAACGGTACCTGGACCGGATCCTGGTGGCGCTGGGCGTGGTGCTGCTGTTCTGGATCTGGCATCTGGGGCATCTGGAGTGGGGCACGCAGAAGTATGTCCCCACGTGGATGGACGACCGGATCCTGCTGTTCGTCGCGCCGCCCCTGCTGCTCGCCGCACTGGGGCTGGTACGTGCCGCGTTGGCAGGAGCCTTCGCCTACCCGCTGGTGGTGGTCGTCGGTGAGCTCCTCGGTGTCGCCGCCTGGGACCTGCAGGTCATGTTCCTCGGTGAGGAGCATGAGCCGCTGCATGCGGGCTGGTGGATCGCCGTGGCGCTCTACGTGTGGGTGGTCCTCGGGGCCGCCTGGGGCGAGGCCAGAGCGCGGCGTTGGGCGAGGATCGAGGCGGAGGAAACGTCACCGGCGCAGCCGTGACCCAGATGTAACGCGGTGGAAACGTGGGCCACTTAACATGGAGTTCCGTGCATGAATCGAACACCACCCGTCATATCTTCGTCACCGGGGGCGTCGTCTCCTCGCTGGGCAAGGGCCTCACCGCGGCCAGCCTCGGCACGCTGCTGGTAGGGCGCGGTCTCCGCGTCACCATGCAGAAGCTGGATCCCTACCTCAATGTCGACCCGGGCACCATGAACCCGTTCCAGCACGGCGAGGTCTTCATCACGGACGACGGTGCGGAGACCGATCTCGACATCGGCCACTACGAGCGCTTCCTGGATGTGAACCTCACCAGCAGCGCCAACGTCACCACGGGCCAGGTCTATTCCACCGTGATAGCGCGCGAACGCCGCGGCGAATATCTCGGCCAGACCGTTCAAGTGGTGCCACACATCACCGACGAGATCCGCGACCGGATGCTCTCGATGGCCGGGCCGGACGTCGACGTGGTCATCCACGAGATCGGGGGCACCGTCGGCGACATCGAGTCCCTGCCGTTCCTGGAGGCCGCCCGCCAGGTTCGCCACGAGGTGGGCCGTGACCGGGTCTTCTTCCTCCACGTCTCACTCGTGCCGTACCTGAAACCGGCAGCCGAGCTGAAGACCAAGCCCACGCAGCACTCGGTGGCCGCGTTGCGCCAGGTCGGTATCCAACCCGACGCGATCGTGTGCCGCTCCTCGCTGGAGGTGCCCGCCGCGATGAAGCGCAAGATCGCGCTCATGTGCGACGTGGACGAAGAGGCCGTGATCAGCTGCGCCGACGCGTCGAGCATCTACGCGATTCCCCGGGTGCTGCACTCCGAGGGGCTCGACGCCTACGTGGTGCGCCGCCTCCAACTGTCCTTCCGCGACGTGAACTGGAAGGCCTGGGATGAGCTCCTGAGCCGCGTCGAGCAGCCCGCCGAGCGGGTGACGGTGGCGTTGGTCGGCAAGTACATCGACCTTCCCGACGCCTACCTCTCCGTGTCCGAGGCGCTGCGGGCCGGCGGCTTTGCGCACCGCGCCGCTGTCGACCTGCGATGGGTCGCCTCCGACGACTGCGCGACCCGCGAGGGAGCCGCCAGGGCCCTGGAGGGGGCCGACGCGGTCTGCGTGCCCGGGGGCTTCGGCATCCGCGGTGTGGAAGGCAAACTGGGGGCGCTGACCTACGCCCGAGAACACCGCGTTCCGACGCTCGGCCTCTGCCTGGGGATGCAGTGCATGGTGGTCGAGGCGGCCCGCAATCTGGCTGGGCTGGGGGGAGCGTCGTCGACCGAGTTCGATGCCGACACCGAAGAGCCGGTCGTGGCGACGATGGCCGAGCAGAGCCGCATCGTGGCCGGAGACGGCGACCTGGGCGGCACTATGCGGCTCGGTTCCTACCCGGCGCTCCTGCGCGACGGCACTGTCGTGCGCAGGGTCTATGGTGAGGCCAGGGTCGAGGAGCGCCACCGCCATCGCTACGAAGTGAACAACGCCTACCGCGCACGTCTCGAAGAGGCGGGCCTGGTGGTCTCGGGCACCTCGCCGGATTCGCAGCTTGTCGAGTTCGTCGAATTGCCGGAGGGCGTGCATCCCTTCTACGTGGGCACGCAGGCGCACCCCGAACTGAAGTCGCGCCCGACGAAGCCGCATCCGCTGTTCGCCGGGCTGATCGGAGCCGCGCTCGCGGCACGGAAGGGGTAGCGCATGCGCGTCGACGAGCCGATGAAGTGGCCGGTGCGGAGCCGGGAGGTGCTGGGGTCCGGCAGGGTGACGTCCTTCGTGGAGGAGAGGGTCGCCACTCCGTCGGGTGAGGAGATCACGCGGCAGTTCATCACGCATCCGGGCGCGGTGGCCGTCGTCGCATGGGATGAGAGCACCGACGAGATCGCCGTGCTGCGCCATTACCGCCACCCGGTCGGTCTGGAACTGGTGGAGGTCCCTGCCGGGCTGCTCGACGTCGACGGGGAGCAGTGGGTCCTCAGCGCCCAGCGTGAGCTCGCCGAGGAGGTCGAACTGGCAGCTGACCGTTGGGACGTGCTGGTCGACATCCTGACCACCCCCGGCTCGTCGGAGGAGACGCTCAGGATCTATCTGGCCAGGGACGTGCGCCCCGCCGCACGCCCGGAGGGTTTCGTGCTCGAGGGCGAGGAGGCGCACATGACCTGGTCCTGGGTGCCCAGGCAGCACCTGGTCGACGAGATCCTGGCCGGGCGCTGCCAGTCGCCGTCGCTGGTCGCCGGGGTGCTCGCGTTCGAGACCGCCCGGCTGTCCGGCCGTCTCGAGGACCTGCGGCCGGCGGACGCCGCGTGGCTCGCCCGCCAGGAGTGAGCGCGCTGGAGCGGGCGCGCGACGACTACGTCAACCACGTCCGCGTCGAACGGGGGCTGGCCACCAACACGGTGGCGGCCTACCGCCGCGACCTGGCCCGCTACGTCACATTCCTGTCCGAGCGGGGCATCCTGTCGGTGGCGGAGGTGACACCCGTGGAGGTGACCGAGTTCGTCCGCGAGCTGAGCACGTCCCAGGCCCGGTCGTCGGTGGCCCGCCACGTTGTCAGCGTGCGCATGTTCCACCAGTTCTGCGCCGACGAGGGCCTGGCGCCGCAGAACCCGGCGGCGGAGGTGTCGCCGCCGAAGCTCGAGCAGCGGCTGCCGAAGGCGCTCACCGTCGAGGAGGTCTCGGGGATCCTGGACGCACCGGATCGGACGGAGGTCGTGGGCCTTCGGGACGCCGCCCTGCTGGAGTTGCTCTACGGCACCGGAGCCCGGGTCTCGGAGGTCTGCGGGCTGGACGTGGACGACGTGACCGCCGCACTGTCCGAACCGGACGTGGGCATCCGCCTGCTCGGCAAGGGCGGAAAGGAGCGGGTCGTCCCCCTGGGCAGCTACGCGGCCAAGGCGTTGTCGGCCTACCTGGTGCGCGCGCGGCCGGCGCTGGCGCAGGCCGCGAAGAAGCACACGCCGGCGCTGCTGCTCAACCAGCGCGGCATGCGCCTCAGTCGCCAGTCCGCGTGGGCCGTCATCCAGCGCGCTGCCGAGGCCGCCGGCCTCAACGTGGACGTGTCGCCGCACTCGCTGCGCCACTCCTTCGCGACGCACCTGCTCGACGGGGGAGCAGACCTGAGGGTGGTGCAGGAACTGCTGGGCCACTCGTCGGTCGCCACCACCCAGATCTACACCCTGGTGACCATCGAGCACCTGCGTGAGGTGCACGCAGCCGCCCACCCGCGGGCCCGCTGACCTGCGGTTGCTAGAAGGCGGCCAGGTTCATCGGCGGCTCGTCCACCTGGAACAGGCGTGAGAGCCGGCTGATGGCGGTGGGCTCACCCTGCACCAGCCCGGACAGGGCCAACTCCGACGCCGAGCGGTCACCGTGCCACATCGACGCGAGCACGTCGATGGGCAGCCGCACCTCCGCTGCCTGCTCCGAGGGTGCAGCGGCGCCGTGCCCGTCCCGCGCGCTGACCCGCCAGGTGCCCTGGCAGTAGCCCATGGCGTCGGAGACCTCGACGACCACGTCGCCCTCGCCGTCGAAGCCGCGCTGTGCGGTGGCCGATGGGAGGTCGAGGATGCGCAACCACACCGGGTCGTCGCCCTCCTTGGCGGTGACCGCCCACGGGTCGACGAGGGACGCCGCCAGCGGATCGCCCGGAGGGGAGAGGGGATAGGTCAGCCGCTCGACCAGGTCCATCGCCGCCAGCGTGCGCCACAGCGCCCGGTTGACTGCCTGGTCGGCAGTGCACACCTTGCGAACGGCCGTGGTGATGGGAGTCTCGTCCCAACCTTTGGGCGTGAACAACGCGAATCCGTCCACCTCGCCGGTGGCGGAGAAGTGCACGGCGCACCGCAGCGCGCGGGCGGGACCGTTCTCCCCGGAATCCCAGAGTCCGGTGTCGACCAGGAAGTGGCCGTGCAGGTGCCCGACGGCGCCCCGGAAACGCGCCTGATGCGCGGTGACCAGGCGCTCCCAGTGGTCGCGCAGGAACGACGGTGGGACGAACTCGACGGTGCCTGGCGCGCTCGGCACGTCGGCCCGGAGCGAGAAGCGCCTGGTGTCGACCTCAATGGGGTGGGTGTGGGTGCTGATGCCGAAACCGAAACGGCCGTAGATGGTCGCTTCTGAAGCAGTCAGGGTGGCAAGCGGCATGCCGTGCCCACGCGCCGCGTCGAGTTGCTGACGCATCATGTGCTTCAGCAGACCGCGGCGGCGGTGGCTCGGCCGGACCGCGACGGTGTTGATCACCAGGGCGTCGACGAGGCCGCGTCCGCAGTTGATCGTGGTGGGTGCCGCCGCGAAAGCCGCGACCGCCTCCCGGCCCGCGAGGCCAGGCCCCTCCGTCGTCACCCTGCCCAACCACGCCCTGTCTTCGCGGCGGTGCTTCCGGTAGGTGGCCAGCCCTTCGTCGGAGGCGCGCTGCTCCAGGAAACTGAAGCGGAACACGTCGAGATAGTCGGCCCAGGCGGGGCTGTCGTCCGGGGTCTCGAGCGGCATCAGATCGTATTCGTAGGGCCGTTGCACGTCTTCGACTCTAGTGCCCGGTATCCGGGGGACAGATATGCCCGGACCACCTCATACGTGGTCCGGGCTCGCATCACTTTTATCGGTCCGAAGTGACTACCGGGCGCAGACACGCCGACTCAACGGCAAACTTCCGGTGAATTTCCGTCATTTGGCTGACACGGGGCGAAGAGGGGTGTAGACATGTCCCTACGCACTTCCTTTCGGGGAAGAGCGGGAAGGGAAAGTCCTACTTTCGATTGCTGCAGGTTTGATCCAGTAGCACCCCACCCGGCGAGGTGGGTGAGAAAACCCGGATGCCCTTCCAGGCAGGTGGGCCGCCACCACCCGCCACACCCAGGTGGCCTGACCAACTCATACTTGGTCAGGCCACCGCCCTGTTCGGGGCCGCTCGGAAGAAATAGACCAGGGTGCGTCCACTAGGCTGGTCCCCACTTGCAGAGAAGTAGGAGGCAATGCGGTGGCGGATAGCGGCCTGTTCGAAAAGCCCGAGTTCCAGGTACCGGATGCACCGGGGGAGTCGACCCTCATCGATACCGGTGTGATCGGTCCCACGGGCCGACCCCTCCCAACCTTCCCGGAGCCTGAGCGCCCCGCCCCCGGCGCCCCGAAGAACGCCATCATCATGTCGATGACCAACCAGAAGGGCGGCGTCGGGAAGACCACCACTGCCATCAACCTGGGTGCCGCGTTGGCTGAAACGGGCCGCAAGATCCTCCTCGTCGACTTCGACCCGCAGGGGTCGCTGTCGGTGGGCCTCGGCGTGAATCCGCACACCCTGGACCGGTCCATCTACAACCTGCTGCTGAGCCGCGAGTACGAACCGCGCGAGGTCATCATGGAGACCACCGTGGCCGGCCTCGACATCCTGCCGAGCAACATCGACCTCTCCGCGGCCGAAGTGCAGCTCGTCAGCGAAGTCGCCCGGGAGCAGACGCTCCAGCGCGTCCTGACCAAGGTGCGCTCCAGCTACGACTACATCCTCATCGACTGCGCGCCGAGCCTGGGCCTGCTCACGATCAATGCGCTCACCGCCAGCGACTATGTCGTCGTGCCGCTGGAGTGCGAGTTCTTCGCGTTGCGCGGCGTGGCGCTGCTGACCGACACGATCGCCAAGGTGCAGGACCGGCTGAACCCTGAACTCGAGGTCATGGGCATTCTCGGCACCATGTACGACGCCCGCACGCTGCACAGCCGCGAGGTGCTGGAGCGCGTGGTCCAAGCCTTCGGCGACGACGTGTTCCACACTGTCATCCGTCGCACCATCAAGTTCCCGGAGACGACGGTGGCCGGCGAGCCCATCACCACCTACGCCTCGGCTTCCCCCGGCGCTGACGCCTACCGGCAGCTGGCGCGAGAGGTGTTGATGAGGAGTGAGGTGTGAGCAAGCCCAAGCGCGCTGAGCTGCCTGGGGCCTCGGAGCTGTTCCGGCCGACGCGGCAGCCGCGCGAGGCGACGCCGGAGGCTCCACCTGCCGAGGCCCAGGCTGCCCCCACGATGCAGCCAGTGACAGAGCCGGCGGCTGAGGCGCCCGCGCCCGCACCCACCGGCCGGGTCCGGCACGACCACAAGATCACGGTCTACTTCAGCGAGGACGAACTGCTCGCCCTCGAGGACGCCAACCTCGACCTGCGGCGCACGCACGGCATCCGAGTCGACCGGGGGCGCATCGTGCGCGTGGCCGTCGCCCACGCCCTCGCAGACCTCGCGGCGCGCGGCGGCGACAGCGACCTCGTGGCCGAACTCAGACAGCAGTGAGCAGGGGACGGGCACAGTCGGAGCAGCGCGACGAGCTGCCGGGCTTCGAGTTGCGGCTGATCAACTTCGAGGGGCCTTTCGACCTCCTGCTCGACCTCATCTCCCGCCGCGAACTGGACATCACCGAGGTGGCGCTCAGCGCCGTGACGGATGAGTTCATCACCTATGTGAAGTTGGGCGGGGAGGTCTGGGACCTCGACAGGACCAGCTCCTTCCTCGTGGTGGCGGCCACCCTGCTCGACCTCAAGGCCGCCCGCCTCCTGCCCGGAGGTGAGGTGAGCGATCCGGAGGACATCGCGGCGCTGGAGGCCCGCGACCTCCTGTTCGCCCGCCTCCTGCAGTACCGCGCGTTCAAGAAACTCGCCGAGTGGGTCGCGGAGTCGATGAACGGCGCCGAGTCCACGCACTGGCGGCCCGGCGGGATCGAGGAGCAGTTCCGCGGCCTCCTCCCGGAGGTGGAACTGACGTTGACCCCCGACGATGTCGCCCGGCTCGCGGCGGCGGCGATGGTGCCGAAGCCCGCCCCCGTCGTCGAGCTGGGCCACCTGCACGGCAACACTGTCAGCGTCCCGGAGCAGGTCACGCTCATCGCCGACAGATTGCGCCGCGAGGGCGCAGCCACGTTCAGGTCGCTCATCTCCGGCGCAGACCGGCTCACCGTTGTGGTGCGTTTCCTGGCCATCCTGGAGCTGTTCCGGGCACAACAGGTGGCACTCGAACAACTCGAACCGCTCGCCGAACTGACGGTGCGGTGGACCGCCGGCGATGAGGCCGCCGTCGAGGTCACCGATGATTACGGACCACAACCCGAACTGGAGGATGCATGAGCACCCACGGCGCCCTCGAGGCCATCCTGTTGATGGCCACTGAGCCGACCACCACGCAGGAGTTGGCCGCAGCACTCGACCTGACCGTCGATGAGGCCGACCGCTCGCTGGACGAGATCGCCGCCTTCTACGAGGAGAACGCACGTGGCATCCGGCTGCGACGCATCGCCGGGGGCTGGCGCTTCGCCACGGACCCGGCGCTGGCCGACGTCCTGGAGGCGTGGCTGGTCTCGGACCAGCGCTCCCGACTGACCCAGGCGGCCCTCGAAACCCTGTCTGTCATCGCCTATCTGCAGCCGGTGACCCGCGGCCGGATCTCGGGAGTCCGCGGCGTGGGCGTCGACGGCGTGGTCAAGACGCTGCTCGTGCGCGGGCTGATCATGGAGGCGGGGGAGGACCCGGTCACCGGAGCCATGACGTTCGCGACCACGCCGCTGTTCCTGCAGAAACTGGGGCTCAATTCCTTGAAGGAATTGCCGGACTTGGCGCCCATGCTGCCTGACGCCGTAGCCTTGGAAGCTGAGCTGGGACAACTCGCCGCCGCGATGGCGCCTGAGGCCCGGCCCGAGGAGGAACGCGAAGATGAACGACCAGCCTGACAAGGAAAAGACCGAGGGCATCCGATTGCAGAAGGTGCTGGCCTCGGCCGGCCTCGCATCCCGCCGCGCCAGTGAAATCCTCATCGAGGAGGGGCGGGTGGAGGTCAACGGCAAGATCGTCACTGAGCAGGGCATGCGCGTCAATCCCGAGACGGACCACATCCGGGTGGACGGCTCGCGCATCCCGCCGCCGCGCCACAACCTGTACCTCGTGATGAACAAGCCTCGGGGCGTGGTCTCCACGATGGAGGACCCGGAGGGGCGCAAGACGCTGCTCGACTACCTGCCCAGGCTCCGCGAGCGGATCTTCCACGTCGGCCGCCTCGACACCGAGACCGAAGGCCTGATCCTGCTCACCAACGACGGCGAGTTCGCCCACCGCATGGCGCACCCCAGCTACAAAGTCACCAAGACCTACACCGTGCAGGCCGCGGGCGTGATGGACAACCGCACCATCAAGCGTCTGGAGAAGGGCGTCACGCTCGAGGACGGCCCCGTCAAGCCGGACAAGGTGAAGCTCGTCTCCCGCGCTGCCAACCGGACGCTGATCGAGGTCTCGCTGCACGAGGGCCGCAACCGCATCGTGCGCAGGATGTTCGATACGGTCGGGCACCCCGTCGACCGCTTGGCCAGGACCGCAATCGGTCCCGTCCGGCTCGGCAACCTGCCGGTCGGCGAGATCCGCGAACTGACCAGGGAGGAACTGGGAGAGCTGCTCGACCTCGTGGGCATGTGACCTGGCCAGGCCAACAGACGGGTGCGCTAGGTTGAAGGTCAAGGAGGTGGCCCATGGCCGGGTACGAGGACTTTGACTTCGACTTCGACGCGACCCAACAGGGCGCCTGGGAGGAGTTCACCACACGCCTCGACGAGGTGCTGTCGGTGATGGATTCCACTGCGGATCTGACGATCTCCGTGGCTTCGGCCAGGAAGCCCGGTGACGGTGAGGCCGACGAACCCCCCGGCATCCGGTTCTCCGTGACCGAGCCAGGGGTGATCGCCGCCTACGTCAAGGGGCCCGACGGCGGGGCGCCCACAGAGGCGCAGGCCGAAGGCCTGCACCGCCTGGCATGGGACCAGCCCAACAACGAGTGGAACACGTTCCACACCGTCGTCGACCAGGAGAACTCGGCGGCGCTGGCGCAACTCGCCACCGAGACCCTGGCGGAGGTGTTCGGCGTGCTCCACCCCATCTTCCTGGAGCCCGACCAGTTGGCCGAGATCCTGAAGGGGCAGACCGACTGGGTTCCCCTCACGCCCAAACCGCTCAGCAAGGACCAGATGGCGGTCATGCCGGCCAACCGGACGGACCTGGACCACCTCGTGGACCACGAGTTGGCCAAGGCCTACGGCCATCCCCCGCTGCGCAATGACCAGGGCGACGTCGCCATCCGCGTCGGGTCCACGATGGTCTTCCTCCGCTCCACCCCGGACGCGGCTGAGCTCGTGCTGTTCTCGGCGCTCGTGCACGAGGTCGGCGGCCGTTCGCGGGCGTGTGAGGTGCTCAACGACCTCAACGTCGAGGCCCGCTACGGCCGTTTCGCTCTGCACCGTGACCGGGTGTTCGTGCAGATCTCCGTGGCCGCGAAACCCTTCGTCGCGGCCCACCTGCACCAGGCGCTGCTGCACCTGAGCCAGATCGCCGACGGCATCGACGACGCGCTGGCCACCAAGCTGGGCGGCCGCACCACGTTCAACGGCTGACAAGCGATACAGTTTGAGATATGACCGATCCGCAACATGTGACCTACTTCTCCCGGCTCGATGGCGACGAATGTTGGGCGTTGCTGAGTGAGACCGTGATCGGTCGCATCGCTTGGCAGGGCGACGACGGAATCATCGTGGTCCCCGTGAACTACCAGGTCGTGGATCGCACCATCATCTTCCACACCGACACCGATTCCAGCCTGGCGAAGCTCGCCGACGGCAGGAAGGTCTCGTTCCAGGTGGACGAGATCGACCCTGATTCGGCCATCGGTTGGTCCGTCCTGGTGCAGGGCACCGCAGGGGCGGCGGACCCGGGCGTGACGAACAAGAGCTGGCTCGACGGTGACCTCGCCGTCGGTATTGCCGTGACCGCCGCGTCGATCGACGGGCGTGTTGTCTCCGGAACGAAGAAGGGCTGAGAGTCATGAACGAAAAGACAGCTCCGCTGGTTGTCGTCGGCGTCGACGGAAGTGATGACGGCCTGCGGGCCGTGCGCTTCGGCACCGGTGCCGCCCTCCGGATCAACGGCGAACTGCTGCTGGTCAACGCCGTCGACGACACGCTCATGGCCGGCGCCTGGGGTGTCGTCTACGACCCCGAGGTGCTCCAGTCCGCCGGAATCACCGCCAACGAACAGGCCCGGGACGTGGCGCTGAGCATGGGGCTGCCGGAGCACCGCATCAAGACTGAGGTCGTGATGGGTTCGCCGGGCGGCGTGATGGCCAGGCTGAGCGAGGTCGCCGACCTGGTCGTCGTCGGGCGCCGCGCGGCGTCCGGCCTCGAGCGCATGTTCGTCGGCTCCACCTCCGTGGCCGTGGTGGCCAACGCCTCCTGCCCCGTGGTCGTCATCTCCGCCGCGGCCCACCCTGACCCCATCGGTGGCCGTGGCATCGTCGGCGTCGGGCTGCAGACCAGCCCGGGGTCCGAGAAGACACTGGAGGCCGGCTTCCAGCAGGCCCAGCGTCTCGGTGCGCGCCTCGAGATCGTGCACGCCATCCAGCCCCCAGTGGGCCTATTCGCCCGCAAGCTCTCGCCGAACGAACTCGACGAGCAGGTGCGCTTCGCGAAGGGTGGCATCGAGGCGATCACCAACGAGGTCGCCCAGTCCTACCCCGACGTCCAGTACCGCGTCGAGGTGGCGGCAGACAGCCCCATCAACGAGTTGGTCAGCCGCAGTGCGGGCTACGACTTGCTGGTGGTCGGCGTGGGTGACTCACACATCCCAGGCCTCTCCCTGGGCGGCCTCATGCGTGGCCTGTTGGCCCACGCGGAGTGTCCGCTGTTCGTCGCGCGCGGATGACTGAGGCCCCCACCGAGCCCACCGTCGAGGTCGACCCGCAGCTACCCATCGCTGCGGAGGCCGAGCACATCGCTGAACTGATCCGCCGGCACCAGGTGGTCGTCGTCGCGGGCGAAACAGGCTCCGGCAAGACCACCCAGCTGCCCAAGATCTGCTTGATGGCAGGGCGCACGCGCATCGCGCACACGCAGCCCCGGCGGATCGCGGCGCGCACCGTGGCGCAGCGCATCGCCGATGAGTGCGGCGTCGAGCTGGGCGACTTCGTCGGCTACCAGGTCCGCTTCACCCGCAAGGTGACGGCAGCCACCCGCATCAAGGTGATGACCGACGGCATCCTGCTGTCGGAGCTCACCCACGACAGGCTGCTCAGCCGGTACGACACGATCATCATCGACGAGGCGCACGAGCGCAGCCTCAACATCGATTTCCTCCTCGGCTACCTCAAACAGTTGTTGCCGAAGCGCCCGGAGCTGCGGGTGATCGTGACCTCGGCCACCATCGACACGGCCCGTTTCTCGGAACACTTCGGCGACGCCCCGGTCGTGGAGGTCTCCGGACGCACCTACCCCGTCGACACCAGGTACCGGCCGCTCGAGGAGGGCCAGGACGAGATCGACGGGATCGTGGGGGCAGTCGAGGAGATCCTCACCGAACCGGGCGGCGGCGACATCCTCGTGTTCCTCAGCGGGGAGCGCGAGATCCGTGACGCTGCGGAGGCGATCGAGGGGCTCGGGTCCGGGCTGGAGGTGCTGCCGCTGTTCGCACGACTGTCGGCGACAGACCAGCAGAAGGTGTTCTCAGGACACAGCCGACGGAGGGTCGTGCTGGCCACCAACGTGGCCGAGACCTCCATCACCGTGCCGCGCATCCGCTACGTCATCGACACCGGTCTGGCCCGCATCTCGCGGTACTCGACGCGCACCAAGGTGCAGCGGCTCCCCATCGAACCGGTGTCGCAGGCATCGGCGAACCAACGCGCCGGCCGCTGTGGTCGTCTCGGCCCCGGCATCGCGATCCGGCTCTACTCGGAGGAGGACTTCGAGGCGCGGCCCAAGTACTCAGATCCGGAGATCCTGCGCACCAACCTCGCCACTGTGATCCTGCTGATGGCCCAGGCGGGCCTCGGCGACGTCGAGAGCTTCCCGTTCGTGGAGGCCCCCGTGCTGGGACAGATCAACGACGGCGTCCGCGTGCTCAGCGAACTCGGCGCGATCCACCCCCGCCCACGGCATGCCCAGGTGCGGCTCACGCGCACGGGCCGGATGCTCGCCCGGATGCCGGTGGACCCCCGGCTGGGGCGCATGATCATCGAGGGCGCCCGCCGCAGGACTCTGGCCACCGTGCTGGTGCTCGTGGCAGGCCTCACTGTGCCCGACATCCGGGAACGCCCGGCGGAGTTCCAGAATCAGGCCGACCAGTTGCACCGTCGCTTCTGGGGCATCGAGGCGAAGCCTGACGAAGAGGGCGAGACGCCCAGGCGCCACACGACCCACACAGGCACGCGCAAGGAGACCGCGCCCAAGACGTCGCTGGAGGGCGGCGATTTCGAGGCGCTCCTCAACATCTGGAACTACCTGCACGAGCGTCGACGCGAGCTCTCCGGCAACCAGTTCCGCCGGATGTGCCGCGCCGAATACCTCAACTTCGTGCGGTTCCGCGAGTGGGAGGACCTCGTCTCCCAGCTCCGCGAGGCGGCCAAGGAACTGGACCTCGACACCCGCGGTCACGGGCCGACCGACCAGGTCCTCAGCAGCCTGTTGAGCGGGTTACTCTCCAACGTGGGCGTGGCCGAGGAGCAACGGGGCAAGCGTGAGCCGGGCAAGCGTCGGCCCCTTCAGGAGTACCTGGGCACCCGCGGCGCGAGGTTCGCGATCCAACCGGGGTCCGCGCTGGCCAAGTCCACCCCGCCGCTGGTGATGGCCTTCGAGCTGGTGGAGACCTCCCGCCTGTGGGCCCGCACCGTGGCCGGGATCAAGCCGGAATGGGTGGAGGAGGTGGCCGGCCCCCTGCTGACCCGCACCGTGTCTGAACCGGTGTGGTCGCAGCGCTCCGCCAGCGTGGTGGCCAACGAACGGCTGACGCTCTTCGGCGTACCGATCGTGGCGGGCCGCCGCACCGACTACGCGAAGGACCACCCCGAGGAGGCGCGCGAGATCTTCCTGCGCACCGCCCTCGTCGAAGGGGAGTGGGACACCCGCAACCCCGTCGTCCGGGACAACCGCGCAGTGATCCAGGAAGCGGAGAAGATGACCGATCGGATGCGCCGGCCGGACCTCCTCATCTCCGACGAGGCGCTCTACGCCTTCTACGACGCACGGGTGCCCAGCGACGTGGTCTCCGGCGCGACCTTCGACAAGTGGTTGCGCTCGACGCCGAAGAGTGACTGGCCGCTGCTGATGATCGACGACGCCATCGTCGACGCCACCCAGTTGCACCCCAACGATTTCCCCGACAGGTGGACGTTCGGCGAGCACAAGCTGCCCATCGACTACACGTTCGATCCCGGGGCCGGCAGCGACGGCGTGACGCTCAAGCTACGCCTCGAGCTCCTCGGCCAACTCGACGCCGATGAGTTCTCCTGGCAAGTGCCGGGGCTGCGTCCGGAGTTGGCCACCGAACTGATCAGGTCACTGCCCAAGTCGGTGCGCACCAACTTCGTGCCCGCGCCGGATTTCGCTGCCAGGGCGTTGGCCTGGCTCGACGAGCGAGGCCAGGTGGGGGAGGGTGCCTTCACCGACGCGCTGGCCCGGGCGCTCACCGCGCTCACTGGAGTCGTCGTCGAGGGCCCGCAGTTCGCGCCGGAGGCCGTGGGCAAGCACCTGCGTCCGACCTACGTGGTCCTCGACGAGGACCGTGAGGTGGCCCGGGATGTCGATCTCGAGGGGCTGCGCCGGAAACTGTCGCCCAAGGTGGCCGCGAAGCTGACCGCCTCCGCGGGAGACAAGGCCGCCACCGGACAGAAGTCGTGGACGTTCGGCGACGTGCCGCGCGAGACGACCGTGGGCACGGGCGTCGTGGGGTACCCGGCGCTCGTGGACGAGGCCACCGCTGTCGGGCTGCGGGTCTTCGACTCGGCGGCGCGGGCAGAGGTGTCGCACGCCCAGGGCGTCCGGCGCCTGCTGACCCTCACGAACCCGGATCCCACCAAGTGGGTCGTCTCCCACTTGGGGCGCGTCGAGAAGTTGGCGTTGGCGGACTCCGCCTACCCGAAGGTGCCGGAACTGCTGGCCGACGCGTGGCTCAAGGCTGGCGAACAACTGGCCCTCGAGCTGGGTCCGCTCGACGGCGTGCGCACCGAGGCCGACTACCGTCGGTTGGCGCTGGAGGTGCGGCAGGAATGCCCCGGCCGGACGCTGCAGGTGGTCAACACCGCCGCGCATGCGCTGACGGCGGTGACGCAGGCACGGATCCTTGTGGGTGCCATGTCGACCGGCGATGCTTTGGGTTCCGACGTGAGCGCGCAGCTGGACAACCTGTTCTTCAACCGCTTCATCTCGGCCACTCCTGATCCCTGGTTCGCGCACCTTCCGCGCTATGCGCAGGCTGCCGTCGTTCGGCTGCAGGCGGCGGCGGCCAATCGCGCCCGCGACGACAAGGTCGCCGTCGAGCTGTATGACGTCGAGGACGCTTACGCGGAGCTGACCGAACGGCAGCCGCCCGGCCCTCTCAGCCGTGACGTGGAGGAGATCGCGTTCCTCATCGAGGAGTTCCGGGTCAGTCTGTTCGCCCAGCAGTTGCGCACCGCCGTTCCCGTCTCGGCCAAGCGCATCCGTCAGGCCATCCGGCAGGCTGGCTGAACCCGTTGTGGCACGATGGAACCCGTGCCTAAAGACGTCGCTGAACTCATTGCCCTGTTCGATCTCAGAGAGACCGGGCAGTCGAGTTTCCGCGGGCCGCACCCCCAGACCTATCTTCAGCGGCTCTTCGGGGGGCAGGTGCTCGGCCAGACCCTGGTGGCGGCCGCCCGCACCGTCTCACCCAGCCGGCGGATCCACTCCCTGAACGCCTACTTCCTGCGCCCGGGGGCCAACGACGCCCCGCTCGACTTCGAGGTCGAACTGGTGCGCGACGGGAACACGTTCAGCAACCGCCGTGTCGTGACCCGGCAGGGCGATCGGGAGATCTTCATGATGACGGCCTCGTTCCAGGAGCCCGAGGAAGGCCTGGACCATTCGGCCTCCCCACCTCACGATGTCGCCGTGCCTGACGCCAGCCCACCGCTGCGAGAGGTGCTCGAGCGCCGATTCGGGGCGCCGTTCATGCTGCTGGCCGAATGGGACGCGCTCGACGTGCGGCTGGCCGCGCGGCCGGACCGCACGGATTCCGGTGGCTCCATGAAGGCGTGGGTACGCACCCGCCAGCCCATGCCCGACGACCCTGTGCTGCATGCGGCGGTGCTGGCCTACCTCAGCGACATCACGCTGCTCAGCGTCACCACGGTCCCCCACGAGGTGGAGTTCCTGTCGCCGCAGATGCAGGCGGCCTCCATCGACCACGTGATGTGGTTCCACCGCCCCGTGCGGGTGGATGAATGGCTGTTGTACGACATGCTCTCGCCTTCGGCCTCACACGCTCGCGGGTTCGCCACCGGCAGGCTGTTCCAGGACGGTCAGGCGGTGGCCAGTTGCGCCCAGGAGGGGCTCATCCGGGTCGTGAAATAGGACACGGCCCGTGCCCTGGGGGAAAGGCGCGGACCGTGTCCGGTTCAGAGGCGACCTGCTCGGTCAGGCGGCTATACCGTGCGATTCACGCATCGTCGCCAACGCGGCACGCTCGATCTGGCGCACGCGCTCGGCGGTGATGCCCCAGTGGCTGCCGATGTCTGCCAGCTTGGCCTGGCGGCCGTCCAGCAGCCCGTAGCGGCGGCGCACCACGTCCTGCGAACGCTCGTCGAGGTCTGAGAGCATCCCTTCGAGGCGCGCGCGCTCTTCAGCGTCGAGCACCATCTCGTCGGGGCCGGGGGCCGTCTCGCGGGCGATCAGATCGCCCAGTGCGGTGTCGCCGTCAGCCTCGACGGGGGCGTCGAGCGAGACGTGGTCGCGGGAGTAACGCAGGAGGTCCACGATGCGGCTCTCCTCGAGGCCCAGTTCTGCGGCGATCTCAGTGATCTCCGGATCCCGGCCGAGTTCCCGCTCAAGGTTGCGACGCGTGGCCGAGACCTGGTTGACCTGTTCGGCGACGTGCACAGGGAGGCGGACGATGCGGCTCTGCTGGGCGATGCCGCGAGAGATGGCCTGGCGTACCCACCAGGTGGCGTAGGTCGAGAACTTGAAGCCCTTGGCGTAGTCGAATTTCTCGACGGCCCGGATCAGGCCGGTGTTGCCCTCCTGCACGAGGTCGAGCAACGGCATCTGGGCGCGGCCGTAGCGGCGTGCCACGGAGACCACGAGCCTCAGGTTGGCCTTCACGAAACGCTGGACGGTGCGTTCACCCTCCGCGGCGAGTTCGATCAGTTCGTCCTCGGTGGCCTCGACCGTGGTGTCGATCTCACCGTCCAGGATTTTCTGCGCGTAGAGCCCGGCCTCGATGGCGCGGGCAAGTTCAACCTCTTCCACAGCGGAGAGCAGGGGAGTCTTGGCAATTGCGTCGAGGTACAGGCCAACGGAGTCCTTGCCCTCGATACCTTCGGTGCTTCGCATGCGCGCAATACGATTCATATTCTTCAGACCTTTCGCCAGTCGTCACCCATATCAACGAAAGCGGCGCGGAGTTGGTTCCATCGGTTTTGCGTGGGGAACAGAAATCATCCTCAAGTACCAGTGGATCCCTGAGGCCGCTACGGGTCGGTTCCCCCGATTGGTTTGAAGGGGAACATCCACCGTGCAAGAATGGACGGTGCGTCACCCTTGACTGAGGCGGGGCGGCGCATGCGCAAATTGCAGTCGACGGCCTCGAGAGGACCACAGTGACCGAGAACGCTGAAGGCACCGGCAAGACACCCCGTACCCGCCGGAGCACGAAGAGCGCCGCCGCTGAGGAAACGCCCGCCGTGAAGCGGACGACCACACGTAAGCCTGCCGCAGCCAAGCCTGCTGCCACCAAGACGACGGCCACCCGCCGCGCCTCCGCGGCGAAGTCCTCCAAGAAGGAGCCCACCATTGCGGAGGCCTCCACCGGCGAGGTCGAGGTTCAGTTCCAGCGAGATGGAGACGACGTGGTGCTCACCGTGGGCGGAAAGAAGCGCACGCTCGACGATGTGGACGAAGCGACCTTCAACGAGGTCGAAGTGGCCAAGGACGAGAAGGAACTCGTCGAGGAGGAGCAGGGCTTCGCCCTCTCGGATTCCGACGACGCGGACGAACCCGAACAGCAGGTCGTCTCCGCCGGAGCCACCGCGGATCCCGTCAAGGACTACCTCAAGCAGATCGGCAAGGTGGCGCTGCTCAACGCCGTCCAGGAAGTTGAACTCGCCAAGCGGATCGAGGCCGGCCTCTTCGCCGAGGAGCAGCTCTCGTCGGACACCCCTCCCCCCACGAGCCAGGACGTCGAAGACTTCCAGTGGATCGCCGAGGACGGCCGCCGCGCCAAGAACCACCTCCTGGAGGCCAACCTCCGCCTGGTGGTGTCGCTGGCCAAGCGTTACACCGGCCGCGGAATGCTCTTCCTCGACCTGATTCAGGAGGGCAACCTCGGCCTGATCCGCGCGGTGGAGAAGTTCGATTACACCAAGGGCTACAAGTTCTCCACCTACGCCACGTGGTGGATCAAGCAGGCCATCACGCGCGCCATGGCAGACCAGGCGCGCACCATCCGTATCCCGGTGCACATGGTCGAGGTCATCAACAAGCTCGCCCGCGTCCAGCGCCAGATGCTGCAGGACCTGGGCCGCGAACCAACCCCTGAAGAACTGGCCGTCGAACTGGACATGACGCCGGAGAAGGTTGTCGAGGTTCAGAAGTACGGGCGCGAGCCTATCTCACTGCATACTCCGCTCGGCGAGGACGGCGACTCCGAGTTCGGCGACCTCATCGAGGACTCCGAAGCCATCGTCCCGGCGGACGCCGTCAATTTCACGCTGCTGCAGGAGCAGCTCAACGACGTCCTCGACACGCTCAGCGAGCGCGAGGCGGGCGTCGTCCAGATGCGCTTCGGCCTCACCGACGGGCAGCCCAAGACCCTCGACGAGATCGGCAAGGTCTATGGCGTGACGCGTGAGCGCATCCGCCAGATCGAGTCCAAGACCATGTCGAAGCTGCGTCACCCGTCGCGCTCGCAGGTGCTGCGCGACTACCTCGACTGACCGCAGACACAACAAGAAGGCCACCCGGAGCGGGTGGCCTTCTTGCATGAGCGGGGTCAGCTGAAGCGGACCATGTTGTTGAGGATCTCCTTCTCCACCCAGACGTAGCGGCCGCCCCGGTTCTCGACGACGTCTGCGCTGGCGTAGGTGCGGCAGCCGTTGCGGCCAGTGAGGGCGGTGTCGCACTCGGTGCGCCAGGTGCGGCCGCCGTCGGTCCACGTGTACCTGCCGCCCACCACGCCGTTGGCGGCGAGGGGGTTGTTCTTCCAGGTAGAGCGGGCGGTGGCCTTGTACGTCAGGTTGTTGAAGGCCCAGCCGTTTACCTGCACGAAGCGGCCCCGGTCGTCGTCATCGCCGTCATCCCACTTGACGATGGTGGCCTGGATCTCGGTGCGGCACCGCTCAGTTGCGGAGTACGGCTCGCAGACCGTGCGCCAACGGCGGCCGTTGACGTAGTGATCGCCGGGGGTGATGTAGATGTCGACGGCGGGCCCGCTCGGGGCGGGGCTCGGAGCGGGAGCGGTCCCGGTGAGGCCGCGGCACTGGTCTTCTGCCGACCCCTTCACGACGTTGCCTGCGCCGGCGGGGGCGGAGAGGTTCTCCTTGCATTGCAGGTTGCCGTCAATGACGTTGTTATTGACGCTGATGGCAGCGCGGTTCTCGAAGAGTTGCACGTCGCCACCCACCCGGGCGCCGTTGATCGTGACGGCACCGGTGGCGTACTTGACCTGGATGTTGCCGTTCACGCGCGCACCGGAACGCACCACGACGGAGCCCGGCGACTTGCTCTCGGCCTGCACGCTCCCGTCGACGTAGCCGCCGTTGATGGTGACGGAGCTGCCCGCGCCCAGGATGACGTTGCCCTGGGTGGTCACGTCGGTGAGGTTGCAGGAGGAGCCGCCGGGGACGATGATGTTGTTGTCGCCCACATTCCGGGCGGAGAGGGTGCCGGTGCAGGTGACGTCGGCGGCGGCCGTCTGGGCGGTGACCGCCAGGCCGGTGAGGGCGAGAGCGGCTGATGCTGCCACGCTCAGGAGTCGCTTCATCAGGGTTCCTTTCGTCGGTCGGCGTTGATCGCCGTGGGAACCACTCAACCGGGCGTCACTGAAGCGCGGATGGGTTCAGGATGAGAGATCTCTCATCCTGGCAATCGCAACGAAGTTGATCAGCATCCGGTGCACCGCGGGTGTCGGTTGCGTGGCGAGCGCGTAGCGGACGAGTGTTTCGGTTTCGGCGGGCTCGAAGTAGCCGGCGTCACGGTAGATCCTGATCCGGTCTGCGAGGCCCCGAGAATCGAGCTCGGGATGGAATTGCGTGGCGTAGACATTGCGCCCCACTCGGAACGCCTGCACGGGGCACGCGGTGCCGGTGGCGAGCAGGGTGGCGCCGGGCGGGAGCCTTCTGCACGCTTCCTTGTGACCCACGAAGGCTTCGAACCGACCAGGCACCCCGTCGAAGATCGGGTCCTTGTGCCCCTCCGACGTGACCGTGGCGATCGTGGTGCCCACCGCCTCGCCGAACGTGCGGTCCACCACACCGCCCAACCGGTCGGTGAGGGTGCCGACGCCGTAACACAGCCCGAGGAACGGGAAGTCGCGCTCGACCACTTCGTCGATGATCCCGTTGAGGTCGGCCTCGACGCGCCGTTGCAGTGGCGACTTCTCGGTGTCGCTCGCGTTGAAGGGCCCTCCGCCGAGGAAGATCCCTGCGTAGTCGTCGAGATCCAGCTGGGGGATGGGCTCATTCTCCACCCGCAGCTGGACGAGGTCTGCGTCGGCCAGCGCGGAGAGCCGCACCACTGCCTCGCGCTCACCCTCCGCCGCGTCGTCCTCCGGCCGGGTGCTGAGCAGCAGAAACGGTTTCACGTGGCCTCCTTGAAATGCGGCTTCCCCGCGCGCAGTTCGTCGACGATGGATCTGGTGACGGCGCGCATGTCGCCATCGGTCGCCGCGGCCACCCGGCGCTGCCGGAGATAGCCGGGTCCCTTCTCGACGA
Organism: Tessaracoccus sp. MC1756; assembly: GCF_014164735.1. Lineage (NCBI taxonomy): Bacteria > Bacillati > Actinomycetota > Actinomycetes > Propionibacteriales > Propionibacteriaceae > Tessaracoccus > Tessaracoccus sp. MC1756. The sequence continues at coordinate 276,940 of NZ_JACJFZ010000003.1, read as the reverse complement.
GTTCCCGGACGTGCTCGAACTGGGCGTGACAGCCCAGATCCTCCGCGACTGGCCCCAACTTGTCGAGCCAGTAGAGGATCCCGTCGGTGGCGTGGATGATGTGCTCGTCCTTCCGGACGCTGATGATGTCTGCCGAGAGCCCGTAACGGGCAGCCCGCCACTTGTTCTCACGCATGAACCAGTGGGGGAGCCTGTCGAGGACCTCGCCGCTGGCCAGGATGCGTGACATCCGTTCGACGAGCGTCTGGCTGAGGGCCGCCAACGCCCCGATCTCCATCAGCGTGGGCACTGAATCCATGATCCGGTTCTCGACGGTGCCCCACTGTGAGGGACGCACATCCCACCGGATCTCGGAGGGATTCTGGATCATGCCCGCCCCTTCGAGTTGGGAGGCGAAGGTTTCGAGTTCCTTCCAGTCGGCCATGTGGTACGGCAGGCCGTTGGTGGGCAACTGCTGGAAGACCATGGTGCGCTGCGAGGCGAACTTCGTGTCCTCCCCCTGCCAGAACGGCGAGGAGGCAGACAGCGCGATGAAGTAGGGGGTGAAGCGCGACAGGCCGTAGACGATGGGGAGCGCCTTGTCCTTCTTGTCGATGCCGACGTGGATGTGGAGGCCGTTGATGGCCATCTGCTGACCCCACCAGCCGTTTCGGTCTGTCACGCGCCGGTACTGCGGCTTCTCATAGGGCCGTTGGTCGGCAGGGTTCCCGAACGGGTGGGCCCCCGCCCCCAGCAGTGTCATGCCGCGGGGTTCGAGAACGGAGAGTGCCCAATCACGCAGATGCTCCATCTCCGCCACGGCAGAGGCCACCGTCGGGTGGACGCCGGTGACGAACTCCACCATGGATTGCAGATACTCACCACGGATGGGGCCGTCGACGGGGTCGTCGACCTTCTCCAGCAGCAGCGGAGCGCCCGGCACCTGCTCGTAGGTTGTGCTGTCGACAATGGCGAGTTCCCACTCGATGCCGATGGTGGACTGCTTCGACTGGCCGAATTTGATCTTCATCGGGCCTCCCCGGACGGTTAGTGCGCAGATTAGTCTACGGCGGTGGATTGGCTCGGGTCGTTTCGCGCATCAGCGTTAGGCTTGGGGGCGCGCCAAGAAAGAGAGGTCTCCCATGTCGTTGTTCGATGCCGTTGAACTCGCCCCCGCAGATCCCATCCTCGGACTGACCGAGGCCTACAACGCCGATAGCAAGCCTGACAAGGTGAACCTGGGCGTGGGCGTCTACCTCAACGAGCACGGCAAGCTGCCGCTCCTGGAGTGTGTGCGCATCGCCGAACAGCGCCTCGCGGAGGAGGGCAAGCCGAAGGCCTACCTCCCCATCGACGGCATGCCCGCCTACCGCGACGCCGTACGGGAACTCGTCTTCGGCACCGATTCCGCCGCGCTGGCGGAGGAGCGCGTCGTGACCGTGGAGTCGCTGGGCGGCACCGGAGCGCTCAAGGTGGGCGCGGACCTGCTGAAGCAGATGAACCCCTCGGCCACCGTGCTGCTGTCGGACCCCAGCTGGGAGAACCACCGCGCACTGTTCACCCGCGCCGGGTTCCGCGTCGACACCTACCGCTACTACGACGCCGAGGCCAAGGGCCTCAACTTCGAGGGGATGCTCGCAGACCTCCGGTTGGCCGACGCCGGCACCATCGTGGTGCTGCACGCCTGCTGCCACAACCCGACGGGATACGACCTCGTCGAGGAACAGTGGGATCAGGTCATCGAGGTGCTGCGTGAGCGCAACCTCGTGCCGTTCCTGGACATGGCCTACCAGGGCTTCGGGTTCGGTCTGGAGCGCGACGGCGCCGTCGTCGGCCGCTTCGTCGACGCGGGGTTGGAGTTCTTCCTGTCCACCTCGTTCTCCAAGTCGCTCAGCCTGTACGGCGAGCGCGTCGGCTCGCTGTCGATCGTGACCGCTGACGCCGACGCAGCCAAGCGGACGTTGTCGCAGGTCAAGATCTGCATCCGCACCAACTATTCGAACCCCGCCACCCACGGCGCCGCCATCGTCGCGGCGGTGTTGTCGGATCCCGCGCTCCGCGCCACGTGGGAGGAGGAACTCGGCGAGATGCGTGAACGGATCAAGCGCCTGCGTCAGGACCTGGTGCAGCAACTCGAAGCACGCGGCATCACGGACATGGGGTTCATCGCCGAGCAGATCGGCATGTTCAGCTACTCGGGTCTCACCAAGCAACAGATGGTCGCGATGCGTGAAGAACACGGCGTCTACGGCACCGATTCCGGCCGGATGTGCGTGGCGGCGTTGAACGAAGGCAACCTCGGCAAGGTTGCTGACGCGATCGCCGCGGTGCGCTGAGCGCCGTCACCCCGCAGTGCGGGCGAGACCGCTGGCCCGGCGAGCTGGCGTTTCCACCGCCGTGGCCAGTGCCTCCCACGAGCCATACAGCGTGACACGTTCCTGCGCCCTGGTGACAGCGGTGTAGAGCAACTCCCTCGTCAGCAGGGGAGAGCCCGGCGGGGGCAGCACCACCGACACCTCCGCGAACTGGCTGCCCTGCGACTTGTGGATGGTCATCGCGTGCAGATCCGCCGCGTCGTCGAGGAGCGACGGCGCCACCCTCAGCGCCGCCTCCGGCAGGTCCACCGCCGCCATGAGGCCGCCGTCGTCTTGGACCACCACAGCGGTGTCGCCGTTGCTGAACAGGTCTGTGTTGCGCTGGATGAGGAGCGGCTGACCAGCATAGGGACGCGTGTCGAAGCCGTAGTCCTCCAACTGGGTGGCCAGCCAGGTGCGCACGGAACGGGCCCAGTGGGACACCCCGAACGGGCCCTCACGGTGGCCGCAGAGGATCCGGTGGCGCTCCAGCGCACGGTTCGCGACGGTGCCCTCGCCCTTCCTGGCTGCCGCCTGCACCAGCGTCGCCGTGGCCAGCGCGTCGTGCCGGACCTCCGTCAGCGTCGCCGGGTCTGCCGAACCGCTGAACTCGACGAAACGCAGGGACTCAGACTCCTCAACGAGGTGGCGCGCCCGGGCAGAGTCGCCGGTGAGGATGGCCTCCGCAAGCTCGTTGATGTCCGCCCTTGAGCGGTAGTTGTGCACCAGCCGGACGATGGCGCCGCCCGGTGCGGTGACCAGATCTGGGGCACGCTCGATGTCTGCCAGCACGGCGCCGGCTTCCACGGAGCGCAACTGGTGCGGGTCTCCCAGCATCACCAGCCGGGTGGTGGGCGCCACTGCCTCCAGGAGCGACGTCATGAGCTCGAGGGACACCATGGAGGTCTCGTCGACGACCACCAGATCATAAGGAACCGGATTCTGGGCGTTGAACTCCATCTGGGAAGTACGGGGCCGGGCGCCGAGCAGCTTGTGGATGGTGCCACCCCACAGCCTGCCGTGCCCCTGCCCCTGCTCGCGGACCGCCTGCTGGAGCCGGGCGGCGGCCTTGCCTGTGGGCGCCACGAGCGCGATCCGGGGGGATTGCGGCGCCAGGGCGTGCAGGATGCGCGAAACGATGGTGGTCTTGCCCGTGCCGGGGCCGCCGGTGATCACTGTGGTGCCGTGGTTGAGGGCCGCGAGAACCGCCGCATTCTGGTGCACGTCGGCCTCCTGCTCCGTGCCGTCGGGACGGGGCAACGGGATGGGAGCCTCCGAGTGCGATGCGAGGGCAGGCTGGGAGCTCCGGCGTTGCAGGATCTGTTCCAACTTGCGTTCCTGCCGCCAGTATCGGTCCAGGTAGAGCAACGTGCCGTCCAACCGGAAGGGCCGGTTCTCTTCGCCCTCGGCGTCGGCGACCGCTGCGGAGCAGGCCACCGACTCGAGCCAGTGCTCGTGGTCAGGCCAGGGGAGGGCGACTGCCTCCTCGGTGTCGCCGTCGGAGTCGTCGTCCGACTCGGGACGCAGGTCCGTGGCCGCCGTCGCCAGGTCGAGGCACACCGAACCGAGGCGCAGCTCGCGGGCGGCCAGTGCGAACGCTAGGAGCACCTGCGGTTCGGCTTCGCCGCTGAGTGCCCCCAGCCGCTTGGCCAGGTGGAAGTCGATCAACCCCAACCAACCGGCCTCGCAGAAGGTGCGCAGCAGGCCGGTGGCGGCGACGGGAACCTCACGCATGGGCACCTCCGAGCAGATCAGACACGGCGATGACCAGGTCTGCAGGTGGGAACCAGCCGAAGACCCCGCAGGAGGCGCCGTCGACCACCGGAGTGTCCGGCCCTGCCATGCCGCGGACGAACAGGTAGCCCACGCCGCCCAGGTGGGTGTGGGGGGAATAGCCGGGGAGGCGTTGACCGAGGTAGCGGTGGAGGGCGGCGCAGTACAGGATGGCCTGGAGCGGGTAGTGGGCCTGCATCATGGCCTCCGCCATGGCGGGCCGCGTGTAGTGGCCCAGGGTCAACTCGTCGCCAGCCGTGGGTGCGAGCCGGTTGGTCTTGTAGTCCACGACGACGAACCTGTCTTCGAGTTGGAGGACACCGTCGATGGATCCGGTGAGGAACCCGTTGAGCACGGCGCCCGCGGCTTCCGAAGTGGCCAGCCTCTCCGGGTAGGCCGCCAGCGGGTCTTCAGGAGCCAGGTGCCCGGCCATCAACGTGGCCAGTTCACGCAGCGTCGCGGGGGTGCCCCCATCTGCCAGAGGAAGGTCGAAGTCGAGCTCTGGGAGCCGCTTGGCCAGCGGAACGTCCGTCAGTGCGGCTGGCGACAGGGGCAGCAGCGGGGTGCGGCACAACTGCACGAGCGACGCCGCCAGTTGCGCGGACTGCTGCTGATCGAGGTTGTGCGCAGGGCCCATGACGCGGAGGAGTTCCGCAGCGTGGGGCTCCAGCCGACCGGGGGTCCAGTCCAGGAGTTCGAGCACTTCATGCACCAACGTGCCGAAGGCCGCACCCGCCGGAAGCCCAGACATGGGCGACGGCGTGCTGAGCGCCGGGTCCGACGCCGCTGGCGGGGCCACGTCGAGCTCAACGGCTTCATCCGTGATGACGCGCACCGCCGTCTCGTGCAGACCCTGGGTGAGACCCGAGTACGACGTGCGGCGCCACGTCTGGTCGATGCTGCGGCGCAACCTCGCCGCCGTCAGCGTGGCGTTCGGCGGGGCAGGGGTCGTCACGCGGCCGGGATGCGCCGGATCCAGCGGGGTGGTCAGGATGCGTCCGGTGCCGATGGCGGGCAGCCGGGTGAGGAGCGCGTCCAACGGGCTGTCGGAACGGGCGCCCTTGGGCTTGGCGATGTGCCACGCGATGGCGAGATGCGCGGCGCGCGTGAACCCGACGTACAGGAGACGCAACTCTTCGTCGCGGTGCTGCGCCTGGAGATCCCTGGTGATCTCGTCGTTCCACTGCGGCTTGGGGCCGATGTACAGGTGGCGGCGACCCTGTTCGACGATGCTGAAGGGCCGGTGCCGCTGGGCCTGGGCGCCTCCGGTCTCCGGCAGCAGCACGATGGGGAACTCGAGACCCTTCGCGGCATGCATCGTCATCACCCGGATGGCCGGCTCGTCGGTGGCCACCCTCAACGAATCCGACTCGTCGTCCGGGATGCCGCGCGCCTCGCCGAGGGCGATCAACGCACTCAACGTGGTTTCTCCGGCCGCGTCGAACAGTTCGGCCAGATGGGCCACGTCTGCCAACAGCCTGTCGCCGTCCGGTTCTGCCAGCAGCCGGCTGTCGAGGGCGGTGTGCGTGCGCAGGTGGGTGCGGACTGCGGCCACCCCACCGTCGCGCCAGCGCTGCGCGAGTTCCCGCACCAGGGTGCTCACGCGGGCGGCCTCTTGAGGACGGTCCGAGAGGAGCTCCGTCAGCGGCGAGCCGATCAGCGGCGTCATGGCGGCGAGCCTGATGTGGGCCTGGGTGGGGTCATCCATCGCCCGGAAAAGGGTGATCCAGTGCCTGTTGGCCGGCTGGGACCATACCGACTGGGTGCCGGTGAGCACGGCGGGGTGGCCCGCGTCCCCGAGCGCGGTGCGGATGGCCCTGCCGCGGGCCGTGGTGCGCACCAGGATGGCGATGTCCGCCGGTTCGAAGCCCCGGGTCAGGATCTGGCGCACCTGCCGGATGACGTCGTGCTCGATGGCGCTGTCCACCGCGATGTCGCCGAGCTGGTCCGAGACTGCGGTTCGGAGCCAGAGGCGGGCGTGGGCCGGCAGTTGATCATGCCGGGGGCCGTGGTGCGCGCCCACCGGGGTCACCGTCACGGTCTCCTCGCCGAGCGTGGTGGTGCCGAACAACTCGACCACCCCCTCCACCAACGGCCGGTCCGTGCGGTAGTTGGTGCCGAGGCTGGCCAACTCAGCGTGGCCGCGGGCGGCGAGGTAGCTGCCCAGGTCTGCGCCCCGGAACCCGTAGATGGACTGCTTGGGGTCACCGATCAGAATGGTGGGCCGGTCCGGGCCCACGAAAGCGGACTTCAGGATGGCCCACTGGTCTGGGTCTGTGTCCTGGAACTCGTCCACGAGGACCACCCGGAAACGGCGCCGCAGTTCCGAGGCGACGGCGGCCCCGGTCACGGCGTCTGAGAGGAGACAACGCAGCCGGGTGGTGACGTCGTCGAAGGAGCAGAGGCCGAGGACGGCCTTGCGGCGGGCATACAGCTCACGCACAGCCTCTGCGTAGTCGAAGTACGGCCCGGACGTGGGCAGCAGCGGCAGGCTCTTGGTGCAGACGGCCTCTCCGATGAGGAGCGCCTGCTGCGCTGTGATGGGCGGTGTCTCCTCGTCGCGGTAGAGCTGCAGGTAGATGTCCGTGGCGCATTCGCGGGCGAGGTCCACCGGGTCTGCGCCCACCGTCTCAGCCGGGTCCCAGTCTCCGAGGATGCCGAGCTCGAGGAGCATGGACTGACAGAAGGAGTGGGTGGTCAGGATGGTGGCTTCGTTGAAGCGGGCGACGGCGGCCGCCAGACGTGAGCGGTGGAGCGCCGCATCCTCCGTGCTCAGGAGGCGGGCGACCGGGTCCTCGGCGGCCTCTCCGGAGAGCGGCAGCCCGGCCGCGATGCGGTCCATGTCGGCGATGACCTGCTGCAGGCGGGCGAACACCCTGGTGCGCATCTCACCGGCCGCGTGGTTCCCGAAGGTGATCAGGAGCAGATCAGCGACGTCCAGCCCCTCCTCCGCCAGGTAGCGGGCCGTGAGCGCGGCGATGGTGTACGTCTTCCCGGTACCCGCGCTGGCCTCCAGCAGCACGGTGCCGGTGGGCAGGGGTGCGGTGATGTCGAAGGTGGTCACGACCAGCCTTTCGCGAGCGGGGCATACAGTTCCCAGGCCCAGGCCTGGAACGGGCTGGTCTGCCCGTTGACCGGGTCGCCCGGGAGCAACTCGTCTGTGAGGAGTTCGCGCACGTCGTCCGCGTAGAACAGCGGCCAGGCCTCGCCGGGCTTCGCCCACTTGGACTTCCAGTGACCGACGGGACCGGCCCAGTCTGCAGCCCGGAACTTGCCGGCGGCGAACTCCCGGGCGTAGGTGAGGGCCGGCCCGCAGGGGACAGCGATGAGCCGGTGCTGGCCCTGCGCGTAGGCGCCGACCAGGGTGGTGAGGTACGTGAGCGCATCCTCGGGGGTGGGCGGATCAACCTGGGTGGCCTCCGCCGCTATGGCGTACCGGGTGGCCTGGGTCTTGACGAACCGGTGGAATCTGGCGGGGGCTGCGAGGCCCTGGGCAGCGAGCGCCAGGCTGTCCAGCCACGGCCGCAGGATGTTGTGGTCGCCCCTGCTGGGTGTGGCTACGAGCGCGAAGCCGCTGCGGGTGCACACCTCGTCGACCACCCTGACCGTGCCGGCGTCACCGAGATCCAGTTCGAGGCTGACCGCGTGCCGGGCGACGGGACCGGACCATTCGCCCCACGCGCTCTTCCACAGGAGCACGGCCTCCGCCTTCGCGGCCTGGAACAGCGCGTCGCCGATGCGCTGGGGCGGAAGGTCTTCGCGTTGCCGGAAGTAGCTCTCGACCGATTCGAGCGTCGTTCCGCTCTTCCAGGAATCCACCAGCGCGTTGACGACCTGCCACCTCTCCAGACCCCCCGCCTCCAGCGGCATCTCGTCCGTCACCTGTGGCTCTGCGTAGAGCGTGATGCCACCGGCGGAGCGCAGGAAGCTCTTCGCCGGGTCCAGGAGGAACCGCTCCAGCTGCGAGAGGGTGAGTTGGGCCGGGGCAGGGCCCACCTGCCGGGAGCGGGCCTCCGTTCGGCGGCGGGCGGAGATGGTGAGCGACCCGGAACCACTGGCGCGCCGGGCCTCGGCCCCTCCGAGGGCCTGGAGGTCGAAGCTGGGCCGGCTGAGGAAGTTGGCCTCTGACGTGGCCGTGGGCGGGTGCGTGAGCGTTGCGGGGGACCCGCCGAGCTGTTCGAGCAACCAGCTGACCGCCACCGGCTTGGCCGTGCTGCGGTTGGTGCGCTGCGAGGAGGCCTGCCTGATGATCAGGAGCTTCTCCGCGGAGCGGGCATGCGTGAGCAGTTGACGCAGACGCCGGGTGCGCACGTCCGGCGCGTGACCCCCGAGGTCGACGGAATCCGGCAGGACACCGCCGCGGCCGGGCACCACGTCGTCTGTCACGCCCAGCATGGCCAGCACCCGGAGTTCGACGTGTTGCAGTTCGCCCAGAGGGATCACCTGGAGCGTGCCATTGCCCGCTGCTACGCGGGCGCGGGGCGGTCGGGCAGCGTCTTCGAGGAGGTGGGCGAACTCGTGCGGCGTGAGCACGGTGGGGTTGCCCTGATGGTCCGACTCGAAGCGGGCGAGCACCGCCAGCGCGTGGAGCAGTTGCCATTCATCCGTACGGGGGAGCCCGACCAGCGAGCCGAGAGCGTCCCTGGAGCGCGCCACCCACTCCGGGACCGTGGCCGGCGACGCAGTGGCAGCGACGATGTGCCGGAGGCGCGCCAACACCTCCACGAGGGCGCCCACGACAGACAGATCTGAGGCGGTGACCGCGTCGGACCCGGACAGGCCGAGTCCAACGTCGGTGCCGGGAGCGACGGCGAGACCGATGAGGAGCCTGTCGATGCCGCGCACCCACGTGTTCTGTTCGACGCCGGACAGGTCGAACACGGCACGGTGTTCGGTGTCCAGACCCCAGCGGATGCCAGCCCCGGCGATCAGTTCGACCACGGTGCGGCGCTCCGCCAGGCGCCAGCGGTGCGCGATGGGAGGGCTGAGGAGCAGCGTCACGATCTGCGTGGCGGTGGCCCTGGCCCTGCCCAAGCGCAGCAAGGAGACGAGAAGGGTGAGGACGGGGTTGGCGTCCAGCGAGCCGATGGGCTGCACCCGCAGCGTGCGGCCGGGATGGGCCGTGTCGTCAACGGCGGCGAAGGCCGAATCGAGCAGCGCGGAGTAGCGCTCCGGTTGTGGGCAGAGGATGGCCACCTCCCTGGGTTCGAGAGAGGGGTCTTCGGCGAAGGCGCGCGTGAGTTCGTCTCGCAGCACCTCCACCTGCCTGGCCTCACCGTGGGAATCATGGACGGAGACCATGGGTGGGGGAGCGGCTCCGCCCGGGAGCGATTCCACAGCGTCTGCGAGCTCAGTGGCCCAGCCGTCGCCGGCGGAACCCGTGGGCTGCAGGATGGTGAGCCCGGGGCCGTCGCCCAGGGCGCTCATGGCCTGCAGTTGCGGCCTGGTCAGGTCGTCCACCGCTATCACGAAGGTGGGCACTGTGTCGGCCCGGGCCGCCTCGTAGATCTTCTCGAGCGTGACGAGCGGGTCCAGTTCCAGCGCGTCGGTCACGGCCCGGAACAGTGCGGGCTGCCAGGACAACGCGTCCGGGATGGTGGCCCCACCGAGGCCCGTGTCCCCCCCGGCGATCCAGTTGGCGAGGAGTTGGGGCGTGTGGTCCAGATAGCCGCGCAGCAGGCGCGCGATGCGGATGGCGGTGGCCCGACGCCGCCCGGGGCGCGTGTCATCTGGGGCGAGGGCACGTGCCACCAGCGGGTGCTGCACCTGGGCGAGGGCGTCTGCCACCGCCAGATCCAGCGGGGTGCCCAGCCAACGGGAACGGTTGCGTTCTTCGCCGGCCTGTCGCGCCAGGTGCCGCATGAGGTCTGCAGGGGCGAGATAGCTGATGCCTGCCGAGATACCCAGCCGTGCGGCCACCTCCTGGCCGAGGAAGCGACCCGTGGCCCGGGTGGAAACCACGACGCGCAGTGTGAGGAAAGGATCTGTTGCCGCCGCTGAGATTTCCTGTGCGAGATGGTCCACCAGTTTTGCCCACCGGGCTCCTCTCACCAGTCTCACCGTCATGGCGTTCACCCTACTGGTGGCTCCCGACAATTCCGTTTTGTCCGCCCGGGACTGTATGAATGACGCCGTGAGCAACCACATCCTCGACGCCCTTGATCCCGAGCAGCGCACCGTCGCGACTCTGCTGGATTCACCGGTGGTGGTGCTCGCAGGAGCGGGCACCGGCAAGACCCGCGCCATCACCCACCGCATCGCGCACGCGGTGAGCGAGGGCCGCTATTCGCCCACGGCCACGCTCGCAGTCACGTTCACCACCCGGGCCGCCGGCGAGATGCGCTCCCGTCTGGCGGGGCTCGGGGTCAGGGGCGCGCAGGCGCGCACCATCCACTCGGCGGCGCTGCGGCAGTGCCAGTTCTTCTGGCCGCAGGCCTACGGTGTCGCCTTCCCCTCCGTCGCCCAGAACACGTTCGGGCTGGTGGCGCGCGCCGCCCACCAGGTGCTGGGCAGTTCCGACACGGCGCTGGTGCGAGACCTCGACGCGGAGATCAGTTGGGCCAAGACGAGCAACGTCGCCCCGGCGCAGTACGTGGACATGGCAGAGGGGCGCTCTGTCAACGGCGCCGCCCCGTCCCAAGTGGCCAACGTGATGACGCTGTACGAGAAGGCCAAGCTCACCGAGGGCACCGTCGATTTCAACGACATCCTGCTGTGCAACGCCGTGCTCCTCAGCGAGCATGCGGACATCGCAGAGACCATCCGCGCCACTTACCGCCACTTCGTCGTCGACGAGTACCAGGACGTCTCCGCGCTGCAGCACCGCCTCATCCAGCTGTGGGTCGACGGCAGGCCGGACGTGTGCGTGGTGGGGGACGCCAACCAGGCCATCCACTCCTTCGCCGGCGCAGACGCCGGCTACCTGCTCCGGTTCGCCGATGAGTACCCCTCCGCCCGGACGGTGCGGCTCGTGCGCAACTACCGGTCCAGCCCAGAGGTGGTGGCGTCGGCCAACAAGATCCTCCGGGTGAGCGGCGCAGCACCCGGCGCGCTCAGAGCCACCAGGGATGCCGGGCCCGCCCCGTCGTTCCACGCGGCTCCGGATGAGGCGACGGAGGCGGCCGGTGTCGCCGACTGGCTGAAGGTCCGCCATGGCGCCGGCACGAGGTGGTCCGAGATGGCGGTGTTGTACCGCATCAACGCCCAGTCGCCTTCACTGGAGGCGGCGCTCACCGAACGCGGCATCCCCTACACGGTGCGCGGTACCGAGCGGTTCTACGACCGGGCGGAGGTTCGCCAAGCCATCGTGGAGTTCGGTCGCTCCTCCCAGCGCGACGAGGAAGCCCAGCCCGGCGTGATCATGGACGCCGTTCTGCGCGGCCTGGGCTGGAAGCCCGAGGCCCCGTCCGGCCAGGGCAAACAGCGCGAGCGGTGGGAGTCGTTGACGGCGCTGCGCGCGATGGTGGCGGATGAGACGGGCAAGCGGGAGGACTGGTCCGGGGCGGATGCCGCCACCTGGTTGCAGGAGAGGGCCAGTTGGCAGGCCGCACCGGTGGCGGATGCCGTCACGCTCTCCACACTGCACGCAGCGAAGGGGCTCGAGTGGGACGCCGTGGCCATCGTCGGAGTCCGCGAGGGGATGATCCCGTTCGTGCTGGCCCAGGAGGAACCTGCGCTGTCGGAGGAACGTCGTCTGCTCTACGTGGGGTTCACCCGCGCGCGGCGCGACCTGCGAATCAGCTGGGCGGCGTCGAGGGGCAAGGCCACCCGCTCCCGCTTCATCGCAGATCAGGTGAGCGGCCCGGTGGAAACGACCCCCGCGCGCAAGACCACCTCCGTGCGCTCCCGCACCTGCCGGGTGTGCGGCAACCCGCTCCACACGGCGGCGGAGCGGAAACTGAACCGTCACACCGAGTGCGAGGTTTCCTACGACGAGGGCCTGTTCGAGGCGTTGCGCACCTGGCGCAAGCAGGTGGCGGAGGAGACGCGGATGCCGGCATTCGTGATCTTCACCGACGCGACGCTGCAGGCCATCGCCGAAGCGGCACCCACCAGCCCGGCCCAACTGTTGAAGCTGCCGGGAATCGGCCAGTCCAAGCTCAGCAAGTACGGCGAGGGTGCCCTGACCATCGTGCGCCAGCATCAGGAGTCGTGACAGCCACGGGTGCGGCAGTCGGCACGCCAGGGCCAGGTGAAGAGGGTGAGACCCGGCTCGTCGATGTTCCACATCCACGTGGAACCCATCAGGTCTGTCGTGCCGTGCCGGAGGAGTGCCACGGCCTGCAGGGCGGTCCACGCTGAAGCCCAGGCGGTCAACTCCGTCAGCGCTCCCCGTTCGGATGGAGTGCGCTCCGCAGAGGACAGGCAGGCGGGGCACGGGCCGAAGCCAGGTGCGACGTATGGCCCCACGGCGGCGCCCCTCGCATGCCACCACACATGCAGGGCCCCTGTTTCGGCGCCGTAGATCTCTGACTCGAGAACCGGATGGCGACCCGGCGGCCAGGTGAGGATCGCCAGCGCGGACGCGGACGTGGTCCCGGGCGACCGGTGGGCTGCCTTAGGGGTGACGGTCCTGGTGAACAGGCCCGCGCGCTGGAGCCCGGCGGCGATCGGAGCTGTACGAGTGGGTGACCCGAGGACGGTGAGGACGGGGGTGCTGAAGGTCATGGGGGACACTCTGGTGGCCGGCTGCGGCCATCACCGTGGCGTCGATGCCGACGGACAACACCGGGGAGGGAACGGACAACACCTGGACCCGGTCGGACAACACCTGGGCGCCGGCTGACAACACCCTGGGGCAAAGCTACGGGGCGGCAGCGTCACGCTGCCGCCCCGTCAAGCTGTGTTCGGGCTCAGGCCTTGCCGAGGATGCGGTTCAGGTTGGTGCCACACACCGGGCACTTGCCCTTGGCCATCTTGGTGCCCTTGGCGTTGACGACGACCTCGCCCTTCGCGTCGCGCTTGTCCTTGCACTTGACGCAGTAGAAAGAGCCTTCCCAGGTCTCTGCAGCCATGAATTTCCTCCTTGTTTGGGGCGCTGATGGGTTCAGCAACCCTGATCACTCTAGCGGGGCGACAAGCTCTGTTGGCATGACACACCGCGCCTGTAGAAGCGGAATCCCGGGTTCGTGATCCGCCTTCCCCTGCGAATTCGACCCCGGGACTCCTGTGCAGAGTTAACCGTGCCCCGGTGAGCCCCGTCAAGGAGCAATTGTCAGCGCGGTGAGTCTCCGCCCAGTAACTTGCGCAATTCTGCGTCCATCTCGTCCTCCTCCGGCTCTGCGTGAGCGTCGCCAGACGTGAAGGAGAGCGGGTCCTCCAGGTGCGCCCGCGTGGGCAGCAGATCGGGGTGGCCCCAGACCGCGTCGCGTCCGTCGACGCCCCGTGCATGCTCGACGGCGGCCCACAGGTTCTTCGCGTCCCGGACGAGCCGGGGGCGGAGATCCAGGCCCAGCAGTTCGGTGAAGACACCGGTGACGGGCGTGGCGGAACCGCGACGTCGGTGCAACACCTCTTCCAGCTGCGGCGCGTTGGGCATCCAGGGCGCGGCGGCGCGTCCGGCCACGTGGTCCACCCACCCCTCGACCAGCGCGAGCAGGACCTCGAGCCGCTCCAGGATCTCCACCTGGGTGGACGTGCTGGCCGGCTGGAAGAAGGAACCGCGGACCTGTTCGCCCACCGCCACCATGTCCTCCATGGTCAACTGTTCCAGGCTTTCCGGCCGCAGGGATTCCGCGATGGCGTCGAAGTCGATCGTGATCTCCCGCGCGTAGTGCGCGAGCAGCGCGCTGAGCTGGGGTGACAGCCAGCCGACGGCGTGGAAGAGCCGCTGCCTTGCCGCCTCACGGAGCAGCAGGTACAGCGTCACGTCGGTGTCGCTGGCGTCGAGGTCCTGGGTGAACTGGGCGACGTTGACGGGCACCATGACCACGTCGTTGGAGCCCAGCAGGTTGAAGCCGATCTCGGTGCCGGTGAGGATGTCGCCGGCCACCCGGGCCAGTTCCCGCTTCAGGCGGTCGCGGTAGATCAAGGAGGCCGACTGCTTCATCATGGGGCCCATCATCTGGGCGAGCGGCTGGAGCTCCTCGTCCTGCTCCGCACCACTCCCGCGGCGCAGGGCGTCTGCCAGACCGTCAATGATGGGATCTATCACCGCACGCCAGCCGTCACCAGTCTCGTCCAGCCACGCGCCCTTGGTCAGCGCCCGGGCGGGGCGGCCCGTCTCGAAGAAGGTGGTGACGGGGGAGAGCCAGTTCTGGGCGAGCCGCTCCGCGTCGACGATGGCGGAGCGCTCCTCCGACCGCAGCTCCGGGTCTCCGCCCGCCTCCGCGGCGAGGTGCTTGGCCGCGGTGAGGGTGGTGCGCCACGCCGCGTCCGGATCGCGGTCCGCGGCGGTCATGCCGAACATGAAGCCACCTCCCGAGGCCTGCATCTTCTGAACGTGCGCCACCAGATCCTCAAGATTCAGGTTGTCGGCATCACCCAGCCCGAGTTGCTCCAGCATCTTGCGCAGCTGCTCGAAGTCGAAAGGACCGAACGAGGGGTTGGACATCAGTTTCCTCCTGTGCACCGATACAGGCCATTGTTCCGCATGGGGCAAGCGCCGCGCGACCGCTTGTCGACGGTTGGTAGTGTGACGGCAGTCGCGCAGAAGGGAGCCGCCATGTCACGCAATGCCGTCGCCATTGTCAGTTCCCTGCTCTTCGCCGCGTTGGCAGCCCTGTTGGTCCTCACTCCGGTGCCGTACGTGGCCTGGCGGCCCGGCCAGACAGTGGACGTGCTGGGCAACACGGATTCCGGGCCCGTCATTGAAATCTCCGGGGGCCTTCCCACCTACCCGTCCGAGGGCCGCCTCCTGATGACGACGGTGTCGGCGACCCGGGTGGAGTCCACGATCAGTCTCCCTGAAGCCCTGTATGTGCACATGGCCACCGGCTCCGACGCGATCCCGCGCGAGATCTACTACCCCCCGGGCAAGACCATCGAGCAGGTGCGCGCCGAGGCCACCCTCCAGATGGACAACTCACGCACGTTGGCCATCGTCGCTGCGCTCCGCGCTGAGGGAGTACCCGTGGCGGAGGTACCCAGCGTCGGCGCGGTGTCGCTCACCGGCCCCGCCGCAGAGAAGCTGCTGCCTGGCGACATCATCCGGCAGGTGGACAACCAGCCGGTCGAGAACATCGACGAGTTGGAGAACGTGATCGCGGGCCGCTCGGTCGGGGACACCCTCACATTCACCATCCTGCGTGACGGCCAGCAGCGCACTGAAACCGTCACCACCAAGCCGAACGCCACCAACCCGCGCCTGCCGGATCTGGGCGTGCGCTGGGCCATCGGCTACCAGTACTCCCCGACGATCACGTTCGGGATCGATGCCGCCGTGACGGGCCCCAGCGCCGGGCTCGTCTTCGCGCTGGGCATCTACGACCGCATCACCGAAGGCGACCTGCTCGGCGGTCGCGTGGTCGCCGCCACGGGGTCCATCGACGCGAACGGCCGGGTGGGGCCCATCGGCGGCATCCGCGAGAAGATCACCGGCGCCCAGCGTGGCGGTGCCGAGATATTCCTGGTCCCGGAGCGCAACTGTCAGGACATCGGGGACCTCAGGACTGACCTGACCCTGATCAAGGTGGCCACGTTCAAGGACGCGGTGGCCGCCCTGCAACTCATCAACGAAGGAAACACTGCGGAGGTGCCTACCTGTGGCTGACCGACTTATCGCCTGCCTCATGGACGTTGAAAGACACGTCTCCGGCGCCGGATGGGACCAGCCGGCGCGGCTGTTCGCGCTGGTGACCACCGGCACGCTGCTGGATGTGGAGCCACATCTGCGGGGAAGGGTGCCGGACACGGCCCCCGACGCGCTCACCGCCATCGAGCAGGACGAGTTCCATGCGACGGACGATCTCTTCGCCAGGTTGGCGGGCATCTACTGGCCCGACACCGTCGAGGGCTGCGCCCTGGCACTCGAGCGGGCCTTCCTCCCCCCGGAGTATGAGAAGGACATCCCGGATGACCCGGATGAGGCGGCCATGTTCGTGATGAAGCACCCTGCCAAGACCGACGTGCGCGTCGTGGTGGGGGTGCTCCGCGACGGAGCCAGGCACGGGCTCGCCCGGCTCCAGGACAACCCGGACGACCTGCTGGGCGCCGAAGACCTTGTGCCCGGACTCGCCGACGCACTGCTCGATACCTTCAGGAGTGAGGACTCGTGAGCACCGAGACCCTGACCGACGCCCACGCCGAGCCACGGCGCGGACCCCTTCTCTGGACGGTACTCATCGTCGGCGGCCTGATCTTCCTCACGGTCATCGCCGCCCGCGTGGGCACCGACTACCTGTGGTTCCGAAGCATCGACTTCCAGACGGTGTTCACCACGCAGCTCGCCGCCCGCATCGGCCTGTTGTTGGTCTTCGGGCTGTTCCTGTTCGCCGTGGTGTTCTTCAGCCAGCTGATCGCCTACAAGCTGCGGCCCAAGGTCCGTCGGGCCAACCTCGACTCCGAGTTCCTCGTGCAACTGCGCGACGCCCTGGACCGGCGTTCCAAGGCGCTGATGGCCGTCCCGGCCGGCGTCCTCGGAATCCTCGGCGGACTCACCGCCGCGGGCGTCACGCCGACGTTCCTCGCCTGGTGGCACCGCACGCCGTTCGGCAAGGACGACCCGTACTTCGGCATGGACGCCAGCTTCTTCGTGTTCACCCTGCCGTGGCTGCAGTTCATCACCGGTTTTGTGCTCTTCTCCCTCATCGTGGGCGGCATCGCAGCAGCGTCCGTCCACTTCATGACCGGAGCGCTGAACACAGCGGCGTTCCGCGGGCGTGGCAACAGCCCCGCCATGGTGGGTGCCCAGCGGCACCTGTCGATCATGCTCGGCCTCGTACTGCTCGTCATCGCGGTGAACACGCTGCTGGAGCGCTACTCGCTGAGCGTGACGCCGTCGACGCTCTTCACCGGCATCGGCTACACCGACGCCAACACCCGCATGCCCGTCGCCATCATCATGGCGGCGATCGCAGTCATCACGGCGCTGGCCAGCTTCTTCAACGCGTGGCGGGTGCGTTGGAGCGTGCCCGGCGCCTCCATCGCCCTGCTGATCGTCTCGGGGCTCCTGCTGTCCATGGCCTACCCGTGGATGATCCAGACCTTCGAGGTGGATCCCAGCCCGCAGGACAAGGAACGTCCCTACATCGCCAACAACATCAAGGCGACGCGCTACGCCTTCGGCATCGAGGACGTCGAGATCGAGGATTACGAGGCGACCACCAGCGCCAGCGCCGGCCAGTTGCGTCAGGATGCCGCGGCGCTGCCGGCCATCCGCCTGATCGACCCCACGGTGGTACCGCCCACGTTCGAGCAGTTGCAGCAGGTGCGTGGCTACTACGCCTTCCCGCGCACGCTCGACGTTGACCGCTACGTGATCGATGGCAAGCCCACGGATTCCGTCGTGGCGGTCCGCGAACTGAACCTCGAATCCATCGAGGGCGGCGACACGTGGAACAACCGTCGCACGGTCTACACCCACGGCTACGGCATGGTGGCTGCCTATGGCAACCAGCGCGAAGCCAACGGCGAGCCGGTGTTCTTCTCCGGCGGCATCCCGACGATGGGCAAGCTCGACGCCCATGAACCGCGCATCTACTTCGGTGAGCGCACGGACTACTACGTCGTCGTGGGAGCCCCTGAGGGCAGCGACCCCGTGGAGCTGGACACCCCCTCCGGTGGTGAGGGCCGCTCGGAATCGTTGTACACCTACACCGGCTCCGGTGGCGTGCCCATCGGCAACTGGTTCACCAAGGCCGCGTTCGCGATCCGCTTCGGCGACATCAACCTGATGCTGTCGGACCGGGTCAACGAACAGTCCCGGGTGTTGCACGACCGCATCCCGGTGCAGCGCGTGCACGAGGCGGCCCCCTGGCTGACCATCGACTCGGACCCGTTCCCCAGCATGGTCGACGGCCGCATGGTCTGGATCATCGACGGCTACACCACCACCGATTCCTACCCCAACGCGACCCGGCTGGACTGGACCCAGGCCATCTCCGACTCGCACACGTCGGCGGACCGCCTGCTGCTCGGGCAGCAGGTCAACTACGCCCGCAACTCCGTCAAGGCCGTCGTGGACGCCTACGACGGCTCCGTGACGCTCTACGAATGGGACGAGGAGGACCCGCTGCTGCAGACCTGGTCCAAGGCCTTCCCCGGCGCCATCACGCCGAAGGACGAGATCTCACCGGAGTTGCTGGCTCACCTGCGTTACCCGCAGGACCTCTTCAAGGCGCAGCGGGAGATCCTGGGTCGCTACCACACCACCAACCCGGGTACCTGGTACCAGCAGTCCGACGTCTGGCAAGTGCCCAACGACCCTGTCCGCGGCTCGGAGTCGCGGCAGAAGCAGCCACCCTACTTCCTGACGATCCGCTGGCCCGGCGACGACGAGCCGGTCTACTCGAACACCACGGTGTTCGTGCCGAAGGACAGGGAGAACCTGTCGGTGTACCTGGCGGTCAACTCGGATGCCACCTCCGATGACTTTGGCCGGATGCGGGTGCTCAAGCTCTCGGATGCAGAGCAGATCGCCGGTCCGGGGCAGACGTTCAACTTCATCTCGACCAACCCGGTGGTGGCGGAGCGTCTTCTCCCGTTCAACCGGCAGGGGGCCTCGGCCACCGCCATTCATGGCAACCTGCTGACGCTGCCGTTGGGCGGCGGACTGCTCTACGTGCAGCCCATCTACACCCAGGCCGTCACGTCAGGTTCCTACCCGGCGCTGCGCTTCATCGTCGTGCGCTTCGGCGAACACATCGGCATCGGCGACACCCTGCAGGCCGCGCTGGACCAGGTGTTCCAGGGCGACGCCGGCGCTGAAACGGGCGAGGGTGGCGCGGAGGGCGTGCCGCCCGTCGTCGAGCCCGGAGGCGAGGTCGAGGGAGAAGAGCCGACGCCGGCGCCGAGCGTCACGCCCGCCACGGGTGCCGAGGCGCGGGCGAGGCAGTTGCTGACTGAGGCGCAGGCGCTCTACGAGGGCGCCGACGTCGCACTGAAGGAAGGCAACCTGGGCGAATTCCAGGCCAAGACCAAGAGCGCCGAGGAGAAGGTCGCCGAGGCGATCAAGGCGCTCGACGGGGGCTAAACCACCTGCGGCCGCAGGCCGAGTTGTTCCAGAGCGGGGACCAACTCGGCCGCGGCGCCGGTGACGGCGATCGTCAGGTGCGTGGGGTCGACGACCTCGCGGAACGCGGCCGTCGCGCCCTCGGCCGTCACGAGCTTGAGCGCCGCGAAGTGCTCATTGAGGTAGTCCGGCCAGATGTCTGAGCCTGCCAACGCGGAGCCCTGGGCGACGATGTCCGCTGAGGTTTCGTTGGCCAGCGGCGCGATCCCGACCAGGAAGTCCCGGGCATCGTCCGTCTCCGCGGCCGACAGGGCCTCAGCCAGCGCCAGACCGTCGAGCATCCTTGCGACCGCGTCGCCGGCGACCTCCGTGCGCACGCTCCCGCCGACGCTGAACTGTCCCTCGTCGACGCCGGGGGAGAAGCCTCCGCGGATGCCGTAGGTGTAGCCGAGCCGCTCGCGCAGTTCGAGGTTGAGGCGGCTCGCGAAGGCTCCTGCCACGGCATGACCGGCGACGCGCAGGGACGGCCACCTGGGGTCGTTGCGCGTCACGGTGCGGCTGGCCAGCGTGACGGTGGCCTGCACGGAGTCCGGGTGGTCGACGACGACCACGGTGGGCTCCTGCAGCGGCGACGTGGGCCGCAGCCCCTGCGCCGCGGGCTGCCCGGAGTGCCACCCGCCGATGCCCTCAAGCACCTCGTCCAGGGTGACGGCACCGGCGATGACGAGGGTGGCGCCGACCTGGGAGAAGTGGCTCCGGTGCCATTGCGCCGCGTCGGCCGCCGTGATGCGCTGAAGCGTCTCCGGGAGGCCGCTCGTGGGCCGGGAGTCGCGGTGGGTGGGGTCGTACAGCGCTGCGCGCAGGGCGAGCCGGTTCGCGGCGCCGGGCGAGGCGAGCCGCGACTCGTGGGAGGCGATCTGGGCCTCCACGTGGTGCGCGACGTCGCGTTCGCTGTAGGCAGGCTGCGTCAGTACCTCAGCGAACAGCGGCAGCACTGCGGTCAGTCGCCGCGAGGGAGCCTGCCCACCGAACGTGGTGTAGCGGTGGTGCGTGCCGCCGTGGAGGGTCGCCCCCTGCGCCTCCAGCAGTTCGCCGATCCCGCCGTCGGGGTGCTGGTGGGTGCCCTCGTCAATGGCGTGCAGAGCCACGTTGGCCACGCCCTCCTTGTCGCGGGGCTCATACGTGAGTTGGGTGGGGAGGACCACTTCGAACGTGGCCACGTGCTGGCCGGGGAGGTGGAAGTGCCACACGCTGAGTCCGGAATACAGGCGAACGACGGTGGGGGTGGGGAAGTGCCAGGGCGTGGCGAGCTGGACGGCTGGTCTTTTCATCGGGCGTTCTCCGCACGGTAGAGGAGTGTGTGGCACGCGTCGGGCTGGAGCCACCTTGCGGCGGCGGCACGGACGTCGTCTGGCGTGAGGGCGAGGACCTCGCCCAGATACTTGTTCACGTACCTCGGGGAGCCGTGCAGGAGCCACGCCTCGTTGATGGCGTCGGCCCGGCCGCTGGTGGTGGCCAGGTCCCACAGCCAGTCGCGCTCGAACTGTGCCACGGCGCGGGCCAGTTCCGCCTCCGTGGGTCCCTCGGCCAGGAAGGTGGCGAGTTCCCCGGTGATCGCGTCGGAGAGCTGCTCCAGCGACACGTCGTCTGCAGGGCGTCCCACCAACGTCGTCAGCGACGCTGTGGAGCGGTTGGTGAACATTCCGCTGTGCACCTCATAGGCGACATCGGAGCGCTTGACCAAGGCCCGGTGCAGGCGGCTGGTGTTCCCGTCGGCGAGCACCGCCAGCGCGATGTCGAGGGCCGGTACGTCCGAGTGCGCCGCGTCCGGGGTGGCCCAGGACAGGTAGCTGAGCGAGTGGGGGACCTGACGGGTGACGACGTCGGTCTGCGGCGCCACGAGCCCGCCCACCGGCATCGCCCCGCGGGCAGGCTTCGACAGCGCCGGGAGGTGACCGAAGTGGTGCTCCGCGAGGCTCAGCCCCTCGTCGACGCCGACGGGGCCGCACAGCACGAGGCGGAGGTTGCTCGCCGGGTACCAGGTGCTGAAGAAGGCCGCCACGTCGCTGAGCGAGGCGGCGTCGAGATCCTCCATGGACCCGATGGTGAGGTGCCCGTACGGGTGCTCCGGCGCGAAGTGCTGAGCGGTGAGGAGCTCGAGGAGGTCGCCGTAGGGCTGGTTGTCGTAGCGCTGGCGCTTCTCCTCCTTGACCACTTGGCGCTGGGCCTCGAAGTTCTCCGGGGTGATGGCGAGCGACGCGAACCGGTCGGCCTCCAGCCAGAGGGCCAGGTCGAGGGCGCCACGAGGCACGGTCTCGAAGTAGTTGGTGCGGTCCGGCGACGTGGTGGCGTTGACCGTGCCGCCGAGGGCCTCGACGGTGGCCATATGCTCGCCGCTGGCGACGTTGGAGGAACCCTGGAACATGAGGTGCTCGAAGAGGTGCGCGAACCCGGTGCGGCCCGCAACCTCGTCGGCGGAACCCACTTCCACCCAGATGTTGACCGCGACGCCGGGCGCCGCGTCGTCTGGCGCCACCACGACCTGCAGTCCGTTGTCGAGTGCGTGTTGGCTCAGTTCGTAGTGGAGGTCCGCCTGGGTCATACCGGCGAGCCTAGCGTGCCCGCCGAGGTGCTCCGGAGAGTAGGTTGTGGGTCATGAAATACCGCTATCTCGGCAATTCGGGTCTCAAGGTCACAGAGATCATCTACGGCAACTGGCTCACCCACGGCTCGCAGGTGGAGAACGACGCGGCGAGCGCGTGCGTGCGCGCCGCCTTGGACAACGGCATCACCACGTTCGACACCGCGGACACGTACGCGAACACGGTCGCCGAGCAGGTGCTGGGCGAGGCGTTGAAGGGCGAGCGCCGCGAGTCGCTCGAGATCCTGACCAAGGTCTACTGGCCGATCGGACCCAAGGGTGCCAACGACGCCGGCCTCTCGCGCAAGCACATCATGGAGGGCATCGACGCGTCGCTGAAGCGGCTCCAGATGGACTACGTGGACGTCTACCAGGCGCACCGCTTCGATGTGGAGACGCCGCTCGAGGAGACGATGGTCGCTTTCGGCGACATCGTGCGCCAGGGCAAGGCGCTCTACATCGGCGTGTCGGAATGGCGCGGTGAGCAGATCCTGGAGGCGGCGAGGTACGCCAGGGAGCTGCGCATTCCGCTCGTGTCGAACCAGCCGCAGTACAGCATGCTGTGGCGGGTCATCGAGGACGAGGTGATCCCCGCCTCGCAGGAGGCGGGCCTGTCGCAGATCGTGTGGTCCCCGGTCGCCCAGGGCGTGCTGACCGGCAAGTACCTGCCGGGCCAGGGTGCGCCGGAGGGTTCGCGGGCCACCGACGCCAAGGGCGGCCAACAGATGATCAGCCGGTGGATGCAGGACGACCTGCTCACCGCCGTCCAGGACCTTCGCCCCATCGCCGAGGAGGTGGACCTGACCATGGCCCAGCTCGCCGTCGCATGGGTGCTGCAGAACGAGAACGTGGCGGCGGCGATCATCGGTGCCTCGCGTCCGGAGCAGGTGGCCGAGAACGTCAAGGCCAGCGGCGTCGAACTGCCCGCTGATGTCATGTCCCGGATCGACGAGGTCCTCGGCGGCTTCGTCCAGCGGGATCCGGCCAAGACCCAGCCGCCTCCGCAGCGTCCGTAACCTTGGGGGCCGGTCCCTAAAGTTCCTGGAGCCGTTCCGCTGAATTCCTTCGGCGGGACGGCTTCACTGTGGTGTGGTCAGCGGCTCAGCTGTCGAGCCAACGCTGCAGGAAGTCGTCGACCAGCGCGATGTAGCCGGGCCTGTCGGAGAAGTAGCCGCCGCAGTGGTACGCCCCGTCGAAGGTCACCAGTTCGACGGCGTCGCGCCCTGCCGCGTCCCTCAGGTCCAGCGCGTGCTGGTAGGGGATGACCTCGTCACGGGTGCCGTGCAGCAGCAGGATCGGCCGGGGCGCAAGCTCGGCGATGGCGTCGATGGGGCGCACGTCGTGGAGCCGGTAGCCGTGCACCACCCGGTTGGCGAGCGCCACGAGCGGAACGAACGGCGCCGCGGGGAGGCGGTGGCCACGGAAGGCCTGGGCCACCACGTCCGTCAGAGTCGCGAAGGGGGAGTCCAGCACCAGGGCCCCGACGCGGGTCTCCTTGGCTGCTGCCAGGATGGCCGTGGCAGCACCCCCGGAGAAGCCCACGACGGCGAGCCGGGCGTCGGGGCGGCGTGCCGCTGCATAGTCCACGGCCGCCAACAGGTCGCGCTGTTCGTGGAAGGCCAGCGAAAGCGCACCGTCGCCGGAGTCGCTCGACCCCCTGAAATCGAAGAGCAGCACGCTGTGGCCCCGGCGCACCAGGCCCGGCCCGATGCCGAGCAGGTCCGACTTGTTGCCCCGGTGCCCGTGGGCGATGACGACGACGCTGCGCGACCCCGGCACGTCGAACCACCAGCCGGCGATCCGCACCCCGTCGTCGGCGGTGAAGGTGACGTTGTCGGCTTGCAGCCCCACCTCGAACGGTGTGAAGCCGTAGGGCGGCCACTGGCGCCTCGGCCCGTTCAGGGACCGTGCACCGAAAACTCCGAGAGCGGTCCCAGCCAGGCCGATGCCCGCTGCCACCCAGCCCGCGTTCCGCAACCATTTCATGGGTCCATTCATACCCGCACAGCGCCCGCCCAGCACATCTCGCCCAGCGGCGTTGCCGGTGTCGGGGGTGACGTGAACCACCGTGGAACCCATGCCCCAACTCGAACACCGACCTCGATTTGTGTTCTGGGAAGGGCTTCCGTATAGTTGTCGAAGCGACGCGGGGTGGAGCAGCTCGGTAGCTCGCTGGGCTCATAACCCAGAGGTCACAGGTTCAAATCCTGTCCCCGCTACTACCGGAAGACTCCCGGCCAGATATCTGGCCGGGAGTTTTTCTCATGCCCGTGCTGCATCGCCCACGGGCGGCCCGCTCGACCAGTTGAATGTGATGCTCGGCCGCGTCGCTTGACCCCGGCGTCGTTGCAGAGCACCATTGCTGCAACTTGAACGATCCAGGGGGTGAGATGAACAAGCCGACGCTTGCGAGCCTGGCCGCCGAGTTGAACCTGTCACGGCAGACGGTTTCCAATGTCCTCAACTTCCCTGACAGGGTGCGCCCGGAGACGCGGGCGAGGGTCCAGGAGGCCATCGAACGCTCCGGGTACCGTCCGTCGGCCGCGGCCCGCGCGCTGCGCAACCAGCGGGCCATGTCGCTGGGCCTCAGGTTGAGCAACCCGCGCAACGGCATCAGCGGATCCATCATGGACGCCTTCACGCACTCACTCGTCGAACGGGCCGATCAGAGCGGCTACCGCGTCGTGCTGTTCCCGGCCCGCACCAACGACGAGGAGGTGGACAAGCTCGTCGAGCTGCGCCGCACGCTGGCCATCGACGCCTGCATCCTCACCGACACCTGGCTCGACGACCGTCGTCCGGAGCAACTGACGGACGCAGGCGTTCCTTTCGCGGCCTTCGGCAGACCGTGGGGCGCGCCCGATCACGGGCGCTGGGCGGACGTCGACGGCCGCGCCGGCGCAGCCGAGGCGGCTGCCCACCTGCGCAGCCAGGGGCACGAGCGCATCGGGTACCTGGGCTGGTCCGACGGCTCTCCGGTGGGCAAGGACCGGCGCGCCGGCTGGGCTGAGGCCCTGGGACTCACGCCGCAAGCGGAGAACGAACTGGCGGTCGAGGTGGAGGACACCGTCGACGACGGCGCAGCCGGCATGACGCAACTGCTGGCCATGGGGGCGACGGCGGTGGTCTGTGCCTCCGACACCCTCTCGCTGGGCGCGTTCACCGTGCTGCGCCGACGCGGTGAATCCGGCCGGTGGATCATCGGTTTCGACAACACCCCCGTGGCGCGGGAGCTCGGCATCTCCAGCATGGCCCAACCCGTGGAGGAGGTGGCGGCGACGGTGCTGGACATGGTCCTGGCGCAGATCGCAGACCCCGGGGTCGACTTGACGGGCGTCACCATCCCCCCGGTCCTGATCGCCCGTGATGGCTCAGGAGCGATTGGATGATCACGCACCAAAAACCTACTGGTTACACTGATGACGCTTTAGCCGGACCCTCGAAGGGAACCCCCCATGCGCCGTAGCAGCCTGTCGGTGGCCGTCATCCTGGCCCTCGTGGCATCGGTGGTGCTGAGTGCCTGCGCCCGCCCTGACCCTGCCCCGGAGACCGCCGAGTCGATGCTCAACATCGGCGTCACCACCCGGCCTGACGGCCTCGACCCGATCACCGTGGCCGGTGCGGGCACGCCGTTCGTGCTGCTGTACAACGTCTACGAGACGTTGGTGAAGGTGGACTCGGACGGCAACATCAAGCCGCTGCTGTCCAAGGAATGGCGAATCTCCGAAGACTCGCTGCAGTACACCTTCACGCTGGAGTCCGGCGCCCAGTTCGCCTCCGGTGCTCCGGTGGACGCCGACGCGGTCGTGGCCAACTTCGAGCGCAACCGCGGCGACACCGCCACGGCGCAGATCCGGGACAAGTGGGGACCTGTCGACACCATCGAGGCCATCGACGAGTCCACCGTCGAGATCACGCTGAAGCAGCCGTCGCATGCCTGGCTGTACGACCTGAGCGGCCCGATGGGGATCGTGGCCGATCCCGCCGGCTTCGACACCATCAACACCGTGCCCGTGGGCTCCGGCTCGTATGTCTTCGATACGTGGGAGGAGGGCTCCTACATCCAGCTCAAGCCCAACACGAACTACTGGGGCACCCCGGGCCGCTTCTCCGACGTGTACTTCCGCTACTACTCGGATCCCAACGCCATGAACGCGGCGATGCTCTCGGGACAGCTCGACATCATCTCGAACCTGACCGTGCCCCAGTCGATCGAGCAGTTCCGCGACGAGTCGCGCTACACCATCCATGAGGGCACCACCACGGGCGAAGTGGTGCTCGGCTTCAACCACGGATCCGAGCCCCTCAAGGACCTCAAGGTCCGTCAGGCCATCAACCACGCCATCGACCGCGAGGCTCTCGTCGACGCGGTCTGGGCGGGCATGGGGCCGCTGATCGGCTCGCACGTGCCGCCGACAGACCCCTGGTACGAGGATCTCTCGCGGGCCTACCCGTTCGACCCGGCCAAGGCGCGCGAACTGCTCAAGGAAGCGGGCCACGAGTCCGGCCTCACGCTGCGCCTGCGCGTTCCGGTGCTGCCCTACGCGCCGCCGTCGGCCCGTTTCATTGCCGAACAACTCAAGGCCGTGGGCATCGATGTCGTGGTGGAGGAACTCGAATGGGGCCGCTGGCTCGAGCAGGTCTACGGCAACCACGACTATGACATGACGATCGTGGCCCACGTGGAACCGCGCGACATGACGGCGTTCTCGTTCGAGGGCAACTACTGGGCCTACAACAACCCCGAGTACAACGAGCTGTTGAAGGAGGCCGACGCCTCACTCACCCCGGAGGAGCAGACCGAGAAGCTGAAGGAAGCCGCCCGTCTCCTGTCCGACGACGCGGCCGCCGACTGGCTGTTCCTGCTGCCCAGCATCATCATCACCACCCCCGACATCTCGGGCGTCCAGGTCAACCAGATCTCTCTGTCGTTCGACCTGACGATGCTCGCCAGGGGCTGATCGCGCGTGGCCCTGCGACGGGTGCTGGTGCGGGCGGCGTGGCTGTTCGCCAGCCTGCTGCTGGCCTCGTTCCTGATCTTCGTGGTGGCCAACGCCCTCCCAGGCGACATGGCCCAGATCATCCTCGGCTCCAACGCGGCGCCGGGTGAGGCGGAGGCGCTGCGGGAGCGGCTCGGCCTCAACCGCCCGTTCGGGCTGCGGTACCTCGAGTGGCTCTGGGGCGTGCTCCGGTTCGACTTCGGCGCCTCCTACATCAGTGGCCGCGCCGTCGCGCCCCTGATCGCCGCGCGCCTCGAGGTGACGCTTTCGCTGGCCATCCTGGGCATGCTCGTCGCGGTGCTGGTGGCGGTTCCGGTGGGGGCGTACGCGGCGGTCCGACGGCGCCACGCCGACGGAGCGGCCGTTTCCGCCCTGTCGCAGGTGGGGCTGGCCGTGCCCGCCTTCTGGGCCGGCATCTGGCTGGTGATCATCTTCGCGATCCAGCTGCGCTGGCTACCCGCCGGCGGTTACGTGTCGTACTGGGACTCCGTCGGCGAGTGGCTCACGCGGCTCGTCCTGCCTGTCGTCTCGCTTGCGCTGGTGCAGGGCAGCGTCATCTCGCGCTACGTGCGCTCGTCGGTGATCGAGGTCATGCAGGAGGACTACTTCCGCACAGCCCGCGCCGTCGGCTGGTCCAGGGCCGGGGCCCTGTTCCGGCACGGGCTGCGTAACATCGCCATCTCGCTGCTGACCGTCATCGGCCTCCAGTTGGCGACCCTGCTGGTGGGCGCCATCATCATCGAGCAGGTCTTTGCGCTGCCGGGCCTGGGTTCCGCGCTGCTGCTGGCTGTGTCACAGCGTGACCTCGCCGTCGTGCAGGCCATCGTGTTGCTGTTGGTGTGGAGCGTGCTGGTGATCAACTTCTTGGTGGACGTCGCCTATCAACTCATCGATCCCCGTCTCCGACGTGCAGCGGACGCGGCATGAAGCGCGCGACGCTCTACACAGGTCTCGTCCTCATCGGCGCGGTGGTGATGTTCGCCGTGGCCGGCGTCTTCTGGACCCCGTACAACCCCACAGCGATGGTGGGCGAGCGGCTGGCTGAGCCCGGCTGGCCCCACCTGCTGGGCACGGACGGATTCGGCGCCGACATCTTCTCCCGCATCATCAACGGCGCGAAGATCGTGCTGCTCGTGGGCATCGTGTCGGTGGCCGGGGCCGCCGTCGTCGGCGTGCCGGCCGGGATCTTCGCCGGTATGAAGCGCGGGTGGATGGGGGAGATCCCCGCCCGCCTGGCCGACATCCTCTACGGCTTCCCGGCGCTGCTGCTGGCCATCCTGTTCGCCGCCGCCCTGGGCGGGTCGACCTGGACGGCGATGCTCGCGATCTCCATCGCCACCGTCCCCGCCTTCCTGCGCATCGCACGGGCCGCGACGTTACAGGTGATGTCGCAGGGCTACGTCGAGGCGGCCCGCCTCAGCGGGACCCCCGGGACGGCCGTGGCGGTGCGCCACGTGCTGCCGAACATCGCCCCTGTGCTGGGAGTGCAGGCGTCGGTGAGCTTCGGCGTGGCGATCCTTGCCGAGGCCGGGCTCTCGTATCTGGGGCTCGGTTCACGGGCCTCCGAGCCGACGTGGGGCCGCATGCTGCGCGAGGCGCAGGACTACATCTTCAGCGAGCCCATCCAGGCGTTGTGGCCCGGCCTGGCGATCGCAGTCGCCACGCTGGGCTTCAACCTCCTGGGGGACGGTCTGCGAGACCTCCTCGACCCACGGCTGACGGAGATCCGGTGAGTTACCTCGAGGTCACGGACCTGACGGTCACGTTCGGGCGACACCAGCGCAGGGCCGTCGACGGTGTGTCGTTCACCGTCGACGCCGCCGAGAGCCTCGGCATCATCGGCCAGTCCGGGTCCGGCAAGTCCGTCACCGCGCTCGCCATCATGGGCCTGCTGCCGGACCATGCCCAGGTCACAGGTTCCATCCGCCTGGACGGCCGTGAGCTGGTGGGCCTGCCCGAACGCGAATACCGGGCGTTGCGCGGCGACGACCTCGCGATGATCTTCCAGGAACCCATGACCGCGCTGGACCCGACGATGCGGGTGGGCCGCCAGATCGGTGAGGTCGTGGCACTGCACCACGGCGACCGCCGTGGTCGGATCCGCCCCGAAGTCCTCGCCTGGCTCGGTCGGGTGGGCATCACGGAACCCGAACGCATCGCCGACTCGTTCCCGCACGAGCTCAGCGGCGGCCAGCGCCAGAGGGCCCTGATCGCCATGGCACTGGCCAACCGGCCCGGGCTGGTGCTCTGCGACGAGCCCACCACCGCCCTCGACGTGCTCGTCCAGCGCCAGATCCTCGCCCTGCTCGCCGAGCAACTCGAGGGACGCTCCGCGATCTTCGTCTCCCATGACCTCGCCGTCGTGCGGCAGATCGCCGCCCGCGTGATCGTGATGCTGGACGGACGCATCGTCGAGGAGGGGCCCATCAGCTCCGTGATCGCCGAGCCACAGCACCCCTACACCAAGGGCCTCATCGCCTCTGCGCGCATCGACGCGGTGCCCCCCGGCGAGCGGCTGCCCTCCGTGGCCGATTTCTACCGGGCGGAGGAGGCATGAGCATCGTCGAACTCCGTGGCGCGGCCGTGACCTACCGACGGGCCGGCCGGCCGTTCGTCGCCCTGCACCCGTCGGACGTCGTCGTCGCGCCGGGGGAGCGCGTCGGGATCGTGGGCGGGTCCGGCTCCGGAAAGACGACCATGGCCAGGCTGATGCTCGGCCTCGTGCCGCCGTCGGAGGGGGACGTGCTGTTCGACGGCCGCTCCATCGTCGGCCTCCCGGAACGGAAACGCGGCTGGCTGCGGGCCTCCGCCTCCATGGTGTTCCAGGACCCGAACTCCTCGCTCAACCCACGGATGAAGCTGCGCGACATCGTTGCTGAGCCCCTGAGGTCGCCGGTGCTGCGGGGGAGGGGCGATGTGCCTGAAGCCTCCGTCGAGGTGGTGGCCCGGGCCCTGGAAGGCGTCGGGTTGAGCGCCGACACGTTGGACCGGTTCCCGCACCAGCTCTCCGGCGGCCAGCGCCAGCGGGTGGCGATCGCCCGTGCGCTGATCTCTGATCCCGCGTTCCTCGTGGCGGATGAGCCGGTGTCGGCGCTGGACGTCTCTGTGCGGGCCCAGGTGCTCAACCTGCTCACCGACGAAGTGCGGGAACGCTCGCTGGCGTTGGTGCTGGTCTCGCACGACCTGGCGATCGTGCGCCACATGTGCGACAGGGTCCTGGTGGTGGAGCGCGGCCACATCGTCGAGGAGGGCGCTGTCGCCGACGTGTTGGACAACCCGCAGCAGCCGTACACCCGGGCGCTGGTCGACGCCACCCTGACGTTGTAGGGGCCCTGCCGCTCAGGACGGTGCGATTCGCTCATGGCTGATTGGACGGGCGCGACCTCCACGGGTGCGGGCGCGTAAAGTATCCCATCGTGAAGGCACTCCTCCTTGAGAACATCCATGAAGACGCCGTGAAGTCCCTCGAAGCCAAGGGCTTTGAGGTGGAGCTTCGCCCCGGCGCCCTCGCAGAGCGCGACCTTGTCGCGGCGCTCGACGGCGTCGACTACCTCGGCATCCGGTCTCGCACCCACGTCACCCGACAGGTGCTTGAAGCGGCGCCCCAGCTGAAGTCGATCGGCGCCTTCTGCATCGGCACCAACCAGATCGACCTCGAGGCAGCCACGGAGCTCGGTGTCGCCGTGTTCAACGCGCCTTACTCCAACACCCGCTCCGTCGTCGAACTCGCCATCAGCGAGATCATCGCGATGGCGCGGAGGCTGACGGACCGCAACCGCGACATGCACAACGGTGTCTGGGACAAGTCCGCCATCGGTTCGCACGAGGTGCGTGGCCGCACCCTGGGAATCGTGGGCTACGGCAACATCGGCTCGCAGCTGTCGATCGTCGCCGAGGCGCTGGGCATGCGGGTCCTGTTCTACGACGTCGCCGACAGGCTAGCGCTGGGTAACGCCCGACGCGTCGAGAGCCTCGACGCCCTGCTGGCCCAGGCCGAGACCATCTCGGTGCACGTGGACGGCCGGTCGGAGAACAAGCACCTGTTCGGCGCGCAGGAGTTCGCCAAGATGCGCCCCCGCTCGCTGTTCCTGAACCTGTGCCGCGGCCATGTCGTCGACCTCGACGCGCTCCACGACTCGCTGGTCTCCGGCCACCTGGCCGGCGCGGCCGTCGACGTCTACCCGGCGGAGCCCAAGAGCAAGGACGAGCCCTTCGTGTCGAAGCTGCAGGGCCTGAGCAACGTGATCCTGACCCCGCACGTCGGCGGCTCCACGCAGGAGGCGCAGGAGGACATCGGCCGCTACGTAGCCGGCAAGATCAACGACTACCAGAACGCCGGCTCCACGTCGATGAGCGTCAACCTGCCGGAGGTGGCGGCCGGCCCGGTGCACGAGCGTCGCATCGTGCACCTGCACCACAACGTGCCCGGCGTGATGGCCCGCCTGAACTCCCTGCTGGCCAAGCACGACATCAACATCCTGTCGCAGACGTTGTCGACGAAGGGTGCGCTGGGCTACGCCATCACCGACATCGCCACGGCGGATGTCAACGGCCTGCTCACAGAACTCGAGGCGCTCGACGAGACGCTGCGCGTCCGGGTGCTCTGATCAGCTGAGGTAGCCGAGGACGGCGTCGTGGAGGAGCCCGTTGGTGGCGAGTGCACCGGGGCCCTTCACACCGTCCTCGCCGCTCAGGTTCGTGAAGCGGCCGCCGGCCTCGCGCACGATGATGTCGAGGGCCGCCATGTCGTACAGCGCCAGATCCGGCTCTGCAGCCACGTCGACGCACCCCTCGGCCACCAGCATGTAGCTCCAGAAGTCGCCGTAGGCGCGGGTGCGCCACGACTCGCGCATGAGGTCGATGAATCCCTGGCCCTTGCCTGAATCGACCCACTCCGCGATGTCGGAGTAGGACAGCGAGGAGTCCGCGATGTTCTCCACCTTGCTCACCCGCAGCTCGGTGGCGTTGAGGATGGAGCGCCCGGTGTAGGCGCCGCCACCCGACGTCGCCCACCAGCGCCTCCCCAGGGCGGGCGCCGACACGACGGATGCGACGATGTGACCCTCGACCTCGAGCGCGATGAGCGTGGCCCAGACCGGGACGCCGCGCAGGTAGTTCTTGGTGCCGTCGATGGGGTCGATGATCCACCGCCGCGGGGAGTCGCCGCTGTCGGCGAACTCTTCGCCGTGCACCGCGTCGCGGGGGCGGGTGCGTGCCAGGGTGCGGCGGATGGACTCCTCGACGGCGGTGTCGGCCTCGGTGACCGGGGTCGCGTCCGGCTTGGAGCGGACCTGGAGGTCCAGCGCCTTGAACCTGCTCATAGAGAGCGAATCGGCGTCGTCGGCCATGAGATGTGCGAGGCGCACGTCGTCGGTGAGGTCCTTTGTCTGTGCCATGGCACCACCGTAGCGGCAACGGCTAGATGAACGCCGCTTCCATCCGGCGGAAGGACGCGAGTCGCTCCTGAGAGAGCCGCCCATCGGCCACGGCATCGTCGAATGCGCAGTCCACGGCCCCTGTCTCATGCTTGCAGCCCCTCGCGCAGTCCTCGGCGAACTCCCTGAGATCCGGGAAGGCGCCCACCAGCGACTCCGGGGAGACGTGCATGATGCCGAACGAGCGCACTCCGGGGGTGTCGATGATCCACCCCCCGCCGGGGACCTCCATCGCCACCGCGGAGGTTGACGTGTGGCGACCCTTGCCCGTGAGTTCGCTCACCTCTGCCGTGGCGCGGTTCGCATCAGGAATGAGCCGGTTCACCAGTGTCGACTTTCCCACGCCCGAGTGGCCCACGAACACCGTCACCCTGTCCTGGATGGCTTCCCGGATCGGCGTCAGGTCCGCGTCCGGCTCCGTGACGACGATGGGCACGCCGAGCGGTTCGTAGGCGCGCTTCAGTTCGTCCGGCGAGGCGAGGTCTGACTTCGTCAGGCAGAGCACCGGCCTGATCTTGGCGTCGAAGGCCGCCACCAGGATGCGGTCGATCATGCCCGTCCGCGGAGGCGGATCAGCCAGCGCGGTCACGATGAACAGTTGGTCGGCGTTGGCGACGATGGGCCGCTCGAAGGAATCCGCGTCGTCGGCGCTGCGGCGCAACACCGTGGAGCGCTCGATCACCTCGACGATGCGGCTGAGGCTGCCCTCGTCGCCGGTGACATCGCCGTCGAGGCGGACGTCGTCGCCGACGATGATGCCGCCCTTGCGGTTGATGAGGCGGCCGCGCACCGCGGTGACCGGACGGCCCTCCAGGAGGCAGCGGTAGCGCCCGCGGTCCACGGAGATCACCCGCGCGATGGGGAGCGCCGAGTAGTCCGGGTGTTCCTTGGTGCGGGGACGGGTGCGGCGACGAGGCCTGTCGAAGTCCTCGACGTCGCGGTCGTGTTTGTCCCAGCGGCTGCTCAACCGACCAGCCTCGCCCAGTCCTGGGGGAAGGCCGGCATCGTCTTGGAGACGCACTGCAGGTCCGTCACGGTGATGCCCGGCTGCTTCAGCGCGACCAGGGCGGCGAAGTGGACCATCCGGTGGTCGGCGTAAGTCTCGATCTCGGCCCGGTTGAGGCCGGTGCCGCCCTCGATAGTGAGGCCGTCGTCGGTTTCCTGCGCCCGGATGCCGATCTTCCGGAGCTCCGCGACCAGCGCAGCGAGGCGGTCCGTCTCGTGACCCCGGATGTGCGCCACGCCCCGCACGCGGGTGGTGCCCTGTGCCAGAGCACCCAGCGCGGCGATGGACGGTGTCAGCTCCGACGCGGTGGTGAGGTCCACGTCGATGCCATGCAGCTGCGAGGGGCCGGTCACGGTGACCTTGTCCCCGCGATGCTCGACGGTGGCGCCCATGCGCTCGGCGACCTCCAGGAACAGCGCCCCCGGTTGCAGCGACTGCTGCGGCCAGCCGGGCACGGTGACCTGCCCGCCGGTGGCCGCGGCCGCCGCGAGGAACACCGAGGCGTTGGTGAGATCTGGCTCGATAGTGGTGTCGCGGGCCTGGATGCTGCCCGGTGCCACTACCCAGGTACGCTCGTCAGGCTCGCTGACGGTGACCCCCCGGTCGCGCAGCATCTGCGCGGTCATGGCGATGTGCGGACGCGACGGAAGCGTGTTCCCGGTGTGGCGGATGGTCAG
Organism: Tessaracoccus sp. MC1756; assembly: GCF_014164735.1. Lineage (NCBI taxonomy): Bacteria > Bacillati > Actinomycetota > Actinomycetes > Propionibacteriales > Propionibacteriaceae > Tessaracoccus > Tessaracoccus sp. MC1756. Next base: position 242,966 of record NZ_JACJFZ010000003.1, on the reverse strand, counting down.
CCCCTGCGGCAGCAGCGCGCCGATCAACATCAGACCGGAGACGAACTGGCTGGAACCGGAGGAGTCGATGACCGCCTCTGACCCCAGCGACGCGGGCGGGACCATCCGGAACGGGACGGCATCCGCCGAGATGATGGCGCCGAGCTGGCGCAGACCGTCCAGCAGGGGCCCCATGGGGCGCTCCGAGGCGTGCGGGTCTCCCACGAAGGAGCTGGGCCCGTCCGCCAACAACGCGACGGGGGGCACGAAGCGCATGACGGTGCCTGCGAGGCCGCAGTCGATGTCGGCTGCACCGCGGAAACGGACCGGTGGGGTGACGCGCAGCGCGTCGCCCCGGGCCTCGAGAGAGACGCCCAGCGCACGCAGCGCGGAGATCATCAGTTGCGAGTCACGCGAGTCGAGCACGCCGCGAAGCGTGCTGGGCCCGTCCGCGAGGGCAGCAAGAACCAGGGCGCGGTTGGTTTCCGACTTGGAACCGGGAACGATCAGTTCCCCGATGACGGGGGAAGAGGCGGAGGGAAGCGACTGGCTGGTCAAGGAGTGACAGCCTCGAGCTTCTTACCGATCCTCTTCGCCTGCTTCCGGGCCTTCCGGCTCACGTCATTGCTCAGGGCGGAGACCTTCTTCTCCGTGACCTTGGCGGCGTGCGCGGAACGCCAACCGAGGCTGGGCCTGCCCTGCAGGTCCTGCGTGGCGAGCACCGCGGCTCCGAGGAGAGCCGCATTGCGCAGCATCTCCGGCCGCGCATGTTCCTTGGCCTCCTTGGTGGCCTGCTTGCCGGGCATGGAGATGGCGAGGTTCAGGACGCTGGCCTTGGCGAGCATGGCTGCGCCGAGGCGACGGCCGATACCGGTGGCGAACATGGCGCCGCCCACGATCTGGACCACGCCGGAGATGCGCACCCACGTCTCGGCCTTCTCGGGCACGTAGGACGCAAGGTCAGCAGGCACGATGCGCTGCACGAGCGGCGTGAAGGTGTGGGTGAACGCTTCGGCATCTGGCGCGGTGTCGGCAGGCTTGGTGACCGCCTTGACACCTTCTGAGATGAAGTAGCTGGCGAACAGGCTTCGGGCTACGAATCGCAAGAGACTCATGGAGCAACCCTACTAGCCTTGCTGTCATGTGTGGACGGTATGCGGCGACGGCTAATCCCAGTGAGCTGGTGGAGGAGTTCGAGATCTCCTTCATCGACGAGGAGATGGCCGAGGTGGCCACGCCCCGTTTCAACATCGCGCCCACCGACGTGGTGCCCGCCGTCGTCGACAGGGCGGAGGACGGCGGGGTCACCAGGAAGCTGGTGCCGCTCAAGTGGGGCCTGGTGCCGAGTTGGTCGAAGTCGCCCGACGGCGGCGCGAGGCTGATCAACGCCAGGGTGGAGACGGTCGCCGAGAAGCCGTCGTTCCGGAAGGCCGCCGCCGCTCGCCGCTGCCTCCTCCCGGCCCTGGGCTACTACGAATGGCGCTCCGAGGACGTGGCGGGGGAGAAGAAGCCCGTCAAGCAGCCGTACTTCCTCAGCCCGCCGTCGGGGCTCATGGTGATGGCCGGGCTCTACGAGTTCTGGAAGGGACCGGACGGCTGGTTATCCACAACGACCATCATCACCACCGAGGCGACGGACGAGCTGGGGTGGGTGCACGACCGGATGCCCATGGTGGTGCCGCGCGACAGCTGGGACGACTGGCTCGACCCCGCATTCACGGATGCGCAGGCCGCCGTGGCGATGTTGACCGCACCGCTGGACATGGGACACCGGAAGGTGTCGCGGGCGGTGAACAAGGTGGGGACCGAAGGCCCCGCACTGATCGAGCCGGTCAGCTGAACATGACGATGTTGTTGAACACCCACTGGTTGCTCTGCATGAACGCGTAGCCGCCGGTCGCCCTGGGCGCGGCCGCGTACACCGTCGTCAGCGTGTAGGAACGGCAGGCGCCGCGGCCCGTGCGGGCGGTGTCGCACTCGGTGCGCCACTGGCGGCCGCCTGAAGCGAAACCGTCCATGTCGTGGTGGGCCAGCGGGTTGGCGCCCCAGGCCGCGCGCGTCATGAGCGGCAGGTACGTCAGGTTGTTGAACGCCCAGCCGTCCCTCCTGACGAACTCCCCGTCCTCGATGACCACCACGGTGGCCCAGATGTCGGTGCGGCAACGCTCGGTCGCGGAGTACGGCTCACACGAGGTGAACCACCGGCGGCCGTTGAACAGGTGTGTGCCCGCCTGGGTGTAGGGGGCGGTGCGCACGAACGGTTCCTTCACCGGCGGCGTCGCGGGGGGCTTCGAGGTCGGCGACGGGGAGCTCTGCGCGACGGAGGGAGCTGGGCTCGGCTCGGCCGGAGGCGTCGGCGTCCGGGCAGGGGTCGGGGGCACGGTCGGCGTGATCGGGGTCACCGTCGGCGTGGGTGCCACGGTCGGCGTGATCGTAGGGCTCGGCGTGACCGTCGGCGTCGGGTTCACGGTCGGTGTCGGGGTGGGTGCCACCTGCTCACCCCACGTGAAGGCCGGGGACGTCCAGTGCTGGACGCGCCCGTCGCCGTCGGGCGCCTCCGCGGAGACCCTCAGCACGTAGTCGCCAGGTGGGGCAGGGGCAGGACCCGAGGGGGAGGCCAGCGTGCCGTCCCAGAAGTAGAGGGAGACCTGTGCGGAGCGGCCCATGCGGTCCCAGCGGAACAGGTCCTCGAGGCTGGCCTCGAGAGGGCGGCCCCGTGCGTCGGCCCGGTGGACGGACACGACCAGGCTGCGGGTGGGGTAGGCGAGATGCACGGCGATGGCCGGGAGATCGGCGGGGTGATAGGTGACGTCACCGGCGGCCGGTTGCCAGGCCGGCTCCTCGTCGAAGCAGATGGAGCCCCACCGCGACTCGCACGCGGCGTGGGCCAGGGTGGTGAGGCCGCGGTTCATGGACGCGAGCAGGTCCACGTTCCCATAGTCGCCGGCCATGCCCGCGAAGGGCACGCGCCGTGCGTCGCCGACATCAGGGGTGAGCACCACGAACCCGCCGTAAACCGTTCCCTCCACGGCGTCGGCCGGAGCGTCGACGGTGACCGAGAGTTGCGCGGTTCCCCGGGGCGGGACCGTGACCGAGCCCCGGCCGAACGTGACGCGCGCCCGCTGGGTGCCGTACAGCAACGTGTTCTGGGTGTTGCCGGCCTGGGGGTCCGGGCGGGTGGTGGTGGCATGCGCGAGGCTGGGGGTCCACGTCACCGCGCCCGTCGTCGGGTTCGAGATGGTGAGCGTGGCGGTGTGCGGGCCGTCCGCGCCTTCGCCTGCCGAGATCTTCGACGGCGTGACCAGCGCCCCCGCGGCCGCCGCCTCGTCGACGCGGAGCAGGCCGGCGCCCTGGCGCTGGACGGTGTCCAACGCGGTCGACACCGAGGGAGAGGGGAACTGCGCCGGCAGGGCGGTGTTCTGCAGCCGGGTCAGCGCCTGGGTCGCCGTGAGACCGGGGTGGGCCTCCATCAGGAGCGCGACGGCGCCGGCGACGTGCGGGGAGGCCATCGAGGTGCCCGACATCGCTCCGTACGGGCTGCCGTCCCCCAGCGGCACGGTGGAGTAGATGCCCAGCCCGGGGGCGCCGATGTCGGGCTTCAGCTCAAGGTCGGCGGCCAACCCCCAGGAGGAGAACCAGGCGGCGCGGGGAGTGATGCTGTTCTCGAAGGCGGCGACGGCGATGACATCGCGTCCGGTGGCCGGCGCGCCCAACGACTGGCCGAGGTTCGCACCGTCGTTGCCCATGGCCGCCACCACGATGACGCCCGAGGCGGCCAACCGGTCCGCCGCAGCGGCCGTCGGGTACTGCGCCCACGCCTGGAACGACGCGCCCAGGCTGAGGTTGACCACGTCCATGCCGTCCGCCTGCGCCCGTTCCATCGCGTCCAGGATGACGGCGGTGTCGGTCCCACCGGTGCAGCCGAACACCCGGTACGCACCCAGCGTGGCCTTGGGGGCCACGCCCTTCACACCGCCGTCGGCCGCGACGATGCCGGCCACGTGGGTGCCGTGGCCGGCGCAGTCGTCGGGGCGGGCATCCGGCATGGCTGCCCCGGAGCCGTAGTCGTCGCCGACGAAGTCGTAGCCGTGGGCCACCTTGGCCGAGGGGAAGGCGGTGCCGCCGGGCACACCGTTACCGCCGAAATCGGGGTGGTCGAGGTCAACGCCCGTGTCGATGATCCCCACCTTGACGCCCGCCCCCGTGAGCCCGAGGGTGGACTGCGCGGCAGCAGCGCCGGTCACCTCGAGCGGAGAGTCGGCGCTGGGCGTGGCGGACCGCGCCTCCGGGGCGGAGACCGGGAAGACGGGGTAGACGGCCCGCACGTCGGGGAGGTCCGCCAACCGCGCGATATCCGCGGCGTCCGCCTGCACCGAGAAGCCGTTGAACAGGCTCTGATAGGTCCGGCCGATCACCGCGTCCGGCACGGCGCGTCGCACCGTGTCGCGGAAGCTGCTCTGCTGGCGCGCGACGGTGGAACGGCTACCGCCGGAGGTCGTCGGTTGCGCTGCGAGTTCCACGAACCACTCGGCGTTGTGCCCGGGCGTGCCCGCCGGTTCGGGGCCCGATTCGCCGAGAGCAGGAACGGATGCGGTGGCAAGCAGGGCGGCGAGCGCCACGGCTGCGGCCGCAGTGAAAAGTCGAAGGGGCCTGCGCACGGTGGTCGTCTCCTCGGTTGGGACGCAATGACGGTGACATTGAACAATGACCCTCCCTGATCGCCAAACTCCACGCGGTAGTCCTGCGCATCCGGTTTGGCCGATCCGGGTCCGGCGGGGAACACTGGGCGGGTGCTGCAGGTAAAGGACGTCGAAGTGCGCGCGGGAGCGCGTTTATTACTGTCCCCGGTGAGCTTCCAGGTGATCAACGGTGACCGGATCGGCCTCGTCGGCCGGAACGGTGCCGGGAAGACCACCCTCACCAGGATCCTGGCCGGAGAGGGTCAGCCGGCCGGCGGCGCCGTCACCCGCGCCGGGCAACTCGGCTACCTACCGCAGGACCCCCGCTCAGGCGACCCAGAGCAGTTGGCCCGCGACCGGGTGCTGGGCGCCCGCGGTCTCGACGTGGTGGTGCGCCGAATGCGCAAGGCCGAGGAGAGCATGGCCACCGCGGAGGGTCGGGTGCGCGAGGACGCCATGGAGGCCTACAGCCGCGCCGAGGCCGCGTTCGTCGCCGCCGGCGGCTACGCCGCTGAATCCGAGGCGGCCCGCATCGCGGCCAACCTCGGGTTGCCCGATCGGATCCTGGCGCAGCCGCTCAAGACCCTGTCCGGCGGGCAGCGCCGCCGCATCGAGCTGGCTCGCATCCTCTTCTCAGACGCCGACACCCTGCTGCTCGACGAGCCCACGAACCACCTGGACGCGGATTCCGTCGTCTGGCTGCGCAGCTACCTCCAGGGTTTCCCCGGCGGCCTCATCGTCATCTCCCACGACACCGAACTGCTCGACGCTGTGGTGAACAAGGTCTTCCACCTCGACGCCAACCGGGCAGAACTCGACATCTACTCGATGAACTGGAAGCGCTACCTCATGCAGCGCGAGACCGACGAGCGTCGCCGCAAGCGCGAACTCGCCAACGCCGAACGCAAAGCCGGTCAGCTGATGATGCAGGCCGACAAGATGCGGGCCAAGGCCACCAAGGCGGTCGCCGCGCAGAACATGGCGAAGCGCGCGGAGAAGCTCCTGGCCTCCGTCGAGGGGGAGCGGCAGGTGGACGCGGTGGCCAAGATCCGGTTCCCGGAGCCCGCCCCGTGTGGCAAGACGCCGCTGCGCGGCTTCAACCTCAGCAAGTCCTACGGATCGCTCGAGGTGTTCACCGCCGTCGATCTTGCCATTGACAAGGGCTCGAAGGTCGTGATCCTGGGCCTCAACGGCGCAGGCAAGACCACCATGCTGCGGCTCCTCAGCGGCATGGAGGAGCCGACGGCGGGCCGCGTCGAACTGGGCCACGGCGCCAGGGTGGGCTACTACGCGCAGGAGCACGAGACGCTCGACGTCAACCGCAGCGTGCTGGACAACATGGTCTCGGCCTCGCCCAACCTCGGCGACACCGAGGTGCGCAAGGTGCTCGGCTCCTTCCTCTTCACCGGCGACGACGTGGCCAAGCCCGCCAAGGTGCTCTCCGGTGGTGAGAAGACCCGCCTGGCGCTCGCCATGCTGGTGGTCTCCGCGGCCAACGTGCTGCTGCTCGATGAGCCGACCAACAACCTCGACCCCGCGTCGAGGGCCGAGGTCCTCAACGCGATCAGGACCTATGCCGGGGCGGTCGTCCTGGTCACGCACGACCCGGGGGCGGTGCATGCGTTGGAGCCGGACCGCGTGCTGATCATGCCCGACGGCGTGGAGGACCTGTGGACCGATGACTATGCCGAATTGATCGATCTGGCGTAGAACGTTCACGCTTTCTGTTCATTCGCTCGTAATCCGGGCACTGTTCCTGGCTCATCTGATGCGCGGGTCTAGGGTGAAGTCGTGGCGAGAATCAAGTTTGGTACCGGCGGATGGCGTGCGATCATCGGCGACGAATTCATCCGTAGCAACGTTCGACTGCTGTGTGGGGCACTCGCACAGCGCATCAGGGAAGAAGGTTTGGCGGACACCGGCATCGTGATCGGTTATGACCGCCGGTTCCTCTCCGATGTCGCAGCCCACTGGGCCGCAGAAGTGTTCGCGGGTGAGGGCATCCGCACGCAGGTGATCAAGGTGGCGCAGGCGCCCACCCCGATGATCATGTGGACCGTCAAGGACCAGGGCCTGCCCTACGGGATGGCCATCACCGCCTCCCACAACCCCGCGCTCTACAACGGCATCAAGGTGTTCACCGCCGGCGGCAAGGACGCCGACGAGGAGGTCACCCAGGACGTCGAGCGTCGGATGGGCCTGCTCGAGGGTGAGGACGAGGACGGCATCGGCCACCTCGCCTATGAGAAGGCACTCGACGCCGGGAAGATCACCGAGATCAACCCCTTCAACGGCTACATCGACTCCATCGTTGAGCAGGTCGACATGCTGGCGATCAAGAACGCGAACCTCAAGATCGCGCTCGATCCGATGTTCGGGGTGTCCAAGACGTCACTGCAGACCATCCTGATGACGGCCCGCGCCGACGTCGAGGTCATCCACGACAGGCACGACACCCTCTTCGGTGGCCGCATGCCGTCGCCCACCAGCGCGACGCTGGAGTCCCTCAAGCGCTACGTCCTCGACAACAAGTGCGACCTGGGCATCGCGACGGACGGCGACGCCGACCGCATCGGCGTGATTGACGACAAGGGCAACTTCCTCCACCCCAACCAGTTGCTCGTGATCCTCTACTACTACCTGCTCAAGTACAAGGGCTGGAAGGGCGCCGTCGTGCGCAACGTGGCCACCACGTCGCTGCTCGACGACGTGGCCAAGCAGTTCGGTGAGCAGTCCTACGAGGTGCCGGTCGGCTTCAAGTGGATCTCCGGCAAGATGCTCGAGACCGACGCCATCATCGGCGGCGAATCCTCCGGCGGCCTGACCGTGCGCGGCCACATCTCCGGCAAGGACGGCATCTACGCCGCGGCCCTGCTCGTCGAGATGATCGCCGTGGTGGGCAAGCCCATGAGCCAGATCTACGAAGAGATCACCGGTCAGTTCGACCCCCACTACATGGCGGAAACCGACTTCAAGTTCCCGCAGGAGCGCAAGCCCGAGATCCTCAACACCCTCATGGTGGAGAAGAAGCTCCCCGAATTCACCGAGAAGGTCGTCGACGTGTCCTACCGTGACGGCGCGAAGGTGTACTTCGAGGACGGGTGGATCATCGCTCGCTTCTCCGGCACCGAGCCGCTGCTGCGCATCTTCTGCGAACTCCCCTCGCAGGAGCGTGCCGAAGCCGCCTGCGAAGAGATGCGTGCCTTCCTGGGCCTATGAGGTCAGTAGATCCGGCTGACGGTCGCCTCCCACGGCTCCATCACGGGGCCGCGGGGGCCGCCCAGCACCGGCACGATCGTGCCCCGCACGTGCGGCCGCTTGATCTTGCGCCCCGTGGTGTTGCACTCGATCAGGAACCGCTGAGGGCCCAGCGTGCGCTGGTAGGCGAAGTAGTACTTCTTCTGCCGGTGGACCCACCGCAGGTCACCGAGCGTGAGGGCGCGGAACTTCCGGCGCAGCGCGATCAGCGCGCGGTGCCACGCGAACACCGAATCCGGGTCCTCCATCTGCTCCTTCGCGGAGAATCCCGGTGTGGTGTCCGTGCCTGCCAACCACGCGGGGGCCTCGCTGAACCCGCCGTCGGGATCCCAGCGCATGGGAACCCTGGCGTGGTCGCGCGTGCCCGCGAGGATCTGCTTCCACGCCTCGACCTTGCTCATGCCCGCGGTCAGCAGATCCGCGTGCCGGTTGATCGACTCGACGTCGCGGAGTTGCTCGACGTCCTCGAAGGCGTGGTTGGTGGCACCCAGTTCCTGTCCTTGGAAGAGGAACGGCGTGCCGCGCATCGTGAGCTGGATGGTGGCCAGCATTTTGCCGATCGCCGTGCGCACGGCCGGGTCGGCTTCGCGGCCACCCCCGAACTTGGACAGCATCCGCGGGTTGTCGTGGTTGTCGAGGAAGACTGCGATCCAGTCGTTGGGGGACAGGTGCCGGTCGTAGGCGCGGTAGAAGCGCTTGAGGTACCAGAGCTTGTAGTCGTAGGTGTGCCACCTGGTCTGGCCGGGGTTGTCGAGCACGTCGAAGTTGAAGATGAGGTCAAGTTCGCCGCGCCCGTAACCGCTCAGCAGCCGCCCGAGTTCCATGCCGATGCCGGGGGTCTCGCCCACCATGATGCCGATCATGTCCGGGGGCAGTGGGTCGCCGAGCTCGCCGTCGGGCAGTTTCCGACGGGGGGTTGAGACCGGCGCCTCGCGGCGGGTGAACCCCTCCCGGCGCAGCCCCCGCAGGAACTCGTGGAGGCGCGGGCCGTAGAAGTAGTGCTCCACGCCGATGAACTCGAGCAACTCGCCGATGAACGGATGCCCGTCCGGCAGCCCCGGCTTCTTGGAGATGTAGTTGATGACGTCCAGCCGGAAGCCGTCGATGCCGCGCTTCATCCACCACGTGACGATGTCAGCGACCTCGGCGCGCACCTCGTCGTTGTCCCAGTTGAGGTCCACCTGCCCCTCGGCGAAGAGCCGCAACGCCCAGCGTTCGGCCTCGGGGAACCAACGCCAGGCCGGGCCGGAGAAGAAGGAGCGCCAGTTGTTCGGCGGTTGGTCCGGGGAACCCCTCTCGAGGAAGTAGTAGCCGCCGTACTTGCCGTCGGGGTCCTTCAGCGCCTTCTGGAACCACTCATGATGCGCGGAGGTGTGGTTGACCACGAGGTCGAGGATGATCCGCAGCCCGCGGTCGTGGCATTCGGCGATCAGCTCGTCGAGGTCGTCGAGGGTGCCCATCTCCTCCATGACGGCCCGGTAGTCCCGCACGTCGTAGCCCATGTCCTCGTTCGGGGAGTCGAACACGGGGGACAGCCACAGGCAGTCGACGCCCAGCTGCTGGAGGTAGTCGAGTTTGCCGATGATGCCGCGGATGTCGCCGACCCCGTCGCCGTTGGAGTCGGCGAAGGAGCGCGGGTAGACCTGGTAGAAGACCGCTTCGCGCCACCACGGCGTCGGGTCCGGGGCACGGCCCCTGCGGGGGCGCTCCGTCTCGCTGTTGACCAGGCCGAGGATCATGTCCACCATGCCCGGACCGCTGATGCGCTCCGTCAGTTTCTCCACGACGCCGATGGGCAGGCCGGCGAAGAGGTAGATCAGGCGTCGGGGGAGGCCGGTCTGGAGGAAGAGCTTGTCCACGATGTCGCGCCCCATGGGGTGGCGGTAGAGGTCGTGGATGGTGCTGCGCTTAGTCAGCAGCTTGTAGGACATGGCGCTCCTTCACTTCTCGCACCACACGGGCGTAGAACTCTTCGTCCAGTGTGTACCTGGCCCGGAGGATGAGGTAGCTGACGGCCATCAGGATCATGGGGAGCACGAGCATCGACAGCCGGACAGTGGTGGCGCCGCTGACGGTCACGTCTGCGGCGCTGGTCGCCTCGTCGATGCCGGAGATGATCACGGTGGCCCCCACCACGCCGCTGGCGATGGCGTTGCTGAGCTTGTAGATGAACGGCTGCAGCGAGAACGTGATCGATTCGTTGCGGCGACCGAGCTTCCACTCGCCGTACTCAACGGAATCAGCGATGAACATCACCATGAGCAGTTGGATCGCGCCCTGACCGCTGAACAGCAGTACGCCGGCCGCCGCCACCAGCAGCAGCGAGGTGCCGGAGAAGAGGAACACGACGTAGCCGGCTAGGCACAGCACGGTGGCGAGCAGGTGTATCTGGCGGCGCTTCAGCACCCTGGAGACCAGCGGGAAGAGGGCGAGGGCAGCGATCTGCGTGACGCCGAGCACAGCCGCGAAAATGGGGTAGGCGCCCTCGTCGTCGAAGATGTACTTGAAGTAGTAGAGGCCGAACGACGTCGTGGTGATGTAGCCGGCCATGTAGGCCACCATCGCCAACGTGACCCACATCAACTGGTCGTTGCGGAAGATGACGGTGAAGAGCTCGCGGAGGGGGGTGGCTTCAGGCCTGGTGGTGACCCGCTCGCGGGTGAGGAGGAGGTTGAGCGACTGGAAGGCCAACATGATCACGACCAGTGCCAGAGCCAGCACGAACCAGGCGGTGCGCTCCGAGCCGAACACGTCGGTCAACCAGCGCGTGATGGGGACCAGGCCGACGGCGATGGAGAACAGTCCGACGTTGGCGCAGATCCTGGCCACCACCCCGATGCGTTCGCGCTCCTTCTGATCACGAGTGAGCGAGGGCAGCATGGACCAGTAGGCGATGTCGTTGATGGTGAACGCGATCTCCCACACCAGGTAGAGGACGGTGAACAGGATCACGTAGTTCCAGCCGTCGACGCCGGTGTCGAAGAAGATCATCAGAGTGGCGATGCCCCAGAGCAGCCCGCCCCAGAAGATCCACGGCTTGAACTTGCCCCACCTGGTGTGGGTGTTGTCCACGATCACGCCCATGAAGGGGTCGTTGACGGCGTCGAAGATGCGCATCAGCACGAGGATGACCGTCACGACGGCGAGCTGCGCGCCGCTGACGTCGAGCACGTCGGTGAGGTAGAACAGGAGGTACATCGACACCAGGGCGGCGACCATGTCGCGCCCCAGAGTGCCCAGGCCGAAGCCCCAACGGTTACGCGTCATTGTGGTCAACCCGGAAGCTGCCCTGGTCGGGGTCCAACGTCATGCTGCACACCCTAGTGATGCAGACGGGCCACAGAGCCCGGAAAGGGCCATGCTGCAACCCATTGGAACCCCCAAGTATCTCGAACGTAGTAGCTCGAGAGCCTACCCCCACCGTTACGGGGGCCAGGATGGTCCGCCCATGGCCTCTGGCCGGTGTGCCTCAGGGCCGGGTCAGGCAGAGGATCGTCACGGCGATACGGCACGTACCCGGGGCGACCTCCGAAGGGGAACCGTGAAAGGCGTTGGGGCCCATGGCGATGAGGTCGTGCGTCTGCTCGGCGGTGAGGTCTGCCGTGCGCTCCACCGTCGCCGTGCCGGCGTCCCAGCCAGGGAAGGCGGCGGTGACGGCTTCGGCCTTGTCCCCCCGCACGTCCAGTAGCCCGTGGCGTGCCCTGACCTCGCGGAGGTGGGTGGGGAGGGGCACCACCACGACCAGCCGGCCCCCGGGCTCGAGGACCCGCCCGAACTCCGCGGGGTTGCGGGGGGCGAAAACGCACAGCAGGGCATCGACGGCGCCGTCGGCCACCGGTAGCCCCGCCCAGGTGTCCGCGACGACGGCCCCGGCGCGGGGATGGACGCGCGCGGCCCGCTTCGCGGCCGCGACGGAGACGTCGGTGGCGAGGCCCTGCGCGTCGGGCAGCGCGTCGAGGGTGTGGGCCAGGTAGTACCCGGTTCCCGCGCCCACCTCCAGGACCCGGGTGGCGCCCGCTGCCGCGTCGGCCACGGCGTCGGCGATGGGGCTGAAGAGGCCGCTGCCCAGGAAGCGGGCCCGGGCATCGAGCATGGCGGGCGTATCGGCGTTCTTCGGCGCGGCGTGGCCCAAGAGGTTGACGTAGCCCTGACGGGCGATGTCGTAGGTGTGGTTGCCCGGGCAGCGCAGGGCGCCGTCGTGCCGGTGGAGTGGCTGGTCGCAATGGGGGCAACTCAGCCAGTCGAGCGGGTGCGTCATCTGTGCTGCTCGTCGGCGCGTGGCAGGTCGACAGGGCTGACGACGCTGGCGGGTGCAGCCTGGGCCTTCTTCCGGGCCTTGCGACGATCGCGGATGTCGCCCCGGATGAGCACGACCAGGCCGATGACGCCGATCACCGTGAACGCGAACCACTGCAGCGCATAGGAGAAGTGGCTGCCCTCGTCCAGCGGTGGGGGGCCGAGGGGGGTGAGGCCGGACGAGTCCGCGGGGCTCGACTCGATCACGGACACGAAGCCGTTGACCAGCTCAAGACCCATGACGTCGCCGAGGACGTCGGAGTTGATCAGGCGGAGTTGGCCGTCGTGCGGGGTCATGGCGCCCACGTCGCCGCGCTGGTTGCGTTGCACGAAGCCCGTGATCGTGACGGTCCCGGTGGGCAGCGTGGGTTTCTCGGCCTCGGGTGCGGCGCCCTGGCGGGGCAGGAAGCCGCGGTTGACCAGCAGGTGGTCACCCCGGTCCGTCTCCAGCACGGCCAGGAACTCGGAACCGTAGACGCCGTCGAGCGAACGGTAACGGACCTGGAACTGCTGGGGCACGTACTCGCCCGTGGCCGTGACGCGGTACCACTGGTCGTCGTCGCCGATCTCGCCGCTCATCACCTCCTGGTAGGGCCGCACCTCCTGCGACTCATGGGCCACGACGGTGGCGTTGCGCTCGCGACGTTGGTCGAGGCGGTCGAGCTGCCAGCGGCCGAGTTGGACGAAGGTGAAGGCCAGCAGCACTCCGATCAACGTGATCGCGACGTAGCGGATGACCTGTGTGCGGGTCACGAATCGTCCTCCTCGAGGGTGCCCTTGACCACGTCACCGGTGGTGAGGGACTTGGCGTCCGCCGACGGCTCTGCGGGGGCCGGTGGGGGCGGCCGGTGGTCCACCTGGTTGGCCAGCAGCACCGCAGCGAGCGCGAGCACGGCCGCGAGTACCAGCGTGACGACCTTCCACCAGCCAGGGACGATCAGGAAGGCCACGAACAGCGCCGTGCGCACGCCCATGGTGATCAGGTAGCGCTTCTGCCGCTCCGCCAGATCGAGGCTGCGACTTCGCCCGGCGCTGGTGATCAGCGCTGCGTCGTCCGTCTTGGCCATACTTCGAGCATAGTCTTCGCGTCACTGCGCAGCCGAGTGGCCGCACGCCGGGACACGGCGACAAGCAAGACTGCCGTCGGGTAAGTTGCTCTCCGTGGCTGAAGAACAAGGACGCGTAGTACTCATCACCGGCGGCTCCAAGGGCATCGGCCGTGCGATGGCAGAGGCATTCCGCGATGCCGGGTACCGCGTCGCAGCGACGTACCGCTCCGGCGGCGTGCCCGATGGCGTCCTCGGCGTCACCTGCGACATCACGGACCAGGGCCAGGTGGACCAGGCCTTCGACCACATCGAGGCTGAGCTCGGTCCGGTCGAGATCGTCGTCGCCAACGCCGGCGTCACGAAGGACACCCTGCTGATGCGGATGTCGGACGACGACTGGAACGCCGTCATCGACACCAACCTCACCGGCACCTTCCGGGTCGTGCGCCGCGCCACGAAGAAGATGACGCGGGCCCGCTTCGGCCGGGTCATCCTCATCTCCTCCGTGGTGGCACTCCTGGGCTCGCCCGGACAGATCAACTACTCCTCGTCGAAGGCCGCGCTCGTCGGCATGGCGCGCAGCCTCACCCGCGAGCTGGGCACCCGCAACATCACCTCGAACGTGATCGCGCCCGGCTTCATCGAGACCGAGATGACCGCCGTGCTCGGCGACGAGCTCATCGCGGACTACAACAAGCGGATCCCCGCAGGCCGGCTGGGCAGCGTCGACGACGTGGCCAGGGCCGCGCTCTTCCTCGCCTCGGACGGCGCGGGCTACATCTCCGGTGCCGTGCTGCCCGTCGACGGCGGCCTCGGCATGGGTCACTGAGGAAGGAACGGACAATGGGTCTGCTCGAAGGAAAGAACATCCTGGTCACCGGCGTGACCATGCGCACCTCGATCGCCTACGCGGTGGTCGACATCGCCCAGCGTGAAGGCGCCAACGTCGTGGTGTCCGCGGCCGGCCGCGCGGTCGGCCCCGCCCAGCGCGCCGTCGCGAAACTCGACACCGTGCCGCCGCTGATCGAACTCGACATCACGGACCCGGAGCACCTGGCGGCGCTGCCGTCCATGCTGGGCGAGCATTTCGAGGGCGGGCTGGACGGCATCGTGCACTCCATCGCCTACGCGGACCCGGAGAAGGCACTGGGCGGTGCGTTCCTCAGCACCGACTGGGAGACGGTCGGCAACGCGATGCACATCTCGGCCTACTCCCTGCAGTCGCTGACCATGGCGGCCAAGCCCATGCTCAACCGCGGGGCCGGGGTCGTCGGGCTCACCTTCGACGCGCGCTACTCGTGGCCCTCGTACGACTGGATGGGCGTGGCGAAGGCCGCTCTGGAATCCACCTCGCGGTACCTCGCCCGCTACCTGGGCCCGGACGGCATCCGCGTGAACCTCGTGGCCGCCGGCCCCGTGGACACGGTGGCGAAGAAGGCCATCCCCGGTGCGTCGTCGTTCAACGACATCTGGGCCGAGCGGGCCCCGCTGTCGTGGGACGCCTCCGATGCGGTGCCCTCGGCGAAGGCCGTCGTGGCGCTGCTGAGTGACTGGTTCCCCGCCACCACCGGCGAGATGGTGCACGTCGACGGCGGGCTCCACTCGACCGGCGCCTGACACCGCGCGTCCCGCGTCCCTGGGGATTCGTCGGCCGGTAGGGTTGGTGCCATGGCAACGGTGGCAGAACTGGCAGGCGTGACGATCAAGCGCGGCAACAATGTGCTCCTTGACCGCATCTCGCTGATCATCCACGAGGATGAGCGCTGGGTGGTCGTCGGGCCCAACGGCGCGGGCAAGACAACCCTGCTGCAGGTGCTGTCCGCGCAGATGTATCCCAGCGACGGTGTTGTGGGGCTGCTCGGCGAAGTGGTCGGGGCGGTCGACGTGTTCGAACTGCGTCCCCGCATCGGGTTCACCTCGCTCGCGCTGGCCGAGCGGATCCCGGCGCGTGAGAAGGTTCGCGACGTGGTCCTGTCGGCCGCGTATGGGGTCCTCGGCCGCTGGCGCGAGGAGTACGACGTCTACGACGAAGCTCGGGCAGACGACCTGCTCGCCTCCCTGCGCGTCGACCAGCTCACCGGACGCACCTTCGGCACCCTGAGCGAGGGCGAGCGCAAGCGCGTCCAGATCGCCCGTGCCCTGATGACGGATCCCGAGATGCTGCTCCTGGACGAACCGGCCAGCGGCCTCGACATCGCCGGGCGGGAAGCCCTCGTCGACACGCTCTCCGAGATCTGCCTCGACGAGGACTCGCCGGCCACCGTGCTGGTGACGCACCACCTGGAGGAGATCCCCGAGGGGATCACCCACGCGCTGCTGCTGCGCGAGGGCCTGGTCGTAGCCTCCGGGCCGGTCGAATCAACGCTGACCGACGAGCACCTGAGCGCCACCTTCGACATGCCCCTGACCGTCACCCAGCACGACGGACGCTGGGCCGCCCGGAGCCGGCGATGAACGAGTTCATGGACTGGTTCCGCGACAACCTCTGGGCCGGGTGGGGGCTGCTGGCCATGGGGCTGGCGGCCGCCGAACTCCTCACGCTCGACCTGACGCTGCTGATGCTCGCCGCCGGCGCGCTCACTGGCGGCGTCGTGGCACTGGTGTTCCCGGGGCTCGTGTGGCTCCAGATCGCCGTTGCCCTGATCACCGCCGTCGCCACCCTCTTCCTGCTGCGGCCCACGCTGTTGGCCAAGGTGCGCGCCTCCAAGGGCTACCGCTCCAGCCTCGACACCCTCGTCGGCTCCAAGGGCCGCGCCACCGCCATGGTCTCCGGGATCGCCGGCGAGGTGAAGGTGGACGGCCAGGTCTGGGAGGCCCGCTCCTTCGACCCGTCGATCACCATCGAGGCCGGTGAGGAGATCGAGGTCTTCTCCATCGACGGCGTCACCCTCAGCGTCTATCCCAGTAACCGCCCTCTCACGCAGTAGCCACAGCCACCATCTAAGGAAAAGCGATGCCTGACCCGTCACTGTTCATTCTCATCGGCGCGGCGGTGGTCGTCGTGCTGATCCTGGCCGCCACGCTGAAGATCATCCGCCAACAGCAGGTGGCGCTCGTGGAGCGGCTTGGCAAGTTCCGCAAGGCCCTTGAGCCAGGGCCGCACCTCGTCGTACCGTTCTTCGACCAGATCCGCTACACCCTCGACATGCGCGAGGAGGTCGTCCCGTTCCCGCCGCAGGGCGTGATCACCGAGGACAACCTGATGGTGTCGATCGACTCGGTCATCTACTTCCAGATCGTCGACCCGGTGCGCGCCGCCTATGAGGCACAGAACTACCGCGCGGCCATCGAACAGCTCACCATGACCACGCTGCGCAACATCATCGGCGGCATGGACCTCGAGGCGGCTCTGACGTCGCGCGAGGAGATCAACCAGCGGCTGCGCGCCGTGCTGGACGAGGCCACCGGCAAGTGGGGCATCAAGGTCAACCGCGTGGAGCTCCGCGCCATCGAGCCGCCGCCCACCATCCGCGACGCGATGGAGAAGGGCGCCCGCGCCGAGCGCGACAAGCGGGCCCAGATCTTGCTGGCGGAGGGCCAGCGGCAGTCGCAGATCCTGTCGGCAGGCGGTGACCGCGAGGCCGCGATCCTCCGGGCCCAGGGCGACCGCGAGGCCCAGGTGCTCCGCGCCCAGGCCGAGCGGCAGGCGGCCATGCTCCGCGCCGAGGGCGAGGCGCAGGCCATCACCAATGTGTTCGAGGCCATCCACGCCGGGCAGCCGGACCAGGCGCTGCTGGCGTACCAGTACATGCAGATGCTGCCGAAGCTCGCCAACGGTGACGCGAACAAGATGTGGATCGTGCCCAGCGAACTCAACGACGCGCTGAAGGGCCTCGGGCAGATCGCCGGCGGGGAGGCGCAGGACGTCCGCGACTACGTCTCGCAGGCCACCACCCGGTTCCAGGCGCCGAAGAAGGTCGACGTGCACGCGGAGATCGAGGAGCAGGCCGAGAAGGACAAGCAGCGCTCGGACGAGACGGTGGAGAAGGCCATCGCCGACGCGAGGGCCCTCGAACAGAACAAGCTTGCCAAGCGGCAGACTGCGGGCCGTCCCGCGCTGTCCCAGGCTGCCGAAAGCCTCCCGCTGGGAGACCCTCAGCACATGGAGCAGCAGGCCGAGCAGGCCGACGAGCAGCTCTGAGGCGTTCCCCGCAGAGTCAGTCGAACTGGATGCCGAACTGCCGCAGGAGGGCGAGCGCGTCGTCGTCCGGGGTCAGGCGCACGCCCTTCGTGCGGCACGACGTCAGGTCGATGCCGTAGCCGTAGCTGCCTTTGAGGTTGACGTCACGCAGGTCCGTGTCGGCGAAGCGGGCCCCGGTGAGGTCGCAGTCGGTGAAGCGGGTGCGCATCATCGTGGTCTGGGAGAAATCCACATCGGTCAGCGAGCATCGCTCGAACACCCAACGCTCCGCGGTTGCCCGCTGGAAGCTGCTGAGGTCGAGCTTGCACTCGGTGAAGTACGGCTGGCCGAGGCCCGAGGCCCCGAGTTTGCCCCAGGCGACGCCCACGAACTTGCTGCGCTCGAAGGTGCACGAGACGAACGACGTGTTCGTCAGGTCTGCCAGCGAGAGGTCGCAGTCGACGAACCGGCACTCCGTGAACATGGCCCCGAAGAGCCGGCCCTCGAGCATGGAGGCGCCCGTGAACGTGCAGGCGTCGAATTCCATGGCCTTCAGGGCCTTGTTCCCCAGTGCGCCGGAGAAGGTCTCCTCGACGAAGACCTCGTCGTCACCGAGATCGCCCAGGTCACGCATGGCTGTCCTCCTGTCGGTGTCGTCCGAGCCTGTTGGCCAGGACGGAACTCACCAACAGTTGCACCTGGTGGTAGAGCATCAGTGGGATGACGACCACGCCGACGGTCGCTGTGGGGAACAGCACCATCGCCATCGGCACCCCGGTGGCGAGTGACTTCTTCGTGCCACAGAACATGATCGCGATGCTGTCCGGCCGGTTGAAGCCCAGCCGGCCCGCCAAGCGCCAGGTGAACCAGAACGTGAAGGCCAGCAGCCCCATGGTCACCGGCAGCACCCATGCGACATCCACCCAGCCGAGGGTGCGCCACGCGCCGGAGGCCCGCAGGTCGGAGAACGCGCCGTAGACGATCAGGACGATCACACCCTGGTCGACGTACTTGAGCCCCGTGCGGTGCCGGGCCATGAAACCGGCCGTGATGAACCGTGAGAGTTGTCCCAGGATGAAGGGCAGCAGCAGTTGCACCATGACGTTGTAGATCTGCTGCATGCCGATGGAGCCTCCGCTGGACGACTGGATGAACAGCACCGTCAACAGGGGGGTGATCACCACGCCCAACACGTTGGAGGCGGTGGCCGACACCATCGCGGCCGGGATGTTGCCCCCGGCCAGCGACGTGAAGGTGATCGAGGACTGTACCGTCGAGGGCACCAGGCACAGGAAGATCAGGCCGATCTTGATCGGCTCCGACAGCAACCCCTCGGGAACGGGGAGCAGCGGCACGGCCAGTAATGGGTACATCACGAAGGTGATGGCGAGGATGGTGAGGTGGAGCTTCCAGTGCCTGATCCCGGCCACCGTCTCCTCCGTCGACAGCCTGGCGCCGTAGCCGAAGAACAGCAGGAAGATCGCGACCTTCGTGACGATGTCGAGGACGTCGGCCGCTCCACCCTCCAGCGGCAGGAGCAGCCCCAGGGCGAGGCTGGCGAGGATGGCGACCATGGTCAGATCGAGCTTCAGTTTCATTCAGTGGTCTCCAGGGTCGCTTCGAGGCAGCCGCGTAGGGCGTTGGTCACGATCAGCCGCTCCGCGCCGAGAAGGCGGTCGACGGTGAACTCAGCCTCGTCGATCTCGTCGGCGCCGATGAGGGCGGGGTCTGCGAGGACGGCGGCCCGTTGCACGCCGTCGAGGATGCCCAGGGTGAGCGGAGGTGTCACCCAGCGGCCGTCCAGGAGGGCGAAGACGCTGGTCCGGGCACCCTC
Organism: Tessaracoccus sp. MC1756; assembly: GCF_014164735.1. Lineage (NCBI taxonomy): Bacteria > Bacillati > Actinomycetota > Actinomycetes > Propionibacteriales > Propionibacteriaceae > Tessaracoccus > Tessaracoccus sp. MC1756. Next base: position 223,751 of record NZ_JACJFZ010000003.1, on the reverse strand, counting down.
GAGCACCCTGCCGCCGCTGTCGAAGCCGATGGCGTCGAAGGCACCGCGCTCGGCTGCCGCGGCCGAGGCGCGGTCGAAGTGCGAGCGGTCACTGGTCTTGAAGCCCGCGAGCGGGGTCGGCTCCCACGGCTCACCGCACAGGATGAGCCGCACCGGGGTGGCGACGGTTTCGAGCGGGCTGACTCCCACGGTCACCACGCCGTCGGGCGCGAGGTCGACGCTCAACCGCCACCTGCCCCGGGTGGGAACCTCGCCCAGGGCTTCGGCGACGACGCCCGCGACGGGAGGGAAGCCCAGGGCCGCGGCGGAGCGCGAGAGCCGTTCCTGGTGCCGGTTCGCGAGCGGCGCGACCCCGTCGATGACGCGGATGGCCTCCCGGAGGTGGACGGTGGGCAGCAGCGAGGCTGTGAACGCGGCCTTGGCCCGGCATTCGGCCCATTCCGCGTCAGCGGTGCTGTCGGCCACGACGCCGGAGCCGATCCCGAGCCTGGCACGACCTCCGTCGATCTCCACGGTGCGGATCGCGATGCTCAGCGTCATGTGCCAGCCGAGCGGGCCGTCGTCGGGAGCGATGACGCCCAGGCTCCCGGTGTAGAGGCCGCGACGGTCGCGCTCCAGCGCACGGATGAGGTGCATGGACGCGATCTTGGGCGCCCCGGTGATGGAACCGCAGGGGAAGGTGGCGGCGAGGAGGCGACCCGGGGTGGTGCCGGGGACGAGTTCGGCGCGGACGGTGCTGGTCATCTGCCACAGCCCCCCCACCCTCTCCACCTCGAAAAGCCTGGGCACGTCGACGCTGCCCGGCACCGCCACCCGGCTCAGGTCGTTGCGGAGGAGGTCGACGATCATGAGGTTCTCGGCGCGGTTCTTCGGGTCACGGCTGAGCGTGCTCGGGTGTTCCGTCACCGGCGCGGTGCCCTTCATGGGTTTACTCACGGCGTGGGAGCCCTCGACGTTGATGAACAGTTCGGGCGACAGGCTCAGCGTCCACGGGGCCGCCGGTTCGGGGAGGTGCGCGAGGACGCCGAACGAGACGGGTTGGCGCGAGCGCAGCCGGCGGTACAGCGCCCGCGGATCTCCCACCGCTCTGGAGAGGATGCGGTGCGTGTAGTTGACCTGGTAGGTGCTGCCTGAGGCGATGGCCTCCTTGACCGCCCCGATGCCGCCGCTGAACTGGTCTCGGTCCACGTCATGGGCGGTGCCGGTCAGCCAGGCGGGGGAATGGGGCAGGAACTCCTCGGCGTCGACCTCGGAGCGGTCGGCGAACCAGAAGAGGGCGCCGCGGGCGTCCCCGCCGATGCCGAGGGCCGCCTCGCCCATGTCGTACGGCAACCACGCGAAGGCGTGCAACCCCTCGCGCCAGCCGGCGTCCAAGGAGGCGTCGATGGTGCCCAGAGTGACACTGTCGACCCGGGCGAGATCCGTCATGAGCGTGGCCCGCCCGGCGAGGGCGTCGTCGAGCAGCACGAACGGGTCCATGAGCAGCAAGGCTATAGCCTGACACCGTGATCATCGAGGTGAGTGACCCCGCAGACGGGCGCCTGACGGACTTCGTGGCCCTGCGCGATGCCCAGCTGCGACGATCCGAGGACCGGTTCATCGCGGAGGGGCTGAAGATCATCGAGCGGGCCTTCACCTCTGGCGCGCGGCCGCGCGCCCTGTTGCTGCAACCGCGGTGGCTCGAGCAGCTGGCCCCCCTCCTGACCGCCCATCCCGACGTGCCTGTCTACCTGGGCACGGAGAAGATGATCGAGGAGGTCAGCGGTTTCCATGTGCACCGCGGTGCACTGGGCTCGTTCGACCGGCTGCCTGAGGCGCCCTGGGACGCGCTGCTCGCGGGGCGGCGGCTGATCCTGTGCGAGGAGATCGTCGACCACGCCAACCTCGGCGTGATCATGCGGCTGGCAGCCGGGCTGGGCTGGGACGGCGTCATCGTGTCGGAGGGGAGTGCCGACCCGCTCTACCGCCGCGCCATCAAGGGCTCGATGGGCGCCTCGCTCGTGCTGCCCTGGCGACGGATGGGCGGCAACGCGGACCTCGAGCGGGTCCGCGCGGCCGGGTTCACCGTCGTGGCCTCGAGCATCGCCCCGGGGGCCGTCGAGCTCGACGCCTTCGAGGCCCCGGACAAGGTGGCCCTGATGCTCGGCACCGAGGGCCAGGGCCTGAGCCGAGGCTGGCTCGCCGCCGCTGAGCACCACGTCCGGATCCCCATGACGGACCGCGTCGATTCGCTGAACGTGGCCACAGCCGCGGCCATCCTCGCGTACCAGCTGCGCTGACCAGCGCGCCGGGCTCCATCGCCCGCCGAATGGCCCACGGTGCTGGCAGACTGCGGGCATGAAGGCGCTGCTGCGACTGCTGACGTTGGTGACGGCGCTGCTGCTGCTGGCCGGCTGCAGTGAACCGGAGTACCCGCGTGACCCCGAGGACACCCTGCTGCGGGCGATGGACGGTGGCCTCACCGTCGGTGTCTCGGCTCACCCGCCCCACGTCGACATCTCGGACGAGGGCGCGGTCACCGGCCCCGAGGCCGAGATCCTCACCAGGTACGCCGAGTCGATCGGCGCGGAGATCGAGTGGGTCGAGGGCGCCGAAAGCGAACTCATGGAGAAGATCAAGCTCGGCGAACTCGACGTCGTGGCCGGGGGCCTGACCTCGAAGTCGCCGTGGACGACGCACGCGGCCATGACGCGGCCCTACGGGAAGGCCGCCGGCCCGGACGGCAAGGAGCAGAAGCTGGTCTTCGCCACACGCATGGGGGAGAACGCACTGTTGTCCAGCCTGGAGCGTTTCCTGATCGGGGAAGGGCTGAAGCCATGAAGGGCCGGGGTTACTCCGCGCTGCCGCCGGAGAAATCGGAGGCGCTGCACAAGGCGGTCAGGCTACAGTGGATCTCCCTCGTCGTGATGGTCATCATCATCGTCGCCGTCGGTTTGGTGGCCGGCCAGTCGCAGGCCATGCGCACCGCCTTCGTGGAGGACATGTTGGCGCTGCTCCCGCCCATCGCCTTCCTGCTGGGAGTGTGGCGGGCCAGCAAGAGCAGGTCCCCGAAGCACCCCTACGGCCATCACCGGGCGATGTCGGCCGGCCATCTGGTGGCCGCCGTCGCGCTGCTGGCGTTCGGTCTGTCGCTCCTCTACAACGGCGCCAGCGCCCTGGCGATGGCGGAGAAGCCGCCGGTGGGCGTCATGTCGCTGTTCGGCCAGACGTTCTGGGCCGGCTGGCCCATGATGATCGTCATGTCACTGACGGTGGTGCCTGCCGTCATCCTCGGCCGCATGAAGATGAAGCTGGCGGAGGAACTGCACGACCAGTTGCTCTCCGCGGACGCGGACATGCTGAAGGCGGACTGGTCCACGGCACTGGCCACCGTCGCCGGCGTCGCAGGCATCGGCTTCGGGCTCTGGTGGGCGGATTCAGCCGCCGCCATCCTGGTGTCGGCCAGCATCGTCAAGGACGGCGTGACCAACCTCCGGATCGCCATCGCCACGCTCCTCGACGAGAGGGCCACCCCCATCGCCTCCAGGGACCCGCACCCGGTCATCGGGAAACTGCGTGAGACGGCGCTGAGCCAGGCGTGGGTGGGTGAGGCCGCGGTCCGGGTGCGCGACATGGGGCACGTCTTCCACTCCGAGGTCTTCGTCGTGCCCGCGGCGGGCCACCACCCGGGCACCATCGAGCTCGACGCGCTGCGCCATCAACTGTGCGAGACGGACTGGAAGGCGCTGGACACCGTCGTCGTGCCCGTGATGGAGCTTCCCTCCGACATCGACGAGACGTCGACCGCTTAGGTCAGTCCTCCCCGCCTGGCGACGCCGGTGCCTCGGCCTGGCGCGTGGGGACCGCTGCGCGCTTGGGGCAAACCGGCCAGTCGTCGGGATAGCGCCACGCCAACTCCTCGACCTTCTTGTCGAGTTGGCGACGGGCCCGCGCGGACAGGCGGTCGCCGAAGACCGTGCCGCCCAGGTGATCTGTCTCGTGCTGCAGGCAGCGAGCGAGCAGGCCGGTGCCCTTCACCGTGATCTCGTTTCCGTAGGCGTCCTGGCCCGTGCAGGTGGCCAGATCGGGGCGGGCCACGCTCTGGTAGCCGCCGGGGTACGACAGGCAGCCCTCTTCAGCGGCGTCCAGGTTGCGGTCCTTGCCCTCCGGCAGCGTCACGACGGGGTTGCACACCACGCCGCGGTGGATCCTGTCGTCCGCGTCGGGGCATTCGTAGACGAACACGGCGGCGCCGACGCCCACCTGCGTGGCCGCCAGCCCAACTCCCTCCGCAGCCCTCATGGTGGCCCACATGTCCCGGATCAACTGGTGGAGTTCCTCGCCGAACTCAGTGACTGGTTCCGTCTGCTTGTGCATCACCGGGGTGCCCCAACGGGTGATAGGCAGAACTTTGCCGCCCTGGGTGAGATCGGCCTCAGCCATTGTGCTCCTTCAAGGTTCGGGTACGACGGTCAAGTATGCCGCACCGGGTGTCGCTGGCGCGCGGCTGCCACTGCCGGGGGAGGATGGCAGGTATGGAACTCGCCCACGGCTGGCCGGCGCTGCTCGACGACTACGCCGCGCATCTCGGCGCGGAGCGCGGCCTCAGCCCGCACACCGTGCGGGCCTACGCCACGGACCTCCGCGACCTGGCCACCTTCGCCGACGTCGCGCCCGGCGAAGTGACGCTCTCCATGCTGCGGGCCTGGTTGGGCGTCATGCGCGACGACGGCGCGGCCGCGTCCACCGTGCAGCGCCGCGTCGCGTGCGTCAGGGGGTTCTTCGCCTGGGCGGTGCGGGAGGGTGTCGTGGGGGCTGATCCGGCCGTCCGGCTGAAGGCGCCGAAGCGGCAGCGGCGGCTGCCAAGGGTCTTGGCCACCGGTGCCGTGTCCGAGACGCTGGCCGCGGCCGAGAACCGCGCGGCCGAGGACGGCGACCCCATCGCGGTGCGCGACCTCGCGCTGGTCGAGGTGCTGTACTCGAGCGGGTTGCGGGTCTCCGAGGTGTGCACGCTCACCCTTCGCGACGTGGACCGCGAGCGTCGCTCCGTCAGCGTGCTGGGCAAGGGCGGGAAGCAACGCACGGTGCCGCTGGGGCTCCCCGCCCTCCGCGCGGTCGAGGCCTGGCTGCGGGTACGGTCAGCGGTCAGCACGCCGTCGAGCCCCGACACCGTCTTCCTGGGCGCCAGAGGCGGCGCGCTCGACCCGCGGGTCGCGAGGCGGGTGGTCCACGAGGCGACGGCGGCCGCCGGGCCGGGGGCGGAGATCGGCCCCCACGGGCTGCGCCACGCGATGGCCACGCACCTGCTCGAGGGCGGCGCGGACCTGCGCAGCGTGCAGGAGATGCTGGGCCATGCGTCCGTGGCCACCACCCAGATCTACACCCACGTCACCTCGGAGCGCCTGCGCGCGGCCTTCCGGCAGGCGCACCCGAGGGCGTGAATCAGAGCAGGGGCCTGATCTGGTCGCGGACCTGGCCCCGCAGCACCTTCCCGATCATGGAGGTGGGCAGTTCCTCCACCGTCACCACGCGGCGGGGCACCTTGTATGCGGACAACCGCTCTTTGGCCCACGATCGGATCTCCGCCTCATAGATGGGGGCATTGGCCACGACGGCGGCCGTGACCTGCTCGTCACCGCGCTCCTGTTTGACGCCCACCACGGCGACATCCTCGATCGAGGGGTGCTGGCGCAGCACGCGCTCCACCTCACTCGGCGACACGTTGAAACCGCCGGTGATGATGATCTCCTTGAGCCGGTCGACGATGGTGGCGAAACCCTCCTCGTCGAGCGTCACGACGTCGCCGGTGCGCAGCCATCCGTCCGGCGTCTTCGTTTCCGCGGTGGCCTCCGGCCGGTTCCAGTAGCCCTGGAACACCTGCGGGCCCTTGACCCACAGTTCGCCGGCCTCGCCGGGGCCGACGTCACGGCCGTCCTCATCCACCACGCGCCGCAGCGTCGAGGGGAACGGGATGCCGATCGTGCCGGTCTTGCGTGTCCCATTGAACGGGTTGCCCATCGCGATGGGGGCGCACTCGGTGAGGCCGTAGCCCTCCACCAGGAGACCGCCCGAGACGGACTCCCACAGCGCCACCGTCTCGTCCGGCAGCGTCATGGCACCGGAGATGCACCACTTCACACCGGAGAGATCGATGCCCTTCGCCTTGGCGCCGTTGGCCGTCTTCTCGTAGATGGGCGGCACCGCGCAGTAGATCGACGGCGGGTTCTTCTTCATCTCCGCCAGCGCCATCTCCACGTCGGGGCGGGGGAACAGGACCTGGTGCGCCTGCTTGTAGACGCCGAACGTCACGTAGAGCACCATGCCGAAGGCGTGGAACATCGGCAGCATTGCGTAGCTGACCTCGCGCCCGGTCTGGGCGCCGTGCATCCAGGCCGCTCCCATGAGGGCGTTGGCGTACATGTTGAGGTGCGTCAGCATCACGCCCTTCGGCACGCCCGTGGTGCCGGAGGTGTACTGGATGGCGCCCAGGTCGTCGATCGTGGGGCGGGGATGGGTGGGGTCCAGTGCAGGACCTCCCAGCAGTTGCTTCCACGTGAGGTCGCCAGTGCTGCCGTCAGTGAGCTGCGCCCGCTTCTGACGGAGCGAGGGAACGGGGAGCCCCAGCAGGAGGCGCTTGACGGTGGGGAACTCGTCCAACAGGTTCACGCTGACCACGAGCGGCTTGGTGGAGAGGCTGCGCAGCTTCGGCAGCACCCGATCCAGGGCGATGGCGACCTTCGCACCGTGGTCGACGAAGACCTCCTCGAGCTCCCGCTCGGTGGACAGCGGATTGTGCTCGCACACGACGGCGCCGAGGCGCAGGATGGCGTAGAACGCGACGAGGTGCTGCGGGCAGTTCGGCAGCAGGATCGCCACCCGGTCGCCAGCCACCACCCCCAGACGCCGGAGGCCCTCCGCCGCGCGGTCGATCCGCTCGCCCAGTTGCGTGTAGGTCATGATGCCGCCGAAGAACTCGGTGGCCACCTTGGAGGCCCCTTCTCGGCAGGACCGCTCGCACATGTCCGTGAGGGACTCGGTGGGCAGCTCGATCTGGGCGGGTACTCCCGGCTGGTAGAAGCGGGTCCAGTCAGGGGCGGGTAACGGCGTCGTGGTCATGGTGCAACGGTAGTGCTCAATCACCCGAGGAGCGTGAGGGGATCGATGAGGCCCCCGTCCTGCCAGGCCATCCAGTGGAGATGGCACCCGGTGGACAGCCCCGTGTTGCCCACGACGCCCACCGTCTGCCCGGCACTGAGCCGCTGCCCGGCCGTCACCGTCACGCGGGGGAGGTGCGCATAGGCGGTGCTCAGGCCGCCTCCGTGGTTGACGATGACCCGGTAGCCGTAGCCGCCGTGGTAGCCGGCCGACCGCACTGTGCCTGCCAGGGGCAGGCTGATGGCGGTGCCGCACGGAGCGCCGAAGTCTGCCCCGTCATGCAGTTTGGTGACACCGGTCACCGGGTGGCGGCGCATGCCGTAGCTGGAGGTGACGGGTCCGTCGATGGGGGCTCCACCCAGGGCCGCGGTGCGGGCCGAACTGATCGACGGAGGGCGGACGGGCACCGATCCCCTGGGAAGCAGCCGCACCACCGGCGTCACCAGATAGGCGCCGGGGTCCGCATACCGCTCCCCGTCGGTCAGTCCCCAGTGGAGACAGGCCGCTTCGTCGCAGTGACCGGCCAGCAGGGTGCCGATCCGCTGCCCGGCTGCCACGGTGTCGCCCGTGTGGACGGTGGCCCGGATCGGTTGGTAGGTGGTGCGCCAACCGTTGCCGTGGTCGATCGAGAGGGTGCCGGTGCCTGCGACCGACCCGGCGAAGTGCACGGTGCCGGCCGCGGCCGCGACGACTTCGTCGCCCGGATACCCGGCAAGATCCACGCCGCGGTGGCCGGCCGCGAACCGGCCGACGTCGTCGAAGGCGCGCACCACCCGGCCCGGTAGCGGGGCGGTGAGTGAGAGGTCCGCCCAGGAAGGGACCGAGGCGCCGGCGATGATGAGGACGGAGAGAATGAGGGCAGGCACGGTTCGCACGTCAGCACTGTGGTCAACGCCACTGCGGAATCACCACGGCGCCGGTGGGCTGTGGACAAGTCGCGACCCGCGTTCTCCGCACTGGTTGACGGCGTCACCAGATTTGAGCCCGCGCCCTCCGTCCGGATAGCATGGACCCTGCAACCCGTCTGGGTTGACATCGCATGCGCTGCGCGGGGAACCGCCGGTGGCCGCGTGGTCCTTCAACCAACTGGATGAAGGTGCGGCACCGGGCGCATCAGGAGAAGGCCCCTCCGGGGCCCCATCAACCACCCGTGGACCCAGTCCACCAGATTCAGGTGCGGCAGAGCCGCACCACAGGAAGGCACGACCATGGCAGTCGTCACCACCCGCCAGTTGCTCGAGTCCGGCGTTCACTTCGGTCACCAGACCCGTCGTTGGAACCCCAAGATGAAGCGCTTCATCTTCACCGAGCGCAACGGCATCTACATCATCGACCTGCAGCTCTCGCTGAGCTACATCGACAAGGCATACGCCTTCATCAAGTCCACCGTCGCGCGCGGCGGCCAGGTGCTCTTCGTCGGCACCAAGAAGCAGGCCCAGGAGGCCATCGCCGACCAGGCCACCCGCGTCGGGATGCCCTTCGTGAACCAGCGCTGGCTCGGCGGCATGCTCACCAACTTCGGCACCGTCTCGAAGCGCATCCAGCGCCTCAAGGAGCTCGAGGGCATGGACCTGACCGACACCGTCGGCTCGGGCCTCACCAAGAAGGAACTGCTGCAGCTGGACCGCGAGCGCACCAAGCTCGACAAGACCCTCGGCGGCATCCGTGACATGGTGCGCACCCCGCAGGCCGTCTGGATCGTCGACACCAACAAGGAACACCTCGCCGTTGACGAGGCCCGCAAGCTGAACATCCCGATCGTCGGCATCCTGGACACCAACTGCGATCCCGACATGGTCGACTTCGCGGTGCCGGGCAACGACGACGCCATCCGTTCCGTCGCCCTCCTGACCCGCATCATCGCCGACGCCGTCGCCGACGGCCTCATCGAGCGCTCCTCCAGCCGCTCCGGCGAGGAGACCCCCGCCGAGCCGATGCCCGACTGGGAGCGCGAACTCCTGGGCGCCGAGAAGGCTGAGGCCCCCGCTGCTGAAGAGGCTGCCGTCGAGGCTCCTGTCGCTGAGGAGGCTGCCGTCGAGGCTCCTGTCGCTGAGGAGGCTGCCGTCGAGGCTCCTGCCGCTGAAGAGGCTGCCGTCGAGGCTCCTGCCGCTGAAGAGGCTGCCGCCGAGGCTCCTGCCGCTGAAGAGGCCGCTGAGGCCGACACCACCGACGCCAACTGACCCAATCGATCAAGTAGACGGGATACCCCACACATGGCAATCACTGCCGCTGATGTGAAGAAGCTCCGCGACGCCACCGGCGCGGGCATGATGGACGCGAAGAGGGCCCTCACCGAAGCTGACGGTGACTTCGACAAGGCCGTTGAGGGACTGCGCATCCACGGCTTGGCCAAGCAGGCCAAGCGCGCGGACCGCGAAGCGACCAACGGTATCGTCGCCGGCCGCGACGGCGCCCTGATCCAGTTCGCCGCCGAGACCGACTTCGTCGCCAAGAACGCCGAATTCGTCGACCTGGCGGACCAGATCCTCGACGCCGTCATCAAGTCGGGTGCCACCGACGTGGAGGCCGCCAACGCGGCCGAACTCGCTTCCGGGGCCAAGGTCGCGGACGCCGTCCAGGAGCTCGGCGCCAAGATCGGCGAGAACATCTCCGTGGCCGACGTCGCGCAGTTCTCCGGCGACAGCCACGTGTACCTGCACCGTCGCGCTGCTGACCTGCCCCCGCAGGTCGGCGTGCTCGTCGAGTACACCGGTGACAAGACGCTGGCCCACCAGGCTGCGCTGCAGATCGCCGCGATGTCGCCCCGTTGGGCCACCCGCGACGAGGTCCCGGCGGACCTGGTCGAAAACGAGCGTCGCATCGCCGAGGCCACCGCCCGCGAAGAGGGCAAGCCCGAGGGCGCCATGGCCAAGATCGTCGAAGGCCGAGTCACCGGCTTCTTCAAGGACGTCGTGCTCGTCGACCAGGCCGCGGTCTGGGAGGACAAGAAGTCTGTGGGCGCCGCACTGCAGGAGGGCAACACCCAGGTCGTGCGCTTCGCGCGCTTCGCTGTGGGTGCCTGATCACGCGAGCCTCAGCTCAGTGAAGTAGAGTTACGTGCGCCGCGACCCCAGTGGTCGCGGCGCACGTCGCATGTGGACGCCCCAACACACCAGGAGAAACAAGTGGGATATTCGCGAGTACTGCTGAAGCTGTCCGGTGAGGTTTTCGGCGGAGGCAAACTCGGCGTCGACGTGACTGTGGTTGCGGACATCGCCCGCGAGATCGCCGACGTGGTCCGCTCAGGCACGCAGGTGGCTGTGGTCGTCGGGGGCGGCAACTACTTCCGCGGTGCCGAATTGTCGCAACACGGCATGGCGCGCGACCGGGCGGATTACATGGGCATGCTCGGCACGGTGATGAACTCGATCGCCCTGCAGGACTTCTGCGAGAAGGCCGGCATCGAGACCCGCGTCCAGTCCGCCATCAGCATGGCCCAGGTGGCAGAGCCCTACATCCCCCGCCGCGCGGAGCGTCACCTCGAGAAGGGCCGGCTGGTCATTTTCGGTGCAGGCTCCGGCATGCCGTACTTCTCCACCGACACGGTCGCTGCCCAGCGGGCCCTGGAGATCGGCGCCGAGGTGCTGCTCATGGGCAAGCAGGGCGTCGACGGCGTCTACGACTCCGACCCCAAGACGAACCCGGACGCGACGAAGTTCGAGAGCCTCAGCTACAACGACTTCCTGACCAAGAACCTCAAGGTGGCGGACGCCACCGCCATCTCGCTGGCCCGCGACAACGGGCTCGACATGGTGTTCTTCAACCTGTCCACCAAGGGCAACATCGCCCGCGCCGTTGCCGGTGAGCACATCGGCACCCTGGTTTCGCGCTAACCACCACCCCCAGCAAAGGAGCAAGACCATGATCGCCGAGATTCAGCAAGAGGCCTCAACCAAGATGCAGCAGGCGGTGGACTTCGCACGCGAAGACCTCTCGACCATCCGCACCGGTCGCGCGCACCCCGCCATGTTCAACAAGCTCCTGGCCGATTACTACGGCGCACCCACGCCGCTCCAGCAGCTTGCCACCTTCACCTCGCCTGATCCCCGCTCGATGCTGATCGCGCCGTTCGACCGCAGCGCCCTCGGCGCCATCGAGAAGGCCATCCGCGACGCAGACCTGGGCGTCAACCCCAGCAACGACGGTAATGCCGTCCGCGTGGTCATGCCGCACCTCACCGAGGATCGCCGCAAGGAGTACATCAAGCTGGCCAAGCACAAGGCTGAGGAGGCCCGCATCGCGGTGCGCAACCTCCGCCGTCACGCCATCGACTCCCTGAAGAAGCTCGAGAAGGACGGCGAGATCGGCGAGGACGACCTGTCGCGCGCCGAGAAGGCCCTCGACAGCACCACGAAGAAGTTCGTGGAGAGCATCGACGAGATCCTCAAGAACAAGGAAGCCGAGCTTCTCGAGGTCTGATGGCAACCGAGGCCCAGCCGAAGAAACAGTCGAGGGCGGGCCGGGATCTCCCGGCCGCCATCGCCGTCGGCGTGGCCCTGTTTGCAGGCGTCGCGGTCGGGCTCATCTGGGTTCCCTGGCTCTTCATCGCCATCGCCACTGCGGCGCTGGGGTTGGGGGTCGTGGAGGTGCACCGGGCGCTGCTGCGCAAGGGGATGAGGGCTGTCTGGCTCCCCGTGGCCATCGGCACCGTGCTGAGCGTCGCGGGCGGCTACCTCGTCTCCGTTGAGGACCTGAACATCGAACCCACCACCTTCGTGGTGATCTGTCTGGGCGCCATGATGATCGCCTCGTTGGTCGGGCGGATGGTGCGCGGTCCCGAGGGCTTCATCCGCGACATCGCGGCCAGCGCCCTGTTGATCGCCTACATCCCGCTGCTGGGCGTGTTCGTCCCGCTGGTGATGGGGGCCTCCAGCGGCAACCTCCGGATGTTGAGTGTGATCGCTGCTGTGGTCGCGTCGGATACCGGCGCCTACGCCACGGGGGTTCTCTTCGGCCGGCACAAGATGGCGCCGTCGATCAGCCCGAGCAAAACCTGGGAGGGTACCGGCGGCGGAGTGCTATTCGCCGCGGGGATCGGCGCCGTCTGCAGCGTCTTCCTGCTGGGTTCGCCCTGGTGGGTCGGCGTCATCCTCGGGGCCCTCATCAGCATGGCGGGCACCGTGGGCGACCTCGTCGAGTCGCTGATCAAGCGCGACGCCGGCATCAAGGACATGTCCAACTTCCTCCCCGGTCACGGTGGCATCATGGATCGTCTCGATTCCATGCTCGTTGCCGTGCCCGTCGGCTGGCTCGTCCTGCACCTCGCCCTGGGCGCCTGAGCGCCCTCCCACCTACCCCTGAAGGCGTCATGACTGTCAAGACCCTGCCGCTCGTGTTCGAAGCCCCACGGCGGGGCAAGCCGCCCACACACTGGTTCGACCTCTCCATCGAGGAGCGCGTCGAGGCCACCAGGAAACTCGGCCTACCCAAGTTCCGCGCAGACCAGATCTCCCGGCACGTGTTCGACCGCCTCGAGGACGACGTCAACCAGTTCTCCGACATCCCGGCGGACATCCGCCAGGAACTGGGGGAGCAGCTGTTCCCGAAGCTCCTGACGGAGATGACCCGGCGAAGCACCGACGACGGCACCACCGTCAAGACGCTCTGGCGGCTGCATGACGGCTCCCTGCTGGAATCCGTGCTGATGCGCTACCCGCACCGCACCACGCTCTGCATCTCGTCGCAGGCGGGTTGCGGCATGGCATGCCCGTTCTGTGCGACGGGGCAAGGGGGCCTCAAGCGCAACCTCTCGCAGGCCGAGATCACCGCGCAGGTGATGGCTGCGGATCAGCAGTTGGCCGCCGGTCTGGTGCCTGGTGCCACCGGCCGCCTCAACAACATCGTGTTCATGGGGATGGGCGAGCCCATGGCCAACTACAAGGCCGTGATGGGCTCCATCCGCACGTTCCTCGAGCCCGGGCCCAACGGGTTCGGCATGAGCGCGCGTGGCATCACCGTGTCCACCGTCGGGCTGGTGCCGGCCATTCAGAAGCTCACCGAGGAGGGACTGCCGCTCACCCTGGCCGTCTCCCTCCACGCCCCCGACGACGAACTGCGCGATGAGATCGTCCCGATCAACACGCGCTGGAAGGTGGACGAGGTCGTCGACGCGGCATGGGAGTACGCCCATGCCACGAAGCGCCGGGTCTCCATCGAGTACGCCATGATGCGCGACATCAACGACCAGGTGGCACGCGCCGAACTGCTGGCCACGGTGCTCAAGAAGCGCGGCGACTGGGGCTGGGTGCACGTCAACCTCATCCCGCTGAACCCCACCCCGGGCTCGAAGTGGACCGCGTCGCGCAAAGCCGACGAGAAGGCGTTCATCGAAACCCTGGAACGCCGTGGCGTGCCCGTCACGCTGCGCGACACCCGCGGCCAGGAGATCGACGGCGCCTGCGGCCAGCTCGCTGCGAGCGTCGACCAAGCATAGTTGCGCCCGGCCCTGATGATCGTCAGGTGACCCTATGAATAATCGTGCGCCGCTTGGTCGTAAGATCGACGCGCCAGTGTCCCAACAGGCAAAAGGAGAACCGATGGAACCCAAGCTGGAGGCTGTCTTCCAGAGCGTCGTAGCACGCAACCCTGGTGAGGCCGAGTTCCACCAGGCTGTGCGCGAGGTCTTCGAGTCCTTGGAGCCCGTGATCAAGCGGCACCCTGAGTACCTCGAGTCCAAGATGCTGGAGCGCATCTGTGAGCCCGAACGCCAGATCATCTTCCGCGTGCCGTGGCAGGACGACAAGGGCGACGTGCAGGTCAACCGTGGCTTCCGCGTCGAGTTCAACTCCGCGCTCGGCCCCTACAAGGGCGGCCTGCGGTTCCACCCCAGCGTCTACCTCGGCGTCATCAAGTTCCTGGGCTTCGAGCAGATCTTCAAGAACTCCCTGACCGGTCTACCCATCGGTGGCGGCAAGGGCGGTTCCGACTTCGACCCCCGCGGCAAGTCCGAGGGCGAGGTCATGCGCTTCTGCCAGTCCTTCATGACCGAGCTCTACCGCCACCTCGGTGAGTACACCGATGTGCCCGCGGGCGACATCGGCGTCGGCGGCCGGGAGATCGGCTTCATGTTCGGCCAGTACAAGCGCATCACCAACCGCTATGAGTCCGGCGTGCTGACCGGCAAGGGCATCGGTTGGGGCGGTTCGCTCGTCCGCACCGAGGCGACCGGCTACGGCACCGTCGTGTTCGCCGATGAGATGCTCAAGACCAGGGGCGAGAGCTTCGACGGCAAGCGCGTCGTCGTCTCCGGCTCCGGCAACGTGGCCATCTACGCCGCGGAGAAGGCCGCCCAGCTGGGTGCGACCGTCATCGGCTTCTCGGATTCCACCGGCTTCGTCGTCGACGAGGCAGGCGTGGACCTGGACCTACTCAAGCAGATCAAGGAGATCGAACGCGGCCGCGTCAGCGACTACGTCGACCGTCGTCCCTCCGCGAAGCTCGGCAACGCCGGCGGCTGCATCTGGGACGTCCCAGTGGACGTCGCGCTGCCCTGCGCCACGCAGAACGAGCTCAACCTCGAGCAGGCCGCAACCCTGATCAAGAACGGTGTCAAGGTCGTGGCCGAGGGCGCCAACATGCCCACCACCCCTGATGCCATCCATGCTCTGCAGGGAGCCGGCGTGCTCTACGCCCCAGGCAAGGCGGCCAACGCCGGCGGTGTGGCCACCTCCGCGCTGGAGATGCAGCAGAACGCGTCGCGTGACTCGTGGACGTTCGAGTACACCGAGGAGCGCCTCACCAACATCATGCGCCAGATCCACGAGATCTGCGCTGAGACGGCAGACTCCTACGACGCCCCGGGTGACTACGTGGTCGGCGCCAACATCGCCGGCTTCGAGAAGGTCGCCTCGGCGATGCAGGCCTTCGGGCTGGTCTGATCAGCGGCCACGCGGCGTAGCCGGCCGCCGGCCGGGCTACGACGAGGAGGCGAAGTACAGGTCGCGATAGCGCCGGATCCGGTCAGGGTCCGGCGCTTCGCCGTAGGCGGCCCAGAACTCCTCGTCGGCACCAGGGCCGAAGTTGTGTTCGAGGGACCAGGAAGCGACCGCCAGGTCCGCCCAGCGGTCGGCGACCCCGAGGTGGCCCACGTCGACCATCCCGACGAGGCCACCGTCGTCCGCGAGCAGGAGGTTGGGCACGCAGGCGTCTCCGTGCACGATCGACAGGTCGTGGACGTCGGGTTGATTGCCCACCCACTCCGGCGCATCGAAGAGGGTGTCCGTCGCGTCGAGCGAATGCAGTTGCGCCAAGGCCAGGGCCAGACCCCGGGCCGCGACGTCCGGCCGGTCCTGCCACTCGACGGCGGGACGACCAGGGAGACCGACTGTGACGATCAGCCAGCCGTCGTCGAGTTCCTCGTAGTCAGCCATGCGTGGGCTGGGGAAGCGGCTCGACAGCCAACTGAGGCGCTCCGCCTCGGGCTCGAGGTCGTGTGGGCTCCACTTGGCGTACAACGGCTTGACGTCGTCGGCAACGAGGCGGGCCGTGATGCCGCCCACCTCGTTGCGCCACACCAGTTCTTCGACGCGCCGCTTGTTCACGGCGGCCCACTTCGTGATGGCGAACGGGACCGGGGTGCCGGGCGGGGGGACAGAGGCCTGAGACATGGTGCCGATCCTATGTGGCCGCCCCTGTTGTGGACAGTGGGATACTCAGGGGGTGCGCAGCATCGTTCTCCTCGGCAGCACCGGCTCGATCGGTACCCAGACCCTTGACGTGATCGCTTCCAGGCGGGAGCAGTTCAGGGTCGTGGGTCTGTCGGCCTCCGGTGGCAACATCGAACTGCTGGCCCGCCAGATCATCGAGTTCGAGCCGGAAACCGTCGCCCTCGCGAAGGCGAGCGCCGCGCGGGACCTCCAGCGGGCGTTGTACGACGCCGCCAATGAACGCGGCTGGGCCCAGGGCGAGTACCAGCTCCCGAAACTTCTCCTCGGCCCCAAGGCTTCCGCCCAACTCGCCGCGGTGGGCGCGGACGTGGTGCTCAACGCCATCACCGGTGCTGCGGGACTGGAGCCCACTCTCGCGGCGCTGGCCGCGGGCAGCACCCTGGCGCTCGCCAACAAGGAGTCGCTGGTCATCGGCGGCCGTTTGGTCACCGAGGCCGCGAAGCCCGGCCAGATCGTGCCCGTCGACTCTGAGCATTCCGCCTTCGCGCAGGCCCTGCGCTCGGGCCGCGCCGACGAGGTGCGCAGGCTCATCCTCACCGCCTCGGGCGGCCCGTTCCGCGGCCGTTCACGCGACGAACTCGCGGCGGTCACGCCGCAGGAGGCCATGGCGCACCCCACCTGGGACATGGGCCGTGTCATCACCATCAACTCGGCCACCCTGGTCAACAAGGGGCTGGAACTGATCGAGGCCGCGCTGCTCTACGGCGTCGACTACGACGACATCACCGTGACCGTGCACCCCCAGTCCATCGTGCATTCGATGGTGGAGTTCCACGACGGGTCCACCATCGCCCAGGCCTCACCGCCGGACATGCGGCTGCCCATCGGCATCGCCCTGACCTGGCCCGGGCGCCTCGAAGGCGCGGCCCGCTCGTGTGACTGGACGACGGCGGCCACCTGGACGTTCGAACCCCTCGACGACGACACCTTCCCTGCGGTCCAACTCGCCCGCCGTGCGGGCCGGGCGGCCGGCACCGCACCGGCCGTCTACAACGCCGCCAACGAGGCCTGCGTCGAAGCGTTCTGGGACGGACGGATCGGCTTCCTGGACATCACCCGGATCGTGGGGGAGTGCCTGGACGAGCACCTGGCGGACGGTCACGTCGCCGACGGCGACCTCACCCTGGACGGCGTCATCGCCGCAGACCAGTGGGGCAGGACGCGCGCCGGGATCCTCGCAGGGGCGGCCGCATGACGGTGCTGCTCACCGTGCTGTTCGCGGTGCTGTTCTTCGCGCTGATCATGGTGTCGATCGCGCTGCACGAGGTGGGCCACCTGGTGCCCGCCAAGCTGTTCGGCGTCAAGGTCACGCAGTACTTCGTCGGTTTCGGCAAGACGCTCTGGTCGGTGCGCCGGGGCGAAACGGAATACGGCGTCAAGGCCTTCCCGCTGGGCGGCTACGTACGGCTCGTCGGCATGTACCCGCCGAAGAGGCAGGGTGCGAAACAGACGTGGCTGACGCGGGTCGCGGACCAGGCGCGGTCCTTCGAATGGGACTCGATCCGGCCTGAGGACGACGGCTCGTTGTTCTACCAGAAGAAGACCTGGCAGAAGGTCATCGTGATGCTGAGCGGGCCGGCGATGAACGTGCTGCTGGCGTTCCTCATCTTCCTCGGCATCAACGTGTTCCACGGCACCTATCAGCCCACGCTCACCGTCGGTCAGATGTGGCAGTGCGTGGTCTCCGCTGAGCGCGAGGATCGCACCTGCACGGCCGACGACCCGCCCACTCCCGCCGTCGAAGCAGGCGTGCAGGTGGGCGACACCCTTGTCTCCTTCAACGGCGTCGCCCTCACCGGCTGGGATCAGATGGGCGACCTGGTGCGCACGAACCGGGACGGGCCGGCCACAGTCGTCGTCGAGCGCGACGGCGCCGAGGTGACCCTGCCCACGGTGAACACCGTGCTCAATCATGTGCCGGACCGGCTGGACCCGACCAAGTTCGTCGAGGCAGGGTTCTTCGGGGTGTCGCCCAACCAGGAACTCACCAAAGCCGGGCCCCTGACCACCGCCGCCCAGATGTGGGACATGACGAAGCAGTCCACCGTCGCCCTGATGAGTTTCCCGGCCCGGATCTGGAACGTCGCCGCGGACCTGGTGACCGGCCAACCGCGCGACGTCAACTCCCCGATCTCCATCCTGGGGGCTTCCAGGGTGGCGGGGGAGATCACCACCACAGACCAGCTCGGCACCGCTGACAAGGTGGCGTCGTATCTCTCGTTGCTCGGTGCGGTGAACCTGTTCGTTGCACTCCTCAACCTGGTGCCGCTGCTGCCGCTCGACGGCGGGCACGTCGCCGGCGCCGTCTGGGAGTGGCTACGTCGCCAGTTCGCGCGGCTCCGCGGACGGCCAGAACCGGGGCCCGTCGACACCGCCAAGGGGCTACCCGTCACCTACGCTGTAGGAGCATTTCTCCTGCTCGGCGGCCTCGTGCTGATCGCCGCAGACCTCATTTCCCCGATCCGACTTTTCTGACCAGCAGAGTAGGCTGTCGCACATGTCCGTGAACCTTGGTATGCCCCCAGCGCCGGCGCCGGTGCTCGCCCCCCGCCGCCCCACCCGGAAGATCCGGGTCGGGAAGGTTGAGGTCGGCGGCGACGCGCCGATCAGCGTACAGTCGATGACCACCACCAAGACCACCGACATCAATGCCACCCTTCAGCAGATCGCGGAATTGACCGCCACCGGTTGCGACATCGTGCGCGTCGCCGTCCCGAGCCAGGACGACGCGGAGGCGCTGCCCATCATCGCCATGAAGTCGCAGATCCCCGTGATCGCCGACATCCACTTCCAGCCGCGGTACGTGTTCGCGGCCATCGACGCCGGCTGTGCGGCCGTGCGCGTGAACCCCGGAAACATCAAGCAGTTCGACGACAAGGTGGCCGAGATCGCCAAGGCGGCCTCCGACGCGGGCGTGAGCCTGCGCATCGGCGTCAACGCCGGCTCCCTCGACAAGCGCCTGCTGCAGAAGTACGGCGCCCCCACTGCGGAGGCCCTCGTGGAATCCGCCCTGTGGGAGGCTTCGCTGTTCGAGGAAGTGGGGTTCTACGACTTCAAGATCTCCGTCAAGCACAACGACCCCGTCGTGATGGTGCGCGCCTACGAGATGCTCTCCCAGAAGTGCCAGTACCCGCTGCACCTCGGCGTCACCGAGGCCGGTCCTGCGTTCCAAGGCACCATCAAGAGCTCCGTCGCCTTCGGCGCGCTGCTGAGCCAGGGCATCGGCGACACCATCCGCGTGTCCCTCTCCGCGCCGCCTGCCGAAGAGGTCAAGGTGGGTCTCAAGATCCTGGAGTCGCTGAACCTACGCCCCCGGAAGCTGGACATCGTCTCGTGCCCTTCCTGTGGGCGCGCGCAGGTTGACGTCTACACGTTGGCCGAGCAGGTCACCAAGGGCCTCGAGGGCATGCAGGCGCCGCTACGTGTGGCCGTCATGGGTTGCATCGTCAACGGCCCCGGTGAGGCCCGCGAAGCAGACCTCGGTGTCGCCTCCGGCAACGGAAAGGGCCAGATCTTCGTCAAGGGCGAGGTCATCAAGACCGTGCCCGAGGAGGAGATCGTGGAGACGCTCCTGTTCGAGGCGCGCCGCCTCGCCGCAGAGATGGGTGAAGTCGGTTCCCCTGAGATCTCTGTTTCCTGACCGGGCGTCTTTCCGGGCCAGGTTGGCCCTAGAGTTTCGCCCATGACTTCAGGGCTGACGACGATGGGTGCGGGTGACCGCGAACGGGTCGCCCAATTCCTGGCCAAGAGCCCGGTGGAGAACCTCTTCCTGAGTTCCCGGGTGGCCACCTACGGCTTGGACCGGCGTCGGCTCGGCGCCGTCTACGGCTACGAACGCGACGGCGTTCTCACCTCCGTCCTGCTCGACGGCGGCACGCTCTTCATCGCGGGCTTCGACCCCGAGGCGTTGCCCGTCTACGTCGAGAAACTCGGGCCCATCCGGCGCTGCACCTCGATCCTCGGTCCCGCCATTTCGGTGCTGGGCCTGTTCGTGGGCCTGGCGGAGCGGTACCGCGGTGCGTGGGGCGGCGTCTCCAACGTGCGGAAGCGGCAGCCCCTGATGGTGCTGGACCACCTGCCCGAGGTTCCGCCGGACAGGCGGGTGCGCAGACTGACCCTCGACGACTACCCGAGCTATCTCGAGGCCTCGGTACACATGTACACCGGCGAGATCGGGAGCTCGCCGTTCAAGTACGGCGGCGGTTACGAGGGCTTCGTGCGCGACCGCCTCCGGCAGGGTGACGCCTACGGGATCGTCGACGACAAGGGCGCGGTGATCTTCAAGGCGGACCTCGGCCCGAAGCTCGCCGGGCAGGCGCAGCTCCAGGGGGTATGGGTGGCTCCGCACCTGCGCGGCAGGGGGATCAGCGTGCCGGCACTGGCCGGTATGTGCCACTTGATCATGGACCAGTACCCGCTGATCAGCCTGTACGTCAACGACTTCAACGCCGCCGCCATCCGAAGCTACGAACACCTCGGCTTCGTCGAGGTGGGGGCGCTGGCGACGGTGCACTACTGAGCCACGATCCGCCCGTCCCGTCTCGGGGCCAGCGCGAACGCCACCAGGTAGATGAGGAGGACCAGGATCAGCAGGTTGCTGTACCCGGTCAGCAGCGCGGCGTACTCCAGGCAGCCGCCCACGAGGGCACCCAGCAGGTTCAGCCCGAACGCCGCACGGCCGTTGTCCGCCGCCGCGAACCGCTTGGCGAAGGCGACGTTGGCCAGGAAGATCGGTACAAAGGCCAGCGCGATGGCCACGATCAACCGCGGCACGTAGGGCAGGCCCAACAGCCATTCCGGCTTCACCACATAGGCGAGCGCGATGGCGAACCCGATCCCCGCGAAGAGCCAGGTGAGGGGAGGGGTGCGCATCCGTCGAGTGGTCTCTACGGCGAGCAGCACGACGAGCAGCACACCGCCGAACACCAGCGCGTTGACCAGCCAGGTGGTGCCGAACAACAGCGCGAACGAAGCGATGTACTTGGTCTCCAGGAGCATGAACGCCACGCCCATGAAGAAGAGGTCCGCATAGGGACGCATGTGCCGCAACGGCCCACCCAGGGCGCGGACGGTGACCGCGGAGGCCAGCAGAATGCCGGCCAGCACCCACAGGTACGTCGCAGGGATACCGTCGCCCCGGTAATAGAGGAACGGTGCGTTGTCCGTGGGTGGCGCGATCCGGTCTGCGGCCAGCACGTGGTTGTCGGTGCCGCAGACCTGCGCATCGGGGTTCTTCGCGATGGTCACCACGGCCTGCCCGCCACCCAGGAGGTCGACGCACGGGGCATGCCCGAACGCCTCCTGGGCGATGCCGCCGAGGCGGTCGATCAGCCAGTCCTCGCGGTAGTAGTTGTACATCGAGAAGACCCCGTCGTCGGTGAGCCGATCCCTGGCTGAGGCGAGCGCCTCCTCGGTGAAGAGAAAGGATTCCAGGCGGATCTGTGAGGCGCCGCTGACGAGCGCGAGGCTGTCCGGCAGGGCGAAGAGGATCAGGTCGTACTTCTCGGAGGTGGTCTCCAGGAAGGCCCGGCCGTCGTTGACGATGCGGCGGACCCGTTCGTCGGAGTACGGGCGGTCCGGGTTGAGTTCGGCCCCGATCTCCATGATCCGTGGGTCGATGTCGACGGCGACGACGTGCTCGGCCCCCTGCTTCAGCGCGATCGCCACGTCGGAGCCGGAGCCGGCGCCCACGATCAGGACCCGGCCGGGCTTGTCCGCCACCATGCGCTCGTACGGGGTGCGGTACAACCGCTCGGCCTCGTTGAGCTTGTACTCGGCCGAACCCATGACCTGGTGGGGGATGCCGTTGACCGTGATGAGGTGGAGCGCGTTGCCGTCGGAGGAGCGACCGATGTCGCGCTGGGTCACCTTGTAGTAGGGGGACCAGGTCACCCCTGGCGTGACGGTCTCGGCGAGCAGGGAACCGACGATGACCACGCCCGCCGCGATCGACACCAGGCGGTGGCGGCCCCAGGCCAACCAGATCAGGGCCGCCACGACAAGCACACCCCACACGACCGACGGCGCCCTCAGGAACGACAGCAGGGTGAACAGCGAGATGCCGATGAGGGACCCGATGAGGTCCCACCGGTAGGCGTTGAGGTTCTCCAACTCGGCGAAGCACCGGCCCACCACCTCGCCCGGTCCGGCGAGGATTGCGGCGACGAAGAGGAAGATCACCGGCAGCGCCAGCCACGCCGGAGGACCCTGGGCAGACAGCGAGGTGAAGTAGATGATGGCGTCGCCGGTGCGGTCGATGGTCACAGGGAAGGCCCACACGAAGAACACGAGCAGCGCCAGCAACACAGGCGTCCACGGCACGATTGACCAGCGCTTGCGGGCGATCAGGAAGCCGGCGCCGATGCCCAGGAAGGAGCCCAGCAGCACGAAGTTGGAGAAGTACGAGAGGTGCACGACGTTGGAGCCGAGCCAGCGGATCAGCGCCAGTTCCATGAAGAGCATCAGGGCGCTGCCCACGACGAGGCGGGTGACGGTGCTCCGGGGCTGCCCGGCCGAGGGGGTGCTCACGCGCCCATCGTGCCCGTTCCGGGAGTCATTGGGGGGCTGAAATCCGATGTCTGTCCTGATGGGTAGACTCGGCCCGTGATTTCAAAGCTCTCCTCCCTGTTCGTTCGCACCCTCCGTGAGGACCCGGCTGACGCGGAGGTGCCCAGCCACCGGTGGCTGGTCCGCGCCGGGTACATCCGTCGAGCGGCACCCGGCATCTACTCCTGGCTGCCGCTGGGCTTGAAGGTGTTGGGCAAGGTGGAGGCCATCATCCGCGAGGAGATGAACGCCATCGGCGCGCAGGAGGTGCACTTCCCGGCGCTGCTGCCGCGTGAACCGTACGAGTCGACGGGCCGCTGGACGGACTACGGCGACAACCTGTTCCGCCTCCAGGACCGCAAGGGCACCGACATGCTGCTCGGCCCCACGCACGAGGAGATGTTCACGCTGCTGGTCAAGGACCTGTACAACTCGTACAAGGACCTGCCGCTCTCGCTCTACCAGATCCAGACCAAGTACCGCGACGAGGCACGGCCCCGTGCCGGCCTGCTGCGCGGTCGCGAGTTCATCATGAAGGACTCCTATTCCTTCGACGTGGACGACGAGGGGCTGGAGGCCAGCTACCAACTGCACCGCCAGGCGTACCAGCGCATCTTCGAGCGGCTCGGCCTCGAGTTCGTGATCGTGTCGGCCATGGCCGGCGCCATGGGCGGCTCCCGCTCGGAGGAGTTCCTGGCCGTGGCCGCCAACGGTGAGGACACCTTCGTGCGCTCGCCCGGAGGTTACGCCGCCAACGTCGAGGCCGTACGCGTCGCGCCCCCCGCGGAGCTGCCCGTCTCCGACGCGCCCGCCATGGCCGTCTTCGATACGCCTGGCGCCGGCAGCATCAACGCTGTCGTCGAACTGCTCAACCGTGACCTTCCGGAGCGCACCTGGACGGGCGCCGACACGCTCAAGAACGTGCTGTTCATGGTCACGGACCCCGACGGGAAGAAGCGGCCCCTGGCGGTGGGCCTCCCGGGCGACCGCGAGGTGGACGCCAAGCGTCTCGAGGCTGCGCTGGAGCCCGCGGCTGCGGAACCCTTCACCGAGGACGACTTCAAGAACTACCCGGAGCTCGTCGTCGGGTTCATGTCGCCGGTGTCCATCGACGGGGGACGGTTCCTGGGCAAGGAGTCCTCCACCAAGATCGAGTACCTCGTGGACCCGCGGGTCGTCACCGGCACGCACTGGGTCACGGGCGCCAACGTCAAGGACCAGCACCTCACCGGTGTCACGGCCGGGCGTGACTTCACCGCGGACGGCATCCTCGACGTCGGTGACGTCCGCGAGGGTGACCCGGCGCCTGACGGCTCCGGCCCGCTGACGCTGGCCCGTGGCATCGAGATGGGCCACATCTTCCAGCTCGGCCGCAAGTACGCGGAGGCCCTCGGCCTCAAGGTGCTGGACCAGAACGGCAAGCTCGTCACCGTCACCATGGGCTCCTACGGCGTGGGCGTGTCCCGCGCGGTGGCCGCCGTCGCGGAAGCCACCAGCGACGACAAGGGCCTCAGCTGGCCGTTGAGCCTGGCGCCGTTCCAGGTGCACGTGATCGCCACAGGCAAGGACGCGGGGGTCTTCGCGGAGGCGGAGCGCATCGCAGAGGTGCTCGACGGCAAGCGGGTCGACGTGCTCTTCGACGACCGCAAGGCCAGCCCCGGCGTGAAGTTTGCAGATGCGGAGATCCTGGGGATGCCCATCATCGTGGTCGTCGGCCGCGGTCTGGCCAACGGGGTCGTCGAGCTGCGCATCCGCGCCACCGGCGACAAGCGCGAGATTCCCGTCGCTGACATCGTCGACGAGGTGGTGGCCCTCCTCTAGGCCAACCATCCCGGCCACCAGGTGAGCGCCGTGCCGGTTTCCTGCACCGGCGCCACCTGACCGCGCATGCCGTCGCGCCACTGCGGATCGGGATCCGCCGCGACCAGGCGCGCGAATCCGTTCAGGACCTGCGTCTCCAGCAACCCCCAGCCGGCGCGGATGGTCTCGAGGCTGTCCATCGTCGTGGGCAGGTCGAACGCCGCCGGTTGTTCCGGGGCTTCGGTGCCGAGCCTGTCGCGCAGGGTGTTGCGCAGTTCGCGTGCCCGGTTGAGGCGGACCAGCCCCGTGGCGTGGAGGGCATTGTCCTGGCTGATCCTGCCCAGGCCCACACCCAGCCCGTAGATCAGCGCCCACACATGGCCCAACAGGATGGGCAGTGACGCCTCGACGGTGGTCGTCTGCAGACGCCGCGCAGCTGCCTCGCCCTCCACCGGCGCGACCGCCTGGTTGCGCAGGCCGAGCACCGCGGTGGCCATCGAGGCGTAACACAACCTGAGGTCCCCGTCCCCGGCCCGGGCTGCCATGTCCTCGAGCGCGTCCCCGGCACGGGAGACGGCGGCCTCGAGCCGGTTGGTCGCGACCCCGGGGTCGCTCGGGGCAGTGACGGGCGCAGCAGTCACCTCGAAGGGCTCCTGGTCGATGTCCGACAGCGGGTCCGGCACAGCGAGGCGGGCCACGTGGGCGTCGCACTGCGCCAACGCGGCGACGGCCCAGGGCTGGGCCTCCCAGTGCGGGGAGTCGACCCGTGCCGCGACGAGTGCGCGCAGATCCGCCACCGACTGGTGGGCCAGGGTGGCCTCCGGGGAGCGCGTCGGCTCAGGCGACGGCTCGGGCGGCGGGGCGGTCCGGGTGTCCGGCCCACCGAGGATGACCGGGCTCGTGGTGCATCCCGTCATTCCGAGGGTGAGCAGCGCGAGCGCGGAGCGACGGGAGACGGACATGCGGCCAGCGTAGTGCGTGGGTATGCTGGGGCCTCACAATCAGGCGTACAACCGGATACGGAGCACCCACATGCAAGAAGCCAAGTTGGTGGCTGTCATCGAGCCAATCCTCGTGCAGCACGGGTTGGAGCTCGACAGCCTCGATGTCACCCGTATGGGCAAGCGCTCCGTGCTCCGGCTCACGGTCGATGGCGAAGGCCCCCAGGGTCGCGGCCCGCTCCTCGACGACATCGCCTCCGCGTCGCGCGCCATCTCGGACGCGCTGGACGAGAGCCCGGTGGTGGGGGACCACCCGTTCACCCTCGAGGTGTCTTCGCGCGGCGTGAGCAAGCCGCTGACGGAGGCCAAACACTTCCGCCGCAACACCGGGCGCCTGGTGCAGTTGTGGCTGGCCGACGGCGAGATCGTCGGCCGTATCGTCGGCGCCGATGAGCAGGGCGTCACGCTCGACGTCGACGGCTCCGAGCGCACGGTGGCTCTCACTGACATCAACAAGGCAGTCGTCCAGGTGGAAATGAACCGCCCGGTGGACGGCGAAGAGGATGAGGAGAACTGACATGGATGTCGATCTGGCTTCACTGACACTCATTGAGCGCGAGCGTGGGATCGATCGCGAGTATCTGCTCAAGACGCTCGAGGACGCGCTCCTCAACGCGTACAGCAAAACCCCCAACGCACTGCGCGGCGTGAAGGTCGAGATCAACCGGAAGACGGGCAAGGCCGCCGTGCTGGCCCCCGAATTCAATGACGACGACGAGATCATCGGCTACTTCGACGACACGCCGGAGGACTTCGGCCGCATCGCCGCCGCGACCGCCCGCCAGGTGATCTTCCAGCGGATCCGCGAGGCGGAGGACGAGCAGAAGTTCGGTCACTTCTCGGCCACCGAGGGCGATGTCATCGTCGGCGTCGTGCAGCAGGACCGCGACTCCAAGGCTGTCCGCGTGCTGATCAGCAAGGGTGACCAGGACAAGTTCGAGGCGCTCATGCCGCTGGCCGAGCAGGTTCCGGGTGAGGACTACAGCCACGGCCGCAGGCTGCGCGTCTACGTGGTGAGCGTCCGACGCGAACTCCGCGGCCCGCAGGTGATCGTCTCGCGCACCCACCCGCATCTGGTCCGCAAGTTGTTCGCGCTCGAGGTGCCGGAACTGGGGCAGGGCGTCGTCGAGATCTGCGAGGTCGCCCGCGAAGCCGGTCACCGCACCAAGATCGCCGTGCGGTCGCTGGACCCCAACGTGTCCGCCAAGGGCGCGTTCATCGGCCCCATGGGCCAGCGGGTCCGCGCCGTGACGAACGAGTTGGGGGAGGAGAAGATCGACATCGTCGACTACTCCGACGACCCCACCGAGTTCGTGGCCGCCGCGCTCTCGCCCGCGAAGGTGCTGTCGGTGACGGTGGTCGACGAGCAGGCCAGGGCCTGCCGGGCGATCGTGCCCGACTACCAGTTGTCGCTGGCCATCGGCCGTGAGGGTCAGAACGCCCGCCTCGCGGCGCGTCTCACCGGCTGGCGCATCGACATCCAGCCGGACGTCACCGCCTGACCCATCGCTCCTCCCTCGTGGGGGAACAGCCCGGCCCCTGGCTGAGAGATTCTCAGAGTTCTTTTGGAATCCTCTCAGGCAGGGGTTAGTCTGTTCTCGCTGGGAATCCAGCGATCCCCGATCAGAGGACTGTTCGAACAGATGGCGAAGAAGATCTGGACCCCGGTCATCGCAGGCGTCAGCGCCTTGGCACTCGTCGGTGGCGTGGGCGTTGCCAGCGCGCTGGACAAGGACGACGTCACCATGGTGGTCGACGGCGTGGCCAAGACCATCGCGGTCCGCGAGAACACGGTCGCGAAGGTCCTCGAGCTCGAGGGCATCGAGCCCGGGCCCCACGACGTCGTCCTGCCGGCGCTGGAGACCACCGTCGTCGACGGCCTCGAGATCAGCATCGCCTACGCGCGTCCGCTCGACGTCACCATTGACGGCGAACAACGCGAGGTCTGGACCACCGCGAAAAACGTGGGGGATGCGCTGAAGATGCTGCGCCTCGACGCCGCAGATTCCAAGCTCTCCGCCTCCCGTTCCGCGGCCATCGGCCGCGAGGGCCTCTCTGTCGACATCCTCACCGCCCGTGACCTGACGGTCACCGTCGCCGGGGTTGCCCAGCCCGTGCGCCTGGCCGGCACTGTCGCCGACGCGTTGGCCGAGGTCGGCGTCACCCCGGACGCCGACGACAAGGTGACCCCCAGCCCCGAGACCGCCCTCGAAGACGGCATGAGCGTCGTGTTCGTCAGGGTCGACGTCAAGCCGTCCACCAAGAAGGTCGCGGTGGCGTTCGAGAAGACCACCACCGAATCCAGCAAGATGCTCAAGGGTGAGAAGGAAGTCACCACCAAGGGGGTCGTCGGCGAGAACCTCGAGACCTACACCAATGTCTACGAGGACGGCGTGCTGAAGTCGTCGGCGCTCGTCTCAACCGAGGTGGTCAAGGCGCCGGTGAACCAGGTGACCACCGTCGGCACCAAGGTGCCGCCCCCTCCGGCGCCGGAACCCGAGGCGGCCCCCGCTGAGAGGTCCGAGTCGGCGTCCTCGGGAGGCTCCGGCCTCGACCTGCGCCGCTCCTCCATGTGGGACACGATCGCGCGCTGCGAGTCCACCAACCGTTGGAACATCAACACCGGCAACGGTTACTACGGCGGTCTGCAGTTCAACCTGCAGACCTGGCGGAGCGTCGGCGGCACGGACTTCGCGGCCTACCCCCACCAGGCCACCCGCGAGGAGCAGATCACCGTGGCCAACCGTCTGTACGATCAGCGCGGCCTCCAGCCCTGGGGCTGCAAGCCCTGATCGTGATTCATTCACGATCTGTTCACAGCGTCCTGCCTGCTCGGTAGGGTTGAGTGTCTACGGAACCGGACCCCAACGAAAGGTAAGGCCCATGACCGAACGGACACTACCCAACCTCGACATCGTCGACGAGGAGTTCCTCGCCCAAGCGACCATCACCGAAGGGCCGTGGGTCAGCCTCCTGCTTCCCACGCAGCGCACCGGCCGCGAGACACTCGCCGCCAGGTCCCAGTACGAGAACATGCTGAAGCTGGCGGAGGGTGAGCTCGCCGCGAGGGACGGGGTGGGCGAGGTGTTGCCCCCCCTACTCGACCTCGTCGCAGACCGTGAATTCTGGCTCCATCAGTCGGACGGTCTGGCGGTGTACGCCGCACCAGGGCTGGTGCGCACCTTCCGGCTGCCGCTGGCCTTGCGCGAGGAGGTCTGTGTGGGCGACCATCCCAGGCTCGCACCACTCGTGGGTGTGCTCTCGGCGGTGGGCGGTTCGTTCGACGTGCTGGCGCTGTCTGCCAACCGTGTGCGCCTGTTCGAGGGAACGCGCAATTCCATCGGGGAACTGTCGCTCGGCGAAGACACGCCGACGGCGGTCGACGAGGTCTTCATCGGCCGCGACCACCAGGTCCAGCTCCAGAGCTCCGCGCAGAGCCGCGGCGGCGACATGGCCACCTTCCACGGGCACGGTGGGGACAGGGACGTGGCCGCTGTGGACCTCGAGCGGCTCTTCCGCGACATCGCCACCGCCGTCGACGAGGTGCTGGGCCGGGGCGCCACCCGCCCGCTGATCCTGGCCGGCGTCGCGGAACACGGCGCCACCTTCCGCGCCATCAGCGGGCGCAGGAACATCGTCGACGAGATGGTGACCGGCAACCCGGACAGGTTGAGCGCCCAGGAACTGCACGAACGGGCCTGGCCCATCGCGGAGCGCGCGTTGCGCGAGGACGACGCCCAGTTGGCTGACCGCTACAACGAACTGGTGGGCACGGGCAGAGCCTCCGAGGACCTGGCCAGCATCGCCACCGCCGCGCAGGAGGGCAGGGTGGACACCCTGCTGCTCCGCCGCCCGAGTGCGGCGCCGGACGGGCAGCCCCGCGTGGTCGTCGACGAAGTGGATGTCGTGATAGCGCACACCCTGCGCAATTCGGGGTCCCTGGCGGTCAGCGAGGATCCCGCGGCACCCCCGGTGCGGGCCATCTTCAGATACTGAGAAGGGCCCCGTGAACGGCGCTTTGGAGTGATACCGGCAGGCAAGTAGCATTGCTCCTTCCATGACTGTCAACTCTGAGTTCACTCCGCGTTCACCTGCTGAACGCTGGCCATGGGGACGGTTGGCCGTCCTCATGGCCCCGTTCGCGGTGCTCGGGGTCTGGCTGAAGGTGGTCCGGATCGACCGGTTCTACCCCAGCGCCGGGCTCGCGGAGAGGGCCACGAAATTGTCCTCCGATGTCGCCTTCGGCCTCTTCTGGTGTGTGCTGTGGGCCGTCGCACTCCTGTACCTTCGCCGGCCCCGGCTGCGCTCCGCCGCCGTCGTGCTGGCCCAGGTGCTCACCGCGGCCATCGGCGTCTTCATGGTCGTCAACCACTCCTATGCCCTGCGCACCGGAAACCCTCTGACCCCGGCCCAGATCGCGCTGGCGGTCCGTGAGGCCGAGGCCCTCTCGGGGCTCCTCGGATCGCAGGTCGACGCCACGTTCATCGGACTCCTGGTCGGCGTCGTGCTGTGGTCCCTGGTCGCTCCGCTGCTCCTGGGGAAGGTGTTCGCGCGGCTGTTCAAGGGCGAGGCCAGCCCCGTCACCCGACGGGTGGGCCTGGCCGGCGCGGTGCTGCTGCTCATCGCCGCCACGTGGACGGCGCCCACCGCGTCGGCCTCGTTCGCGCTGTCCCCGGCTGTGCAGTTGGCCGTCTCACCCATCAAGGAGGCGGCCGCCTACCCGGAAGCCTTCGCCTCAGGTGCGCCCCTGGCTGATCCCGAGAGCACGCGGTTGGTCCCACGGCCGGGGGAGCGGCATCGCAATGTGGTGGTCATCACGCTCGAATCCCAGCGGGCCACCTCCGCCTTGCCGGAGACGCGCCAGCCGGTGACCCCGGTGCTCGACGCCCTCGCTGAGCGGAGTGTGCGTCCGGAGCGGGGCTACACCGTCCTGCCCCACACGTCGAAGTCGTTGGTCTCCATCCACTGTGGAATGGCGCCACCGCCGGACAACCGCAACACCGAGGCCGACGAGGGCGGGCTGCCACAGCGCTGCCTGCCTGAACTGCTGGCCGATGAGGGCTACAGCACCGCCTTCTTCCAGTCGGCCACAGAACACTTCGAGCGGCGCCGCGGAACCGCGGCGAACCTGGGCTTCCAGAAGTTCACCCCGGTGGACGGCATGGACAAGACCGGCTTCAGCAAGGCCAACTACTTCGGCTACGAGGACGACATCATGCTGGAGCCGGTGCGCCGCTGGCTCAAGCGGCAGGACGGGCCGTTCATGCTGGGCATGCTGACCGTCACCGCGCACCACGACTACAACGTGCCGGGCCACGAACTCATCGATTTCGTGGACCCCCCGCTGATGAACAAGTACCTCAACGCCGTGCACCTTCAGGACCGCTTCGTCGGCCACGTGGTCGACCTCTTCAAGGAACTGGGCCTCTACGAGGACACGGTGTTCGTGATCTCCGGCGACCACGGGGAGGGTTTCGGCGAGCATCAGCTCTACCAGCACGACAACACCATCTACGAAGAGGGCATCCGGGTGCCGATGCTGGTGCACGACCCCCGTCGGGCGCCGGAACTGATCGAGGGGCCGGCCAACCAGCTCGCGCTGATGCCCACCGCCGTCGACGCGCTGGGCTTCGACCTGCTCAGCGAGGTCGACTACCGGCCCTCGCTGTACAGCGCGGAGCCGCAGGGCCCGGTCATCGTGAGTTGCTGGGTCCGGGGGCGCTGCACTGCGGTGCTCGACGGTGACCGCAAGCTGATCCACCACTTCGGGGATCGCCGCGACGAGGTGTTCAACGTCGCGGAGGACCCGGGTGAGCTCACCGATCTGGTGACCGAGACCGACGCCGACTGGATGGAGCGCGGCCGTGAGTTGGCCGTCGGCTGGTACCTCGACGTCGAACGTTGGTACGCGCCGGAGGAGTGACCTCCGGCGCGCAGCGGGCCGACGGATCAGCGGCGCGGGCCACCGCGGCCCCGCATGCCGGTCATTCCGCTGTCCATGGCCTCCTCGAGGGCGTCAGCAACAGTGGCCTCGTCCAGACCGAGTTCGTCGGCGAGTGCCTCCGCGAAGGCGGCCTGATGCTCGGAGCGCAGCGCGTCGCGCTCCTCCTGCGTGTCCGGCATGGCGGGGCGCTCCGCGGGGCGGACGGCTTCCCGGGCGGTGACGATAGCGTCGCTCAGCTCCGATTCCTCAACCCCGAGGGTCTCCGCGAGTCCCGACAGGTTCCTGCCCATCATGCCGCCGAGGTGGTGCCCACCCTGGCCGCGTTCGTTGAAGGCCGAGCCGTCGCCGCGCTGCCACGGTGCAGCGTTGTCGGTGGCGGAGGAGCTGGGGGGAGCGGTGGGCTCCGTCGTGTCGGCGTTGGCCAGGGTGGCCGCGCCGAGGCCGAGTCCCGCAGCCATCGCTGCTGCCGAGACTCCGGCGATGATCTTGTTCATGGCAGGGTTCCTTCCGGGTGGGTCGGGCGGTGCTGCCCGATGTCCCCAGCCTCGTGAGCGCTGCTGTGGGCTGCCTGTGCTGCGGCTGGGTGGGTGCTGCGAACTTGGCTAGTCTGACGGGATGACTCCTCAACGCACCTGCATCGGGTGCCGCGCCGTCGACGATCAGACGACGTTGGTCCGGCTCGTCAGGCAGGGCGCCACAGTCGTCGACGGCACCTCGCCCCGCCTTGCCGGTCGGGGGGCCTACATCCATCCGCACTGCCTGGAGCTCGCCGAGCGACGCCACGCCATCCGTCGCGCGTTCGGCGCCGGGGCCGAACTTGACCCCGCCGCGCGCTCTGCAATCCTCCGGAGTGGAAGCTGACGCTCAGGCAGGTTATGATGGTGGGCGGCCTGCGCTGTGCGCGGCCACATCGTTCAAACGCCCGGAAGGGCTACAACCAGAAGGTGGGCTGGAAGCTCATGACCACTCGATGAGAACCCAACGATGACCAAACACAACTAGGTCCGCGCCTTGGAGGTCGGGCCGCTTGAAGGAGAGTAGTGGCAAAGCCTCGCGTCCACGAGATCGCCAAGGAAATAGGTAAGACCAGTAAGGAACTGTTGTCCTGGCTGGGCGAAAACGGAGAATACGTCCGTGGCCCGTCCTCGACGCTGGAAGCACCCGTCGTGCGCCGCGTCCGGGAAGCATTCGCCGCCAAGAGTGATGCGCCTGCGCAACCCAAGCAGTCCCGTCCCGCACCGAAGGCAGCGGCTCCGGCCCCCGTCGTCGAGGCACACCCTGACACCCCGGTCGCCACCCCTGGCGCACCTGACACGTCGGCCCCCGCCGTCGACGAGGCGCCTCAGGCGTCCGCACGGCCCAAGGCCGGCCCGCGCCCGGGACCCAAGCCACCCGCGGCTGCCCCCAAGCCGCCCGCAGCGGCCCCCAGGCCTGCTACACCCGCAGCGCCTTCCGCCCCGGCAGCACCGGCCGCACCCGCGGCTTCCGCTGCTCCCGCTCCCGCTGCTCCCAAGCGCCCGGCTGCTCCGGCTGCGCCGTCCGCCCGTCCTTCGGGCCCGGCCCCCAAGCCCGGTGCTCCCGGCCCGCGTCCCCAGGCGCCTTCGCCCGGCCCGCGCAAGCCCGGCGCACCCCGTCCGGGGAACAACCCCTTCGCCCCGTCCCAGGGCATGGGCACCCAGCAGCGTCGCGGCCCCCGTCCAGACGGCGCTCCGCGTCGTGAGGGTGGCGCGCCTCGTCCCGGCGGCACCGGCGGTCTCCCGTCGGGTGTCCCGCGTCCCGGTGGCACGGGGGGTCTGCCCGGCGTGCCGCGGCCGAACCCCGCGATGATGCCCAAGCAGGCCAACCCGGCGCTCGGCCGCACAGGCGGCCGCGGTCGCCCGGCCGGTGGCCCCGGCGGCGGTCGTGGGCGTCCCGGCGCTGGTGCTCCCGGTCGTCCCGGTAGCGCAGGCGGCGCGCCCGCCTTCGGTTCGGGCCCCATGGGCGGTGGCCCCGGTGGTGGCCGTGGCGGCGGCGCAGGCCGTGGCCGTGGCGGCACACAGGGTGCCTTCGGTCGTGGCGGCGGTGGCGCAGGTCGTCGTCGCAAGTCCAGGAAGCAGCGTAGGCAAGAGTTCGATCAGATGGAGGCGCCGGCAATTGGCGGCGTGCGCGTCCGGAAGGGCGACGGCCAGACCGTTCGCCTGCGCCGTGGCGCGTCCCTGACGGACCTCGCCGAGAAGATCGGCGTCGACGCGGCGTCGCTCGTGCAGGTGCTGTTCCACCTGGGCGAGATGGTCACCGCAACGCAGTCGGTCGCAGATGACACCCTCGAGGTGTTGGGCGCTGAGCTCGATTACAACATCGAGGTCGTCTCGCCCGAGGACGAGGACCGCGAACTGCTCGAGAGCTTCGATCTCGAGTTCGGTGAGGATCTCGGTGACGAGGACGACCTGGCGGCCCGCCCGCCGGTCGTGACCGTCATGGGTCACGTCGACCACGGAAAGACGCGCCTGCTGGACGCGCTGCGGCACTCCAATGTCGTAGCCGGCGAAGCGGGTGGCATCACCCAGGCCATCGGCGCCTACCAGGTCGAGACCGGTGTCGACGGCGCGGATCGCAAGATCACGTTCATCGACACCCCGGGCCACGAGGCGTTCACCGCCATGCGTGCCCGTGGAGCGAAGTCCACGGACATCGCGGTGCTCGTCGTGGCCGCTGACGACGGCGTGATGCCGCAGACCATCGAGGCGTTGAACCACGCCCAGGCTGCGGATGTCCCGATCGTGGTCGCGGTCAACAAGATCGACAAGGAGTCCGCTGACCCCGTGCGTGTGCGTGGCCAGCTCTCCGAGTTCGGTCTGGTGCCTGAGGAGTACGGCGGCGAGACCCAGTTCGTCGACGTGTCCGCGGCAACCCTGCAGGGCCTGCCGGAACTGCTCGAGGCCATCGTCCTCACGGCAGACGCCGCGCTGGACCTCCGGGCCAACCCGGACATGCCCGCACAGGGTGTGGCCATCGAAGCGCACCTCGACAAGGGTCGCGGTCCTGTGGCCACCGTCCTGGTGCACCGCGGCACGCTCCGCATCGGTGACTCGATCGTGGCCGGCTCGGCCCACGGCCGCGTCCGCGCCCTGATCAATGACCAGGGCGAGACGATGACCGAGGCTCCGCCGTCGATGCCCGTCCAGGTGCTCGGCCTGACGTCGGTGCCCGGCGCCGGCGACAACTTCCTCGTTGTCGACGACGACCGCATGGCCCGCCAGATCGCTGACAAGCGTGAAGCCCGCATGCGCGCCGCCCAGCAGGCCAAGTCCGGCCGTCGCAAGACGCTGGACCAGCTGTTCGAGCAGCTCGAGAGGGGCGAGACGCAGGAACTGCTGCTCATCCTCAAGGGCGACGGCGCGGGTTCCGTCGAAGCGCTGGAAGATGCGCTCAGCGGGATCGAGGTCGGCGAGGAGGTGTCGCTACGCGTCATCGACCGCGGTGTCGGTGCCATCACCGAGACCAACGTGTCGCTGGCCGCCGCGTCCAAGGCCGTCATCATCGGCTTCAACGTGCGGCCCACGCCGCACGCGGCCCAGATGGCGGATCGCGAGAACGTCGACATCCGCTTCTACTCGGTGATCTACTCGGCCATCGACGAGATCGAAGCAGCGCTGAAGGGCATGCTCAAGCCGATCTACAAGGAAGAAGTGCGTGGCCAGGCGGAGATCCGCGAGGTCTTCCGCTCGTCCAAGTTCGGCAACATCGCGGGCTGCATGGTCCTCGACGGCACCATCAAGCGCAACGCCAAGGCGCGCCTGCTGCGTGACGGCGTGGTCGTCTCCGAGACGACCGTGGCCTCGCTGCGGCGTGAGAAGGACGACGCCACCGAGGTCCGCGAAGGCTTCGAGTGCGGTATCACGTTGACGTACAGCGACATCAAGATCGGTGACGTCATCGAGACCTTCGAAATGGTCGAAGTGGAGCGTGACTGATGGTCGGACCCCGTAACGCGAAGCTCGCGGATCAGATCAAGGTCATCCTGGCCTCGACCATCGACCGCCGCGTCAAGGACCCCCGTCTGGGGTTCGTGACGATCACGGAGGTGCGGCTGACCGGCGACAACCGGGAGGCCACCGCCTTCTACACCGTCCTCGGCGACGAGGAGGACCGTGCGGGGAGCGCCGCGGCGCTGGAGTCTGCCAAGGGCATGCTCCGCTCCACGATGGGTCAGCAGCTGGGCATGAAGTTCACGCCCACGCTGGAGTTCGTCCTCGACGCCACGCCGGAAACCGCGCGGCACATCGAGGACCTGCTCGCCCAGGTCCAGGCCCACGACGCCGCGGCAGCTGCTGCCGCGGCGGGGAAGGAGTTCGCCGGTGAGGCGGACCCCTACCGCAGGCCGCGGGACGACGAAGACAACGAAGAAGAGTGAGTAACGCGCAACCGGCCGTCCCCTCGGGCCTGGTGATCATCGACAAGGAGTCGGGGCTCACCTCGCACCAGGTGGTCGGCCGGTTGCGTCGTCTTCTGGGCACCCGCAAGATCGGCCACGCCGGCACCCTGGATCCCATGGCCACCGGCGTGCTCATCCTGGGCGTCAACCGCGCCACCCGGCTGCTCGGCCACC
Source organism: Tessaracoccus sp. MC1756 (assembly GCF_014164735.1). NCBI lineage: Bacteria > Bacillati > Actinomycetota > Actinomycetes > Propionibacteriales > Propionibacteriaceae > Tessaracoccus > Tessaracoccus sp. MC1756. Next base: position 188,072 of record NZ_JACJFZ010000003.1, on the reverse strand, counting down.
TGGCCCTGCACGACAAGCGCTACCTGGCCACAGTGAGGCTCGGGCAGTCGTCGCACACCGATGACGCCGACGGCGACCTCACGGACGTCGCGGATGCCTCGGCCGTCACCACCGCGCAACTCCAGGATGCCCTCGCCCCGCTCCGTGGGGCGATCCTCCAGCGCCCCAGCGCCGTCTCCGCCATCAAGGTCGACGGCAAACGTTCCTATGCCCGCGTCCGCGCAGGAGAGGCCGTGGACCTGCCACCCCGGCCGGTCACCGTCTCCCGCCTCGACCTGTTGGCGGTGCGGCCGGTGGGCGCCCTCCTCGACGTCGACATCGACGTGGAGTGTTCGTCGGGCACCTACATCCGCGCCATCGCCCGAGACCTGGGGGAGGCCCTGGGGGTCGGGGGCCACCTCACGGCGTTGCGCCGCACCCGCATCGGCGGCTACTCGCTCGACGACGCCGTAACGCTCGGTGACGAGCCTCCCGCCCTGATGAGCATGGCGGACGCCGCCCGGCTCAGCTTCCCCGTCATCGACCTGACCGAGGAGGAGGCCACCGACGTGGGTTACGGCCGCCCCCTGCGGCGTTCCGTGCCGGCCAATCCCACCGGCGTCATCTCCCCGTCCGGGGAACTCCTAGCGCTGTACCAGCCCGACGAAGATGGCTCCAGGCCTGTTGCGGTGTTGGTCTGAGCGTGCCAGATTTACCCAGTGTGGAGACTTCCGTGACTGAATCCGTGGTGGTGATCGGCAACTTCGACGGCGTGCACACAGGGCACCAACGGGTGCTCGCCGAAGCCGTCCGGGACGCCGACCACCCGCTCATCGTCTTGACGTTCTGGCCTCACCCCGTCACGGTCCTGCGTCCCGATAAGGCCCCGAAGCTGTTGAGCGACCTGCGCTCCCGCATCGAGCTGCTGAAGCACGCCGGCGCCCACGAGGTGCGGGTCATCCAGTTCAACGAGGAGGTGGCCAACCTGTCCCCCGCTGAGTTCGTCGACCGCTTCCTCGCGCCGCTCCATCCGGTTCGGATCGTCGTCGGCGCCAACTTCCGCTTCGGGCACAGGGCCGCGGGCGATGTGGAGACGTTGGCCAGGTTGGGGGCGGGCCGCTTCGAGGTTCGCCCGCTGCCGCTGTCCTCCATCGACGACGAGGTGTCGTGTTCCACCAGCATCCGCTCACATCTCGCGGAGGGTGATGTCACCGCTGCGGCGCAGCACCTCGGCCGGCCGTTCCGGTTCCGCGGCGTGGTGGTCGTCGGTGACCAGCGGGGGCGCGAGCTGGGTTTCCCCACCGCGAACCTCACGGTCCCGCACGACATGGCGGTGCCGGCCGACGGTGTGTACGCGGGTTGGGTCACGGTCCTGGACGAACCGGGTGCGGAGCCCATGCCGGCGGCCATCTCGGTGGGCACGAATCCCACCTTCGACGGGTCGGACCACCGGGTGGAGAGCTATGTGCTCGACCGCACGGACCTCGAGCTGTACGGCTCCGAGATCGCCGTCGACTTCGTGGCACGGTTGCGGGGGCAGGTGCGTTTCGAGGGCATCGACGCGCTCGTCCAGCAGATGGGCGCAGACGTGGAGGCCACCCGTCGAGCGCTGGCTCAGTCGCCCCAGTAGCAGATCGAGGCCCGCATCAGCGTCGCGTAGGCCGCATCCGGGTCCACGTCGTCCCGCATCAGGGAGTGGGCCAGGATTCCGTCGAGCTCCAGCGTGACGTACCCGTGCACTGAGGACCACAGCTGGATGATGATCTCCTCGCCGCCACCGGTGAACAGACCGGCGTCGAGGCACCGCTGCACGCAGCCGCGCAGGGGCTCGACCGCGTGGCGGGTGCGCTCCCGGATACCGTCCGGGGAGTCGCCGTGCCGTCGGCCGAACATCACCGGGTACATCTGCGGGTGGGCGAGCGCCCATTTCCGGTAGGCGCATCCCATGCTCATCAGGTCCGCCAGTGGGTCGTCGGTGGCCCGCACGACGGTGGAGGCCACGAAGCTCTGGATCGCACGCTCGTACACAGCGTCCAGCAGCGCGTCGCGGGAGCCGTAGAGCGAGTAGATGGCCGACGTCGAGGTGCCGGCGGACTGGGTGATGCGACGCAGGCTCAGAGCCGCTGGACCCTCGAGCCCGACGATCCGGGCCGCCTTCTCCAGAAGGACTTCAGCGAGTGCCTCGTCGTGCACCTTCGGGCGAGCCATATCCCCTTGCCAACCAATCCGTCGTCTCATCAACCTGGCACCGGGCGCCCTTCGTCGGAGTGCGCTGGTGGCTGCCAGACTAGTTGAGGAGAGAAGAGGCCCTCACAGGGGGTCGGCCTCAGCGCATCGTCAACGACTTCTTGTAGACGGCGTAGTGCGTGCTGGCCTCGGTGCCTTCCTCAACCTGCTGCTCGGTGTGTTCCTCCACGAACAGGTGCTCGCCTGTGGGGTGGTACTCGAGGGAGACGTAGAGGGGCACGGCCTTCTCGTTGTTCGGGTCCACCGCGAGGTACACGGCCTCGTAGCCGGCTTTCCGGGCCTGGTCCTCGAGCCACTCGCTCAGCGCCCTGCCGGCGCCGCGCCGACGGGCATGCGGGTAGACCCACATGTTGCGCAGTTCAGGGGCGATCTCCTCGGACTTGAGGTCCAGGACGGCGGTACCGAGCAGCTTGTGTTCCTCCACAGCCACGGCGAAGAGCAGGTTGCCGGCCTCCTGCGCCTCGAAGAGTTCATCCACAAGACCGAGGTCGGGCCGGGCCTGGTGCTCACGCAGGTACTCCAGGTCAGCGGCTTCAACGCGGCGTACGGTGATGGCCATGAGGGCTCCTTTGCGAACGTGGTCTGGTGCCCCCACCCTAGCGCGACAACGGGCGGCGCACCGGGCCTGACTGCGTCAGCGGGGGGACGCACAATTAGTGTCCCACGGTGGAGCGGTGCTAAGGTAGCTCGGTTGTCGTAGATCGGCCACGGCCCAGTAAGAGCCCCGAACGCACCCGCAGCTGGGGCGCCGTGCAGCGAACCGGAAGGAGTCCCATATGGACGCCGAAACGAAGAAGAACATCATCGATGAGTACGCGACCACGCCTGGCGACACCGGTTCGCCCGACGTGCAGATCGCCCTGCTGACGAAGCGGATCGCTCACCTCACCGAGCACCTCAAGCTCCACAAGGGTGACCACCACAGCCGTCGTGGCCTGATGCTGATGGTCGGCCAGCGCCGCCGTCTGCTGAACTACGTGGCCAAGCAGGACGTGGAGCACTACCGTGCGCTGATCGCACGCCTCGGCCTGCGTCGCTGATTTCACCAGAAGGGCCGCCAAGCTATCGGCTTGGCGGCCCTTCTGCTTGCCCGGGCTAGAAGCGCACCTTGTCGACCACGTGAGTGGGATGCCCGAAGCGGTGGTGCGTGATCGACACCGCCTGCTCCCGGACGTAGGGCAGGAGGGCGAGCCGGCCAGGGAGCATCGGGTCGCCGTCGAAGACGGTGACGTCGATGGAGCCCCGCACTGCCGTGAGCAGGTCGCGGGCACCGAGGAAGCGGACCCGCCCGCGGACTGCCCGGTCGAAGTCGTCCGCAGCCTGGGTCCCGTACTCGAAGCCGGCCTCCGACAACACCCTCGCGAGGGTCTCCTCCGGCGTCGTGGCGAAGGAGAAGCGGGCCGGCGCCCCGGCGGCCAGGGCGGCCGAGGCCTCCCGGAGCACTGTCGTCGCATCGGCCGTCTCCACGCGCACCGTCACCGGGGTGGCGCGGTAGCGCAGCACGTTGATCTCGACTGCGAGCGCCGACGGGTCGTGTGGCACCCCGAAGACCGTGCGGGCCGCCTCCTCATCGGAGGCGACAGCGGCGATGAGCTGGCCCACGTCGACCCCATCGACAGTCTCCGCCCCGCGGAGCAGCCGTGCCAGGGGAGGGGTGGACACTATGGCGTCGGTAGGGCGGTGCGCTACGGCGACCGCCCGGTGGGCGCCGAAGCCCGTGAGGTAGTTCGGGCCGCCCGCCTTGCCGCCCGCTCCCACGGCCGAGCGCTTCCACCCGCCGAACGGCTGGCGGCGGACGACCGCGCCGGTGATCGAGCGGTTCACGTAGGCGTTGCCGGCCTGCACCCGCTCCACCCACCGCGCGATCTCATCCGGGTCCAGGCTGTGCAGACCGGCGGTCAGGCCGAAATCGGTGCCGTTCTGCCACGCGATGGCCTCGTCGAGATCCTTGGCGGCCATCAGCCCCAGGATCGGGCCGAAGTACTCCACCTGGTGGTACTCGCTGCCGGGCAGCACCCCGGCGCGGATGCCCGGGCGCCACAGGCGGGTGTCCAGCCGTTTGGGCTCGAGCAGCCACTGCTGCCCGGGTTCCAGGCGCGTCAGGCCCCTCAGGAGTTTCTCGCCAGGGGGTTCGGTGAGCGGCCCCATCTGCGCTGCGGGGGCGGTCGGCCAGGCCACCTTGAGGGACCGCACCGCGTCGAGCAACTGGCTCCGGAAACGCCTCGAGCGCGAGACTGAGCCCACGAGGATGCCCAGGGACGCCGCCGAGCACTTCTGCCCGGCATGTCCGAAGGCGGAGTTCGCGAGGTCTGCCGCGGCCAGGTCCAAGTCGGCAGACGGCGTGACGATGATGGCGTTCTTGCCTGACGTCTCGGCCAGTAGGGGGAGTGCGGGGCGCCAGGAGCGGAACAGCTCTGCCGTCTCGGCGGCGCCGGTGAGCACCACGAGGTCGACCCTGGGATCGGTGATGAGGAGCTTGCTGACCGGCCCGTCGTCGACGATGGCCAGCTGCACCAGGTCCTCCGGGAGGCCGGCGCGCCAGCAGGCCTCGGCGAGCAGCGCTGCCGTGCGCCGCGACGGGGGAGCGGGCTTGAGGACGACGGCTGAGCCGACGGCCAGCGCGGCCGCGACACCACCCAGCGGGATCGCGATAGGGAAGTTCCAGGGTGGTGCGACCGTGGTGAGCCGGGGCGGGACGTGCTCGGTGCCGGGCACGGATTCCTGGGCGAGCGATGCGTAGTAGTTGGCGAAGTCGACGGCCTCGGAGACCTCCACATCGGCCTGATCGATGAGCTTGCCCACTTCGTCGCCGGCCACGGTGATGAGGTCGCCCCGCAGAGACTCCAATTCCACGGCCAGCCGGTGGAGTGCGGCCACCCGGTCGGACGGCGGCGTCCGGAACCAGGCATTCCCTGCCTTCCTGCCACGTTCCAACAGCGCGTCGACCTCGGCGATTTCGGTGATCGTGTGGTGCTGGAGGGTGCTGAGACCCAGCGAAGGGGCGGGCAGTCGGTCGTGCAATTCGGCGGCCCAGCGCTGGTTCTCCAGCAGTGCCGGGTTGGTGTCCTGCGCGTTGGTGAAGCCGCGCGCCGGTGCCGACCGGTCCTGGCCGGCCCAGCGCTGGGGAACGGGGTCGTCGAGGTGACCGAGGGCGGTGCGGAACCGCCGTTCCTCCAGGTCGAGGAAGGCCGCGTCGTGGCCGAGGCCGACGGCGCCCGACATGAAGTTCTCAGGCGCCGCGTTCTCTTCGAGCCTGCGCACCAGATAGGCGATGGCGGAGTCGTACTCGGCGCGAGGCACCACAGGGACGTAGAGCCGCAGCCTGCCGACGTCGCTCAACAGCACCCGCTGGAGTGGGGTGGCCATGCCGGACAGCATCTCGATGTCCAGCGCGTCGGTGACGCCGCGTGCCTTGGCGATCTCCCAGGCCGCGGCGAGGGTGTAGACGTTGTGGCTGGCCGCCCCGGTGCGGAGGTGCGCGGTGCGATCCGGCGACAGGCAGAAGTCCAGTGCGCGCAGATAGCTCGCGTCGGTCTCCTCCTTCGAACCCCAGATGGGGTTGTCCCAGCCCCGGACCTCGGCGTTGACCCGCTCCATGGCGAGGTTGGCGCCCTTGACGAGGCGGACCTTCACCGGGTGGCCGCCCGCGGCGACGTGGTCGCGAGCGAACTCGTCGAGCTCGCCGAGCAGCAGCAGCGACTCCCTGAGGTAGGTCTGCACCGCCACCCCCGCGCGCACACCCCGTAGTTCGGGTTCGGACAGCAGGGCACGAAAGACGTCGAGCGTCAGATGGAGGTCCCGGTACTCCTCCATGTCGAGGTTCACGAACGTGTTGTGCGCCTTCGCCAGGGCGAAGAGCGGGCGCAGCCGGTGGACGGCCTCGTCGACGGTGGCGCCGTGGGCGAACGGAGCGTGCGGACCCAGCACCGACGACACCTTGATGGAGACGTAGTCGACGTCGTCGCGCTCGACGAGCTCCATCGTGCGGTGGAGCCTGCTGGCTGCGTGGCGCTCGCCCAACACGGCCTCGCCCAGCAGGTTCACGTTGAGATCCGCGCCGCCCCTGCGGAGCCGGTCCAGGGCCGGCCCGAGGGACCGGCCGAAGTCCACGACGAGGTCGCCCACCACTGCGGTGAACGCGCGTCGCACCACTCCCAACGCGGGGCGGGCCGCGGGCGCGACCGCCCGCAGGCCGAGCCGCAACGGCGGGGGGAGGAAGCGGGCTGGGCGCCGGGCCAGCGCAGCCAGGTTGCCGGCGGCGACGGCGCTGTCCTCGGGCCGCAGCACGCCGTCGACGAAATCCAGGGTGAAGCGCAGACCGCCCGGATCCTTCAGCGCATCGCCCAGCAGGGTGGCGGCTCGGGGTTCGGGGTGGTGGCGGGCCTCGTCCGCCCACCGGCGCGCAGTGGAAATGGCCGCCTCGACGAGGGTGGCCGGCAACTCAGGTGACATGCCTCATTGTTTCAAGGGCCCGTCGCGACCGCGCCGAATCCGCCTATCTCGTGCCTGACGGCTAAGCTGTGGGGTGACAACTTCATAACAATGAAAAACAAGTTGCCGCCCAGCCAGGTGTCCGTCTGGTCCTCGGTAGTGGCTCTCGGGTGTTCTACCCCCGCGGGCCTCGATCGAAGACCGGCAGGCGCGGTGGGCAGATCCCGCCACGAGGGCGGGGCGGCAGCTCACATGAAAGGAGCCTGTCCGTGGAAGGACCAGGCATTGAATTTGCTGAGGCCGTGATTGACAACGGCTCTTTCGGCAAGCACACAGTTCGTTTCGAGGCCGGTTATCTGGCCCAGCAGGCCGATGGCTCGGCCGCCGTGTACCTCGACGGCGACACCATGTTGCTGTCGGCGACCACCGCACAGAAGACCCCCCGCGACGCCATCGACTTCTTCCCCCTCACGGTGGACGTCGAGGAGCGCATGTACGCAGCCGGCCGCATCCCCGGTTCGTTCTTCCGCCGCGAAGGACGCCCCGGTGAGGGCGCCATCCTGGCCTGTCGCCTGATCGACCGGCCGCTGCGCCCCGCCTTCGTCAAGGGGCTGCGCAACGAGGTCCAGGTCGTCGTGACCGTGCTGTCCCTGAACCCCGACGTCATGTACGACGTCGTGGCCATCAACGCCGCGTCGATGTCCACCCAGATCGCGGGCCTGCCGTTCTCCGGCCCCATCGGTGGCGTCCGCGTCGCACTCATCGACGACCAGTGGGTGGCATTCCCCACCGTCGAGCAGGTCAACAGGTCCGCCTTCCAGATGGTCGTGGCCGGCCGCGTGCTGGCCGACGGCGACGTGGCCATCATGATGGTCGAGGCCGGCGGCACCGAGGCAACCTGGGAGCTCGTGCGTGCGGGCAAGACCGCCCCGAACGAGGAGATCGTCGGGCAGGGCCTCGAAGCGGCCAAGCCGTTCATCAAGGCACTGTGCGACGCCCAGTCCGAGCTCGCCGCGAAGATGCCCAAGGAAACCTACGACTTCCCGGTCTTCCGTGATCACGAGGAAGACGTGTACGCCGCCGTCGAGGAGCTCGCCAAGGACCGCGTGGCCGAGGCCATGCAGATCGCCGGCAAGCAGGAGCGCGACGACGCCACCCATGCCATCCGTCAGGACGTGCAGGAGCAGCTCGCCGAGCGCTTCGCAGACCGTATGAACGAGGTCTCCGCGGCCCTCAAGGCGCTCACCAAGAGCGTCGTGCGCCACCGCACCCTCACGGAGCACGTCCGCATCGACGGCCGTGGCCCCAGCGACATCCGGACGCTGTCGGCCGAGGTCGAGGTCATCCCGCGCGTGCACGGCTCGGCGCTGTTCCAGCGCGGCGAGACCCAGATCCTGGGTGTCTCCACGCTGAACATGCTGGACATGGTGCAGAAGATCGACACGCTCTCGCCCGAGTCGACCAAGCGCTACATGCACAACTACAACTTCCCGCCGTACTCCACCGGTGAGACCGGCCGCGTGGGTTCGCCCAAGCGTCGCGAGATCGGCCACGGCGCCCTGGCTGAGCGTGCGCTCATCCCGGTGCTGCCCACCCGCTCCGAGTTCCCCTACGCCATCCGTCAGGTGTCGGAAGCCCTCGGCTCGAACGGCTCCACATCCATGGGTTCCGTCTGCGCCTCCACCCTGTCGCTGCTGAACGCCGGCGTGCCCCTCAAGGCGCCAGTTGCGGGTATCGCCATGGGCCTGATGAGCGAAGAGGTCGACGGCGAGACCAAGTACGTCGCGCTGACCGACATCCTGGGTGCGGAGGACGCACTCGGCGACATGGACTTCAAGGTGGCCGGAACGCGTGACTTCGTCACCGCGCTCCAGCTCGACACCAAGCTCAACGGCATCCCCGCCATCGAGCTGCAGAAGGCCCTCCTGCAGGCCCGCGACGCCCGCCACACGCTCCTCGACGTCATGAGCGAGGCCATCGACGTGCCGGACGAGATGAGCCCCTACGCACCGCGCATCATCTCGCTGCGTATCCCCGTGGACAAGATCGGTGAGGTCATCGGCCCCAAGGGCAAGATCATCAACCAGATTCAGGAAGAGACCGGCGCCAACATCGCAATCGAAGATGACGGCACCGTGTACGTGGGCGCGGCGACGGGCGAAGCGGCTGAGGCCGCGGTTGCCCACATCAACCAGATCGCCAACCCGCACCTGCCGGAGAAGGGTGAGCGCTACCTCGGCACTGTCGTGAAGCTCACCTCGTTCGGCGCGTTCGTGTCGCTGATGCCGGGCAAGGACGGCCTGCTGCACATCTCGAAGCTGCGCGCCCTTGCCGGTGGCAAGCGCGTCGAAGACGTCGAGGATGTGCTGTCGGTCGGCCAGAAGCTGCAGGTCGAGATCTCCGAGATCGACGACCGCGGCAAGCTGTCCCTGGTTCCCGTTGTCGAAGACAACGAGGCCGAGGAAACAGTCGGCGAAGAGAACTGATCAGTAACCACCTTGATCGACAGGGGCGGGTCCGGTGACGGGCCCGCCCCTTCGTCGTCCATCGGTCGGCCGGTTGGTGGCGCGGACAAATCCTCTGCTTGGATGGTCCTGACAGCCCCTGAGTGAGAGGTCATCATGCGAGAGATCCGAGTCGGAATCTTCGGCGTCAGCGGAAAAATGGGTAGCGAGGTCGTGCGTGCGGTCAACCGGGCAGACGACATGGCGACGTCCGGCGGCGTCGACATCAATGAGGATCGCAGCCAGGTCGGCCGGGCGGAGGTAGTCGTCGACTTCACTCACCCGGACGCGGTCATGGACAACATCCGTTGGTGTCTGGAGCGCGACATCAACATGGTCATCGGCACCACCGGTTTCACGGAGGAGCGGGTGGCCGAGGTGCGGGCATTGTCCGAGGCGCACCCCGGCGTGGGCGTACTCATCGCCTCCAACTTCTCCATCGGCGCCGTGCTGATGATGAAGTTCGCCGCGATCGCCGCGCCGTTCTACCCCTCGGTGGAGATCGTCGAGCTGCACCATCCGAACAAGGCCGACGCCCCGTCGGGCACCGCCACGACGACGGCGCACCGCATCGCCCGCGCCCGCGCAGAGGTCGGCCTCGGGCCGGTTCCCGACGCGACCGTGCACGACTCCGGGGCCCGTGGCGCAGTGGTCGACGGCATCCACATCCACGGCGTGCGCCTGCAGGGTCTAGTGGCCCACCAGGAGGTGTTGCTGGGTGAGACAGGCGAGACGCTCACGATCCGCCACGACTCGTTCGAGCGGGTCTCGTTCATGCCGGGCGTGCTCGAGGGCATCCGCTACGTGATGGACAACCCGGGCCTCACCCTGGAGATGGACACGGTCCTCGGCCTCTGATCAGTCGGCGTCGGAGATGTTGGTGTGGAACCGCAGCAGCTTGATCGCAGCTGCCTCGTCCTCACCGACACCGACCCGCTGGTGGGCCCCATCGGGGGCCCAGCCGCAGCTGTTGAGGAACTGACGCAGGGAGTCGTCGGCCGACGGCACCCACATGGTGGCCACCTGGTAGCCGTCCTTGCGGAGCGTGTCGACGGCGGCGTTGATCAGCCGCGACCCATGGCCCTGGCCCCGGTGCTTCGGGTCGACCACGAACTCAGCGATGTAGCCGTCCGACACGTCGCGGTCCGGGTCACCCGAGGGGCCCGTGACGGCGAATCCGACAACCCCGGCCTCCGCGATGGCCACCAGCACCCGCAGGTGTGCCAGCGGCGGTTTCACGATCGCCTCGTGCCAGGCCCGGGTGGCTTCATCTGCGCTCACCTGGCCCGCCGCGGCCGACAGGACCCCGCCGTCGGTCCAGGCGCGCCGCTGGATGCGGGCGATGTCGACGGCTTCCTGGGGGAGTGCGAGGCGCACGGTGTCGATGGCAGACATGCGTGCCATCTTATGGGCTGCCGGCGTCTGCGCATCCACAGGTGTGGTCGGGCCCACGGTGGGTGAAGTAGTGTTGGGGACCATGACTGAAGTGAAGACGCCACCGAAACTTGCCCCTGGCACCTTGCGGGTGATCCCTCTCGGAGGGTTGGGTGACGTCGGCCGCAACATGACGGCCTTCGAAATCGATGGCCAGATCGCGATCGTCGACTGCGGGGTGTTGTTCCCCGAGGACGACCACCCGGGCGTCGACCTGATCCTCCCGGGCCTCGACTACCTCACCGACAGGCTCGACGACATCGTGGCGCTCGTGCTGACGCACGGACACGAGGACCACATCGGCGCCGTGCCGTACCTCCTCAAGCGCCGCAACGACATCCCCGTGTACGGCTCCAAGTTGACGCTGGCCTTCCTGGCCGCGAAGCTGCGCGAGCACCGCATCCGCGAGTTCGAACTCGATGCCGTGGAGGAGGGCGAGATCATCGAGATCGGCAACTACGAATTCGAGTTCCTCGCCGTCAACCACTCCATCCCCGACGCGCTCGCCGTGGCCATCCGCACCAAGGGCGGCACCGTCCTGCACACGGGCGACTTCAAGATGGACCAGCTGCCGCTCGACGGACGCATCACGGACCTGCGCGGCTTCGCGCGTTTGGGAGAGGAGGGCGTCGATCTCTTCCTGGTGGACTCCACCAACGCCGAGACCCCCGGTTTCACCACCCACGAGAAGGACATTGAACCCGCCATGCAGCGCGTGTTCGAGGGTGCGAAGGGCAAGCTGATCGTGGCGAGCTTCGCCTCGCACGTCCACCGCATCCAGCAGGTGATGAACATGGCCGTCAAGCACGGCCGCAAGGTCGTCTACGTCGGACGCTCGATGGTGCGCAACATGTCGACGGCGCGCGACCTGGGCTACCTCACGGTCCCGGCCGGCACGCTGATCGAGATGAAGGACATCGACAAGTACCCCGCAGACAAGGTGGTCATCGTCTCCACCGGCTCACAGGGCGAACCACTCGCCGCGCTCAGCCGGATCGCCAACCGCGACCACCCCGTCGTCGAGGTGGGCCCCGGAGACACGGTGCTGTTGGCCAGCTCCCTGATCCCGGGCAACGAGAACTCCGTCTACCGCGTGATCAACGGCCTGGCCAAGCTCGGCGCCAACGTGGTGCACAAGGGCAACGCGATGGTGCACGTCTCCGGCCATGCGTCGGCCGGCGAACTGCTCTACTGCTACAACATCATCCGCCCGCGCAACGTGATGCCCGTCCACGGCGAGGTGCGCCACCTCATCGCCAACGGCAAGTTGGCGGAATCCACGGGCGTGCCGAGCAGCAACGTGCTCGTCATCGGCGACGGCGACGTCGTCGACCTGAAGAACGGCGTGGCGAAGAAGGTCGGCTCCGTCGACGCCAGCTACATCTTCGTCGACGGAGCCACCGTGGGCGACATCTCGGAATCGATCATGGACCGTCGCATCCTCGGCGAGGAGGGCTTCGTGTCCGTCATCGCCGTGGTGGACCTGCACAACGGCACCATCGTCTCCGGCCCGGAGATCCAGTTCCGGGGCCTGGCTGAGGACGCCAGCGCGTTCGACGAGGCCAGGACGCGGGTCGAGGAGGCGCTCCGGGACGCGATGCGCGACGGCGTCAACGACACGCAGCGCCTCCAGCAGGTGACACGTCGTGCGCTGGGGCAGTGGGTCTCGCGACGCCTGCGTCGCCGCCCCATGATCGTGCCCGTGGTCGTCACCACGTAGCAGCGTACGAGCCCGGTTTGACCCGGATCGGATGGACCGCGTAGAGTGGTCCATCGGTGCTTTGCCCCCTGGGTCATTCCGGGTTGGGCACCCGAGAAACTCATTTGAAATCCAAGAAGGTAGGTCAGTCGTGTACGCGATCGTGCGCAACGGTGGACGTCAGCACAAGGTTGCTGTTGGCGACGTCCTGGACATCGACCTGGTGTCCGAAGAGGTCGGCGGTACCGTCACCCTGCAGCCGCTGCTGCTGGTTGACGGCGACAAGATCACCTCTGACGCCAAGAAGCTCGGCACGGTGTCCGTCACCGCCGAGGTTCTCGGTATGACCAAGGGTCCGAAGATCCGGATCATGAAGTACAAGAACAAGACCGGTTACAAGAAGCGCCAGGGTCACCGTCAGCGGTACACCCAGGTCAAAGTCACCGATATCAAGGCCTGAGGAGACTAGAGATGGCACATAAGAAAGGCGCGTCCTCGACGCACAACGGCCGCGACTCGAACGCTCAGCGTCTCGGCGTGAAGCGCTACGGCGGTCAGCTCGTCGGCGCCGGCGAGATCATCGTCCGCCAGCGTGGCACCCACTTCCACCCCGGCGACGGCGTCGGCCGCGGTGGCGACGACACCTTGTTCGCCCTTGTCGAGGGCCAGGTGGAGTTCGGTGTGAAGCGCGGTCGCCGCGTCGTCAACATCGTCACCGTCTGATCAGGTAAGACACTTCGAGAACGGCCCTCCGGGGCCGTTCTTGCTATTTTCGGAAGAACCGGTATTCAGTTCCGGCAGATTGGAGCCCATCGTGGCTATTCCCTCATTCGTCGACCGCGTCAAGTTCACCGTGCAGGCCGGCAACGGCGGGCACGGTTGCGCCTCTGTGCACCGCGAGAAGTTCAAGCCCCTCGGTGGCCCAGACGGTGGCAACGGTGGCGACGGCGGCTCTGTCATCTTCCGAGTGGACGACTCCATGTCGACGCTGGTGGACTACCACCGGCAGTCCCTGCGCAAGGCGAACAACGGTGAGCCGGGCAGGGGAGACAACCAGCACGGCGCCAAGGCCGGCGACATCATCCTCGACGTGCCCAGCGGGACCATCGTCACCGATGCGGACACCGGCGAGGTGCTGGCAGACCTGACGGAGCCCGGCGCCGAGTTCGTCGTGGCCCAAGGCGGCCGGGGTGGCCTCGGCAATGCTGCGCTGGCCACCGCTACGCGCAAGGCCCCCGGCTTCGCGCTGCTCGGTGAGGAGGGCGAGGGCCGCCAGGTCCAGCTCGAGCTCAAGGTGGTGGCCGACGTCGGCCTGGTCGGGTTCCCCTCGGCCGGCAAGTCGTCGCTGATCGCCGCCATTTCGCGGGCGCGGCCCAAGATCGCCGACTACCCGTTCACGACGCTGGTGCCCAACCTCGGCGTGGTCGTGGCCGGCGACGTGACCTACACCGTCGCCGACGTGCCGGGCCTCATCGAGGGCGCCTCGGAGGGGCGGGGCCTCGGCTTCGACTTCCTGCGCCACATCGAGCGCTGCCAGGCCATCGTCCACGTCATCGACCTGGGCACCTATGAGCCCGGCCGCGACCCGATCTCCGACCTGGAGGTCATCGAGGCCGAGCTCGCCGCCCATGGCGGGCTCGAGGACCGCGTGCGGCTCATCGCGCTGAACAAGATGGACCTCCCGGACGCCCCGGATCTGGCGGAGATCTCGCGTCCCGAGCTCGAGAAGCTCGGGATGCCCATCTTCGAGATCTCCACCAAGACGGGCGAAGGGCTCAATGAGCTGAAGTACCGGATGGCGGAGATCGTCGCCGCACGGCGGGCCTCGTTGCCGGAGGCCGCCGCGCCGAAGACCGTGCTGCGTCCCGAGCCCGTGGCGCGCAGGCGTGGCCCCATCGAGGAGTTCACCATCGCCAAGAAGGGCGACGGCGAGGGCGGCTTCGTCTGGCGCGTGCGCGGCGAGAAGCCCGAGCGCTGGATCCGGCAGACGGACTTCAACAATGCGGAAGCGGTGGGCTACCTCGCAGACAGGCTCAACCGCATCGGCGTGGAGAACAAGCTGCTGGAGATGGGCGCCGAGGCCGGCGATGCCGTGGCGATCGGTGGCGGCGACAACCCCGTCGTGTTCGACTTCGCGCCGCAGATCGACATCGGCGCGGAGAACCTCGGCCGTCGTGGCGAGGACATCCGCCTGGATTCGGAACGGCCCTCGGTCATGAAGCGCCGGCGTCTCGATGCGGAGTACCATGCCGCGAAGGCGAGCGTGGATTACGCCGTCACCGGCATGGACTCCGAGGGCGAGGATGACGAGTAGGACAGCGGTCTCACAGGCGAAGCGTGTCGTCGTCAAGGTCGGGTCGTCATCGCTGACCCTCCCTGACGGCCATCTCGACCACGACCGCATCGCGCGGCTCGCGGACTCGCTCTCCGCACTGCACCACCGGGGCGTCCGGGTGGTGCTGGTCACCTCTGGTGCCATCGCGGCCGCCCTTGCGCCCTTGGGGCTGCGCCGCCGGCCGCGGGATCTTGAAACCCAGCAGGCTGCCGCCGCCGTCGGGATGGGTCTGCTCATCCGGCACTACTCCGACGCCTTCGCCGAGCACGGCGTCAACGTGGCGCAGCTGCTGCTGACAGTCGAGGACGTCCTGCGCCCCAAGACCTACCGCAACGCGCTGAACACCATTTCGCGGCTGTTCCGCCTCGACGTGGTGCCGATCATCAACGAGAACGACACCGTCGCCACCCACGAGATCCGCTTCGGCGACAACGACAGGCTCGCCGCCCTCGTCGCCCACCTCGTGCGCGCCGACGCGCTGGTCCTGCTAAGCGACGTCGACGGCCTGTACACCGCGCACCCGGACACCCCCGGGGCGGAGAAGATCACGGTCGTCGAGGACATCGCGGACCTGAATGTCGACACCTCCCGGCTCGGTTCGCGGGTGGGCACCGGCGGCATGCAGACGAAGCTCCAGGCGGCGGACATCGCGACGCAGGCCGGGGTCAGCGTCGTGCTGGGCCACGCCGACGACCTGGAGGAGGCGCTCGCCGGCGCCGAGGTGGGTACCTACTTCCCGGCCCGCCGGAAGCGCCGTCCGCGCCGCCTGCTGTGGCTGGCGTTCGCCGCGGAGCCCAGGGGCTGGCTGCACATCGACGCCGGGGCCAGGCGGGCACTTCTCGCCACAAAGGCGTCGCTGTTGCCCGCGGGCATTCGTGAGGTGAAGGGCACGTTCGCCGAAGGCGAGCCGGTGGAGATCATCGGCCCGGACAACGAACCACTCGGCCGGGGCTTCGCCGGCTATTCGAGCGCGCAGCTGCAGGCCGAGGCCGGGCACTCCAGCAGCGAGGCCGGGCACACCCGGCAGCGCCCCGCCGTCCACCGTGACGTGATGATGCTGAACGACTGAACCCCCGGGTTTGTCAGGCCGATTGGTCTAGTTCGGCGCCGCGACTTAAGCTGGCAGGCGTGATTGAGGTCTTCGGCTGGTTCGCAGCTGCGCTGGGCGTGTCGTCCAGCATCCCGCAACTGGTCCGCATCCTCAGGTCGGGCACCAGCGCCGGCGTGTCATTGACGCTGTGGCAGCTGGTCACCGGCAGCACCGCCGCCTGGGCCGTCCACGGTTTCCTGGCGCAGTCGCCGCAGATGCAGGTGCCCAACGTGCTCCTCACGGTGGCTTCGCTGGCCATCGTCGTCTTCGTGCTCCGCGACCGCGGCGAGTCCGTCGCCCACCACCTCGTGCTCCCCGTCGTCGTAGCCCTCTCCCTCTCCGGCCTCAACCTGTGGCTGGGGCCCGTCTTCTTCGGCTTCGCCGTCCTCGTGCCGCAACTGGTGGGCCAGTTCGCGCAACTGCGCGAACTGGTCACTGCACCCCATGTCGAGGGCGTTTCCGGCAGCTACCTCACCCTGATGCTGATCGTGCAGGCCATGTGGTTCGGCTTCGGGATGTTCAAGCCGGACTGGGCGCTGATCATCTGCGCCGGGGCGATGACGCTCTCCTGCGTCGCGAACCTCGCCGTCTACCTGGTGCGGCGGGCGCGCGCAGGCAGCACCCCGGACGTGGTCGCCGTCTCCTGACCAGGGAGGGCTGGCCTAGACTCTCGGGCATGGACTTTCGTGATCAGGCCATCGCTGCCCGCCAGGCGTCCGTCGAGCTCGCAGCGCTGAACCGCGCCCAGAAGGACACGGCCCTCCAGGCCATGGCTGACGCGCTGGCGGCCGCCGAGCACGAGCTGCTCGAGGCCAACGAGGTCGACGTCGCCAACGCCCGCAGCGCCGGCACCGAGGAATCCATCGTCGACCGGCTGAAACTGACGCCCGCCCGCATTGACGCCATGGTGCAGGGCCTCCGAGACCTCGCCGCGCTGCCGGACCCCGTCGGCGACGTGGTCCGCGGCTGGAAGCTCCCCAACGGCGTCTCCGTCCGCCAGGTGCGGGTCCCCTTCGGCGTGGTCGGCATCATCTACGAGGCGCGCCCCAACGTCACGGCCGACGCCGCCGGCATCTGCCTGAAGTCCGGCAACGCCGCCCTGCTGCGTGGCTCGTCGTCGGCCCTGAACACCAACCGCGTCACCATCGCAGCGCTGCGCAAGGGGCTCACCGACGCCGGGGTCACCGGTGACGCGGTGCACCTGATCGAGGGGGGCCGCGAGGTCACCGGTGAACTGATGCGGGCCCGCGGCCTGGTGGACGTGCTCATCCCGCGCGGCGGCGCCGGCCTCATCCAGGCAGTGGTGGACGGCTCCACGGTGCCCGTGATCGAGACCGGCACCGGCAACTGCCACGTCTTCGTCGACGCGGACGCCGACATCGACCAGGCGATCACCATCCTGCTGAACGCCAAGACCCAACGGCCCAGCGTGTGCAACGCCGCCGAGACACTGTTGGTGCACCGCGACATCGCCGACGCGTTCCTGCCCCGCGCGTTGGCGGCCCTCTCCGGCGCCGGCGTCACCGTGCACGGAGACGACGCCACCCGCGCCTACTCCGACGCCGTGGTGCCTGCCGCCGCTGACGAGTACGACGCCGAGTACCTCACGCTGGACCTGGCGACGAAGGTGGTGGACTCCCTCGACGAGGCCCTGGCCCACATCCGGGCCCACACCACCGGCCACTCCGAGACCATCGTGACCCGTTCCCGCACCTCCGCGGACCGCTTCGCGGCCGAGGTCGACGCGGCCGCCGTCCTGGTCAACGCGTCCAGCCGGTTCGTCGACGGTGGCGAGTTCGGCTTCGGCGCCGAGATCGGCATCTCCACCCAGAAATTGCACGCCCGCGGCCCCATGGGCCTTCCCGAGATGACCAGCTCCAAGTACGTCATCGAAGGCGCCGGCCAGGTCCGCGGCTGAGCAAACCACCCTGACCACCACCACTGATTGCTAGGATCCCCTGCCATGAACCTTCTTCTGGAGACTGCTGCTGAAGCCCCACTCGTGCCGAGTTGGGTCATGGGTGCCATCGTGCTCGTGATCCTCCTGGGCGTGGTCGTCTGGCTCATCGGCTTCGGATCCGGTCGGCCCAACAGCCGGTGACGTCGACGGAACTGGGGGAGGCGCGGCTACAGCGCCCTGGCCGCTGGCGCCTGGGCGTCATGGGTGGCACCTTCGACCCCATCCACCACGGCCACCTCGTGGCCGCGTCGGAAGTGGCCGCCCAGTTCGGCCTTGACGAGGTGGTCTTCGTGCCGACGGGTGTGCCCTGGCAGAAGCGGCACCGTCGTGTCTCGCTGGCCGAAGACCGCTACCTGATGACGGTCATCGCGACGGCCTCGAACCCCCGCTTCTCCGTCTCGCGCGTCGACATCGACCGCGAAGGCGACACCTACACCGTCGACACGCTCCGCGACCTCCGCGCTGAGCGTGGCGACAACACGGACCTGTTCTTCATCACCGGAGCAGACGCGTTGCGCCAGATCCTGACGTGGCGCGGCGCCGAACAACTCTTCGACCTGGCCCACTTCGTCGGCGTGACCCGGCCCGGCGTCCCCATGACGAAGGACGACCTGCGCCACCTCCCCGAGAGTGCGGTCACGCTCCTCGAGGTGCCCGCGCTGGCCATCTCATCCACAGACTGCCGCGACCGCGTCCGGGGCCATCAGCCCATCTGGTACCTCGTCCCGGACGGTATCGTGCAGTACATCGCAAAGCGGGGGCTGTACCCGGCCCCCATGACAGGAGTTCCAGATGACCATTCCTGACGACGTGCTCGAGCCCGTCCGGATCGCCGCCCAGGCCGCGGCCGACAAGAGGGGCCACAGCATCGTCGCCTTCGACGTGTCGGAACAGCTGTCCATCACGGACGTGTTCCTCATCGCCTCGGCAGGCAACGAGCGCCAGGTGGGCGCCATCGTCGACGGCGTGGAGGAGGCACTGCTCAAGGCCGGCCGCAAGCCCGTGCGCCGCGAGGGTGACCGCGAGAACCGCTGGGTGCTGCTCGACTACATCGACTTCGTCGTGCACGCCCAGCACACCGAAGAGAGGCTGCTGTACAACCTGGAGAGGCTCTGGAAGGACTGCCCCCAGATCCCGCTCGACATCCACCTGCCTGAGGAGGCAGACGAGGAGCTGTGAGGATCGCTCACGCCACCCGCCTGGTGCTGCTGCGGCACGGTGAGACGGACCACAACGCCCAGGGCAGGTTCCAGGGCCATGCGGACATCCCCGTCAACGACACGGGTCGACGGCAGGCCGAGGCCGCGCGGGACCGTCTGGCGCCTTTCCACTTCGATGCCGTGTACACCTCGCCGCTCGTACGTGCCGCGGAGACGGCCCGCATCGTTCGGCCCGAGGCTCAGTTCGTCGTCGACCCACGGTTGATGGAGATCAACGTGGGCTCGTGGGCAGGCCTCACCTGGGGTGAGGTGCACGCGCTGATGCCGGACTATGAGGCCAAGTACGCCGACGGCGTCGACTTCCGGCGCTCGCCCGAGGGCGAGACGCTCGCAGAGGTGGTGGAGCGCGGCAGGCCGGCGCTGCTGGAGATCGCGGAGCGACACGACGGCGGCACCGCGCTGATCGTCTCCCACGGGCTGTTCCTCAACCGAGTGCTGCACTCGCTGCTGGGCCTCGAGGGCCGGGTGCTCGGCAGCCTCGCCAACGCGCACCACTCCGAAGTGGGTCACGCGCACGGCGCCTGGCGCCTGCTGGCCCACAACGTCGGCTGACCGAACAGCAGAGCACCCACGCCCGGGTGGGCGTGGGTGCTCTGCAGTTGCGGGTCAGACGCGCGGTTGGCGCTCAATCCACTGGGCCAACTCGACGCGCGGCCCGGTGAAGAACGGGGTCTCCTCCCGCACGTGGAGGCGGGCCTCGACGCCGCGCTGGTGGCGCATCGCGTCGGTGAGCCGGTGCAGTTCGTCCGCCTCGAAGGCGAGGATCCACTCGTAGTCGCCCAAGGCGAAAGCAGACAACGTCGAGGCGACGACGTCGGGGTATTCACGGCCGGCGATGCCGTGCTCCATGAGCATCTTGGAGCGGTGTTCTTCGTCGAGGTAGTACCAGTCGAAGCTGCGCACGAAGGGGTAGACGGTCAGCCAGGGGCGCGGGGCGAAGCCGGCGAAGCAGCTGGGCACGTGGGCGCGGTTGAACTCGGACGGGCGGTGCACCGCCACCACGGACCACACGGGGGAGAGGTAGTCGCCCAGCGCGCTGCGGCGCAGCGCGTGGTAGGCGGCCTGCAGCTTCTGGGGGTCGTCGGAGAGGGTCCAGACCATCAGGTCGGCGTCGGCGCGGAAGCCGGCGACGTCGTAGAACCCGCGCACGGTGACGCCCAGGTCTGCCATCTTCTGCTCAACCGACGTGAGGTCCACGTCGAGAGGCAGTGGAGCGGCCAGCTCGAACACCGAATACATGGCGTAGAGCGACTGCTGGTTGATGGCCTCGAGGTCGACATCGGTCTGGTCGCGTTCGTCGCGACCGGGGTGCTTGCTCATCTCAGGTGCCTTCCTCAGGTGGTTGCTGGACGGGGCAGGCAGCACCGTCCCGTCGAGAACTGACAGATGGTGGTGTCTTCCGCCTCGCCCCTGGCCACAGCCGCGCGGTGCAGCAGCTTGTCCACGAGCATCGCGACGAAACCCTCATCGGTGCCGACGGTGGCGGCCCTCTCGTAGGGGAGGCTGAGGCGCTCGGCGGTCTGCTTGGCCTCGGTGTCGAGGTCGTAGGCCACCTCCATGTGGTCCTTGATGAAGCCGAACGGCACCGCGACGACGCCGGCCACGCCCTCTTCGGCGACCTCTTCGAGCCGGTCGTTGATGTCGGGCTCCAGCCACGGGATGTGCGGGGCGCCGGAGCGCGAGCAGTAGGTGAGCTCCCAGGTGAGGGTCTCGCCGAGCGTCTCGGACGCCTCGCGGGCCACCGCCTCGGCGACCCTCAGGTGCTGGGCGTCGTAGCGGCTCTCGGGCTCGCCGGTGGCGGAGGCCTGGTTCATCGTGAGCGGGATGGAGTGGGTCACGAACAGCACCCTGAGTTCGCCGTCGCCGATGCGGCCCCACATGGTGCGCACCCCGTCGACGACCGCGCGGGCGTTGGCGGAGACGAACTCAGGGGTCTCCGCGAACGGGTCGATCTTGTCGATCTCGATGTCCTTGCCGTCGCGGGCGCCCAGGAGGTCCTCGCAGTACTGGCGGCAGCTGGAGTAGGAGCGGTACGCGGAGGTGGCCAGCGCGAGGACGCGGGTGTGGCCGTCGCCGATCAGCTCGTCGACGGTGTCGCCGATGTAGGGCGTCCAGTTGCGGTTGCCGATGACGACGGGCACCTCGATGCCGCGGCGTGCCAGTTCGGCGCGCACCGCCTCCATGAGGGCGGCGTTGAGCTCGTTGATCGGGGACTTCCCGCCGAACAGCATGTAGTGCTCGGAGACCTCCAGGAGGCGTTCATCCGGGATGTTCTTGCCGGCGGTGGCGTTGCGCATGAACGGCAGCACGTCGTCAGGTTTGTTCGGTCCTCCGTAGGAAGCGAACAGCACTGCGCTGTAGGGCTCGAGGGTCACATGGCCTCCCTGTCGAGGGTTGAATCGAGATCAGTCACGCTCAGGCTGGTCGCCGGGCAGGAATCTGTCTCCAGGGCGTCGGCGTCGATGCCGGGGGTTTCCCCGATGCCATAGAGCTCCGCCATGGCGTTGAGGTATTCATCCGTGCGGCCGCGTTGGGCGGCCAGCTTGGCACGGGTGGAGGGGATGTGCAGCAGGCGGGTGGCCAGCCGGCGCAGCGCGAGCGCCGCGTCGTCGTGCGACAACAGGCGGTTGGGCAGGCGGGTGACCTCGTCGTCCACGAGGCCCATGACGGCCTCGCGCAGGCCCACCACGGCGGGGTCGACGACGCGGGCGCGGAGCTTGGTGCGCGCCTCGGCGAGGCCCTCGTTGACGATCGACTGGGCGCGACGGGTGTCCTCCGCGATGCCGGAGCCGACGGACTGCTGGATGGTGGCCAGGTCCACGACGTGCACGCCGGGCAGCGTGGCGACGGCGGGGTGGACGTCGCGGTTGAGCGACAGGTCCAGGAAGCGGGCGGGGCCGGTGACGTCCGCGGGGGTGACCACATGACCGCCGCGGCCCCGGCACGTCACCACGACGTCTGCGGAGGGCAGCGCGTCGGGCAGCGATTCGATGTGGCCGATGCCGTGGCTCTCGGCGAAGTGGGCCCCGCGGCCGCTGGCGGAGTGGACCGTCAGGTTGGTGACGCCGCGGGTTCGGGCAGCAGCGACCACGGCCCCCGCGTAGGAACCGGTGCCCACCACCAGCACCCGGGCTGAGGGCCAGTCCGCGACGTCGATGAGGTCCAGGCCCGCGCTCACGACGGAGCGCCCGGCGCCCTCGAGGCTGGTTTCGCGTGCGACGCGGCGGGATGTCTTCAGCGCCTCCTCGACGGCGATGTTGAGCGGCAGCGACGTGTAGCCGAGGTCCTGGGCATCCATGAGGGCGCGGCGCAGCTGGCCTGCGATCTCGCGCTCGCCCACCACCATGGAGTCGAGCCCCGCGGCGACGCGGAAGACGTGGCTGAGGGCCGCCTCACCCAGGTACAGGTCCCAGGCCGGCGGGGTGGCGAAGTGGTCGTTCAGGGCGGCTCGCAGCTGCCCCGGCGTGGCCTCGCCGTTGGTGTCGAGGATGATCTCGACGCGGTTGCAGGTGCTGAGCACCACGGCGCCGGTCACTTCCGGCACGTCGCGGAGCCGGTCGACCATCCCCTCGATGTCGGCGGCAATCCGCTCGACCTCGGACAGGCCCTGCCGGTTGTGCTGAATGGAGAAGACACGCATTGTCACAGTGAGCCTCATTCAACCACCTTTGCCCGATAGGGCAGAATCGAACTCACCATGAGTTCACTGCTTTCAGCCCTCATCGGGCAGCGTCCCGAGAAGCTCCCCGTCTGGTTCATGCGCCAGGCCGGCCGCTCCCTCCCCGAATACAAGGCCGCCCGCGTGGGCACCACCATCCTCGAGGCCTGCCTGAAACCCGAGTTGGCGGCGGAGATCACGCTGCAGCCGGTGCGCCGTCACAAGGTGGACGCGGCCATCTTCTTCTCCGACATCATGACGCCCCTCGTGCTGGCAGGCGTCGATGTGGACATCGAGCCGGGCATCGGGCCCGTGATCGAGAACCCCATCCGCACCGCCGCCGACGTCGACAGGGTCGTCGGCCACCGGATCGAGGACCCCTCGGCGATCTCGGAGGCCGTGCGGCTGGTCGTCGCAGAGCTGGGAGAGAGCACTCCGCTCATCGGCTTCGCCGGCGCCCCGTTCACGCTGGCGGCGTATCTGGTGGAGGGCCGCGGTTCGCGTGACCACCTGCAGGCCCGCGCCATGATGCATGCGGATCCGGCGGCGTGGCACAGGCTGCTCGACTGGGCCGCGGAGCTCTCGGGCGAGTTCCTGAACGTGCAGATCGACGCCGGCGCCCGCGCCGTGCAGCTGTTCGACTCCTGGGCCGGCTCCCTCAGCCGCGCGGATTACACCGGGAAGGTGCAGCAGCACTCGGCGCGGGTGATGGCCGCGGTCGAGGGCCGCGTGCCCCGCATCCACTTCGGCGTCGGCACCCGCCACCTCCTCACCGACATGGCCGAGATCGGCGTCGAGACCCTGGGTGTCGACTACCGAACGCCCCTCGACGAGGCCGCCTGGCTCGTGCCGGGGGTTCCGCTGCAGGGCAACATCGATCCCGCGATGCTCGCCGCCGGCTGGGACGCCCTGGAGGCCCACACCCGCGATGTCGTCGAGCGCGGTCGCCAGGCACCCGCGCACGTCGTGAACCTGGGCCACGGGGTCCCGCCCACCACTGATCCCGAGGTGCTCACCGACCTGGTGGCCCTCATCCACGAGCTGTGAGCGGCTCGCGCGTCGCCGTCATCGGTGGCGGCCTCGCCGGAGTGTTGTCCGCCCTGCGGCTGCAGGAGGCGGGTCACACCGTCGAACTGCGGGAGGCGGCGCCTCGGCTGGGCGGCATGATTGCGCCCCTGCGGCTCGGCTCCGTCGAGGTCGACTCGGGCGCGGAGGCCTACGCCACGCGTGGCGGGGTCGTGCGGGCCCTCTGTGAGGACCTCGGACTCGAGGTGGCGGCGCCCCAGGGCACGCCCCACATCTGGTGGCGGCATGGCACCTTCCCCATGGCTGAGGGCGTGCTGGGCATCCCCAGTTCGCTCGACGACCCCGCTCTGGCTGTCCTCGAGCCGGATGAATTCGCCGCCGTCGCGGCCGAAGCGCAACTCGGGCGCCACGTCGGGGCCACGGCCACGACGGTGGGCGACCTGGTGCGGGCCCGCCTGGGCGAGGCGGCCCTCGCCAAGTTGGTGGCCCCCGTCGCCCAGGGCGTGTACTCCCTGTCGCCGGACAAGATGCCGCTCTCGGCGTTCGCGCCGACGCTGCTGGAGGCGCTGGCCACCGAGGGTTCGCTGCTCGCGGCGGTCGCGCTGGTGCGCGGCCCGGGCAGCGCCGCCGTCGAACAACCGATCGGCGGGATGTTCCGCCTCATCACCGCCATCGCGGAGCGTTTCGTCACGGCCGGCGGCAGCGTGCGCACCTCGGCGTCGGTGTCGTCGCTGCGCCGCGGGGGATCGGGCTTCCTGCTGACGCTGCATGACGGTGAGGTGCTGGACGTCGAGCGTGTCGTCATCGCCACCCCCGCCGCGCCCGCCGGAGTGCTGCTGGGCAATCTCGGGGTCGAGATCCAGGTGCCACCCGTCCGGACCGCCCGCTCGGCGTTGCTCGCCGTGACCACACCTGCGCTCGATGCCCATCCCGTCGGTTCGGGCGTCCTGTTGGCGGAGCGCGACGACACGTTGCACGCCCGCGCGCTGACGCACTATTCGGCCAAGTGGCCGTGGGCTGAGACCGGGCAGCACGTGCTGCGCCTCAGCTATCCCGAACACATCCTGGCCACCCGCGCGGACGCCCTCCGGGACGCTTCTCGGTTCGTGGGCGTGGAGATCCAGGAGCACGAAGTGCTCGGGTTCGCGTCGGTAGGCTGGGATTCAATGCCCACCCGCATCGACGCCTCGAACCGCGACTTCATCGTGGAGACGGCGCTCGAGGCCGGCGTCGATCTGGTCGGCGCCTGGCTGGACGGCAATGGGATCGCCGCCGTGGTGGCGGGAACGACAAGAGTGGTGAGATGAAGCTGAAGCTGGGCACCAGGGGATCAGCCCTCGCCGTGGCGCAGTCGGAATTGATCGCCGACGCGCTGCGCGACCGGGGGCACGAGGTTGAACTGGTGCGGATCCGCACCGGCGGCGACGTGGAGCGCGGCTCCCTCACCCAACTCGGTGGGCTGGGGGTCTTCGCTGCGGAACTGCGTACCGCCCTGCTGGACGGGGTCTGCGACTTCGCCGTCCACTCACTGAAGGACCTGCCCACCGCGCCGGTGCCGGGCCTGAGGATCGCCGCCATCCCGTTGCGCGCCGACGCCCGCGACGCACTGTGCGCCCGGGACGGGCTAACGTTCGCTCAGCTGCCCACCGGGGCCACCGTGGGAACCGGGTCGCCCCGCCGCGTCGCCCAGCTGCGCGCCCAGCGGCCGGACCTGCTCTACGTCGACATCCGCGGGAACGTGGGTACGCGGTTGGCTCGCGTCAAGACAGACGACCTCGACGCCGTGGTGCTCGCCGCCGCCGGCCTCGAACGACTGGGCATGACGCAACACATCACTGACTACCTGACCATCCTCCCCGCCCCGGGCCAGGGCGCGTTGGCCCTGGAATGCCGCACCGACGACGAGGTGCTGGCCGCAGAGCTCGCCGCCCTCGAAGACCCTGACACCAGGCTTGCCGTCGAGGCCGAGCGCGTGGTGCTGGAGAACCTCGGTGGCGGCTGCGCCGCGCCCATCGCGGCCCACGGGCACGACGGCGAACTCGAGGCCGCCGTCTTCGCGCTCGACGGCCGCAGATCGGTGACCGCCAGGGTGACCCTGAGCGACCACGCCGGGGCCATCGCCGCCGAGGAACTGATGCAGCTGGGCGCTGAGACGGTGGCGGAGCTGACCGCCTCGCGTCCGTCGCGGCTGGCTGAACTCCACGACGACTCGTCGCTCTGGGGCGGCGAGGACGTGCTGGCCGGCCTGCGCATCTTTGTGCCGCGCGCGGACACCGGAGACCTGGTGGGCGCCCTCCGCGCCGCGGGCGCCGAAGTGGTGGCCGAGCCCGTCCAACGCCGCGTGACACTGCGCCCAGAGGGCAGCTTCACCGACGCCGACTGGGTGGCGCTGACGTCGCCCGCCACGCTGGAGGTGCTCGACGAGTTGGGGATGACCATCCCCGAGCAGGCCCGCGTGGCGGCCGTGGGTGCGGCGACGGCGCGGGCGGCGCGCGAACGCGGCATCGACGTGGATCTGGTTCCGCAGGGTGCTTCCAGCGCCGCGGCCCTCGGTGAGGCCTGGCCCGCGGGCAGCGGACTGGTCGTCATCCCCGGGTCCGCGCTGTCGTCGACGGTGCTGGCGGAGGAACTGAGACGCAAGGGCTACGCGGTGGACCAGTTCGCGGTCTACACCATGGAGCCCGTCGATGACGTGCCTGGCAGCCTGCGGGGCGAGTATGAACGCTGCCTGTTCGATGTCGTGGTGATCCTCGCCGGCTCGATGGGCCGCGCCGTCGATCAACTCCTTGGTTGGCCGCAGGGTCTGCAGGTGGTGGCCTTCGGCCCGCCGTCGGCCGCCGCGCTGCGCCAGCTGGGCGTCGAAGTGGCCGCTGAAGCCCGCACCCAGGACGCCGAAGGGCTCATCCACGCCATAGCCAACCTCCCGAAGGGACATCGATGATCCAGTTCCGACCACGCCGCCTCCGCACCACGGCGGCCATGCGCCGGCTCGTGCGCGAGATCGAGGTGCGTCCCTCGCAGCTCGTGCTGCCCATGTTCGTCTCGGACGTGCCCGGGCAGATCTCCTCGATGCCCGGCGTGCGTCGCCACGGCATCGACGAGATCGCGCGTGCAGCGGAGAGTGCCGTCGCCGCCGGAGTGGGCGGGCTGATGCTGTTCGGCGTGCCTGAGGACGCGGCCAAGGATGAGCAGGGCTCGCAGGGTTGGGCCGAGGACGGCATCCTGCAGCGAGGGCTGCGGGCCGTACGCAACGCCGTCGGGTCTGACACGGTCATCGTGGCCGACACCTGCCTCGACGAGTTCACCTCCCACGGGCACTGCGGTTTCCTGACCGCGGACGGCGCCGTCGACAACGACGCGACGCTCGCGGCCTACGTCTCGATGGCCATCGCCCAGGCCGAGGCGGGGGCCCACGTGGTGTCGCCGTCGGGGATGATGGACGCCCAGGTGGAACACATCCGGGCCGGCCTCGACGGGCAGGGGTTCCAGGACACCGCCATCCTTGCGTACGCCGCGAAGTACGCCTCGGCGTTCTACGGTCCCTTCCGCGAGGCGGTCGGCTCGTCCCTGCAGGGTGACCGGCGCACCTACCAGCAGGACCCGGCCAACAGGCGCGAGGGGCTGCGTGAGGCCGAGCTGGACCTGGCCGAGGGCGCCGACATCGTGATGGTGAAGCCCGCCGGCCACTACCTCGACGTGCTCAGCGACGTGGCCGCAGCGTCGGACGTGCCTGTGGCCGCCTACCAGGTGTCCGGCGAGTACGCCATGATCGAGGCGGCCGCGGCGCAGGGCTGGATCGACCGCCGCGCCGCAGTGGCAGAATCAGTGACCGCGATCACGCGGGCCGGTGCAGATATCGTGCTCACCTACTGGGCGGAGGAGTTGGCGACGTGGCTGAAGTGAACCTGTTTGCGCGGGCGAAGGAGATCATCCCGGGCGGCGTGTCGTCGCCCGTGCGGGCGTTCGGCTCAGTCGGCGGTGACCCGGTCTTCATCCGCGAGGCTCGCGGCCCGCATGTCGTCGATGTCGCCGGGCGTGAATACGTGGACCTCGTCTGCTCCTGGGGGCCCGCGCTGCTCGGCCATGCCCACCCGCAGGTGATCGAGGCCGTCAGGGAGGCGGCCGGCCGTGGCCTCTCCTTCGGGGCGCCCACGCTGGCGGAGGTGGAACTGGCTGAAGCCATCCACGCGCGCGTCCCGGTGGCGGAACAGGTGCGCTTCGTCTCCACCGGCACCGAGGCCACCATGACGGCCATCCGGCTGGCGCGCGGCGCCACCGGCCGCGACGTCATCGTGAAGTTCGCCGGCTGCTACCACGGGCACTCCGACGCCCTCCTCGCCGCTGCCGGCTCCGGCGTCGCCACCCAGGGCCTGCCTGGCTCCGCCGGCGTGACGGCTGCCGCGGCAGGCGACACCCTCGTGGTCGAGTACAACGACCTCGAGGCGCTCGCCAGGGTGTTCGACGAGGCGGGGGAGCGCATCGCGGCCGTCATCACGGAGGCCGCGCCCGCCAACATGGGCGTGGTTCCGCCCGCTCCGGGCTTCAACGCGGCTCTCCGCGAGCTCACCGCCCGCCACGGTGCGCTGCTGATCGCCGACGAGGTGCTGACCGGTTTCCGGGTGGGGCCGGGCGGCTGGCTCGGTCTCGAGGGCGGCTACGCCCCGGACATCGTGACGTTCGGCAAGGTCGTTGGTGGCGGCATGCCGCTGGCCGCGCTCGCCGGTCGCTCTGAGGTCATGCAGTTCCTGGCCCCCGTCGGGCCGGTCTACCAGGCGGGCACCCTGTCCGGGAACCCGCTGGCCACCGCGGCGGGCCTCGCCACGCTGCGCCTGGCCGACGACGCCGTCTACGCCCACGTCGACCGCCGCTCCCTGGAGCTGCAGGCGGCCGTGACGGAAGCGCTCACCGCAGCCTCGGTGCCGCACACCATCCAGGCGGCCGGCAGCCTGTTCTCCGTCTTCTTCCGAGACGGTGCCGTTGCCAACTACGAGGACGCCAAGGACCAGGACACCCAGGCCTTCGCCCGCTTCTTCCACGCCATGTTGGACGCCGGGGTGGCGCTCCCGCCGTCGGCTTTCGAGGCCTGGTTCCTCTCGGCGGCCCACGACGACGCGGCCATGGCCCGCATCACGGACGCCTTGCCGCTGGCGGCGCGGGCTGCCGCTGATTCATGAGAGGCTAAGCAGCAATCACATCGGAAGGATCTTTCGTGAAGCTTCGGTTGGGTACGCGTGGTTCAGCATTGGCGCTGGCACGCTCCGCGATGGTTGCTGAGCTCCTCAGGGCGCAGGGCCATGAAGTCGACATCGTACGGGTGGCCACGGAACACGTGGACACCATCCACATGGCCGAGGGCTACTCCCTCGGCGTGTTCGCCCAGGAACTGCGCACGTCGCTGCGCAGCGGCGCGGTCGACGTCGTCGTGCATTCCGTCAAGGACGTCCCACTGTCCGACCGCCCTGAGGACCTCACGTTCGCCGCAGTGCTGAAGCGTGGCGACCATCGCGATGCGCTGTGTTCGCTCAGGGGCATGCCGCTGGCTGCGTTGCCGCGCCGCTCCCGCATCGGCATCACGTCGCTGCGGCGCCTCGCCCAGTTGCGCGCCCTCCGCCCGGACCTGACGTTCGTCGACGTCGGCGGCACCCTCCAGGACCGCCTGCGCCGGCTCGAGCCCGGCGACCTCGACGCCGTGGTCGTGTCGGCCGCCGGGGTGCATGCCCTCAAGGTGGAGGACCGGGTGGCCGAATACCTGCCCATCCTCACCGCACCCGGTCAGGGCGCACTGTCGCTCGAGTGTCGCCGGAGTGACCAGGAGACGCTGGAGGCGGTACGCGAACTCGACGACCTCGAGACCCGCATCTGCATCGAGGCCGAGCGCGCAGTGCTGACGGGTCTCAACACCACCTACCTGGCCCCTGTGGGAGCCCTGGCCACCCGCCGCGGCATCCTCGGCCTGAAGGCGGGCATCTTCTCGATCGACGGCACCAAGCGCACCGTCCTGGAGATCGGGTTGCCCACCTCCGAGTACCACGCGCAGCGCACCGGTCACAACGTCGCTGAGGCCCTGAAGGCGCGCCGGGCAGACCGGTTCATCACCGCCGAGGCGCTGGAGGCCGTCAAGATGACGGCTGACCACGCCGACGACTCCACCTTCATCGAGAGCCCGGAGGACGACGATCGCGTCAGGGTGCTGTTGCCCCGCCAGGAGGGGCGGATCAGCCAGGCCATGCGCGAGAACGAGTTGCGCGTGGACTGCGTGCAGCTCCAGGAGGCACGCCTGCTCTCGGCAGACAACATCATCGGCGACGCCGACTGGGTCGTCATCCCGTCAGGGCAGACGGTGTGGGCGTTGCGCGAACGCGGCTGGGACATCCCGGCGCACACGAAGATCGCGACGATGGGCTCCACCACCCAGCGCACCGTCGAGGATTCGGGGCGCCAGGTTGATCTGAGCCCCGAAGGCACCGCCAGCTCCCAGAAGCTCGTCGAGCTCTTCCCGCCGGCCGACGGTGAGCAGCGCGTCGTCATCCTGTGCGCGAACCAGCTCTCCACCAAGCTGGAGACCGGGCTCCGTGCGAAGGGCTACACCGTCGAACGCAGCGAGATCTACACCATGGCCGACGTCGAGGAGATCGACCCGGCCCTGCGCACCCGCTGGGACGACGGGGCGTGGGACGCGGTCTTCCTGAGCCAGCCGTCGCTGGCCCATGTGTACGCCAAGAAGCTCGGTCACCGCGATGACGTGCGGGTGCTGGCCTGGGACGAGGCCACTGCGGCGGCTGTCCGTGAGGAGGGCGTCGACGTCTTCGCCGTCGCCAAGTCGAAGGACACCTTCGGTATCGCTGATCTCGCCCGTCAGCTCCACAAGGCTCGCCGCTAGTTCCTGCGTGCCGACGGGGGAGGCTCGGAGTGCGCGAGATGGTTCCGCACACCGGGCCTCCCCGTCGATTATTCCGGGGCGTCCGAACAACGAACTCCCGATTTGTAGTTCTCTCGGAGCATGCGCTAAAGTTTTCCGAGTCGCCGCAGGGCGGCAGTCGCGAGAGTGACACTGGGGCTATGGCGCAGTTGGTAGCGCGCTTCCATGGCATGGAAGAGGTCAGGAGTTCGAATCTCCTTAGCTCCACAAATGAACGGGCGTCTGGCTAGGCCAGACGCCCGTTTTCCGTTTCGCGCGGTACGTCTGGGTGCTCGAGTAGCAACTGAGGAGCTGATGCGGGGTGCGCGGGATGACGGCCCGGCCCTGTTCTCCGGCAGGTTTTCGTCGTCAGCGGACAGATTGGCTCCCCATACCGGTGGGGGTATACGATCAGGGCATGGCAACCGTTGAAATCACCAAGGAAAACCTCGAGCAGACCATTGCCGGCAACGGCATCGTCCTCCTCGACTTCTGGGCGGCCTGGTGCGGCCCCTGCCGGCAGTTCGGCCCCATCTTCGAAGAGGCTTCGGAGAAGCACCCCGACATCGTCTTCGGCAAGGTGGACACCGAGGCGCAGCGCGAGCTCGCCGCGGGCTTCGAGATCATGTCGATCCCCACGCTCATGGCCTTCCGCGACAACGTCATCGTGTTCTCGCAGGCCGGTGCGCTGCCCGGCGCGGCGCTCGAGGAACTGATCGAGGCCGTCGAGGCGCTCGACATGGACGAGGTCCAGGCGGAGATCGCCAAGCAGAAGGCCGGCGCGGAGGTCCAGTGACCCTCCCGGTCCAGCTCCAGAGCGACCCGCGAACCTTCACCGCCGAGTTGGCCACCTGGCCGGCTCGGCGGTGGTTCTTCGCGGTGGGCACCGCTGCGGCCACCGTGCTCGTCGTGGCAATCCCCACCGCTCTCATCCCGAACCCGGTCTTCGGACGCGAGATCCCGCCGACGGCGTGGGCCTGGCCCGTGCTCATCGTGACTTCGGTCCTCGCGGGACTCGTCGCGGCCACCTACGTTGCGCGCAAGGACGCGGCCGACGCGGAACGGGGCGGGAAGCTGGGTGCAGCCGGGGCGTTCGTCAGCTTCTTCGCCGTCGGCTGTCCGGTCTGCAACAAGCTGGTGCTCATCGCACTGGGCTACACCGGGGCCCTGCAGTACTTCGCCCCGGTGCAGCCCTTCCTGGCGGGGGCCTCGGTGCTGATGCTCGCCGTCGCACTCGTGCTCCGGGTGCGCCGCGAGCGGACCTGCCCGCTGCCGGCCTAGAAGACGGGGCGGCCGCCCGTGACCCCCAGCACGGTCCCGGATACGTAGGACGCCTCGAGCGGGCTGGCGAGGAAGACGAAGGCGCCGGCCATCTCGGAGGGCTGACCAGGACGCCCCAGGGGAGTGTTGAGCCCGAACTTCGGCATCTCCTCGGCCTTCTTGGTGGCCGGCTGCAGCGGCGTCCAGATCGGGCCCGGGGCCACGGAGTTCACGCGGATCCCCTTGGGCCCGAGTTCGGCCGCCAGGTTGACCGTGTAGTTGTTGATGGCGGCCTTGGTGGCCGCGTAGTCGATGAGATCCACTGACGGGTCGTAGGCCTGGATGGAGCTCACGTTGATGATGCAGTCGCCCTTGTCGAGGTAGCCCAGCGCCTGCTGGGACAGCCAGAACATGGCGTAGAGGTTGGTCTTGAAGGTCCGGTCCATCTCGTCGGTCTTCAGGTCTGCCAGACCGCCGTCGCGCCGGGCCCACTGGAAGCCTGCGTTGTTGACCAGGATGTTGAGCCCACCCAGTTGGCGGGCGGCGTCGTCGACCACCTTGCGGGCGATCGCCTCTTCGGTGATGTCTCCCGGAAGCAGGACGCACGTGCGGCCGGCGTCCTCGACCAGCTTCTTCACGTCCTCGGCATCGGACTGCTCCTCGGGCAGGTAGCTCAACGCCACGTCGGCGCCTTCGCGGGCGTACGCGATGGCCACGGCCCGCCCGATGCCCGAATCGCCGCCGGTGATGAGGGCCTTCAGACCATGCAACCGGTCACGGCCGATCCAGCCTTCCTCGCCGTGGTCCGGGAGGGGCGTCATCTCGGTCGTGAGCCCGGGGGGTGTCTGGCTCTGGGCGGGGAATGCACCCTCGTCCATCGTCTTTGCCTCAGCTGCCTTGGTGATTGCGTGCAGATCAGTCATGCGTTCCAGTCTCGTTCGCACGGCTGCCGGGCCAAACCCCCTCAGGGGTGAACTACTTGGGGACGAACATCGGGTAGATGTTGTCGAAGCTCAAGCGGTAGCCCATGCCGTGCGACACGATCACGCTGATGCCCAGGACGACTGCGACGATGACGATGCCGAACGCGAAGCCGGCCACCACTTTGGCAAGCGGGTGGGGAGTGTGGTCGTCGACGTTCTGGTGGGCGCCGTAGGACAGGGCCCTGATGCCGAGGGAGAAGATGGCCGGGAGACCGGCGCCGAGCAGGAGACCCGCGAGCAGGACCTGCGATGCGCCCTCAAGGGCAAGCCAGAGATTGTTCATGCCTTGCTCCTGACCCGGCGGAGGGGCTTGGCGGGCTGCTCAGGCAGTTGCCGTTGGGTGACGTCCTCGACCCATTCGTCGTTGACGTTCCTGTGGTCGACCCTCGTCTTCTGCGAGTGGAGGTACATCCACCCTGAGGCGATCGCCAGGACGAGGAACATCACGATGGCGCCGAACAGGCCGCCCAGGCTGTGTCCGACGAACCACATGGCGGCGCCGACAATGCCGGCGGCGGGCAGGGTGATTGCCCAGGCCATCAACATCCGGCCGGCCACCGACCAGTTGACCTTCGCGCGCTTGCCGAGGCCGGAGCCGAGAATGGAGCCGGTGGCGACGTGGGTGGTGGACAGGGCGAAGCCCAGGTGGCTGGAGGCCAGGATGACCGCCGCGGAGGACGACTCCGCGGCCATCCCCTGCGGTGCGCTGATCTCGACCAGGCCCTTGCCGAGCGTCCGGATGATGCGCCATCCGCCGATGTAGGTGCCCAGCGCGATCGCCAGCGCACACGCCACCTTGACCCACAGCGGCACCGACGTGAGGTCCGTCCAGGTGCCGGTGGCGATCAGTGCCAGCGTGATGACACCCATGGTCTTCTGCGCGTCGTTGGTGCCGTGCGCCAGGGAGACGAGCGACGCGGAACCGATCTGTCCCCAGCGGAACCCACTCTCGCGGTACTTCTCCGCAACCCCCTGGGTGATGCGGTACACGAGCCACGTGCCCACGGAGGCGACGGCGATGGCGATGGCCGGCGACAACAGGGCGGGCAACACCACCTTGCCGATCACCCCGTCGAGCTTCGTGCCGTCGCCGGCCCACTTGACGCCGCTCACGCCGAGCCCGGCCATGGTGGCACCGATCAGCCCGCCGAACAGCGCGTGCGATGAGCTCGACGGCAGGCCCAACAGCCAGGTGAGCAGGTTCCAGACGATGGCACCCACGAGGCCGGCCAGGATGATCGTCAGCAGCGCCATGCCGCCGTCACCGATCAACTCCGGGCGTGGGGCGCCGCTGGAGTCCTGGATGTTGACCACGGCGTTGGTGACGGTCAGGGCGACTTCCACGGACAGGAAGGCGCCGACCAGGTTGAGGACGGCCGACAACGCAACCGCAACCTTGGGGGAGAGGGCCTTCGTTGCGATCGACGTAGCCATCGCGTTGCCGGTGTCGTGGAAGCCGTTCGTGAAGTCGAAGGCAAGTGCGGTGATAACGACAAGCGCTAGCACGATGAGTTCGGGGGACACACCCCTAGTCTGCAACCTCATGGCCCTGAACACGCAATCGGGGCAGGATAATCCCCACACTCTCCAGCGCGGTGGCGTCTCGCGGAAATGTCGGTGGACAACAGGGGTGTCGGGGTGCTGTGCGAGGAAATGTCCCGACGCCCTCCTACGATGTGGGCATGACTCCTCGACGTCCCCACGCCTCGCTGCTCCAAGTGGGCAGCGTGTCAGCTGAGGTGACGTACAAGCCCATCAAGAGCCTGCGGATGCGGGTGGTCCCTCCCGACGGCGTGGTGAAGATTTCAGTCCCACTGGGGTTGGCGGAGGAGACGGTCACGGAGTTCGTGCGCAGCCACGAGCGTTGGCTGCTCAAGGCCAGGCAACAGGTCCGGCTCGCCCACCCGCCGGAGGAACCGTTGACCGATGGCGGGCGCGCCAGGCTCTGGGGCCGGTGGCATGAGGTGCGCACTGACGAGTCGGCCAAGGCGGGCGCCCGGTTGGAGGACGGCGTCCTCGTGCTGTCCGGTCCGGATGAGGACGCCCGCAGACGAGGGCTGGAGAACCTCTACCGGCGCGAACTCCGGGCCGCCCTGCCTGGCCTGTTCGCACTCTGGGAACCGCAGGTCGGACGCCGGCACGCCACGGTGAAGCTGCGGCGCATGACCTCGCGCTGGGGCACGTGCAACGTCCGCACGGCCGCCATCACCTTCAACACCGCGCTCGCGGAGCACCCCCCCACCGCGCTGGAGTACGTCGTCGTGCACGAGTTGATGCACCTCGTCGAACGCGGCCACGGCCCACGCTTCGTCGCCGGGATGGACCGGTTGCTGCCTGAATGGCGTCAGCGACGCAAGGCCCTGAAAGGTCATCCGTGAGGGTGCTGGAGGCCGCTGAATGGCGGGAGCGCGCCGAAATCCACCGCGGGCGCGTCACCGCCGAACTGGCGGAGGTGGTGCGGCGGCGGGAACGCGGCCTCAAGCACCCCGTCGACGACTTCCTGTTCCAGTACTACAACCTGAGGCCCAGCCACCTGGCGCAGTGGCATCCGGGTGCCGGCGTCGGCCTGGCCGGGGGAGAGGCTTTCGCGGAGCGTCAGTTCTATGCAACGACGGGACGGGTGACCGTGCTCGACGCAGCGTCCTTCCTGGCCAAGCGGGGCGGCACGGTCGAAACGGCCCACCGCCTCCTGGCTGCCGCGGCGGACAAGGCCCCCCGGTTCGGGTGCTTCGGGATGCACGAGTGGGCGATGGTCTACAGGCTGCAGGAGGGCCAGACGCGGCACCCCTATCTGAAGCTGCGCTTCGACCCGGCGGAGGTGGCCCGGATCGTGGAGGAGGTGGGCTGCCGCTGCACGCATTTCGACGCGTTCCGCTTCTTCACCGAGCCCGCCCGGCCGCTCAACGTGCTGCAACCGACGCGTGAGACGCAGCCTGACCTGGACCAACCGGGTTGCCTCCACGTGAACATGGACCTCTACCGCTGGGCCGGCAAACTCTCTCCCGCAGTGGGTTCCGAGCTGCTGTTCGAGGCCTATCTCCTGGCGCGCGACATCCGCGAGGTGGACATGCAGGCCTCCGCCTACGACCTCGCAGACTGGGGCTACGAGCCCATCGCCGTCGAGACGGCAGAGGGGCGGGCCCGCTACGCGGCAGTGCAGCGTGGCTTCGCGGAGCGGGCGGTTCCCCTCCGCCACGAGATCCTGCGGGTGATCAGGTCACTCGAATCCTGAAGTGCCGGGCAACCGACTGCCGCGCCGAGGCGTAGTACGGATGAGAAACCCGTCCGACAGGAGCACACCATGCACCGCCGCTTCGCGTGTCACACCGAGACCCGCCCCTCCGCGTCATACGATGCACGCGTACGAACCGCTCTTCCCCCTGTGAGGTTCACCATGTTCACCGTGCCCAGTGCCCGGCGCTTCGCCGTCGGCGTCGTCGCCGCCCTCAGCCTTCTCGCCGCCGCGTGCGCGCCGGAAGCGCTCGCGCCCCAGGCCGGGCCGGCGCCCACCGTCGCCAATCCCGGAGCCGGCGCGGTCGCCGACGAGCCCGTGGTCCTGCCCGACGTGACCCAGACGGCCGAACCGGTCGTCGTCCCGGCGAGGCCGAGCGTCGTCCCGTCCGTGCCGGCCGATGAGCCGGCCGCTGAGCCGACCACCGCGCCGAGCGCCGAGCCCCAGCCGTCCGTCGAGGTCCCTCAGCCCACCGCCGAGCCTGAGACCTCAGAGACGCCGGAGGTGGTGCCGACGGTGCCGCCCCTGCTGGCGCCTGGAGACGACTCGGAACAGGTGCGGGAACTGCAGCACCGGCTCCTCCAGCTGAACTGGATGTCGGGGAAGATCACCAGCGACTACGGCGACGCGACGCGGCTCGCCGTGGAGGGCTTCCAGGTCAAGCGCGGCCTCCCCGGCACGGGAGAG
This sequence comes from Tessaracoccus sp. MC1756, assembly GCF_014164735.1. NCBI lineage: Bacteria > Bacillati > Actinomycetota > Actinomycetes > Propionibacteriales > Propionibacteriaceae > Tessaracoccus > Tessaracoccus sp. MC1756. Next base: position 151,429 of record NZ_JACJFZ010000003.1, on the reverse strand, counting down.
GTCGACCAGGCGACATGGGATCGACTTGTCGATATGACGCGCATGCCCACCGCAGATGAGATGCACAACGTGTTGCAGCCCGGCCCGGCCCTCCTGAAGGAGGGCAGCACCGGGGATCAGGTGAAAGACCTCCAGGCCCGCCTGAAGCAGCTCGAGTGGTACTCCGGCCTCGTCGACGGCCAGTACGGGCCCAAGACGGCCGAGGCCGTCACGGGCTTCCAGGCCAAGCGCGAGATCCCGGTGACCGGCGAGGTCGACCAGCGCACGCTGGACCGCCTGGCCTCGATGACGCACAAGCCCACCGTCGATCAGCTCAACAATGTGGTGGCCGCCCCTGCGGAGGCCAAACTGACCCTGGACGACCGCTGCCTCCAGGGCCGGGTGATCTGCATCTCCAAGACGCAGCGGAAGCTCGCCTGGGTCGTCGACGGTGAGGTCAAGATGTCGATGGACGTGCGGTTCGGCTCCGAACTGACGCCCACGCGCGAGGGCACGTTCTCCGTGGGCTGGAAGTCGCGCAACCACGTCAGCAAGCTCTACGGCTCGAAGATGCCGTTCGCGCTGTTCTTCAGCGGGGGACAGGCCGTCCACTACTCCAGCGACTTCGCCGCCCGCGGCTACAACGGCTCCTCCCACGGCTGCGTCAACGTGCGCGACAGGGCCGCGGTGGAGGCACTGTTCGATGCGGCCAAGGAGGGCGACAAGGTGGTCGTCTACGTCGGATAATCTGAAGGTCTGACCCGACCGAAGGGACCCTCGTGATTTACCTGGCCATCGCCATGCAGGTGTGCGGCTCGTTTTTGTTCGCCAGCGGTGCCATCCTGCAGAGCTTGGGGGTCAAGAGCCAGTTCGACGCGGATGCGGTCACCTCCTCCAACAGGTTGTCGCTGAAGGGCCTGCTGAAGCTCTTCACCGTCCCGAAATGGGTCATCGGCCTGGGCCTGGTCTTCGCCGGTGCGGCGATCCACCTGACGGCCCTGACGTTCGCCCCGGTGTCGGTGGTGCAGCCAGTGGGCATCCTGGCCGTGCCGTGGTCGGTACTGCTCGCCTCGAAGATCCACAAGCACAAGATCAACGCCAGGCTGTGGGGCGCCGTCGGTGTGACGGTGCTGGGCGTGGTGGGTTTCACCGTCTTCTCGTCGCAGTACGCGACGGGGGAGAAGCAGTTCAGCTTCCCGGCGATGCTGTGGTCCTTCGTGGTGGTCTGCGTGCTGTGCGCGGCCCTGTCCTTCTTCGCCACCCGGGCGGTGGCCTGGGCGAAAGCCATCCTGTGGTCCTCTGTGGGCGCCATCTTCTACGGTCTGGCCTCGGGCTTCATGAAAGCCGCGATGAACCTCATCCAGAAGCACGACCAGAGCTTCGGAAGCTGGCAGTTCCTGGCCACCGCCGCCATGATGGTGCTGTGCTACGTCCTGGGCGCCTGGATGATCCAGCAGGGCTACGCCTCCGGCCCGGCCGAGATCACCGTCGGCACCATGACGACGGTGGACCCGTTCGTCGCCGTCGTGTTCGGCCTGGTGGTGCTCGGCGAGGGCATCGGGATGGGCGCCGGCCCGGTGCTGGGCATGATCGTGACCGGCGCCATCGCCGTCTCCGGCGTCGCGCTGTTGTCGAAGGATCATCCCGACGCGGTGGAGGAGCGCCTGCGCGCCCAGGCTGACTTCAGCCCTTCACCGGCAGAGCGTTGAGGGCCACCCGTCCAGAGGGCGTGGTCAGCACGATGGTGGAATCCGCTCTCGGCATGATGAAGGTGACCGTGCCCTCATAGGGCTGGCCCTCCCGCGCGCTGAAGGCCCGCATGTCGACGGGGTCGTAGCTCAACCGGGTCTCGTTCGTGAACGCGAAGATGGCGAAGGCGTAGTCGCCCTGCTCCACCTCGACGCGGATGCGCAGGTCCAGCTGGTCGCCGTTCCAGGAATAGCCGACGATCTCGAAGATGCCGTCCCCGTTGCCCTCGAACGGGATGAAGTTGCCCGTGCGCTCGGGGCTGGGTTCTGCCGTGGCAGCCGCAGAGGGGCTGGCCCCGCTCTCCGGGGAGGCCGCTCCCAGGAACTGCATGCCCACGATGACGACCGCGATCACGGCCACCACGCCCAGCACGATGAAGACTGTGGACCGGGGGCGCTTGGGAGGCTGGAGATCCTCGTACGACGGCGGCGCCGGCGGCTGCTGCCCGAACGGCTGCCTGGGGTCCCTGCCCTGTGCATCATGGAACTGCGTCGGGCGCCAGGACGGGTCCTGGCTCGCCCACGGTGAGTTGTTCCCGTTGCCCGGCGGCGGGGGCCACTGCGCGTTGCTCATGAGGGCAGCGTACTTGCCGGGGTGAAACCTATTCGTCCCATCTCTGGGGCGGGATGCCGTGCTGATGGACGCTCGTCAGGAGCATCCCGATGGGATGGGTGGGGTTGAGGGCGGCCATCTGCTCGATGCACGCGGTGGCCTGCGCCCCGTGCCCGGACAACCATGAGGCGATGCCCAGCAGAGCGACCACCGTCGGCTGGACGAAGCGCGGTGTCACGCGGCGGGCAGCGAGGAGGTTGTGCCAGATGACCTCCGCGGTAGACGTGTTCAACCGGGTGGTCAGGGCAGCGGAGCGGTCCTCGTCATCCAGCAGGCAGGCCAGCATCAGGCCCTCCCCGTCCTCCAGCGGGGTCTGGGCTTCGGCCAGTGCCTCGAGACGGGCCAGGCCCTCGGCTTCGGAGAACCCGGCGATCTCGGCGAGGGCCCGGTCGACCTCACTCTGAGCGGGCGGCTCCCACGCCTGGACCGGGGCCACCGCCTCCTCCCGCGAGGCGTAGATGCTCACGCCGTTGTAGACGGCGTGGGCTGCCACCGGGCTGGCATCGAAGTCGTACTCCACCGGCCCCTCGTCGTCTGTGAGGGACCAGTAGTGCGAGCCGTCGGTCACCAGCGCCTCGGCCACCCGCTCGGCGCCGAGGACGTCCGCCAGTTCCATGACCGAGGCCCAGGCCAGGTCCAGATCCTCCGAGTAGCCGAGCAGGATGAACCTGACGCCGTGGACGTGGGAGGTGACGTTCAGCATCTGTTCCGCCACCCGGTCGAAGTGGGTGCGGAACCATTTCGCCTCGAGGCGTGAGGAGAAGCTCACCATCTTCCCCTGCATCCCGAGCAGGACGACGGAGTCAGAGGGGTGGAAACCGAACATGAACGACGGGAGGGCCAGCAGGTCGGCACGGGTGGTGCCGCGGAGGACAGGAAGCGTGTGCATGCCATCACTGTGGTCAGCCGGCCTCCTGGATCACCACCGATTCGCTTCCTTGTGGATAACCGAATGCTGAGGTCGGCGCGACGGCCCGGCGGCGGGTGGCGTAGATTGCGGCCATGCGTTTTGTGGTGTGTGGCGAAGCCCTCATTGATCTGATGCCGGAAGAACAGCTTTCCCCAGCGGAGAGCCGGTGGATCGCCCGGTCGGGGGGCGGCCCGTTCAACACGGCCACCGCACTGGCAAAGCTGGGGGAGGACGTCCACTTCCTGGGCCGTCTGAGTTCGGATTCCTTCGGCCGCCAACTGCGCAGCCACCTGGAGACGGCCGGGGTGCAACTGGACCTGGCGGTCCCCACCGATGAAGCGACGTCGGTTGCCGTGGTTTCCCTCGACGTGGAGGGGAAGGCCAGCTATTTCTTCCACTTCGACCAGACGTCGAACTTCAACTGGCGCAGGGACGAGTTCCCCACCGTCGCCCCGCAGGACTGGCTGCACTTCGGCTCCATCGGCTCGGTCATCGGCCCAGGCGCCAAGCACGTCCTCGACTTCGTGCGCGGCACCGAGGCGGCCGTCAGCTTCGACATCAATGTGCGCCCCTCCACGCTGCCTGACCGCGCCGAGTACTTCGGGCTGGTTTCAGACCTGATGACGGCCGTGGGGCGCAACGGGGGCATCGTCAAGGCCAGCGACGAGGACATCGCGTGGTTGGTCGACGACGACTCGGACCCGCTGGCCTACGCGGGAGCCTGGGCAGAGGAACACGACTTGGCCATGTTCATCGTCACGCTCGGCCCGGATGGGGCCGCCGCGGTCAAGCCCGACGGCAGGGTGGTACGCGTGCCGGGCCACTCCGTCGGCGTCATCGACACCGTGGGCGCGGGCGACACCTTCATGGCGGGGTTCCTCTCCGCCTACGCCCACCACCCCGACGACGTGGCCGGTGCCCTGGACAGGGGCACCGCCGCCGCCGCGATCGTCTGCACCCGCAAGGGCGCGCAGCCCCCGACCGCCGCCGAGGTGGATGCGTTCCTGGCGATATAGTGAGTCTCCGCGCCGTCTCGGCGCGGGAATTCGTTGTGCAATCAGGAGAGAGTCGTGAGCCAAGAGGCTGTGCAGTACGACAAGGTGCAGGCCCAGGAGAAGTGGCAGGCATTCTGGGAGGAGGACGAGACCTTCCGGCCGCTGGATGACGGCAGCCGCGAGCGTCGCTACGTCCTCGACATGTTCCCGTACCCCTCAGGCGACCTCCACATGGGCCACGCCGAGGCTTATGCGATGGGTGATGTCGTCTCCCGCTACTGGCGGCTGCGCGGCTACGACGTCATGCACCCCATCGGCTGGGACTCGTTCGGGCTGCCCGCGGAGAACGCCGCCATCAAGGCAGATGCGCACCCCGCCACCTGGACGTACAACAACATCGAGACCCAGGTGCGCTCCTTCAAGCGCTACGGCCTGAGCCTCGACTGGTCACGGCGCCTCCACACCTCGGACGAGGAGTACTACCGCTGGACGCAGTGGCTGTTCAACCGCTTCTACGAGCGGGGACTCGCCTACCGCAAGGACTCCTTCGTCAACTGGTGCCCGCAGGACCAGACGGTGCTGGCCAACGAGCAGGTCATCGACGGCCGGTGCGAGCGCTGCAAGTCCGAGGTCACCAAGCGCAAGCTCAACCAGTGGTACTTCAAGACCACGGACTACGCCCAGGAACTCCTCGACGACATGTCGCTGCTCGAGGACGGCTGGCCGGACCACGTGCTGGCCATGCAGCGCAACTGGATCGGCCGCTCGGAGGGCGCGCACGTCGACTTCATCGTCGAGGGCCGTGAGAAGCCCATCACCGTGTTCACGACGCGTCCGGACACGCTGTTCGGCGCGACGTTCATGGTGGTGGCCCCCGACGGCGAACTCGCCGCAGAGCTGGTGACCGACGAGCAGCGCCCCGCGTTCGAGGCGTACGTCGAGCAGGTGAAGCGGACCACCGAGATCCAGCGCCAGTCAACGGAGAACGAGAAGACCGGTGTGTGGCTCGGCGTCCACGCCACCAACCCCGTCAACGGCGAGCAGGTGCCGATCTGGGCCGCAGACTACGTGCTGGCCGATTACGGCACCGGCGCGATCATGGCCGTGCCGGCGCACGACCAGCGCGACCTCGATTTCGCGCGCAAGTTCGGGCTGCCGGTGCGCACCGTGCTCGATGTCGACGGCACCAACCCTGAAGAGACCGGCATCGCCACCGTCGGCGACGGTGCCTACCTCAACTCGGGGGTCCTGAACGGTCTCACGGACAAGGCCTCCGGCGTCGCCCGCATCACGGAGCAGCTGGAGGCCGAGGGCCGGGGCACCGGCACCGTGCAGTTCCGGCTGCGCGACTGGCTGCTGTCGCGCCAGCGCTTCTGGGGCTGCCCCATCCCGGTGGTCCACTGCGAGAAGTGCGGCGAGGTCCCCGTGCCCGACGACCAGTTACCGGTCCGGCTGCCGGATCTGCGCGGCTCCGCGTTGGCACCGAAGGGCACCTCCCCGCTGGCCTCGGCCACCGACTGGGTCAACACCGAGTGCCCCACGTGTGGTGGCCCGGCCAAGCGCGACACCGACACGATGGACACGTTCGTCGACTCGTCCTGGTACTACTTCCGCTACTGCTCACCCGGCTACACAGAGGGGCCCTTCAACCCTGAAGACGTGGCCAAGTGGATGCCGGTGGCGCAGTACGTGGGCGGCGTTGAGCACGCCATCCTCCACCTGCTGTACATGCGGTTCTTCTCGAAGGTGCTGCGTGACATGGGCCTGGTCTCGTTCGACGAGCCCATGCTTCGCCTGCTGAACCAGGGTCAGGTCGTCAACGAGGGCAGGGCGATGAGCAAGTCGCTCGGCAACGGCGTCGACCTGGGCAAGCAGATCGACGAGTTCGGTGTGGACGCCGTGCGTCTCACGATGATCTTCGCCGGCCCGCCGGAGGACGACATCGACTGGGCCGAGGTCTCGCCGGGCTCCAGCCTGAAGTTCCTCCAGCGCGCGTACCGCCTGGCCGCAGACGTCGATTCCCAGCCGGGCGTCGACTTCGCGCAGGGTGACCCGCAGCTGCGCAAGGTCACCCACAAGGCCATCACGGAGATCACCCAACTGCTCGACGGTGGCCGCTTCAACGTGGCTGTCGCGCGCACCATGGAGCTGGTCAACGCCACCCGCAAGACGATCGATTCCGGCGCCGGCGGCGCTGATCCCGCAGTGCGGGAAGCCGTCGAATTCGTCGCCCAGGCGCTGAGCGTCGTGTCGCCGTATGTGGCGGAGGAGATGTGGGAGCTGCTCGGCCAGCCCCCGTCGGTGGCCAACAGCGCCTGGCCCACTGCTGACCCTGCGCTCACCGTCGACGACACCGTCACGATGGTGGTCCAGATCCAGGGCAAGGTGCGCGGCAAGCTCGAGGTTCCGGCCGACATCACGGAGCAGGACGCCCTCGCGGCGGCCCTCGCCGACGATGCGGTGCAGCGCTCACTGGCCGGCCGCGAGATCGTCAAGGTCATCGCCCGTCTGCCCAAGATGCTGAGCCTCGTCCCGGGCACGTAGTTCCCACCCCTGGCCCCGGCGCGCTGCGCCCGGGCCGGGGGGCTCAAGGCCCCTGGCGGTACTTGTCCACAGGGAGGCCATCCCGTGGTGATTCGAACCTGTCTCTGACCACCATGGGGGTATGCAGCACACCGATGCGGAGGAGATGGCCCGCGCCCGGCTCGCCTACGTGAGCGCCGGCAGGCCCTCTCTTGGCGCGCCCCGGCGTGGCCTCCCCGAACCTCCGGTGCCGGAGCCTCCCCTCCTGTCGCCGCCGCTTCCGGCTGAGCCCACCTCACCCGCGTCAGCCGGGCCGAAGCCGGTGGCCACCACGAGCCGGGTGCCCACGTTGACCGTCAAGCACCTGGTGGTCGTCGCCGTACTCCTCCTCTGCGGCGTGGGGGTGGCTGTCGCTGCGCTCGGCCGCAGTGCGGCGACGGAGGTACCCCTTGAGGCAGTCACGGTCAGCGCGGCCCCGGTGGAACCGTCGTCGCCGGCCCCGGTGAAGATGCTGCGGATCCACGTTGCCGGAGCGGTCGCTGAGCCAGGCGTCGTCGAGCTGCCGGAGGGCACCATCGTCGAGGACGCCATCCTCGCGGCAGGCGGCCTGGCGGCCGATGCAGACCCGGCCGAACTCAACCTCGCCGCGCAGGTGGCTGACGGGATGCAGATCGTCATCGGTACCGTGGGGCAGCCCAAAGGCGACCTGGTGGGCGCCGAGCCTTCACCCGGTGGGGTCTCTGGCGATGCGGGGGCAGGGGGGATGGTGGACCTGAACGCGGCCACTGCTGGTGAGCTCGAGTCACTTCCCGGAGTCGGCCCCGTGACCGCCGGCGCAATCATCGGCTGGCGTGACGAGCACGGGCCCTTCGCCGCCGTGGAGGAGCTGCAGGAGATCAGTGGCATCGGCCCGAAGACGTTCCAAAAGCTCGAGCCGCTGGTCACCGTCGGCTCGTGACGGTGTGGAAGGGCCGGAGAGGGTGAATCATGACTGGCGGCTGGCTCCGCTGGCCATGGCCACGTGGGCGGCTGCGTGGCTCGGCTCGTCGGGTTGGCGACCCGAACGGGAAGCCGTCATCGCGGCCTTCGTCGGTCTCGTCCTGCTGGCGGTGGTGGCCGTGCGGGGCCGTCGCCCATGGACCGCGATGTTCATCGCGGCCTTCACCGTGACCCTGCTGATGTCCGGGTTGCAGAGTTGGCAGCGGCACGCGTCGCCCGTTGCTGAGCTCGCGGCCGACGGGGCGATCGGTACGGTGCGGTTGAAGCTGCTTGCCGAGGCGCAGCCGGCTGCGGGCGTCGTGATCGGCCACGCCGAACTGATCTGGGCGGAGGCCAGGCAGAAGCGGGTGGAGTCGAAGGTGCCCGTCGTCATCTTCGCGAGCGGTGCGGTGTCCCAGGAGTTGCTGGGGCTGACCGCCGGCGCCACCTACGAGGTGCGTGCCCGACTGCGTGCCCCGGAGCCGGACGACGCCGCCGTTGCGGTCCTCAGCCTGCGTGAGATCGGCTCCGAAGTGACCGGGCCCGGCATCGTCGACAGAGCCGTCAACGCCATGCGGCAGGGGTTGCGCGACGCCGTGGCGCACTCGCCGCCCCGCCAGGGCGCGCTGGTCCCGTCCCTGGTGGTGGGTGACACCTCGGCAGTGGACGCGGCGATGCGTGACGAGTTCCAGGTCACCGCTCTGACGCACCTCATGGCGGTCTCGGGCGCCAACCTCACCTTGATGCTCAGCGTGGTGCTCGCCGCGGTGCGCGGGCTGGGTTTGCGGGGGTGGAGCGTACGGGTGGCAGCGCTCGGCGGAGTGGTGGCCTTCGTTTTGATCTGCGGCCAGGAGCCCTCGGTCTACCGCGCCGCGGCCATGGGGTTGGTGGCGTTGGCAGCGATCGGTGTGGGTGCGGGCCGGCGCACCATCCGCTCGCTCTGCGTGGCGGTGCTCATCCTGGTGTGGCTCGACCCGTGGATGGCGCGTTCCATCGGCTTCGCCCTGTCCGCCGCCGCCTGCGCCGGCATCGTCCTGCTGGGGCCCCTCTTCGTCGCCGCCATGTCACGGTGGGCTCCCCGATGGGCGGCGGAAGCGCTGGCGGTGCCCCTCGCTGCCCAACTCGCGACGCAGCCGATCATCACGGCGCGGAGCGACCAGGTCTCGGTCGTAGGGGTCCTCACCAACGTGCTTGCCGGGCCCTTCGTCGGCCCCACCACCGTGCTCGGCTTCGCGGCGGCACTGCTGTGCCCACTGCCATGGCTGGCGGCCGGTCCGGGGTGGCTGGCCGGCTGGTGCGCGCAGCCCATCCTGTGGCTCGCGGAATTCGGCGCGGCCCTGCCCACCGCGTCCTGGACCTGGAACGGCTCTGCGCCGGGTGTCGCGCTCGTCACGCTCGGCTCCGCCGCACTGGCCGTGGTGCTGCTCCGGGTGCTCCGCCACCGATGGGGCGGGGTCGGGTTCATCGCCCTCTTCGTGGCGCTGGCCCTGGTACGGCCGGTTCCGCTGGGCTGGCCCGGCGAATGGCAGGCGGTCTTCTGCGACGTGGGCCAAGGCGATGTCACTGTCCTCAACGCCCGCGGCGGCGCGGCCGTCGTGATCGATGCCGGGCCGGAACCGTCGGCGACGGTGAACTGCCTGGAGTCGCTGCGGGTCGAGGCCGTGCCCCTCCTGATCCTGACCCACTACCACTCGGACCATGTCGGGGGCGCGGAGGCGCTGATCGCGCGGTACCGGCCGTCACTGGTTCTGGTCCGCTCTGGTCCCCATCCACCGTGGTTGGACGACATCTCGCGCGGGTCCGGCACTACGGTGCGGTCCGCGGCGCCGGGCGAGGTGCTGGAGGTGGGTGACGTCACGTGGCGCACGGCATCAGTGTGGGAACCCGTCGGGGCGGCCTTGGCGGAGGCCGAGGGGGAGGGTTCCGCGGAGAACGACGCCTCCGTCGTCGGGGTCGGTTCCAGCGGCTCCCTGCGGGTGCTGCTCGCGGGAGACGCGGAGCCGGCCGGCCAGGGTGTGGCGCTGCGGGCGGCGGCTCACCTCGGCGTTGACCTTGGGGCGCACGTGCTGAAGCTGCCGCATCACGGCTCCTCCCGTCAGGAGTCGCGCTTCTTCGCGGCTTCCGGTGCGGCGCTGGCGGTAGCGAGCGCCGGGGAAGACAACCCCTACGGCCACCCGAGCGTCCGCGCCATGGACCTGGCCCGCTCGCACGGGATGGAGATCGTCCGAACTGACACCCAGGGCGCCATCGCCGTGGCGCTGGTGGGGGAGACGCTCAGGATCCGTACGGTCGGGGGACCGGGATGAGGCGGTGGCCCTAGGCGGTGGTCTCCCGCGGCTCCAGGCCGGCGGCGCGGTACATCGCGTCGATGGCCCGCATCATCGCCACCGAATCGTCCGGGCCGGTCAGCACCGGGGTGTCGTTGCGGACCGCGTCGACGAACACGGCCAACTGGGCCGCGTAGCTCGTGGGTTGGGTGGGCACCTCCACGGTCGTCACGCCCGCGTCGTCGGTCAGCGTCAGGGTGTTGCCGTCCTGGGGCTTCACGAAGCCCTCCACCTGGATGACACCCTTCGTGCCGGTGATGATGCAGGTCTGGCGCTCCTCGTCCTCCAGCAGCGAGCTGGAGATGCGGCCCGTGACGCCGCCCGGGAACCTCAACTCCGCGCTGAGTGCCTCGTCGAGCCGCGGATCGTCGGACGGCCTGGCTTCCGCGGAGACGACCTCCGGCTCTTCGCCCACCACGCTGCGCACGAAGTGGAGGCTGTAGCAGCCGAGATCCATCGTGGCGCCGCCCGCAAGGGCCTGGTTGTAGCGGATGTTGCTGCGATCCGGCAGATTGATGTCGAAGTGCGCCTCGACCTCCACGAGGTCGCCGATGGCGCCGTCGGCGATGAGCTTCAGCGTCTCCGCCATGAGCCGGTGGTAGCGGTAGTGGAAACCCTCCATGACGACGCGGTCGGAGCCTGCGGCCCGGCGGGCGACCTCCTCCGCCTCGTCCGCGTTCGACGCGAACGGCTTCTCCACCAGCACGTGCTTGCCGGCGTCCAACGCGGCCACGGTCCACTTGCCGTGCTCGGAGTTGGGCAGCGGGATGTAGACCGCGTCGACGTTGGGATCTGCCAGCAGCGCCTCGTACGAGTCATGCACGTGCCCGATGTGGTGTTCGGCGGCGAAGCTCTCAGCCCGGCCCCGGTCGCGGGCTGCGACGGCGTACAACTCGACGTCGCGATTCGCCTGGGCCGGTGCGATCAGGGCCTGGGGCGTGATGCCGGCGGCACCGAGAATACCGAAGCGGATGGGCTGATTCATGGAAGGACTCCTCACGTGGCGGAACAGACCCGAGTCTAGTGATGACGATGAGCTCCGCCGCGACAATGTCGCACGAGCCTGGCAGGATCAGAGCATGACTTCGTCCCCGTTCGGCACGGCTATCCTCATCTCCGGTCCGGAACAGCTGCTGGCGCAGCGCGTCGTGGCCGAGATCAGGTCCAGGGCGTTGGCCGCGCATCCTGAGGCGGGGATCAATGAGATCCACGCCACGGAGCTCGAGGATTCGATGCTCTCGGAGGTGATCGGCGGCTCGCTCTTCTCCAGCCACACGCTCGCGGTGATCGACGACGTGGGCTCCACCCCGGCGTCGGTGGTGGACCAATTGGTGGCCGCCGCGTGCAACCCGCCGGAGGAACTCTGCCTCATCCTGCTGCACCCCGGCGGTGTGAAGGGCAAGGGCCTCATCGACAAGTTGAAGAAGGCCAAGGTCCCGGTGGAGACCGTCGCCGCCCTCAAGCCCTGGGAAGTGCCCGGTTTCGTCGCGGCGGAAGCCAAGCGGCAGCGCATCCGGATGCAGGCTGATGCGGCCGAGGAGTTGGTGGCCGCCGTCGGCCATGACCTGCGGGCCCTGGCCTCGGCCATCGATCAGCTCATCGCTGATTCCGGTGCCAACGAGATCGACGCGGCCCTGGTGCGCCGCTACTTCGCGGGCCGGGCGGAGGTCTCCGGTTTCGCGGTGGCTGACGCGGTGGTCGCCGGCAACGCCACCGTCGCCATGGAGCGGCTGCGCTGGGCGCTGGAGACCGGGGTGGCGCCCGTGCTCATCACCAGCGCGGTGGCCAGTTCGTTCCGCGGGTTGGCGAAGTATCTCGATGCGCAGAACAGCCGGCTGCGGGGCGCAGACCTGGCCCGCGAGATCGGGGTGCCCCCGTTCAAGCTCAAGGATTACGCCAGGGCGTCGAACACGTGGCAGGTGGGTGGGGTGGCGGAGGCCATCCGGCTCATCGCCCGCGGTGACGCGGAGGTCAAGGGCGCCGCCACGGACGCGGCTTTCGCGCTGGAGCGCATGGTGTTGGGCGTACTGCAGCATCGTCGCTGACGCGGCACCGCCTCAGGGTACGCAAAACAGCGCCTTGACGACCGAGGGCCAAGGCGCTGTTGAGGAATCAAACAGCAGCGAGAAGTGCTGGATCAGATGGCGTTGACGGCAGTCGCGATGCGCGACTTGCGGTTGGCGGCCTGGTTCTTGTGGATGACGCCCTTGCTCACGGCGCGGTCGAGCGCGCGGTTGGCCACGACGAGGAGTTCGGCAGCCTTCTCAGACTCGCCCTCGGTGACGGCGGAGCGGACGTTGCGGAGGTGGGTGCGCAGTTCGGACTTGACCGCCTTGTTACGGAGACGGGAGATCTCGTTGGTCTTGTTGCGCTTGATCTGGGACTTGATATTCGCCACGGGGCAGGCCTCTTTACGGATCAAAGGGGGTGTACTCGGTCATGCGTTTGCACGCGACGCTCAACCTTACCTGAGTTCCTCGGCGCGGGCCAAATCGGTCGCATTGTTCAACGGATCACACTCCGTGAGATGATGGCCTGTCTCTGTCCACCAACGAGGAATGTTGATGCCCGCACCCCGACCAGGCAAGACCGATCCGGCAATCATCCGGAACTTCTGCATCATCGCGCACATCGACCACGGCAAGTCCACCTTGGCCGACCGCATGCTGCAGCTGACCAAGGTTGTCGACGGCCGGCAGATGCGGGCTCAGTACCTCGACCGCATGGACATCGAGCGCGAGCGCGGCATCACCATCAAGTCGCAGGCCGTGCGCATGCCGTGGACGAAGAATGGCGAGGAGTACATCCTCAACATGATCGACACTCCCGGCCACGTCGACTTCACCTACGAGGTATCGCGGTCGCTGGCCGCCTGTGAGGGCGCCATCCTGCTCGTCGACGCCGCGCAGGGCATCGAGGCGCAGACGCTGGCCAACCTGTACCTCGCCATCGAGGCGGACCTGCAGGTCATCCCGGTGCTGAACAAGATCGACCTGCCCAACGCCAACCCCGAGAAGTACGCCGCGGAGATCGCCGGCATCATCGGCTGTGACCCCTCTGACGTGCTCATGGTCTCCGGCAAGACCGGCGTGGGTGTCCCCGAGCTCCTGGACGCGGTCGTCGAGCTGATCCCCGCCCCGGTCGGCGACCCCGACGCCCCTGCGCGGGCCCTCATCTTCGACTCGGTCTACGACACCTACCGCGGTGTGGTGACCTACGTCCGGGTGGTCGACGGTGAGCTCGGCTTCCGTCAACGCATCCGCATGATGTCGACGTTGGGCACCCACGAACTGCTCGAGGTGGGTGTCATCTCGCCGGATCCCGTGAAATCGGACGCCATCGGCGTCGGCGAGGTGGGCTACCTCATCACGGGCGTGAAGGACGTGCGCCAGTCCCGCGTCGGCGACACCGTGACGCTCGAGGCGCGGCCCGCCACGCAGGACCTGGGCGGCTACCGGCACCCCAACCCCATGGTGTACGCCGGTCTCTACCCGGTGGACGGCGACGAGTTCAACGAACTGCGCGAGGCCCTGGAGAAGCTCCAGCTCAACGACGCGGCCCTCACCTACGAGCCTGAGACCTCCGGTGCGCTCGGTTTCGGTTTCCGCATCGGCTTCCTCGGCCTGCTGCACATGGAGATCGTCCGCGAACGACTGGAACGCGAGTTCAACCTGTCGCTCATCTCAACCGCCCCCAACGTCGTCTACCGCGTGGTGATGGAGGACGGGTCCGAGCACACCGTGACCAACCCCTCCGAGTACCCCACGGGCAAGATCGCCGACGTATACGAGCCGATGGTGCGTGGCACCATCCTCACCCCGGCGGAGTACCTGGGCACCATCATCGAGCTGTGCCAGAACCGACGAGGGGTCCAGCTCGGCCTCGACTACCTCAGCGAGGACCGCGTCGAACTGCGCTACAAGCTGCCCCTGGCCGAGATCGTGTTCGATTTCTTCGACGCGCTGAAGTCACGCACCAAGGGCTACGCCTCCCTCGATTACGATCCCGCCGGCGAGGAGACCTCCGAACTGGTGAAGGTCGACATCCTGCTGCACGGCGACCCGGTGGACGCCTTCTCGGCGATCGTGCACAAGGACAAGGCGTACACCTACGGCCTGGCCATGGTCGCCAAGCTCAAGGAACTCATCCCGAGGCAGCAGTTCGAGGTACCCATCCAGGCCGCCATCGGCTCGCGCGTCATCGCCCGTGAAACCATCCGCGCCATCCGCAAGGACGTCCTGGCCAAGTGCTACGGCGGCGACATCTCGCGCAAGCGCAAGCTGCTCGAGAAGCAGAAGGAAGGCAAGAAGCGGATGAAGATGGTGGGCCGCGTCGAGGTGCCCCAGGAGGCCTTCGTCGCCGCGCTCTCCACCGGGGAATCCAGCGCCAAGTAGCCTGACGGCGTGGCTTCAGCTGCGCCGCTTCGTACGCGACGTGGCCCGGGCGGTCCACGGATCCTCCGGCCACGGGTGCTTGGGGTACCGGCCCCGCATCTCACCGCGCACCTGTGCGTAGGGGCCGGACCAGAACGACGCCAGGTCGTCTGTGACCGCCAGCGGCCTGCCGGCGGGAGACAGCAGATGGAACAGGACGCGGGCCCGGCCTGCCGCGATCGTGGGTGACTGCGCCAACCCGAAGCATTCCTGGAGCTTCACCGCGCAGACCACCGCCGCGTCGTCGTCGTGGGCCGGGTAGTCCAGCCGGATGGTGGAGCCGCTCGGCACGGCTAGCCTCTCCGGAGCGAGTTCGTCGAGGCGGGTGGCTTCCCGCCACGGCACCAGCCGGCGCAGGGGGGCGGTGAGGCTGATCCCCGAGAGGCGCCCGGTGCGGGCGGCGTCGGCCAGTTTGGGTCCGAGCCATTCGTCGAGGCGAGCTAACAGCGCCGCGTCCGACACGTCGGGCCACGGTGCGCCCATCCACCGGTGGAGGAAGGCGAGGCGCCGCCGGAGGCGGTCTGCGGTCTCCGACCAGCCGATGACTGCCAGCCCCTTCTCCTCGATCACCTGCCGCACGGCCTCGGGCCCCAACTCTGCGGCGGACACCGGCGTGGACGTGAGTTCGATCGCGCCGAGCGCTGTCACCCTGCGGGCCCTCAGCCGGCCGTCGACCAGCGTGCCGCGCACTTCGTCCAGCAGCAGGTGGGCGGCCGCCGCCCGCGCGGTCCGCTCGTCGATCGGCGCCCCTGACCGGACGACCGCACCAGTGCCCGCCGCGCTGGCGCCGGCGGCGCGCGTGACCTCGGCGACGGCCAGCCACTCCTGCTCCGCCAGTTCCGGTGGGGCGGCCGCGCGCGTGCCTGAGGCCAGCAGATGCGAGGCTCCCACCTTGCGGGCGACACGCTCGGGGTAGGCCAACACGACCACGGCCCCTGGCAGTCCACCGGAACCGGGCGTGGCGTCTACCAGCCGCTCCAGGCGGTCGGCCTCAGCCCGCCAACGCTGCGACTCCGGCGCCGCACCGCGCCGCAGCCCCCGGAGCGCGACGGTGAGGTCACCGCCCAGGTCGAGTTCGACGGCCGCCACCATTTCGGCGGCCACCCGGCTGCCGACGAGGGGCGCGCCGTCCACCAGCGCCCGCGCCCACCGGGGCGAGGCGGGAATATCGGCGAGTCTGCGTCCATGGGCAGTGACCCGTCCGTCCCCGTCCACGGCACCCAGCGAGCGCAACACGCGCTCGTCCTCGGCCACAGCGAGGGCGGGGAAGGCGCTGGGCAGCGCCAATGCGTCACCACGGGGCGCGCCCCAGGCTGCGAGCGTCAGGAGGGCTCCGGTGAGGTCCGCGGTCTGCGACTCCGGCGTGCCCTGTGCCCGGAGCCCCGCGTAGGTCCGCTCGTCGTAGCAGCGCCACACCACGCCCGGCCCCTGGCGCGCGGCCCGCCCGGCCCGCTGGTCCGCCGACGACCTCGTGCAGCGCACAGTGACCAGACCCGACATGCCGCGGCCGGAATCGCGGCGGGGCTCCCGGGCGAGGCCCGCATCGACCACCGCGCGCACGCCGTTGACCGTCAACGACGACTCGGCCAGGTTGGTCGACACCACCACCCGGGGCGACTCCCCGGGTCGGCGGCCCGCCACCGCACGGTCCTGTTCCCGGGCCCCGGCCCGGCCGTGTAGTTCCAGGACCTCGGCAGCCACTGTGCCGCGCAACGCTTGGGCCACTGTGCGCACCTCCCACGCCCCGGGGAGGAAGACCAGCAGGTCGCCGTCGGCGGGCAGCTCGGCGAAGGCCCGCTCGGCGGTGCCCGCCACGTGCCCCAGGAAGTCCCGCGATGTCCCCCTCGAGTCGAGCGGCATCGGCCCGGGGGCCCACCGCACCTCGAGCGGATGCAGCACCGCGGGCACACCGACCACCGGAGCGGGCGACCCGCCGCCCAACAGCGAGGCGAGCCCGGCTGCGTCAAGGGTCGCCGACATCGCCACGACGGCGAGGTCCTCGCGCAGCTCCCGCACCTCCGCCAGGAGTGCCGTCAGGAGGTCCGTGTCGAGGCCGCGCTCGTGCACCTCGTCCAGGATCACCGCGCCGACGCCTTCGAGGGAGGGATCCCGCAGCAGGCGGCGCAGCAGCACGCCCGGCGTGACCATCTCCACGCCCGTGGCAGGCGACACCCTCCGCTCACCGCGCACCGTGAAGCCCGCCACCTCGCCCATCGCGGTGCCCGTCAGCGAGGCCAATCGACGCGCAGCCGCCCGGGCCGCGACGCGACGGGGCTGCGTGACCACCACTCGTCCCTGCACACAGCCGGCCACGACGGCGGGCGCCAGCGTCGTCTTGCCCGTGCCGGGTGGAGCCTCCACGACGGCGACCCCACGCGTCGTGACCGCCTCGCGGAGGTCGTCGGCCGCCTCGGCGAAGGGCAGCCCGCAACCGTCGGCGACGAGTTGGGCGAGAGTTGGCACGGGCCCAACCTAGCGGGGCCGCCTAAGCTGTACCGGTGGCACAGCTTCCTGACGGCGACCAGGCTCCGGCCGACGGTTCGCTCCCCGAATCCGCATTGGCATCCACCGCGCCCCTGTCGCTGTACATCCACGTGCCTTTCTGCCGCACCCGCTGCGGCTACTGCGACTTCAACACCTACACCGCCAGCGAGCTGGGCGACCTGTCACCGGACACCTACCTGGGCGCCGCGCACGCCGAACTCGCCCTGGCAGAGCGCATCCTGGGCGATTCCCGGCCCGTCCAGACCGTCTTCTTCGGTGGCGGCACCCCCACCATGCTGCCCGCCGAGGCGCTGACCGGCCTGCTCCGCGCCATCGACGACAGGTTCGGCCTCGCGCCGGACGCCGAGGTGACCACCGAGGCCAACCCCGACACGCTCAGCCCCGCCTACCTGGAGACCCTCCGCGCGGGCGGCTTCACCCGCCTCTCGCTCGGCTTCCAGTCCGTGGTTCCCCACGTGCTGCGGGTGCTGGAGCGCACACACACCCCCCGTCGGGGCCTGGACGCCGCCCACTGGGCCCGCGACGCGGGCTTCGACCACATCTCGCTGGACCTCATCTACGGCACCCCGGGCGAGTCCATGGACGACTGGCGCGCCAGCCTCGACGCGGTGACCGCCACCCCCGTGGACCACGTCAGCGCCTACTCGCTGATCGTCGAGGAGGGCACCCGCCTGGCGATGCAGGTGCGCCGCGGCGACATCCCGATGCCCGATGACGACGACTTGGCGGACAAGTACCTGGTGGCCGACGAGACCCTCACCGCGCTGGGCCTGGCCAACTATGAGGTGAGCAACTGGGCGCGCCCAGGCGGCGAGTGTCGCCACAACCTCGCCTACTGGCGGGGCGCAGACTGGTGGGGCATCGGCCCCGGCGCCCATTCCCACGTCGGGGGAGTCCGGTTCTGGAACCGCAAGCACCCGCGCAGCTACGCCGCGTCGTTGACGGCGGGGGAGTCGCCTGCGCTGGCCCGTGAGCTGCTCACCGACGAGGACCGCCGCGTCGAGCGGGTCCTCCTCGAACTGCGGCTGGCCGGGGGGCTGCCCCTAGAGGTGCTGCGGCCCACCGAACTGGCACGCGTCCCTGCCGTCGTGGCCGCACATCTGGCGACTGACGACGGTGCCAGGCTACGGTTGACCCAGGCGGGCCGCCTCCTGGCCGATGGTGTGATCCGCGACCTACTGGACTGAGGCTGTCAAGGAGGACGCCATGACCTTTCCCATCATCAGGCGCCGCACGGTGCTGGGCGCCTTGGGTGCCGTCACGGTGGCAGGCGTCGTCGGCTGTGGCGGGGACGAGCCGGCCGCGGGCAGCCTGGAGGAGGTCGTCTACCAGCTCTCCTGGACCCACTCCGTGCAGTTCGGCGGGACGTACCTCGCCCGCGAACGCGGCCTGTTCGAGGCCGAGGGGCTCAACGTGCAGCTCGCCGCGGGTGGGCCCAACGTTGCGGGCGATGCCAACACCGTCAGCGGCGGCAGCCTCGTCAACATCTCCGCTGCCGACGGCGTGGCGAGATCCAATGCCGAGGGCGCGGACCTCGTGATCGTCGGTGCCCAGTACCAGAAGTTCCCGGGCACCATCCTTTCCCTGGCGGCAGCCCCGTTGAAGCGGCCGGAGGACCTCGTCGGTGCACGGATCGGCGTTGCCGGAGCCGATACCCCGGGGCTGAACTCCTTCCTCGCCACCAACGGGCTCACCCCTGACCAGGTCGAGTTCGTGCCCAGCCAGTACGATCCCGCTGTGCTGACGGCCAACCAGGTCGACGGGCTCTTCTGCTTCTACAACGACCTCCCCGTCGCCCTCGCGGTACAGGGGGTGGAGGGCTACTCGATGTTGCTGGCCGACTTCGGCTACAACCCCATGAGCCAGACCTATACCGTGCTGCGCTCCACCCTGGACGATCCCGAGAAGCGCGACCAGATCCTTCGCCTGCTCCGGGCCGACTTCCAGGGTTGGCAGTTGTACCGCGAAGACCCGCAGGCCGCGGCCGAGCTCACCGTCGAGACCTACCCCGATGCCGGCCTGGACCTGGAGACCCAGCGCAAGCAGGCGGAGGTCCAACTCGACATCATGTTCTCCGAGGCCACGGACGAATCCGGCTTCGGCTGGTTCTCGGACGAGCAGGTCACCGACAACCTCGCCCTTTTCGAGAGCCTCGGCATCGAGGGGACCACCGTAGAGCTTTGGGACCGTTCCCTGCTCGAGGAGATCTACGAGGACGGGCCCACGGCGTGAGCGTAGAACCCGCACTGGCGGCACCGCAGGTGACCTGCCGGGCGGTGAGCAAGACGTTCCACACCGCGCGCGGCGAACTGGTGGCCCTCGGCGGCACCGACCTCACGCTCGCCGCCGGCACCGTCACCGCTCTGGTCGGCCCCTCCGGCTGCGGGAAGTCCACCCTGCTGCGCATCCTCGGCGGCCTGGAGCAGCCTGACCCGGGCGGTGCGGTGCTGGTGGGGGAGGAAGCACCCCAGCAGATCCGCCGGCGGGGTGAGCTCGCCATCGCCTTCCAGGACGCGTCCCTCCTGCCCTGGCGCACGGCAGCGGG
The DNA here is from genome assembly GCF_014164735.1 of Tessaracoccus sp. MC1756. Taxonomy (NCBI): domain Bacteria; kingdom Bacillati; phylum Actinomycetota; class Actinomycetes; order Propionibacteriales; family Propionibacteriaceae; genus Tessaracoccus; species Tessaracoccus sp. MC1756. The sequence goes on along the minus strand of NZ_JACJFZ010000003.1, from coordinate 131,873 downwards.
CAACGTCGCGCTCGCCCGGAAGCTCGCCCGTCAACCCGCAGACCCCGAGCGCGTGCTGGCGCTGCTGCGGATGGTGGGGCTCGAAGGGTTCGAGCACTCCCGGCCCGCGCAGCTGTCAGGCGGCATGCGTCAGCGCGCCGCCATCGCCAGGTGTCTCATCACCGAGCCGCGGCTCCTCCTCCTGGACGAGCCGTTCGGCGCCGTCGACGAGCTCACGCGTCGCCGGCTCAACATCGAACTGCCGCCGCTGTGGTCGGACACCGGCACCACCACGCTGCTCGTGACGCACTCCGTCACGGAGGCAGTGCTGCTGGCGGACCGTGTCCTCGTCATGTCACCGCGCCCCGGCTCCATCGTCGCCGACCTCACCGTCGACCTCGCCCGGCCCCGAACTGCGGAACAGCTGCGCTCTGACCGCTTCCGCGAACTCGTGGAGGAGATCGGCTCCCTGCTGTCGGTCGACGGAGAGGCCTGAGGCCGTGGCGGACCGAGGCCGGCGGGCGGCCCTTGCCCGTCGGGTGCTGATCTGGGTGGCCGTGGTGGCCGCGTGGGAGGTACTCGCGCGGACCCTGTTGGCCGGCCGGCACCTCCTGGGCGCCCCGTCGGGCATCGTCAGCAAGTTGGTGGCCAACGCCGGCGTCTACGGCCGCGGCCTGCTCTACACCTCGGGAGAGGCTCTGTGGGGCTACCTCCTCGGCAACGGTGCCGCTGTGCTGCTGGCGCTGCTCGTGGTGCTGCTCCCATGGTCCGAGCGGCTCGTGCTGCGACTGGCGCTGGTGGTCTACTGCCTCCCGTTGGTGGCACTGGGTCCGCTGCTGCGCCTCGTGTTCGGGTTGAACGACGGCCCCCAGATCACGTTGGCGGCCCTGGCCGTCTACTACCTGACGCTGGTGCCGTTGCTGGTCGGGCTCCGCGCCCTGCCGAGCGCCTGGCTCGACCTGACCGCCACCTACGGCCGCGGCCGATGGGTGACGCTGGTCACCGTGCGCGCCCGGGCCGCGCTGCCGTACCTCATGGCGGGGCTGCAGACATCGGTGCCGGCGGCGTTCCTGGGTGCCCTCGTGGGCGAGTTCACGGGGGCCGAACGCGGTGTCGGCGTCCTGTCCACCCTGGCCCTGCGCAGCCTCGACACCGACGGCCTCTGGGCCCTGATGCTGCTCGCCACCGCCGTGTCCCTACTGGGGTACCAGGCCGTGGCGGCCCTGGCCCGGCGGATCGCCCCGGAGACGCCGCCCGTACTGCTCGCGCCGTCGAACGTGAGCCCCCGTCCCGGCTGGCGCCGGGCGCTGGCCTCGACCGGGGGAGCCCTGGTCGCGGCGGTGCTCGTCATCGGCGGGTGGGCCGCCGGGTTCGCCGCCGCGGGGCTCAATCCGTACTTCGCGAAGCGACCCTGGCACGTGTGGGAGTGGCTCGTCGCCGGCCCCGAGGCCCCAGCCAACCGGGCCGGGCTGCTCCACGCGGTGGCGGAGACGGCCACCGTCGCGGTGCCCGGCTACTTCGCCGGACTCGGCGTGGGGGTAGTGTTGGCCGGGGTCTTCTCGCTGTCGGACCGCACCCGCGAGGCGCTGACCCCCGTCGCCGTGGCATTGCGGTGCGTGCCCATCATCGCCATCGCTCCCCTGCTGGTGGCAGCGCTCGGACGCGGCGCCTTCGGCACCGCAGTGGTGGTGGCCATCATGACCTTCTTCCCGACGATGGTCGCGTGCCTCTACGGCCTCAGCCAGCTGCCGGGCCAGGTGGCCGATGTCTTCGCCACGTTCGACAGTTCCCCGGGCCGTACCCTGTGGCTCGGCCGCCTCCCAGCCATGGCGCCCGCCTTCTTCGCCGCGGCCCGGATCGCCGCCCCCACAGCGCTGTTGGCCGCGACGGTGGCGGAGTGGCTCGCCACGGGCTCGGGGCTCGGCAACAGGATGGCGGTGGACGCGGCCACCAGCCAGTACACGTCGCTGTGGGCCACCGTCGTGGTGGTGACCGTGCTCGCCCTGCTCGCCTACACCCTGGTCGAGTTCGTCGAATCGCGGGTGCTCGCGCGCGTCGCGCCAGAGCAGCTGCGCTGGTAGTTCACCCGCGCAGCGCGGCGGCCACGGTCGCCACGGTGTCGGACCACGTCTGGATTCCGGCGCGGCGGACCAGCGCCTCCGCACTCCAACGCCGGCGCAGGTCGGCGTTGGTGAGCCAGGAGCGCAGTTCAGCGGCCAGGCCGACGCTGTCGCCGGGGGAGAACTGCGCTCCGCTCGTCTGGGCCTCGACTGCTCCCGTGCCGCCGCTCACGACCGAGGGGATCCCGCGGGCGGCCGCCTCCGCGACGACCATGCCGTACATCTCGGCCCGTGAGGTGTGGATCAGCAGATCGGTGCCGGTCCACACGGCCTCGAGCGCAGGGCCGGTGCGTGCTCCGGTGACGGAGACGCGCCCAGCCAGGCCTAGTTCGGCGATCCGCGCGACGACCAACCGCGTGAAGGTGGGGTCCACATCGTCTGGACCCACAAGGCGCGCCGTCCATCCCAGGTCCGGCAGGTGGGCCAGCGACTCGATGAACGTCATCGGGTCCTTGCCCGGAGTGAGCCTCGACAGCCACAGCAACGACGGCGTTGCGGCCGACGACCCGGGCCACGGCCCCGTCACCACCCCGGGCCGCGCCACGACGGCGTCGTCGCGCCCATAGCGCGCCGCCACCTCGGCCGCGGCCCATGCGCTGGGGACCACCAACCGGCTGGCCGCCCGGACCGCCAGCGCCTCGGACGCGCCCAGGTTGGCGCGGTCCTCCTGCGACAGGGACGGGTCGTCGGCGGGGAAGTAATGCATCAGCAGCGTCACCCGACGGCCCTCCACGGCGTCGATGATCGCCTCGGGAGCCGCCGAACCGACGATGTTGTCGATCAACCACTCGTCGCCCGTGGCGAGCAACTGGGGGAGGGCCCGCCGCTCGCTGTCGGTGGGCAGTGGCCAGGCGCCCTTCACCGCTCTGACCCGGAGGTCGACCCCGGCGGCCGGGAGACCGGCGATGAGCTCGTCGTCGTAGCGGTTGCCGCCGCTGGGTTGGGGGCTGCGCCAGTGCGCGAAAGAGATTGTGGCCACGGTGCCTCCTCCTTGGGCGTCTTCTGCATCATAAGCAGCCACTCCGACACGGCGCCGCCGCTAGGCTCGGGCGATGAGCGTCCCCACCGCCGCACGGCTGGGCCGCTGGGTGACTGAGCTGAGGCTTACCCCGGCGGACCGGATCACGCTGGGCAGGGCGGTGCTCGGCGGCGTCTGCGCGGTGCTGGTGGTGCTCGGCTACCTCGGTCACCTGCCGGGGCGGAGCTGGGCGCTGTTCCTCGTGGCGCTCCCGACGGCGTTGCTGGATGCCGTGGACGGCGCCGTGGCGCGCCGCACCAACACTGTGACCGAGCGGGGCGCCCGCTGGGACGTCGCGGTCGATTCGGCGGTGCTCCTCATACTCAGCCTTGCGCTGGTGCCGCTGGCCCCCTGGATCCTGCTGATGGGCGCGGCGCGCTATCTGTTCCTGTTGGGCGGCAGGTTCCGGCCGCAATGGCTCCTCCCGTTGCCGTTCCGTCAGTCTCGTCGGCTCATCGGTGGCCTGCAGGCCCTCGTCACCGTCACGGCTCTCGCGCCGGTCGTTCCCATCACGGTGGTGCAGTGGAGCACCGGCCTGAGCGTCGCGCTCGTGGCCTACTCCTTCGCCCGGGACATCCGCCTCCAGGAACAGCGCCGCGCGTCCTGATCCATCGGCAGCCCCGCGGGCGACACCAATCGGAAAACTCCTTGCGCGGCCTCCTGTCTGTGCTACTGTATTAAGTACCTAATACAGTGAGACATCGGGAGGTGAGATGGAGTTCGACGCAAGCAGCCCTATCTGGCTTCAGTTGGTCGACGAGTTCATCCGTCGCATCGTCACCGGCCAGTGGGAAGCGGGGGCCAGGATCTCCGGGGTCCGCGACCTGGCTGGCGAGCTGAAGGTGAACCCCAACACCGTCCAACGCGCCCTCGCCGAACTCGAGCGGCAGGGCATGACCAGGTCCGAGAGGACCACCGGCCGTTTCGTCACCGACGATCCGGCCGTCATCGAGCAGGCCCGCCTCGGTCTCGCGGCGGGCGCGGCAGATGACTTCGCGCGGCGGGCCCAGGGGCTCGGCATGAGCCTCACCGCCGCCCGCGACCTACTGGGCCGACGCTGGTCGGCCCCCGCAGAAGGAGCCCAAGAATGACAGCACCGGCGATCCAGATCGCCCACGTGACCAAGAAGTACGGCGCGTTCCCTGCCCTCAACGACCTGAACCTCTCGCTCGAGGGCGGCCAGATCGTCGGGCTGCTCGGGGAGAACGGCTCTGGCAAGACCACCCTGTTGAAGGTGTTGGCCGGGGCACTGACGCAGTACGACGGCGAGGTCCGTGTGCACGGCACCCCCATCGGGCCGGACACCAAGGCGATGGTCAGCTTCCTGCCCGACGCGAGCTTCCTGGCAGACAACGACACCATCGACGGCTGCGTGGGCATGTTCAAGGACTTCTTCGCTGATTTCAGCGAGGCCAAGTGCCGCGACCTGCTCAAGTTCTTCCAGTTGGACACCCACCGCAAACTCAACACGCTCTCCAAGGGCATGCGGGAGAAGGTCCAGGTGGCCCTGGCCATGTCGCGCGACGCGAAGGTCTTCCTCCTGGACGAACCCATCTCCGGCGTCGACCCTGCGGCACGGGAAGTCCTGCTCTCCGCCATCGTCCGGGATCTCCCGGAGGATGCGCTGGTCCTCATCTCCACCCACCTCATCCACGATCTCGAGCCCGTCCTCGATTCCTTCGCGTTCATGCGTTACGGGCAGATCCTGCTCAGCGGTTCGGTCGACGACCTGCGGGCCGAGCGCAACATGTCCATTGACCAGCTATTCCGGGAGGTCTACCGATGGTCGGCAAACTGATCAAGCACGAGATCCGGCGTACCCTGCGCTGGTACCTCATCATCGTCGGGGGAGCGGTGCTCGTCGTCGGTCTGGCGACGCTGGCCGCCGTCTTCCTCCCGGCCCCGGTCAACACCCTGTTCGCCGTCCTCACCGTCATCGGCGCGTTCGCCGTGCCCACAGCGGTGCCCGTGTGGCTCGGGTTCGACTTCTACCGCTCGTCCTATTCGAAGACGGGGTACCTCACGCGGGCCATCCCGGTGAAGGGTTCGACGATCTTCTGGGTGAAGCTGCTCTACGCCTACGCGCTGAGCGTATTCGCCCTGGTGGTCGCCGCCGGACTCGGTTACCTGGCCGCAGTGTCCTTCGCTGTGGTGGGCGGCGGATCGGTGGGGGACGTCAACGACGCCATCGCCGGCGCCCTCGACTCGATGGGGCGGATGCTCCCGGGCTGGGTGATCGCACTGCTGATCGTCTTCATCCTCGTCTGGCCCTTCGTCTGGCTCGCGTCGTACTACTTCGCGGCGGCCGTCGGCAGCGAAGCCTGGAGCAGCAAGATGGGGATCGGCGGCCCCATCCTGGTGTGGTTCCTCTTCTACATCGCAGGCCAGGTCACCGCCGTCCTCGGGGCCTTCCTCCCGTTGCAGTTGGTGTTCGACGAAGCGGGGACGGTGGGCTTCCAGGCCCGCCTTGTCAACATCTTCACGATCGAGGAGCAGAGCGTTGTGCCCGTGGGCATGTTCCTGACGATGCTGGTGCTCTCGGCAGTGGCGATTGTCTGGGCGTCGGTGTCGTTCGACAAGAAGGTGGAGTTGCGCTGATAGCGTCGTCCACCGTGGACAGATACGCGCGAGACGTCTTGGCCCCGGGCTGGCAGACGGCCCATCTGACCCACACACGAGCCGGGGCCGACTAACTCGACCTGGTGGTCGTGTTCGACGACTTCTGCGGCGCCGTGGTCGGCTGGGAGAACGGCCTCGTGGTGCTGGAGGACCGGCACGGCAAGCGGCGCTCCGCCCCGTTCGGGCCCGGCTTCTTGCTGGAGGGCGAGCCCGTCGCGCTCCGGGCTCCGCTGCGGGGCGGGCCGGTCAAGCCGAAGTACACGGCCTCCGGTTCCCGCACGAGCCAGGAGCCCGTCAAGGCCAAGGTCGCCCTGCCAAGCCGCATCTACGTCGAGGGACGCCACGACGCGGAACTCATCGAGAAGGTGTGGGGCGAGGACCTCCGGCACGTGGGCGTCGTCGTCGAATACCTCGGCGGTATCGACGACCTGCCCCGCATCGTGCAGGACTTCGGGCCCGAACCGGGTCGTCGGCTGGGCGTGCTGGTCGACCACCTGGTGCCCGGGTCGAAGGAGTCGCGGATCGCGGCCGAGGTCTACCGCGCCGGCCACCGCGACGTCGTGCTCATCGAGGGGCACGAGTTCATCGACATCTGGCAGGCGGTCCGCCCGGCCCGCATCGGCCGCAAAGCCTGGCCGGTGGTGCCCCGCGACGTCGACTTCAAACTCGGCACCCTCAAGGCGCTCAACCTGCCGCACGCCGATCAGGCCGACATCGCGCGCGGTTGGCAGGCCATCCTGGCCCGGGTCAGCAGCTGGCGCGACCTCGAGTCGCAGCTGAACACCAAGGTGGAGACCCTCATCGATTTCGTCACGCAGGACCACCTCGACGCCTGACCCCCGGCAGACCACTAAGGTAAGCGGCATGGACACCGAAGGCATTCTGGGCCTGCTCAAGGAGACCGCTGCGGAGATCATCACCCCGCGGTTCAGGCTGTTGGCCGACACCGACGTCAACGAGAAGAAGCCCGGAGACCTGGTCACCGTCGCGGACCACGAATCCGAGGTGTACCTCACCCGGCGGCTGAAAGAGGCCTTCCCGAATGCCGTCGTCGTGGGGGAGGAGGCCGTCTTCGCGGACCCGTCGCTCCTCAAGGGGCTGGGTAACGCGGACCACGCCTTCATCATCGACCCCATCGACGGCACCCGGAACTTCGTGCACGGCCGCGCCGAACACGGCGTCATCCTCGCCGAGGTCCGCGGCGGCGTCACCACCCGTGGCTGGATCTGGCAGCCCCAGACCGGCCGCGCCTATGTCGCCGAGCGTGGGGCCGGGGTACGGCTCAACGGCGACGCAATCGAACGCCGGCGTCATGACCGCCCGCCACTGGGCGCCTCGTCCAAGCGCAAGCTCCGCGGCTTCGACGCCGACGGCAGGCTGAGCCCCGTGGTGCGCAGCCACTTCGCGTGCTGCTTCGACTACCCGGCCGTGCTCGACGGCACGTTCGACTTCATGTTCTACTCGAGCCTCCACCCGTGGGACCACCTCGCGGGGTCGTTGATGGTGGTGGAGAACGGCGGCATCAGCCGCACGATCGACGGCATGGATTACAGCCTCACTTCACGCTCGCGCGGCGGCCTGCTGGTCGCCGGCGACACGCTCAGCTGGATGGTGGCCCAGCAGAACTGGCCCATTATCTGAGGCTCGCTCAGATCAGGGGCAGGTGTCGCTTCGGCACGACGCCCTTGGCCCTCAGCTCGGCATAGGCCTTCGGCAGGGCCACGGCGAGCGTTTCGGCGGTGAAGGGCCACTCCGTGGCCGCCGCAGCGTCCTCCAACTTCGTGCCCTGGTGGATCAGCATCTCGGTCTGGCCGTAGAGCATGCCGATCTCGGCGCGCTGGATGAACGCGTAGTCGCGGTCGACAACAGCGCCATGGCCGGGCACGAACCGCGTCGTGGCGTTGGCGGCGCCCAGGACACCGTCGAGCACGGTGGGCCAGTTGCTCAGCGAACCGCGGTCGTCGATCTGAGGGTCCGAGCCCTCCTCCAGGAGGTCGCCCGCGAAGACGACGTTCTCGCCGGGCAGGAAGACCAGCACGTCGTTGTCGGTGTGGCCCTCCCCGAAGTGCAGCGCCTCCACCCGCAGGTTGCCGAGATCCACCGCCAGCGCCATCGAGAACGTGCGGGAGACCGGGACCGCCGTGAGTTTCTCGTGCGCGATCGAGGTGACCTCGTTCCCCATGCCAGCCAGGCCGTTGACATGGTCGTGGTGATCGTGGGTCAGCAGGACGTGCGTCACGGGAACGCCGGCCAGCGCGGTGGCCGAGGCCAGGATCTCCGCACCCTGCTCGGGCGAGTTGCCGGTGTCGATCAGCATCGCCCCGGTCTCGCCGACGATCAGCCCGACGTTGACCCGGTGGGGTTCCACGGTGGTCATGAAGACGCGGTCGGTCACGGGGGTCCAGTCGAGTGTCATGATGCCCATCGTAGGGGCGGTACACTGGCACTCGGTAAACGAGAGTGCCAATGAGTAGGCTGCACCAAGTGTGGAGGTGACGTGATAGACGACCGCAAGTTCGACGACCGCAAGCTCGAAGTCCTGAAGGCCATCGTGACCGACTACGTGGCCAGTCGTGAGCCGGTCGGCTCGAAGGCCCTCGTGGAGCGGCACAAGCTCGACGTCTCGGCAGCCACCGTCCGCAACGACATGGCGGCGTTGGAGGAGGAGGGCTACATCACACAGCCCCACACCAGCGCCGGCCGGATCCCCACAGACAAGGGTTACCGGCTCTTCGTCGACAAACTCGCGCGCATCAAGCCGTTGTCGGGGGCGGAACGCACCGCCATCACCACGTTCATGAACGGCACCGTCGACGTCGACGACCTCGTGATGCGCACCGTCCGCCTCCTGGCCCAACTCACCCGGCAGGTCGCCATCGTGCAGTACCCCGTGGCGCAGCACGACGTCATCCGGCACATCGAACTGGTCTCTCTGACCGCCGAACGTCTGATGGTGATCGTCGTGCAGTCCTCGGGGCGTGTCGACCAGAGCGTCATCGATGCTCCGGCGCTGGATGAGGCGCGTCTGCACGGGCTGCGGCAGAAGTTGGCCTCCGCGACGGTGGGCCGGGCCGCTGCGGATGCCGCCGACGCCCTGGTGCGGGTGCTCGACACCATCGCACCGGAGGACCGGGCGTTCTCTGCCCCGGTCGTCGCGACGGTGCTGGAAACCATCGCTGCCGAACCCGCTTCGCAGGTGGTGGTGGCCGGCGTCCCGAACCTGGCCGGCGCCGCCTTCGAGACCAACATGCGCCCCCTGTTGGAGGCCCTCGAGGAGCAGGTCGTCCTCATGCGTCTCCTCGGTGAGGCGGGCGGCGATGACGTCACCGTTCGCATCGGCCAGGAGAACACCGCCCAGGGGTTCCAGTCGACATCACTGGTGGCCTCCGGATACGGTGCCGATTTCCGGGCGAGCCTCGGCGTCGTCGGACCCACCCGGATGGACTACCCGTCCACCATCGCCGCGGTGCGCGCCGTGGCTCGTTACGTGAGCAGATTCCTCAACGAAGGCTGAACGCAAGAAATATGAGCAAGGATTACTACGCCATCCTCGGTGTCGAACGCGACGCAACCCCTGAAGGCATCAAGAAGGCCTACCGCCGTCGTGCCATGAAGGTCCACCCCGACGTCGCCCACGAGGACGCCGAGGCCGCTGAGAAGTTCAAGGAACTCAGCGAGGCCTACGAGGTGCTGAGCGACCCGAACAAGCGGGCGGTCTTCGACCGAGGCGGTGACCCCATGGCGGGTGCGGCCGGGGCGGGCTTCTCGGGGTTCGGCGGCGGGTTCGCCGGGGGCTTCGACTTCACCAACCTCGTCGACGCCATGTTCGGCCAGGCCGGCAGCCGCGGGCCGCGTTCCCGCGTGCGGCAGGGTCAGGACGCGCTGGTGCGCGTCTCCCTGGAGCTGCACGAGGCAGTGTTCGGAGTGACCAAGCCGGTGAAGGTCGCCACCGCCGTCGTCTGCCCGAAGTGCACCGGCTCCGGCGGCGAGCCCGGCTCTGAGCCGGTGACCTGCTCCACCTGCAACGGCAACGGCGACATCACCCAGATCCAGCGCAGCTTCCTCGGGGATATCCGCACCTCGCAGGCGTGCCCGACGTGCCGTGGCTACGGCACGATCATCCCGCGCCCCTGCGGTGAGTGCTCCGGTGAGGGCCGCGTGCGTACCACCCGCACCCTCCAGGTGAAGATCCCCGCCGGTGTCTCCACGGGCATCCGCATCCACCTCGAGGGCCAGGGCGAGGTCGGCCCGGGCGGTGGCCCCGCCGGCGATCTCTACGTCGAGCTGGCCGTCAACAGCCACGAGAGCTTCCGCCGCGACGGCGACAACCTCGAGATGGTCGTCAAGCTCCCCATGACCGCCGCTGCACTGGGCACCACCGTCGCCGTCACCACGCTCGAGGCGGAGTGGGACAAGTCCGACGTCGAGGATCGCACGGTCTCGCTCGAGGTGCCGTCCGGCACGCAGTCCGGCACCAGGATCGCGCTGAAGGGCCGAGGCGTGCCGCGACTGCGGGGCGGTGGCCGGGGAGACCTGGGCGTGACCCTGCTGGTGCAGACCCCCACCAAGCTCGATGACCACCAGCGCGAACTGATGCGCCAGCTCGCCGAAGCCCGCGACGAGCTCCGTGCGGAGGCGGTCACCGCCAAGCCCGGCAAAGCGGGTGTCTTCGGCAAGCTGAGCGAGTGGTTCTCGTGACAGATCCCCTCTTCCTCGCCGCCTTCGACGACACCGTCCGGCCCGGTCAGCGCGTCGTCGTCACCGGCGATGAGGCCCACCACGCCGTCAGCGTGAAGCGGATCCTGACAGGGGAGAGCGTGATCCTCGCCAACGGCGAAGGACTCGGATTGCGGGGCACGGTCATCGACGCCGCGAAGCGTGAGCTCACGGTCGAGGTGACCGAAGTCTTCGACGACGAGCCTCCCGCCCTGCGGTGGGGCGTCGTCCAGGCGCTGGCCAAGGGGGACCGCAGCGACCTCGCGGTCCAGATGGCCACCGAGCTGGGCACCCGGCGCATCCTGGCGTGGCAGGCGTCGCGGTCCATCGTGCGGTGGCAGGGCGACCGGGGAACCAAGGCGCTCGAGCGGTGTCGGGCGACGGCGCGCGAGGCAGCCAAGCAGTCGCGCCGCTTCGCCGTGCCGGTGGTCGAGGCGGCCTCCACCGCACAGGTCGTCGAGGCGATCCGCCAGGCGGACCTGGCCCTCGTGTTGCACGAGGACGCCGAGTTGCACATCGCCCAGGTCGAACTTCCTGACGATGGCATCTGCCTCGTCATCGTCGGTCCGGAGGGCGGCATCTCACCAGAGGAGCTGGACGCCTTCGTCGGCGCCGGTGCGCAGGCGGTGCTGATCAGCGACGGGGTGCTGCGCACCTCGACCGCCGCTGCGGTCGCGCTGGGCCAGCTCGACGTGCTGGCGCGCCGATGAGTTGCTTCTCGTTCGACGTCACCCACCGCCTGGAGGGTGCCCCGGGGAGGGCGGGCGTCATTCACACTCCGCACGGCCCCATCGAGACCCCGGCCTTCATCGCCGTCGGTACCAAGGCCACGGTGAAGGCGGTCCTCCCAGAGTCCGTCGCCGCCACCGGTGCGCAGGCCGTGCTGGCCAACGCCTACCACCTGTACCTCCAGCCGGGCTCCGACATCGTCGACGAGGCCGGTGGCCTCGGCAGGTTCATGAACTGGCCGGGGCCGATCTTCACGGATTCCGGCGGGTTCCAGGTGATGAGCCTGGGCGCCGGCTTCAAGAAGGTGCTGGCCATGGACACCAAGGGAATGGTCGACGACGACGTCATCGCCGAGGGCAAGGAGCGCCGCGCCCACGTCGACGACGACGGCGTGACGTTCAAGTCGCACCTCAACGGCACCATGCACCGGTTCACCCCGGAGACCTCGATGCGCATTCAGCACGAGTTGGGCGCCGACATCATGTTCGCCTTCGACGAGTTGACCACGTTGATGAACACCCGCGGCTACCAGGAGGATTCCGTGCAGCGCACGCACGCCTGGGCGGTGCGCTGCCTGGCGGAACACGCGCGGCTGACCAGGGAGCGCGCCGACAAGCCTTATCAGGCGCTGTTCGGCGTCATCCAGGGCGCCCAGTACGAGGACCTCCGGCGTCGGGCCGCCCAGGGCCTGGCAGCCCTGGAGATCGACGGCCACAGCTTCGACGGCTTCGGCCTGGGTGGGGCGCTCGAGAAGGAGAACCTGGGGCAGATCATCGGCTGGATGGTCGAGGAACTCCCGGAAGGCAAGCCCCGCCACCTGCTGGGCATTTCCGAGCCGGACGACCTCTTCGCCGCCGTCGAGATGGGGGCCGACACGTTCGACTGCGTCAACCCGTCACGCGTGGCCCGCAACGCGGCCATCTACACCGCTGACGGGCGCTACAACGTCAATACCGCGGCCCACCGTCGCTCCTTCATCCCCCTGGAGGACGGCTGCGACTGCTACACCTGCACGCATTACACCCGGGCCTACCTCCACCACCTGTTCAAGGCCAAGGAGATGCTGGCCTCGACGCTGGCCACCATCCACAACGAACGGTTCACCGTGCGGTTGGTCGACACGATGCGCCAGACGTTGAAGGACGGCTCGTTCCACGCCTTCCGCGACGAGTTCCTGGGCAGGTTCTACAGCGGCCGTCGACACCGTCGGAACGGTCATGCGACGTTGCCGTAGGAGGGTTCGTGGCGCTTCACGAGCTTGATCACCTGGTACGTCACCGGTAGGAACACCACCTCGACCAGCACCTTGTAGACGTAGCCCACCAGGATGTAGTTCAACAGGGTGCCGCCCGTGATGATGCCGGCGAAGGCCACGGTGCAGAAGATGATGGTGTCTGCCGCCTCGCCCACCACAGTGGAGCCCAGGAGCCTGGCCCACAGGCCCCCCTCGCGGGTGCGCTGCTTGAGCTTCACCAGCACCCAGGCGTTGAGCAACTGCCCGGCGAGGTAGCCCAGGGCCGAGGCCAACACGATCCTCGGCACGAAGCCCAGCACCGCCTCGAACGCCGCCTGGTTGCCCCAGTCCGCGGCCGGGGGAGCGGCGCCGACGACCAGGAAGGTCAGCGACGCCAGGATGGAGACGGAGAAGCCGATCAAGATCGCCCGCTTGGCCCCCCGCATGCCGTAGACCTCGGCCAGCACGTCGCCGATCACGTACGTGAGGGGAAACAGGAACGCGCCCCCGTCGGTGATGATCGGCAGGATGGGGAAGCCGAAGACCTCCACGTCCGGGCCGAACTGGATGAGCTTGACCGCGGACACGTTGGAGATCAGCAGAAGCGCACAGAACAGGGCCACGACGATGTCGTAGACGCCGCGCTGAGGGGTCGCAAACTTTGCACTCATCCTCTGTTCCTCAAGGCTGGTCGGCACCCGGGAACTATATATCGCCCGCGCGTTTGTGCCCGCTACCCGCCCGCTGGTGGCAAACTCAGTACATGGACGACATCACCGAGACGGTTCCTGAAGAATCAGTGCAGCTGGACCAACTCCAGCCGGACGACTCCTTGATCTATCGCGGGGTCGACGACGTTCTGGATGAGGGTTACATCACGCCTGACGACTGGTCGCCCGCCATGGGCTTCGGCAACACCGCCGAAGAGATGCGGCAGGGCGAGACCATCGACATGCGGGTGAAGCAGGAGTTGCCGGACAGGACGCCGGAGCAGGACGCGCACTGGAACCCCACCGACGAGCCGCGCGAAGTGGGCGGCGAACGCGCCGGCCGGCTGATGCGGGTCCAGGGGCCCGGCGGCAGCGAGACGCTCGGTGTCGACGTCGGCTTCAGCGGAGGTGCCGCCAGCGCCGAAGAGGCTGCGATGCACATCATCTCCGACGACGACGAGGATGACGCATCCTTGGACGTAGACTGATGCATCGGCGCTGACCAGCCCATGCACCCACCGATCAAGGAACTGCCCTGAACAACAACTCTCTCGACCAGCAGCATGCCGTGCGTAACGTCGGGGTGCCCCCGTCGATCGACATGGTCAACCTCCTCGGCCCGCGCGACGAGTACCTGCGGATCCTTGAGGAGAACCTGGCCGCAGACCTGCATGTGCGGGGTGGGCAGGTGACCCTGTCGGGCAAGGCAGTCGACGTGGCGCAGGCCGCTGACGTCATCACCGAACTCGTCACCATCCTCCGCACCGGGCAGGGCCTCACGTCGGAGACCGTCGAACGGGTCCTCCAGATGGCGGACGAACCCAACGCCACGGCCTCGGAGGTGCTCACCCAGAACATCATCTCCTCGCGTGGCCGCACCGTCCGTCCCAAGACGCTCAACCAGAAGCGGTACGTGGACGCCATCGACCAGCACACCGTCGTGTTCGGTATCGGGCCCGCCGGCACCGGCAAGACCTACCTCGCCATGGCGAAGGCCGTGCAGGCGCTGCAGGCCAAAGAGGTCAGCCGCATCATCCTGACCCGCCCGGCCATCGAGGCCGGCGAACGGCTGGGCTTCCTCCCCGGAACCCTGAACGACAAGATCGATCCGTACCTGCGGCCGCTCTATGACGCGCTCCACGACATGGTGGACGCCGAATCGGTGCCCAAGCTGCTGACCTCCGGCACCGTCGAGGTCGCCCCGCTTGCCTACATGCGCGGCCGCACGCTCAACGACGCGTTCATCATCCTCGACGAGGCCCAGAACACGTCGATGGAACAGATGAAGATGTTCCTCACCAGGCTCGGCTTCAACTCGAAGATCGTCGTCACCGGAGACATCACCCAGGTGGACCTGCCCGGCGGCATCAAGAGCGGCCTCCGCGGGGTCCAGCACGTCCTGGATGGGGTGGAGGACATCGAGTTCTGCACGTTGACCAACCGCGACGTCGTCCGCCACAAGCTCGTCGGCCGGATCGTGGCGGCCTACGACCAGTTCGAGAGCCTGGCCACGGAACGGAGGCGCGCACAGTGATCGACCTGAACAACGAATCCGGCGTCGAGGCCGACGAACTGGGCCTGATCGAACTGGCTCGCTTCGCGCTCGACAAACTGCGGATCCATCCGCAGGCGGACCTGTCGATCGTCCTCGTCGATGAGGAGACGATGGCGCAGTACCACGAGCGGTTCATGGACCTCCCAGGCCCCACTGACGTGATGAGCTTCCCCATGGACGAGCTCCGGGCGCCGAATGAAGACGAGGAGCCGCCGCTGGGCCTGCTCGGCGACATCGTGCTGTGCCCCCAGGTGACGGCGCGCCAAGCTGCAGACAACGGGCGCGAGCCTGACGCGGAGGCGGAGTACCTGCTCATCCACGGCCTGCTGCACCTCCTGGGCCACGACCACGCGGAGCCGGAGGAGAAGGCCGTCATGTTCGGGCTCAACGACCGGATCATCGCCGCCTGGGAATTGGCACGGCCCGGACGCTCCTGAGAGGCTGGGGCCCGACGTCCCGTTCCCGAACCCGCAGGAGAAGCGATGTCCACCCGGCCTCACGCCCGGTCCGAGTTGAGCCGCAGCCTGGGGCTGTGGGATGCGATCGCCATCGGGGTCGCCTCAATGGTGGGCGCCGGCGTCTTCGTCGTCTGGTCACCCGCAGCCGCTGCGGCCGGTGACCTGCTCCTCGTCTCCCTGGTGATCGCTTCGGTGGTCGCCTGGGCCAACGCCACCTCGTCGGCGCAACTGGCCGCCCAGTATCCGGCCGCCGGGGGCACCTACGTCTATGGGCGTGAGCGGCTGGGGGAGTGGCCCGGTTACCTGGCCGGGTGGAGCTTCGTCATCGGCAAGACCGCCTCCGTGGCCGCCATGGCGCTCGCCTTCGCCGCGTACCTCGTGCCCCAGGGCTGGGAGAAGCCGGTGGCTGTGGGTGCCGTCTGGGCCCTCATCGTCGTCAACCTCCTCGGCGTGAGCCGCACCGCCCAGGTGGCCAAGGTGCTCGCCTCGCTGGCACTGATCGGCATCTTCACCGCACTCGGGGTGTCGTGGTTCGGAGGCCGTGGCACGGCCACGTTCGGGTGGGCGGACATCGACGGCAGCCTCTACGGCGTGCTGCAGGCGGCCGGCCTGCTCTTCTTCGCCTTCGCCGGCTACGCACGCATCGCCACCATGGGCGAGGAGGTGCGCGACCCGCGGCGCACCATCGGCAGGGCGATCATCACGGCGCTCATCATCGTGCTGCTGCTCTACGCCGTCGTCGCCGTGTCGCTGCTGACCTGGGTCGGACCGGAGGCGCTGGCGGCCTCCAGCGCGCCGCTCACGTTGCTGACCACCGCGTATCCCGTCGCCTCGGGCATCCTCACCGGCGGCGCGGTGGCCGCCATCGCCGGGGCGCTCCTGGGGCTGCTCGCCGGCATCGGCCGCACGTTCCTGGCCATGTCGCGGGAGGGCGACCTCCCACGCTACTTCGACCACACGCACCCGCGCACGAAGGTGCCGCACCGCATCGAACTGCTGCTCGGCGTCGCCGTCACCGCGGTGGTCCTGGTGGCGGATCTGCGCGGCGCCATCGGCTTCTCGTCGTTCGGCGTGCTGCTCTACTACTTCGTCGCGAACGTCTCCGCCTACACGCAGGACGCCGAGCATCGCCGCTACCGCAGGCGCTGGCAGATCGTGGGGGCTCTGCTCTGCCTGGTGCTGGTGGCCACGTTGCCGCAGCCGTCCGTGCTGGGTGGTCTGGTCGTCCTGGTGGTGGGAGTGCTGTGGCGTCTGCTGCGGCCACGAGCGCTGCGTTAGACTCCAACGCACCATGAATTTTCTTCCGAGTGAGCGAGTTGATCGAATCCCGTGACGCAGTCCGAATGGATTGAACTGGGCGTTGCCCTCCTCTGCGCTATCGGCGCGTCGCTGCTGGCTGCGGTTGAGACCGCGCTGAGCGTCATCACCAAGTCGCGGGCCGAGCGGCTAGTGGAAGACGACGTGCGCGGCGGCGACCGCATCCTCCTCATCACCCAGGATCCGGCCCCCACCATCAACGCCGTCATGTTCGCGCGGATGGCGCTGGAGATCAGCTCCATCGTGGTGGCCACCATCGTCATGTTCACCCAGTTCGAGGTGGACTGGCAGCGGGCGCTGGCCACGATCGCGATCATGCTGGTGGTGTCGTTCATCCTCTGGGGCGTGGCACCCCGCACCATCGGTCGTCAGAAGCCCGAGGCGACGCTGCGTGCCTTCGGCCCAGCGATCAGCGCGTTGACCACCGTGCTGGGCCCCGTCGCCCAACTCATGGTGTACCTCGGCAACGCGTTGACCCCCGGCCGGGGGTACGCCGACGGTCCGTTCGCCACGGAGGCCGAGCTGCGCGACCTCGTCGACATGGCCCAGGCCCACGACCTCATTGAGGCCGGCGAATCGAAGATGATCCACTCGGTCTTCGAACTGGGCGACACCATCGTCAAGGAAGTCATGGTGCCCCGCACCGACGTCGTCTTCGTCACCCGCGACAAGACGCTGCGCCAACTCCTGTCCCTCGCGTTGCGCTCCGGCTTCTCCCGGATCCCCGTCATCGGCGAGAGCCTCGACGACGTGCTGGGCGTGGCCTATCTGAAGGATGTGGCCAAGCGCATCCACGACTTCCCGGACGCCGAACGGCTGGAGACGGTGGGCGACATCATGCGCCCCGCAGCCTTCTGCCCGGATTCGAAGCCCGTCAGCGAGCTGCTGCGCGAGATGCAGCTCAGCCATTCCCACCTCGTGCTGGTGATCGACGAGTTCGGCGGCACCGCAGGCCTGGCCACCATCGAGGATATCCTCGAGGAGATCGTCGGCGAGATCGTCGACGAATACGACCATGACACCCCAGCCGTCACTGAGCTGGGGGAGGGTCGCTACCGGATCTCCTCGCGGCTGCCGCTCGACGAACTCGGAGCCCTGTTCGGCGTGGACCTCGAGGACGACGAGGTCGAGACCGCAGGCGGCCTCATGGCAAAGCTTCTGAACCTCGTCCCGATCCCCGGCTCACGCGCCGTCGTCGGCGACCTCGAACTCGTCGCCGACCGCGCCGTTGGCCGCCGCCACCAGATCGGCACCGTGCTGGTGCGCCGTCTGAGCCGCGACGAACTGGACCACCACACTCCCCAGGAGAACACAGATGACTGACTCAACCTTCCGCTCCGGCTTCGCCTGTTTCGTGGGCCGGCCCAACGCGGGCAAGTCGACGCTGACCAACGCGCTCGTCGGCCAGAAGATCGCCATCGCCTCCAGCAAGCCCCAGACCACCAGGCACGTCGTGCGCGGCATCGTCACCCGTGACGACGGCCAGCTGATCCTGATCGACACCCCGGGGCTGCACAAGCCGCGCACGCTGCTCGGCCAGCGACTGAACGACCTCGTCTACGAGACGTGGGGTTCGGTCGACATCGTGGGCGTCTGCCTGCCCTGCGACCAGCGCGTCGGCCCCGGCGACAAGTTCATCATCGGCGAGATCGCCCAACTCCAGCGCAAGCCGAAGCTGGTGGCCCTGGCAACCAAGACCGACCTCGTGAATCCCCAGCGGATCCTTTCGCATCTGGTCGACATCGCTGCGGTGGCCGAGGAACTGGGCATCGAATGGGCAGAAGTGGTGCCCTGCTCCGCCACGGAGGGCGACCAACTCGACGTCGTGCGGGACTCGCTCCTCGGCCTGCTGCCCGAGGGCCCGCAGTTCTACCCCGACGGTGAGATCACCGACGAGCCCACGGAGACACTCATCGCGGAGTTGATCCGCGAAGCGGCCCTTGAGGGGGTGCGGGAGGAACTGCCCCACTCGATCGCCGTGACGATCGACGAGATCCTTCCACGGGCGGACCGGCCCGAGGACAAACCCTTGACCGATGTCTTCGCCACCATCGTGGTGGAACGCGATTCCCAGAAGGGCATCATCATCGGCCATCGGGGCGCACGGTTGAAGGAGATCGGGACCACGGCCCGCGAACAGATCAACCGGCTCCTGGGCACGCGCGTGCACCTCAACCTGCACGTCAAAGTGCTCAAGGAATGGCAACGCGACGCAAAACACCTCAATCGCCTGGGGTTCTGAACGGAAATCGCTCAGGGTGCCTTGAGCAAGTTCGCGGAGGCGTCGATTCAGGTCGCTCACCTGGCTCAAGTGCGCAGGCGGCCTGTTCATTACCCTGTTAACGGTAACTATTTGGTTACGGCGTGGTGGTCTTGCATGGCCAGCCGGGGTTGATGTTCCTAGTATCAAGACAAACAACCGCCCCGGTTGACCTTGACCTTAAGGAAAGGACACACACGTGAAGAAGCGTGTTTACAAGCTAGGCGTGGCCGCCATCGTCGGCGTCTTCGCCCTATCTGCCTGCGGTGGCAACGGCAACGACAATGGCAATGACGCCCCTGCCGAAGACGCCGGTAGCGAAGTTGCGCCCGCGGATCTCGAGACGACGATCAAGATCCTCGCGCCGTCCTACTCGGACAGCTCGCAGGCCGACTGGGACGCGATCACCAAGAAGTTCAATGAGGAGTACCCGAAGGTCACGGTTGAACTGCAGATCGACGGCTGGGAGAACTTCTCGCAGACCGTCCAGTCGCGCATCCAGGCCAACGACTACCCGGACATCCTGAACGACAACGCATTCTCGTCGTCCGCAGACGCCGGCCTGCTCTACCCCATCGATGATCTCCTGAGCGAGGAGACCATCAGCAACATCGACGCCGGCCTGCTGGCCAACGGCGAAGGCCCCGACGGCACGCAGTGGGCAGCCCCCGACATCGCGTCGGCCCGCATGCTTGTCTACAACACCGACCTCTTCGAGCAGGCCGGCGTGGCCGAGGCTCCCAAGACGTGGGAAGACCTCGAGGCTGCCGCCGAGAAGATCACCGCGCTGGGCGACGACATCTACGCCTACGGCATGCCCTTGGGCGCCGAAGAGGCCCAGGTCGAGTCCTCCCTCTGGGTGTGGGGCGCCGGTGGCAACTGGACCGACGGTGAGAACCTGAAGGCCGACTCCGACGTGGCCATCGAAGGCTTCACCCAGATGAAGAAGATGTACGACGCCGGCTACACGCAGCCCAACCTCGAGGACGACCGTCAGGACACCACTGACCTCCTCGCCGCGGGCAAGCTCGCGATGGCCATCGGCCACGGGCAGGTCGTGGGTGACGCCACCGCCAAGGGCATCAACGTGGCTCTGGCCCCGATCCCCTCGAAGGACGGCGAAGGCGTGGCCATCGGCGTGACGGACTTCATCGTCGCGTTCAACAACGACGATGCAGCGCGCAAGCAGGCCACCGCGGCCTACCTCGACGTGCTGTACTCCGATGAGCTCTACGAGCCCTGGTACAAGGGCACCGGCCTCCTCCCGGTGACCACCTCCACCATCGAGAAGGGCAAGGCCGAGGCCGAGGGCAACGAAGCTGCCTTCCTCGAGGCCCTGTCCGTGGTGAAGTTCCAGCCCGTCTCGAACCCCCAGTGGGATGCGCTGAAGACCGCGCTGCAGGCCAACGCCTACAAGATCGGCACCGAAGAGCCCGCCGCTCTGCTCGAGCAGATCGAAGCTCAGGTCGCAGCCCAGAGCTGATCCATCCGTGTGAAGGCGGGGTGGCACGGGAATCCCCGTGCCACCCCGCGTCACGCGAACCCCACCCACAACACGAGAAGGGACGACAGCGGTGTCGTTGACAGCCACCCCCCACATGGTGGAGCAGGTAAAGAAGCGAAAAATCTCCGGAGGCTGGGAGACGCTGCGTGCGCTTCCCTGGCTGCTGCCCACCCTGATCCTGATCGTCGGGGTCGTGCTGTACCCTGCCGCGCTGATGATCTACACCTCGTTCTTCAAGTACAACAACAAGGGCATCCAGCGCAGCCCAGACCCCGTCGGCCTCGACAACTACATCGGTAAGGCCGGAGCCCTGACGTTCCCGGGTGTGCCGATCGGCCGGATCATGGCCAACACGGTCGTCTGGGTTGTGGTCGTGGTGGTCATCACCGTGCTGTTGAGCCTCGTCCTCGCGCAGTTCCTGAACAAGCCCTTCCGCGGCCGCAAGCTGCTGCGCCTGTTCATCATCCTCCCGTGGGCCTGCTCGGTCGTCATGACGGCCACCGTCTTCCGCTACGGGCTGCAGCAGAACGTCGGCCTGTTCAACCGTCTCCTGGTCGATACCGGCATCCTCGAAACAGCACGGGCCTTCACGAAGGACCCCGGCTCTGCGTTCTGGGTGGCTGTCTTCGTGGCCATCTATGTCTCGCTGCCGTTCACGACGTACACCATCCTCGCGGGCCTGCAGGCCGTCCCCACGGATGTCCTCGAGGCCGCCCACGTCGACGGCGCCCATTCGGCCCAGCGTTACTGGCACATCGTGCTGCCGCTGCTGCGTCCCGCCATCGCGGTGGCCGCGCTCATCAACATCATCAACGTCTTCAACTCGCTGCCGATCCTCCGGATCCTGCAGGAGACCCCCGGCTACCACAACGGCCACATCACCACCACGCTCATGTACGAGTACCAGTCCGCCCTCGGCCCCGGCGTCTCGTCGGCCCTCTCGGTGCTGAACTTCCTGTTCTGCCTCGTCATCATCGCGGTCTACCTGATCATCGTGCAGCCCACGAAGGAGGTGGCCTGAGCCATGGCGAAGGTCAAGTCTGAACACATCCGCGGCGGCATCAACAAGAAGCCGAACCTCGTCGGAATCGTCATCGGCTCCATCCTCGTGGTGCTCTTCTTCGGGTTCCCCTATGCGCTGATGTTCATCACGTCGCTGAAGACACGGCTCGAGGTCACCGACATCCCGCCGGTGTACTTCCCGGAGGAGCCGCGGTGGCAGAACTACATCGACGTGTGGTCCTCGTCGGTCAACCCCGCCTCGTCGCTGCTGTCCACCACGGTGATCGCCCTCGGCGCCACCCTGCTGGTGCTCCTGGTGGCCACCCCGGCCGCCTACTACATCGCACGTTTCCGGTTCCCGGGTCGCATGGTGTTCCTCCTCCTCGTGTTGTGCACGCAGATGCTGCAGCCCACAGTGCTGGCCGTCGGCCTCTTCCAGGAGTTCAAGGGCTGGTCCGGCTACGCGGTCTGGGGGGCGCTGATCCTGATCAACGGTGCGTTCAACCTGTCGTTCGCCATCTGGATCATGCAGGCCTTCTTCGCCTCGGTGCCCAAGGAGGTCGACGAGGCCGCCCTCATCGACGGGCTCGGCAGGCTCCAGACGATGTTCCGCATCTCGCTGCCGCTGGTCTGGCCCGGCATCGTGACGGCCATCGTCTTCGTCTTCGTCAACTCGTGGAACGAGTTCGCCGCGGCCCTCATTCTGGTCCGGCAGAACGACCTCCAGCCGTTGACGGTGTCGATGCCACGCTTCCTCGGTCTCTATGTCCAGGACTGGCAGTACCTCTTCACCGTTGCGCTGGTCGCCATCGTTCCGGTGATCATCCTGTTCTCCTTCATCGAGAAGAGGCTCATCGGCGGCCTCACCGCCGGTTCCGTGAAGTAGCCATCGCCCACAAAGGCACCGCCCCCGCCGGATCGATCGTCCGGCGGGGGCGGTTTTTCATGGGCGGCACGGGCCGGATCGCCTGACCCTAAGCTCGGCATTGAGCCGGCGACGGCCACCTGGGAGGACACCGCATGAGTCACGGGGATGCTGCTATCCGCATTGAAGGCCTCATCAAACGCTTCGGTGCCTTCACGGCGCTGGACGGCCTCGATCTCGAGGTCCGTCGCGGTGAGGTCCACGGCTTCCTCGGGCCGAACGGTTCGGGCAAGTCCACCACCATCCGCGTGCTGCTGGGCCTGCTCACCTCGGACGGGGGGCGTGTCGAACTGCTCGGGGGAGACCCCTGGCGCGACGTGATCGCGCTCCACCGGCGACTTGCCTACGTCCCCGGTGACGTCTCGCTCTGGCCCGGGCTGACCGGAGGGGAAGCCATCGACCTGCTGGGCAACCTGCGGGGCGGCATCGACCCGACGCGGAGGCAGACGCTGCTGGAGCGGTTCGAGCTCGACCCCACGAAGCGGGGCCGCCAGTACTCGAAGGGCAACCGCCAGAAGGTGGCCATCGTCGCGGCGCTGGCGGCCGACGTCGAACTCCTCATCCTCGACGAACCGACCTCCGGTCTGGACCCACTGATGGAGGCGGTCTTCCAAGACGAGATCCAGGCACTCAAGGACCACGGCCGCACGGTCTTGCTGTCAAGCCACATCCTCAGCGAGGTCGAGGCGCTGGCAGACCGGGTGAGCATCATCCGGCAGGGTCGCGTGGTGCAGACCGGCACGCTGGACCAGTTGCAGGGCCTGAACCGGGTGACGATCACCGCCACCCTGGCCAGCAGGCACGCGAACCTCGCGGCGGTGCCGATCCTGCACGAATTGCGCCTGGACGAGCACGGGCGGATGTCGGCCACCGTCGAGCCTGCCGACCTCAATGACGCGATGGCGATGCTCCTGGGAATGGGGATCATGGCGCTGAAAGTGTCGCCGGCCTCGTTGGAGGACCTGTTCCTGAGCCACTACGGGGAGTCCCTGGCATGAACGGGGCCCTGACCGGGGCGCGTCCGCTGCTGAAGGTGTCGCTGAGGCAGGACGCCCACAACTTCGCACCCTGGGTGATGTTGATCTCGGTGCTCTCGGCCACATCGATCCTGGGTTACCGCTGGGTCTTCCCGGACGAGCCGGACCGCGTGGCACTGGCCACCGCGGTGGGGGCCAATCCCGCGCTGGAACTCATCTTCGGACAGGCTCGGGACCTCTTGACCAACGATGGCTTCAACGCGTGGCGCGCGGGAGGACTGGGGGCGTTCTTCGCCGGCCTGATGGCGATCCTGATCGTGGTGCGCAACAGCCGCGCGGACGAGGACTCCGGACGGGCAGAGCTGATCGCATCGGGTGTCATCACGCGCCGGGCGAGACTCGCGGTGGCGGTGGGCATCGCCGGCGTGGCGTCGGTGCTGCTCTTCGTGGTCTGCTTCCTCCTCACCTGGGCCTCAGGCGGTGACGTGGTGCCCACGCTCCTGCTGTCGGCGACGTTCTCGGCCTCGGCGCTGATGTTCGCCGGGGTGGGGGCGGTCGCGGCGCAACTGGGCGGCGACGCCCGCACCGCCAGCACCATCGCCATCGCCGTGCTGGGCGGCGCCTACGTGCTGCGGGGCTACCTCGGTATGAGCGGGGCGGGCGACTGGACCGAGTGGTTGACGCCGTTCGGCTGGCTCGCGCTGACCCGCCCGTCCACGGACAACGACCCGTTACCGCTCCTGGCGGCCCTCGCGTTGACGGCGGTGCTGCTGGCGGTGGCGATGGTCCTGCAGGACCGCCGGGACCTGGGCCTCGGCATCGTGGCGCAGCGGCCGGGAAGGGCCTCCGCCCCGAGGCTCACCGTCGACAACCTGACACTGCGCCTCCACCGGACGCCGCTGATCGTCTGGCTCCTGGCGCTCGGCTTCCTGGGTTCGGTGTGGGGAAGTCTCGTGTCCTCCGTGGACGAGGTGATCGGTGAGAACCCCGCCATGGCGAAGTTCATCGCGGCGGGGGCTCTCGACGTGGAGCAGCTCAGCTTCGCTTTCGTGGTGACGATCCTCAACCTCATCGGCATCCTCGCCGCCATCGTGGGTGCCCAGGTGATCATGCGGGTCTATGTGGAGGAGATGGAGGATCGCGTCGAACCGTTGCTGGCGGGGGCGGTGACCCGCTGGCGTTTCCTGGCCGGTCCGGTCGCCGTCGCGCTGGGCGTCAGCGCTCTCGCGACCGTGGTGGCAGGGACGGGCCTCGGGCTGGTGGCGTCGGCCGGGGACGGCGGCATCGCCGTCACAGACGTGCTCCTGCAGGCTCTGGTCAGCGTGCCGGCGGTGTGGCTCATGGTCGCTGTCTCCGTCGCTGCGGTGGGTGCCCGTCCCGCCGCCAGGATGGCCGGCTGGGCAGTCATCGTGGCGACGTTCGGCATCACGCTGCTGGGACCCACCTTCGACTTCCCGGACTGGGCCATGGCGGTGAGCCCGCTCTATCACGTGCCCAACGTGGTGGCCGACGATCCGGGCTGGGGCTCGCTGTGGGGTCTGGGCGCTGTGCTGATGGTGTTGCTGGCAATCGGCTTCGCCGGGTTCCGGCGTCGCGACGTGCAGTGACGGATGGTCCCACTCGCGGAATGGAAGCTCTCTGATCTGTGGCAGGGGAGTGCTAATGTGTGCCTCGTGGCATGGCAGACCCTCCTCCTTGGCTGCCGCAGCGAGGCCCAGAATTTCTGAGCCGGATCTCCTCGCTGCGGTGCTTCGTCGTGTCTGGCACCTGAACCCCAGCCCAGGAGAGTTTCAATGATTGAGATCAACCACCGCAAGCAGCCCAAGCCTGTTCAGCAGCCCACGGGCATGCCGGTGCACCGCTACACCCCCTTCGTGCCGGTCGACGTACCGGACCGCACCTGGCCGTCCAAGAGGATCGACAAGGCGCCCCGCTGGCTGTCCACGGACCTGCGTGACGGCAACCAGGCCCTCATCGACCCGATGACACCCTCGCGCAAGATGCGCATGTTCGAACTGCTGGTCGAGATCGGCTACAAGGAGATCGAGATCGGTTTCCCGTCGGCCTCCCAGACGGATTTCGACTTCGTGCGGCAGCTCATCGGAGAGGGCCGCGTCCCCGAGGACGTGACCATCTCCGTGCTGACCCAGGCCCGCGAGGACCTCATCAGGCGCACCGCGGAATCACTGATCGGCGCCAACCGCGCCACCATCCACATGTACAACGCCACCGCGGAACTGTTCCGCAACGTGGTCTTCCGCATGTCCGAAGAGGAATGCGTGGAGATGGCGCGGCGCGGTACCGGGATGGTGATGAAGTACGCCGACAAGTACCTGCGCGACGTGCAGTTCGGCTACCAGTACTCCCCGGAGATCTTCACCCAGACGCCCACGGACTTCGCCGTCGAGGTCTGCAACAACGTGGCGGACGTCTGGCAGCCCGGAGAGGGTCGCGAGATCATCTTCAACCTGCCGGCCACCGTCGAGCGTTCCACGCCGAACACCTACGCGGACCAGATCGAGTACTTCATCCGCAACGTGAAGAACCGTGAGCACGTGGCCGTCTCGCTGCACCCGCACAACGACCGTGGCACGGCCGTCGCCGCCGCGGAGCTCGGCCAGATGGCGGGCGCCGACCGCGTCGAGGGCTGCCTGTTCGGCCACGGCGAGCGCACCGGCAACGTCGACCTGGTCACGCTGGCCCTGAACCTGTACACGCAGGGCGTGGACCCGGAGCTGGACCTGCACGACATCGACCACATCCGGCGCACCGTCGAGTACTGCACCGGCCTGCCGGTGCACCCGCGGCACCCCTACGCGGGCGACCTGGTGTACACCGCGTTCTCCGGCTCCCATCAGGACGCCATCAAGAAGGGGCTGGAGCACCTCGAGAACCTGGCCGATGAGGCCGGCAAGCAGGTCGCGGAGATGCCCTGGGAGGCGCCGTACCTGCCGATCGACCCGCATGACGTGGGCCGCACCTATGAGGCGGTCATCCGCGTCAACTCGCAGTCGGGCAAGGGCGGCATGGCCTACCTGATGAAGTCCGAGTTCAAGATGGACCTCCCGCGTCGCCTGCAGATCGAGTTCAGCCGCGCCGTTCAGCAGCACACGGAGACCACCGGCAGCGAGGTCACCCCGCAGGAGATCTACGACATCTTCAGGTCGGAGTACCTCGCCGAAGGGCCGTGGCGGCTGAACAGCGCCGGCACCACGTCCAGCAACGGCAGCTTCGTGGTGCACGCCAGGGTGGACGGCCCCAGCCGGACCGCCGTCGGGATCACCGGCGAGGGCAACGGCCCGGTGTCGGCGTTCGTCGACGGTCTGGTCGAGGCCGGCGCCCACGTGCGGGTGCTGGACTACACCGAGCACGCCCTGGATTCGGGCGGCGACGCCCAGGCCGCCGCGTACGTCGAGTGCGAGATCGGCGAGGGTGACGATGCTGAGGTCCTGTGGGGCGTCGGGATCGACCCCTCGATCACGAGCGCCTCGATGAAGGCCATCCTGAGCGCCCTCAACCGCTCCGCCCGCTGACGCCTGTGAGACCCGCGAACCCACCGGGGTGCGCGGGTCTCACGCAGCTGCACCGGGTGAGCATCGGGTAGGTTGGCAGGCATGCCGAAACTCACCGACCCCGTAGCCGGTGACGCCGACTCCCTCTACGAGCACTTCACGGCCTGGGCCGAGAGCCAGTCCATCTCGCTGTATCCGCACCAGGAGGAATCGGCGATCGAGTTGTTCTCGGGCAACAACCTCGTCCTGGCCACCCCCACCGGTTCGGGCAAGTCACTGGTGGCGATCGCGGCGCACTTCGCCGCGCTGAACACCGACAGGGTGAGCTTCTACACCGCGCCCATCAAGGCGCTGGTGAGCGAGAAGTTCTTCGCCCTGTGCCAGGTCTTCGGAGCCGACAACGTGGGCATGGTCACCGGCGACGCCTCGGTC
Source organism: Tessaracoccus sp. MC1756 (assembly GCF_014164735.1). Lineage (NCBI taxonomy): Bacteria > Bacillati > Actinomycetota > Actinomycetes > Propionibacteriales > Propionibacteriaceae > Tessaracoccus > Tessaracoccus sp. MC1756. The sequence goes on along the minus strand of NZ_JACJFZ010000003.1, from coordinate 104,806 downwards.
AACGCCGATGCCCCCATCATCTGCTGTACGGCTGAGGTGCTGGCCAACATCGCGCTGCGTGAGGGCAGGAACGCCGACGTCGGCCTGGTCATCGCAGACGAGTTCCACTTCTACTCCGAGCCGGACCGCGGGTGGGCCTGGCAGGTGCCGCTGCTGGAGCTGCCGCAGGCGCAGTTCCTGCTGATGAGCGCCACGCTTGGCGACGTGGACCGGCTCATGGAGCAGCTCTCCGAGCGGTCCGGTCGCAGCACCAGCATCATCGACGATGCAGAGCGCCCCGTCCCCCTCATCTTCGAATGGTCGTTGACGCCCATGCAGGAGAAGGTCACAGACCTGGTGCACGAGCAGAAGGCGCCCGTGTACATCGTCCACTTCACGCAGGCGGATGCGTTGGAACGGGCCCAGGGCCTGCTCAGCCTCAACTTCATCACCAAGCACGACGCGGAACGCATCCAGGAGGAGATCGGGGCCTTCCGGTTCGGGCCCGGCTTCGGGAAGATCCTGTCCGGGCTGGTCAGGCGCGGGATCGGGGTCCACCACGCCGGCATGCTGCCCAAGTACCGCCGCCTCGTGGAGCAACTGGCCCAGACCGGCCTGCTCAAGGTCATCTGTGGCACCGACACCCTGGGCGTGGGCATCAACGTGCCCATCCGCACCGTCCTGTTCACCGGGTTGAGCAAATACGACGGCAACCGCGTCCGCAGGCTGCGCTCACGCGAGTTCCACCAGATCGCGGGGCGCGCGGGCCGGGCCGGTTTCGACACCGTCGGGTTCGTCGTCGTCCAGGCGCCTGAGCACGTCATTGAGAACGAGCGCGCGCTCGCCAAGGCGGGCGACGACGAGAAGAAGCGGCGCAAGGTCGTGCGCCGCAAGCCGCCTGAGGGTTTCGTCGGCTGGAACGACGAGGTCTACGAGAAGATCATCGTGGCGGAGCCGGAGAACCTCGTCTCCCGCATGCAGGTCACCCATTCGACCATCCTCAACATCGCACAGCGACCGGGCAACGGGTACGAGGCGATGGTGCACCTCATCGAATCCAGCCATGAGGGGCGCGAGCGCAAGAAGGCCCTCCGCCGTCGTGCCTTGGTGCTGACGAAGGGCCTGCTGAACTCCGGCGTGCTCGTCAAGCGCGCCGAGCCCGACGCGACGGGTAGTTGGTGCGAGCTGGGTGAGGGCGTCAGCGAGAACTTCGCGCTGAACCAGCCGCTGGCACCGTTCGCCGTCGCCTCGCTGGAACTTCTCGACCCGGATTCCCCCACCTACCACCTGGATGTCGTCTCCGTGATGGAGGCGGTGTTGGAGGACCCGTTCCAAGTGCTGCTCGGGCAGCAGCACGTCGCCCGCGGCGAGGCCATCGCGCAGATGAAGGCCGACGGCATCGAGTACGACCAGCGCATGGAACTCCTGGAGGAGGTGACCTGGCCCAAGCCCCTGGCCGAACTGCTCGAGGCCGCCTTCGAGTTGTACGCCGGCGCCCACCCCTGGGTCGACCCGACGGGCCTCTCGCCCAAGTCCGTGGTGCGCGACATGTGGGAGCGGGCGATGAACTTCACCCAGCTCATCTCCGTGTACAAGTTGCAGCGCAGCGAGGGCACAGTCCTGCGCTACCTCACAGACGCGTACCGGATCCTCCGCCACACCGTGCCCGACGAGTACCGCACCGAGCAGTTCGACGACCTCGTCGAGTGGCTGGGGGAGACGGTGCGCCAGACGGACTCGTCGTTGCTCGACGAATGGGAATCCCTGACGGACCCCGACAAGGTGGCCGCCGCGGCCGCCTTGGCCGCCCAGGGTGCGCCGCCGCCCCCGCCCCGTCCGGTGACGGGCAACGAGCGCGCGTTCACCGCGATGATCCGCACGGCGATGTTCCGGCGGGTCGAGTTGGTCGCCGCAGACAACTGGGAGGGGCTGGGCAGCCTCGACGAGTCCGCCGCCGCACTGACGGAGCCCCCCATGCCGGTCCTGATGAGCCGCGACGACTGGGACGAGGCCCTCGCCCTCTACTGGGACGACTACGACGACGTGCTGCTCGACGGCGACGCCCGCGGGCCGGACCTCTTCCGGCTGGAGAAGGGCAAGGACGTCTGGAAGGTGACCCAGGTCATCCATGACCCCGACGGCAACCACGACTGGCGTATCGCTGCCGAGGTGGATCTGGCCGCCAGCGACGCCGTCGGGGTCGCGGTTGTCCGCACCACGGAATTCGCGCGGTTCGGCTGAGCGAAGAGGGCTAGGCTCAGCGTCGGGACAAGGAGTGCCGATGAATGACCAACGACGCGGTGTGACGCTGCGCTTCCTGGCGGAGCCGTTCGACGCCAACGTGCGCGGCGCGATGGACGCCGGCAAGGTACTCGAATGGATCGACAAGGCTGGCTATGCCGCGGCCGTCGGGTGGGCGGGCACCTTCGCCGTCACCGGCTACGTCGGCAACACCCACTTCGTGAAGCCCATCCGCGTGGGCGACCTCGTCGTCGTGCAGGCGCGCGTGGTCTACACCGGCACCACGTCGATGCAGATCGTGTGCACCGTCACCAGCGGCGACCCCCGCTCGGCGGAACGGGTGCTCAACACCCAGTGCATCCTGCAGTTCGTGGCCATGGAGGATGACAAGCCGGTGCCCGTGCCGAAGTTCTTCCCGCAGGACGACTGGGAACTCGAGCAGCACGCCCGCGCCGTCGAACTCAATGCGGCACGCCGGGCCATCGAGGCCGACATGCGTGCCCAGATCTACAGCGACGAGACCGAGGTCTGCCGCGAGACGCTGCGCTTCCTGGCCGCACCCACGGACGTGAACTGGGGCGGCAAGGTGCACGGCGGCTACGTGATGGCCTGGATCGACACCGCGGCCCGCGTCGTGGCGGAGCGCTGGCACGCCGGCCCGGTGGCGTCGGTGTACGCCGGCGGCGTCCGGTTCTACCGGCCGATGTTCATCGGCGACCTCGTGGAGGTAGATGCCAGGCTCATCCACACCGGCAACACCAGCATGCACGTGTCGATCTCCGTGCGGTCCGGCGACCCCCGCACCCGCGAGCTGCGCGAGACCACACACTGCACGTTCGTCTACTGCGGCGTCGACGCGGAGGGCCGCAAACGGCCCGTCCCGTCCTGGGATCCGAAGCTGCTCGGCGACATCGCGCTGGACGAGCATGCCAAGAAGGTCATCGAGCTGCGCCGACAGCTGCTCCGCCCGCTCCCGAGAGAGTTCCCCCCGGACTTCGAGTGAGGCTCAGGCGCTGCCGAACCGCCGGTCGCGTGAGACGTACTGCTCGACGGCGGCCCAGAGGTCGCGGCGGCTGAAATCCGGCCAGAGGCGATCCAGGAAGATGAACTCGGCGTAGGCCGACTGCCACAACAGGAAGTTCGAGATCCGCTGCTCCCCGGAGGAGCGCAGGAACAGGTCGACGTCCGGGATCTCCGGCTCGTCCAGGAACTTCTGGAACCGGTCTTCGGTGAGCCTGTCGGGGTCGAGCTTCCCGTCACGGGCCAGCCGCGCAATCTCGCGGGCGGCGTCGACGATCTCGGCCCGGCCACCGTAGTTGACGCAGAACTGGAGCGTCAGCGTCGTATTGTGCCGGCTCATCTCCTCGGCCACCTCAAGTTCCTTGATGACTGATCCCCACAGCCGGGGGCGCTGCCCTGCCCAGCGGATGCGCACCCCCAACTCGTTCAACTCGTCTCGACGACGGTGGATGACGTCGCGGTTGAACCCCATCAGGTAGCGCACCTCGTCGGGGGAGCGCTTCCAGTTCTCTGTGGAGAACGCGTAGGCCGACAGGTACGGGATGCCGATCTCGATGGCGCCGTGGATCACGTCCAGCAGCGACGCCTCGCCCATCGCGTGGCCCTCGGTGCGTTTCAGCCCGCGCTGCTTCGCCCAGCGGCCGTTGCCGTCCATCACGATCGCGACGTGGCGGGGGAGGGCCTGCTTCGGCAGCTGTGGTGGGGTGGCCCCGCTGGGATGCGGGGTGGGGCGACGGCGGGGCTCGGGCACGGCACGAGACTACCGGCCTATCATCGTGGTGTGCCCACCTACCGTGACGAAGCAGTGGTGCTGCGGACCCACCAGCTTGGTGAGGCCGACCGCATCATCACGTTCCTCACGCGCCGCAACGGCAAGATCCGGGCGGTGGCCAAGGGCATCCGGAAGACGTCGAGCCGATTCGGAGGCCGGTTGGAGCCCTACTGCCAGGTGGACATCCAGTTCGCGGAGGGCCGCGGCTCGCTGGAGGTGGTGACCCAGGTCGAGGCGATGCACGTCAGCAGGCTCGCCGCTGACTACTCGCGCTTCACGGCGGCCGAGGTCCTTGTCGAGACCGCTGACCGGCTCGTGTCCGAAGAGGGTAGCCCAGCCGTCCAGCAGTACCGGCTGCTGGCCGGTGCCCTGAGGGCGCTGGAGGACCCCCAGCGGCCGTATCCCCTGGTGGTGGACTCCTATCTGCTCCGGTCCCTCGCGGTGGCCGGTTACGCCGTCTCGACGGTGCGGTGCGCCGGCTGCGACAACGCCGAGGTGCGCTGGTTCTCGCCCCAGAGCGGCGGGGCCGTGTGCACCGCGTGCCGGACATCCGGCTCAGCCCCCTTGGAGGCGCAGGCGGCCGTCCACCTGGGTGCGCTGCTCGCGGGCGACTGGGCCACGGCCACCGCCACGGACGTGGGCACCGCCAAGAGTGTGGACGGCATGGTGGTCGCGTACGCCACGTGGCACCTCGACCGGGCGCTCAGATCGTTGCCGTATTTCGAACGGTAGGGTCTGGGCCATGGCACGACTCTTGGCGACAGACGTCGACGGCACGCTGATCACGACGGCGCACCAGATCTCCGAGCGGACCCGCGACGCTTTCCGCGCGGCCAAGGACGCCGGCATCGAGGTGATCGCGATCTCGGGACGACAGCCCTACTCCATCGCTGCCATCGTCCACGGCACCGCTCTCGACGGTGACGCAATCGGCTCCAACGGCGCGGTGGCGATGAACCTCAACTCACGCGAGGTGCACTTCGCGCAGACGATGGAGCTCACGGCCCAGCGGGAGATCGCCGACCGGCTGCTGGAGCTGTTCCCCGGCATCAAGCTGGTATCAGTCCGTTCGGCCGGTGACTCGTACATGGCCGAAGATGGCTACACGGGGCTTCAGGATCACGGCGCCTGGGAGACGCGGTGGCCGGTTCGCCACTGGTACGGCCCGCGCGAGGAGGTGCTCGCCGAGGCTTCACTCAAGCTGGTGGTGCGCGACGACGCGATCATGCCCGACGACCTGCTCGCGGCCGCGCGTGCCCTCGGGGTCCCCGGCTGCCACCCGACCACCTCCGGCGCGCCCTTCCTGGAGGTGGGACCAGCCGGCGTGACGAAGGCCAGCGCGCTGGAACGCTACTGCGCGGCGCGCGGGATCGACCGCAGCGACGTCGTCGTCTTCGGCGACAACATCAACGACCTGGAAATGTTGCGCTGGGCCGGGTTGGGGGTGGCCATGGCCAACGGCGAGCCCGAGGCCCGCGCCGCGGCAGACCACGTGACACTGAGCAACGACGACGACGGGGTCGCCGTCGTGATCGAGGAGATCCTCGCCAACGCCGGGGGCTAGGAACAGTCTCGGCAGAGGCCGAAGATCTCCAGTTCGTGCCCGGCGTCGGTGAAGCCGTGCTTGCGCGCCATCAGCGCCGCCCACTCCTCCACCTCATCGGCCTGGATCTCCACCGAGTGGCCGCAGGAGCGGCACACCAGGTGGTGGTGGTGACCGGAGGAACAGGCCCGGTAGGCCAGTTCGCCCTCCGGGGTGCGCAGCACGTCCACCTCGTCGGAGTCCGCCATCGACTGCAACGCCCGGTACACGGTGGCCAGACCCACCTTGGCGCCCTCGTCGCGGAGGAGGTCGTGCACCTGTTGAGCCGTCCGGAACTCCTCGACACGCTCCATGAGGTCGCGCACCGCGGCGCGCTGCCAGGTCTGGCGGGTGCCGGCGCGGGGGGTGTCAGTGCTCGTCATAGTGGTCTCCGTGGCGGGCGTGGCGGTGGCCGTCGTGGACGAAGTCCAGGTGGTCGCCATGCTGGATCACCTGGACACCCGGCTGGCGGGCATGGCGGTCGTCGTGGTTCTCGGCCTTCTCGTGGGGGTGCTGGCCGTGGTCCTCGACGTAGGGGATGAAGCGGTTGGACCTCTTGAGCTTCCCTCCGACGAGCCAGGACACGCCCAGCAGCGCGATCGAGGTCACGACGATGGTGGCGCCGGTGGCGGTGTCCAGGTAGAACGAACCGATGGTGCCGCCCACCGCTGCCAGTGCGCCGATGCCCATCGCCCCGAAGAAGGAGGCCGTGAATCCCACGAACGACTGCTGGGCCGTGGCCACCGGGATGACCATCAGGGCGCTGATGAGGAGGAGCCCGACGGTGCGCATCGACACAGTCACGGTGACGGCGGCGAGGACCACGACGAGCAGGTTGAGCCACTTCACCCTGATGCCGAGCACCTGGGCGTAGTTCTCGTCGACCGACACGGCGAACAGCCGGGGGGCCAGCGTGATGGTGATGCCCAGGATGAGCACCGCGAGCGCGATGATGACGTAGATCTCCGTCTGGCTGACGGACGTGAGCGAGCCGAAGAGGAAGCCCGAGAGGCCGGCGGCGCCCTGACCGGCGATACCGGCCATCAGCACGCCGGAAGCCAGGCCGCCGTAGAACAGGATGGCCAGCGCCAGGTCTCCAGACGCCTTGCCGTGCTGGCGCAACAGCTCGACGACGATCGCCCCGATGACACAGGTGATCACGGCGATGGGCAGGGGAGCGCTTCCGGTCATGAGCGCGAGACCCACGCCCATGATCGCGACGTGGCCGAGCCCGTCGCCCAGCAGGCTCATCTTGCGCTGCACGATGAAGGTGCCGATCGCGGGCGCGATGAGTCCGCTCAGCATGGCGGCCACGAGCGCGCGCTGCATGAATGGCAGCGAGAGGATGTCGATCATGCGAGCACTCCTGACATGGGGTCCTCGACGCCGAACACGGAGGCAGGCACCAGGTCGGGCGCGCATTCAGCGGCCGACGGGTGCTCATCGTCCACGACGCGGCCGTCGCAGAGTGTCACTGAGCGGCTGAGGATGGGCTGCATGTAGCCCCGCTCGTGCAGGACGACCAGGAGCGCCAGGCCGTCCTCACGCAGCCGGCCCAGCAGCGCTGCCATGCCGGACTGGCTGTGCAGATCCACCCCGGCGAGGGGTTCGTCCATGACCAGCAGATCGGGGTGGGAGGCGAGGGCGCGTGCGATCAGCACCCGCTGCTTCTGGCCGCCGGACAGAGACCCGAACGGCCAGTGCATCCGCTCCTGCAGCCCCACGAGTTCGAGGGCCTCGTCGAGCGCCACCTTGTCCTTACGCGTCAACCACTGGAACGGCCTGCGGTGCGCCAAGCGGCCGGAGGACGCGATCTCGCGGACCGTGGCATTGGGCACTGTGATGGCGGAGTGCTGCGGCACGTAGCCGACGCGCCACCAGTCGCGGAAACCGGGGAGGTGCTCGCCGAAGAGTTCGACGGAGCCCTCCTGGTAGGGGACCAGGCCCAGCAGGGTCTTGACCAGGGTGGATTTGCCGGAGCCGTTGCCGCCGAGCAGCGCGACAGCCTCGCCGCTGTCCACGTGGATGTTCACATCCCGCAGGATGGGCATGCCGCCCATCGAGACGAAGAGCCCCCGTGCGTCGAGAGGGTCAGTTGCATTCATTGGCACTCCTCAGCGCCTCCAGATTGGCGCGCATGATGGAAGGGTAGTCGTCGCCCGGGGATTCTTCAGTGACGCCTTCGAGGGGATCCAGCACCGCGGTCTTCAAGCCGAGGTCGCCGGAGATCGACCTCGCCATGGCATCCGAGGTGAGGGTCTCGAAGAAGATGGTGGTCACGCCATGCCGCTTCGCCTCCTCGTGGACCTCCGCGATCCGTGCGGGGGAGGGCTCGCCGTCGGGGTTGATCCCCGAGATGCCGATCTCCTCGAGGTCGTAGCGTTCGGCCAGGTAGTTGAACGCCGCGTGGGTGGTGATGAATTCCTGGCGCACACACTCGCTGAGGCCTGTCGAGTACTCCTCGTCGAGGGCGTTGAGTTCCTCGACGGCGGACGCGGCGTTGGCCCGATAGGTGTCGGCTTGTTCGGGGGATGCTTCGGCGATCCGGTCGGCGATGGCCTCGACGACGGTGCCCATCCGCTCGGGATCGAGCCAGAAGTGGGGGTCGAGGTCGGCGTGCTCGTCCTCGGCCTCATCGTGGCCATGGGCTTCGGCGATGGGGGCCAGCTCGATCACGTCGGCCACGTTGAGTGCCCGTTCGCTCCCTGTCTGCGCGATGGCGGTGTCGACCTCGGGCTGGAATCCGTCGAGGTACACCACGACGTCGGACTCGGTGAGCGAGGCGATCTGGCGCGGCGTGAGTTCGAGGCCGTGGGCCTCGCCGCCCGGCCTGGTGAGCACCTCGACGGTGCCTTCGGCCTCGCCCAGCACCTGCTCCGTCGCCCACTGCAACGGGTAGAACGCGGCGATCACCGTGGGGCCCTCACCGCCGGTGCTTCCGGAGGAAGGAGAACCGCAGGCGGTGAGGACGAGGGTGGTGGCTGCGGCGACAGCCAGGGAGGCGCGGAGCTTCACGTTCATGAGAACCATTATCAACAACGCGGGGCGGTGAGTCAAACGGTACGGTGGCACCATGCTCGCCATCAGTCGCTTCTCGTCACCCGGCCCGTCCTTTGCCGCGGAGGCTGCCGGCGCCGTCGAGTGGTGGTCCCAGCGGCCCGGCTGCCTCAGCATGGAGCTGGTGCAGAACCTCGACGAACCTGAGTTGTGGGCACTGGTCTCGCGGTGGGAGTCGGTGGGTGCCTATCGCCGCTCCTTCAACGGTTTCGACGCCAAGATGCTGCTGACGCCGCTGCTGTCGCGGGCACTGGACGAGCCCAGCGCCTACCTTCCGCCCGATGAACTGGGCGAGAACGTCCCTAGGGGCTGCTGACTTTTCGGCAGAGCGGCGGGGCACGGCTAGAATGGTTCGTCGCCGATCCCGAGGACCCCAGCCATATGACCGTCAACGCCGCCCCCCTCCGTCTGCATGCGCCGAGCAAACGAGACGCCGTCGTCGTCGAGTTGCCGGTGGTGCTGGCGCCGATGGCCGGTGTGACGAACGCGGCCTACCGTCAACTGTGCCGTGAGCAGGGTGCGGGCCTGTACGTCTGCGAGATGATCACCTCCCGCGGCCTGGTCGTCGGCGACCAGAAGACCCGCGACATGCTGCAGTTCGACCCCGGGGAGACCACGCGCTCAGTTCAGCTCTACGGGGTGGACGCCGACGCCATGGCGGGCGCTGCGCGCGTCCTGATCCGCGAGCACAGCGTGGACCACATCGACCTCAACTTCGGTTGCCCCGTGCCCAAGGTGACCCGGAAGGGCGGCGGAGGCGTGCTGCCGTACAAGCGCGACCGCCTCCGCGCCATCGTCCGCGAAACAGTTAGGGCCGCGGACGAATTCGGCGTGCCGGTGACCATCAAGACGCGCATCGGCATCGACCAGGACCACGAGACCTTCCTCGACGCCGGCCGCATCGCGCAGGAAGAGGGCGCGGCCGCCATCGCCCTGCACGGGCGCACGGTGCAGCAGGCGTACTCGGGTGAGGCCGACTGGGCGCGCATCAAGGAACTCGTCGATGAGGTCGACATCCCCGTGCTGGGCAACGGCGACATCTGGGAGGCCGAGGACGCCCTGCGCATGATGGCCGAGACGGGTTGCGACGGCGTGGTCATCGGCCGCGGCTGCCTGGGGCGGCCCTGGCTCTTCGGCGACCTGGCCGCCGCGTTCCGCGGCGAGGGCCGACGCCTGCGTCCCTCGCTGGGCGAGGTGGGCCAGATGCTCCTGCGCCACGCCGAACTGCTCGCGAGGGTGATGGGTCCCCGGGGCATCGTGGACCTGCGCAAGCACATGGCGTGGTACTTCAAGGGCTATCCGGTGGGCGAGCTGCGCCGCCGGTTCGCCATGGTGGCCTCGATGGCCGAACTCGAAGAGCTGGTCGGGTTGCTGGACGCCGGTGCGGAGTTCCCGGTGGCCGAACTGGGCACCCCGCGTGGGCGCCAGGGATCGCCGCGGGGCAAAGTCGTGCTGCCGCACGGATGGTACGACGACACCTCGGGGTGCGACCTGGATCTGTCCGAGGCGGAGCTCGACGTTTCAGGCGGTTAGTCCAACCCCCCGCGAGCCCCCAGAGCCGTCATCTGTAGGTTTGACGCACCCGGCCCTCCTCCAGGGGGCTCTGGACATGGAGGTGCCCATGCAGGAATACGCCACCATCACCATCGACGGCGCCGAGCACCGGCTGCCGATCGTCACCGGATCAGAGGGGGAGCGCGCCATCGACATCGCGCGCCTCAGGCAGGACACCGGTCTCATCACCCTGGACCCGGGTTATGCGAACACCGGCTCGGCGCAGTCGGCCATCACCTTCATCGACGGGGAGAAGGGCATCCTGCGCTACCGCGGTGTGCCGATCGAGGACCTGGCCGAACGCTCCAGCTTCATCGAGACCGCCGAACTACTGATCTTCGGCGAGCTCCCCGACGAGGACGAACGGGCCAACTTCCGCTCGCTGCTCACGGAGAATTCCGCGCTGCACCGCGACATGCGCAAGCACTTCGACGGTTTCCCGGTCAACGCGCACCCGATGAGCATCCTGTCCTCGATGATCAACGCCCTGCAGGCCCACGACATGCCGGAGCACGGCTTCACCTCCGGCAACGGATTCCGTGAGGCGGCCGCGAGCCTGCTCGCGAAGACCCGCACGATCGCCGCAGCCTCCTACAAGTCCCACGTCGGGCAGCCCATCGCCTACCCCCGCTACGACCTCCCGTACGCGGAGAACTTCCTCCACATGATGTTCTCCGTGCCGTACCGCGACTATGAGCCCACCCCCGAAGTGGCCCACGCCCTCAACATGTTCCTCGTCCTGCACGCGGACCACGAGCAGAACTGCTCGACCTCGACTGTGCGCATGGTGGCGTCGTCCGGCGCGAACCTGTACGCCGCCGTCTCCGCCGGCGTGAACGCGCTCTGGGGCCCGCTGCACGGCGGCGCCAACATGGGCGTGATCGACATGCTGGAGCAGATCAACGAGGGGTCCTGGACGGCCAAGCAGTACGTCGACCGCGCCAAGGACAAGAAGTCCGGCATCAAGCTCATGGGCTTCGGGCACCGCGTCTACCGGAACTTCGACCCCCGGGCCAAGATCCTCAAGGAGGCCGCGGACAACCTCCTCGACGCCATGCACATCGACGACCCGCTGTTGGACATCGCCCGCGAGGTGGAACAGGCGGCGCTGGCCGACGAGTACTTCGCCTCCCGCAGGCTGTACCCCAACGTCGACTTCTACTCGGGAATCATCCTGCGGGCCATCGGCATCCCCCTGGACATGTTCACCGTGCTGTTCGCGATCGGGCGCACGCCGGGGTGGATCGCCCATTGGAAGGAAGTCACCGACGATGCCAAGCAGCGGATCTACCGCCCTCGGCAGGTCTACGTCGGCCGCCAGTTGTCGCAGTGGGTGCCGCGCAACGAGCGCTGAACGGTCGGCGGCCTGCGAGGCCCGTTAGGCTGGGGGCCGATGAACGAGATCCTGCCCCGTACGAAGCTCTGGGCGCACACGATGCGCGGCCACGGCGATGACGTGATCACCGCGCACCGCTCGTCGTCGGCCCGCATCAGCCCCCGGCCGGCGCGTGAGCGTGCCCAGCGGGAAGAGCTGGAACGCGCGCTGTATGTGCCGGAGGCGACCTTCGCGTCCGGCGCCGGTCACCGCGCCCGCGAGGAGGCGCCGGACCGGATGCGCACCTGTTTCGAGCGCGACCGCGACCGCATCGTGCATTCAGCCGCCTTCCGCAGGCTGGCGGGAAAGACGCAGGTGGTGGTCTACCCGACGGATCACCAGCGCACGCGCCTCACGCACGCCATCGAGGTGGCTCAGTGCGCCATCGCCATGGCCCGCGGGATCGGCGTCAACGTGACGTTGACGGACGCGATCGCGCTCGGCCACGACTGTGGGCACGGGCCGGGGGGACACGCCTCAGAGGACGCCTTCGACGAGTTCATCGCCACCGGCTACGACCACGGGCCCTGGGGCGCCGACGTGGTGCTCGAACCCCTCAACCTGACGTTGGAGACCCTCGACGGCATCCGTAACCATTCCTGGTCCCGCCCTGCGCCCTCCACCATCGAGGGGGAGATCGTCAGTTGGGCCGACCGGATCGCCTACTGCGCCCACGATCTCGAGGACGCCGTATACGCGGGCATCGTCGACCTGGCGGACCTGCCTCCCGTGATCCGTGACGTGGTGGGCACCACCCGCCGCCAGCAACTGGCCACGTTCATCAACGCGGTGATCGACACCACGGGCGAGACCGGCACCGTCGGCATGGATGCGACGACGGCCGAGGCCCTCGCCGAACTGCGGCGGTTCAACTACGAACGGATCTACACGCGCCCCGAATCCGTGGCGCAGTCCAGCACGGTCGTGGCCGTGTTGCGCGACCTCGTGAATTTCTACCTGGAGAACCCGCGGGCGTTGCCTCAGGAGTACCACGGCGACGACCTCGTGCGCGGCGCCGTCGCCTACGTGGGCGGGATGACGGACCGGTTCGCCTTCGAGCAGGCGCAGCGTCGCCTCGGCTGGGACCCGTCCAGGTTGCCCCGGGGCATCGGCCGCGGAGCCTGACCCGCTCGCCGTCCGGTCACGCGTGCAGCTTGGCGGCGAGGTCGGGCGGCAGGAGCCACGTCTTGGTCGACAGCCAGCGCGCCGCCACCGCCGTGCACACCTGGCCGGCGTTGATGCCCACGAGCACCAGCAACTGGGCCGAGGCCGCGTCCCAGGCGGACCCGCCGCCGAGCAGCACGCCGATGTAGGCGCCGGGCAGGGTGACCAGTCCCACCGTGCGGGTCTGGTCCAGCGAGGGGATGAGCGCCTCATGGAGCGTGGGGGAGACCACGTTGCGGATGGCCCTTCCCCGTTCCACGCCGAGCGCCAGCCAGGCCTCGTACTCGTCGTAGCGGTTGCGCAGCTCGGCGAAGTTGCGGCGGCCCGCCAGCGTGTGCGCGGTCATCATGTTGCCGACCATGATCCCCGCGATCGGCACGATCGACGGGCCGGTCAGGGGTGCCGTGCCGGTGGCGAAGATGATCGTCAGGACGGGCACCGCGCCCGCAGCCATTGCGAAGGCCACGGCCAGGTACCCCCGGAGCCCCTTGATGTCGGTGCGTTGCGCCGTGGTGAGGACGCCGACGATGAACATGATGAACACGAAGGCGAAGGCCAGCGCCCAGTGCGAGAGTGCGAAGCCGACGAGGAACGAGACCAGCAGCAGCTGCACCGCGGCGCGCATGGCGACCCACGGAATGGTCCGCCACACGGACACTCGGCCCCACAGCGCCACCCCGGCTCCCAGCGCCACGAGCAGCACCAGGCCGATGGCCAAGGGCCAGCCGATTGCGATCTCCATCCAGCCTCCGATCCACCCGAACTCTATCGCTGCCGGGTTGCGGCTAGAGTTGCGGAGTGGCTGGCCGGATCAACGAGGAGGACATCGCGACCGTCCGGGAACGGGCTCGGATCGACGATGTGATTCGCGACTACGTCATGCTTCGCAACGCCGGCTCCGGTTCCTTCAAGGGCCTGTGCCCGTTCCATGACGAGAAGACCCCCAGCTTCACCGTCACACCGGCGCGCGGTTTCTACTACTGCTTCGGCTGCGGCGAGGGCGGCGACGTCATCAACTTCCTCATGCGCCAGCAGAACCTCGGGTTCCAGGAATCCGTCCAGATGCTGGCTGACCGTTTCGGCGTCGACCTCCGCATCGAGGACGACGGCGTCCCGGGCCAGCCGCCCGGTCTCCGCAAGCGGGTGCTCGAGGCCAACGAGGCGGCGCAGGAGTTCTTCGCCGACCAGTTGGAGTCGGCAGAAGCGGTGGAGGCCCGCCGCTTCCTGCACGGCCGCGACTTCGACCGCGCAGTCGCCCAGCGCTTCACCGTCGGCTATGCGCCTCGCCACGGCTGGGCGCTGCACCAGACCCTCAAGGCCAAGGGCTTCAACGACGAGGTGCTGAAGACCGCGGGCCTGATCCGCGACGGTGGCCGGGACTTCTTCACCGGCCGCGTCCTCTGGCCCATCCGCGATTCCGCCCAGGCCGTGCTCGGCTTCGGCGCCCGGCGCATCTACGACGACGACCGGCTGCCGGCCAAGTACATCAACACCCCGGAGTCGCCGGTCTACAAGAAGTCGCACGTCCTGTACGGCCTCGACCTGGCGCGCCGCGAGATCGGCCGTAAACAGCAGGCTGTGATCGTCGAGGGCTACACCGACGTGATGGCCGCCCACCTCGCCGGCGTGGAGACCGCCATCGCCTCGTGCGGCACGGCCTTCGGCGACGACCACGCGCGCCTGCTGCAGCGGCTCATGGGCACGCAGGGCGGCCTGCACGGCGAGGTCATCTTCACCTTCGACGGCGACAAGGCGGGCCAGGCGGCTGCGCTCAAGGTCTTCAAGGGCGACCAGAACTTCATCTCCCAGACCTACGTCGCCGTCGAACCCACCGGCCTCGACCCCTGCGACCTGCGGCTGCAGCAGGGCGAGGCGGCCGTCCGCGAGCTCGTAGCGCGACGCATCCCGCTGTACCAGTTCGTGATGAACAACATCGCGAAGAGCTACGACCTCGACAGGGCCGACGGCAGGCTAGCGGCGGCACGGGAAGGCGCCGAACTCGTCAGCGCGATCCGAGACCAGTCGCTGGTCAACCAGTACCTGCGGGAGCTGGCCGGCGTGCTGGGCATGGACGTCGACGACGTGCGCCGCGAAGCGGGCCGCTTCGGCCGCCGGAACGCAGGTGCGCCGGTTGAACCGCCGCCGCCCCCGGCGCCGGAGGAGCGGGCGGCCGAGCCTGGGTGGCCCAACCCGAACGACCCGCATCTGCGTCTCGAACGCGATTCGCTGAAGCTGATGCTGCAACACCCCGTCACTTTCGACACCGCCTGGAACTCCGTGGTGGAAGAGGACTTCACGCACCCTGGTTACCGCGCCGTCTTCCGGCTGTTGTCCGGGGTGGAGTACGGGGAGAACTGGTCAGACCGCGTCCGCGCCGCGGCCCCCAACGAACTGGTGGCCCAACTGGTGGTCGCGCTGCTTGTGGAGCCCCTGTTCCGGGAACCCGACGAAAGTTATTCACTCGCGCACACAGCGCAGTTGCAGCTCACCCGGGTGACTCGCGAGATTGCCGACGTGAAGTCCAAGTTGCAGCGGACAGACCCGGTCAAGGACCCGACGGGGCACCGGTCGCAGTTCGCCCATCTGACCCAGTTGGAGATGAAACGCAAACAACTACAGCATGTAGGACTAGCCTGACGGGAAGTGGCTGCAGGGAAATTCTTGCAATCGCTCAACGCATGTGCGTATTATCTTGACGTCGAGACAACGTGGTCCCGCCGACCTTCAGGAGAATGATGTCCCAAGGCCGAACAACCGAATTCCCCCCGCTCCAGAACAACAGCCGCGAGGTCTTCCTCGAGGTGGCCCGCTCTCAGCGGTTCCAGCAGCTGCGCTCGCGCTTCCGGAACTTCGCCTTCCCGATGACCATCGCCGGGTTGGCCTCGTACTTCACCTTCGTGGTGCTGTCCATCTTCGCCGTCGACTTCATGTCCTCGCCGTTCCTCGGCCTCGAGGGCGTCAACGTCGGGTTGGTGATCGGCTTCTTCCAGTTCGCCCTCGTGTGGGTCTGGACGGCCATCTACGTCAACTACGCCAACACGAAGCTGGACCCGGTCTCGGCTGAGCTCAAGCAGGAACTCATCGAGAAGGGGGCGGTGTGATGCTGCTCGAGACCCAGTACGGCAACCCCTGGATCAACATCGCCGTGTTCGCCGTTTTCGTCCTGGCGACGCTCACCGTCGTCATCGTCGTCAGCCGCCAGAAGACCAAGGCGACCGACTTCTACACCGGCGGCGCCAAGTTCTCCGGCCGGCAGAACGGACTCGCCATCACAGGCGACTACCTCTCGGCCGCGGCCTTCCTCGGCGTGACCGGAGCCATCGCGCTCTACGGTTACGACGGCTTCCTGTATTCGGTGGGCTTCTTCGTCGCCCTGCTGCTGGCGCTGTACCTCGTGGCAGAGCCGATGCGCAACACGGGTAAATACACCATGGCCGACGTGCTCAGTTTCCGCATGGAGCAGAAGCCCATCCGGACCGCCGCCGCCACCTCCACCCTGATCATCTCACTGGTCTACCTGCTGGCGCAGATGGCCGGCGCGGGCGGCCTCGTCGCACTCCTGCTGGGCGTCACCGACAAGTCCATGCAGGGCGTCGTCATCGGTCTGGTGGGAGTGCTGATGGTGGGCTACGTGCTGATCGGCGGGATGAAGGGCACCACCTGGGTGCAGATGATCAAGGCGGTGCTGCTGGTCACGGGCGCGGCCATCATGACCTTCCTGGTGCTCATGGGCGACGGGTTCAACTTCGACAAGCTGGCAATGGCGGCAGACGCGGTGGCCAACAACGACCTGCTGGCCCCCATGCAGCAGTACGGCACGTCCATCTGGACCAAGCTGTCGTTCCTGTCGCTGTCCATCGCGCTGATCGCCGGCCCCTCGGGCCTGCCGCACGTGCTGATGCGCTTCTACACCGTGCCGACGGCGAAGGAGGCCCGCCGCTCGGCGGTCTGGGCCATCATCCTGGTGGGCATCTTCTTCCTGTTCACCCTCGTCCTCGGCCTCGGTGCGGCGAAGCTCGTGGGCCAAGACGCGATCATGGCCGCCCCCGGCGCCCAGAACTCCGCGGCCCCGTTGCTGGCGCTCAACCTCGGCGGCGAGGTCTTCATGGGCATCATCTCCGGCGTCGCCTTCGCCACCATCCTCGCGGTGGTCGCGGGGCTCACCATCACGGCGTCCGCGTCGTTCGCCCACGATGTGTACAACAACATCATCAAGGACGGCAAGGCTGATCCCGCCCAGGAGGTGAAGGTCGCGCGCTACACCTCAGTGGTGGTGGGCTTCCTCGCCATCCTCGGTGGCATCGTCGCCAACGGCCAGAACATCGCCTTCCTCATCTCACTGGCGTTCGCCGTGGCGGCCTCCGCCAACCTGCCGTCGATCCTGTACACCCTGTACTGGAAGCGGTTCAACACGCGCGGGTCCGTCTGGTCGATCTACACGGGCCTCATCTCCGCGACGGTGCTGATCGTCTTCTCCCCGGCCATCTCCGGCTCCAAGTCGGCGATGCTGGGGGAGGCGATCGACTTCGCCTGGTTCCCGTTGACGAACCCAGCCCTGGTCAGCGTGCCACTGGCCTTCCTGGCGGGCTATCTGGGTACGATCTCATCGCCTACGCGCGGTGACGACGAGTTCGCCATCGAGATGGAGGTCCGCTCCATGACCGGCGCAGGGGCCGGCGAGGCCATCTCGCACTGAGTCCACGCCCTCACCCGACGGCGGCGGCCGCCTCACTGTAGGCGGCCGCCGCCGTCGTGCGTTCCCCGGCCAGCAGGAGGCGGGCGGCCTCCAACGCCTCCCGTTCCCACCTGCTGACGGTGGAGGGGGACGCCTGCATGATGTGCGCGATCTCCGCCAGCGTGCGGGCCCGCCCCGTGAGCCCGAAGCGCAGCTGCAACAGGCGGCGGTGCCGGGGCACCAGGAGGGCCAGGAAGTCCAGGCCCTGCCCGTGGCCGGGCTCGTAGCTCAGGTGCGCCAACCCGGTGCTTTCCAGCGCGACGTCGAGACTTACGTGCCGGATGCGGCCCCTCCGGGCGGCTGTGGGGGACAGGCCCATCGCGGTCACCACGGTGTCTACGGCAGATTCGGAGTCGTCCAGCCCACGGGCGTCCATGGCACGGATCGCCATGCGCGCAGCCCGTCTGTCCGCCCGGCTGACGGTGGGCCGGCCGATCCAGTGGCGGCCACCGTCGGCCAGCTCCCGCATGAGGTACTCGTGGACGAAGGTGGAGAACCTGATCCCGCGGGCGTGGTCGTAGCGGCGGATCGCCTCGCCCACCGCCACGCAACCGTCCTGGAACAGTTCGTCCTCCGGCAGGCCGGACAGATAGGCGGTGCGACGGGCGTATTTGAGCGCCATCCGGATCCCCACCCAGGCGAACCGTTCGGCGGCCCGCCGCCCCAGCGCCACCACCGCCGGCAGCCGTGGATCACGCCTGCCCTCCTCGATCAGGTGGTGCGCATACAGGCCGGCCTCGACGGCCCTGGCCAGCTGGGCGTCCTCGCCTGTGGCGAGCATGACATGGGGGAGATCGAGCTCTGGGATCTTCATGTCACCCACCTTGCCGAGCAGGCGGACCGCGGTGGCGATCGGTGAGGGGGATGTGGACGACGCGCAACGGACAACACTTCTTTTCCACAGGGCACAATGGGCCTATGGCGTTCTTCAAGCGGCCCACCCGCGTCGACTTCTCAGGCCTTGCGGCCCTTCTGGGCGCGCAGCCCCACGTCCTGGCCCACGGCATCGGCGACGGCGACGTCGTCCTCGCGATCACGCGGGAGGAACTGGCGCTGCGCCGCGAGGGGCAGTGGCAGGTGTGGCGGTGGGAGCTCGTGGCGGGCGGCTCCTGGAACGGCGAATCAGGCACGTTCACATGGCGCACGATGGACGGCGAGCGCTTTGAGGCTGCTCTGACCGAGGAGAACCGCGTGCCGGAGGCCTTCCGCGAGCGGGTGCTGGCGTCGACGCTGGTCCAGTCCGTGGTGGACGCCAGGCCGCGGGGGCAGGTGCAGGTCGTCGGCCGCCGCAGCCTTTCCCCTGACCCGCAGACGCACTGGTACGCCGTGCCCTCGGGCGGTGCGGACCTGAACGACCCGGTCACCCGCGAGGCCGTGGTGGCCGAAACTGACAGGCTGCGCACCGAGTACTTCTAGCCCCCAGTGGGCGGCGGCGGGCCCCTTTCGTTTCGGTCGCGTTACAAGCTTTTTAAGCTCTTTCGTATGGTGCCCAATTGCGTTGCGTCGGATCAGCAGCGGACCTACTGTTCTTTCCGGCCACCGGGCACCGGTGGCGTCACGCCCTGAATCCAGGAGGATCCGCCATGACGAGACGTGTGTTCCCACAGCGCGAGAAGGTCGGCCTCTACGATCCGGTCAACGAGCACGACGCGTGCGGCGTGGCCTTCGTGGCCCATCTCGACGGAGTGGCGCGCCACGACATCGTCGCGAAGGGTCTGGAGGCCCTCCGGAACCTGGACCATCGCGGCGCCACCGGTGCCGACACTGCGGCGGGCGACGGCGCCGGCATCCTGATCCAGGTGCCCGACGCGTTCCTCCGCGGCGTGCTCGACGTCAAGCTGCCCGACGCGGGGGAATACGCCGTCGGCCTGGCCTTCCTGCCCACCGACGAGACCGAGCGTGCCGCCGCCAAGGAGGCCATCGGGGCCATCGCGGAGGAGGTGGACCTCGACGTGCTCGCCTGGCGCGAGGTCCCCGTCGACACCCACACCCTGTCGCCGATCTCCGTGGGCGCAATGCCGCACTTCGAGCAGTTGGTGGTCGCGGGCCGCGAAGACCAGTCGGGCATCGACCTCGACCGGTTCACGTTCGTCCTGCGCCGTCGCGTGCAGCACGAGGTGGGCGTCTACTTCGCGTCGCTGTCGTCGCGCACGCTCGTCTACAAGGGGATGCTGACCACGTACCAACTCGAAGAGGTCTTCCCCGAGTTGCACGACGACCGGGTCGCTTCGGCGCTGGCGCTGGTTCACTCACGCTTCTCCACCAACACCTTCCCCGCCTGGGAACTGGCCCATCCCTACCGGATGATCGCCCACAACGGCGAGATCAACACCGTCCGCGGCAACCGCAACTGGATGCGCGCCCGCGAGGCACTGCTCACCAGCGACAAGATCCCCGGCTCGCTGTCCAGGCTGTTCCCCATCTGCACTCCCGAGGGCTCTGACTCCGCCTCCTTCGACGAGGTGCTGGAACTCCTGCACCTGGGTGGCCGGTCGCTTCCGCACGCCGTCCTTATGATGATTCCCGAGGCCTGGGAGTCGCATGCGGAGATGGACCCGGACCGCCGCGCGTTCTACGAGTTCCACTCCATGATCATGGAGCCCTGGGACGGTCCCGCCTGTATGACCTTCACGGACGGCTCCGTCATCGGCGCGTGCCTCGACCGCAACGGGCTGCGCCCGGGCCGGTACTGGGAGACCCGCGACGGGCTGGTCGTGTTCGCCTCCGAGGCGGGCGTGCTGCCCATCGCGCACGCCGACGTGGTGCGCAAGGGCCGCCTGCAGCCTGGCCGCATGCTGCTCGTGGACCTGGACCGCCACGCCATCGTCTCCGATGACGACGTGAAGGGTGCGCTCGCCGCCGAGCATCCCTACCGCCAGTGGGTGGCCGACAACAAGATCGAACTCGACAAGCTGCCGAGCCGCGCGCACATCGTGCACTCGCACGCCTCCGTCACGCGCCGACAGCAGGTGTTCGGCTACTCCCACGAGGAACTGCGCTCGATCATCGCACCCATGGCCAACACCGGCGTCGAGGCGATCGGCTCGATGGGCACCGACGCGCCCATCGCAGTGCTCAGCCGCCGGCCCCGGCTGCTCTTCGACTATTTCAAGCAACTCTTCGCCCAGGTCACCAACCCGCCGCTCGACGCGATCCGCGAGGAGCTGGTCACCTCCCTCACGGCGAAGATCGGGCCCGAGCGGAACCTGCTCGAGCCCGTGCCGGCGGCCGCCCGCATGATCATCATGAACCGGCCCATCCTCGACTCGGAGCAGCTGGCCAAGATCGTGCGCCTCGGCCGCGACGGCGACCTCCCCGGCTACGCCACCCACGTCGTGCACGGGCTCTGCAAGGTGACCGGCGGTGGCCGCGCGCTGGCCCGCAAGCTGGAGGAGATCTGCGACGAGGTGTCCGCAGCCATCCGCGGCGGCGCCCGCGCCATCGTCCTGTCGGACCGCCATTCGACGGCGGAACTGGCGCCCATTCCGTCGCTGCTGCTGACCGCGGCCGTCCACCACCACCTCGTCCGCGAGAAGACCCGCACCCAGGTGGGGCTGGTGGTCGAGGCCGGCGACGTGCGCGAGGTGCACCACGTTGCGCTGCTGCTCGGCTACGGTGCCGCGGCGGTCAACCCGTACCTCGTCTTCGAAACGGCCGAAGACCTCGCGCGCCGCGAGATCTACGTCGACGTCAGCCCCGAGAAGGCCATCGCCAACGTGGCCAAGGCCCTCTCCAAAGGTGTGCTCAAGGTGATGAGCAAGATGGGCGTGAGCACCATCGCCTCCTACACCGGCGCCCAGATCTTCGAGTGCGTCGGCCTCAGCGAGCAGGTAGTCGAGCGGTACTTCACCGGCACCACCAGCCGCCTTGGCGGACTGGGGCTGGACGAGGTCGCCGACGAGATCATGGCCCGCCATCAGCTGGGCTACCCGGCCGACGGCATCCCGCTGGCTCACCGCGACCTCCTCGTGGGCGGCGAATACCAGTGGCGCCGCGAGGGCGAACCGCACCTGTTCGACCCGGAGACGGTCTTCCGCCTCCAGCATTCGACGCAGGCCGGCGACTACAACGCGTTCAAGAAGTACTCGGCGCTCGTCAACGACAACTCGGCACGCATCATGACGCTGCGCTCGCTCATGGAGTTCGCCGGCACGGAGCCGATCAGCATCGACGAGGTGGAGCCGATCAGCTCGATCGTGAAGCGGTTCTCCACCGGCGCGATGAGCTACGGCTCGATCTCGATGGAGGCCCACCAGACCCTCGCCGTCGCGATGAACCGGCTGGGGGCGAAGTCCAACACCGGCGAGGGCGGCGAGGACCCGGAGCGGCTGCACGACCCGCTGCGCCGCTCCGCGATCAAGCAGGTCGCCTCCGGCCGCTTCGGCGTCACCTCCGAGTACCTCACCTACGCCGACGACATCCAGATCAAGATGGCCCAGGGCGCCAAGCCCGGTGAGGGTGGCCAGCTGCCCGGCAACAAGGTCTATCCCTGGGTGGCCCGCACGCGGCACTCGACGCCGGGCGTCGGCCTCATCTCGCCGCCGCCGCACCACGACATCTACTCGATCGAGGACCTCAAGCAGCTCATCCACGACCTGAAGTGCGCCAACCCGTCGGCCCGCATCCACGTGAAGCTGGTCTCCGAGATCGGCGTGGGCACGGTGGCCGCCGGCGTCAGCAAGGCCAAGGCCGACGTCGTGCTCATCTCGGGCCACGACGGTGGCACGGGAGCGGCCCCGCTCACGTCGGTCAAGCATGCCGGCGCCCCGTGGGAGCTCGGCCTCGCCGAGACACAGCAGACGCTGCTCCTCAACGGCCTGCGGGACCGCATCGTCGTGCAGTGCGACGGCCAGCTCAAGACTGGCCGCGACGTGCTCGTGGCCGCGCTGCTGGGCGCCGAGGAGTTCGGCTTCGCCACCGCGCCCCTGGTGGTGTCCGGCTGCGTCATGATGCGCGTCTGCCACAAGGACACCTGCCCCGTGGGCGTGGCGACGCAGAACCCCGAACTGCGCGGGAAGTTCCACGGCGACCCTGACCATGTCGTCAACTTCTTCGAGTTCATCGCCCAGGAGGTGCGCGAACTGCTCGCGTCGCTGGGCCTGCGCTCGATCGAGGAGGCCGTGGGCCGCGTCGACCTGCTCGACGTCAGCCGCGCCGTGGGGCACTGGAAGACACAGGGCCTGGACTTGTCGCCGATCCTCGCGCAGATCGACGTGCCCGAGGGCACCCGCCGCTACCGCACGATCGAGCAGGACCACGGGCTCGACGCCAAGCTCGACGTCGAACTGATCCGCCTTGCGGAACCGGCCCTCACCCATGGAGAACTGGTGCGCCACACCCTGACGGTGCGCAACGTGGACCGGACGGTGGGCACCATGCTGGGTCATCATGTCACGCGGGTCAGCGAGGGCGTCGGCCTGGAGCCGGGCACCATCGACTTCACCCTCACCGGCACCGGTGGCCAGAGCTTTGGGGCGTTCCTGCCCCGGGGCATCACTCTGCGCCTCATCGGTGACTCCAACGACTACTTCGGCAAGGGCCTGTCCGGCGGTCGCCTGATCGTCACCCCGCCGCCGGAGGTGTCGTTCGACCCCGCGGACCAGATCGTCGCCGGCAACGTGATCGGCTACGGCGCCACGTCCGGGCAGCTGTTCCTGCGCGGCCGGGTGGGCGAGCGCTTCTGCGTGCGCAACTCCGGCGCCAGCGCCGTCGTCGAGGGCGTGGGCGACCACGGTTGCGAATACATGACCGGCGGTGAGGTGCTGGTGCTCGGACCCACCGGGCGCAACTTCGCCGCAGGCATGTCCGGCGGTGTCGCTTGGGTGCTCGACCTCAACCCGCTCCGGCTCAACACCGAGCTGGTCGACCCCGCCCCGCTCAGCCACGCCGACCTCGCCCGGATCCGCACGCTCATGGAGGAACACCGCCAGGAGACCGGCTCCACCGTGGCCGACGCGCTGCTCGCGCTGAGCGACGACGAGTTGAGCCGCCGCTTCACCAAGCTGGAACCGCGCGACTACGCCCGCATCATGGCCGTCCAGGCGCAATCCCTGGCCGACGGCCTCGACGAGAACCAGACCACCGAGCTGATGATGGAGGCCGCACATGGCTGATCCCAAGGGTTTCATGACCACTCCGCGCGAGGTCGCCGCCCGCCGCCCCGTCGAGGAGCGCGTGCACGATTGGAAAGAGGTCTACCCCGGTACGCCGGGGCGGGCGCTGCTGCCGATCATCACCAAGCAGGCCGGCCGGTGCATGGACTGCGGCATCCCGTTCTGCCACAACGGGTGCCCGTTGGGCAACCTCATCCCCGAGTGGAACGACCTGGTGTGGCGCGACGAGTGGCAGCCGGCGCTGGAGCGTCTGCACGCCACGAACAACTTCCCGGAGTTCACCGGCCGGCTGTGCCCCGCGCCCTGCGAAACGGCCTGTGTGGTGGGCATCAACCGCGACGCCGTGACGATCAAGAACGTCGAGGTCGCGATCATCGACAAGGCGTGGGACGACTCGCGCGTCGTGCCGCAGCAGCCGGAGTGGCACACCGCCAAGACGGTCGCCGTCGTCGGCTCGGGGCCCGCGGGTCTGGCGGCCGCTCAGCAGCTGACCAGGGCCGGGCACACCGTCGTCGTGTACGAGCGGGCCGACGCCATCGGTGGGCTGCTGCGCTACGGGATTCCGGAGTTCAAGCTCGAGAAGTCGGTGGTCACCCGCCGTCTCAAGCAGATGGTGCTCGAGGGTACGCAGTTCAAGACCGGCGTGGAGATCGGCGTCGACATCACCGGCGCGGAGCTCCGGGAGCAGTACGAGGCCGTGGTCCTGGCCATCGGGGCCACCGCGGCTCGCGACCTGCCCGTGCCCGGCCGCGAACTGGCCGGCATCCACCAGGCCATGGAGTTCCTGCCGCAGGCGAACCGGGCCGCGCTGGGCGAGAGGGTCGATGGCCAGGTCACGGCCGAGGGTCGCGACGTCGTCATCATCGGCGGCGGCGACACCGGAGCGGACTGCCTTGGCACCTCCATCCGCCAGGGGGCGCGCTCCATCACCCAGCTGGAAATCATGCCGATGCCGCCCGAGGTCCGGCCCGCCGGCCAGCCCTGGCCGACGTACCCCATGACCTTCAAGGTCTCCTCGGCGCACGAGGAGGGCGGCGACCGGGTGTACGCCGTCTCCACCCTGCAGTTCGTCGGCGACGAGGACGGCCGTGTCGCCGGGCTGGACATCGTCGAGGTGCGCTTCGACGCCGGCCGCTTCGAACCCGTCGAGGGGACTGAACGGCACATCCCCGCTCAGCTCGTGCTTCTGGCCATGGGCTTCACCGGCCCGGAGCAGACCGGCCTGGTGCAGGAACTCGGCCTGGAGCTGGACCCGCGCGGCAACATCCTGCGCGACGAGGACTTCGCTACGAACGTGACCGGCGTTTTCGCCTGTGGCGACGCGGGCCGGGGCCAGTCGCTGATCGTCTGGGCGATCGCTGAAGGCCGCTCCTGCGCCATGGGCGTCGACCAGTACCTGAGTGGCTCGTCCAAGCTGCCCAGGCCCATCGGACCGGAGGTGCGGCAACTCCTCGTGTGACCGGCGAGTAGCCTGGCCGGTGTGCTCGACCTCCTCACCTCCTCACCGCTCCTGACCATCATGCTCGTGGTGGCGCTCGGCGCCGCTGTCGGCATGATCCCGTTCGGGCCGTTGCGGTTCGGGGCGGCAGGGGCGCTGTTCGTCGGCCTGTTCTTCGGCGCGCTCGAACCGGCGCTGGGGGAGGGCCTGGGCCTCGTGTCCACGCTCGGCCTGGCTCTGTTCGTCTACACCGTGGGCGTCGCCGCGGGTGAGACGTTCTTCGCCGACCTGCGCAAGCAACTTCCGTTCATGGGTCTGGCGGTGGGCGTCATCGCCGTCGTGACGGTGGTGGCGATCCTGATGGGCGGCGCGCTCGGGCTGGGTCCCGGCATGATCGCCGGCGTGTTGGCCGGTGCGCTGACGTCGACCCCCGCCCTCGCCGCGGCGACGGCCGCGACGGGCAGCGCCGAAGCCGCCGTGGGCTATTCGCTGGGGTATCCGGTCGGCGTGGTGCTGGCCATCATCGTGGTTGCGCTCGTCGTGAACCGGCGGTGGCCCGGCCGCAAGGACGAGCCGTCCGCCAACGCCGAGGGCATCGTCGCTGAATCCGTGGAGGTGGACCGCACCTCGTCGCTGCGCATGGTGCCGGGCTGGGCCGATGAAGCCATCAAGATGAGCTACCTGGTGCGCGACGGCCGCACCCGCGTCGTCTCGCCCGGCGAGGAACTGTTGCCGGGGGACCGCGTCCTCGTGGTCGGGGCGCCCAACGCGGTGGGCCGGGCGGTGGAGTTCCTCGGCACCCGGCTGGAGCAGGAACTCACCACGGACCGCGGGTCCGTGGACTTCCGCCGCTTCGTGGTCTCGTCGAACCACGTCGCCGGCCACGCGGTGGCGCAACTGAACCTCCCCAGCCGGTTCGGCGGGGTGATCACCAGGGTGCGCCGCGGCGACGCGGATCTGCTGGCGCGAGACGACCTCGTCCTGCAGCTCGGAGACCGTGTTCTCGCGGTGGGCCCCCAACGCGACCTCGACGCCATGGGCTCCTTCTTCGGCGATTCAGAGCGCAAGGTCTCAGAGGTCGACGCGCTGGCGCTCGGCCTGGGCCTCGTGCTCGGCCTGCTGCTGGGGGCGGTCACCGTCCCGCTGCCCGGCGGGATTGACTTCTCGCTGGGCCCGGCGGCGGGCCCGCTCGTGGTGGGCATGATCCTGGGAGCCGTGCACCGCACCGGCCCGCTGCTGTGGTCCATCCCGTTGTCGGTGAACCTGACCATCCGCCAGCTCGGTCTGCTGTTGTTCCTTGCGACGGTGGGTCTGGCGTCCGGCCCCATGTTCGCCTCGCAGGCCCTCAGTGGCACGGGTCTCCGCGCGGGTGCCCTCGCGGCCGCTGTGGTCATCGCCTCCGCCGTGGCGTTCCTGGCCGGCGCCCGCACCATGGGGCTCTCGGCGCCGCGGGCTGCGGGTGGTTTCGCCGGCTACATCGGCCAGCCGGCGATCCTGGCCTTCGCGAACGAGCGCGTGAACGATGACAGGGTCGAGGCGGGCTACGCGGCGCTGTTCGCGCTGGGCATCATCGCCAAGATCGTGGCGGTCCAGGTGCTGGCGTCAATGGTGGGCTGACCCGGCGGG
Organism: Tessaracoccus sp. MC1756; assembly: GCF_014164735.1. Taxonomy (NCBI): domain Bacteria; kingdom Bacillati; phylum Actinomycetota; class Actinomycetes; order Propionibacteriales; family Propionibacteriaceae; genus Tessaracoccus; species Tessaracoccus sp. MC1756. The sequence continues at coordinate 78,150 of NZ_JACJFZ010000003.1, read as the reverse complement.
CCGTCGCCAGAATGGGGACCGGCGGTGGCAGGGTAAGCTGTGGAGCCGTTGGTCCGTAGTGGAGGTTGGTTGTCTGTGGCTGAGAATTTCGTTCACCTGCACTGCCACACGGAGTTCTCGATGCTCGACGGCGCGGCCCGCATCCACGACCTGTTCAAGGGCGCGGAGGAGATGGGCATGCCGGCCCTCGCCATGACGGACCACGGCAACCTCTACGGTGCCTACGAGTTCTACAAGGCCTCCAAGAACTACGACGTCAAGCCGATCATCGGCCTCGAGGCCTACCTGACGCCCCGCACCCACCGCTCTGAGCGCAAGCGCGTGCAGTTCGGCGACGGTACCGGTGATGACGTCGCGTCGAAGGGCGCCTACACCCACATGACGATGTGGGCCTCCAACAACGAGGGCATGCACAACCTCTTCAGGCTCTCCACAAGGAGCTCCCTCGAGGGCTTCTTCTACAAGCCCCGCGCAGACCGGGAACTGCTCCACCAGTACGGCACGGGCCTGCTGGCCACCACGGGGTGCCCGTCGGGCGAGGTGCAGACGTTCCTGCGCCTGGGGCAGTACGACAACGCCCGCGCAGCCGCCGGCGAGTTCCGCGACATCTTCGGGGAAGGCAACTTCTACGTCGAACTGATGGACCACGGCCTCGACATCGAGACCAGGGTCCGCAAAGACCTATTGCGCCTGGCGAAGGACCTCTCCCTGCCGCTGGTGGCCAGCAACGACCTCCACTACGTGCACGCCCACGATGCCGACGCCCACGACACCCTGCTCTGTGTCTCGGCCGGTTCGCGGAAGGCGGAGACCAGCCGGTTCAAGTTCGACGGCAACGGGTACTACCTCAAGTCCGCCGAAGAGATGCGCTCGCTGTTCCGGGAACTCCCGGAGGCGTGCGACAACACGCTCGCCATCGCGGAGCGGATCGAGACGAAGTTCGACGAGGGCATGGGCACCTACATGCCCCGGTACCCCGTCCCTGAGGGCGAAACCGAGGACTCCTGGTTCCACAAGGAGGTCGAACGCGGCCTGCAGGCGCGCTACCACGGCAACATCTCCCAGGAGGTGCGTGAACGCGCCGAGTTCGAGACCAGCATCATCGCCTCGATGGGCTTCACCGGCTATTTCCTCGTGGTCGCCGACTTCATCAACTGGGCCAAGAAGAACGGCATCCGGGTCGGCCCCGGCCGCGGCTCGGGTGCAGGTTCCATCTGCGCCTACGCACTGCGCATCACAGATCTCTGCCCGCTGCAGCACGGCCTCCTGTTCGAACGGTTCCTGAACCCGGAACGCGTCTCCATGCCGGACTTCGACATCGACTTCGATGATCGCCGCCGCGGCGAGGTCATCCAGTACGTGTCGGAGAAGTACGGCAACGACAAGGTCGCCCAGATCATCACGTACGGCTCCATCAAGGCGAAGGCCGCGGTGAAGGACTCTGCGCGCGTGCTCGACATGCCGTTCGCCATCGGCGAGCAGATCACCAAGGCCATGCCGGCAGACGTCATGGGCAAGGGCGTGTCGCTGGCAGACCTGTTCAACGAGCAGCACAAGCGCTACGCCGAGGGCAACGAGTTCCGTGAGCTGTACCAGTCGTCGCCGGACGTGCGAACCGTCGTCGACACGGCCAAGGGCCTGGAGGGGCTCAAGCGCCAGTGGGGCGTCCACGCCGCCGGCGTGATCATGAGTTCGCATTCACTGATCGACATCATCCCGCTCATGAAGCGCGAGGCCGACGGCGCGATCATCACCCAGTTCGACTACCCGGGCTGCGAGTCCCTCGGCCTGATCAAGATGGACTTCCTGGGGTTGCGCAACCTCACCGTCCTGGACGACGCGGTGCGCAACATCAAGCTGAACCGCGACTTCGACCTCGACCTCGACGCGCTCGTCGAGGACATGAGCGACAAGGCCGCCTACGACCTGCTGGCCAGCGGCGACACCCTGGGCATCTTCCAGCTCGACGGCGGCGGCATGCGCACCCTGCTGCGCCTCATGCAGCCGGACCACTTCGAGGACATCTCCGCGGCCCTGGCCCTGTACCGGCCCGGTCCCATGGGCGCGCAGTCCCACACCAACTACGCCCTGCGCAAGACCGGCCAGCAGGAGATCGTCCCGATCCACCCGGAGCTCGAGGAACCACTCGCGGACATCCTCTCCACCACCTACGGCCTGATCGTCTACCAGGAGCAGGTCCAGCAGATCGCCCAGCGCGTGGCCGGCTACTCCCTGGGCAAGGCAGACCTGCTGCGCCGTGCCATGGGCAAGAAGAAGAAGGAGGTCCTCGACGCGGAGTTCGTTCCGTTCTCCGAGGGCATGCGGGCCAACGGCTTCTCCGACGGCGCCATCAAGGCCCTGTGGGAGATCCTGATCCCGTTCTCCGACTACGCCTTCAACAAGGCGCACACCGCCGCCTACGGCGTCATCTCCTACTGGACCGCCTATCTCAAGGCGAAGTACCCCGTCGAGTACATGGCGGCGCTGCTCCAGTCGGTACGCGATGACAAGGACAAGTCCGCCCAGTACCTCGCCGAATGCCGCCGCATGGGCATCGAGGTGCTCCCACCGGACGTGAACTCCTCCGAGGTCATGTTCACGCCTGTGGGCGAACACATCCGCTTCGGCCTGGGCGCCGTCCGCAACGTCGGCGACAAGGTGGTCACGGCCTGGGTGGAGGAGCGCAAGCGCCTCGGCCCCGCGTCGGACTTCCACGACTTCCTGGACAAGGCGCCGCTGCTGATCTGCAACAAGCGCGTGGTCGAATCGTTGATCAAGGCCGGGGCCTTTGATGAGATGGGCCACGCCCGGCGGGCCCTGATGAGCATCTACGAGAACGCCGTCGACGCGGTCATCGACCTCAAGCGCAACGCGGAGCACGGCCAGGACGGGTTCGACTTCGGTTTCGGTGCCGAGGTCGACGACACCAGTTCTGCGCTGCGCGACACGGTGCCGGAGATGGACGAATGGGACCGCCGCACCAAGCTCGGCTTCGAGCGCGAGATGCTGGGCCTCTACGTGTCGGACCACCCGCTCAACGGGCTCGAGCACGTCCTGCAGGCCAACTCCGAGCGGTCCATCTCCTCGGTCGCCTCGCCGGACGGCTACCGTGGCCCCACCAAGGTGTGTGGCCTGATCACCTCGGTCGCCCGCCGCGTCAACAAGGCCGGCAACATCTGGGCCATCATCAGCGTGGAGGACCTCACCAGTTCGCTGGAGGTCACAGTCTTCCCACGGGTCTATGACCAGGTGGCGCAGTACCTCGAGCCGGACACCATCATCGCCGTCAGCGGCGTGGCGGAGGACGGCGAGGACCGCGGCCGGATGCGGGCCCAGCAGATCATCACGCCGCACGTCAGCGCCGAAGGCAACGTGGGCCCGCTCGCCCTGTCGCTGCCGGCGGTGCGCTGTACCCCCAGCTTGGTGAACCGCCTGAAGGAGATCCTTGCCCTGTACCCCGGCGCGGCCGAGGTGCACCTCAGCCTCCGGACCGGCGACAAGATCAAGACCTTCCGCCTCGGCGACGGTTACCGGGTGGACCTCACGTCGGCGCTGTTCGCAGACCTGAAGGCCGTCCTGGGCCCGGCGTGCGTCGGCATGGGACGGGGCGTTGATGTCTGACGGCCTCCTCGTCGTCACCCGGCGCAGCCAACTCGCCGAACTGTGGGACAACAGCTGGTGGCGCCTCATCGTCTTCGTCGCCGCGTCGGTGCTGGTCGGCGCCCTCGGAGGTCTCCTCTGGGCCGCCACCGCGCCCCGGCCCACGTACCAGATCCAGGAAGACCTCACCGCCCTGATCTCCGAGCGCGGCCAGGCGGCCATGATCGGCGCAGACGCCAGCTTCGTGCTGATCACCGGGATCATCGGGGCCGCCGTGGGCCTGGTGGGCTGGTTCGTCCTGTACCGCCGAGGTTGGCTCGTGATCGTCGGATCCGTCCTGGCCGCAGTCGCAGCCGCGCTGATGACGTGGCGGCTGGGGCTGGCGGTGGGCACCACCGGGTTCGCACAGCGGCTGGCTTCGGCCTCGGCCGGCGACGTCGTCGCGGTGGACCTCCAACTCCGGTCCCTGGCCGCCCTGATGGTGGCCCCTTTCACCGCCATCACCCCTGTCATGCTGCTCGCGGCGTTCTGGCCGGAGCCAGGGGATGAGCAGGAGTCAGAGGAGCCTGAGCCCACGCAGTAGGATGGGTTACCGTGCTGCGCATTCTTGATTTCACCGGGGCTCAGGGGCCCTACCGGGCCATGTTGCCCCGCGGGTCGTTCGACGTGGACGCCGCGGTGGAGGTGGTGCGGCCCATCGTCGACGACGTGGCTGCCCGCGGTGAGCAGGCGCTGCGCGAGTACTCCCAGAGGTTCGACGGAGTGACCCCGGACTCGCTCCGCGTGCCTGCCGCTGAGCTGGCCCGCGCCGCCGCAGAACTCGACCCGGACCTGGCCGCCGCCTTCGCCGTGTCCATCCAACGGCGCCGTCAGGTGGCCCAGGACCTGGAACTCGATGCGAACCCTGCCCCCGCCGTCCTCGCCGACGGCGCCCGTGTCGGCCTGCGCAACATCCCCGTCGGCCGGGTCGGCCTCTACGTGCCGGGCGGCCTCGCGCCGCTGGCCTCCTCGGTCATCATGAACGTGGTGCCGGCGCAGGTGGCCGGAGTGCCGTCGATCGCCGTCGCGTCGCCGCCCCAGAAGGAGTTCGGCGGGCTGCCGCACCCCAACATCCTGGCGCTGTGCCACATCCTCGGCGTGGAAGAGGTCTACGCCGTCGGCGGTGCGCAGGCCGTCGCCATGTTCGCCCACGGCGTCGAGGGCCTGTGCGAGCCCGTCTCGCTGATCACCGGCCCGGGCAACATATACGTGGTGGCCGCCAAGCGCCTGCTCCGCGGGCTCGTCGGCATCGACTCTGAGGCCGGCCCCACGGAGATCGCCATCGTGGCAGACGACACCGCGCACCCGGCCTACGTGGCCGCAGACCTCATCTCGCAGGCCGAACACGACCCGTTGGCAGCCTCCGTGCTGATCACGCCCTCGGCCACGCTGGCCGAGGCCGTCCAGGTGGAGGTGACCCGGCAGGTGGAGGTGCAGAAGCACCACGAGCGCATCCGCACCGCGCTGACGGGCCCGCAGTCCGCCGTCGTGCTGGTGCGCGACCTCGACCAGGCCGTCGCAGTGGCGGACGCCTACGCCGCCGAACACCTGGAGATCCAGACGGCCAACGCGGAGGCGGTGGCCGCGCGTATCCGCAACGCCGGGGCCATCTTCGTCGGCGACTTCGCCCCCGTCTCGCTGGGCGACTACTCCGCGGGTTCCACGCACGTGCTGCCCACCGCGGGCTGCGCCTGCCACTCGTCGGGTCTCAACGTGCGCTCCTTCATGCGCACCGTGCACGTGATCGGCTACACCGAGCAGGCCCTGATGGCCATCGCAGACGGCGTGGAGAAGTTCGCGCTGGCCGAAGACCTGCCCGGCCACGCCGCGGCCATCACGGTGCGGAGGGCCCAGTGATCACGCTCGACGACCTCCCGCTGCGCGCGGATCTGGTGGGGGAGGAGCCCTACGGCGCACCCCAGCTGGACGTGCCGGTGGTGCTCAACGTGAACGAGAACCCCTACCCCCCGTCACCCGCCGTCCGGCAGGAGATGGCGGCGGCGATCGTCAACGCCGCAGGCACGCTCAACCGCTACCCGGACCGCGAGGCGCGTGCACTGCGGGCGGATCTCGCCGCCTACCTCGGCCACGGCCTGACGGCAGACCGGATCTGGGCGGCGAACGGGTCCAACGAGATCATGAGCCACCTGCTCACCGCGTTCGGCGGGCCGGGGCGCAAGGTGCTCACCTTCACACCCACGTATTCCATGTACCCGGAGTACGCGCGCAACACCTGCACGGAGTACGTGACCGTACCGCGCCGCGACGACTACACGCTCGACGCCGAGCTCATCCTGGGTGCCATCGCCGAGCACCGGCCCACCGTCGTCCTCATCACCTCGCCGAACAACCCGACGGGCACCACCGTCGCCTTGGAGGTCATCGACGAGGTGTGCGCCACCACGGACGCCATCGTGGTCGCCGATGAGGCCTACCAGGAGTTCTCCAGCCGCCCCAGCGCGCTCGAACTGCTCGACAAGCACCCCCGCCTGGTGGTGTCGCGCACCATGAGCAAGGCGTTCGCCTTGGCCGGTGGCCGCGTGGGGTATCTGGCTGCGGCCTCGGCCGTCGTGGACGCGTGCCGGATCGTGCGCCTGCCGTACCACCTCAGTGCCCAGACCCAGGCCGTCGCGCGCGTGGCGCTGGCCCACGCCGACGAGCTCCTCGCCCGGGTGCGCGAACTGACCGCCGAGGCCCGCGGCTTCGAGGCCTGGGCGCGCGACCATGGCTACGCCGTCATCGACTCGGAGGCGAACTTCTCGCTGATCGGATGTTTCCCGGACCGGCACCAGGTCTGGCAGTCACTGCTGGACAGGGGCATCCTGATCAGGGAGACCGGCCCGGACGGCTTCCTGCGGGTCTCCGCCGGCACCCCGGCCGAAATGGCCGCCCTCAAAGAAGCCCTCACAGATCTCCAGCCCGAAAGGCAGCCATGACCCGCACCGCCACCGTCGAACGCATCACCAGCGAGTCGTCCATCAAGGTCACCCTCGACCTGGACGGCAACGGCACCTCGCAGATCTCCACGGGCATCGGCTTCTACGACCACATGCTCACGGCCCTGTCCAAGCACTCGCTGATCAACCTCACCGTCGAGGCGGAGGGCGACCTGCATATCGACGGGCACCACACCATCGAGGACACCGCCATCTGCATCGGGCAGGCGCTGAGGGAGGCGCTGGGCGACAAGTCCGGCATCCGCCGCTACGCCTCCGCGGTAGTGCCGCTCGACGAGGCAGTCGCTGAGGTCGTCGTGGACGTCGCCGGCCGCCCGTACGTCACCTGCCAGGGGGAGCCCGACGGCCAGGTGTACGCCCGCATCGGTGGTTCCGGCGTGCCGTACGCCGGTTCCATGACGTACCACTTCTTCGAGTCGCTGGCGCTCAACGCCGGCCTCTGCCTGCATCTCACGCTCCGCGCCGGCCGGGATCCGCACCACATCGTGGAGGCCGAGTTCAAGGCCCTCGCGCGGGCACTGCGCGACGCCGTCGAGATCGACCCCCGTCAGCAGGGCATCCCGAGCACGAAGGGTGCACTCTGATTCGCCGGGTCGGCCTGCTCGACTACGGCTCGGGCAACCTGCACTCCGCCGCCCGCGCGTTCCGCAACGCGGGGGCTGAGGTCGTCGTGTCGGCGGACCACTCCGAACTCCTCCGGCAGGACGGCCTCGTCGTGCCGGGAGTCGGCGCCTTCGCCACCTGCATGAGCGGGCTGGCGGGGGTCGGCGGCGTGGACCTCATCCGGCGCTGGGCCGAAGCCGAGCGCCCGCTCCTCGGGATCTGCGTCGGCCACCAGATCCTCTTCTCCGCCGGCCACGAACACGGTATCCGTGCCGACGGTGTCGGCCTCTACGACGGAGAGGTCACCGCCCTGGAGACGCACCGGCTGCCGCACATGGGCTGGAACACGGTGGCGGCCCCGCAGGGTTCGCACCTCTTCGAGGGCCTCACGGAGGAGCGCTTCTACTTCGTGCACAGCTACGCCGCTCGGACCGCACCGGGGGATGCCCTCGTCACCACGGCTCAGCACGAGGACGTCAGTTTCGTCGCCGCCGTCGAACGCGGTGTCGTGTCGTCCACCCAGTTCCACCCCGAAAAGTCGGGCGCTGCGGGGGCACGCCTCATCGGTAACTGGCTGACCGGCTTCTGAGCGACGGGCCCGGAAGGGGTGCAGCATAGGCCGGTCTGGGCCATACTTTCCCCAGACATCCGGCAAGGAGGCCAGCATGATAACTGCACTGACCCACATCAAGACCGAACGTGGCGCGCTTGAGTCGGTGGTGGACCGACTCGGGTCCATCGAGGAGGTGGTGGAGATCTTCTCCATCACGGGAAAGTGGGACCTGCTGGCACACATCCAGGTGCCGCAGTACGAGAACCTGTCGGACGTCATCAACGGGAAGATCACCCGCCTGCCGGGCATCGCCGATACGCGCACGGTCACAGCCTTCCAGCAGCACAAGTTCCGCCGGGCCGACGAGGAACGCCTGAGCTTCGAGCCAAGTTCTGAGGGCCTTTCCGCCGGACGCGCCACCATCGCCCCCGTTCTCGCGAAGCTTGCAGATGGCTACAACCTGGAGAAGGTGGAGGTCGCCTCTGTGGTGGAGGCGATTGCTGCCAACCAACTCACTGACGTCCAGATCGCGGGCTTCCTGGTCGGCCTGACGAACAAGGGACCCACGGTGAGTGAGGTCGCCGCGATCGCGACCGCGATGCGCGAGCATGCGCTGCCCATCTCGGTGGATGGCCAGGGCGATCTCACGGATCTCTGCGGCACCGGCGGTGGAGCGGCCACCTTCAACGTGTCGACGGCGGCTTCCTTCGTCGCCGCAGCCGGCGGGGTGCGCGTGGCCAAGCACGGCAGTCGCTCCATCTCGTCCAAGTCGGGTTCCGCCGACGTCCTTGAGGCCCTCGGCGTGCACATCGACCAAACGCCACTGCAGGCTGCCGAACTGATCGAGAACATCGGCATGAGCTTCCTCTACGCTCCGACCTTCCATCCCATCATGGCCACAGTGTTCGGACCCGAGAACCAATTGGGCATCAAGTCGATCTTCTTCACCATCATCGGACCGCTGATCAACCCGCTCCGCGCCCGGAACCACATCATGGGCGTCTACAAGCCAGAGCTCGTCCCCATGATGGCCAAGGTGATCGCCGAGATGGACTTCCGGCACGTGTTGGTGGTGCACGGTCTTGACGGCCTCGACGAGTTGTCGCTCCTGGGCGCCACCAGCATCGCCGACGTGAAGGACGGGCACATCGACTACCGGGAGGTCACTCCTGAAGACTTCGGTCTCAAGCGGTGCCGGATCGAGGACATCGCTGGAGGCACTCCAGAGGAGAACGCTGCGTCGATCCGCGCGATCTTCGCCGGAGAGGACACCGGCCCGCGGCGCGACTACCTGGCGCTCAACGCGGGTGGCGCGCTGTACACGGCAGGCAGGGTCGAAAGCCTGCGCGACGGCGTGGCGATGGCCTTCGACCTCATCAGCTCCGGCGCCGCCCAGCGCAAGCTGGAGGAGCTGGTGGCCGCGACCAGTGAGCTCCAGTGAGCCTGACCGCCTCTATACGGGCACGCCAGCGCGAGGGACGCTTCCCTGTCATCGCCGAGGTGAAACACCGGTCGTCCAAGGAGGGTGATCTGCTGCGCGGGCGCGACCCGGTCGACTATGCACGGTTACTCGCGACCCAGCCGGTCGCTGGCATCAGCGTGGTCACCGAGCCGGTCCACTTCGGTGGTTCGATGGAGGTGCTACGCGCTGTTGCCGCCGCTGTGGGCGTGCCGGTGCTACACAAGGATTTCGTCACGAGCCGCGAGCAGATCGATGTTTCCAGAGAGATGGGGTCGGCGGCGATCCTGCTGATCGCCGAGCACCTTACCGACGACCAGTTGAGGGACCTGGCGGCCCACGCCCTCGCGGTCGGCCTGGAACCACTCATCGAAGCCCACACTGCTGATGAGGCGCGTAGGGTCGCTGCCGTCGACACGCCACTGGTCGGCATCAACAATCGCGACATCACGGTGTTTGAAGTCGATGACACAGATGTGGCCCGTACCCAGGAACTCGCCGGGCTCTACCCGCCCGGTCGTCTGGTTCTGTCCGAGTCGTCCCTCACCGGCTCAGAGGACGTTCGCCGCGCCGCGCTGGCCGGAGCGGACGGCGTGCTGGTGGGTACCGCCTTGCTGAAGGCCGACGACGCAGCGATGTGTCTGCGCAGCCTCATAGGCGTCGGGTGGCCTGCGTGACCTGGGTGAAGATGTGTGGCGTCACCCAGGCTGATGAGGTGATCATGTGCGCCGCTGCCGGCGCTGACGCGCTGGGGTTCGTCGTGGACTATCCCGCGGACGTGCCATGGAACCTGACCCTCGCCGAAGCCGTGGCACTGTTTGCCGTGGTACCAGTGGGCGTGGAACGCGTCCTGGTGGCCGGCGACGACCCTGCCGCCGTGTTGTCCCTGGCGGAAGCGCTCCGACCGGACGCCGTCCAGCTCCACGCCGACGAGGGACCCGAGACCACCCGGTCTCTGGCCGCGGACCTGCACGGGATGGGCATCCGGATCCTGAAGGCGCTGCGCTTTTCCGTCGAAAGCGGAGGCGTCATCACGGACCACGACGTGCCGCAGGATCCAGTCGCGGCTGCCCAACACATGGTGCGCCTCGGCGTCGATGCACTCCTGGTCGACTCCATCAGCAGCACCCAGGTGGCGGGGACCGGTCGCACCGTGGATCTTGCCGTGGCGCGCAGCATCCGCGACGCGGTCGCCGTCCCCGTGATCCTCGCCGGCGGGTTGGCTCCGGGGAACGTGGCCGAGGCCATTAGACTCGTGCGCCCCCATGGCGTGGATGTCATCAGCGGGGTCGAGGCTCGACGACGGGTCAAGGACCCTGCGAAGGTGACGGCGTTCACCGCCGCGGTCCACGGTGTCGGAGACGCGCCGACCGGGTAGGGTTGTGCGTCGTGGAGAAGCTTCAACTGTTGCCCGCCGTCGACGTCCAGAACGGCCAGGCCGTTCAACTGGTGCAGGGCATAGCCGGCACCCAGAAGGAATTCGGCGATCCCCTCGAGGCCGCGCTGCGCTGGCAGGAAGGCGGTGCCGAATGGCTTCATCTGGTGGACCTCGATGCGGCGTTCGGCCGTGGCAACAACGGTGACCTGCTGAAGGACATCGTCGGCAAGCTCGACATGTCGGTCGAGATGTCCGGCGGTATCCGTGACGACGAGTCGCTGGAGCGCGCGCTGGCCACCGGCTGCCGCCGGGTCAACATCGGCACCGCAGCCCTCGAGAACCCCGAGTGGTGTGAGCGGATCCTCGCCCGCTACGGCGACCGGGTCGCCATCGGCATCGACGTGCGCGGCGAGAACCTCGCGGCCCGCGGCTGGACCACCGAGGGTGGCCCGTGGCACGAGGTGGTGGACCGCCTGACGGCGGCAGGTTGCGAGCGCTTCGTCGTCACAGACGTGAACGCCGACGGCATGCTGACAGGTCCCAACACAGATCTCCTCCTCGAGGTCGCCGAACGCAGCGGCAAGAAGGTGATCGCCTCCGGCGGTATCGCCACCCTGGACGACCTGCGTGCCCTGCGCCGCCACGTCGACCGCGGTGTGGAAGGTGCCATCGTCGGCACCGCGCTCTACGTCGGTCGGTTCACGATCGGCGAGGCGCTCGCCGTCGCAGAGGGCGCCATCGATGGTTAGGCCTCCGGCCAGCACGTTCGGTGCTGTAGATCCCGGGCACGGGCATGTGCCCCCGCTGCTGACGGGCCGTATCAAGGACCTCCTCGCGGGCAGGAAGATCGCCATGACCGGCGTGACCGGGTTCATCGGCGAGCAACTCCTCTGGAAGGTCCTCACCGAGTGCCCGGATACCGCCACGGCCGTCCTGGTGCGCCGCAAGGGGTCGATCACGGCGGAGAGCCGTGTCGTGTCCCTGCTGAAGAAGAAGATCTTCAAGGACGTCGTGGAGCAGGCCGGTGGAGTCGCTGAGCTCATGGCTGCCCGCGTCCAGGTGATCGAGGGCGACCTGCCCCACGTGCCGGACCTGCCGCGCGACATCGACGTGCTGGTGCACTGCGCCGGCGACGTGTCCTTCGACCCGCCCATCGACCAGGCCTTCATGACCAACGTGGTGGGCACCAAGGCGCTGCTGGGCAAGCTGCGTGAAGCCTGTTCGGATGCGGACGGCAACCTGGTCCGCGTGCCGCACTACGTGCACGTCTCGACGGCGTACACCGCCGGTCGTCGCCGTGGCGCCATCCCCGAAGCCGCGCACGTCCACAACATCGACTACGAAACCGAGACGGCCGCCGCGCTGGCCATGGCCGAGCACATCGAGGCCCGTTCCCGCAGCGCCGAACAGCTGACGGTCCTGCGCAAGGAGGCGGAGGCCCTCCACCGCCAGGCCGGCTACCTCACCACCTCGCAGGACACCGAGCGCCGCCGCCTGGAATGGGTCAAGAAGGAACTCGTCTCCGCGGGTACCGAGCGGGCCCGGTCATTGGGCTGGACCGACGTCTACACCTTCGCCAAGGCGATGGGGGAGCGCGTCGTGGCAGACCTCACCCACGACATGCAGGTGTCGATCTTCCGTCCGGCCATCGTCGAATCCTCGCTCCGGTACCCGGACCCCGGCTGGATCGAGGGTTTCAAGATGGCAGATCCCCTCATCCTGGCCTACGGCCGTGGCCAGGTGCCGGAGTTCCCCGCCTCGCCGGATGCCGTGATCGACGTCATCCCCTGCGATTTCATCGTGAACGGCCTCGTGGCGGTGTGCGCCACCCAGCCCACCGTCGGTGAACCCGAGTATTACCACGGCGCATCCGGCGCCCGTAACCCGCTGACGTTCCGCGGGATCTACGAGCACGTGCGCAGCTACTTCAGCAAGCACCCGTACACCTCGGGGCAGGGCTCCACGCCGCTGTCCACCTGGAACTTCCCGGGGGCTGAACCCATCGAGAAGCTCATGCGGGTGGCGGACACGGGCCTGAAGGTGGGCAACAAGCTGCTGAGCTACGCGCCGCGGGGCAAGCGGACCCGTGCCATGGCCGCCAGCCTCGACAAGACGTCGAAGACGCTGGACTTCCTCGGCAAGTACCTCAGCCTCTACGGCGAGTACCTCCAGTCGGAGCTGCACTTCGTCGACGACAACACCTTGGCGCTGCACCACTCGTTGCATGAGGACGACAAGGAGCGCTTCGGCTTCGATTCCGCCTCCTTCGACTGGACCCACTACATGGAGGAGGTGCACATCCCGGCAATCACAGATCCGGTGCGCCGCCTCGAAGCCGTGCGCAAGCGTCGTCAGGCACGCGCCGCCACGTTCAAGGAACTGAAGCCCGCGGAGCCGGGCACTGTGCTCGCCGCCTTCGACCTTGACGGCACCGTCATGGCCACCAACGTCGTGGAGACCTACCTCTGGGCGCGGCTGCCGGAGCTCAGCCCCGTGCGCAGGCTCGGCGAAATGGCGAGCATCGCCATGCAGCTGCCGCTCTACCTGGGCGCCGAACGCAGAGACCGCGGTGTCTTCCTGCGGTCGATCTACCGTCGGTACGCCGGGGCGGACCTGGAGGCGCTCGAGGCTTACGTCGACGAGAAACTGGCGCCGCTGATCCTGGACCGGATGTCGCCGGACGCCATCCGCCGCATCCGCGAGCACCGCGACGCAGGACACACCACCATCCTCATGACGGGTGCGGTGCGTCCGCTGACCAGGCCGTTCGAAGGGCTGTTCGACAGGATCGTCGCGGCAGAACTCGCCACCGATGAGCATGGGCGCTGCACGGGCTTCCTGAGCGGTCCACCGATGGTCGGCGAGTCCCGTTCCGCCTGGCTCAACCACTATGCCAAACTGCACGGTTTCGATCTGAGCGCCAGTTACGGCTACGCCGACAGCCATGTCGACCTGCCGATGCTCAGCACCGTGGGCAACCCCGTGGCCGTCAGCCCCGACATCGGCCTCATGCGTGCGGCCCGGTCCAAGGGCTGGTCGATCGTCGAATGGCCGGAGATGTCTCCGCTGCCGCGCTGGAAGATGTCGTGAACGGAAAGGATCAATGATGGCTCGTCCCGGTTTTGTACTCGAGGTCGACGACAAGACCCCGCCCATCATGGCCCCGGCCGGCGCTGAGCTCCGCCTCGAGCGGCTCGGCATTGGTACCAGGGTCGTCTACCCGGCGGACGCGGTGCCCTCGAGCGATCCGGCGGCGCTGATCGACTCTGCGCTGACGGCACCCCTGAACGCAGAGGCGCTGGCCTCGCGGCTGCGTGAGGACACCAAGCTCACCATCGTGATCGCCGACGGCGGACTGCCGCTGCCTCGACCCCAGTTCGACCCGCGCCGAACCCTCGTGGAGCGGGTGTTGGAAACCGCGGCGCGCGCCGGCGTCGACGACGTCGAACTCGTCGTCGCCAACGGGCTGCGTCAGCGCTGGTCACCCACGCAGATCACGGCGGTCCTCGGCGATCGCGTCGCCAGCAGCTTCCTCCCCGACGGGCTGATCACCAGCCACGACGTGACCAGCGAGGACCTGGTCACCATCGGCGAGGCGGCCGGCGGGCCCGTGAGGCTCAACCGCCGCGTCGCAGAGTCAGATCTGGTCGTGGTCATCGCGCTGGCCTCCGGGTTCTCCTCCGGTTGCCCCCTGTCGGAGGGCCTCACAGACCTCGGCACGGTCAACCGGATGGCCGGCGCCAACGCCACCGAGGAGGCCCGCACCGCCGTCGAAGAGCTCGTGCAGCAGAAGGTCGACGCGTTCGCGTTGGTGGCCGTCCTCGGCCAGCCCCTGCTCAGCAGCAACATGCGTTTCGTCTCGAAGCGTGAATGGGAATGGAACCTCGGCGACAAGCTGGCCTACGCCGGCGCCCGCCAGGTCATCGGCGCCTTGCCCCGCAACGGCGCCTCGCTGGTGCACAGCCGCATGGCGGCCGATTACGCCATCATTGATGTCGTGGCCGGTGAACCCACCGCGGTGCGCCACGACGCGGCGCTGGTCTGGCAGGCGGGCAACTCCGTCGAGGTCCAGGGGGCAGCAGACGTGCTGGTCGTCCCCGTGTGGGGCGCTGCCATCGAGGAGGGCCCCATCGGGTCGCCGCTCGACGCCGCCCACCATGCGCTCGTGACGGCTGCCGGTTCGCATCTCGGCACTCCGTACGTGCGCCCGGGGGGAGTGGTCATCGCGTTTCACCCCTTGTCGAACAAGTTCTCCAACCGCCGCCAGTCGGCCGGCGCGGACTTCTTCGCCACGGTGCTGCCGGCCAGCACCGATCCGGCTGAGATCGCGGCGGAGTTCGAGCCCCGGGCGATCAGCGACGACTGGTACATCAACCTGTACCGCAAGCAGTTCGCGCACCACCCGCTGCGTGCCTTCCACCGGTGGTACCGCACCGCGGCCGCCACGCAGGACGTGTCCGACGTGATCTGGGTGGGCGCGGACCGACGCAGCGCTGCGCTGCTCGGTCACCGGGCCGCCAGCACCTACGCCGACGCCCTCGAGATCGCCGCAGACGAAGTGGGGAGGCAGCCGGACATCACGTTCCTGCGCGGCCCCGGTCTGGCGCTGGGCGACGTGCGATGACCCGTCATCTCCCGTCCTGGGCCCAGCCCCGGCGCTCGAAGCCGAAACCGAGACTGACCCTCGTCTCGGACCTGATCCGGCTCTTCCAGGCCGTGCCGGGTCGTCGCCCGGCGGGTGCCCCGAAGCAGGAGCGGACCGGCCTGGAGTTGGCCGGCCGGATGCAGCTGCCGCAGGGTCACCTGACCCTCAGCCTGCTGTCGCTGCGTTTCGACATCGAGTTGGTGGGCATCGACACGCTCAACGGGTTGCGTCAGCCGCTGGTGTTCGCCGTCAACGAGCAGGGCGTGCTGGACTACCAGATCCTGCGGATGGCGTTGCCGTCCCGGATGCGCCCCACCAACGTCGGCCTGTCCCGCGCCCTGGTGCGGGGCCGCAACGTGGTGAGCTTCACGGACGACCCCCCGCACGGGCGGCTCGTGGGCGACTTCACCACGGTCGCCGCGGAACTGGCCAACCAGCACAACGTCGCAATCATCCCGGTCGGGCTCGCCGGCACCTTCAAGTTGAAGGACATCCTCAAGTTGCCGCTCACCACCAAGCCCAAGGTGTCCATCCGCTTCGGGGCCCCCATCTATGTGCGGGGGCGCTCACTGGCGGAGGCCACCGCTGAGCTGCAGCTCCGCGTCGAACAACTCGTCCACGAGGGCGAACTCACCTGGTGGACGGTGGAGCGACGCCGCCAGGGGCACGGCGAACCCGCTGCGCCCACGCCCACCCCCCGGTGGCGCCGACTCTGGGACCAGACCGCCCCCAAGCCGGAGGACCGGAATCGAATCTGGCGATGAGGTGAGCGCGATGGAAGCCTACGTCGAACCTCACCTCACCTGGCGGCTCCTGACTGCGGACGACGCCATGGAGGTCGACGAGTTCTGGCAGCAGCTCGAGGCCCTGGACAACTCCGTGCTGTCCGGCGTGGCCACGTTGATCACGGACTCCGGCATGCAGATGGCGGAGGGGATGGCGGTCGGCGGATGGGACGCCTACTCGTCCCTGTCCGCCTTCGGCATCAGCTACGTCGCGGAGGCGGACCCGCCGCGGATCTACCTCATGGGCGGCGTGCACCCCGTCCATCGGCACCAGTCCATCGGCACCGCGCTGTTCCGGTGGCAGATGAACCGGGCCATCGCCTGGCGCGACCAACACCACCCCGGGCAACCGCTGTGGCTGGGCTGTTACGCGGAGCTTGACCGCCCCGGGACGGAGAAGGTCGCCCGGAAGCTGGGGTTCACCCCTGAGCGCTTCTACTACGACCTGCAACGCTCGCTGCGCCACCCGGTCCGCCACCACGACGTGCCCGGCATCACGTTCACGCACTTGACGGATGCACTGGAGGAGGACGTGAGGGTGCTGCACAACACGTGCTTCGCGCCGCTCGGCGGCTCCGAGGTGACCACGGTGGACTGGCGGCATCGCCTCTGCGAGGCCACCTTCCGCTACGACTGGTCCTTTGTCGCCCTCGACGGTGAACGCGTCGTCGGCTACGCCATGAGCGGTGTCGACCAGGAGGGTGACACCGACGAGGCGCTCGGCGGTTGGACGGAGCGGTTCGGGGTCCATCCTGACTACCGGGGTCGCGGCATCTCGCTGGCCTTGATGGAGCACTGCCTCAACGCCATGCGCGATTCGGGCTGTGCGGAGGCGGGCATCGGCGTCGACACCGTCGACGGCGAAGGCATCAAGCGCTTCGCGGCAGATCTGGGCTACGCGACACGCGATGCCGTCGCGCTGCTGTCCACCGTGGTGGAGTGAGCGGGCCACGGTAAGCTTCGCTGAGCACAGAATTTCCAGAGCAGAGAGAGTGGGGTCCGATGTCGGGGCATTCCAAATGGGCGACGACGAAGCACAAGAAGGCAGTCATCGACGCCAAGCGCGGCAAGCTCTTCGCCAAGCTCGTCAAGGGCATCGAAGTTGCTGCACGTCTGGGCGGCGGCGACCCTTCAGGTAACCCGGCACTCGAGCTGGCCATCCAGAAGGC
Organism: Tessaracoccus sp. MC1756; assembly: GCF_014164735.1. NCBI lineage: Bacteria > Bacillati > Actinomycetota > Actinomycetes > Propionibacteriales > Propionibacteriaceae > Tessaracoccus > Tessaracoccus sp. MC1756. The sequence continues at coordinate 60,962 of NZ_JACJFZ010000003.1, read as the reverse complement.
GAAGAAGTCTTCGGTCCCCAACGACAACATCGACCGCGCCGTCAAGCGCGGCTCAGGCGCCGAATCGGGTGCGGCCGACTACGAGACGATCATGTACGAGGCCTACGGCTCCGCGGGCGTCGGCCTCCTGATCGAATGCCTCACGGACAACCGCAACCGCTCCGCCTCCGAGGTCCGCGTCGCGGTCACCCGGAACGGCGGCAGCATGGCCGACATCGGCTCGGTCCAGCGGGGCTTCTCCCGCATGGGCGTCATCGATGTCCCCAAGGTCCAGGACGGCAAGGAGGTCTCGGAGGACGAGGTCCTCGAGGCAGCCCTCGACGCCGGGCTCGAGGAGGTCGTCGACGACGGCGACAGGTGGGAGGCACGCTGCGACCCCAATGACCTCGACGAGGTGCGCAAGGCCGTGGAAGCCGCCGGGTTCGACTGGGAGGTCGCCGAGGTGCAGTTCGTCGCATCCTTCGAGACACCCGTCGACGACGTGGACGTCGCCAACCGCGTATTCCGCATCATCGACGCCCTGGAGGACTGCGACGACGTCCAGAACGTCTACTCGAACCTCGACCTGACGCCTGAGGTGGCCGCCGCACTCGAAGAAGAGGAGTGACCGCACGGGCATGCGAGTCATCGGCATCGACCCCGGCCTGACCCGGTGCGGTATCGGCATCGTCGACGGCACCGTCGGTCGTCCGCCCCGACTGGTCGCCGTCGGCGTGGTCCGCACGCCCGCAACCCTCGATGTCGCCCGGCGCCTCGTGGCGCTGGAGGAGGGCCTCGCCGTCTGGTTCGAGGAGTACCAGCCGGAGGCCGCCGCCATCGAACGCGTCTTCGCGCAGCACAACCTCGCCTCGGTGATGGACACCGCGCAGGCCTCCGGAGTCGCCGCGCTCAGCGCCGCCCGGCGGGGCCTGCCGGTCACCTTCCACACGCCGTCGGAGGTCAAAGCCGCGGTGACAGGCTCCGGCACTGCCGACAAGGCGCAGGTGACGCTCATGGTCACCCGCATCCTCAAGCTGTCAGAGGCACCCAAACCCGCCGACGCGGCAGACGCGCTGGCCATCGCCGTGACCCACGTGTGGCGTGGCACCGGCACGAACCGTTACGCCGCGGCAGTCGCGGCAGCCAAGGGGAAGCGATGATCGCTCAACTCACCGGCACCGTGCTCAGCGCCGGGGCCACCGAATGCGTGCTCGACGTGGGGGGCGTCGGCTACCTGGTCTTCATCACGCCGTCGACGGCGGCGGCCCTGCGCCCAGGGGAGGTCACCACGCTCCACACATCGCTGGTGGTGCGCGAGGACTCGATGACGCTCTACGGTTTCAGCGGGCCCGGGGAACGGGAGGCATTCATCGTGTCCCAGATCGCCTCGGGAGTGGGGCCCAAACTGGCCCTGGCCATCGTCTCGGTGCTGGGCCCGGCGGAGTTACGCCGCGCCGTCCAGACGGAGGACATCCGTCGGTTGACCTCGGTGCCCGGCATCGGCACCAAGGGCGCCCAGAAGCTCATCATCGAACTCAAGGACAAGGTCGTGGCCCTCGGGCTCGACGACGGGGACGGGCGGGGGAGCGAGCCGGTCGCCGGAGGTGGCGAGGAGCAGTGGCGCCACCAGGTCAGCGAGGGGTTGCAGTCGCTCGGCTGGTCCGCGCGCGATGCCGAGTCGGCCTGCGACAACGTGGCCCCTCTCGTCGAGGAGGATCCAGCCATGCCCATCGGCAAGCTCCTGCGCGCCGCGCTCAACTCGCTTGCGAGGCGATAGTGGACCACGCAGAGACAGACCCCTACGCCCAGGTCGAGGAACGCGACTACGAGGCGGCGTTGCGGCCCAAGACCCTCACGGAGTTCGAGGGCCAGCCCCGCGTCCGCGAGCAGTTGGGCCTGGTGCTCGACGCGGCCCGCCACCGGGGCACGACGCCGGACCACGTGCTGCTGTCCGGCCCGCCCGGGCTCGGCAAGACCACACTTGCGATGATCATCGCCGAGGAGATGGGCGTCACCCTGCGGATCTCATCTGGCCCGGCCATCCAGCACGCCGGCGACCTCGCCGCCATCCTCTCGGGCCTCGACGAGGGCGAGGTACTCTTCCTCGACGAGATCCACCGCCTGTCGCGTCCCGCGGAGGAGATGCTCTACCTCGCGATGGAGGACTTCCGCGTCGACGTCATCGTCGGCAAGGGCCCGGGCGCCACGGCCATCCCCATCGAACTGCCCCCGTTCACCCTGGTGGGCGCCACTACGCGCGCCGGCATGCTGCCCGGGCCGCTGCGTGACCGCTTCGGCTTCACGGCGCAGCTCGACTTTTACGACCCGGCGGATCTGGCGGGCATCGTGGTCAACTCTGCGGGCAAGCTCGGCGTCTCGATCCATCCCGACGCCACGGACGAGATCGCCCGTCGGTCCCGTGGCACACCCCGCATCGCCAACCGCCTGCTGCGGCGCGTGCGCGACTTCGCGCAGGTCAAGGGACATCCCGTGGCAGACCGTGGCGTCGCCCGCGCTGCGCTGGAACTCTACGAGGTGGATGAACGGGGTCTCGACAGGCTGGACCGTGGCGTGCTGGCGGCACTCTGCAACCTCTTCGACGGCGGTCCCGTCGGGCTCTCCACCCTCGCGCTGAGCGTGGGGGAGGAGATCGAAACCGTCTCCGAGGTGGCAGAACCCTTCCTCATCCGCGAGGGGCTCCTGGTGCGTACACCCCGTGGCCGGGTGGCCACCCGGGCCGGTTATGCGCACCTCGGCATGAGGCCGCCCGCGCAGAACCCCGTACTCTTCGATTGACCATTTCACGGTACCGGCGCCTCTGGTACTGACTTCTGACCGGCCTCCGCTATTCTGAGCGACGGCCACCAACGTAGGGAGAAGCTCCATGCCACCCGGATTTGACCTGATCATCATGATCGTGGCGATGATCGCCCTGTTCTACTTCATGATCATCCGCCCGCAGCGCAAGCGCATGCAGCAGCATCAGGAGATGCAGCAGCAGTTGGTGCCCGGCGCCCGGGTCCTGCTGACCTCCGGCATGTTCGGCACCGTCGTGCATGTCGGCGAGCGTCAGCTCATCGTCGAGCTCGCCCCCGGCGCCGAAGTCACCGTCCTCAAGGGGAACGTGGCCCGTACGGCCAACCCTGATGAGGAGGAGTTCGAGTTCGACGACGCACCGGCGGATGTCCTGAGCACCGAGCCGGTCATCACCGACGAGGAGTTCCAGGCCATGTACGGCTCTGACGAGCAGGCCGACACCGAACCGTCCGCTGACGTGACGGACCCGAACCGCAACGAGGATCCCAAGTAACCGTGGCAACGCAAGCTAAGAGGTCACGACCAGGAGTCGTCCTCATCGTCTTCCTGCTGATCCTGGCAGGACTCTTCACCATCATGGCCGCCACCAAGACCTGGGGGCCGAAGCTCGGCCTCGACCTGCAGGGTGGCCAGACCATCACGCTCACGGCCACCAACAAGACCGTGACCCTCGAGTCGCTCGAACTCGCCCGCGACATCATCCGCCAGCGTGTCGACGGCCTGGGTGTGGGCGAGGCCAGCGTCGCCGTTCAGGGTGAGCGGCACGTCGTCGTGTCCGCCCCGAACGTGTCCCGCGACGACCTCGTCGACCTGGTCGGCGCCACCGCGCAGCTCGCGTTCCGCCGCATCCTGAACGTAGGCGTGGGCACCGGTGAGTCGCCGGACCCGGCCACGGAGGACGGCACCGCCCTCCCGGGCCTGCCGGTTGCGCCCACTCCGGAGACCGCCGACGGCGAGGACCCGCAGCAGCTGGGCACGCCCGAGGCGATCAACTACCAGCCCACCCCGGAAGACCTCTCCTACTTCGAGTCCTTCGCGTGCGGCGACGACACCCACGAGGACCCCACCCGCGCCCTGGCCGCCTGTGATTCCACGGGTTCGCAGAAGTACCTGCTCGGCCCCACGGTCATCCGCGGCCAGGAGCTGTCCACGGCGTCCTTCGGGATCCCGCAGGGCGAACTGCAGTACGCCGTGACGCTCGCCTTCAACGACACCGGCACGCGCCAGATGTCGGAACTCACCGGTGCCCTGGTGGGCCAGCCCGAGCCCAACAACATGTTCGCAATCGTCCTCGACGGCGTCGTGGAGTCGGCGGCCACGGCGCAGGACCGCATCGTCAACGGCGAGGCGATCATCCGTGGCGGCTTCACCGCTGAGTCGTCCGCGGCACTGGCCAACGTGCTCAAGTTCGGTGCCCTGCCGCTCAGCTTCGAGCCGTCGCAGGTCGAGACCGTGTCGGCCACCCTCGGTGGTGAGCAGTTGCGCGTCGGCATCATCGCCGGCCTGATCGGCCTCATCATCGTCGCGCTGTACTCGTTCATCTACTACCGCGCGATGGGCATCGTCGTCGTGGCCTCCCTCATCGCGGCCGCCGCCGCCACGTATGCCATGGTCGTCCTGCTGGGCTCGACGATGGGCGTGGCGGTGAACCTGCCCGGTATCGCCGGTGCGATCGTCGGTATCGCCATGACGGCAGACTCGTTCGTCATCTACTTCGAACGCATCCGCGACGAGATCCGCGACGGCAAGTCGCTGAAGTCGTCGCTGCTGTCCGGGTGGGCGAAGGCGCGCGGCACCATCGTGATCTCCGACGCCGTGCAGCTGCTCTCGGCCGTGGTGCTGTTCATCCTGGCTGTGGGTAGCGTGAAGGGCTTCGCGTTCATGCTGGGCCTGACGACTGTCCTCGACCTCGTGGTCGTGTTCTTCTTCACGAAGCCGCTGGTGGAACTCCTCGGCCGCACCGCGTTCTTCGGGCAGGGCCACAAGTGGTCGGGTCTCGACGCCGCGCACATGGGTGTGTCCCGTGACTCACTGCTCGGCCGCCGGTTCCGCCGCAGCACCGCTGCTCCCTCGACCACCCTGCAGGAGGCGTGATGTCCGAGACGACTGACAAGAAGCTGGGATTCGCCCACCGTCTCTACACGGGCCAGATCTCCTACGACTTCATCAGGCACCGCAAGTTGTGGTTCATGATCTCCGGCGTCCTGCTGGTGCTCACCATCCTGGTGCTGCTGATCAGGGGCCTGACGCTCGGCATCGAGTTCCGCGGCGGCACCGATTTCCAGGTGCCGATGCAGGTCACCTCGACCACGGTCGACGACGTGCGCAGCCAGGTGAACGAGTTCAGCATCGAGGAGCTCGAGCCCCAGGTGTTCTCCCTGGGCGACTCGCAGATCCGCATCCAGACGCGCACGCTGTCGCCGGCGGAGACCACCACCACCCGCGGCGAGATCGCCGAGCTGGCGGGCGTGTCCTCCGAGGACGTCACCTACAACGCCATCGGTGCCTCGTGGGGCAAGGAGATCTCCCGGCAGGGCGTCATCGCGCTCGTGGTCTTCACCGTGCTCGTCATGCTCTTGATCGCGGTGTACTTCCGTGACTGGAAGATGTCGATCGCGGCCATCGTGGCCGTGTTCCACGACCTGCTGCTGACCGTCGGCGTGTACGCCGCCGTCGGCTTCACGGTGACCCCGTCGACCGTCATCGGTGTGCTGACCATCCTGGGCTATTCGCTCTACGACACCGTCGTGGTGTTCGACAAGATCCGCGAGAACACGAGGAACATCGAAGAGACCAACTGGACTTACTCGGAGCGGGCCAACCTCGCGACGAACCAGGTGATCGTCCGCTCCCTCAACACCACCATCATCGGCATCCTGCCCGTGCTGGCGCTGTTCTCAGCGGGCACGCTCCTGGACAGTGGTCCGCTCGCAGACCTCGGGTTGGCCCTGCTGGTCGGCATGGTGGCCGGTGCATACTCCTCGCTGTTCATCGCCTCGCCCATCCTGGCGATGCTGCGGGAGCGCGAGCCTGCCATGGCCGAGCACCGTGAGCGGATCGAGCGTCGCAAGGCGCGCGCTGAGGCCAAGTCCGCGCACCGTCACCAGGTCGCCGAGGAGAACCTCGTGCACTCCGGTGCCGTTGCCGCGGACGACCGGGCGCCCATCTCGCCCGTCACCCCCGGGGAACGCCGCGTGCGTCGCACGGGTGGTGCCAGGGCCGACCGGAAGAAGGGGAAGTGACCCAGGACGAGTCGGCCGCTCGGCGCGCCCTCGTCGGCGAACTGATCGCCGACGTCCCCGACTTCCCGAAGCCGGGGGTGGTGTTCAAGGACATCACGCCGCTGCTGGCATCGGCGAAGGGCTTCCAGGCCGCGATCACCGAATTGGTGACCACCGCCCCGAAGCACATCGACATCGTGGTGGGGATGGAGGCCCGGGGATTCATCTTCGCGGCCCCCGTCGCCCTCGCGCTCGGGGCCGGATTCGTGCCGGTGCGCAAGCCCGGCAAGCTGCCGGGTGAGATCATCAGCCACTCCTACGAACTGGAGTACGGCTTCGAGACCCTCACGATGCACCGCGACGCCATCCGTCCCGGGGCCCGTGTCCTGGTGGTCGACGACGTGCTCGCCACCGGCGGCACGGTCGGGGCCACTGCTGAGCTCCTGCAGCAGATGGGCGCGGACCTGGTCCACGTCTCCGTCGTGATGGAACTCAGCTTCCTCGGCGGCCGTCAGCGGCTCGTTGAGCGTGGCATCGACAACTGCACCGCAGTGGTGACAGTCTGAGGCCATGGCCAAACTGCAGCCCGGGGGGCGCGGCGGGGTCCTGTCCCTGGTCAGTCTGCCCCGCATCACCAGCTCCCCCTTCAAGGAACTGGCGCGGCGCGGCGCCCTCGCGCTGATCCTGCTGATGATCTCCACCATGCTGGTGTGGCTCGACAACGATGCGTACCGCGACAACACCGCCCAGGACGGCGTCAGTTTCATCGACGCGATCTACTACTCGACGGTGACCGTCACCACCACCGGCTACGGCGACATCACCCCGGTGGCGACGCATGCCCGCCTGATCAACGCGCTGGTGATCACGCCGCTGCGCATCGGTTTCCTGGTGCTGTTGGTCGGCACCACCATCGAGGTGCTCGCCAACGAGGGCAGCCGCAGCATCAAGGACAACCTGTGGAGAAGAACCATGCGTAACCACGTCGTCGTCATCGGCTACGGCACCAAGGGGCGAAGCGCCGTCAACACACTTCGCAGGCAGGGCCAGAAGCCGGACCGCATCGTCGTCATCGACAACTCGGCCGCGGCCGTCAACGAGGCGAACCTCGACGGGCTTGCCGCGTTCCAGGGCGACGCCACGCGTCGTTCACTGTTGCGACGGGCGGAGGTGGCCAAGGCTCGGCAGGTGATCATCTCGCTGGACCGTGACGACGCGGCCATCCTGACCACCCTCAACGTTCGGCAGATCAACCCCACGGCCGGCGTCATCGTTTCCGTGCGGGAGCAGGACAACGTGATGCTGGTACGCCAATCCGGTGCGTCGTCGGTGGTGACCAGCTCCGAGACGGTCGGTAGGCTCCTGGGCCTGTCGGCGATCGGCCCCGAACTCGGCACCATCATGCAGGACATGCTGACCGGCGCGGAGGGCCTCGAGGTCCACCAGCGTCTCGCGGAGATCGAGGAAGTGGGCAAGCCGCCGTCGTCCGTGCTGGGGGAGCGGGTCATCGGTCTGATCCGCAACGGCACCCTGCGCCGTTTCTACGACCAGACCGCCACCCGCATCGAGACGGGCGACGAGCTCATCGTCGTGCGCCGGGCCGCGCCGCCCGCGTCGAAGGACGTGCTGCGCGCGGTCGATGACGACGACCTCTGATCCGCGCCGTCCGCGTCACTGCGCGCACACGCACTACACTTGGCCAGCATGACGGATGAGCCCCTCGGCGGTACCTCCCGGTTGGTGACCGGGCCGGAACAGCCGCGTCTCCGGATGCGGCACCGGCTGGCCCGGCTGGGTGCTGTGCGGCCCAAATCGGCCATCCTCGATCCCCTGAACCGCATCGTCCGGTCCAACCATCCGCGTGCCGATCTGGCGGTCATCGAGCGCGCCTACCGCGTCGCGGAGCACCACCACGAGGGCCAGACCCGCAAATCCGGGGACCCGTACATCACGCATCCGTTGGCCGTTGCGACCATCCTGGCGGAACTGGGCATGACGGAGCCGGTGCTCGTGGCCGCGCTGCTGCACGACACGGTGGAGGACACCGACTACTCGCTGGAGCAGTTGCAGCTGGAGTTCGGCGAGGAAGTCGCCCACATGGTCGACGGCGTCACCAAGCTGGACAAGCTCACCTACGGCGAAACGGCCAAGGCCGAGACCATCCGCAAGATGATCATGGCCACCAGTGAAGAGGTCCGCGTCCTCGTCATCAAGCTGGCGGACCGGTTGCACAACATGCGCACCCTGGGTTACCTGCGCCCCGACAAGCGGGTGCGGATCGCCACGGAAACCCTGAACATCTTCGCCCCCTTGGCCCACCGCCTGGGCATGAACACGATCAAGTGGGAACTGGAAGACCTCTCGTTCGCCACGATCGAGCCCAAGTTCTACGCCGAGATCGTTGACATGGTGGCCCAGCAGGCACCCGGCCGCGAACGCTACCTGCGCGAACTGATCGCCCAGTTCCAGAAACTCCTCGTCGAGGCCAAGATCGACGCCACGGTCTACGGCCGGCCGAAGCACTACTACTCCATCTACCAGAAGATGATGGTGCGCGGCCGCGACTTCAAGGACATCTACGACCTCATCGGTCTACGGGTCCTCGTCCACGACATCAAGGACTGCTACGCGGTGCTGGGCGTGGCGCACGCGGGCTGGAAACCCATCCCCGGCCGGTTCAAGGACTACATCGCCGGCCCCAAGTTCAACATGTACCAGTCGCTGCACACCACTGTGCTGGGCGCCAACAACGAACCCGTCGAGTTCCAGATCCGGACGCACGAGATGCACCGCCGCGCCGAGTACGGTGTCGCGGCGCACTGGAAGTACAAGGCGGACCTGCGCGACGGGGTGTCGCCCGAAGAGGCGGGCCTGCGGGCCATGCACCAGCTGGGCGTCATGAGCAAGGAGACCGAGGACCCCAGCGAGTTCCTCGACTCGGTCCTGTTCGAGATCAACGCGGACGAGATCTACGTGTTCACGCCGAAGGGCGAGGTCATGGCGCTGCCCGTCGGCGCCACGCCCGTCGACTTCGCCTTCGCGGTCCACACGGAGGTGGGCCACCGCACGATCGGGGCTCGGGTCAACGGCCGCCTCGTGGCGCTCAGCACCCCGCTGCAGCAGGGCGACAAGGTCGAGATCCTCACCTCCAAGGCCGAAGGCGCGGGCCCCAGCCGTGACTGGCTGGGCTTCGTCGTCAGTTCGCGGGCGCGGCAGAAGATCCGCCAGCACTTCTCCCGCGAACGTCGCGACGTGGCGATGGAGCAGGGCAAGGACATGCTCGCGAAGGACCTGCGTCGGGCCGGCGTCCCGCTGCAGCGACTGCTGACCCTGGAGAACCTCACGGCCGTCGCCAACGCCCTCGGCTACAACGACGTGCCCAGCCTCTACGTGGCCATCGGCGAGGGCCACATCGGCCCGCAGGGCGTGGTCGAGAAGCTCGTCCAGTTGCACGGCGGCGAGGACGAGACCGTCGACACCGTCACGGAAGACCTGGTGGTCAAACAGCACCGTCGGCCGCTCACCGACGGTGCGCGGATCCTCGTCGACGGCGATGACTCGGTCATCGCCAAGTACGCCAAGTGCTGCTACCCGCTGCCCGGCGACGACATCGTGGGCTTCGTCACCAAGGGCGACGGCGTCTCGGTGCACCGCCGCGACTGCAGCAACGTGCCGTCGCTGATGAAGGAACCCGAGCGCATCGTGCCGGTGTCCTGGTCCGACAGTCAGGAGGGCGCGTCGTTCAGCGTGACCATCCAGATCGAGGGCATCGACCGCGCGCGCCTGCTCTCCGATGTGTCGTCGGTGCTCTCAGAGCAGCACCTCGACATCCTCGCGGTGAACATCACCACGAACAAGCAACGCCAGTTCACGGGCAAGATGACGTTCGAATCCGCAGATCCCACCCATCTGCAGCACGTGATGAACCTGATCCGGCGCGTGCCGGGCGTCTATGACGTCTTCCGCGTCGCCGGCTGAGCGCACCCGGCCACAAAAAAGGAGATTCCCGCCACATGACGCCCTCGGGCGCCGATGTGGCAGGAATCTCCCTCGAAGTTCCCGGACCGGTTACTTGGTGAAATCTGCGAGTGTCTCCCGGGCCTGCTCCAGCCAGCTGGTGTAGGTCTCGATCGACTTCTGCGCGTCCTTGGCCTTCTTGTCGTCGCCGCGTTCCTGCGCCTGGGCGAGGTCCTGCTCGAGCTTGGCGATCTGGTCCTCGAACATCTTCACGGTGCTCTCGGCGCGCTCGCGCGCCTCGGGATCCGTGCGACGCCACTCTTCGGCCTCGAGTTCGGAGACCTTCTCGCCGAGGGTGCGGACCCGGTTGTCCATGTCGCGCATGGCGTTGCGGGGCACATGGCCGATCTCGTTGAACTGGGCGAGGAAGTCGCGGTGGATGCTCTTGGCGGCCTCGATGTCGGTCACACCCTCGAGGTCCTTCTCGACCTTCTCCACCAGCGCCTGCTTCGCGGCCAGGTTCTCCGACTGCTCGCCGTCGGCGGCGTTCTGCGCTTCGGAGCGGGCGTTGAAGAACTCGTCCTGGATGCCCCGGAAGCGTGCCCAGAGCTTGTCGTCGTCTGCGCGACGGGCGCTGCCCGCGGCCTTCCAGCGGGTCATCAGGTCACGGAAGGCCGCAGAGGTGGCGCCCCAGTCCGTGGACGTGGCGAGCGGCTCGGCCTCCGCGATGATCGCTTCCTTGGCGGCCTTCGCGTCGTCACGATGCGAATTCAGCTCCGAGAAGTGCGCCTTGCGGCGACGGGTGTACTGCGTGCGCGCCGACGAGAAGCGGTGCCACAGTTCGTTGTCCGTGGCGCGGTCGATGCGGGGGAGTGCCTTCCACTCGTCCAGCAGGGTGCGGAAGCGGTCCACGCCGCCGCGCCAGTCGTTTCCGGCGGCGAGTTGCTCGGCCTCCACGACCATGGCTTCCTTCGCGGCCACGGTGACCGCGTTCTGCTCCGCACGCTGGGCCTTCCGCGCCTCGATCTGTGCCGGCAGCAGCTCACTGACGGCCTCGAGGCGTGCGGTCAACGCCGGCAGGTCTCCCACGGCGTTGGCCTCGGCGACGTTCTTCTTCGCAGTTTCGATCGCGGTGCGCGCCTCTTCGGGCGACATCGCCTGAGCCTTCACGCGGGATTCCAGCAGGGTCACCTCCGCAGCCAGGTTCTCGTAACGGCGGACGTAGAAAGCCATGGCTTCCTCGGGGGTGGAATCGGGAATCTGCCCGACACTTCGTTCTGTGTCACCCGTGATGACGTACACCGTGCCGTCTGGATCGACGCGGCCGAAATCTGCGGGCGCTTGCTGTTCGCTCATGGGCCCAATCTAGCGGGATAGGGTGGGTGTGTGCTCGTCCAGCCCATACCTGTATCCCCATGGCAAGCAAATTGTTATGTGGTGAGCGCTTCCGAGGACGTGTCGGAGTGCGTCATCGTGGACCCCGGGATCACCGCCGATGAGCCTGTCGGGGCGCTCATCCGTGAGCGCGGGCTGAGCCCCATGGCCATCCTCGCGACGCACGGCCACCTGGACCACGTGGGCGACGCCCATCTGCTCGCCGCGAGGTGGCGCGTGCCCGTCTATCTGTCGACCGCTGACCAGCACCTCCTCACCCGCCCAGCTGATGGGCTGGGGCCCAGCGGCGCCGCGATGCTGCGTCAACTCACCGGCTCGGAGACGTTGCCCGCCATCGACGACGTGCGCGACTACGGCGAGCCGTTCACGGTCGCCGGCCTCACCGTCGAGGCCTTCGCGGCGCCCGGGCATACCAAGGGCTCCACGCTGCTTCGCGTCAGCTCGTCGCGAACCACAGTGGTGTTCAGCGGCGACGTGCTCTTCGCGGGCACGATCGGGCGCACCGATCTGCCCGGCGGTAACATGGCCGAGATGCGTGACTCGCTGCGGCGCATCGTCGAGCACTTCCCGGCGCAGACCCCTCTGCTGCCGGGCCACGGCCAGCCCACCAGCCTGGCCCAGGAACTCGCTTCCAACCCATACCTGCAGCCCGGAAACGTGTAGAGGTACCGCCACCTTGTCCCGCCCCAGGCCGCTCAGCGGCTTCCCCGAGTTCCTGCCCGCCGGTCGTTTCGTGGAGAACCGCGTCCTCGACGTGGTGCGCACCACGTTCGAGCTGCACGGTTTCGCCCCCATCGAGACCCGGGCCGTCGAGCCGCTCGACCAACTCGCGCGCAAGGGCGAGATCGACAAGGAGATCTACGTGGTCCGCCGCCTCCACGCGGAAGCGGCGGATGCCGACGAACTGGGACTTCACTTCGACCTGACGGTGCCGTTCGCCCGCTACGTGCTGGAGAACGCCGGGCACCTGGTCTTCCCCTTCCGCCGCTACCAGGTCCAGAAGGTCTGGCGCGGTGAGCGCCCCCAGGAGGGCCGCTACCGTGAGTTCACGCAGGCCGACATCGACATCGTCGGGCAGGGGAACCTCGCCGCGCACCACGACGTGGAGATCCCGCTCGTGGCCCTTGACGTGTTCGAGAAGCTCCACACGGACCTGGGGCTGCCCCCCGTGAGCCTGCACGTGAACAACCGCAAGCTTTCCGAGGGCTTCTACCGGGGTCTCGGCATCGACGACACCGCGGCGGTGCTGCAGCGCGTCGACAAGTACGACAAGATCGGTCCGGACGCGGTGGCCGAACTGCTGACCGGCGAGCTCGGCCTGAGCAGCGCCCAGGCCAAGGCCTGTGTGTCGCTGGCCGGCATCGCCGCCACGGACGAGTCGTTCGTCGACGACGTGCGGGCCCTGGGCGTCACCCATGAACTGCTGGACACCGGCCTGGAGGAACTCTCCGCGCTGATCCGGGTGGCGGGGCGTTCGGTGCCGGACCGCGTGGTGGCGGACCTCAAGATTGCCCGCGGGCTGGACTACTACACCGGCACTGTCTACGAGACCTCGCTGGTGGGCTCGGAGAAGCTCGGCTCGGTCGCCTCCGGCGGCCGCTACGACTCCCTCGCCAGCGACGGGAAGACCACCTTCCCGGGTGTCGGCTACTCGTTCGGCATCACCCGCATCCTCGCCCCCCTCATCGGGCAGAAGAAGCTCACGGCGTCGCGCTCCGTCCCCAGTGCGGTCCTGGTCGCCGTGGACAACGAGGAGGCCCGCGAGCAGGCCATCGCAGTGGCGGCCGCCCTGCGCAGCCGTGGCATCCCGGTCGAGGTTGCGCCGAAGGCAGACAAGTTCGGCAAGCAGATCCGCTATGCCGAGCGTCGCGGCATCCCGTTCGTCTGGTTCGGCGCCGGCCACGACGATTCGGTCAAGGACATCCGCACCGGCGAGCAGGTCGCGGCCTCCCCGCTGGAATGGATGGCCCCGGCTGAAGACCTCCGAGTCGCCGTCGGGTCGGCGCTCTGACGCCCGCCATGGACGTGCAGTGCATCGGCGTCATCGGCGCGGGCAAGCTCGGCACGGCGCTCGCCCGGTTGGCCCTCGACGCCGACTACGAGGTGCGAATCTCCGGTTCGCCGCGCCAGGCCATGCTCGAGCTCGTCATCGGCACGGTGCTCCCCGGCGCCCGCCTGCTGCCCGAGGCTGACGTGATCGCGCGGTCGGATCTGGTCGTCCTGGCCATCCCGTTCGGCAAGGCGCATTCCGTGGACTTCGCCGCGCTGGGCGGCAAGATCGTCGTCGACGCGATGAATGCCTGGGAGGCGGCAGGCGGTCACCTCGACGAGGAGCACGGCGGCACCACGTCGTCGCTGATCAAAAAGCGCAACCCGGAGATGCGGCTCGTGAAGTCGCTCAACCACCTCGGCTATCTGGACCTCACGGGAGACGCCCGGGAGGCCGGCCATCCGCTGCGCCGGGCGATCGCCGTGATCTCCGACGACCAGGAGGCCCGCGCCGTCGTGGCCTCCGTCGTCGACTCCCTGGGCTTCGATCCGGTGGAGGCACCCACGGCCGCGTCCCGCTGCCTGGAACCGGATTCCCCGGTCTTCGGGAAGCCCGTGTCCGCGCCGGAACTCCGTGAGGCACTCGGCCTCTGATTGTCGCCCCACGCCAGAGTCTCGTTACGATGGCCGGACGAGCTGCACCGTCTATGCAGCCGAAGATAGGACAAGTGAAGTGATTCGCACCTTTGAGGCCGGCACGTTGCGTGCCGAGCACGTGGGCCAGGAAGTCGTTCTCGCCGGATGGGTGGCCAAGCGCCGCGACCACGGCGGCGTCGCCTTCATCGACCTGCGGGATGCGTCGGGCATCTGCCAGATCGTCGTGCGCGACGAATACCTCGAATCCGCCGGCATCCACGACCTGCGCAACGAATTCTGCATCCGGGTCACCGGGCTGGTGGACAAGCGTGAGGACGGCAACGTCAACCCCAACATCCCCACCGGCGAGGTCGAGGTGGTCATCCGCGAGCTCGAGGTGCTGAACCCCGCCGCGCCGCTGCCGTTCCAGATCGACGAGCGCACCACCGTCGGTGAGGACGTGCGTCTCAAGTACCGTTACCTCGACCTGCGCCGCCCGCGGCAGCACGAGGCCATGGTGCTGCGTTCCAACGTCACCCACACCATCCGTGAGGTGCTGGCCAGGCACCGCTTCTACGACGTGGAGACCCCCACGCTGACGCGCTCCACGCCGGAAGGCGCCCGCGACTTCATCGTTCCTGCGCGCCTCCACCCGGGCAAGTGGTACGCCCTGCCCCAGAGCCCTCAGCTGTTCAAGCAGCTGCTCATGGTCGGCGGCATGGAGCGGTACTACCAGATCGCCCGCTGCTACCGCGACGAGGACTTCCGCGCGGACCGTCAGCCGGAGTTCACCCAGCTCGACATCGAGATGAGCTTCGTGGACCAGGACGACGTCATTGCCCTCTCCGAAGAGGTGATGGCCGCCTGCTGGCGTCTGATCGGTGTCGAGATGCCGCTGCCGCTGCCGCGGATCACCTGGCATGACGCTATGGACAATTACGGCTCCGACAAGCCGGACCTCCGCTTCGACCTCAAGATCCGCGAACTCACCGAGTTCTTCAAGGACACCGCCTTCCGCGTCTTCCAGAACGCGTACGTCGGCGGCGTCGTGATGCCCGGCGGCGCCTCGCTGCCGCGTCGTCAGTTCGACGCCTGGCAGGAATGGGCCAAGCAGCGCGGTGCCCGTGGGCTCGCCTACATCACCATCGGTGAGGACGGCACGCTCGGTGGCCCCGTGGCCAAGAACCTGTCCGACGTGGAGCGCGACGGCATCGCCGGGATCATGGACGCCCAGCCGGGCGACGCCATCTTCTTCGCCGCCGGCCGCCGGGAGCAGTCCCAGGAACTCCTGGGCGCCGCCCGCCTCGAGATCGGTCGCCGCACCGGCCTGATCAACGAGGACGAGTGGAGCTTCGTCTGGGTGGTCGACGCGCCCATGTTCAAGTCGACGGAGGACGCTCAGGCCGCCGGTGACGTCGCGGTGGGCGCGGGCAAGTGGACCGCGGTCCACCACGCCTTCACCTCGCCGACGCCGGAGTGCCTGGACACGTTCGACACCGATCCCGGCTCGGCGCTCAGCTACGGCTACGACTTCGTCTGCAACGGCAACGAGGTGGGCGGCGGATCCATCCGTATCCACCGCCGCGACGTGCAGGAGCGGGTGTTCAAGGTCATGGGCATCGGCGACGAGGAGGCCCAGGAGAAGTTCGGCTTCCTGCTCGACGCCTTCAGCTTCGGCGCCCCGCCGCACGGCGGCATCGCGTTCGGGCTGGACCGCCTCGTCATGCTGCTCGGCGGCTTCGACACCATCCGCGACGTCATCGCCTTCCCGAAGAGCGGCGGCGGATTCGACCCGTTGACCGAGGCCCCGGCCGCGATCGACCCGAAGCAGCGCAGGGAGGCCGGCGTGGACCACAAGCCGGAACCCAAGGACGCCAAGGACGCCAAGCCGGCAGAAGGCGCTTCCTGAGCCACGGCCATGAGCTACGACCTTTTCGGCAACCCTGACCCCGAGCCCACGGCCCGGGGCGGGTCGCTGAGCGACGCGATGAACCCGCAGGCGCCCCTCGCGGTGCGCCTGCGGCCGCGTTCGCTCGACGAGATCGTCGGGCAGCAGCACCTCCTCGCCCCCGGCTCACCGCTCCGCCGGCTCGCTGAGGGCCAACCCATGTCGGTGTTCTTGTGGGGGCCTCCCGGCGTCGGCAAGACCACCATCGCCTCGGTCGTCTCGCAGGCCACCCGCCGGCGCTTCGTCGAGCTCTCGGCCGTCACGGCCGGGGTCAAGGAGGTTCGGGCGGAGCTGGCCGAGGCCAAGCGGGAACTGGCACGCGGCAACGCCACCGTCCTGTTCGTCGACGAGGTGCACCGGTTCTCCAAGGCCCAGCAGGATGTGCTGCTGCCGGCCGTGGAGAACCGGCTGGTCACGCTGATCGCGGCCACCACGGAGAACCCCAGCTTCTCGGTGATCTCGCCGCTGCTGTCGCGCTCGCTCCTGCTGCGCCTGCAGCCGCTCGACAACGCGGACCTCTCCGCCCTCGTGGACCGCGCCCTCACGGACGAGCGCGGCCTGGCGCGCGCCAACGGCGACCTGTTCGAACTGGCGGACGACGCCCGCGACCTCATTCTGCGGCTGGCCGGCGGCGACGCCCGCCGCGCGCTCACCTACCTCGAGGAGTCCGCAGCGGCAGCCGACGCCAAGGGTGGGGCGCTGATCGACGTGGCCTCTGTGGAGTCGTCGGCAGACCGCGCCGCGGTGCGCTACGACAAGGACGGCGACCAGCACTACGACATCATCTCGGCGTTCATCAAGTCGGTCCGCGGCTCCGACGTGGACGCGGCCCTGCACTATCTGGCGCGGATGCTCGAGGCGGGGGAGGACCCCAGGTTCATCGCGCGGCGCCTGATGATCTCGGCCAGCGAGGACATCGGCATGGCCGCCAGCGGAGTGCTGCAGACGTGCGTGGCCGCGGCCCAGGCCGTGCAGCTGCTCGGTATGCCCGAGGCGCGCATCACGCTGGCCCACGCCACCGTCGCGGCCGCCACGGCGCCGAAGTCGAACGCGGCCTACGCGGCGATCAACGCGGCGATCGCCGACATCCGGCAGGGCAAGGGCGGTCTGGTGCCACCCCATCTGCGCGACGCCCACTACGCCGGTGCCGAGAAGCTCGGCCACGGCAAGGGTTACAAGTACGCCCACGACTACCCGCACGGCGTGGCGCCGCAGGTCTACCTGCCGGACGACCTCGCCGGAACTGAGTACTACCACCCCACGGACCACGGTCAGGAGGCCGCCATCGCCGAGCGCGTCGCTGCGCTGCGCGCGCTGCTGGGCGAAGGATGATGGTCGGCTAGAGTTACGCCCATGACGCTCATGACTGTTGGAGAGGTCGCAGGCCTGATCGCCGCGATCGCGGCCTGCGTATTCGTGGCCCTGGCCGCAGTACCGCTGCTCAAAGCCGGGCGCGCCCTCGACGAGGTGCGTCTCGCCGTCCGCGACATCGGGCACAACTCAGTGCCGGTGCTGCAGGAACTCAAGAGCACCGTGGCCACCACGAACGCCGAGCTGGGGAAGCTCGGGGTCGTGACCGAAGACGCTGCCAAGGTCACCGGGCACGCCACCGTCGTGAGCGAGAACGCCGCCCAGTTGTCCACGCTGTTCGCCGCCACCCTGGGTGGCCCGCTGGTGAAGACCGCCGCGTTCAGCTATGGCGTGCGGAAGGCACTCAAGGGGCGCAGGAAGTGAGCCGCTTCTTCTGGATGCTCGTCGGCATCGGGCTGACCATCTTCGTGATGCTGCGGGGCCGGGAACTGCTGCACAAGCTCACGCCGCGCGGGATGGCCGAGCAGGTCGAGAAGAAGGGCCACGAGACAGCCGCCGGCTTCGGCGACTTCATGGCCACCTTCCGCCGCGCCATGGCCGAGCGCGAGGCCGAGCTTCGTCGCGAGCTCGACCTCCCCGAACCAACCTCCAACTGATCTCCACTTTCAAGGAACCACACGTATGAAGACCTCCGATATCCGGAGCAGGTTCGTCGACTTCTTCGCGGCGCGGGACCACACCAAGGTCCCCAGCGCATCGCTGTTGTACAACGACCCCACGCTGCTGTTCGTGAACGCGGGCATGGTGCCGTTCAAGCCCTACTTCCTGGGCGACGAGCCCGCACCGTACAAGCGCGCCGTGAGCTCGCAGAAGTGCGTCCGCACCCTCGACATCGACGAGGTGGGCAAGACCACCCGGCACGGCACCTTCTTCCAGATGCTGGGCAACTTCGCGTTCGGCGACTACTTCAAGGAAGGCGCCATCCAGTACGCCTTTGACCTGGTGACGGGTTCCGAGGCCGACGGTGGATGGGGTTTCGACGCCGACAAGGTGTGGGTCACCGCGCTCCACGGTGACCAGGAGACCATGGACCTCTGGCGCACGATGGGCATCCCGCGCGAACACATCCAGGAGCGCGGGCTCAAGGACAACTACTGGCACATGGGCGTTCCCGGCCCCGGTGGGCCTTGCTCGGAGATCTACATCGACCGCGGGCCGGAGTTCGGCCCCGACGGCGGCCCGGAGGCAGACGAGGACCGCTTCCTCGAGATCTGGAACCTCGTGTTCCAGCAGGAGGAGCTCTCCGCGGTGCGCCGCAAGGACGACTTCGACGTCCTGCGCCCCTTGCCCCACCGCAACATCGACACCGGCTCCGGCCTCGAACGCGTCGCCTACCTGAAGCAGGGGGTGGCGAACATGTACGAGATCGACGAGGTGTACCCCGTCATCGCCAAGGCGGCCGAGCTTTCGGGCAAGGCCTACGGCGCCTCGGACGTGGACGACGTCCGGTTCCGCGTCGTGGCAGACCACGTGCGCTCCGGCCTCATGCTGATGACCGACGGCGTGACCCCCGGCAACGAGGCGCGCGGCTACGTGCTGCGCCGCCTCCTGCGTCGTGTCGTACGCGCCATGCGCCTCCTCGGCGTGGGGGACCCGGTGCTGCAGGAACTGCTGCCCGTGTCCAAGGCCGCCATGCTCGGATCGTTCCCGGAGATCGAGGAGGCCTGGGGCCGGGTGTCCCAGTCCGCCTACGCTGAGGAGGAGTCCTTCCGTCGCACCCTGCAGTCCGGCACGGTCATGTTCGACACCGCCGTCGGCGAGGTGAAGAAGTCCGCCACCACCACCCTGCCCGGTGACAAGGCCTTCCAGCTGCACGACACCTACGGGTTCCCGATCGACCTCACCATGGAGATGGCCGGCGAGGCCGGCCTCTCCGTGGACCGCGCCACGTTCGACGAGCTCATGAAGGAGCAGAAGGAACGCGCCCGCGCGGATTCCAAGGCGAAGAAGGGCGGTGCCGCCTCGGTGGAGGCCTACCGTCAGCTCCGCGAGAAGGGTGAGGTGCCCTTCCTCGGCTATACGGACCTCTCCGTGGCCACCAGCGTGCGCGGGATCATCGCCGACGGCGTGAACGTCGACCGGGCCACGGACGGCACCACCGTCGAGATCGTGCTGACCGAGACCCCGTTCTACGCGGAGGCCGGCGGCCAGGACGCAGACCGCGGCACCATCGTCGGCGACGGGTTCTCGCTGGATGTGATCGACGTCCAGCGCCCCGTGCCCGGCCTGGTCGTGCACCGGGTGGAGGTGTTCGGCGAACTGCCGCTCGGTGCGCAGGCAGATGCACGCGTCGACGCCGCAGCGCGTCACGGTGCCTGCCAGGCGCACACCGCCACGCACATCGTGCACGCCGCGCTGCGCGAACTGGTGGGTTCCACCGCGACGCAGGCGGGCTCGTACAACAAGCCCGGCTACATGCGCTTCGACTTCTCCTCGCCGAAGGGCCTGTCGGACCAGCTGAAGGCGGAGGTCGAGGCCAGGGCCAACGAGGCGATCATCGCCAACTACGCCGTGAGCGCGCAGGAGATGAAGCTGGAGGACGCCAAGGCACTCGGCGCCATGGCGATGTTCGGCGAGAAGTACCCGCCGGTCGTGCGCATGGTCGAACTCGCGGGTCCATGGTCCCGTGAGCTGTGTGGTGGCACCCACGTCGCCAACACCGCGGAGATCGGTGTGCTCAACCTGCTCAGCGAGTCGTCGATCGGCTCCGGCGTGCGCCGCGTCGAGGCGCTGGTCAGCACGGATGCGTTCGCCAAGTTCGCGGCTGAGCGCGCGCTCGTCAACCAGCTGACCGACGCCCTGCGGGTTCGCCCGGACAACCTCGTGGAGCGCGTCGAGAAGATGGTGGCCCAGCTCAAGGACGCGGAGAAGGCGATCGCCAAGCTCCAGTCCGAGAAGCTGCTGGCCGGCGCCGCCTCGCTCGTCGACCAGGCGGTGGACGTCAACGGCGTCCGTTTCCTCGGCGTCGAGACGCCCGGGGTGGGCGGCAACGAGCTGCGGACCCTGGCGCTGGACCTGCGCGAACGGCTCGGGAGCGGTCCCGGCGTCGTCGCGCTGATCGGTGGCGCAGAGAGGCCTACGGCGATCGTGGCCACCAACGAGTCGGCGCGCGGCCTGGGGCTCGGAGCCGGACGCCTGATCTCCGTCGCGTGCGCAGCAATGGGCGGCAAGGGCGGCGGCAAGGACGACCTGGCCCAGGGCGGCGGCACCGATGCGTCCGCCGGCCCGCAGGCCATCGCTGCTGTCCGCACGGCGCTGGAGGAGCGTGCCTGAGGGTGCGCGCCTCGGGATCGACTGGGGCAAGGCGAGGATCGGGGTCGCGGCGTGCAACGCCGGGGTCTCCTTCGCCTACCCGGTCGAGACCGTGCCGGCGGGACCCGGCGAAATGCAGCGCCTGGCGGCCATCGTGGCGGAGTACGAGCCTGAGGTCGTCTACGTGGGGCTCCCGCTCACCCTCGCCGGTGAACGCAGCTTCGCCGCGCAATTCGTCGTCGAGAAGGCGGCCCAGCTCGCCCGGGTGATCACGGCGACACCGGTGCGGCTCGTCGACGAGAGAATGAGCACCGCGTCGGCATCCCGTAGTCTGGGCGACGCAGGTCGTCGCGCCAAGCAGCAGCGCAGGGTCATCGACCAGGCTGCGGCCGTGGAGATCCTGCAGCGGGCCCTCGACGCCGAAGGGCGAACGGGACACCCGGTCGGAGAATCTGTAGAGCTGGAGGCAGAGTGAACGCGAAGTTCACCGATAACGACGGTCGTCTCAACTGGCGCCGCCTGGGTTACACGGCGCGCAGCGCCTTTGCGGTGCTGCTGTCGCTGGCGGTGCTCATCGGCGGCGGGTGGTTCGTCTACTCGAAGGCCAACGACGCCTACGTGTCCTGGCGCACCGCCGAGGATTACATGGGGGAGGGGAAGGACGACGTCCAGATCGTCATCCCCCGGGGCGCGAGCATCACCCAGATCGGCGAGATCCTGCGCGAGGCGGGTGTCATCAAGTCCACCCGCACCTTCCGCCAGGTGGCCACGCGCAGCGGGGAGTCGGACCAGCTCCAGGCAGGGAGGTTCAACCTGAAGAAGGAACTGCCGGCTGAGACGGCGTTCACGATGCTGCTGGATCCGGAGAACGTGGAGCGCCTGATGGTGACCTTCCCGGAAGGCACCGTGTCCGTCAGGCAGTGGCAGATCATGGAACGGCCGGCCAACTCCGTGATCGGGTTGACCTACGCCGACATGGAGGCCGCCGCAGCAGATCCCACCATCTACCCGCTGCCCGGCTATGCCAACGGCCAGTTGGAGGGCTTCCTGTTCCCGTCCACCTACCAGGTGGGTGAGCCGGCGGTCGCCTCGCACCTGATCGCCACCCAGGTGTCGCAGTTCAACCGCGTGGCGGACAAGATCAAGCTGGAGGAGGGGGCGCAGGCGCTGGGCGTCACGCCTCGCAACATCGTCACCACCGCGTCAATCATCGCGGCAGAGGTCAGCAGCGCCAAGGACCAGCCGATGGTGGCACGCGTGATCTACAACCGCATCAACGCCGGCATGCCGCTGCAGATGGACTCCACCGTCCATTACGCAGTGCAGCGGTGGGACACCGTCACCACCACGGCCGAGGAACGCCAGAACCCGTCGCCCTACAACACCTATGTGCACAAGGGCTACCCGCCGGGCCCCATCAGTAATCCCGGCGAATCGGCCCTCCTCGCCGCGCTCAACCCGGCAGACACCGACGCGCTCTTCTTCGTGACGGTCAACCTGGACACCGGCGAGACGAAGTTCGCCGCCACCCTGGAGGAGCACCAGGCCAACCAGGCCGAGTTCCAGGCCTGGTGCCAGGCCAACACCGGCCGCTGCAGCGGATGAGCGCCGGAGGGCGCTACCGGGCCGCCGTGATCGGCGACCCGGCCGAACATTCATTGTCGCCGGCCATCCACCGTGCCGGCTACCGGGCCAACGGCCTCGTGTGGCGCTACGACGCCGTCACCGTCACGCCCGCGCAACTCGACGGCTTCGTGCGGTCCCGCCTCGACGATCCGGCCTGGGCCGGTCTCAGCGTCACCGCCCCGCACAAGGAGGCAGCGCTGGCCTACGGGGAGGCCGACGAACCCACCCGGCTGGTGGGGGGCGGCAACACGATCGTCTTCGGGGCTGAGCCCAGGGTCTACAACACGGACGTGCCCGGCTTCGTCCGCGCATGGCGGGCGCACGACCTCGGGACGCCCCGCACTGCGGCCATCCTCGGCAACGGCGCCACGGCGCGTTCGCTGGTGCTCGCCCTCGCGGGGCTCGAGGCCAGGGAGATCATCGTGCTGGCTCGGCGCCCGGAGCGGGCGGCGTCGATCCTCGAACTGGCCCGCACCCTGGGGCTGCACGCCGAGGTCACCCTGCTGGGGGAGAGCGTCGGTCCGGTGGACCTCGTGGCCAGCACCATCCCGCCAACGGCCACGGCCGAGCACGCAACGAAACTGGCCGAGCAGGCCAAGGTCGTCTTCGATGCGGTCTACGACCCCTGGCCGACGCCGCTCGGGCTCGCGGCCGAGGACGCCGGCCGCTTGTCGCTCAACGGGCTTGACCTCCTGGCCGGTCAGGCGGTGGACCAGTTCTTCCTGCTCACCGGGCACCGCGTGACGTTCGAGGAGTGCCGTTCGGCAGCCGGTCGGGAACTCAAGAGGCGCTCCCTTCTCTGACACAATGACCCTCATGCTTCGATACCTGACTGCCGGTGAATCCCATGGCCAAGCGCTCATCGCCACCATGGAAGGCATCCCGGCCCATGTACGAGTGGGTGTCGAGGAGATCGCCCGGAACCTCGCCCGTCGCCGGCTGGGCGTCGGCCGCGGGGCACGGATGAAGTTCGAGGCCGATGAACTCACCCTGCTGGGCGGTTTCCGCCACGGGGAGACGATCGGTTCGCCCATCGCCGTCATGATCGGCAACACCGAGTGGCCCAAGTGGCAGAGGGTGATGGCGCCTGGTCACGTGGACGAGGCAGAGCTGGCTGAGTTGGCCCGCAACGCCAAGCTCACGCGTCCCCGCCCCGGTCACGCAGACCTGGCCGGCATGCAGAAGTACGACTTCGACGAGGCCCGCCCGCTGCTCGAACGCGCCTCCGCCCGGGAGACCGCCGCCCGCGTCGCGCTGGGCACCATCGCGCAGGCGTTCCTCGACCAGGCCTTCGGCATCACCGTGCTGAGCCACGTGGTGGAACTGGGCCCCGTGCGGGCCGGCCGCGAAGACCTCCCCACCATCGCGGACCTGGCCGCCATCGACGAGGACCCGGTGCGGTGCTTCGACGCTGAGGCCTCCGTCGCGATGCAGGCAGAGGTGGAGGCCTGCCAGAAGGAGGGCGACACCATGGGCGGCGTCGTCGAGGTGCTGGCCTGGGGACTGCCCCCGGGCCTCGGTTCACACTCGCAGGGAGACCGGCGCCTCGACGCGAAGCTGGCCGGCGCGCTGATGGGCATCCAGGCCATCAAGGGCGTCGAGGTGGGTGACGGCTTCACCCTCGCCCGCACCCGCGGTTCGCTGGCCCACGACGAGATCCTGCCCGCCGACGGCGGCATCCGCCGCGCCTCGCACCGCTCGGGCGGCACCGAGGGCGGCATGTCCACCGGGGAGGTGCTGCGCGTCCGCGCCGCGATGAAGCCCATCGCCACCGTCCCGCGCGCGCTGCGCACCATCGACACCACCACCGGTGAGGCCGCCGCGGCCCACCACCAGCGCTCAGACGTGTGTGCCGTGCCCGCCGCCGGCGTCGTGGGTGAGGCCATGGTGGCGCTCGTGCTGGCGGAGGTCGCGCTGGAGAAGTTCGGCGGCGACTCCGTGGGGGAGACCCGCCGCAACTACGAGTCCTACCTGGCAGACGTGGCCGCCCGCGGCCTGGAGATCGGCCGATGAGCATCGTTCTGGTCGGCGCCCCCGGCGCAGGCAAGTCCACCGTCGGCAAGAGGCTCGCCCGGAAGCTGGGCAAGACCTTCGTCGACGTGGACCAGCGCATCGAAGAGGTTGAGGGCAAGCCCGTCGCGGAGATCTTCGCCGACGAGGGCGAGGCGTACTTCCGTGCCCTCGAGCAGGAGGCCACCCTGGAGTTGCTCGAGGCGTATGAGGTGGTGTCGCTCGGCGGTGGCTCCGTGATGAACGAGGCCATCCAGCAGGCGCTGCGCGACGGCGGCCACGAGGTGATCTGGCTGAAGGTGTCCATCGGGCAGGCCACGCGCAGAGTCGGCATGAACAAGGCACGCCCCATGCTGCTGGGCAATGTGCGCGGCCGCCTCATCGAACTGCTGCGGGAGCGGAATCCAGTTTATGAAGCGCTGGCCACCCAGATCGTGGAGACTGATGGTCACGGCAGTTCCGAGGTCGCCGACGACCTTGCCGCTGAACGTGGTGCTCAGGGAGGAGCGGAAGAATGAGCGTTCGCGTGGAATCCGCCCTCGGCCCCTACGAGGTCCACATCGACAGGGGCGCGCTCGCCCAGTTGCCCGGCTTGGTGGGCGACGCAACGAGGGTGGCCATCATCCATCCCGAACCGCTCTCGGCGATCGCCGCGCAGGTGGCCGGGATGCTAGAGCAACGCGTCCTGTTGCTGCCGGTGCCGGATGCCGAGGCGGCCAAGACCGTGGAGATGCTGAGCCGCTGCTGGAACGCCCTCGCTGAGGCCGGTTTCACGCGCAGTGACCTGGTGATCGGGATCGGCGGCGGTACCGCCACAGACCTGGCCGGCTTCGTGGCCGCGTCCTGGTTGCGGGGAGTGCCCTACATCAGCATCCCCACCTCGGTGCTCGCGATGGTCGACGCGGCGGTGGGCGGCAAGACGGGCATCAACCTCGATGCCGGCAAGAACCTGGTGGGCGCGTTCTACGAGCCGGTGGGCGTGATCTGCGACCTGGCCCTGCTCGACAGCCTCCCGGACCGCGACGTGCGCTCCGGCATGGCCGAGGTGCTGAAGTGCGGCTTCATCGCGGACACCCGCATCCTCGACCTGGCGCGTGAGGACCTGGCAGATGCCGCGGATGTGCGCAGCGACCGTTTCGCCGAACTCGTCACCCGCGCCGTCCAGGTGAAGGCGACGGTGGTGGCCGCAGATTTCCGCGAGGCGACGTCGAAGGGCGCCAGCGTTGGGCGTGAGTCGCTCAACTACGGCCACACGCTCGGGCACGCAATCGAGGCGCACGCGCGCTACACGTGGCGCCACGGCGATGCGATCGCCGTCGGCCTGGCCTGGTGTTCGCGGGTGTCGCGGCAGCTGCTGGGCCTCGACCACGAGTCGGTCGCCATGCACGACGACCTCCTCGGCGGGTTGGGCCTGCCGCTGCGCTACGAGCAGTCGGCGTGGGAGGACCTGCGCGCCATCATGAACCTCGACAAGAAGGCCCGCGGCAACATCCTGCGGCTCGTCGGCATCACGGAGTTCGGCAAGCCCGTCATCATCGACGCGCCGGATGAGGCGGCCATGGAAGCCGCCTACCGCGAACTCTGCTGACGCAGCCGACAACGTAAGGGGCCCCGGGGAACGCAGTGCGTTCCCCGGGGCCCATTGGCTCAGGGCTCAACGCAGCCCGGGGCCACCGAACATGACGATGTTGTTGAACACCCAGTCGTTGCTCTGGCTGAACACCCATCCGCCGCCCTTTTCCGCCGCAACGGCGCGGTAGACGGTGACCAGGGCGTAACTGCGGCAGCCGTTGCTGCCAGTGGCAGCCGTGTCGCACTCCGTGCGCCACTTGCGGCCATCGACGGCGGTCCACTCGTTCGAGAAGCCGAGTGGGTTGGCTGCCCACGCCGCGCGGGTCATGTAGGGCAGGTAGGTGAGGTTGTTGAACGCCCACCCGCTCTCGCGGACGAACCGGCCGTTCTCGACCTTGACCACCGTGGCCCAGATCTCGGTACGGCACCGCTGGGTCTGCGAGTAGACCTCACAGGTCGTCAGCCACTGGCGTCCGTTGACGTGGTGCAGTCCGGGCAGCGTGTACGGCGCCTTCGGCGTGAACTTGGTGACCGGAGGGGTCGTACCCGGCGTGCCGGGGGTCACCGACGGTGAAGGCGAGGCCGACGGAGTCGGGCTCGGCGTAGACGGCCAGTTCACGTCGATGCCCACCACGACGGGGTCGTGGTCCGACGACGCGAACTCGTCGACGGCGTGGAAATCGGTGATGTTGTAGTTGCGGCGCGAGTATTGGAACGCGATCGACTCATCGCCGTTGATGTTCCAGACCGCCGCATCGGTGACGAGGGCCAGGGCCGCGTCATTGGCGAACACGTGGTCCAGCGAACCGAGCCGGCCGCTGAACTGGTACGTCGCGTCCTCGGTGAGGCCGCCCTGCGTCAGGTTGGTGAAGCCGGCGTCCTCGATGAATTGGACCGGGGTCTCCATCGTGTACGCGTTGAAGTCGCCCATCAGGAACACGGGCTTGTCGGCGAAAGCCTCGAAGGTGTTCGCCCAGGTGCTGAGGGCCTTGGCCTGAGCCTCGCGGGAGGGGTTGGCGTTGCCCTGGCCGGTGCCATCGTCTTCACCGGAACCCTTCGACTTGAAGTGGTTCACGATCGCGACGAACGTGGTGCTGCTGCCCTTGACCTGGAACTCCTGGGCCAGCGGGTTGCGGGCGTCAGCGAACGCCGGGTCGAGCAGGATGTAGGACGGGCCGGCGAGCTGGACGGTGTCGGGGTTGTAGATGAAGGCCGTGCGGATGACGTCCTCGTTCGGGGTTGCCACCGTCGGGCTGGGCGCGAAGGCCCAATTGCCGCCGGCTGCGTTGAGCGCGGCCACCAGGGTGGAGAGCGCCTTGTCGCGGGGCTGGCCGGCCAGGTAGGTGATGGCGGCGCTGTTCTCGATCTCCTGGAGGCCCACGACATCGGCGTCGAGCTTGTTGATGGCCGTGACGATCTTGGCCTCCTGGTCGGCGAACGCCGATTCGGAGTAGGCACCGCGCACCTGGCAGTTGTTGGTGCCCACGGGGTTGCCCTCGCGGTCGCTGTAGTACTTGCAGTTGGCCTCGTTGACGCCGAGGTCATCGAAGTAGTTCAGCACGTTGAACGAGGCGAGCTGGATGTCGCCGCCCACCACGGGCGCGTCGGCCGGGCGGTCGTTCACGCTGGTGATGAAGGAGACGTCTGCGCCCGTGACCTGGCTGGTGGGCTGGAAGTTCCACTGGAAGCGGTAGTCG
This sequence comes from Tessaracoccus sp. MC1756, assembly GCF_014164735.1. NCBI lineage: Bacteria > Bacillati > Actinomycetota > Actinomycetes > Propionibacteriales > Propionibacteriaceae > Tessaracoccus > Tessaracoccus sp. MC1756. The sequence goes on along the minus strand of NZ_JACJFZ010000003.1, from coordinate 33,492 downwards.
AGGATGACCGGCTCCGTGAACGTCACCGGGGAGCCGGTGCGCATCGGCGTGGCCGCGCTCAGGTACGGCAACGGCGAGTTCTTGGCTGCGGCGTTGCTGGTGTAGTCCCAGCTGGAGCCGTCGTCGAGCGTGATCAGCTTCGTGAGGTTCTCGGCTTCGTAGGCGAGGGCCTCAGGGCCGGGACGGACCACGTCGGTGGCGGTGAACAGCGGCTCGTCACCGTAGGCGAGGCCGATCTGGCCGTAGCGGTTCAGGTCGTAGTTGTTGGTGATGGTGTAGCCGCCGGTGGGCAGCACGAGCATGCCTTCGTAGGCTTCCTTCGCGGCGTCGGTGCCGGGGAAGGTGGTCAGCGCCGTGGGGATGACCGCGGCGCAGTCGGCAGCGGGGGTGAGCGTGGGGTTCGCGAGTTGGGTCAGGGTGAAGTGCTCACCGGCGGTACCGGTCACGGTGTAGCACTCGCCGATCGTCGCGTTGGCTGCGGCGTCGCCGAAGACGAAGATGCCATCAGAAGCATCGCCGGGTGCCTTGGGCGCCCCACCGGAGCCCGGGGTCTGGATGTAGGCACCGCGGAAGTTGCCGGTGGGATACGCCGCCGTGACGACGCCAGTGGTGGTCACGGTCTGGCCGGACAGGGGAGTGGCCGCGCCCGGGCCCTGGATCTCAGCGATCGGGGTCACGGTGGGCTCGGTCGGGACCGTTGTGGTCTCCGTCGGCGTGGGGGTGGGGGTCCCGCCGCCTGTGATGGAGGAGTCCGAACCCGGGGTGGGTGTCTCGGTGAAATCGAAGTCCTCGGCGTTGTTGTCCGTGTCGGATGCGCCGGTGCGGGTGATGGAGCCTGGGGTGGAGTTTACACCGGTGTAGACGGCCGCGGCGGTCTCGTTGCGGACCGCCGTGCCGTAACCGACGATGTCGATCTCGACGTCGCCGTTCAGGAGGGTGATCGCACCGTTGGTGCCGCTGGGGGTGATGCCGCAGTCGAGCTGCACGGAGACGTCTGCGCCGACGGTGGCGTTGTTGGTGCCCGTGCCCACGACGAAGAACCCGCCGGGGGCGACTGTGCCCGAGAGACCACAGGTACTGCCGACGCCGGCAGTGGTGGCCGAGCTGTAGCCGAGCTTCCAGCCCGTCAGGTCGATGGCCTGGGCGGTCGGGTTGTACAGCTCGACGAACTTCTTGTTGAACGGCTGGTTGGCGCTACCGCCGCGGGCGTAGACCTCGTTGATGACGAGGTGATCTGCTGGTACCGCCTGTGCCGGCGCAGCGACGAATGATGCGGCGAGCAATGCCGCTGTCGCAGCCAGCACGGTGAGGTGCTTGCGCATGGATCGGACTCCTAGTGAAGAAACGACGTCGCCGCGGAATTGAGGCGACAGTGGCCCTCACCCTAGAGGGATGTTGTCAAGGATTTGCTCACCCCTGCGGATCGTTTAGACGAAGTTCATCCCCTGGTACCCGGAAGTTCGTCTCCCTCCCATCGGGTGGCCCTGGGAGGCCGCCGATCCGCTGCCGTAAGCTCATTCACATGTCAGAGGTGTGGCAAGCGCTGGGAGCGGCCCTGCGGCTGGACAGCAGCCACCTCGCACAGGTGGGCCTCTGGGCGGCCCTCGGAGTGGCCCTGATCGCGGGCGCCTCCACGATGCTCGGCCACACCGCCATCCTGCTGCTCAACCGCATCCACGGGCTGCGCCTGGTCAGCACGCTGTTGCTGAACATCGTGTCGTTGGCCACCCTCCACATCATCCAGGCGGCCGTTACCTGGGGCGTCACCTCGCTGGGGCTGCGCCGCGCCGCGCCGCTGATGCCGCTGGTCCTCGTGGGCCTGCTGTCGGTGGCACCACTGGCTTTCGCCTTCATCCAGGCCATGCCGCACTTCGGCATGTTCTTCGGCCGCGTCCTGCAGGGCTGGAGTTTCCTCATCCTCTGGTTCGGCCTGGCCGAGGTCTTCGACATCGGGCGCTGGTGGGCGCTGGGGTTCTCCCTCTCGGGCTGGTTCGTGATGCAACTGCTGTCGCGGCTCCTGCAGCGCCCGGTCAACTGGGTGGGCTCCAGGGTCTGGACGCTCGCAACCGGCCGGCCCACCGTCGTGACCTCCCGTGACATCCTCGCCGGGATGCCTGCCATGCCGGTGCTGGACCGGACGCGGCGGGAGGCGCAGGCGTGATCAGCTGGGTCCTGGGCGGGGCGGCACTCATGGTGGCGGCGTTCGTGCTGCTGTCGCCCCTGGAGTCGCTGCGCTGGTGGGCCGACAAGGGTCAGGCGGAGATCGCCGCCACCTTCGACCCCATGCGCCCACCGCCCCAGGCCGCCGGCACCGGGCCAACGGCGTTCGTCGTCTACCTGTCCGGGGTGGCCGTGCTGAGCGGCGACACTCTCTCGGACCGCGAGGACGCCTGGCTGGCCGCGGTCGCCGAAGAGGTGCCGGGCGCCTGCATCATCTCCGAGGTGTTCCCGTACGCCGTCGACAACCGGGGGCTGCTGCACCGGACCACTATGGGCCTGTGGAAGGTGCTCGGCTGGACCCGTGAGCACTGGCACTGGAACCCCATCCACAACCTCATCAACATCCGCAACATCGCCCAGGTGCTGGTCTCCGCAGACCCGCGGTACGGACCCACGTTCAACATCGGGCTGGCGCAGGAGCTCTGGCGCGCCCTGCAGCGTCACGGATACCGGCCCGGCAGCGGCACCCCCGTCACCTTGATGGGTCTCTCGGGCGGTGTGCAGATGGCACTGGGCGCCGGGTGGTTCCTGCACGCGCTCAAGGTGCCCGTCTCGCTGATCAGCATCGGGGGCATCTTCGGCGACGACCCCGGCCTGGACAGGATGCGGCACCTCTGGCACCTCACCGGCACCCGCGACCACACCCACCACCTGGGCACCGTCGCCTTCCCCGGACGCTGGCCCACCTCACCCCTGTCGACGTGGAACCGGGCCAAGCGGGAGGGGCGCGTCAGCTTCCACACGATCGGCCCCATGGGCCACGACGGTCCCGCGGGCTACTACGGCCGGCGTTCCCTCGACGCGCAGGGCCGCAGCCATTTCGACCTGACGCGCGACGCCGTCGTCGCCATTCTCCGCGAGGAGGCGGGTGCCTGAGGGCCCCGCGCGACACGGAGTGTGGACGGATTTTTCTGAGTTGGGGCTCGATCGGCGTAGAATGCTCCGTTGGCCGCAGCCCCCGATCCACTGAGGAGAACAGACATGGTCTCGACCAACGATTTGAAGAACGGAATGGTCCTCGATCTCGATGGCCAGCTGTGGCAGGTGCAGTGGTTCCAGCACCACAAGCCCGGCAAGGGGAACACGGTCGTGCGGTCCAAGCTGAAGCACGTGCTGAGCGGCAAGATCGTCGATCGCACCTTCAACGCCGACACCAAGGTGGAGACCGCGACGGTGGACCGCTCGGAGATGCAGTACCTCTACATGGACGGCGACGACTACGTGTTCATGGACATCGCCACCTTCGACCAGCTCCACGTCCCCGCGGAGACCGTCGGCGACGCCAAGGACTACCTGCTCGAGAACACCAACGCGTTCGTCGCCACCCACGAGGGCGCTCCACTGTTCATCGAACTGCCCACCTCCGTGGAGCTCATCGTCACCTACACCGAGCCGGGCCTGCAGGGCGACCGCTCCACCGGTGGCACCAAGCCCGCCACGCTGGAGACCGGCAAGCAGATCCAGGTGCCCCTCTTCATCACCAACGGTGAGAAGGTCAAGGTCGACACCCGCGACGGCTCCTACCTCGGACGCGTTTCCAGCTAAATGTCTGAGCGCCCCTCCCACTACAGCGCGCAGACCAAGGCCCGCAAAGCTGCTCTCGACATCCTGTTCATGGCGGAGCAGCGCGGCGATTCTCTGAGCGAGACCTTCACCGAGCAGCGAACGCTGTCTGGCGGCGTCGTCCGCGAACTGACGCGCGAAATCGTCTTCGGTGTGGCTGAGCACCTCGACGAGATCGACGACCGGATCTCCGCTGCCGCCTCCGCCGCGTGGCCGCTGGACCGCATGCCGTCAGTCGACCGCAACCTCGCCCGCATGGCGATCTTCGAACTCGACTACACCGACACCCCTCCAGGCGCAGTCATCTCCGAGGCGGTCCGCCTCGCGGGAGATCTGTCCACCGATGAATCACCGGCGTTCCTCAATGGCCTATTGGCCAAGGCCGCCGGCGCGAAGCCAAACACGAACTGATCTCCGAAAGAGGTAACGCATGAGTCCCGTTCCCGCATTGTTGGTCTTGGAGGATGGGCGCGTGTTTCGTGGCCGATCTTTCGGCGCCAATGGCGAGACGTTCGGCGAGCTGGTGTTCTCCACCGGCATGTCCGGATATCAGGAGACCCTGACAGACCCCAGCTACCGCGGGCAGGTGGTGCTGGCCACCGCCCCCCACATCGGCAACACCGGGTGGAACGACGAGGATGGCGAATCCGGCCGCATCTGGGTGGCCGGTTACATCGTGCGCGACCCCGCGCCCCGTCCCTCCAACTGGCGCTCCGCCAGGAGCCTCGACGACGAACTGCGCGAGCAGGGGATCGTCGGGATCTGCGATATCGACACCCGTGCCCTCACCCGCCACATCCGTGACCGCGGCGCCATGCGCGTGGGCATCTCCACGGAGACCGACAACGTGGACGAACTGCTCGCGCGCGTGCTGGACCAGCCGATGATGGCGGGTCAGGACCTCGTCGGGGACGTGACCACCCAGATGCCGTACACGGTGGAGGCCAAGGGCGACAGGTTGTACTCGATCGTCGCGGTGGACCTCGGCATCAAGTCGATGACTCCCGCGCAGCTGGCCGCCCGCGGCCTGGACGTGCACGTGGTGCCCGCCCACGCCACCTTCGACGAGGTGATGAGCTACGCACCGGACGGCGTGTTCTTCAGCAACGGACCCGGCGACCCGTCCACGGCTGAGGCCCCGACGGCGCTGCTGCGCGAAGTGCTGGAGGCCAAGGTGCCGTTCTTCGGCATCTGCTTCGGCAACCAGCTCTTCGGCCGCGCGCTCGGCTTCGACACCTACAAGCTCAAGTTCGGTCACCGCGGCATCAACCAGCCGGTGGTCGACCGCACGACCGGCCGCATCGAGGTCACGTCGCACAACCACGGCTTCGCCGTGGACGCGCCCCTGGAGGGAACCGTCGACACCGAGTTCGGCCAGGTGAGCGTCAGCCACAAGTGCCTCAACGACGACGTCGTCGAGGGTCTCGAACTCCGCCGCGACGGGGACCTCGTGGCCTTCTCCGTGCAGTTCCACCCGGAGGCCGCTGCCGGCCCCCACGACGCCAACTACCTCTTCGACCGGTTCGTGTCGGTCATCTCGGCCGGAAAGGACGCCTGATGCCGCGTCGCACAGACATCTCGTCGATCCTGGTGATCGGCTCGGGCCCCATCGTGATCGGTCAGGCCTGCGAATTCGACTACTCCGGCACCCAGGCCTGCCGTGTCCTCCGCGAAGAGGGCTACCGCGTGGTCCTGGTCAACTCGAACCCGGCCACGATCATGACGGACCCGGACTTCGCCGACGCCACCTACGTCGAGCCCATCACGCCTGAGTTCGTCGAGCGGGTGATCGCGAAGGAACGCCCCGACGCGGTGCTCGCCACCCTCGGCGGCCAGACGGCGCTCAACGCCGCCGTCGCCCTGCACGACAACGGTGTGCTCGAGAAGTACGGCGTGGAGCTGATCGGCGCGTCCATCGACGCCATCCAGCGCGGTGAGGACCGCGAGCAGTTCAAGAAGATCTGCCTCGACCTGGACATCCCCGGCGGGCCGCCGGAGGTGGCCAAGTCGCACATCTGCCACACCATGGTGGAGGTCGTCGCGGCCGCCGAGAACCTGGGGTACCCGGTCGTCGTGCGCCCGTCGTTCACCATGGGTGGCGTAGGCTCCGGCTTCGCGCACGATGAGGCAGAACTGCGCAACATCGCCGGCGCCGGCCTGGCAGCCTCGCCCTCCACGGAGGTCCTCATCGAGGAATCCATCCTCGGCTGGAAGGAGTACGAGCTGGAGGTGATGCGTGACAAGGCGGACAACGTCGTCATCATCTGCTCCATCGAGAACTTCGACCCCATGGGCGTGCACACCGGCGACTCCATCACGGTGGCGCCCGCCATGACGCTGACGGACCGCGAGTTCCAGCGCATGCGCGACGTCGCCATCGGCGTCATCCGCGCCGTCGGTGTCGACACCGGAGGCTGCAACATCCAGTTCGCCGTCAACCCGGACGACGGCCGCATGATCGTCATCGAGATGAACCCGCGGGTGTCGCGCTCGTCGGCGCTGGCCTCCAAGGCCACCGGCTTCCCGATCGCGAAGATCGCCGCCAAGGTCGCCGTGGGCTACACGCTCGACGAGATCCCCAACGACATCACGAAGGTGACCCCGGCGAGCTTCGAACCCACGCTGGACTACGTGATCGTCAAGATCCCGCGGTTCGCCTTCGAGAAGTTCCCCGCGGCGGACCCGTTCCTGACCACCCACATGAAGTCTGTGGGCGAGGCGATGGGCATCGGCCGCAACTTCACCGAGGCGCTGGGCAAGGCCCTGCGTTCCATGGAGGACCCGAAGGCCCCCTTCGAGTTCAACATGCCCATCCACGAGAGCGTCGAGGAACTTCTCGAGACCGCGTCGCGGCCGTTCGACGGCCGGCTCCAGGTGGTCATGAAGGCCCTGCGCGCGGGGGCGAGCGTCGAACAGGTCTTCGAAGCCACCAAGATCGACCCCTGGTTCCTCGACCAGCTCGAGATCCTCCTCGACGTGGCCCGCCAGGTGCGCGACAGGGACCAGCTCACCCCGGAACTGCTCCGGAAGGCCAAGCGCCACGGGCTGAGCGACGCCCAGATCGCCAAGCTGCGCAACCTCACCACCGACGTGGTGCGGGGCGTCCGGCACGCGCTGGGCATCCGCCCGGTGTACAAGGCGGTGGACACCTGCGCCGCGGAGTTCGAGGCCAGCACGCCGTACCTCTACTCGACCTATGACGAGGAGACGGAGGTGCCCACCCGCACCAAGGAGGCCGTGCTCATCCTGGGCTCCGGCCCCAACCGCATCGGCCAGGGCATCGAGTTCGACTACTCCTGCGTGCACGCCACCATGGCGTTGCGCGAGGCCGGGTACGAGACCGTGATGGTCAACTGCAACCCCGAGACCGTCTCCACCGACTACGACACCTCGGACCGGCTCTACTTCGAGCCGCTCACCGCTGAGGACGTGCTCGAGATCTACCACGCCGAGCTACAGGCCGGCCCCGTCGCCGGCGTCATCTGCCAGCTGGGCGGCCAGACACCGCTGAAGCTCGCCCAGATCCTCAAGGACGCGGGCGTGCCCATCGTCGGTACCTCGCCGGAGGCCATCAACCTGGCCGAGGAGCGCGGCGCCTTCGGGCGGGTGCTCGCCCGCGCCGGCCTCCCCGCGCCGAAGCACGGCATGGCCGTCACCGCGGATGAGGCCAAGGCCATCGCCGCGGAGATCGGCTACCCGGTGCTCGTGCGCCCCAGCTACGTGCTGGGTGGGCGCGGCATGCAGATCGTCTACAACGACGAGGCCCTCGAGACCTACATCGCCAAGGCCACGGAGGTGAGCGAGGACCAGCCGGTGCTCGTCGACCGCTTCCTGGACGACGCCGTGGAGATCGACGTCGACGCACTGTACGACGGCAACGAGCTGTACATCGGCGGCGTCATGGAGCACATCGAGGAGGCCGGCATCCACTCCGGCGACTCCGCGTGCGCACTGCCACCCATCACCCTGGGCGACGCCGTCATCGAGGAGATCCGCACCTCCACGCTGGCCATCGCGCAGGGCGTGGGCGTGCTCGGCCTGCTCAACATCCAGTACGCCGTGCACAGCGACACGCTCTACGTGCTCGAGGCCAACCCGCGCGCCTCCCGCACGGTGCCGTTCGTGTCCAAGGCCACGAACACCTCACTGGCCAAGGCCGCGGCGCTGATCATGATGGGCCGCAGCATCGCAGACCTGCGCGCCAGCGGCATGCTGCGCGCCGAGGGCGACGGCTCGACGCCGCGTCCGAACGCGCCGGTCGCGGTCAAGGAGGCCGTGATGCCGTTCAACCGGTTCCGCACCACCGCCGGTGCCTTCGTCGACACGCTGCTGGGGCCGGAGATGCGCTCCACCGGTGAAGTGATGGGTCTGTCGGACAACTTCGGCACCGCGTTCGCCAAGTCGCAGGACGCCGGCGGCGGCCCGCTGCCCACAGGGGGCACGCTGTTCGTCTCCATCGCGGACCGCGACAAGCGCCACGCCATCTGGCCCATCAAGCGCCTCGTCGACCTGGGCTTCCGCGTCCTCGCCACGGCGGGCACCGCCTCGGTGCTGCGCCGCAACGGTGTGGCCGCCGAAGTGGTGCTCAAGCTCTCCGAGTTGAAGGAGGGCGAGGAGTCCAAGTCTATCGTCGAGATGATCAAGTCCGGCGAGATCGACCTGATCTTCAACACGCCGGAGGGCTCCGCGTCGGGTGCCAGCACCCGCGAGGACGGCTACCTCATCCGCACCGCCGCAGTGCTGGCCGACGTGCCGTCGATCACGACGGTGCCCGGCCTGGCCGCGGCCACGCAGGGGATCGAGGCGCTCCAGCGCGGCGAGGTGGGCGTGAGGTCGCTGCAGGAATGGGCGCAGGCCTGATGGTCGGCCTCGTCACCCGCGGGCTCCGGGCGGGATACCACGGCCTCCGGGCCGGCCTGTTCCGCTCCGCCGGGGGAGATCCCGAGCGGGTGCACGAGGCCATGATCGACGTGTTGGCCAAGGTCCCGGGCGGTGCCCGGGGCCGCGTGTCGGACCCGGTGACGGTGGCGGGCATCCGCTTCCCCAACCGGGTGGGTCTGGCCGCCGGCCTCGACAAGGACGGGGTCGCGGCCCAGGCCTGGGCACGTTTCGGTTTCGGCTTCGCCGAACTCGGCACGGTCACCGCGCTGGCGCAGCCGGGCAATCCCAAGCCCCGGGTGTTCCGCGCCGTCCGGTCCGAGGGCATCGTCAACCGCATGGGCTTCAACAACAGGGGAGCGGCCGCCCTCGCCACCACCCTGCGCGCGAAGGGCATCGCACGGGGCAACTGCGCAGTCGGCATCCCGCTGGGCATCTCCATCGGCAAGTCCAAGGTGACACCCCTGGAGGACGCGACGGCGGACTACCTCACGTCTTTGCGACTGCTCGCGCCCTTCGCCGACTATGTCGCCGTCAACGTCTCCAGCCCCAACACGCCCGGCCTGCGCAGCCTGCAGGCCGCGCACCAACTGGCAGAACTGCTGGGTGCGCTCACAGACCAGGCTGCGAGTCTCAACCGGCACCGGCCCGTGCCGGTGTTCGTGAAGCTGGCCCCAGATCTCGAGGGCGCAGATCTGGCGGAGACGCTCGCGGTGCTCAACCATTCGGCGGTGTCCGGCGTCATCGCCACCAACACCACGCTGTCGCGCCACGGGCTCACCCCTCCGGACCAGCACCTGGCCCGCGAGGCGGGTGGGCTGAGCGGCCGGCCGTTGACCGCGAGGGCACTGGCATTCGTCGAGCAGTTGGCGGCGTCCACGCACCTGCCCCTGGTGGGGGTGGGCGGCATCATGAGCCCCGCTGACGGCAGCCGGATGTTCGACGCGGGCGCGTCGCTGCTGCAGCTCTACACCGGATTCATCTACGAGGGCCCCGCGCTGGTGCGCGGGATCCAGGAATACAGGAAGGCGTCATGACCTACGCCGAGAAACTGACCGCCGCCACCGCTTCTCGTGGTCGCCTGTGCGTCGGCATCGACCCGATGCCGTCCGTGCTGACAGCCTGGGGCCTGCCCAACAGCGTCGACGGGCTCGAACGCTGCGCCCGGGGCATCGTCGAGGGGATCGGCGACATCGTTGCCGTGTTCAAGCCCCAGTCCGCCTTCTTCGAGGCCTTCGGCTCCAGGGGCGTCGCCGTCCTGGAGCGGGTCCTTGAGGACATCCGGCAGGCCGGCGCGCTGAGCATCCTCGACGTGAAGCGCGGTGACATCGGGTCCTCGATGGGCGGTTACGCCACCGCGTTCCTGGGCGACGACGCACCCACCCGCGCAGACGCCATCACGCTGTCGCCGTACCTCGGGGTCGGCTCGTTGCAGCTGGCGATCGACGCGGCGGTCACCGGGGGACAGGGGCTCTACGTGCTGGCCCGCACCTCCAACCCAGAGGGTGCGCCGGTGCAGTTGGCCACCACCGGGGGCGTCACCGTCGCCCAGCACGTGGTGGACACGATCGCCGCGCTCAACCCCTCCGCGGATCACGCGGTGGGCCTCGTGGTCGGGGGCACGCATGGCGACTCCGGCTGCGACCTGAGCAACTTCAACGCGTCCATCCTCGTACCCGGGATCGGCGCCCAGGGCGGTACGGTTGCAGGAATCGCCGAATTGTTCGGGCAAAGCCTGAAGCATGTGTTGCCCACCGCGAGCCGGGGAGTGATCGGTTCCGGGCACGACAAGCTACGGGAGAAGACCACCGCGCTGCAGTCGGAGATTGCCTCCCTGCTCAACTAATGCTGGCAAAAACCACCCCTAAGGCTGAACTTTTCGCTCGGAGGCGGTATCTTTCTGGGAGCACCTGTTCACCGGCGCCGGTGCTTCCAAGAAGGGTTGAAGGGAACTCCGATGGCAATTCCCCAGTTGAGCAGCGCGCAGCTTGAGGCGGCCAGAGCGGCTGCCACCGAGGCACGCCGTGCCCGCGCGAACCTCAAGGAGCAGGTCAAGAACGGCGACCTCTCCTTCACCGATGCACTGAACAAGGCGGTCGACGACGAGACGCTGTCACGGATCAAGGTGGTGGACCTGCTGCGCGCCATGCCGCGCGTGGGTGTGACCCGGGCCGGCGAGATCATGGAGAACCTCCAGATCGCCCCCAATCGTCGCATCCGTGGGCTGGGCCGCCACCAGGTGGTCCGCCTCACTGAACTCTTCAAGTGAGGCGGCGGTAAGCTCGGGCGGGTGACTTCTTCTCCCGTGTGGGTGATCTCCGGCCCGAGCGCCGTTGGCAAGGGCACCGTCTGCGCAAAGCTGCGGTCGCTTCACCCAGAACCTTTCTATTCCGTGTCCATGACCACCCGCGCAGCGCGTCCCGGTGAGGTGGAGGGCAAGAGCTATCACTTCGTCAGCATCGACGAGTTCAGGGACCTGATCGCGCAGGGGGAGTTGCTGGAATGGGCCGAGGTCCACGGCAACTACTACGGGACCCCCCGTCAGCCCGTGCTCGCCTCCGTCGCGGCCGGACGCCCCGTGATCCTGGAGATCGACCTGCAGGGCGCGCGTCAGGTGAAGCAGAACCTGCCGGAAGCCCGGCTGATCTTCCTCAGCCCGCCGTCGTGGGAGGAACTGGTGAGCCGGCTCCGGGGCCGCGGCACGGAGAACGAGGAGACGATGGCCCGCCGCCTGGACACGGCGAAGATCGAACTGGCGCAGGTCGACGAGGCCGATCACGTGATCGTCAATGTCGCGCTCGATGAAACGGTCGCCGCTTTGGTAAGCTTAATGAGCTTGTGACCTGTCTCTGTGATCACAACGTGAAAGGATCACCTTGAACACCGTGCCCGAAGGCATCACCAACCCGCCGATCGACGACCTGCTGAAGAACGTCGACTCGAAGTACCGGCTTGTGCTGTTCGCGTCGAAGCGCGCTCGGCAGATCAATGCCTACTTCTCGCAGCTGGGCGAGGGCCTGCTCGAGAACGTCGGCCCGCTGGTTTCCGCTGCTCCTGAGGAGAAGCCGCTGTCCATCGCGCTGCGCGAGATGAGCGAAGGTCTCCTGCAGTACACCCAGATCGATCCCGAGGCAGAAGAGGCAGCAGCCGCTGCGGCCACTGCGGATCCCGCGTTCTCCTTCGTTGATCCCTTCGCGGACACCGAAGTCGCGTCTTCCTGACGCACCCAAGGGGGCGGCTTATCGCCGCCACGACAACCCCTTCTTCCACTATGCGGCTTGTTGCCGCGCTAGGAGTGCTCTGCCATGAGCCGTCTGTTCACCTCGGAGTCGGTCACTGAAGGCCATCCGGACAAGATCGCTGATTCCATCTCCGATGCCGTGCTCGACGGCCTCCTCGCCCAGGACAAGGAGTCGCGGGTCGCTGTTGAGACCCTCGTGACCACCGGCCTGGTCGTCGTGGCCGGTGAGGTCTCCACCTCCGGCTACGTCGATGTCGCCAACCTTGCCCGCAAGCGCATCCTCGAGATCGGCTACGACTCGTCCAACAAGGGCTTCGACGGCGCCTCCTGCGGCGTGACCGTCGCCATCGGCGCCCAGTCCCCGGACATCGCCCAGGGCGTCGACGACGCCTATGAGCGTCGGGTCGACGCGGACGGCGACATCGCCAGTGCCCAGGGCGCCGGCGACCAGGGGCTCATGTTCGGATTCGCCTGCAACGAGACCGAGGCGCTCATGCCGCTGCCGGTGGACCTGGCACACCGGTTGGCCGAGCAACTGACGGCGGTCCGCAAGGACGGCACGCTCGAGTACCTGCGCCCGGACGGCAAGACACAGGTCACCGTCCGCTACGGCGACGACGGGCGTCCCGAGGGCATCGACACCGTCGTGGTGAGCACGCAGCACAGCGCAGAGGTCACGCAGCCGCACATCCACAAGGACCTGCGCCGCGAAGTGATCGGCCCCGTCCTGGAGCGCTACGGCTTCGGCATGCCTGAGCGGGTGTTCATCAACCCCACCGGCAAGTTCGTCATCGGCGGCCCCATGGGCGACGCGGGTGTCACCGGCCGCAAGATCATCGTCGACACCTATGGAGGCATGGCCCGCCACGGCGGCGGCGCGTTCTCCGGCAAGGACCCCTCGAAGGTGGACCGCTCCGCGGCGTACGCCACACGGTGGGTGGCCAAGAACGTGGTTGCGGCCGGCCTGGCTGAGCGCTGTGAGGTGCAGGTGGCCTACGCCATCGGCAAGGCGCACCCGGTGGGCTTCTACCTGGACACCTTCGGCACCAACGTGGTGCCCGAGGAGCAGATCCGCAATGCGGTGCTGGCCACGTTCGACCTGCGTCCCGGAGCCATCATCCGCGACCTCGACCTGCTGCGGCCCATCTACTCCGACGTGACGGTCTACGGCCACTTCGGCCGCAACATCCCGTCGGCCACCTGGGAGCGCACCGACCGGGTCGACGCACTGGCGGCTGCTGTCAAGGGATGACGTGACGGGCCGGGTGGCGCGGGTCGCCGTCGACATGGCGCTGGCCCACCTGGACCGGCTGTTCGATTACGAGATTCCAGACCAACTGGTCGAGGCGGCCACCGTCGGCGCGCGGGTGAAGGTGCCGTTCGCCGGAACCCAGCGCGACGGGTGGCTCATCGAGATCGCCGACACCTCAGAGGTCGCGTCGCTGGCGCGGCTCAGCAAGGTCGTCTCCTCGGAACCCATCGCCTCCCCTGAGGTGTACGAACTGATCCGTGGAGTGGCAGACCACTACGCGGGGGTCTGGTCTGATGTCGCCCGGCTCGCCATCGCGCCGCGGCACGCTGCCACTGAGAAGGCCCCGCAACGCGAATGGCCGGCTCCCAAACACCTGGGGCGGTCCTCGGTGCTGCCGTCGTACCCCGCCGGTCAGTCGTTGCTCGACGCGCTGGGGGAGGGCCGCTCGCCCCGCCTGGTGTGGCAGGCCGCCGCCGTCCATGGGGGAGCGGGTGACCTGCTCGGCGGAGTGATCGAGGCCGTGGACGCCACGCTGCTCTCCGGCCGCTCCGCGGTCGTCGTGTTCCCCACTGTGCGCGAGCTCACCCCAGCTGTGGCCCGGTTCCGGGCCGTGTTCGGGCACGGCGCCGTGGGCGCGCTGGCCTCGGAGGCCGGCCGTTCGGCCCGGTACCGCGCCTATCTCGCCGCCGCGCGTGGCCAGGCACGCATCATGCTGGGCACCCGCAGCGCCGTCTTCGCCCCGCTGCAGGATCTGGGCCTGGTGGTGGTCGTCGACGACGGCCATGACGCCCACGAGGAGCTCCGAGCGCCCTATCCCCATGCCCGCGCCGTGGCCATCCTGCGGTCGGCGCGCCAGAACGCGGCCCTCATGTTGGCGGGGCACTCGCGCAGTGTGGACGCGCAGGCGCTAGTCGAGCGCGGTTGGCTGGCCGAACTCAGCCTCACTCCCACCGAGGCACGGCGGATCGTCGCGCCGGTCCGGGCCGTCGGGGAGGTCGAGCGCGAACACGATCCCACCGCGGCACGCCTACGCATCCCTTCGCTGGCTTTCCGCTTCCTCCGCGAGCACCTGCCGCAGGGCGCCGTGCTCGTGCAGGTGCCGATGACCGGCCACTCGGCCTCCCTCGCGTGCCAGCGGTGCGGTAACCGTGCCGTGTGCGCACGGTGCAGCGGCCCCATGCGGGCCCGTCGCCGGGACGAGCCCGAATGTTCGCTCTGTGGGTTCAAGCCCACGCGGTGGACGTGCCCGCACTGCCACACGTCGCGCCTCCGCACGCCGCTGGCCGGCGCCGCGCGCACCGCGGAGGAGTTGGCGCGCGCCTTCCCAGGGGCCCTCGCCGTCAACAGTTCGGCGAAGAACATCCGCGACGAGATTCCCGACGAGCCCGCCATCGTGGTGGCAACGCCCGGAGCCGAGCCCAGCGCCCCGTCGGGCTACGCAGGCGTGCTCATCCTCGACACCGAGGTCACGCTCTCCCGGGTCAGCCTCCGGGCCGCGGAGGAGGCGCTGCGCCGGTGGTCCAACGCCGCGGCGCTGGCACGTCGTCCCCTCGACGGGGGTTCCGTGCTACTGGTCGGCTCAGCGACCCATCCCACGGTGCAGGCCATGCTGCGGGCGGATCTCGCCGGTTTCGCCACCAGGGAACTCGCCGACCGGGCCGAGGCCGGACTGACCCCGGTGGTCAAGATGGCGCGCATCGTCGGCGACGCCGACGCGGTGCGCGAGTTCCTCGACAACGACGATTGGGCCGGGGTGGATATCCTCGGCCCCACAGAGGTGGGCCCCGAACGCTGGGCGGCGCTGCTGCGCACCCCCGTCCAGGATGCCCGCGAACTGACGCGGCGGGTCAAGAGCGCCGCGGCCATCCGCTCAGCCCGCAAGGAAAAGGGCCAGCTCAGTATTCACGTCGATCCCGAATCCCTGGAGGACAGATGAGGCTCGTGTTCGCCGGCACCCCCGAGGTCGCCGTTCCCTCGCTCGACGCCCTGGTCGCGTCGCAACATAAGGTGGTGGCTGTCGTCACCCGCCCGGATGCGCCCGCCGGCCGTGGCCGGAAGCTGACGCCGTCGCCGGTGGCCGTGCGTGCGGAGGAACTGGGGATCGAGGTGCTGAAGCCCGCGCATCCCCGCGAGGCGGATTTTCAGGCCCGCCTGCGGGAACTCGCCGTCGACGTGTGCCCGGTGGTCGCCTACGGCGCGCTCCTGCCGCAGTCGGCGCTGGACATCCCGGCGCACGGCTGGGTCAACCTGCACTTCTCCCTGTTGCCCAGGTGGCGCGGGGCGGCGCCGGTACAGCGCGCGATCATGGCGGGCGACGAGGAGATCGGCACCGCCTGCTTCCAGATCGTGCGGGAACTGGATGCGGGCGACGTGTACCTGATGGAGTCGCGTCCCATGCCCGACGCCACCGCAGGGGAGCTGTTGGCGGCGCTCGCGGAGAGCGGCGCGGACCAGCTTGTCCGGGCCATCGACATGGTGGCGGCCGGCGAGCGGCCCACGCCGCAGCCCGCCGAGGGTCTCACCGTGGCGGCCAAGATCACCGTCGAAGAGGCCCGCCTCGCCTGGGCACGGTCGGCGCAGGAACTGAGGAACCTCATCATGGGGTGCTCGCCGGACCCGGGGGCCTGGTGCGAACTCGACGGGCAGCGGTTCAAGATCTACCGGGCGTCGGTCGCCGATGACCATGCCCTGGCGCCGGGCGAACTCGAAGCAACCAAGCGGCAGGTCTTCGTCGGCACCGGGGAGGGCACGCTCGAACTCCTCGAGGTGCAGGCCCCCGGGAAGCGACGGATGCCGGCCATCGAATGGGCCCGCTCCGGCGTGGCAGGGAAGGCTTTGACATGAATCCTCGCAAGGTGGCGTTCGACGTGCTGCGGCAGATCACCGGCGAGGACGCCTACGCCAACCTGGCGCTGGCCAAGCGGTTGGCCACGGCCGGGCTGGAGACCCGCGATGCCGGTCTCGTCACGGAACTTGTCTCGGGCACGTGCCGGTTGATGGGCACCTACGACCGCGTCATCGAGGCCGCCGCCGGGCGGGCGCTGAACACGCTCCAGCCCGCCGTCGTCGACGTGCTGCGGCTCGGCGCCCACCAGCTGCTGGGCATGAAGATGAAGAAGTACGCGGCGGTCACCTCGACGGTCGATCTGGCCCGCGTCACCGTCGGCCAGCGGGTCACGGGGCTCGTGAACGCGATCATGCGCAAGATCTCGGCCAAGGACCTGGACGGGTGGCTCGACCAGCTGTCCACGAAGGCCGCTCCCCTCGATGAACTGGCCATCCGCGGCCACCATCCGCGCTGGATCGTCGACGCCTACGCGGATCTGCTCACTCCGGATGAGCTGCCGCGTGCGCTCGCAGCGAACAACGAGCCGCCGCATCCCACCCTCGTCGTGCGCCCGGGCCTGGCCACCATCGCCGACCTGTCCGGTGCCACCCCCACCCGGTTCTCGCCCTTCGGCGCCACCACCGACGGCGCCCCGGCCGAGCAGGCGGCGGTGCGCGAGGGCCGCGTCGGCGTGCAGGACGAGGGTTCCCAGCTCGTTGCGTGGGCGCTGGCCCGCACGGAGGCGCCGGCCGGCCCGTGGCTGGACATGTGCGCCGGCCCGGGCGGCAAGGCGGCCCTGCTGACCGGCCTGGCCCGCGAGGAGGGCACCTGGTTGGTCGCATCGGAGTCGCAGGAGCACCGCGCGCGGCTGGTGCAGCAGGCCCTGTCCGCCTACCCGGACGGCGCAGTGACGATCACGGCTGACGGCACCCGCCCGGCCTGGGGTCGACAGTTCTCGAAGGTCATGGTGGACGTGCCGTGCAGCGGATTGGGCGCGTTGCGTCGTCGCCCGGAGTCGCGGTGGCGCCGGCGTCCGGAGGACGTCACGTCGCTGGGCGGCCTGCAGCGCGACCTGCTCCGTCAGGCCATCGCGTCGACGGTGCCCGGGGGAGTGGTGGCCTACGTGACGTGCTCGCCGCACCGCGCGGAGACGGTCGAGGTGGTCGACGACGTGCTTGCTGAGCACCCCGAGGTCGCCCGGCTGCACGCTGCGGACGCGCTGCCCGACGTGCCTGAGAGCGCGCTGGGAGACGATGTGCAGTTGTGGCCTCAGCGCCATGGCACAGACGCGATGTACCTCGCGCTGCTGCGCGTGGGTTCCTGACCGGTCCGCTGCCGACCTCCCGCCTAGATCGCTCTTCCGCCACTCGATAGGGTGCTGTCATGCGTATCACCCCGAGCATTCTCAACGCCGATTTTGCCAACCTCGCCACGGAGATCGGGCGGATCGGCAGCGCCGACGCCATCCATGTCGACGTGATGGACAACCATTTCGTGCCGAACCTGAGCATCGGGCTGCCCGTGGTGGAGTCCATCCGCAGGACCACGGACAAGATGCTCGACATCCACCTGATGATCCAGGACCCGGATCGTTGGGCTCCTGCCTACGCCGAGGCCGGTGCGGAGTCAGTGACCTTCCACGTGGAGGCCGCCCACGCACCCATCCGGCTGGCCCGCGAGCTGCGCCGGCTGGGTTCCCGCGCCTCCATCGGCCTGAAGCCGGCCACCCCCATCGACTCGTACGCGGACATGCTCGACGAGGTCGACATGGTGCTCCTGATGACCGTCGAGCCGGGCTTCGGCGGCCAGAAGTTCCTGGACCTGGTGCTGCCGAAGGTGCGCCGCACCCGCGAGCTGCTGGGGGACCGGCCCATTTGGATCCAGGTCGACGGTGGCGTGAGCGCGGAGACGATCGAGCGCTGCGCGGAGGCCGGCGCCGACACCTTCGTGGCGGGGTCTGCTGTCTACAACGCGGCCGACCCCGACGCGATGGTCAACCAGCTGCGCAACCTCGCCGCGGGGGCCTGCCAGCACTAGGCACTGAAATCCGCAGGATCCTCAGCGCCAGGGGTCAGTTGCCGTTCGGCTGGTCGTCGCCCTGACGGCGGCGCAGGAACTTCTCCAACTCCGCCGCGATCGTGTCGCCCGTGGCGCCCTCCACCTCTTCGGTGTCGCGGGCCTCCTCGAGCTGGCCGATGTACTCAGCGATGTCCGGGTCCTGCGCGCTCAACTGGTCCACCGCCAGCGTCCACTTATCCGCCTCGGCGGGGAGTTCCGCGTGCTGGATCTTGACGTGCAGGATCCCCTCCAGCTCCGTGAGCAACGCGTCCTGCGCCTTCGGGTTGGGCGGCGACGACACGTAGTGCGGGACGGACACCCACAGCGAAGCCGCTGGGATCCGCTCGTGCAACATCAACTGCCCGGCCACGCCGATCATGCCCGTGGGCCCGGTGTAGTCGTTGGCGTCCATGTTGTACTTCCGCTCGACCGCGGGATCACTGGTGTAGACCCCCACGGGAAGCGGACGCGTGTGCGGCGTGTCGCTCAGCATGGCGCCGAGGAAGACGACGATCTCCGGGTCGATCTTCTTGATCCGGTCCACCAGGTCCATGGAGAACTGCCGCCACAGGAGGTTCGGTTCCGGGCCCAGGACGACGATGATGTCGCGGTCCGGGTGATGCACGGCGCGCAACCGGAGCGCCGGCCACTCCACCCAGGCGCCGTCCGCGGTGCGGTGCAGCATGGGCCGCGTCTGCTGGTAATCCCAGTAGCGCTCGTCGTCGATGATGCCCGCGTCAGTGCCGGGATAGGAGTCCATCAGATGGCGCAGCAGATCGCTGGCCGCATTGCCGGCGTCGTTCCAACCGGAGAACCCGATCACCACTGCGGGGTCTCGGAGACCGTCCAAAGGCGCGAACTGCATTCGTCCAGCCTACCGGGTGCGGCTAGCCTTGCCAGGTGGCTATTAATCTGAGAGACCTGTTGAATCGTCGTGTGCTTGTTGCCGATGGGGCGATGGGCACCATGCTGCAGTCGTTCGGTGACCTCAGTGTCGACGACGACTTCCAGGGGCTCGAGGGCTGCAACGAGATCCTCAACGTGACCAGGCCCGACATCGTGGCCTCCGTCCACCGCGCCTACTTCGAAGCCGGCGCAGACGCCGTTGAGACCAACTCCTTCGGCACCAACCTGGCTGCGCTTGCTGAGTACGACATCGTCGAGCGCCTCGACGAACTTGCTGAGGCCGCCGCGCGGATCGCCCGCGGCGTGGCAGACGAGTTCACCGACAAGCCCCGCTTCGTCCTGGGCTCCATGGGCCCCGGCACCAAGCTGCCCACGCTCGGGCACGTGCAGTTCGCCGCCATCCGCGACGCCTACCAGCGTCAGGTGGCCGCCATGATCCGCGGCGGCATCGACGCGGTGCAGATCGAGACCTGCCAGGACCTCCTCCAGGCCAAGGCCGCCATCATCGGCTCGCAGCGGGCCGCGGCGGAGGCGGGCGTCGACCTGCCCATCCTCGTCAACGTCACCGTCGAGACCACCGGCACCATGCTGCTGGGCTCCGAGATCGGCGCCGCGCTCACGGCGCTGGAGGCGCTGGGAGTGGACTGCATCGGCCTCAACTGCGCCACCGGTCCCGCCGAGATGAGCGAGCACCTGCGTCACCTCGCCCGCAACGCCAAGATCGCCGTCGGCACCATGCCCAACGCCGGTCTCCCGGAACTGACGGCCGACGGTGCCCGCTACCCGCTGGGCCCCGATGGCCTCGCCGACGCCCTGGGCACCTACCTGGACGAGTTCGGGCTTGCGGTCATCGGCGGTTGCTGCGGCACCACGCCTGAGCACATCCGTCTCCTCGCTGAGCGCTACAGCGGCCGTGAGGTCGCCCCGCGCGACCCCCAGCCGCAGAACTCGGCCAGCTCGCTCTACATCGAGGTGCCGTTCGAACAGGACGCCAGCTACCTCAACATCGGCGAGCGCACCAACGCCAACGGGTCCAAGGCCTTCCGTGAGGCGATGCTGGCGGAGAACTGGGATGAGTGCGTCGAGATCGCCAAGTCCCAGGCCCGCGACGGGGCGCACGTGCTCGATCTCTGCATCGACTACGTCGGCCGCGACGGCGTGGCCGACATGAAGCAACTCGCCTCCCGCCTCTCCACTGCGGTCACGCTCCCGATCGTGCTCGACTCCACGGAGCCGGAGGTCCTGCTCGCGGGTCTGGAGCACCTGGCGGGCCGCGTGATCATCAACTCGGTCAACTACGAGGACGGTGACGGCCCCACGTCACGCTTCGGCCGGATCATGCCGCTGGTGAAGGAGCATGGCACGGCCGTCGTGGCCCTGACCATCGACGAGGAGGGCCAGGCGCGCACCGCCGAATGGAAGGTGCGCGTCGCGTCGCGCCTCATCGAAGACCTCACGCAGAACTGGGGCATGGACGTGGGCGACATCCTCGTCGACTGCCTCACGTTCCCCATCGCCACGGGCCAGGAGGAGACGCGCCGCGACGCGATCGAGACCATCGACGCCATCCGCGAACTCAAGCGCCTGTACCCCGGCGTGCGCACCACGCTGGGAGTGTCGAACGTCTCGTTCGGCCTCAACCCGGCCGCCCGCATCGTGCTGAACTCCGTGTTCCTGCACGAGTGCGTCCAGGCCGGCCTCGACTCGGCCATCGTGCACAGCGCGAAGATCCTCCCGATGGACCGCATTCCGGAGGAACAGCGCCAGGTCGCCCTCGACATGGTCTACGACCGCCGCTCCGAGGGCTACGACCCGCTCTCGAAGTACCTGGACCTGTTCGAGGGCGTCACCGCGGCCTCCGCCCGCGCCTCTCGCGCCGCAGAACTGGCCGCGCTGCCCCTCGAGGAGCGCCTCCAGCGCCGGATCATCGACGGCGAGGCCAAGGGGCTCACCGCAGACCTCGACGAGGCCCTCAGGGACAAGCCGGCCCTCGACATCATCAACCAGGACCTGCTCGCCGGCATGAAGACCGTGGGCGAACTGTTCGGCTCCGGCCAGATGCAGCTGCCGTTCGTGCTCCAGTCCGCCGAGACCATGAAGCTGGCCGTGGCCCACCTCGAGCCGCACATGGAGAAGTCGGAGAGCGACACCGGCAAGGGCACCCTCGTGCTGGCCACCGTCCGTGGCGACGTACACGACATCGGTAAGAACCTTGTCGACATCATCGTCAGCAACAACGGCTACACCGTCATCAACATCGGCATCAAGCAGCCCATCCAGGCCATCATCGACGCCGCCGAGCAGCACAGCGCCGACGCCATCGGCATGTCCGGGCTCCTCGTGAAGTCGACGCTCGTGATGAAGGACAACCTGGGAGAGCTCAACCGGCTGGGCCTCGCCGAGAAGTACCCGGTGCTGCTCGGAGGTGCCGCACTCACCCGTACCTTCGTCGAGCACGACCTGGGCGACATCTTCGAGGGCCAGGTGCGCTACGCCAAGGACGCGTTCGAGGGCCTCGCGCTCATGGACGCCGTCATGGCCGTGAAGCAGGGCGTTCCGGGCGCGAAGCTGCCGGAGCCCAAGAAGCGCCGCTACGCCAAGGTCGAGGTGGAGGAGGTGCCGATCGAACCGGGCACCCGCTCCGACGTCGCCCGCGACATCGACGTCCCCACCCCGCCGTTCTGGGGCACGCGCGTGGTCAAGGGCATCGCCCTGGCGGACGTCGCGGCGTGGCTCGACCACCGTGCCACATTCATGGGCCAGTGGGGCCTGAAGGGGAGCAGGGGAGGCCCGACGTTCGAGGAGATCGTCGAGACCGAGGCTATGCCCCGGCTGCGGATGTGGATGGATCGCATCAAGACGGAGAACCTCGCCAACTTCGGCGTCGTCTACGGGTACTTCCCCGTGTACTCCGAGGGAGAGTCGCTCGTCGTCGGCAGCCCTGAGGACCCGCAGAAGGAGCTGACCCGGTTCACGTTCCCGAGGCAGCGCCGTGACCGCCGCCTGTGCCTGGCGGACTACTTCCGCGACGCCGACGAGGCCGCCGAGCGCGGGCCAGACGTGCTGGCCATGCAGTTGGTCACCATGGGTGCCGAGGTCGCCAAGGGCACCGCCAAGCTGTTCGAGGCCAACTCCTACCGCGAGTACATGGAGCTCCACGGCCTGTCCGTCCAACTGACAGAGGCCCTCGCCGAGCACTGGCACGACCGGATCCGCCAGGACCTGGGCTTCGGCGCCACCTCCAACATCGAGGAGGCCATCCGCAAGCAGGGCTACCGCGGCTCGCGCTACTCCTTCGGCTACCCCGCCTGCCCGGACCTGGAGGACCGCGCCAAGCTCGTGGAGCTCTTGGAGCCGGAGCGGATCGGCGTCGAGCTGAGCGAGGAACTGCAGTTGCACCCTGAGCAGTCGACTGATGCCATCGTCGTGCACCACCCGGAAGCGAAGTACTTCAATGCAGGCTGAGCCGAAGGCCGTCCTCTGGGACTTCGACGGGACGTTGGTCAACACCGAGCCCGTGTGGCAGGAGATCGAGCGTCAGATGCTCGCCGAGCACGGGGTGACGTTCACCACCGAGCAGTGGGAGTCGATGACAGGCCAGGACGCACGACTCTCCGCCGCGATGATCGCCGAGGCCATCGGCTCAGACGACATCGACGGCCTGCTGGAGACGCTCCTGCAGCGGGTGGCCGACCACCTCCGTCAGCGCGACCTGCCGTACCTGCCCGGCTCGCGCGAACTCCTCGTGGAGCTGGCGGCGTTGGGCGTGCCCTGCGCGATCGTCACCGCCAGCAGCGGGTCCGTCCTCAACGCAGCACGCGACCGGTTGCCCAGGCATGTCTCGTTCATCGTCACCTCCGACGACGTGGAGAAGACCAAGCCGCACCCGGAGGGATACCTCCTCGCCATGGAGCGGCTGGGCGTCTCGCCGAAGGACGTTGTGATCCTGGAGGACTCCGTGCCGGGCACCCTGTCCGGGCTCGCCTCGGGCGCCGTCGTCTACGCTGTGCCTTCTGTGCCGCTCGAGCAGCACCGTCGTATGCACATCGGCGAAGGGCTCGACGGCATCACCTGGGAGAGGCTCGTCGAGGTATGGCGGGCACGGAAGGAACTGGCATGAACCTGTCGGGAGTTCACAGAGGGCCCCTGCAGCCCGGCGAGCGCGTGACGCTCACCGACAACAAGGGCCGCCGCAAGTCGATCCTCCTCAAGGAGGGGGCGACGTGGCACACCACCAAGGGGGCGGTGCACCACGACGAGCTGATCGGCGGGCCCGAGGGCGTGGTGGTGAAGTCGGCCGGCGGCATGCAGTACCTGGCGCTGCGGCCGCTGCTCCACGACTACATGGTGGCCATGCCGCGCGACGCCGCGGTCATCTACCCCAAGGAAGCCGCGCAGATCGTGATGTGGGGCGACATCTTCCCCGGCGCGCGTGTGCTGGAGGCCGGCGTCGGTTCCGGCGCGCTGTCGCTGGCGCTGCTGCGGGCCATCGGTCCCGAGGGCACGCTGCACTCCTACGAGCGGCGTGAGCAGTTCGCCGAGGTCGCCCAGAACAACGTGCGCAACTTCATCGGCGGTGACCACCCCGGCTGGCGGGTGACCGTCGGCGACCTCGTCGAGGCCATCACGGACGACGAGATCGACCGGGCCATCCTCGACATGCTCGCCCCCTGGGAGTGCATCGGGGCCGTGGGGGAGCGTCTCGTCCCCGGCGGCGTGCTGGTGTGTTACGTGGCCACCGCCACCCAACTGGGTCGCGTGGCCGACACCCTGCGCGCCCACGGAGGTTTCACCGAGCCGCAGCTCACCGAGACGACCGTGCGTGACTGGCACGCCGAGGGTCTGGCCATCCGGCCAGGGCACGGCACGTCGAGCCACACCGGGTTCCTCGCGATCTCCCGACGACTGGCCCCGGACCAGCAGGCGCCGATGCGCAGCCGTCGGCCCGCCCCCGGCGCCTACGGCCCCGACTACACCGGTCCTCGCCCGGCGAACATCCCGGCGGACCTAGGCGGTGCGGGCGCTCCGGTGGCGGCTCAGTCTCCAGACGAAGCGCCAACCCATGAGGGTGACGGCCAGGAATAGCGCGGCCACCACGACGAACGCCCAGGCCGCTGTGTCGCCGGCAACGATGCGCAGTACCATGCCCACGACGAGCGTCACGCTCCACACGATGAGCCCCTCCCGCCAGCCGGCGAAGGGCAACTTGGTCATCGCCACCGCAGCCCAGGCGATGAGGCAGGCCAGCAGGAACGGCCACGCCGTGGCGAGGACGCCGAGCAGGTCCAAGCCGTGGGATGCCCGCCCGATCACGGCGAAGACCAGTACGCAGACCAGATCGACAATGATTGGCACTACTCGCTTCATGCCAGCCACTATAGAAGGGTGATGATGGACAGCCCCTCCTTCATGGAGTACCTGAGGCAGGTGGCGCCGGAGACCCTCCCCGCCGCCGGTGGTGCCGCCATGCCTGCCGTGCATGGCACCACGATTGTGGCGGCCCGCTACCGCGACGGCGTGGTGATGGCGGGCGACAGGCGCGCCACCATGGGCACCGCCATCGCCATGCGCGACATCGAGAAGGTCTTCGGTGCCGATGACCTGTCGATCATCGGGGTGGCGGGCGTGGCGGGGCTGGCCGTCGAACTGGTGCGGTTGTTCCAGGTGGAGTTGGAGCACTTCGAGAAGGTCGAAGGCACGCAACTGAGTTTCGACGGCAAGGCTAACCGGCTCAGCTCCATGCTGCGGGCCAACCTGCCCCAGGCGATGCAGGGCATGGTGGTGCTGCCCCTGTTCGTCGGCTGGGACGAGCGCGCGCTACGCGGCCGGATGTTCTCCTACGACGCCACCGGGGGCCGCTACGAGGAGCACCAGTACTGCTCCGTCGGATCAGGCGCAGCCTTCGCCCGCGGGGCGTTGAAGAAGCTGCACGACCCGGACGCCGATGAGCGTTCGGCCGTCGCGGCACTGCTGCAGTCGCTGTACGACGCGGCCGACGACGACTCCGCGACCTCCGGCCTCGACCTCACCCGGGGCATCTTTCCGCTCGTGTTGCGGGCCTCGGCCGCCGGTGTCGCCCGCTGGTCCGAAGAGGGCGTGCGGGAGCTCGCCCACACCATCGTCGCGGCACGCACCGCGCGTCCCGACGGCCCGAGGGGGTACGCGCTGTGAGCCTGCCGTTCTATGTCAGTCCCGAGCAGCAGATGTTGGACAGGGCGGAGTTCGCCCGCAAGGGCATCGCACGGGGGCGCGCCGTCGTCGTCCTGCGCTATGCCGGTGGGATCGCGATGGTGGCGGAGAACCACTCCACGACGCTGAACAAGGTCGCCGAGATCTACGACCGCATCGGTTTCGCAGCGGTCGGCCGGTACAACGAGTTCGAGACGCTGCGGATCGCCGGGATCCGGCACGCGGATCTGCGGGGCTACTCCTATGACCGCCGTGACGTGACGGGCCGCAGCCTGGCCGGCGCCTACTCGCAGCTGCTGGGCGGCGCGTTCGCCTCCGGTGGTGAGAAGCCCTATGAGGTGGAGCTGATCGTCGCTGAACTGGGGGAGCAGCCCATCGGCGACGTGCTGTACCGGATCAGCTACGACGGCGTGATCACCGACGAACAGGAACTCGCGGTCATCGGCGGGGACGCCGAACGGGTCGCCGACGTGGTGCGGGCAGGTTTCGCCCCCGACGCACCGCTGCGCGACGCCGTCGCGCTGGCCGGCAACGCCCTGCACTCGGACCAGCTCGAGGTCGCCGTGCTGGAGCGCGGCGCGGCCAGGCGCCGCACCTTCCGCCGCCTCAGCCGGGACGAGGTGGCCCGTGGCTGAATCGGTACTGATCCTGGGCGCCGGCCTGGTGGGCTCCTCGCTCGGGCTGGCACTCACGCGCGCCGGCTACGACGTGATCCTCTGGGACATCGTGGCCGCCCATTCCCTGGTGGCCGCGGGGCTCGGCGCCGGCCGCATCTCGGATGAGGCCACCGACAACCCCGACATCGTGGTGGTCGCCACCCCGCCAGAGGTGATCCCCAGCCTCGTGGCGGAGACCCTCGAGAAGTTCCCGCACGCCGTGATCACCGACGTCGGCTCCGTCAAGGCCCCCATCCTGGAGGCGGTGGTGAAGCTCGCTCCGGAGCATCGCCGCTACGTGGGCTCGCACCCTATGGCCGGATCCCAGTTCACCGGCCCCCTCACCGCATCAGGCGACCTCTTCAAGGACCGCACCTGGGTGGTCACCCCGCAGGACGGGAACCTGCCGGAGGACGTGGCCCGCATCGAGAAGCTCGCCCAGGAGGTGGGGGCCCGCGTCGTCACCATGCCGGTGGACCTGCACGACGAGGCGGTGGCGCAGGTCAGTCACGTGCCGCATCTGATGAGCATCCTGACCGCGAGCCACCTCCGTGAGGTGCCCACGGACAACCTGCGGCTCGCCGGCCAGGGGATCCGCGACGTCACCCGCATCGCCGGTTCGGACCCGGCCCTGTGGCGCCAGATCATCGTCTCCAACGCCGACGCCGTCCGCCACGAACTCGAGGAGGTCGCCACGGACCTGGCGCACCTCATCAGCGTGCTGGATCACCCCGAGGACCTCGAGCACTTCCTGTCCATCGGGCGCACCGGCGCCCATTCACTGCTCGGCAAGCACGGCCAGAACCCTCTCGATCTGCTCAAGGTCACCGTCGAGATCCCCGATGAACCGCGCGCCCTGGGCCGCCTGTTCACCGACATCGGCGAGCTGGGTTTCAACGTCGAGGACTTTGAAATCACCCACGACCCGGTCCGCGAGGTCGGCTACCTGCAGATCTCCGTCGAGAGCGAGGTCGCCGAGAAGCTCCGCGCCACCCTGCTGGAGCGCGGCTGGGGTGCGTGGTCATCCAACGGAGGAAATGTCTGATGTCTCTGCTGATCGCCATCGACGGGCCCAGCGGCTCCGGCAAGTCCACCACCGCAAAACTGCTGGCCCGACGGCTGGGCCTGGGGTACCTCGACACCGGCGCCATGTACCGGGCGGCGACCACCGAGTACCTGCGTCGCTATCCCGGGGGAGCCGACGTCGACGCAGTGGCCAGGCTCGTCGCCGAGGCCGCGCTGGTGTGCGGAACCACCCCGGAGTCGCCTACGTTCCACATCAACGGTCACGACGTCACCGACGAGATCCGCGAGCCGCGGATCTCCGCGGCCGTCTCCACGGTCGCCACCAACCTCGAGGTACGTCGGTTGCTCACGGAACTGATGCGCACCGTCATCGCGCAGCACGACCGGCGCATCGTCGTCGAGGGCCGCGACATCACCACCGTCGTGGCGCCTGACGCGGACGTGCGGGTGCTACTGGTGGCGGATCCCTCCGCCCGGGTCGCCCGACGCGCGGCCGAGGTGGAGGGCAGGGCCACCGCCGCGGAAGTGACCGACCAGGTGCTCCGCCGGGATCGCGATGACTCCACGGTGTCGAACTTCACCGACGCCGCAGCGGGCGTGACGGTCATCGATTCGACCTTCCTGACACCCTCGGAAGTGGTCGACGCAATCGTCGCGCTCACACCGCCCAGCTGATTCGACTAGGCTGGGGCGCTGCCCACTCTCTTCAGGAGGCTCCCGTGACCGAGACCGTCAAGCCCATCGTGGCCGTTGTCGGCCGACCCAACGTCGGCAAGTCGACGCTGGTCAACCGTATCCTCGGTCGCCGGGAAGCCGTGGTCCAGGACCAGCCTGGCGTCACGCGTGACCGCGTCTCGTACGACGCCAACTGGAACGGACGTGAGTTCGTGCTGGTCGACACCGGCGGTTGGATCTCCGACGCGACGGGAATGGCCGCCGCCATCGCGGAGCAGGCGGAGATGGCCATCTCGCTGGCAGACGCGGTGCTCTTCGTCGTCGACGCCACCGTCGGCACCACGGATGAGGACGAAGCGGTGGTCCGCGTGCTGCGCCGCTCCCAGAAGCCTGTCGTGCTCGCCGCGAACAAGGTCGACGACCAGCGTCACGAGGTCATGGCCGCCAGCATGTGGAACCTGGGTCTGGGCGAGCCGTTCCCGGTCTCCGCCCTGCACGGTCGCGGCTCGGGTGACATGCTCGACGCACTGCTGGACGCCATCCCTGAGGCCCCGCGCGAGACCTACGAGGAGATCGGCGGGCCCCGCCGGATCGCCATCGTCGGCAAGCCGAACGTGGGCAAGTCCTCGCTGCTGAACAAGATGGCGGGGGAGAAGCGGGTCGTGGTGTCGGACGTGTCCGGCACCACCGTGGACCCCGTCGACGAGCTCGTCGAGATCAGCGGGCAGGTGTACCGCCTCATCGACACCGCAGGCATCCGCAAGCGGGTCAAGGAGGCCTCCGGCCACGAGTACTACGCCTCGCTGCGCACCCAGGCCGCCATCGAACGCGCCGAGGTGTGCATCATGGTGGTCGACGCCTCGGAGCCGGTGTCAGACCAGGACCTGCGGATCCTCAGCAACATCGAGGAATCCGGCCGCGCCCTGGTCATCGCCTTCAACAAGTGGGACCTCACCGATGAGGAGCGTCGCTACTACCTGGAACGGGAGGTCGACCGCGACCTGCAGGCGTGGAAGTGGGCACCGACGGTGAACATCTCCGCGCTGACCGGCCGCAACGTCGACAAGCTCGGCAAGGCCATCGAAACGGCCGCCGCAGGCTGGGAGTCGCGCATCTCCACCGGCAAGCTCAACGCCTTCCTCGGCCGGCTCTCGGCCGCCCACCCGCACCCCGTGCGCAGCGGCAAGCAGCCGCGCATCCTGTTCGGCACCCAGGCGCAGAACTGCCCGCCCACCTTCGCGCTGTTCACCAGCGGCAAGATGGACGAGACCTACGTGCGCTACATCGAGCGCCGCCTCCGGGAGGACTTCGGCTTCGAGGGATCCCCCGTCCAGGTACAGATCCGTGCTCGTGAGAAGCGCAAGGACCGCGTCTGACACCAAGCCGACGGGAGATCGGATCCCGGTGCTCGGAGTAGTACGCTTCGCTCTGGAGGCGATTACCACATGGGAAACCGGGATTTCCGGATTGAACCTCAGCGCCTGACGCCGAGGGAACAGATACGCCGCTACCGAGTGCTGGCGGGCGAACACTTCATCAACCTGAGGAACCTCTGGCCGGGGCCAGCGGACTATGGCGGGTTGAAGCACTCCTGGCTGAAGGACCTGGTGGCCGGCATCACCGTCGGCGTGGTGGCGCTTCCGCTCGCTCTGGGCTTCGGTGTCGCCTCCGGGGCGGGTGCCGCAGCCGGCCTCGTCACCGCCATCGTCGCGGGCATCGTCGCCGCCGTCTTCGGCGGTTCCCACCTCCAGGTCTCCGGCCCCACGGGCGCCATGACCGTCGTGCTGCTCCCGGTCATCGCCAAGTACGGCCTCGGCGTGATCCCACTGCTCGCCATCATGGGCGGCATCATCGTGGTGGCCATGGCCATCACGGCCGTCGGTAGATCCGTGGAGTTCATCCCCTTCCCCGTGGTCGAGGGGTTCACGATGGGCATCGGCGTGATCATCGCGCTGCAGCAGCTACCGCTCATCCTCGACGCCCCACGCGGCTCGTCGGAATCCACGCTGGTCGCCGGCTGGCAGACCATCCAGCAGGCCGACTGGAGCCACGCCTGGCAGCCCCTCGCACTGGCCGTCGCGGTCATCGCGCTGCACCTGGTGGGCCTGCGCTACGTGCCGAAATGGCCGCTGGCGCTCATCTCCATCATCATCGCGACGGTCGCCATCGTGCTGCTCCCCATCACAGTGGACTCCATCGGGGCGCTGCCCACCGGCCTCCCCTCACCGCGGGTGCCGGACTTCACCATGGGGATGCTGCAGGACCTGGCCGGGCCGGCCCTCGCCATCGCGGCGCTGGCCGCGCTCGAGTCGCTGCTGTCCGCCAGGGTCGCCGACGGGATGCGTCCGGATCTCACTGCGACGAACCCGGACCGCGAGCTGATGGGCCAGGGCCTGGCCAACATCGCATCGGGACTCTTCGGTGGCCTGCCCGCCACGGGCGCCATCGCCCGGACCGCCGTCAACGTCCGAGCCGGGGCCCGCACCCGGCTGTCGTCGGTCACACACGCCGTGATGCTGCTGGCCGTCATGTTGCTGTTGGCACCCATCGTGGCGACCGTGCCGATGGCCGCGCTGGGCGGCGTGCTCCTGGTGACCGCCGGGCGCATGATCAACCTGCGCCTCGGCCGCACGATGCTCACCGTCACCAGGGCGGACCGCAACACGTTCCTGCTCACCTTCGCCGCCACCGTCCTGCTGGACCTGGTGGCCGCCGTGCTGCTGGGGCTCCTGATGGCTGCCGTGATGAGCCTGCGGCACATGGCCACCTACTCCGTGGTGGCCCGGCAGAACCTGCCCACCACCACGATGGAGGGCGTCGTGGACTGGAACGCGGAGCAGGAGCACCTGCGCGATGCCGTCGCCATCTTCCGGGTCGACGGCGCGCTGTTCTACGGCAACGCGCAGCGGTTCATCGACGAGGTCAACGACCTGGGGGACCACACCGCGGCGGTGATCATCCGCTGTCACCAGATGCGCATCCTCGACGCGTCCGGCGCCGTCGCGCTCGACACCGCGCTGCGGCGATTGCGCCGACGTCACATCATCTACGTCATCCAGGGCATGAACAACACCCAGCGACGCACCTCCGTGCTGATGGGCGCCACCCAGCAACGCCATCACGTCAAGGAACTGTCCGAGGCGTTGGCCTGGATCGACGACGAACTGCGCACCGGCGTGGTTCAGACGAAGATGATCTGACCTCCAGCGCTGAGTTCGACGAAGTCGGAGGCGGAGATCACGTCCTCCACCCCTTCATAGAGGTCGGACATGACCAGGCCGTTCATGTCGAAGCTGAGTTTGCAGCCCCACAGGTGACCTCCGGCCGCCACGATGATGTCGAGGAACTCGCGCACCCCTGGAATCTCCAGGTCGTCGAGTTGTTTGGTCATCATCTTGGTCGCCATCCGCGTCATACCGGGGATGGCGCCCATGCCGGACCACACCGGCATCGACGGCGCCATCGGCAGGTGCATGGCGGTGTTGCCGAGCATGGTGAACTTCAGATTGTCCATCGTGCGTTCGGTCACCAGGTCGAAGCCCCAGAACGTGAAGAAGATGTGGGTCTCGATGCCCTCTCCCAACGCCGCGTTGGCCATGATGAGCGCGGGGTAGGCCATGTCGAGGTTGCCCTTGGAGGCGATGAAGCACATCTTGCGCGGCTGCCCTACGGGCTCCGCCCCGACCGCGGGGGCAGCGAAATCCGACGGCTTCAGGCGTGCCCTCCCCTCCGTCGAGGCGTCGGACGACGGGGGCCGGGCAGTCACCTGACCGAAGTCGGGGATGATCGGGTGGTCGAGGATCTCGGTCATGGCACGGCCTCTCTAGACGCAGCCCTTGGGCTTGGGGAGCCCGGCGATATAGGACATCTTCTTGGCCGGCTTGCCGGGGAAGAGACGGAACAGCTCCTTCATGTCGAAGCCACCGACCACCGACGTGCGGCGCAGGGTCGCCGTCTCCTGCCGCTCCGGGTAGTCGCTGCGCAGGAAGCGCAGCACCTTCCAGTGGTCGTCGGTCAGTGCGTCGAGGCCGGCGTACCCTGCCAGGACGCGGGCGAGGTCGTCGTCCCACTGTTCGTAGTCTGTGAGGAAGCCCTCGTCGTTGACGTCAATGACGCGGCCGCCGTCGATGCGTGTGCGTGGCACGGGATTCTCCTTCAACTCCGGGTGCCGAGGGGCAGCTTCTTGCGTGCCCACTGAGTGAGGGTGAGCCCGGCGGAGTCGCCTTCGAGGCGCTTGCCGAGCAGCATCATGTCCGTGGTGAACGGCAGCGGCCGGCCCTTGAGGAGCAGCTGCCAGTAGACCCATCTGAAGGCGAGCTTGGCCAGGTGGTTCGAGCGCGACTCGCCGAGCAGCCGCATCGGCCCGACCACCGGGAGGGGGAAGGTGCCGGTGTAGGGCTGCGTCTGGTAGTTGAAGTCCAGCAACATGCCCCTGCCGTGGCCCGTCTCGATGAAACAGTTCGCGTGACCGTCGAAAGAGTGGGGGAGGGGCTCGCCCTTCAGGTAGTGCGGCCAGTTGTCCATGAACACGTCGACCGAGAAATGCGCGACCGACCCGGCCTTCGATGTCGGCAGGGTGCCGCCGTCGCCCAGCACGAAGATGTCCGGATGGGCATCCGCCCGCATGGTCTGCTGGTCGCAGGGCACGAGGTTGAGCTCGTCCCCCAGGCCTGAACGCGAGATGTACTCCGGGCCGAGATTCAGGGGGATGGACACCAACAGGTCGTAGGGGATCCGCCGGTCGTCGTAGGAGACCAGTTCCTTCGCGTCGGTGTCGACGCGTTCGACGGCGAAGTCCGTCTCCAACGCGATGTCGCGTTCGGCGAACATCGACCCAAGCTCCCTGGAGGCGACCGGCTTGGTGAACGCCCCGTCGAGCGGGGTCACGTAGACGATCTCCACCTTGTGTCGCGACTTCCGGTCCCGGAAGAAGCCGTCGGCCAGGAAGGTGAACTCGAGCGGCGCGACGGGGCACTTGATGGGCATGTCGGTGAGGTGGATGACGAGGCGGCCGCCTCTGAAATCCCGCATGGCGTCGCGCAGGGCGATGGAGGCGGGCAGATCGTAGAAGTGGTGGACGTCAGGGCTGTCCGCCCCGGGCGTGAGGTCCGGTCTCGGCTGAACGCCCGTGGCGATGACGAGGGTGTCCCACGGCAGTTCGCGACCGTCGGCGAGGAGCACAGTCCTGCTGTCGATGGCAATGTGGTCGATCTCGCCGAGGACGAGATCCACGTCGCGTGGCAGGTACCGGCGGCGCGGCTCCACGATCTTGTCCGGGGTGTAGATGCCGAACGGCAGGAACAGGTAGCCCGGCTGGTAGTGGTGATCGTTGTCGCGGTCGATCACCGTGATGGCGAGCTCCTCTGGCGGATGGACGGCGCGCAGCTTGTTGGCCACCATCGTGCCCGCGGTGCCCCCACCGAGGATGAGCAGCCTCTTCATTGAGACCTCCATGAGTAGGAATGCTCACGATTCTATACCCCGCCCCGTATGTCGCGCCGGGGAATTGGTCAACCAGTCGGCGCATTTCCGGTACGGGTCGGCCTCGATGTGCGCACCGCGGCGAGAGGCGCTAAGCTATCCGAGTTGCCTCACGGCAGCGGGCGGGCTGTAGCGCAGCTTGGTAGCGCACTTGACTGGGGGTCAAGGGGTCGCAGGTTCAAATCCTGTCAGCCCGACCAGTGTGATGTCTCAGGACATCGGAATAGCCTGAACCCTCATTGTGAGGGTTCAGGCTTCTTCTTTTTCGGGTCGATGGGTTGATAGTCCTTGTGGGGGTCGAGGGTGAGCTCGCGCAGGATCTCGCCGGTGGTGGCGTTGATGATGGTGATGTCGAGGTCCTGGATGAGGAGTTTGATGCAGGTTCCCTTGTAGGTGCGGCCGATGCCGATGTGGTGGAGGCGGCCGGCGTGGCGCAGGGTGACGACGCCTTGGGTGTCGACGTGGTCGAGGCGGACCCGGTCGTGGGGCCTGCCGGGCTGGGTGGGGTCTGGGCTGGCTT